>DASWZV010000112.1:0-3081 GCA_036407095.1 Vicinamibacterales bacterium | reverse complement strand
CGACGTCAGCCGCGCCTACGTGCAGGGGCTGCAGCGCGAAGGAGTGCGCAACGTCGCGGCAGGCGACCTCGTGAAGATGAAGATTCACGGCGTGGATGGCGAGTACGTGGCCGGCTACCGCAATGCGGGCTACACGTTGGGTGTCGACGATCTGGTGAAGACGCGCATTCACGGCGCGACGCCCGCCTTCGCGCAGGAGGTCAAGAAGGAAGGGCTGGGCCAGCCGACGGTGGACGACCTGGTCAAGATGCGGATTCACGGCGTGACGCCGGAGTTCGTCCGCGAGATGCAGGCCCTCGGCTACAAGGATCTCAACATCGACACCCTGGTCAAGCTCCGCATCCACGGCGTGACCCCGGAGTTCATCAAGTCGATCAGCGATCTCGGCTACAAGTCGGTGCCCCTCGACGACTTCGTCCGGATGCGCATCCACGGCGTGTCGCCGGAATTCGTCAAGTCGCTGTCGGACCTCGGATACAAGAACGTGCCGATCGATGATCTCGTCAAGCTGCGCATCCACGGCGTGACGGCCGAGTTCATCAAGGAGATGTCGGACCTGGGCTACAAGTCAGTGCCGCTCGACGATCTCGTGAAGATGCGCATCCACGGGGTCACGCCCGAATACATCAAGCAGATGCGCGACGTCGGCTACGGCGGCGTCGGCGTCGAACGCCTGGTGCAGTTCCGGATTCACGGCGTGGACGCGGACCTCGTGCGCGACCTGAAGGCGCACGGCTTCTCGAACCTGTCGGCCGACGATCTCGTGGATTTCAGCATCCACGGCAAACGGTGGCTCAAGCGAGGCTAAGGCGAATCGCTCATCCCCTATCCCTCATCCCGGATCCCTTATCCCGGATCCCGGGGACGGGGTGGATCATCAGACGTTCACCGTCCACCGTCTACCGCCCGAGCGCCACGCGGATGCCACGATCGCGGGCGCCTCGCCCCTCTCCGACCTCTCCCCCGTCGTCGTGCTGATCGGGGCCGACGCTGTAGACGGTGTACGAGGTATCTGATCGCGCGTACTTCAGGGGCCTGCCGGTGAACGGATCGAGCACGCCGCCATCCAGCATCTGTGGGAGCGTCCCACCATGGGTGCGTCGAAAGAGCTCGACGCCCAGGACCGCCACGGCCGCGCGATTCAGCGCGAGCCGCTCGCCGGCCGCCGTGGCGTAGCGCACGAACCCCTGCGTCCACTGCGGCACAGTAAACTGCAGGGGAATTCCAAAACGACTGACACTCATCGATCCAAAAGGCTGCCGAGGCCCTTCTGGGAACTGCTGTCGGAGCCTGTTCACCGCCTCGTACTTCTGCGGCCACGGCTGTCGCGCAATGCCGATCTCGGCCTGAAAGGTATCGATCATCGCGATGAACGAATGCGTCAGCCACGGACGAAGGAGAAACCACACCGGATCGAACCCGCGTCTGCGGAGGCCGTCGATCTCGAGGCGCTGGACCCAGGACGCCCTGCCGTAGCTGTGCGGCCAGGCGGATTCGAGCATCGTCGCGCGTCGATCGATCAGCGCGTCCGCAAGACCATCGTTTTCGGCGGCGTGAGCGTACGCCTGTTGAAGCGTGCGCAGGGCGGACTCATCCGGCGAGCCGCGCGCAATGAGCAACGCGAGCGCATCCGTCGTGCGAGGAGTGAAGGAGCCAGCCATCCCTGTCAAGGTTCGCAGCAGCCGCACCGACGCCAGGTGTGACGATGCCGCCTGGTCGATGTCGCCACGCAGCGCGAGCACGCTCGTGCGAAGCGAGTTGACCGTCGCCAGGCGAATCAGGTCGCTGGTGAGCAGCGAATACGCGGGAGAGTCCGGCGAGAATCGATGAAAGTCGAGCGGGGTCGCTTCGTCGAGCAGCAAGAGCGCCGACCGAACGGATTCGACCGTTGCCTCCAGGTCCGCCAGGCGGGGATCCCGTCGCACATCGGCGGCCGGTCGTCCGGCCAATTCCGTCAGCGTCGCCATGCTGCCGCGGAGCGCCTGCCCTGTGGACGCAGGCTGCAACCTCGTGGGAAACTTCGGCACCGACAGAATCGCGGCAGCAAAGTACAGGCGCGACGCATCGCGCTGTTGCTCGCCGTCCAGGGGGCGGCGGTCCTCGGCTGTATTCACCGGCTCGCCGTGCCGTTGAATCTCGCGCACCCGCCGTGACAGCCGCGTTGCCTCAATCTGATCCCAGACACCGTGAAGCGCCAGCGGAATCAGCACGACGACCGTGCCGATCGCGAGGATCCGAGTCCCGGCGCGCGTCATCGCTGCTGCTCCGCGCGAGCGTGCTCGCGCTGCACGATGAGCGCCGCAACGCCGTGATCGAGCGATCCTTCACCGAGCGCCGCGGTCACCTCCGCAATCTCACGCTGCCGCTCGGCCTGGGAGTAATCCGGCGATGCCGTGAAGCTCACGCCGTGAAGCGCCACCGCAACCACGAACAGCGCCGCCGCAGCCGACCAAAGCCAGGCAGATTTGGTGATTTGGTGATTGGGTGATTGGGTGATCTGCGCGATCAGATCAGTCGCCGGTTCGGCCGGTCGATACCTGAGCAGCAGTTCTTCGAGCTGGCGGTCGTCCATCAATCACCAAATCACCAAATCACCAAATTAACCAAGAGTCTTCCTCATGCTGTTCAACGCGTACCGGTACCGCGCGCTCACCGTGTTGATCGACCGGTCGAGCGACCGCGCGATCTCCTGGAAGGTCATTCCCTCGTAGACGTGCAGGTGCACGACTTCGCGCTGTTCGGGCGGCAGGAGACGTAGCGCGTGCTCCAGGGCCGCGCGCTCTTCCGCCGGGCACTCGTGTGCGATCGGAACCAGGATCTGATCGGTCGCTTCGCGCCTCGTCCGTCGCCGCCGCAGCATGGAGAACGCGGCGTTGCGAACCGCGACGCGGAGAAAGAGTTCGACGTCCGCCGGCATCCGCCGGCTTGTCAGAAGCCCTGCGAACGCCTGTTGCAGTACGTCCTCGGCGTCCTGGCGATCCATCAGAATCACCAGCGCGTACCGATACAGCCGTCGCCCGCAGTCCTCGAACGCCCGAGCGACGAAGGTTCGGCGGTCCTCCGCCGCGTCGGCCATCTCCT
>DASWZV010000111.1:0-10126 GCA_036407095.1 Vicinamibacterales bacterium | reverse complement strand
CAGGTCGTGCTGTCGATGCAACTCGGCTTCGCCGTCTGGCCGCTGATGCGGTTCACCGGCGAACGCGCGAAGATGGGAGAGTTCGTCAACCCGACCTGGATCAAGGTGCTGGGGTGGACGACCGCCATCATCATCATCACGCTGAACGTGAAGCTGCTGGTCGACATGTTCATGCCCGCCGCGGTCGTGAACGCGGTGTACAGCCAGATCGGGCTGCCGCGTTAGACCGCTGCGCATTCCGGGACTGCCTTCTGCCTTCAGCCTCGCGTCTTTCGGCAGCCTGGTTACTGCACGTTGATGGTTCCCTGCAGACGCGCGTCGTTCGTATTCAGCAGATCCAGGAATCCGCACGAGCGTGCCGTCGACAGCGCACCCGTCTGCATGCTCTGGCCTGGCTGTAACGTGCCGATACGGTTGATCGCCGGGCAGTCCGAGTACGTCGGAATCGGCGTCGAGACGAACTGATGCGCGACGGTGTCGTTGTTGACGAACGTGACCGACTGTCCCGTACTGACCGAGACGGTCATCGACGACAGACCGGACGAGGTGATCGAGATCGAGGCGCCCTCGGGGCCTGGCTGCGAGCCATCACCGCTCGGCGTGGTGGGTGAATTGTAGCTGCAGGCGCAAATGGTAAGAACCAACGGAAGAAGACTGCCAGCCAGAAACATTGATGACCGATTCATTCATGCACTCCTTCAGGTGAAACCGGGCGCAGCACGTGCGCCTCTCGAGTGACATAGCAAAGCGAGTGCCTCGTGATTGGCGTCGTCGAATCGCGCACGGAACGCACGGCAGGGTTTCAACGCAGGTAAGCGGCTTTCTGATCGGGAAAGCGTGTGTGCGTTCGAAGAAGCGATCGTGCCGCGCCGAAACCAGATCGCGTCGCGCGGCGTCGTACCGAGGTATGGGGCAGCTCCGACGTTCATCAATCGCCGCCGCGCTGGTGATCGGAATCCTCGCGATGGCGCACGTTCACGCGGCGCCTCGTCCGATCGACGTGCGCCACTCCACGGTCACGATCTTCGTCTCCAAGTCTGGACTGTTCTCCGCGTTGGCGGACGATCACGTCATTCGAGCGCCAATCGCGAGCGGTACGATCTCCGACACGCCGCCGCTGGAGATTGCCCTGCGCATACAGGCGGGCGATCTCGCGGTCGTCGATCCGAATCTCGATGAGAAGAAGAAGGCCGACGTTCGTACCCGAATGCTGGGTCCGGAGGTGCTGGACGCGGCCGAATTCCCGACCATCGTGTTCGAATCGACGGCGATCGAGCCGGCAGGCGACAACCGCTGGACGGTCTCGGGACGGGTGACGATTCGCGGCGTGACCCGTGACGTTCGCTTTCCCGCGGTGCGCGAGACGGGACGCTATCGCGCGAGCACGATCTTGAAGCAGCGCGACTTCGGCATTCAGCCAATCCGCGTCGCGGGCGGAACCGTCAGGGTGAAGGACGAGATCAGGCTCGAGTTCGATATCGCGGCCGCCGACTCCTGACGCTCGCAGCCGCGGTCAGCGACTACCGCACTAGTCTGGCGTGGACGAACCTCTTGCGACCGCGTCGGCTGCTGCATGTCAGTGAATGACGTGGCGGGTCCTTAGATTCAAGGCGGTCGCTCTTTTGGGACGGCACTTCGACGCGGACTTCGCGACCGTGTTCACCCGCGATCGCAAGGTCGCGACCTTCGTGGAGAATCCATGGACCGGCGGGGATCAACGCGGCGTCTTGCGCGGTGAGGCGTCCCGTCGTTGTCTGTACTGCTGAGGTGTCGGAGGTGCGCCTCGTGCTATAAATTCGCCGAACGTCCCGAGAACATGAGGGCGTCTATGCGCGGCTTACTTCTTTTCATCGTCGTCGCGCTCATCGTGCAGCCGGGAGAATTTACTCAACTCTCACCGCCCGCGCTCAGACCAGCCGTTGCCTACGATTCAGGCGGATACCTGCCTGGCGGCACGGCCGTGGCCGACCTCGACGGCGACGCGCAGGCTGATCTTGTGATCGCCAATTCATATGCGTGCCCCTATTTCTTCTGCCCGACAGGATCTGTCGGCGTGCTGCTGGGCACGGGTGACGGAACCTTCCGGCCGGCCGTCACCTACGGTTCGGGTGCGGCTTCGACGAACGCGGTCGCCGTCGGCGACTTGAATGGCGACGCCAAGCCGGATCTCATTGTTGTCAGTTTCTGTGCTGACGTTAACAACTGCCTCAAGGGAGCCGTGAGCGTGCTGCTGGGGAATGGCGATGGAACCTTTCAGGCAGCGGCGACCTACGACTCCGGAGGATACGGCAGCCAGTCGCTTGCCGTTGCCGACATGAATGGTGACCACAGTCTCGATGTCGTCGTCGCGAACCAGATCGGAGGAGTGAGCGAGCTGCTGGGCAACGGGGATGGGACCTTTCAGCCTTCACGGATCGTCGGCGTCGGCCCTGAATATGGCCATTCGATTGCGGTTGCTGACGTGAATGCCGACGAGAGATCCGATCTGATCATCGGAAATACGTGCATTTCGTATCCATACCATTGCACGGACCTGGTGGGCGTCCTGCAGGGCAATGGAGACGGAAGCTTCCAGTCTGCGGTGGCGTACCCCTCCGGTGACGAATATCAGTCGTCCGTCACAATTGCCGACGTGAACGGCGACGGCAGCCCGGACCTGCTTGCGGCCAACCTGGACTCCACCACGCTCGGCGTTCTGATTGGCACCGGAACCGGGAGCTTCAGGCGGTGGTGACATATCCCTTGACCGGCCACTATCCGTGGGCCGTCGCCGCCGGCGACGTGAACGGCGACGGCAAGCTCGATTCAGTCGTAGCGATCGGCGCCGACGAGAGTGGGCTTCAGGGCTCTGTGGGAGTTCTGCTCGGGAACGGAGACGGCACGTTCGAACCGCTGCTGACCTACGGCTCCGGCGGATCAGAGACCTCGAATTCTGCAAATGCGGTTGACTTGAACGGGGATGGCAGGGCGGACATCATGACCTCGCTATGTGCTATCACCCAGCCCTGCGGCTCGCCGGTAAACGGCGCCGCAGGCGTGTTGCTGACGTTCCCGCTCTCCTGCACGAACCCTCCTGCGATTACGCTGTCGGCGTCTCCGGCATCGCTATGGCCTCCGAACGGTAGCTTCGTGCCAGTCACCATTTCTGGGTCGATTACTTCCACGGATCCCGGTTGCACCGTCGAAACCGCAGGCTACTCCGTGGCCGACGAATACGGTGAGATTCAGCCGAGCGGGGCGGTGGCGTTGGGCTCCGGAGGGGCCTACTCGTTTACAGTCTTGCTGCAAGCCTCTCGTCACGGCAGCGATCACAACGGACGTCTGTACACCGTTACGGTTACGGCGAGCGGCCGTCGTAGCCCCACAGGATCGAGAGCCGGCACCGTGGTCGTTCCTCACGACCGTGGTGGTCGACACGGTGACGCAAATCACGATCCGTGACAGAGGTTGGCAATGCTAATGATACGACCCGTGCCTGGGCCGGTCAGTGGCACGCCAGCGAGGCACAGATCCGGACGTCATCGGCGACCGTAGGTGTCGCTGGAGGCAGAGATGGAAGCTGACAACACGAAAGTCGTGCAGGCCGCCTACGCGGCGTTCGGACGCGGCGACATCCCGACGCTCCTCGGCTACATGACGGACGACATCCAGTGGCGGCCCGTCCTCGGGACGGCCCGGCACGTGCCGTTCGCGGGGGAGCGGCGGGGCAAGGCGAGCGTGGCCGAGTTCTTCAAGATCGTCGGAGAGAGCGAGGACTTCGAGCAGTTCGAGCCGCGCGAGTTCGTGGCGCAGGGGAACACCGTTGTCGCGCTCGGCCACTACCGCGCCGTCACCAAGGCGACCGGCAAGCGCTTCGACGCGGACTTCGCGATGGTGTTCACGCTGCGCGACGGCAAGGTCGCCAGCTTCCGGGAATTCACGGACAGCGCGGGGATCAACGCGGCGTTCGGGGGCTGACGGCCCGGCTGCGATACTCGCCTCGCGACTGCTGAGCGACAGCACGCGGCTGCCCCGCAGTCACGAGCCCCGGCTCGATCGCTCGTCGATCGGTCCGGCCAGGACCTCACCGGCGCCAGAGCTCCGCCGCATGATGGGGACTGTCGGGCGACACGCGGTGTCGGGCGGTCTCGATCTCTCTGGCATACGGATCGCCTTCGAAGCCCGGGCGCTGTGGCTGAAGGCGCGAGTCCCACGCCTCCGAGCCCGGGCAACCCCGCCATCGGATCCCTACAGGTTCACACCCACGACCCGCAATCCGTGAGCGTGGGCACCGAGGGCCAGCGCACCATCGTGCGTGGCCATGGTCAAGTCGGTTCCGGTCGCTTCTTTCCAGAGCAGGGCGGTCGACACGTGAATGGCGTCGAGCGTTCCGAGCTCGGTCGGCATCGGTTGCGCCGCGCGATTCAGCACCGCCGCATCGATGTCGACCAGCTCCAAAGAGGCAATGAGCGCCAGGACGGTGGCCCGCCGCTTCGCGACGTCGACGTCACTCAGCTTCGGCGTGACGTGCGGTCTTGATCGCCTTCATTGCCACGAGCGAGTGGAAGAACTGACTGCTAGAATGCCGCGATCAACCATAAGCGCAGACTGCTCGGAGGCTTCATGAAGGCATTCCAGACTTCGGCGCCAAAACCCATCATCCAGTCCGACCAACCGATGAAGCGTCGTGGCCTCCTGGCCGCGGCGGCGGCGCTGGCCGCGGGCTTCATCGCGAAACTCGCGGAGCAGCCGGTCGAGGCTGGGACCGACGGCGACGTCGTGCTCGGCAGCTCGAATTCGACCTCGGGGTCCACCAGCCTTACCTGCACAGCCACAAACGGCATTGGTTTCCAGGTCTTCGCGAATGCCGGAACGATCGGGCGAGCCCTGTACACGGAAGGGAGCGGGGCCGGACTGATCGCCAGGACGGGAGCGTCAGGCGCAGGAGTGTATGGCGATACCTACGTGGGCGGGTCCAGCGCTATCGGCGTGCACGGTGTGAGCTTTGCCGGAAGCGGTGTCCTCGGTGAAAGCGTGAGCGGCTATCCGATGCTGGGTCGCGTGACGCAGGGCGCCGATCAGAACACGATTGCCATCTACGGCTTGAACAACTCCACCTATGCGGGTCCGGGCCCTGGTGCCGGCGGATTCGGCGTGTATGGCTTATCGGCCAAAGGTCACGGGCTGGTCGGTGCAACAGCGGCCGCCGGGGCCGCGGCCCTCGTCGGTGCCACCAACGGCGTCGCGGGCGCCTACGCTGCCGCACTGTACGGCCCCGTCATCGTCGGCGGCAGCTTCACGGTCGTCGGGGGCGCAAAGAGCGCGGCGGTGCCTCATCCCGACGGATCACATCGCCGCCTCTATTGCATGGAGAGTCCCGAAAGCTGGTTCGAGGACTTCGGTGAAGCGCGACTGGACTGCGGCCGGGCCGATGTGACGATCGATCCGGATTTCGCGGCGCTCGTCGATCTCTCGAGTTACCACGTGTTCCTGACCGAGTACGGCAATCACCAGGCTCTCTATGTGTCGCGGCGGACACCTACGGGATTCAGCGTCGAGGCCAAAGATGAGAATCCACAGGCCGGCGCTTTCTCCTGGCGTGTAGTCGCGAAACGAAAGGACATCGCGGGACCACGGCTGGAACGGGTCACGATTCCAGCGGAACCGACGCTGCCTCCGATTCCCGACGTGGCGCGGCCCGTGGTCGCGAAGTGAACCGCCAGTGATGCTCTGAGCAAATACCAGACGTGAGAGCGAGATACGGTTGGGTGGCGCTGCTCGAAGCGGCCATGCGCATTGGGCCAGCGGTCAGTACCATCTGCGATCACATCCACCGGCATGACGGAGCAGCCGGCGTCCGTCGCATCCTCGGCGTGCTGTCGCTGGCGAAGAAACACGGGCTGCGGTCATCGAAGACGCTGCCAAGGCCGCGCTCGACCTCGGCGTGCCGACCTATCGCTTCCTCCGTCGCTGCCTTGAGCGCCGACCGCCGGTGCCGCTGACGCTCAAGCAGGTCGATCCCCTCATTCGCCAGCTCACCCTTTATCGCGATCTCATCGATCGCACAGGAGACGCACCATGAATCTCGTCGAACTCGATCGGGGGCTCCGGCAACTCCGCCTCTCTGGGATGGCCGCCGTCTTGGAAACACGGCTCCGCCAGGCGCAGACCGAGAAGCTGGCGCCCCTCGACTTGGTGTCCGCGCTGGTGGCCGACGAACACCGTCGGCGACAGGACCGCCTGCTCGAACGCCGGCACAAGCTCGCGCTTCCGTGACCCCGAGCGCTCGCTCGATACCTTTGATTTCGATTTCAACAAGAAGATGAATCGCGCACACTGGTCTACGAGCTCGCCACGACACGCTTCATCGACCAGCGCGAGGACGTCCTCTTCCTCGGCCCGCCCGGCACCGGCAAGAGCCACTTGGCACAAGCGATCGGCCGCGCCGCCATTCTGCAGGGCTACCGCGTCGTGTATCGCGAGGCTCATACGCTGCTCGAGGAACTCGCCGAGGCGACGCTCGCCGGCACACGCAAGGACTCTCTCGCGGAGCTGGCGACCGTGCCGCTGCTCATCATCGACGATCTCGGCATGCGCAAGCTCGCGCATACGGCCGCCGAAGATCTCCTCGAGCTGATCATGCGCCGCTGCGAACGGGCATCGACGCTGCTGACGTCGAACCGTCCGGTCGATGATTGGGGCAAGCTCCTCGGAGACACCGCTGCCGTCACCGCACTGCTCGATCGCCTGCTGCATCACGCGCATGTGCTGAAGTGCGGGCCACGGAGCTGGCGAACGAAAGTCCACACGGATTTGCAGTCGGGAGACAGCGTGCGATAGAAACTCAATTGGCCTCGATCCCGCTCACCGGAAATGGCCGGTTTTGAAGTGTCGACAAATGGCCGGTTTTGACCTGTCCACCGAGGGTGGGGTTTGGTCCGGCGAGGAAATCGAGGGGGCCGGAGTTGGCGCGAGTGTTGGGGAGCAGGTCGGAAACCAGATCTCGGCGGGACTTCTTAGTAGAACCCAACCCCGATTCTGTTCGGTCGTTTACACCGAAACGTTGATCCATTCAACGGTCAGGTGTGGCGATCAGCTCAGTCGGCGCGAACGCGATCGGCGCGATCGTCTGCGTGGTCATACTGCTGATCTGGCTGATGGTCCAAGCCTGGCGGGATCGGAACCGTTGACGGCTCTTACTCGGTCTCTTTCGTCTCTGCGGGTTGCGGCGATTCCTCGCGCGAGAGGTGATCAAGTTGGGCTTGCAGTTGCGCGATGCGCGTGAGCTGGACTTGTAGTTCGCGAATGACTTGATTCATCTGAGCCGCCAACGCGGCGATCGGCTTCGCATGATTGCCTTTCGCTCCCTTCGATCCTTTCAATCCTTTCGCGCCCTTCGATCCCTTCGGTCCCTTGGGTCCACGGGCGCCCTTCGGGCCGCGCGGCCCTCGGGGGCCTCGCAGGCTCCTTTGCTGGTTCGCCATCGCGCGCGCACTCCATTCTTAACTGGGGAGGCCGATCGTAGCGCAACCGCAAATCCTTGAGCAATTTAGGGATGTCTTTATCTCCCTATGGTCTGGATAGGGCCTCTGAAAATCTCAAACCGGCGGGACTTCCTTTTCCGGCTCTCTAGTGCGTTCGAGGAATGATCTCGGTGATGCCGCCGCGCTCGTTCTCGATGACCACGCGCACCACGTCGTCTGCGCGGAGCGTCAGGACCGTTCGTCGGGCGGAGCCGACTCGTCGGTCCTGGGCCGTGAACCAGACGAAGTAGCCATCGGTATCCGCTCCGTCGGCCTCCTTCGCCTGATTTCAACCACGCTGTAACAGGCATTTCCGGTTGCGAGCGAGTTCTAGGGGCCGCACTCAGCAACGCTGCTCCTGAAGGCCGGGGTTGCGCCGCACGTCGTTCAGCAACGGCTCGGCCACCGGAGAATCGAAATGACGTTGGGGATCTAGGCGCTCGCGCTTCCGTCGATGCAGAAAGATGCCGCTCGGAGGCTTGGCGGCCTGCTCTATGGAAATCGGTGATCAATCCGTGATCAATCGACGAGCGGTGACCCGATCGGAGGCCGTTTTACAAGGGGTTTTTGAAATTGGTGCGGAAGATAGGATTCGAACCTACACGCTCTTGCGAGCGCCAGCCCCTCAAGCTGGTGCGTCTGCCAGTTCCGCCACTTCCGCGATAGAGGGCTTTCGATTGCTGCCGTCACGTCCAGATAGATCAGACGCGCGCAGTTTCAGTGCAGTCCGTCGATCGAGTATATGGCAGAAAGCGGACGGCCGCAAAACGATGCGGCTTACTTCGCCTGCCGTTTGCGCGTCGCGGAGAAATCCTTCTGCGGCGGCGCCTGATGCACGGTCAGACCGCTCACGAGCCCCTTGGCGTCGCGCGTGAACTCGACGCCAAAGCCGGGCAGTTCGCGGATGCGATAACGCGTGCCGTTCTCTAGCTCGAGATGATACAACTGCTGGCCTGGCACTGAGAACGTGATCGTCCGATCCTGCAGCACCGTCACGGTGAGAACCGTCGGACCGGCCTGGTAGTCGCCCGCGTACTCGGCGACCGACGAGTCTGAAGGCGGCGGCGTGGTGACCGCGCTGGCAACTTTGCGCGTCGCGCGAAAATCGTGCTGTGGTGGCGGCTGCGTCACGATCATCGCGTTGACGACGCCGCTCGCGTCGCGATTGAATTCGACAGCAAATCCGGGAAGCTCCCGAAACGTGTAGCGCAGGCCGGTGTCGAGTTCCAGGTGATAGAGCGGCTGTCCGGGGAACGACAGCGTCAACGCGCCGTCCTGCAAGCGCGTGACGGTGATCGTGATCGCGTCCGCTTGATAGTCGCCGGCGACGTCCGGCACCGGGCTTGGTGAAACCTCCTGCGCTTGGGGTGTCGCCCGATTCGCGGCCGGCGGCGCGGGCTGCTGACGCACGACCGTCGCGGCAACAGCCTGGATGGCGCCGCCGAGCACGAGCCCGGCGGCGACTCCGATGCGCGCGTAGGTCGAACTCACGTGTGGAGAATTACTTCTTCTCGGGCTTCGGAGCCGGGGCCGGCGCCGGTGCGGGGGCACTCTGCTGCGTCGGCGCCTTCACGCCGCTCAGCACCGATCCTGGACCGCGCTGCCCGTAGATCCCGAGCATGATCGCGCCCAGCATGAACAGCGCGCCGAGGATCGTCGTCGCGCGCGTCAGCACGGTGGCGCCTGTCCGCGCGCCGAACGCCGTCTGGCTGCTCCCGCCGCCGCCAAAGGCGCTCGCCATGTCGCCTCCCTTGCCCTGTTGCAGGAGGACGACCAGCAGCAGCAACAGGCAGATGAGCAGATAGAGGAAGACGAGCACGTAGTACACGACCATAACACTCGATTATACCGCAGGCGGCGGGGGCGCGGCGATCTGGCGGGACTGACTGTCTCTGACGGGCAAGGGCTCCGGTGGTGGCTGGCGTTTTTCAAGCAACTGCTACGCCGCCGCCACCCGTCCGCGGGTGACGATGTCGAAGAAGCCGCGGACGTCGAGGCTGGCGCCGCCGACCAGCGCGCCGTCGACATCCGTCATCGACGAGAGCTCGCGGATGTTGTCGGGCTTCACGCTGCCGCCATAAATGATGTGGCAGAGGTCCGCGGCGCCGCCGCCGAACCATTGCCGCAGGCGGTTGCGGATGTGGGTGTGCGCCTCGCCCGCCTGGTCCGGCGTGGCGTTGCGTCCGGTGCCGATGGCCCACACCGGCTCGTACGCGATGACCAGGCCACCGATCTGATCGCCCGACAGTCCGTCGAGGCCGTCCTTGATCTGCCGGTCGAGCACGGCGAGCGTCTCGTTGCGCTCGCGCTCCTCGAGCGATTCGCCGATGCAGACGATCGGCGTCAGCTGGGCCGCGACGGCGGCCAGCAGCTTCCGGTTCACCGCCTGGTCGGTGTCGCCGAACAGCCGCCGGCGCTCGGAGTGGCCGATGATCACGTATTCGGCGCCGGCCTCCTTGAGCATCGCCGCGCTGACCTCGCCCGTGAACGCCCCCTCGCGCTCCCAGTAGACGTTCTGTCCGGCCACGCCGACGTTGGACGCGTGCGCCGCTTCCGCGACGGCGCGCAGTGCCGTGAAGGGCGGCGCCACGACGATCTCTACGTCGTGCACGTCCTTCACCAGC
>DASWZV010000110.1:0-1563 GCA_036407095.1 Vicinamibacterales bacterium | reverse complement strand
TCGGCCGCACCGGCCTGAAGGTCTCGCCGCTCGGCCTCGGCGTCATGACCTACGGCTGGGGTGCCGACAAGCAAGCCGCGCGCGCGCTCTTCGATCTCTACCGCGATCGCGGAGGCAACTTCTTCGATACCGCCGACATGTACTCGAACGGCGAGAGCGAGGATTGGCTGGGGGAATTCGTGCACGATGCGCGCGCACGCGACGAGGTCGTGATCGCGACGAAGTTCTCGTTCAACGCCCGAGCCGGCGATCCCAATGCCGGCGGGAACGGCCGGAAGAACATCTACAGGGCCCTCGAGGGCTCGCTGCGACGACTGCGGACCGACTATGTGGACGTGTACATCCTCCACGCGTGGGATTGCGTGACGCCCGTCGAGGACGTGATGCGGACGCTCGACGATCTGGTGCGCGCGGGGAAGGTCCGGCACATCGGGTTCAGCGACGTGCCCGCCTGGTATGCGTCCCGGGGACAGGCGCTCGCCGAAGCGAATGGCCTCGAGCCGCTCGCGCTCCTGCAGCTCGAGTACTCGCTCGTCTCGCGCAGCCTCGAGCGCGAGCACCTGCCGTTCGCGACTGCCGCGCATGTGTCGGTCGTGCCCTGGAGTCCGCTGGCCAGCGGGTTTCTCACCGGCAAGTACCGCCGCGTCAACGGCACAATCACCGGCGCCGGTCGGGTGTTCGACCACAAGGACTCGGAGAATCCGACGCTTGCGAAGTTCGCGAACCGCGAGCAGAACTGGGCGATTCTCGACGCCCTGCTCGAGGCCGCCGAACGAATGGGCCGGACGCCAACCGAGGTCGCGCTCGCATGGGTCATGGGGCGCCCGCAGGTGACGAGCGTGCTGGTTGGTGCGACCCGCCGCGAACAGCTCGAGCTGAACCTCAACACCGCGGGCCTGCGACTGCCCTCGGACATCGAGGCGCAGCTCTCGGAGGTCAGCCGGCTGCCATCAACCGAGCTCGATCACTTCTTCGAGCCGACGATGCAGTCGATGCTTCACGGCGGGGTGCGCGTGACGCGCGGAGTGTTGTAGCGAAGCGTTCACGCTGAAAACAGTACCCGAGGCTGGATCGGTGTGCGGCGTGGTGTTCGAACGCTTCCGCGCAATGCCGATCACGATGGTCACGCAGAGCCGCCAAGTCGCAGAGAGTGGACCCACGACGAGCGACAGATCCGGGACAGGGAACCGTCGGCCGGCCCTTGGCCGGCCATGGAGGCCTCGTCAGGCACGAAAGACACACGATATCGCATCGTGCCCACGTGTGCCTTTCGTACCTGACGAGACCTCCTGCCGCGCGACGCGCGGCGACGGTCCCCATCCTTGCGCCTCAGCGGCTCCGCGTGAGACTTGTCGTTCCCGGACGGTTATCGCGCACCCGATGAAGCGTCCCCGCACCCGCGGGCTGCCGGCCTGCCGCCTGGGTGCTAATTCTGCCGATGCCATTTCAGCAGCGACGAATCCTTCGGCTCACTCGTGCGGTGTACCCGGACTCGGATTCGTGTTCTTCTCGTAGACCCTGAAGTTCGTCAACCACAGGGATTCGTTCTTCAGCAGCGGATTC
>DASWZV010000109.1:0-3001 GCA_036407095.1 Vicinamibacterales bacterium | reverse complement strand
CTCCATCGCCAAGGCCTACAACCTCACGTCGGCGGCGGGCAAAGCCGGCATGAAGGACACCCGGGGCGTCGAGATCGATCACGATTTCACCGAGCGCACGACCTTCGTCGTCGCGCCCGACGGAAAGGTCCTGGCGACGCTGTCGTCGGCCGAGGACAAGATCAGCCCGGCCGCGCACGTCGAGAAATCGCTCGCCGTGGTCCAGCAGTACGCCGCCAGCAAGACAGCCAAATAAATGCTGAATGTTGAATGTTGAATGCTGAGGCATTGGACATTCAGCGTTCAGCAGTGAACGTCGACCTCAGCGGCAGTCGAAGGAGATCACGGCGTCCGCCGCTCTCCTGTGATCCTTTTCCAGGCGGCGCAGCACCTCCTGCGTGACCTGCAGGTGGAACGCCCGGATGCGCGCGAGCGCGCGATGACTCCGGACCGGGATACGCGCGAGGTAGCCTTCGCCGCCCGGGTTCACTACCCAGTCGTTACCTGGAAACGCCGCCCCACCCTGGAACAACGACGGCACACCGTTGACCCTCGGGGTGTACTCCACGCCGAAAATGGCCGCCGCCTGGACGTAGCCGGCGATGAATTCTTCGTCCGATACGTCCGATTGCAGCGAGAGGTACGCCCGGCCGAACTGCGTGTAGCCGCTGGAGTCCGTCTCGAAGAGGTTCTTGTCGATCCCGCCGACCGTCTTGAACAGCGCCGCCGACACCCTGATCGGCGGCGGCGTCTTGAAGTTCAACACGATGTAGTTGGCTGCGAAGTCGAGGCTCGTCAGATCGTCGGAGTCGAGCAGAAACGCGCTGCCCTGCGACAGGACGTAGCCCAGGCTGTCGGTCAGGACCCTGACGTCGTCGGTGCTCGCCGCGTTCGGTCCTTTGTCCAACACCGTGTACACGTAGGCCGGGTTCGTGTCGCCCGCGAAGCCGCCGGCGCCGACAGCGAAATGCGTGTTCAGATCGTTGATCGTCGAGATGGCGCCGGTTGCGGTGAGGGTGTCCACCACATGGCTCACGATGCCGCACTGGAGCAGCCGCGAGGCGAACGCCTCCCTGATCCGCAGGGGCTGATTCCGCAGCGGGGTTGTATCGATCACGGCCGGGTTCGCGATCGGCTCGACCGAGCCGTACTTGCTGGCCTGAACGGTGCCGGTGATCGAAAAGACTAGCACGGCGGTCACGAGGCGCACGGTATCTCGCATGGCTTCGATCTCCCTTCGGTGAGAGAGCCGCCCGCGGCGTATCGGAAGGCCACACGCCGGCGGGCGGGATCGGCGCAGACTACAGCAACCGCGCCCGAATGTGATCCTCAAAGTCCGGGTTCGACATGATTTCGTCATCCGGTTGAGATACAGTCGCGCCTCCAGGGAGGATGCGATGAAACGCTTGGGGTATGCCGCGATCCTTGTGGTGCTGGCGGGAAGCGCGTGGGCCGCGTTCGACAACTTCCACATCAAGCATCCCGTTTCGGGTCAGGAGATCACGGTTCCCGGCCGGAACGGACCCAACGCGATGCTCGTGAACGGCTGGAAGACCACGCCTGCCGGACGGCAGCTCGAGTCCGGCGACATGATTCTGAGCGGCCAGGTGAGCCCGGACGGCAAGCTCCTCGCCTTCACGAACAGCGGCTATACCCGTCATGCCCTTCACATCGTCGATCTCGCGGCCGAGAAGGAGATCGCGACCTTCCCTCTCGAGCAATCCTGGAGCGGCCTGGCGTTTTCTCCAGACGGTTCGCGACTCTTCGTCTCGAGCGGCGCCGGCTATCCGGCCAGCGACATCCAGTACTTCGACAAGTGGGACACTTCAGGCTGGAGAGAAGCCCGGACGGGGTTCTCGCTCGTGGGCGCCGCGAAGGACAAGACCGCGGTCTCGTCGATCAACATCTCTGCTGACGGCAAGCTGCTCTACGCAACCAACAACTCTGACGGCAACCTCTACATCGTCGAGACGCACGGCGCTCGGGCCGTCGCCCGCGTCAGAGTCGGGGATCATCCGATGGCGGCGAAGCTGTCGAAGGACGGCAAGACCCTCTACGTGGCGAATCTCGGCGAGGCGAGAGTGGCGATCGTCGACGTCAGCGACCCGGGCTGGCCGACCGTCACCGCAACGCTCTCGACCGATGCGCATCCGAACGACATCGCCATCACGTCCGACGGCCGCCTTTTCGTTTCCTGCGGCAACACCAACAACGTCATCTCCTTCGACCTCGAGACCAGGCAGCGACTCGAAGTCATCGACACCGCGTTGAGCCCGAAGGCACCGGCCGGCAGCACCCCGAACTCGCTGGCGCTGTCACCGGACAACGAGAAGCTGTACGTCGCCAACGCGGACAACAACTCGGTTGCCGTGATCGACGTCAAGGAGCGGGGGAAGAGCCGCCTGCTCGGCTTCCTGCCCACCGGCTGGTATCCAACCTTCGTGGCGGTCACGCCGGATGGGAAACGGGTGATCGTCGCGAGCGGTAAGGGTGCCGGGACCGGACCCAACCGGGTCAAGCGGCCCATCGATCCGATCGCCCCCGCCGTCAGCTTCCAGCATCACGGCAACCAGCTCAACGGGCTCGTCTCGTTCATCGACGTTCCTGACGCCGCACGCCTCGCGGAGCTGACCAAGCAGGTGTACGACAACGCGCTCTATCGCGACGAGCTGCTCGAGGCGTCAGGTGCTGGCACCGAATCCATCATTCCAACGAAGGTCGGCCAGACGACGCCCATCACGCACGTGCTCTTCATCATGAAGGAGAACCGGACCTACGACCAGGTGTTCGGCGACTTGCCGCAAGGCAACGGCGATCCCGGCCTGACGCTCTTTGGCCGGGAGGTCACGCCGAACCAGCACGCGCTCGCCGAACAGTTCGTCCTGCTCGACAACCTCTATTGCAGCGGCGAGGTCTCTCAGGACGGCCAGCCGTGGACGACGTCCGCCTACGCGACCGAGTTCACGCAGCGGGCGTGGACGCTCAGCTACTCGCGTCACGGCAGTCTCGTCACCGGCGGCGG
>DASWZV010000108.1:0-13862 GCA_036407095.1 Vicinamibacterales bacterium | reverse complement strand
CGCAACAGCCCTTTGTACACGTAGCGCGCGGGATTAAGCCCGCGCGCTACGGCCGTGGATACTACCGTAGGTACAACAACACCGCGATGATGATGGCGGCGCCGACGAGCGCCGCCATCATCACCGTCTGCTGTTTCCGCCGTTTCTCTTCCGCCAGCCTCAGGTCGGTGATGTTTTCCCACAACGCGCGGTGCAATTGAGGCGCGCGGTCCCATGCCTCCATCGCAATCGGTGATGGTGGCTCGTCGCCGGTGACCGGCGCGAGAAATCGATAGCCGCGCTTGGGAACCGTCTGCACGTACAGCGAGTCCTCGCCCCGATCGCCCAGCGCTTCCCGAACCTGCTTGACGGCGAAGTTCACGCCCTGTTCGAAATCGACGAAGGTCTCGTTCTTCCAAAGGGCAGCCTGAATCTCCTCGCGCGTCACGAGCGTCCCCGGCTTGCTGGTGAGCAGGCACAGGAGTCGAAACGGCTGCGGCTGGATGCGAACGGCCCGGCCGTTCTTGAGGAGTTTTTCGGCGTCGAGGTCGAGCTCGAATGATCCGAAGCGTCGGATGGTGGTCTTGGACGTTTCCGCCACGAGCGTTTCCGTGGCGCTCAGCCTACCACCAACCTTCGCCAAACGCTCGCTTCGCTCGCGGCTACGGTTGGCAGGCTGCAACATGCGAGCTCGAGGCGTCGGCATCCGGCCATAGGTCGATGCACATCGGTCGATTCAAATGGTTGGCCTCGTGGGAGTTGTTGGCTCGGACACGGATCGCCACCGGCTCAGACTGCGCGCATGGCGCTTTCTCGAGTTCGTGCGTATATGAAGGCCATCGAGGAGGCGCTATGAAACACCCGCTCATGCGTGTGGTCACTGCCGGCATCGGGCTCACGGTCATTGGGATTCTGGGGGCAGCAGCTCTGGTCAACGCCCAAACCAAGGAAGTCAGGGGAGCGGTGACAGCGATCTCGAACTCCTCGATAACCATCTCCGCCGGGCAGCACGACATGACCTTCATCATCGACCCGGCCACGAAGGTGGAAGTCAAGGCGGCTGCCAAGAAGAGTCGAGCCGCCGGGTCGGCCGGCAACACCGGGGTCACCGTCACCGAGTTCATCAAGACCGGGAACAACGTGCTCGTCCGCTACAAGGAAGACGGCGCCGGGCTGCACGCGCTGTCCGTTCGGCCGGTCTCCTCGGCCCCCAAGTCCAGTCTCGAGCCGTCCGACGAGGACGTCAAAGTGGCAGCCGGCAGGGTCAAGGAAGTGACCCAGTCGCACCTCACACTCGAGAGCCGTGGCGAGGATCTCACCTTTGCCGTGAACGCCGAGACCGACGTGCTCGCGCGCAACGCGAGCAAGACCACGAAGGCGGTTGGCGGCAAGACGACGATCGCCGATTTCGTTCACGACGGCGACACGGTCAGCATCACCTATCTCGACAGGGGTGGGGCGATGACCGCATCGCAGGTTCGTGTCCGGGTCCCGCAGAAGTAGGTCGTCAGAGCCGCTTTCCGCACCCGCAGAACCGGGAGACATGCCATGAGAACGGCGTTGCGTGCGATTGGACTCGCGGTGGTGATCTCGACGTTGACGACGTGGCCGTGCCTCGCCCAGAGCAGGGCCACGACGCCGAGCGCCGAAGAGATGGAGCGCTTCCTGCTCAACGCGAAGATCACGGCGACGATCAAGGTGAGCAAGGGCGTGACGAATGCGCGCCAGGTCAGGATGTCGGACGGGCAAGTGACGCACGATGCCCAGGTGCAGGACGTCGACATCGCGATGCCGATCTTCCAGGTCGACCCGAAACACACCGAGATCAACTTCAAGGATTCCTATCGTTACAACATCGCCGCCTATCGCCTGTCAGTACTGCTCGGGCTCGACAACGTTCCGATGTCAGTGGAGCGCGAGGTCGATCACAAGCCTGCAGCGGTCACGTGGTGGGTGGACAACGTGATGATGGAGGAGGGCGACCGGCTCAAGAAGGTCAAGGAAAAGGCCGGCAATCCGTACGGTCCGAGCCCGGCGCGCACGGTCGGGTACGTGGGCATCATGCACGTCTTCGACGAGCTGATTCAGAACCGCGATCGCAACGCCGGCAACGCCCTGTGGACGCAGGAGTGGAAGCTCTGGATGATCGACCATACGCGGGCGTTCCGGCTGGGAAAGGAGTTGCGCGATCCGAAGTCGATCACCGGCTGCGAGCGCGCGCTCCTCGAGAAGATGAAAGAGCTCGCGGCGCCACGGCTCGTCGAGGTGATGGGCAAGACGCTGACGCGTGAAGAGATCGACGCGCTGATCGCGCGCCGCGATGCGATCGTGAAGTTGATCGAAGCCAGGATCGCAGCCGACGGCGAAGCGAAGGTCCTCTACACGCTGCCCAACGCGTCGTAGATCTACTTCTTCGCCAACGATCGGATGTAGTTCACCACGTTCCAGATGTCCGGGTCTTTGATCCGGTCTCCCCACGGCTCCATGCTCAGATCAGGCGGGACGCCGTTCTTGATGACGGAGAAGATCTCGCCGTCGGTCGATCCGCGCTTCCACTCCTTGTCGGTCAGGTCGGGCGCCGGTGGACTGATGTCGCTGCCAGAGCCTCCCTCCGCCGTGATGCCATGGCACACCGCGCAGTAGCGGGTGTAGACCTGTTTACCGGTCGCGATCGATTCGGGGGTCGCCGGAACCGGATTGGCGATCTTGGCGGCTTCCGGGTTTCCCTGCGCACCAAGGATGACCGTGCCGATCGCGGCGATATATACGCCGATGAGCAGTGCCAGGAACGATGTGACGGGATGCGATCGCATGAAGAACCTCTTTCGCATATTCTGCCCCGATCATGCGCATCGGTGCCCACATGTCCGTGGCGGGCGGGCTGGCGAACGCAGTCGACCGCGCCGTGCTTCATGGCTGTGAGGCGCTCCAGATCTTTGCGAAGAATGCGAACCAGTGGCGCGGCAGGGTGCTCGAGCGCGAGGAGATTCGCGCGTTCCGGACCCGGCTCGACGCAACGGAGATCACGCCGGTCGTGTCGCATGCGAGCTACCTCATTAATCTCGCGACGGCCACGCCGCTGCTGCGCGAGCAGTCGATCGCGGCGTTCGTCGACGAGCTCGATCGCGCCGAGGCGCTCGGCCTCCTCGGCGTCGTCATCCATCCAGGCACCTGCACGACTGGAGCCGACGAGGACGGGCTGCAGCGGATTGCCGAGGCCATACGCGCCGCGTTCAGGGCGCGTCCGCGACGAAAGACGATGGTGTTGCTGGAGCACACGGCGGGGCAGGGACGGACACTCGGGCACCGCTTCGAACACCTCGCTGCGATCATCGAGCAGGTGAATGGAGCGCCGCGCGTCGGCGTCTGCCTGGACACCTGTCACCTCGTCGCATCGGGATACGACATCGTCTCCGAAGCAGGCTATCGCGACACATTCGAAACGTTCGATCGGCTCGTGGGATTCGATCGCTTGAGGGTGTTTCACGGGAACGATTCGAAGAAGCCCTGCGCCAGCCGCATCGACCGGCACGAGCACATCGGTCGCGGATGCCTGGGGGTGGAACCGTTCCGGCGGCTCCTGCACGACGCGCGGTTTGCCCACCTGCCGATCCTGATCGAAACAGAGAAATCGTCACGCACGACGCGGCCCGGGTCGATCGTCGTCGACCCGCTGGATGCGCAGAACCTGTCGGTGCTTCGCGCCCTTCGCGACGGCTGATATATATATGCCTCCCATGAATCGCACGGTGCTGGTCCGCCTCTTCGTTGTCCTTGTCGTCCTGCAGGCTGCGTGGGTCGTGTCCACGCAGACGCAGAAGCCGCCGGGGCCCCTTCGGACGGAGAACGTCAAAGCGGACCTCTACATGATTTCCGGCGAGGGCGGCAACGTCGCGCTCTATGCAACCACCGAAGGCGTGGTGCTCGTCGACGACATGTTCGATCGCAATCACGCCGACATCCTCACCCAGGTCAAGACGGTCACCGACCGGCCGCTGAAGTACGTCATCAACACGCATCAGCACGACGACCACGCCGGCGGCGATCTCAAGATGCTGCCGATCGCCGAAGTGATCGCGCACAAGAACGTGCGCGCGAACCTGACCGACTTGAAGCAGCCGTATTACGAGGACACGCCGGGCACGCCGATCGGTCTGCCGCGCATCACCTTCACCGACGAGCTCGACGTCCACCTCGGTGGGAAGCCGGTGCAGGCGTACTACTTCGGTCGGGGACACACGAGCGGCGACGCGGTGATCTACTTCCCCGAACTGAAAGCGATTCACACCGGCGACCTCTTCCTGTCGTTGAGAGCGGGCGGCCGAGGTGCCCCGGGACCTCCGCGCCCTCCCGGCGTTCCTATCTATGTCGACTATGCGCAGGGCGGCAGTTTCTTCGAGTGGTCGCGGACGCTCGATGGCGTGTTGAAGCTCGACTTCGACACCGTGATTCCCGGTCACGGTCCTGTTGCGACGAGGGCCGATCTCGTAAAATTCAAGGCTGACCTCGAAACGATGCGCGCGCGCCTCGTTGACCTCATCAAGAAGGGCAGCACCAAGGCGCAGCTCGTCAAGACGCTCGAGGACGACTACGGTTGGCGTTCCACTGGGTGTCCGCAGAGCCCGCCGACTGCGGGCTGCCTGCAGTATCAGCAGGTGGACGCCCTGATTGCGGAGCTTCGTAAGGACAAGTAGCGTTGATCGATCGGAGCGGAGTGATGTCGGGATTGAGAGCATCGGTTGTCGCGGTAGTCGCGCTGGGACTCGCGGTTGGGCTTTCGGCGCAGGCGCCGCAGGGCGGAGCACCAGGCCGCGGAGGACGTGGTCCAGCGGCGGGGCAAACGGTCGAGAAGATCAGACTGCTGAAGCCGAACCTCTACATGATCACGGGCGGGGGCGCGAACACGCTGGTGCGTGTGACACCAGAGGGGCTGATCGTCGTCGACACCAAGAACCCGGGAGCCGACAACTACAACCGCGTGATGGAGGAAATCAAGTCGGTCTCCCCGTCCCCGGTGAAGTTCGTCATCAACACGCACCATCACCCGGATCACGTCGGCAACAATCAGGCGTTCATCGATGGCGGCGCCGCCGTGATTGCGCTCGATGCCCTGAAGACGCGCATGGCGAGCGACCCGCGGACGAAGGACATCCCGGGACTCCCCACGCAGACATTCGCGAAGGACTACGTGTTGAAGTTCGGAGGCGCAGAAGTACAGGCGCATTCCTACGGACGCGGACACACCGGCGACGACACGATGGTCTACTTCCCCGACGCCAAGGTCGTGATGGTGAGCGACCAGATCACGAACGCGACGCCGATCGTCGACTTCGCCAACGGCGGGAGTGCGGTCGAATGGACGCAGATCCTCGACGGCGTGTTGAAGCTCGATTTCGAGATCGCGATTCCGGGCCGCGGCGAGCCCAAGAGCCGCGCCGAAGTGGAGGCGTTCAGAACGCAGTTCGCGACGCTCGTGACTCGCGCCTCGGACGCGATCAAAGCGGGGGCGACACGGGACACGCTGGCCATGCAGGTCAAGACCGACGACCTCGGCTGGCAGTTCAATCAACAGTTTTTCGCTCAGCTCTACGAGGAGCTGTCGCAAAAGAGATAGGAATCAGGAAGCAGGAATCAGGAATCAGCAAGCAGGAAGCAGGAAGCAGATATCAACCCGCCGGAGAAAGAAAACCACGAAGTCCCATGTATAGATTGCCAGACGTCTCGCTTCTGAATCCCGTCATCGATCTCGCGATCGAGACCGGGGGAGCGATTGGCGGCACCGTGCAGGTGCACGTTGCCGAGCGGCAGGAGCTCCACATCGTTGCCCATCGCGGTTTCCGCGAACCGTTTCTTCAGCATTTCCGAGTCGTGACAGCGAATGACGGATCGGCCTGCGGCCATGCGCTGCTCGATCGTCGACGCATCCTTGTTCCCGACACCCATGAAGACCCCAGCTACGGGCCACATTGCGCGGTCTCGGACGAAGCCGGCTACCGGGCGGTCGTGTCGATGCCTCTGGTGGGCAACTCCGGCTCGATCGTCGGCGTGCTATCGGTCCACTTCGCCAAGCCACACACGCCGCCTCCCGACGTATTGGCCAAGCTCGACCTCCTCGCCGTGCTGGCCGCACGCATCATCGAGAGCAGCCGGCTGCGGAGCAAGATCGAAGATGGTGCCTTGAAACGCGGCTTACCGTTGCCGAGCCTGCCGGCGTCAGCGCTGAGCGCAGCTGTCTCGACCCGCGAGATGTTCACGGTCCTCCGCGAGCGCGGGATGGAGAACGGGATCGCGGAAGCCATCGTCGGGGAGTTCGATCGGCTGCTCCCGGAGCTTCACAAGTTCGCCAGGATCTGGTGATCGGGTGGTTCAAGGTTCAGGGCCGCCTGCCAGCCTCCGCCAAGGCTCCGGCGGGTCCGCCGTAGCGTCTCGCGAAGGCGGAGAGGCGGCCCTACGTTGGGTTAGGGCCTACGTTGGCTACGGGGTAATCACACTCGTGAGCCCCTGTGCCATCGACTCAGGCGAGATGTTGTTCTCCTGGCAGACGTATTCGAACAGCTCGAGGCCCTTCGACCATCCGAGCGTGTAGCCGCTCGTCCACGGCGCAGTGTAGGCGCCGGGATCATCGATCGTCACCTCGTAGTTCAACGTATCGAAATTCACGCGGGTCAAACGCTCGTTGAGATGCAGCTCGGTCGTGTGCGGCAGGCCGTCGCGGTTCATCCACGCGTTCTCGCTGAAGCCCACCGAATCGATGACGAGCGTGTCGCCTTGCCAACGACCGACCGAATGTCCGAGATAGCTTGGCTGGAGATCCTTGGGATGGCTTCGACCATCCATGTAGATCGTTCGATAGCTCTGCGCGTTGGCGACGTTGAAGACGTAGATGCGTTGAAGCTCCGGCAGATCGAGAATCTCCAGTCCGTACGGCGACATGAACTGGCGCGGTCCGCCCGCGGGCTTGCAGCGCGTGTACGGTTCGCTTGCGAGCGCCAGGCTGTGCCGGTAGTTCGTCAACGCGCGAGCCCACGGTTGCAGCGGCACCTGGTCGATATGGATGCGCGCCGATTTGGTGGCGTCGGCCTGGTACGACTGTGGATTGACGACGAGGTGCTCGTTGCGCCGTTCCCAGAGACCCTTCTCACCCGTGGGAGCGCCGAGATTGATGCGACCGTCGGGCCAGCGTGGTGCCGGTGCGGATGTCCGAGCTGCCCCGGTGCTGCGCTGCGCCGCGAACCCACGGTGTGCGGCGACGCCGAGGACACACGAGGCCAACGTGAGCACACCGAACAGCGGGCGATACCTCGTCGCGGTCATTTCGAAGTACTGTATCGCTACTTGTCGGAGGGTTCGATGAGATTGGACCGCTATGTGGCTCATTTCGTCAATCCTGGCATCGTTGCGACCCGCATAGCGGTCCGAGCCGCGCGGAGCGCGGCCAGACACACTGCCAACCAGCCGAGAGGCTCCGCGGGGATATCATCGGGCGGCGCGGCGTGGCTGGCTGCCCTGACTGTGCCCGTCATCGTCATCGCGGCATCGTGCGATCGAGTCGATTCGGCGACGTCCGCGCCCACAGTGAAGCTGACCTACCCCACCGCCCAGAAGGGCACCGTCGTCGACGACTACCACGGGACGAAAGTGCCGGACCCGTACCGCTGGATGGAGTCGCTCGACTCGAAAGAGGTGGCCGACTGGGTTGCGGCGTCGAACCGTGTCACCGAGCCGTACCTCAAGGCGCTGCCGTTACGCGATCATTTCAACAGGCGCCTGACCGAGCTCTGGAACTATCAGCGCGTCGGCATCCCGATCGTCGAGGGCGGCCGTTTGTTTTATTCGCGCAACACCGGACTGCAGAAACAGTCGCCAGTGTTCGTACGAGCCAGCGCCGAGGCGTCGCCCGATCTCGTCATCGATCCGAACGTGATTTCGCCCGACGGCGCAGTGTCCATGTCGCAGTGGCAGCCGTCGCCCGACGGGAAGCTGTTTGCGTACGGGCTCTCTGAAGGCGGAGCCGATTGGGAAACGATTCACGTCCGCGACATCGCGACCGGAAAAGACCTCGCTGACGAAGTCCGCTGGATGCGCTTCTCCGACATCTCGTGGACCAAAGACAGCAAAGGGTTCTTCTACTCGCGGTATCCGGAGCCGCCGAAGAACAAGGTGCTGGAGGCGGCGCTCACGGGACAGGCGATCTACTACCACCGCCTCGGCACGCCGCAGTCGCAGGACGCGCTCGTCTACGAGCGCAAAGATCTGCCGACGTGGATCATCAACGGGTCGGTTACCGAGGACGGTCGGTATCTGCTGATCCAGATGTTCCCAGGCGCGGGCAACGAGAATCGTCTCTACTACGCCGAGCTCGGTGATCCGCTCCGCCCGTCGATCAAGATGCCGGTCAAGCCGGTGATCGAGCTGGACGGCGCCGAGTACCTGCCGATTGGGAATGTCGGACCGACGGTGTATCTCCGCTCCGACAAGGACGCTCCGAACCGTCGGGTCATCGCGGTCGATCTTCACAAGCCGGCGCCCGCCTCATGGAAGACGGTCGTGCCCGAACGCAAAGAAGCGATCGAAGTGGTCAGCCTGATCGGCGGGCGCATCGTCGCGCAGTACCTCGTCGACGTCCAGAGCCGTCTGCAGCTGTTCGATCTGAACGGCGCATCGCAGGGCGAGATTCCGTTGCCTGGCACGGGCACGATCGGCGGGATCTCGGGGCGGGAGGACTCACCGGAAATCCGCTACTCGTTCAGCTCTCCGCTCACGCCATCGACCGTCTATCGGTTCGATCCGGCGACGAGAAGCAGCGTGAGCTTCGAGCCGCCGAAGCTTCCGGTCGATACAAGCGGCTTCGAGACCAAAGCGCTCTTCGCGATGTCGAAGGACGGGACGCGCGTGCCGTTCTTCCTCACGGCGAAGAAGGGCCTGGCCCAAGATGGCAATAACCCGACGATGATGTACGGGTATGGCGGGTTCTCGATCAGCGAGCTCCCGACCTACCGTCAGGATGTGCCCGCCTGGCTCGAGCGCGGCGGCGTCTGGGTCACCGTCAACATGCGCGGCGGCGCCGAGTACGGCGAGGCGTGGCACAAGGCCGGGATGCTCGAGAAGAAGCAGAACGTCTTCGACGACTTCATTGCCGTCGCCGAGCAGCTGGTGAAAGAGAAGTACACGTCGCCGAGCCGGCTCGGGATCATGGGCGGTTCCAACGGTGGTCTGTTGGTGGGCGCCGTGATGGAGCAGCGCCCCGAACTCTTCGCCGTGGCGCTGCCGGCCGTCGGCGTCATGGACATGCTGCGCTACGACCAGTTCACCGGCGGGCGGCTGTGGGCAACCGAGTACGGATCGTCATCCAATCCCGCGCAGTTCCCGTTCTTGATCAAGTATTCGCCGGTGCAGAACATCAAACCCGGCACCTGCTATCCGGCCACGCTCATTACCACGGCCGATCACGACGATCGCGTCGTGCCGAGCCACTCGTTCAAGTTCGCGGCCGCACTGCAGGCGGCGCAGTCGTGCGCGAGGCCGGTGCTGATCCGCGTCGAGGTGCAGGGGTCGCACGGATATCGCCCGACCGACAAGTTGATCGCCGAGCGCGCCGATCAGTGGGCATTCGCCGCCGCGAACATGGGCATGAAGTGAAGCGGAGCCACGGAGGACGTGGAGATTCAGCGCCACGGAAGACACGGAGAGTTTAGGCCACGGAGATCACGGAGATCACGAGGTCGAGACACGGAGGCGGCTGCGTTTCAGCCTTTGTGATCTCTGTGGGCCTTCTTTCATTTTCATGACACGGGGTGAGCTCTGCTCATGGGCGACTCCGTGTGAAAATCCCGTTCTCTCCGCAATTCGTTTCCCAGTTTTCATTGTGCGGGGTGAGCTGCGCTCATGACGACTCCGTGGCCCAAATCTCCGTGTCCTCCGTAGCCAAAACCGCCGTGCTCTCCGTGGCTCGACGCACTGATGTAGTAACGTCGTGTGCGTGACCAGGGCTCGTGCGCAGGCTCAGGCGTCACCGGAAGTAGAGGTGCAACATGGGTCTGCTCGATTCAATCGTTGGCAACGTTCTCGGCTCGGCATCTGGTCCTGGTGCGATGCCGAACGCACAGAATCCGCTTGGCGCGCTGCTCGGAAGTCTGGGAGGCGGTCGCGGTCAAAGCGCCGGCCTGCTGATGGCGGCGATGTCGTTGCTCCAGCAAAACGGTGGACTGCCAGGCGTGCTCAATAATTTCCGCCAGAGCGGCCTCGGTGCGCACGCCGATTCATGGGTGGGCACGGGATCCAACATGCCGATCTCACCGGACCAGCTCCAGCAGGCGCTCGGCTCTCAGTCCATCGGCAACATCGCGACGCAGCTTGGGATGTCGCAGGGGCAGGCGGGCTCCGCGATGTCGCAGATTCTTCCCGAACTGATTAACCAACTCACGCCGAACGGCCAGGTCCCCGGCGACCACGCGGATCTCATCTCGAAAGGACTGTCGATGCTCACCGGCCGGTGAGCGCGAACCAGAGAAACAAAGGACCAACGCCCGTCCGTTCAGCGCTAGTATACGTGTCGTTTTGGCATGTCAGTGCTGAACGGAGGGAACGATGCGAGTCCTTGCCCGTGTGGTTGTCCTGGTCGCTGTCATCATCTGCATTCCATCGATAGTTTTCGCTCAAGCCTCGATAACGGGGATCGTCAAAGACGCGTCCGGCGCGGTGCTGCCCGGAGTCACGGTTGAAGCGTCGAGCGCTGCGCTGATCGAGAAGGTGCGTTCCGCCGTCACCGACGCCAGTGGTCAGTACCGGATCGAGGATCTTCGCCCAGGCACCTATCTCGTCACCTTCAAGCTGACGGGGTTCAGCGCTGTGCAACGACCGGACATCGAGCTCACGGGCACATTTGCCGCGAAAGTCGATGCCGAGCTGAAGGTGGGCGCCCTCGAGGAGACGATCACCGTCAACGGAGAATCGCCGGTCGTCGACGTCGTCAACGCCAAGAGGCAGGCGACGATGACCAACGAGACGATCGCGGCGATACCGACCGCTCGTCTCTATCACAGCCTCGCCACGCTCATTCCAGGTGTGTCGGTGTCTGGCACGCAGGATGTCGGCGGTCTCGCAGGTCCGGTCACCGTCACTTTCAACATGCGCGGCGGTCCCCAAAACGAAGGCCGCCTCACCGTCGACGGGTTGTCGCTGGGCGCGTCATTGAACGGCACCGGCGTGTCCTACACCGTCGCCGACGTCGGCAACGCGCAGGAAGTGGTGTTCACCACCGCCGGCGGACTGGGCGAATCGGAAGTCGGCGGCCCAGCGATGAACCTGGTGCCGCGGCAGGGCGGCAATCGCTTCTCGGGGACGATGTTCGCCAACGGCGCCAACAGTCATTTTCAAACCAGCAATTTCACCGACGAGATCAGGGCGTCCGGTCTGGCCGCGCCGCAGCTGATGAAGAAGATCTGGGACGTCAACGGCGCGCTCGGCGGACCGATCGTGCAGGACAAGCTCTGGTTCTTCAGCGCCGTCCGCTATCAGGGCAACCGCAAGACGGTATCGCAGTTCAAGAACGCCAACGAGAACAACGTCAACGCGTGGACGTACGTGAAGCTGCCCGATCAGCAGGCGGGTGACGATGGGACGTGGAAGAGCGTGAGCGCGCGCTTCACGCTGCAGGCGACGCCGCGCAACAAGTTCAACTTCTTCTGGGACGAGCAGCGCGTGTGCACGTCGTGCATGAGCGGCGGCAGCGCGACAACGGCACCGGAATCGCGCGGCAACAATCACGCGTCGCCGCGGGTGCAGCAGGCCACGTGGTCCTCGCCGTTCACCAATCGGCTGCTCCTCGAAGCGGGCATCGGCGCCAACCGCATCGACAAGTACGGCACGCAGCCCAACATCTCGAATTTCGCACAGATGATTCCGGTGACCGAGCTGTGTCTCCAGGGCGCGTCATCGCCGGGCTGCGCCGCCAACGGCGGCATCGCCGGGCTGACCTACCGATCGATCAATGCGGGTGCGTACATCGCCGATAGCGATGTCGCCAGCTGGCGCGGGGCCGCGTCGCTCGTCACCGGCCGCAACAGCGCCAAGGTCGGCTACATCGGGCAGTTCCTCGTCAATCACTTCCCGAACGCGGTCCACAACGACCAGTGGATCACCTATCGCTTCAACGGCGGCGTGCCGTTCGACTTCAATCAGATCGCCGGACCGGCGCTCTTCAACACGCACCTGCGCACGGACTCGTTGTACATCCAGGATCAGTGGACGGCCGGCAAGCTCACCCTCTCAGGTGCGCTTCGCTACGATCGCACCGCGGGCTTCTTTCCCGAGCAGCACGTCGGACCGAATCCGTACATCCCCGTGGCCAAGGTGTTCCCGGCGCAGGAGGGGACGTCGTATCAGGACCTGACGCCGCGCATTGCCGCGGCCTACGACGTGTTCGGCACTGGCAAGACCGCGTTGAAAGCGAACCTCGGGAAGTACCTCGCCGCCGCCGACGGCAGCTCGATCACCGGCGCCCTCACCAACCCGCTCAACCGGATCACGTTGAGCAGCGGCAACCGGACGTGGACCGACGCCAACAACAACTTCAAGGTGGACTGCGATCTCACCAGCATGCTGGCGCAGGATCTCCGTGCCACCGGCGGCGACTTCTGCGGCCAGGGCAACCTGACGTTTGGCGGCACCGCGGCGATTACGACGAACTACGATCCAGCGATTCTGCATGGCTGGGGCATCAGGCCGTACGACTGGAACTTCGGCGTGCAGGTGCAACAGCAGCTGTTCCCGCGCGTGTCCGTCGACGTCGGCTACTTCCATCGCGTATTCGGCAACTTCACCGTCACCGACAATCTCGCGGTCACACCGAGCGACTTCGACACGTTCAGCGTGACAGCACCAGTCGACAGCCGATTGCCGGATGGCGGCGGACAGACAATCTCGCAGCTCTACAACGTCAAGCCGGAGAAATCCGGGCAGACCAACAACTTCGTCACGCTCGCGAGCAACTACGGCACGCAGAGTCAGGTGTGGAACAGCGTCGAGGTCAATTTCACCGCGCGCGTCCGCAACGGCCTGACGCTCCAGGGCGGGACGAGCACCGGCCGGAGAGTCGATGACAGCTGCGAGATTCGCGCCAAGCTGCCGGAGATTGCGACCCAGACGTTGAATCCGTACTGCCACGTCGAGCCGCCGTTCAAGACGCAGATCAAAGGGTTGGCGTCGTACATGATTCCGAAGATCGAGGTACTGGCGAGCGCCGCCTTCCAGAGCATTCCTGGTGGTGTGCTGCAGGCGAACTACGCGTTTCCGAACGCAGTGATTCAGACGACGCTCGGACGGCCGCTATCGGGCAACGCGCAGACGGCGACGGTGAATCTCGTCGCGCCCGGTGAGGTCTACGGCGATCGGATCAATCAGATCGATCTGAGAATCGGGAAGCTGGTGCGGTTCGGCGGCCTGCGGTCGCAGTTCAGCGTCGATCTCTACAACGCGCTGAACACCAGCGCTGTGCAGACCTACAATCAGACCTTCATCCTCAACGGCGCCTGGCTGTCGCCGACGGCAATTCTGCCGGCCCGCTTCTTCAAGTTGACAGCGCAGATCGACTTCTAGCCACGGAGGGAATTGAGACGTTCGGCCGCGAGGACGCAGATTTCCTCTGTGTTCTGCTCAGAAAATGTGCTCCGCCATTGTCACCGGAAACGGAGCCTGCGGAGGAAACGGAGAAAGGCATCAACACGGGGACAACGGAGAAAACAGGGGAAACGGGACATGACGTCGACGTGATCAAAATCGACAATTGCCGTTGCCCCCGTTGCCACCGTTATCCCCGTGTGACCATCCCGTTCCCCCCGTCTCCCCCGTTGTCTGCTCTCAAAGTCGCTCGCCGACTTTCATGG
>DASWZV010000107.1:0-10926 GCA_036407095.1 Vicinamibacterales bacterium | reverse complement strand
CTGGGGCGTCGCCCTGGCCCAGCAGACGAAGTTCGCCGATGCGGCACTGAAATTCCGTCAGGCCCTCGCGGCCAACCCGAATCAGTTGGAAGCACGGCAGTACTTGGAGAAGTTGCAGGGCCGGTAGTGCGCTGCGACGCGCGTCATTGCGTGTTTTCTCGCGGTAGTGTATACAACGGGCGGCCCCGTCCAACGATTGTCACTGCGGAGGTCCGCCGTCGATGACGATGCGTTTGCTAAGCCTGTTCGCACTGCTCGGCGTCGGCTCGTTTTCCGCCGCGGCTTCTGGCCAACGCGTCGGCTTCGCTGTCCGCGGTGTCGTGTTCGACAGCATCCGCGGACGGCCGCTGCAGAACGCCTCCGTCACCATCGGGGGTCGGCCCGAACCCACGACGACCAACTCTCGCGGCCAGTTCAAGTTCGACGACGTACCGGCGGGGTTGTACACGCTGACGGCGCATCACGCCATGCTCGATTCGATCGGCTTGTCAGGGCTGGCCGTCCGCGCATCCATCGGCAAGAGTACCGGTGAGATTCGGCTCGCCCTGCCTTCGTTCGCGACTCTCTGGCAGGTCACTTGCCCGGGGCGTCCGCCGCGCGACAGTGGGATCGTGTTCGGGACGATTCAGAGCGCTGACGGAGGCGGACCGGTTGCGAATGCGGCGGTCGAGCTCTCCTGGACGGATCTGGGCGTCGATAAACGCCGGCGCGTCATAGCGCGGCGGTGGCACCTCAGAACATCGTCCAACGACCGCGGCGAATATGCGGTGTGTGGTGTGCCGCCCGAGATGCCGTTTCAGCTCTTCGCCAACAAAGCCAACCGCACGAGCGACAGCATCACGATCGCAACCGCCCTGAGCCGCATTCGCCGCCGAGATCTCTTCATCGGATCGAAGGATGTCGCCGATTCGAGCCGTCGCGGAACGATCGTTGGACACGTCACTGATCCCAGCGGCGAGTCGATGGAAAATGTGCAGATCCTCATCGACAGCACCGCCGGCGTGAGGACCGACGCTGCCGGGCATTTCGTGATCAGCCGAGTCGCACCTGGCACTCGTCAGCTCCGGCTGTTCGCGATTGGCCTCGTCCCGACATACGTGAGCGCCGACGTCCTGCCAAAAGACACTGTTGTCGTCTCGATCGAAGTGCGGAAGCTCGTCCAGCTGGCCGGGATGCGCACGAAGGCAGTCAGCGGGGTGCGCGTCTTTGCCACGGAATTCAACGAGCGCCGGCGGTTGGGATTCGGCTACCTGCGGGACTCGGTCGAGATCGCAAAACATCCCGACTTCGTCAGCTTTCTGCGGGAGTTCCCTGGCCTTCAGGTCCGGCTGGGTGGGACGAGCGTCGCCTTCGCCGTGCCCGACGTGCAAGGCGGCACTTGCGCGCCGGACATCCTCATCGACGGCGCAAAGGCGGGCCCGGGGCATCTCATCGACCTTCACTCGAACGAGGTCGGGGCTATCGAGTTTTACCCGCGCGCAGCGCATATTCCCGCGCGTTTCGTGCCGCCGGCGTTTACGCCGCAATGCGGAATGATCCTGGTGTGGACGAAGTACGGCTTGAGCAATCGCTAACAGGAAACCGAGATGCGCTACCGAGCGTTGATGAGCGTTGTGCTTCTCGCGGCGTGTGCGCCGTCGGGAACGTCGGGTTCGAGCACGGCACCCGCGCCCGCGACTCAAACCATTCGCGTCGGTGGCGGCGGCGGTGGCGGCACGGAACTGCGACTCTCTGGCGGCGACGCCCCGCAGTCGAGCACATTGGCGTTTGCGCCGGACAAAGTCTGGCTCATCCTCCCCGCCATCTTCGACTCGCTCGGCGTGTCCGTCTCGACCATCGATCCGACGAAACGACTCATCGGCAACCCGAGCTTCAAGGTCCGCTCGCGGCTCAAGTCCACCCCGCTCAGTCGATACATCGACTGCGGCAATTCCGGACAGATCGGACCCAACGCCGACAACTACGACATCGTGCTGACCGTGTTCGTCAACGCAACCCCGGCCGCGGATGGCGCGACGACGGTCACGACGACTTTCGATGCCGTCGGCCGCCCGGCGACCTACGCGCAGGAGTACTCGCAGTGCCGCTCGACGGGGCTGTTTGAAAAGCGCCTTCTGGAGCTTTTACAGGCGCACCTCCAGAAGTAGCTCGCTTTCCAGCCCGACTCGACGACTTGTTCGCTTCGCCAACGTGGGCGAACAAGTCGCGGCGTACTTCCGGATTGCTGATGTGCCAGATCACGCCATCCGTGAAGTAGTGATGGATGTTGATGATCATCAGCAGCAGAATCGGCGCCGCTCGCCCTGGATCCTCACCGAACACGTCCCCGACGACGCTCATCGCGCTCGCTGGCACGACGAGCGAGATGAGGGCACTGACGCCCAACAGCACGACGCCGTACAGCACCATCTGCGTGGCGGCGCGTCTTCGCGACGCATGACCGCCCGATGCGCGATTCATCTCCACGCGAATCGGAAATGCCAGGTATTGCACCGCGTGGGCGATCTGAACCCAGAACAACGCCTTTGGATCGCGCGCGAGAACGGCGTACCAGACGAAAATCGCCACCCACGCCACGAGCGCCTGCGGCGGCGGAAACTTTCCGGTGCGAAAGCGCATCTTCGCGATACCGACTGCGCCGAGCGCGAACGCGAGAACGGTTCCCGCGCTAATCAGCGTGTACACCGGCTGAATCCGCGTGGGATCTCGGAGCTGCGTATAGAGAAACCACACGACGTGCCACGCGAGCAAAATGCGCAGACCCGTGCGAATGAGCAGCCGTTCGCTCTTCTCGAACCTCGCCCCTCCGAGATAGGTGTACGAGGCCATCATGCCCCACACCTGTCCCGTGTAGTGCCACGCGAGGTATCCGCTCGAAACTGCGACGAGGACGATCGCGAGCGCCGGCGATCGCTCCGCATCCCACAACGCCAACGCCGAGTACGCGACGAGAATCGCCGGCACGTAAATCGACGCCCACTTGTGCCGCACGATCATCTCTCGGCTCGAGTAGATGAGCCGATACGATGCCATGAAGTGCGGCATGTTGATCGTCGCCGCCAGGAAGGCCTGCGCGCCGGCGCCAATCAAAACCAGGTCGCTGCGGCCACTCAGCAGCAACGGAATGAAAACCACCAACGACAGGCCGCCGACCAACAGCAAGTCCACTGTCGGATTGATGATCGACGGGCGACTCACCCGGGCGGGAGAGGCTTCTGCCGTTCGTTCGCCCACGCTGCGCATTTCCCTGCTCATACCTCTAATGAAACCGACTTGCACGTCCTCGCGGGAGGTGTCGCCTTACGGATCGAGGGTTCGGAAACGGCGATGGGCCGCCGGGCATACGCCCAGCGGCCCATCGAACAATCCGTATCGCTGTTGCTCTCGAAGCTTCTGATCAGCAACCGAATGAGACAGTGCACGTGCCTGGCGGACGCCGGTCCCACATGAACGACGAACCCGGGGTCGTGAAGTTGGCCGCTTTGCTGCCCGCGACCGAACGCGGGAACACGATCAGCGTTACCGCGGAGCCGGCGACAGTCGTACCAGGCGTTGCTATGCAGTCGACACCGACCGTGCAGCCAGCGGTCTGAGTCCCGTTCGGCTGGCCGATGAGCGCGAGCGCGTCATTGAACAGCACCGTGCCGCCGCCCGCCGGCTGAACATTGAAGCGAATTCGCGAAGGGGCCGCCGGTTGATAGGCCGAGACCGACAGTCCCGCCAGGTTCGCCCACGATGCGGCCGTGGGCACCGTGCCCTTGTCGACATACTGCCGAACGTCAATGGGGCTCGTCGTGGCGTTGATGACGCGGAGCGCGACTTGTGCTGCCGGATCCGCGACGTTTTCGTCGATCACGTCGAGACGCATGGCGTCGGCGCCCGTCGACCGTGCGTTGCCCCACATGAGAAGGGTGTAATTGTGCCCCGCCTCGAGGTTCAGCGTCGAGTCCTTGAGGACGACCGTCGCGATCGATTGGAGCGTGTCACTCAAGAAAATTCTAAAGTGCCGCTCGCCGACCCTCGCCGGCTTGTACTGAATCAGCGCTGACGCGACGACCCGATTCACACCGGTGTCCGTCGCCTGCGGCAGGTTCCGGAATGTGACGTTGTAGGCAGAACTGTTCTCGACGTAGTCGATGAAACGGAAGTCGAGACCGTTCGCACCACCGGTGTCCGGAACGGCGTTGATGAACCGTATGCCAGCCTTCGGCGGAACCGGCGACGCGATTTCCTCATCGGGTTTGCACGCACTTACGACGCCCGCGGCCAGGCAAAGCGTCGAAAGCAGGATGAACCGTCTCATGTAAGAATCCTCAAAGTTTGTTTTCAGCTCAGCGCGTCAGCGACGCGGCCGCAGAATGGATTGTACTGTACTGTCCGGTTTCTGGGTCGGATCGAGCAGGCTCGATCCGATGACAGACTTCGTCGCCATGAGCGCGATGGTGCCAACCGCCGCGGCCGTGAGAGCAACCGTTCGCGATTTGGAAAACCGACGCGCGTACACCGATGACACATAGTCCGACCGGATGTGCACCTCTTCACCGCTCCAAATCTGGTCGCCGCCCCGCAGTAAATGGATCGAGCTCACCGCGACGACATACTCGGAATTCGTTTGCTGTACCAGCCGGCCTTCGACCTGCTCAATCGCAGGACCCATCGCGCCGCCAAGGGCGACGCGACCAGCGTCGTTGATGTCCAAACCAATGGCATTTCCGGGCTGGGGAGCGACGCCCCCGATGGGCTGCAATGTGTAGCAGCCCACCAGGAACGACGCGAATCCTGCCCCTGCGATTGCTCGAATCAGCTTCATGCTACTACCACCCGTATGAAACGCTCTTGGCTGCGGCGGAGTTCGGTGCGTTACCCGCACCAGGACCCGCTCCGTAAATCTCACTGACTTTGTAACCACGAGCCTGGAGGTCCCTGAAAGGCACCGCCCAGAACAACGCCGTGTTCTCGGCAAGGTCACCCCAGCCGCGTGAGTCGAGGAACCACGCCGCGAACTGCACGTAGGCCGACTCCATTCGCTTCTCCCACTTCATCGCTTCCATGATGTTGCCGCACGCCGTGGTCGTAGCGTCGGGCGGCTGCGGGACTCTCGGGACGCACGCGGTGCCACCCGGCACCGGCGAGGTACCATCGGCTACGACCGGCGGTAACCCGTTTCTCACCCGCGTGACGTTGATGAGCGTCGCGGCCCCGGCGTAATCGCCCTTCCGAATCATGCCTTCCGCCTGAAGCATGTCGAGGACGGTCTTCGGGAACACGAGAAGCGTACCATTGCGCGCCGAGTTGGCGTCGCCCTTGTTCACCCACGAGTGGAACCGATTGAAGTTGTAGTTCGACCAACCCCAGCCCGCACCCGTGTACTGGTCCGAACCATCCGGACGGTTCGTGAAGTACCGCTTGCAGCTCTGAACCTTCGTCGAGCCGAAATCCGCATTGCGCGTGGTGTCGACGTCAGGCAGGAAGGCGCCGCCGACTTCGCAGTCCTTGATCGCGAAATCCTTCTGCTGCGCCGCCCGTGAGGATCCCTGCGGGAAGCGCTTGTCCGGAGTCGCCATCAAGAAGCCGACATTGCCTGCGCCGCGGTTCGAAAGTGGCGTCTTGAGCCATGCCTCGTAGGCGCCCGAGGTGTCCGCCATGCCGATGATGAACGCCGGCATCTGATGCCACGTCGTTCCACCATCGTAAATACGCCGCCAACCACCACCGGGGCCGTTCGTCGTACTCGTGGTGTTGTAATGGTCGGCCGTGATGCCCGCTTGCGCATCGGCGATGATCAAATCCCAGTTCGCCGCCGCACGCTCAGCCGGCGTACGAGCAATGTTGGCCCGGAACAGCGCCTTGTACGACTTGATGAGCTTCCCGAACTCCGCCCCCGTGAACTTCGTGCTCGACGGAATCCATTCGCCAGGCAGCTCACCCGTATACCCCTTGGCATAGTCGAACGCGCGATCGAGCGACGCATATGCCGAGTCCATGACGTTCTTGTAGTCGATCAACTTTCCGATGTCCAGCTCGCCCTGGCCCGGGACCACGACGGTCGCCTGGTCGTAGAACAGCGCGATGTAGCCAAGCGAGATGCCGTTCAGGAACTCCGCAAATGCTTTGTCGCGATTCTCGCGGCTGTCATCCCGCAAGTCGAATCCCGGCAAACTCGTGAGGAAGTTCGCCGCGACGCGGTTCACCTCCTGGAGAATGAAATACGGATTCTCCTGGTCGCCCGCGCACCCGTTGCCCGGCGAATTGCCATTCGAGGCACCGCTGAACGGATAGCGCGAGTTCTGGCACTCGTTGTTCAAGCTCGAGTAGTTCTGGAAGGACATGATGTTCGCCATGCCCTCGAACGTCGCCGGCGGGTTTGCGCCCGGACCACCGTATAGACCCGCGTACCAGCGTCGGTAGTAGCTGCCCAACAGCTTCTCGGCGTCATCGGGCGTGCCCAGCACCCGCTTGGTCTCGCCGGCCGTCGGATTGGTGACGACCAGCGAGTCCTCGTTGCACGCGCCGAGGCCAAACGCCGCCAAGAGGGCAACGTAGGGTATCAGTTTGCGTCTCATTTAATCAAAGACTCCTAGAAGCGCGTGGAGAGAGTGAACGTGAACCGACGGAGCGTTGGGAAGTCGAACGCGTCCGAGCCATTGATCAGACCCGAGCCAGAGGGGCCGCCAGACACGCCGGTCTCCGGATCGTATCCTGTGTAGTTCGTGAGGGTGAACAGGTTGCGGCCGATCACACCCGCCGTCCAGTCGCCACCGATGCCGCGAATCGCACCCAACCGATACGTCAGGCTCACTTCGCGGACCTTGGTGAACGTGCCCTTCTCGACGCTGTAGTTGTTCGGGCCAAGCACGTCGTAGAAGCCGCCGCTGCCACCCGACTCCGGCGCACCCACGCGCCAGCCGTAGCCGACCGGCTTCGCCGTCTCGACCGAGTTGTTGGCCTGGTCGAAGTTCGACGAGCTGAAGTCGAGCAGACCCCATTGCTCGCCCTGGTTGTTGATGAAGTTCCCGTACGTCCCGTCGATCAACGCGTAGGCTGTCAGGCGCTTGAACTGAACCGTGTTCGCCCACGTCAGCCGGAAGTCCGGCAGCGTATTGCCGAGGATGTGCAGCGCTCCAACCGTCTCACCGGGGCACGGAACCGTGTTCTCAGGGATGGTCGCCGAGCACGCAGTACCGCGCAGCGGGCGATCAACGATCGGGTGACCGAACTGCAGCGGAACGTTCCACGGCGACTGCGCCGCGGGCAGCTTCGTCTGCCAGAGGTTCTTCGTGATGCCATCGCGCCACGAGTTGCCTTCGCCGACCCAGACCACCCAACCCTTGTCGTTCACCTGGTACGCCTTGCCGTCACCGCACTGCCCCTGGATCGAGGCCGGCATGTCGCCGCACGTCTTATAGAACTTGCGGCCCAGGATGTTGCCGAACTGGTTCAGCTGGAAGCCTTCCACGTTTGCCGGGTTGGCGGTCACGAAGAAGAAGCTGCCCGTGCCCTGAGTGGTACCACCGCTCATGAAGAAGTCCGGCTGGAACAGCTCGGTGATGTAGGTGCGCGTACGATCCCACGTTCCGCGCATCGACCAGCTGAAATCACGACGGCTGATGACCGGAAGGTTTGCCGCCAGCTCCCAGGTCTTGCTCTGCAGGGTACCGGCGTTTTGCCACTGCGAGCTGAAGCCGAGGCTCGCGGCGGTCGGCACCGGGAGGATCTGGTTCTTCGTGGTCGAGTTCACGTGGGTGAGCTCGATGCCCAGCCGGTCGAACAGCGTGAAGTCCGTACCCGTCTCAATTTCACGCGTCGTTTCGGGCTTGAGCTTTGGGTTACCAGCCTGGCCGAGGCTACAGCCCGTCGCCGAGCAGTTGTAGGTCTCGTACTGCGCCGCAAAGGACGGCGAGTTACCAGCGGTACCATTCGATGCACGGATGCGGAAGTCGCTGATGTGCGGCACATGCCAGAACGGCTCTTCGGAAACACGCCACACGATTGACTGGCGACCGAACGGCGCCCAGCGATTGCCTTCGCCGAAGAGCGAGCTGCCGTCGTAGCGGAAGGTTCCGTCGAGGATGTAGCGGCCCTTGATGTCAACGTTTGCACCGACGAACGAGCCGATACGCTTGATGGTCTGGCCACCCGAAGTGGCCGTCTTGTTCGTGCTGGTGTTCGACAGCGTGAAGATGTCCTTCACGATGAACTGCTCGCCGCCACCGTTGCTCGTGTTGAGCACGTCCTGCTCATACGTCCCGCGAACCTGCAGACGGCCGCTGATGTCGCTCGTGAACTGATGGCGAAGCGTTCCACCAAGCGCCGTGTTGATTGCCTCCTCACGGCGGTTTCCGATGCTGGCATTTCCGAGGTTCGTCGCGACGTTGATCGACGTCGTCCGAAAGCCCTTCGTGACGAAGTCGCGATCGACCTGACTGCGCACGTCGTAGGCAACCGTTCCGTCCAACGTCACCCATTCCGCCGGGAAGTAGCTCGACGTCAAGCTGCCCATGAAGCGGTCGGAGACGCGGTAGTTGGGTTCGTTCTCTGCCCCGTAGAAGTAGCCGCCTTGCCCGTTGCCGGTGGGACGTGACGTCGGGCCGAAGCCGATGAGCAGCGCACGACCTATGGAGTCGCGCGCGAGATAATTCGTCCCAGGCGTCGCGCCGCGGAGCAGACCGCCGAAGTTCGCGTTATGCAGGTCGTTCGTGCCGCGGTCATACATCGTACTGATCTGCACCGAGGCGTTGCTGCGGAGATCGTAGTCGAGGTTCACACGACCGCGGCGCTGCTGCTCGCCGTTGAGTCCACGAACGCCACCCTGGTCGTCGGAGTACGAGCCGCTCGCGAAGTACCGCACGTTGCCCGCGCGTCCCGTCGCATCCAGCGAGTGGACCGCGAGAATGCCCGGCGTCGACATCTCGGCCATGGTGTTGTAGTACTGGCCCGGCCAGATGTTCGCCTGGAAGACGTTCATGAGATCGGCCCCACCAGGCTGGCCGAACTGGATACCAAAGCCCGTGCGCGTCGTGTCAGCCTTCACGCTGTTGATGCGCAGCACTTCGGACATCCAGTCGACGGTGCGCGTGCACGGCGCGGTGGCACCGGAGCCGCCGACGCAGAACCGCGTGCCCGTTTCATCGAGCTGCATCGAGTGGTTGAGCGGCATGCCGTAGTCGAAGCTGTTCAGATCACTGAATCCGTATTCGGTGCGCGCGTTGAACTTCACGCCGTCCTGATTCAGGCCGCGCTTCGTCTTGATGACGATCACGCCGTTGGCCGCCGTGGCACCGTAGATGGAAGCGCCCGCGGCGCCCTTCACGACTTCGACCGACTCGATGTCGAGTGCTCCGAGCTCGTCGTAGCTGCCGACGTTGAGCACCGTGCCGTCCACCACGAAGAGCGGCTGCTGGCTGCGGCCCTGCGCGTTGATGGATTTGGGACCGCGCAACATGATTTCCGGAGTGGATCCCGGTTTGCCGCCGGTTGCGCCGACGCGCATGCCGGCAACTTTGCCCGACAGCGCTTGGACCGGATCGAGCGCGGGGACTGGAAGGTCTTCGTTCGTCAGACGACTGATGGAGAACGGAACCTTGGAGCGCTCGACACCTTCACCGACGACGCCCGTGACGACGACTTCGTTCAGTCGGTTGATGTCTTGTTTGAGTGAGAAGTCTTGCGTCTGGTTTCCCGCCGTGACGCGGATGGGACGCAAGCCCGGTTGATATCCGATCGCTCGCACGCGGAGGTTGACCTCCTGACCGCTGACGCGCGCGCCTTCGACCGTGATGGTGTACACGCCCTGCGCGTTGGTGCCGACCGATTTTGCCAATTCTTGTATATAGACGTTGGCTTGGTCGACAGGCTGCCCGAACTCGGTCGTCACCTTCCCGGTGATGACCGCGGCTTGGGTCTGTGCTCTGGCCTGCAACGGCAGGGCGAGCAGGATGCCGAATGCAGCGACGGCAACTGCTCGAGCACGATGCATCGAGTTCATGATGTTCATCTCACTCCCTAGATAAGAAAAAAGGGGGGACTGCGGCATTGCGACTACACAGCGGGCACGTACCGCGGATGGCTTGCGGCACGGTACATCGGCAAAAGCCGCCTAATGCTTTCGGGCGGCGCGTGTCAGCGCGAACGGGTGGGCCGGAGATGCGAGATGGTGGTGCGTTGGTACGAAGCATTAACTCTGGCGTGTCGTGAAACGGTCACCTCTCGCTTCTCGAAGGGACGAAACGAGGTACCGCTTGCCACACCAAGGCTTTCGGTGGGCAGAACCTATGAGCGGGACATGAGGGCCGCAAGGCTTTGCAATGAGACGAGGTGACGGAAGCGCACTCGAAACGACACACGCACCCCGTTCGCGTTCACGTCGATGGTGTCACCCAAGTCCGTGAGCGGGATGTGCGCTGTTGTCGGATCGGTACGATCGTGTCGAAGTCAGTGAGGTCTGGCTGTGATGAAAAACACAAAACCCCCCGATGGGAGTCGGAGGGTTTCGTGAAGGAGGTGCCGGCGACGGCCTACTCTCCCGCGCTCTCTCGAGCGGAGTACCATCGGCGCTGTAGGGCGTAACGATCGTGTTCGGAATGGGAACGCGTGTGGCCCCTACGCTCTGGTCGCCGGCTAGGTGCTAGGTGCTAGGCGCTAGACGTTTGGCGGCAGGGCACTGGGTGCTACGTACCAGGTGCTAGGTGCCAGGTGAATTAGAAGACGCTCTTCCGCATTTTCTAGTGCCTAGCGCCTAGTACCTAGTGCCCAGTGCCTAGTGTCCGACATTCAAGTAGATCGTAGTTAGTGTTTACTCATGTTGCGTACGTTGCCGGCTTGAACATTGGGAGTAGTCAAGCCGTACGGGCGATTAGGACCGCTGCGCTCGGAATGGGTTGCCCCATGTCCACGGGCGGCCTATCGACGGGGTGGTCTGCCCCGGCC
>DASWZV010000106.1:0-3836 GCA_036407095.1 Vicinamibacterales bacterium | reverse complement strand
CACCTCGATCCGATCGCCGAGCCGCTCGCCGACCTGCAGCTCGCGCATCGCGAGACGATCGCCGTTGACGACGAACACGCGGTTCACGCCGTAGCGGTACTGCAATGCCGCATACGGCAGCGTCAGCACGTCGTCCACGCGGCCGCTCTCGACGTGGACGCGCGCGAAGGTGCCGGGCTTGAGCGCGGCGTCGCTGTTCGGGACGGCGGCCTCGAAGGGGAACGCGCGGGTCGCGGTGTTCACGGCCGGGCTGATGCGCGTCACCTTGCCGTGGAACGTGCGGCCGGGATATGCGTCGACGTGCAGCTCGACCGGCCGGCCGTCGTTGATCCACGGCGCCATCTTCTCGGGCATCTCGGCGGTGATCTTCAGCGGATCGAGGCGGACGATCGCCATCACGGGCATCTGCGCCTTGACCAGCTCGCCAAGATTCACCAGCCGCTTCTCGACGTAGCCGTCGAAGGGGGCCCGGATCTCGGTGTCGCGCAGCTGGCGGCCGGCCAGCTTCATGCTGGCCTCCGAGGCCTGAATGCTGGCCTGCAGGTTCTTGGCGTTCTGCAGCGATGAATCGTATTGCGCGCGCTTCGACTGCAGCGCGGCCTTCGCATCGTCGAAGGCTTCCTGGGAAATCAGCGTACGTTTGAAGAGCGCGCTCGCGCGATCGAAGGCCTGCGACGCCTGCGCGAGATCCGCGGTCGCGCGCCGGACGTCCGGCGTCTTCTCGATTTCCGGCAGACTCTCTGGATCAGTCGCCCCGTACTGGGCTAGCGCGCGCGCCAGCGCCGCCTTCTGCTGCTCGAAGGTGTACTGCTGCTTCTCGCTGTCGAGCTGCACGAGCACCTGGCCGGACTTCACGCGATCGCCGAGATCAGCCAGGATCGTCTTGACCTTGCCGTCCGCCTCCGACGAGATCGTCACCTGGTCGACGGCGGTCAGCGTGCCGACGACGTCGACGGCCCGGCGGACGGAGTCCTTCTTGACCATCGTGACCGTGACGGTCTTGGCGTCCCTGCCGCCATCGACGCCGCGGGCCTGGGCCGTCTCCGACCTGGAGCAGGCCCCTGCCGCGAGGGCAATAAACACAATGGCCGCAGCCTGTTGCGAGAGAGTCACGATGCGCGTTTGCCTCGGAATCGAAAAACCCCGGAAAAACGAGGTCCAGGAATCTAGCAGTATACGATCGTCGAGGTCGGATGTCCGGGGCTCGGGTATTGCGGACGCAGTCGGCTCGCAGGCGGACTTTCGAACGATCGGCAGCTACGTGGTCACCGCGTGGTGCCTCGTGTCTGGCGTCGTGCTCCTCGGCATCGGACATCGCTGGGGCAGGCTGACGGCGACCGGCCTCGAATCCCTCGTTGGCAGCCTTCTGCTCGCGATCGGTGTCATTCACGGTTGCTGGCGCGCGTGGAAGCGGTGATGACTGCGCGTGGCCTCGCCATGGTCGGCGCTGGCTGCCGGAGACCGCCGGCGAGTGCCACCTCACAGGCGCGCGTCAGCGCGGTGGTTGTGCCTTCGGTGCTATGTGCCGGCACCGCACAGACTTGACGCCAAGCTCGGCCGCTGTACACTAACTCTCTCCCCAGACACTTCGCGGCCGAAGAGGTACGCATGCTCCGACAACGAACTGTCTTGATCTGTTTCCTGACTGCGTTGACTGCGTGTGGAGGCAGCAGCCCTACGGCGCCGTCAGGACCGAGCATTCCCAACGTGGCGGGAAGCTACAACGGCACCGCAACCATCACCCTTCCGGAAGTAGGCCAGAGCCAAACGTGCCCGGCATCGACGTCGGTCACCCAGTCGGGTGCAAGCGTCACCATGGCTCCCATGGTCCTGGGCGGTTCGTGCAATGTCAGTCTGCCGCTGGGCAGCGTGACCATCGCCACGACCGGCGCGATCGTCACTGGAAGCGGCAGCGGCACGTTCGATGAGCCGAGCTGCGGCACCTACAACTCCCAGGTCAGTGGCGGCTTTTCCGGTCGGGAGTTCAGCCTGTCGGTGAGCGCGACCTCGCCAACCTGCGTCGACTTCAATTTCTCAGCCACGCTTTCGCGGTAGTGTCTGTGTAGCGTCCGCGTTCAGTTTCCGAATGGTGGAGCGTTCGTCTCAGGCGCACCCGCGGACGTCCGTCCACCTGCTCACTGCCTGGAGGTTCATCACCCTGCCAGCGTCACCACCTGACCCGTGCGCACGGACTCGTCCGCCGCGAGGACGATCTTCAAACTCTTCACGGCGTCGTTCATGTGATCGGTCAGATCGAGGTCGCGGTCGATCGCGTTCAACAAGTACTGCTGCTCGCGCTCGCACAGCGCATCGTGGTCGGGCTCGTCCGCCATGTCGATCCGCTCGTCGGGGCGGCCGTCGGCGTGGTGCCACAGGATCTGATTCGTTTTCGTGTGCGCGTTGATGTCGTCCGACTTCACAGCGCCCGCCGTTTCCGCCATCACGATCGAGACCGATCCCTTGGGGCCGATCACGTCCTTCACGAAAAACGCGGTCTCGCTCATCATCGGGCCCCACCCCGCCTCGTACCACCCGACCGAGCCATCGTCGAACGCCACCTGCAGCATGCCGTAGTTGTACATCGACACCTCTTTCGTCAGGTGCGCGCCGAGCGCCTGCACGCGCGTCGGTTTCGCGGGCGTCATCTGACACATGATGTCCACGTAGTGGACGCCGCAGTCGACGATGGGGGAGAAGGAGTCGAGTAGACGTTTGTGCCACTCCCAGTTCTCGCCGGTGGACTGCTGGTTCAAGTTCATCCGGAAGACGAGCGGCGTGCCGAGCTGACGCGCGATCTCCACGAACTTGATCCACGACGGGTGCTGACGAAGGATGTAGCCGATCACCAGCTTCCTCTTCTTGCGCTTCGCGGTGTCGACGACCTGCTGCGCGCTCTCGGCCGTCAGCGCGAGCGGCTTCTCGACGAACACGTGCGCCCCTGCCTCCATGGCTTTGATGGCGTAATCGGCGTGCGTGTCCGGCAGCGTATTGATCGACACGATGTCCGGCTTCAGCTCGGCGAGCCCCTGATCGTAACGGGAGAATCGCCGTAGGCCGTCGATCTGCGGCGGCAGCTTCACGTCGTCCACGTGGCGCGTGCACACGCCGACCAGCTCGTACTCCGGGATGCGCGCATATGCCAGGGCGTGGGACATCCCCATGTGCCCCAGGCCAACGACCAGCACGCGCTTTCTGCTCATGAGTGTGTCTCCGTTTTCACGTAGCGCAGACCTTTCGGGTCTGCAGCTCGAGGCAGGGCTGAAGCCCTGCGCTCCGTACCCACCATCGACCGACGTTCAACCCTGACGCCCGATCGCCCCGAGCACCGCCGCGGTGACGCTCGCTGTCGTGCCGTGTCCCCCCAGATCGGGCGTCAGCTCCTTCTGATCCGTGAGCACGCGAAGCACCGCTGCCTCCAGCGCTTTTGCCGCTGCGTCCTGACCCAGGAACTCCAGCATCATCACACCGGCGAACATCGCCGCCATCGGGTTGGCGACGCCGCGGCCGACGATGTCAGGCGCCGATCCGTGGACGGGCTCGAACATCGAGGGAAAGCGGCGCTCAGGGTTCAGATTCGCGCTCGGCGCCAGCCCCAGGCTGCCGGTGATGGCCGCGCTCAGATCGGTGAGCACGTCGCCGAAGAGGTTCGACGCGACCATCACGTCGAAATCCTGAGGTCGCCGGACGAGATCCATGCAAGCGGCATCGACCAGCAGGGACTCCGTTCTGATGTCGGGGAACTCGCGCGCGACGTCGGCGAACACGCGATCCCAGAACCCCATGCTGAAGCCTTGGGCGTTGGACTTGGTGACCGACGTCAGCAGGCGCTTGCGATT
>DASWZV010000105.1:0-2162 GCA_036407095.1 Vicinamibacterales bacterium | reverse complement strand
GTTCGCTATTCCTATTCAACCGCCAATCGAGCCATGACGGTCACGTTCGAGGTTGTCGAGGCGCCGTGGACTGTTCCCGTTGTTCTCGACAATTTCGTGTGGCTGCCCGACGAGCAGTGGAGCACCGAGCTCCGCGCGCGGGTGCCCTCATTCGACGGCACGGCGCCGAAGAATGCCGCGGAGTTCCTGACACGCGCGCTTCAAGAGTCGTTGCAGGCGCGGGGGCTGCCTGGTCGCGTCGATTTCGTTCCTCAGATTGCGCTCGGTGGCGACCAGTCGACGTACGTCTTTGTGGTCAGAGACCCGAGTCCGACGGTTTGTGCGCTCCAGGTGAAACGCGCCGCGGCGATACCCGAGGCCACTCTGGTCGCCCCTCTGAAATCGTTGATCGGCGCGGACTACTCACGGACGCTCCTCATGGCCACTGCACACGGAACCCTCACTGACATGTACCGCAGGAAGGGTTTCTGGCGCGCGAGATTCGACGATCCAACCGCGACGCTCGGGTCCTGTGCGGGTGGTGTCGGGGTGACGCTCACGGTGGATGAGGGGGCTGCCTACACGTGGGACCGTGCCGAGTTCTCCGGCAACGTGTCTATCGGCGGGGATGTCCTCGGTAAGGCACTCGGCATGAAATCCGGCGAAATCGCTGACTTCGGAAAGATCGACTTGGGCTTACGGGCCGTCCGGTCCCTGTACGCTGACAAGGGATACCTCGCCGAACGCGCCAGCTTTGAGCCGCAGCTCGACGACACGTCGCACCGGGCAGTGTTCGCGGTGTCGGTCAGCGAAGGGCCGCAGTATCGAATGGGTGCGGTAACGGTCGTCGGTCTTCGCGATTCCGATGCGGCTGCCGTGACGAAGAAATGGCACCTGAAACCAGGTGATGTGTACGACGAATCGTACGAGACAAAATTCGTGCGGGACGAGATCCTTCCCCTGAAAACGGCGAGCGGCGGCCATGGAAACTTCGACCGCGACCTCGACGAACGTACGCAGGTCGTCAACGTGAAGATCGTCTTTAAGTAGCGCCGAGAACCGTTACCCTTGCTCGCACCACCCATCAAGCAGACGCTTCAAATGACGGTGACGGCGGCGATGCTCGTGCTGTGCGCCCATCGAGCACAGGCGCAAAGTACGTGGGGCATTGTGACCGTCGATACGGCGCAAGTGTATACGCAGGCGGATGACACGTCGCCGGCCATTGGGACGCTACGGAAGGGGATGGACATCGAGTCTGATTCGCCGCCACGTTGCGGCACTCCCGGTCGCTGGTGCGCCGTGTACGTGCGCGGCTGGACCTCCCCCAGGGGATGGATGCATGAGTCTGATCTCGTCGTCTCCAAGGGCGTCGCGAGCTTCTGGTCTCGCGAGTACGACCAGGCCGTACTGGAGCTCACCGAAGAGATCCGGGAGACGCGGGACGACGAAGCGGCAACATGGATGCAGTTCTTTCTGGCGTACGCGCACTGGGAGGCGAAACGCCCCGAGCGGGCAGCGGCAATCCTGGGACAGATCACGCTAAGACACCCTGTCACACCGCTGACGCCTCTGGCGTACATCGCGGCTGGGCTGCTCGAGCGCCAACGGAAGAACGCAAACGCCGAACTGCGCTGGTACGAAGCGCTCCATGCGGCCTTCCCAGATTACAGGCACGCGGACAGCCAATGCGGGTCGAATCCGGTCACGGCTTTCTGGGATCTCTGTGGCCCGGACGTCGTCGATCGCATCGAGGCCCTGCGGGCGTTCATAACTGTCCAGACCGACGTCGAGCGCATCGTGGCCGACGGCTCCACGCCCCTCGAGCAATCGGCAGCGTGGTATCGCCTGGGTGAGGCATTCGAACGGAGAAACACCATTGACCGACTCGCACCGGAGGCGGAGGACGAGGACGAGGATGCGCGGCGGTGCTACGAAACCGCGATCAGGCGAGCTCGTGGTTCAGATCCGGCGGGACGCGCGGCGTGGCGGCTCATCAGCCTCTCGGCGGCGACGGAATGGGGCGGCGACTTGTACGCCGAGACGCAGTGGATGCGTCAGTCTTACGGTCGCTTCCTTCGCGAGTACCCGAGCCACGAGCATGCGGCTGAAGCCAAGTTCGAGCTCGCCAGAGCGACGTGGGCGGATGCGGGATATCCCGAGGTGCTCGGTTACATCGAGTC
>DASWZV010000104.1:0-2068 GCA_036407095.1 Vicinamibacterales bacterium | reverse complement strand
ACCTGTCCGGAGATGGCCACCGCGCTCGGCAGACTCCTGCAGAACGACGTGCGCAATCGCGATTGGGCGCAGCTCGCCCGCTATCGCGCCGACAACGAGACGGTGAAGCCGCCCGCCGCGGGCGATGCGCGCGTCGTCTTCATGGGCGACTCCATCACCGACGGCTGGCAGCAGCCGCGCTACGGCGGATTCTTCCCCGGCAAACCGTACATCGATCGCGGCATCAGCGGTCAGACGACGCCGCAGATGCTGGTGCGCTTCAGGCCGGACGTGATCGATCTGAAGCCGAAGGTCGTCGTCATCCTCGCCGGCACCAACGACATCGCCGGCAATACCGGGCCGACCACCAACGAAGAGATCGAGGCTAATCTCACGTCGATGAGCGAGCTGGCGCACGCGAACAGCATCCGCGTCGTTCTCGCGAGCGTGACCCCGGTCAGCGCCTATCACGTGGCGACGCCGACCGGCGTCCCCCAGACGACGCTGCGGCCGATGACGAGGATTCGCGCGCTCAACGACTGGATCAAGTCGTACGCCGAAGCGCACAACGCCATCTATCTCGACTACTTCTCGGCGATGGTCGATCAGTCAGGGGTCATGCAGGAAGAGCTGACGGCGGACGATCTGCATCCCAACATCAAGGGCTACGCGATCATGGGCCCGCTGGCCGAGGCAGCCATCGCGCGCGCGCTGAAATGAGCCGGATTCTGCTGATCCCCTTTGTCCTCGTCGGCCTTCTCGGGCAGACGCCCGCCCGCCGGCCGGCGGCCCCGGCGCCGTTCAAGACGCCCTTGACCGCGGCGCAGATGGCCACCAAGCAGGCTGTCGTGGAGACATCGGCCGGCACGTTCATCGTCGATCTGCGTCCGGATCTCGCGCCGAACCACGTGGGCTATTTCATCAAGCTCGCCGAAGAGAATGCCTTTGCCGGAACGACGTTCCATCGCATGGTGCGAAACGGGATCATTCAGGGCGGCGATCCGTTGTCGAAAGATCCGGCGAAGAAGAGCCAGTACGGCACCGGCGGCCTCGGCGTGCTTCAGGCTGAGACGAGCAGCGAGCCATTCACGGCGGGCACGGTAGCAGCGGCGATCCGGCCGAGAGATCCCAACAGCGGTGGTGCGCAGTTCTTCGTCTGTGCCTCCGACCAGCCTGCTCTCACGGGTCAGTACACGGCGTTTGGCCGTGTCAGCGAAGGGTTGGAGGTGGTCCGCAAGATCTCCGAGACGCCGACGGACGAGAACGGCCTGGCGCAGGCCCGCGTCGAGATCACGAAGGTCACCATTCGTGACACGCCTCCGCCGGAGCCCGTTCCCTTCGCGACGGACACTGTCGAACAGCTCGCCCAGTACCGCGCCGTGCTCGAGACGTCGATGGGCACGATCACCGTCGCGTTCATACCGGACAAGGCGCCCGAGCACGTCCGCAACTTCCTGAAGCTCGCGCAGGCGGGCGTCTTCGACGGGACGTCGTTTCACCGCGTCGTACCCGGCTTCGTCGTCCAGACGGGCTACCTGAGCACGCGAGGTCCGCTCACGCAGAAGCAGCAGGCGGTGGTGCACAACCTCCAGCCCGAATTCAACGACGTGAAGCACGTCAAAGGCATCCTGTCGATGGCGCGCGGCGACGATCCGGCCAGCGCGACGACGTCGTTCTTCATTGTCATTGGGGATTCCGCGCCGTCGCTCGACGGCAAGTACACGGTGTTCGGACGCGTCGTAGAGGGGCTCGAGGTCGTGGACAAGATCGCGCAAGTTCCGCTGAACGGCGAGGCGCCGGTCACGCGCGTCGATCTCGTACGCGTGCGGCCCCGCGGACCCGGCGTGCGGTAGCCGGCGGTGAGCTCGTGCGTTAGAGCGACCGAGCGCTCGGGACCCTTATGAGCGATAATGGCCATTTAGTCCGGAGCGGCAGAGCGGAAACGAGGTCGTGTCCGGCAAGGAAGGAACAGTTGTAACGGTTTGGCAGACACACGGTTAAAAATCGCGGTATTCATCGATTTCGACAACATCGAAATCGGCGTCAAAAGCACGCTGAACGCGCAATTCGACATCGGCATCGTCCTCGA
>DASWZV010000103.1:0-1550 GCA_036407095.1 Vicinamibacterales bacterium | reverse complement strand
CTGGGCATCAGCCTGGCGCTGCTCTGCCACCACTCGAAGATCCTCGTCGGCGTCGATCTCGTCCAGAAGAGGAAAGCGGCGCAGACGACCTACTACCGGGTCAATCAGGCGGCGCTGAAGCAGGTCCTGCGGGACTTCTAGCAGGCTGCTGAAATAGTAAGTCGCATGATTGTGGCTTTTTCCTCGACTCGAGCGGTTCGTCGGTCGCCCTCGAGCGCGGACGCGAGCGATCGGTTCTGCGCGTCCGTCTCATGCGGTCGCCTCGAGCAACCGCCGCAAGCGGACGATGTTGTAGGCCGCCGCGGTGAAGGTGAAGATCCAGGTCACCAGCGGCCCGCCACGATGGCGCAGCTTGCGAAGCCCGCCGATCGTTTTCATCCAGCCGAAGCCTTGCTCGACCAGCTTGCGTTTCTGTTGACTGATGGCGTACCCGGGATGGCGCGTCGTCCGTCCATCGATCGCGCTGCGACGACCGGTGGTGTGCTGGGCGATGTGCGGCGTGACGTGCATGTGGCGCAACTCGGCGACGAAGTCGCGCGTGTCGTAGCCCTTGTCGGCGGCGACGGTGAGGCGGTGCTCACCCGGCAGGTCTTCGATCATCCCCAAGGCTGCATCGCGTTCCCCGTGGCCGTCGGCGGGGGTCACGGTCGCCTTCACGATCAGGCCGGACCGATGCTCCATCACGACGTGCCCCAGGTACCCCAAGTGCGCTTCGCGCCCCTGCGCTTTCTTGTACAACCGCGCGTCCGGATCGGTCGTCGATCGATGCGTCGCATTCCGACGCCGCTGGCCATGGAAATTCACCGTGGGATTGCCGCCGCCCTCCGTCGGCGGATCGTCGTCGCCGCGCGGCCGAAAGCTCTTGTGACTCGCCCACGCTTCGAGCAGCGTCCCGTCGACCGTGAAATGCTCGTCGGACAACAGGCGAGCACTGTCCGCGTGGATCAACACCGCGTCGAAAAAGGCCGCCGCGATCTCGCCGGCCAGCAGGCGGTCGCGGTTCTTCGTGAACGTGGTGGGCGCCCACACCGCGTCATCCATCCCCAGCCCGACGAACCAGCGAAACAGCAGGTTGTAATCGATCTGCTCGATCAGCTGTCGCTCGCTGCGAATCGTATACAGCGCTTGGAGCAGCAGCGCGCGCAACAGCTTCTCGGGCGGAATCGATGGCCGGCCGAAATTGATGTAGAGCGTTCCGAACCGCGGCGAGAGTCGCTCGAGCGCCCGATCGGTGATCCGACGAATCGCGCGCAGCGGATGATCCTTCGGCACGCGCGCCTCCAGCGACACGTAGCTAAACATCGATCCCGGCTGCTCGTCGGCTCCACGCATCTCTCGGCTCCCTTCGTCGGTGGGAGCATGGTAGTACGAAGAGGTCGTCACGTGGTACTTACTTTTTCAGCAGCCTGTTAGCACCTTAGCACGTCGATTTTTCTACAGTCAGCTCTACTCGCCCGACGCCCAACCGGTCGCCGCCCTTCAAGCGTGCGCGCTCGACGCGTTCGCCGTTGACGAACGTACCGTTGGTGCTCTCGAGGTCCAGCACCTCG
>DASWZV010000102.1:0-4667 GCA_036407095.1 Vicinamibacterales bacterium | reverse complement strand
GCATGTTCGAGCTCGCGAACGTTCCCCGGCCATCCATAGCCGATCAAGGCCCTCATGGCTTCGGCGGACACGGTCTTCACGTCCTTCTTCAGCCGTGCGGCCGAGCGCCGTACGAATTCGTGCACTAGCGCCGGAATGTCGTCACGCCGTTCACGCAGCGGCGGCACCGTGATGATAAAGGCGGCCAGACGGAAGTAGAGATCTTCGCGAAACGTGCCGTTCGCGACGGCCTCTTTGAGGTCACGATTCGTTGCGGCGACCACACGGGCGTTCACCGTGATCGTCCGTTCGGCGCCGACGCGCCTGATCTCGCGCTCTTGCAACACGCGGAGCAACTTGGCTTGGATGGTTGGTGCGACCTCGCCGATCTCATCCAGAAAGATCGTTCCGGTCCCTGCCACTTCGAACAGTCCCGCTTTGTCACGCGACGCTCCGGTGAATGCGCCACGCACGTGGCCGAACAGCTCTGACTCGAGCAAGGTTTCGGTCAAGGCCGCGCAATTGATCGACACGAACGGCATCGCGGCGCGAGGGCTCTGTTCGTGAATCATCCGGACGATGAATTCCTTGCCGGTGCCGCTCTCACCATACACGAGGACGGTTGTGTCGATGGGAGCCACGCGTGCGGCCAACTCCAGCACCTCACGCATCGCCTCGCTGCGCGCGATGAAGTGTTGTGAGGCCGTGTGGCGCGCGATCCGTTCACGGAGAACGTTCAGTTCTCGCTCACGCTGTTCGAGCGCGCGCTCGCGTCGAGAGAGTTCCTGCAGCCGCCGCCGGACCGCCGACTGCAAGCGTTCCACCTCGCGGCCGAGATCCTGGCTATGGAAGTCCTGCCGAAGGCTCTCGATCGCGTCTCCCCAGCTGCCTGCGTCACGACCCACGACCGTGCAGACCTTTTTGCCCTGGCCCAGGCACGATGACTCGCGGAAATAGATCTCCCGCCCGCAGCACGCGCTGGCGTAGCCGCTGGTGTAGCCAACCAGCGACCAGCAGACCGGAGCCGGACTCGGCCCGTAATGATGGACATGCTGCTCGGCTTCATACGAATCGTGCCACTCGATTTCGGCCTCGAAACGGCCGGTCTCCGAATCGAAGTCCACCGAGGTGAGCTCGGAGCGCACAATTCCTTCGAGCGTGTGCACGACCGCCCCGGTCCGCAACCCGTCCAGCGGATTGGACCAAGCAGCGCGATCGCGAAGGCTCACCGCGTCGTGATAGCCATCCGCGAAACCAAACCGCATGAGCAGGCGCCGCGTCGTTTCGGGCCCGAGCGTATCCATCAATTCCTTTCGCAGCAGGCCCATGGCTGCCGCGCTAAGGATGACGACTCGCTGCTCATGGAACCGGATGACGCCCTCATCCGGCCGAAAGTCGAGGAGCTCGGCGAGGTGCAGGCGACGCTCGTCCATCCGTTCACGATACTGCTGTGAACCGATGCCGTTCAATGCGGTATTCCGCTCTCGCACCTGGGAGGTGACGATCAGGATGGCCGGCCACGTGTCAGAGACGTACTTCTGACACGGAGGCTTTTGGCGAGTGCATCGCTCCCGACGCTGCGGAGAAACGCGAACTCATGCGCCCGTTCGCCGTAGGCGTCGACGGCCTCGAGCCAGAGCGATTCGGCTTGTTCGTGCGGACAATCAACATCACACCAGGGGCCGGCCGTTTCTCCGGCGCGCCGTCGATGGATCACCATTGCGTCGTGCCATGCTGCGAGCCGGTGCGCAAGGTCCAGCGCTTCGTGCGTGCCGATGACGGTTGCGACTGATTGATAGAGGCTCATGGTCATACCGCCGGCGTGCCAGCCACGCCTTCACCGCATGGCAGGTCCGTGGCGTTCGCGCGGGCGTCACCGAAGAAAATGAAAAGACCGCGCGGCGACATACACGCCTGCGCGGTCGGCAACCCAGGGCTGCGCCTCCCTTCTGCGCCGCCAGATTGAATCGCTGCTTATCCATCACGCAAGGCGCGGGCCGGTGCGCCAATGACGAATTCGGGCGCATTCCCCGCGTTTTCCGGGGAGCGTCGATTTCACTCTGAAATGGCATTTCGTTTTGAAGCGTGTAGTGGCCTGGCCAGACGGTGCAGATCTCCGCACTCCGTCGCGATCAGCGGGATATCGCTTGGTCATCGTTGCGTTGCGATCGGATCGATCCTTGCGATGGCAAGAGGGAAAGGAAGTATCGGAGGCAAGGCGTGACCGCGTATCTGATTGACACAGCAGCACCGCGCAACCGCGTGAGGCATCGAGAGCGACGAATTGACGTCCCGCGAGCCACACGTTCACAGCATCACACCCGACAAGTTGAGTGGCCGTCGCCGGACGTCGATCAGGTCCTCGACGATTCGTTCCCAGCCAGCGACCCGCCGTCCTGGACCGGTGCGATCGCGCGTGTAGGGGGAATTGCCAAGCACTCTGCGAGCAACGAGCGAATCGTTCACGGAATTCGGGCCGAGTTTCTCGAGATGCCGGGGTTGTGCCTCACGATCGAGCAGGCTCAACGCCTGTGGGCCCTGGAACCTGACACGTGTGAAGCGCTCCTGAACTTATTGATCGACTCGCGGTTCTTGCGGCGTACCGAGCGCGGTCTGTTTGTACTGTGCAGGCCCGCCGGTTGACGTCTTGTCCCAGGGAGAACTACCGATGACGAACTTCTTCGCGACTCCCTTGTCGAACTGTTGATACCCCTCGGGCGCGCGATCGAGCGTGATCACAGCCTCCAACCCCACCGCGTCGATCGACACATCGACGTCCGGCACACTGAGAATCTGCTCGATGAGCTCGTCCAGCTTGTCGCTCTTCGTCAAGTCGACCGCGCTCCACCTATCACTGCCGACCCTCGAGTATCTGGGGTAGAAGAACCTGCGTCGGTTCTGGAGTTCGCCGAGTGCGTTGGCGTTCATGACGCTGCGTCCTCAGCCGACGAGCAGGGACGGGTTCGGTTGCGCCATCGCGTGTCCGATTTTTTCGACGCAGAGTACCCCGCCACCAGAATCCGACGAGCGCTCTGGCAAATACGGCAGTCAGCGTGATGCCGCCCACCACAGCCGCGACCGACACCAGCGCATCCGCGAGCGGGCCTGTTTCTCCTCCGAATCGCGCAAGCCACGAGAAGCTTTGATGCACCACGCGCACGCTCAGCGCGAGCGGCAGGCCGATCAGGAAGATGACGAACCCGAATCCCAGCACGACGAGCGATGCCTCCGCGAATGCACGGACACCCCGCAGGAACGAGGCGACGCCCGTGTTGCGATGAATGACGGCGTTGTTTGTCATGCTGAGAGCCATTTCAAGGTGCGGGCCATCCTTTGCTGCGCTGAGCATGCCTAAATAGAGGCTTTTCGGGCGGTTGTCGGGCGACCTCTGATCGCAGAGATTGCAATATGAAAGCGAGCATTTCAATCTGAAATGTCTCGGAATGTTGTTAAGGATCTACCGGCGCTTGCTCTGTTTTTCACTTCGCGCTCGCGCTCGCTTTCGGCGACTCCCCTCCGGCCCTCGCTGCCACTGTCCTTCCCTCGGATCGGGCACTCGACTTCGGCCATCCTCACGGTAGCCTCCGGCCGCAGGCTGTCCCTCCGGAGCGCGGACGCGAAGCGGATCCGCGTCGGCGCGATGGCGAGCAGCATCGCCGCCGGTAGCGAGACAGAAACGCGTCATCGCTTCGGGGACTCGAACGACAGCGTCCGGCTGAAGAACGGGATCACGTGTTCCTGAAAGCGAACGGCAACGTCGCTGGTATGCGTTCCGGGGTAGATCTCGAAGGTGTTCGCGATGGCGTATTGATCGAGCACTTCATGCAGCTTTCCGCTATCGGCGCGCAGCCCGTCCTGATCGCCGACGTCGATCGCGATGGCGCGATACCGGCGCAAGGCGGCGATGTACTGATCGACGAAAGCCAGCGGCGCGTTGGCGGCCCACTTCGCCAGAACTGCCTGCCGGTTCTCGCCGATTGGCAGATCGAGGTACAGCGGCGGGTTCTTCGGGTTCGGCGACCACGCCGCCGCCGACGCCAGCTGCGCACGCAGTCCGAACGGCAGCTTCGCCGAGTCCGCCGCTGTCTTGACCGCCGCCAGCGCCTCATCGTTGGACGCCGCGTTGCCGCCCGGAGCGCCGCGACCGGCGCTTCCCCGCGGCGACAGGCAGCACGGGCTCATGATGTAGAGGCTGCCGAAAACGTCGGCGTGCTTCATGCCGATACGTGCGGCGCCGTAACCGCCCATGGAGTGCCCGACGAGCCCGCGGCTCTCCCGGCTGGCGATCGTCCGGTAGTGCGCGTCGATGTACGACACGACGTCGCGCGCGATGTAGTTCTCGAAATCGCCGGTGGTCATTGAACTGGAGTACATCGAACCATTGTGCACGGTTTTGGAGTCCGGCAGGACGACAATCATCTCGTGCGCGCCCTTGGCAAACGCCCCCTCGATCGTCTGCGGCACGTGGATCTCGTGCGTCCACTGCTCCGCGCCAATCGAGTATCCATGCAGCGCGTAGACGACGGGATACCGGCGCGTGCGGCTCTGCTGATAGCCCGGCGGCAGGAAGACAATGGCGTCGCGGTCGACGGCATCGCCTTCCAGATTGCCTTCGAGCGCCGTGCCGTGAATGGTGACGCGCTCGACGGTCGCGGGCCGAGCCCCGGCGACGACGCCGGGCACGTTGG
>DASWZV010000101.1:0-7833 GCA_036407095.1 Vicinamibacterales bacterium | reverse complement strand
GCGGCCTCGAGATAGTTGTTCTCGATCAAGTACGGTCCCGGACCGTTCCAGCCGCCAATCGCTTGCGTGTCCTGGCCCACGGTCTTGATATCGCGGATGGTGGAATTCGTGATCGTGACGTCGCGCGCGTTCAACGCGATGCCCCGCTTCTGACCCCGCAGCGGATCGCCGAAGATGTAGACGCGATCGAGCACGAGGGTATACGGCACGAGCGAGAGCGAATTCTGCGCGGCGCCGCCGTCACCCAGACGGATGATCTCGCCGTATCCGTCCTTGGTGGGCGCGAACTGCAGGAGCTGCAGACGCCAGTGGTGAGCGCCGGGATTCGTGCGCAGCGCGGCGATTGTGTTCGGCGACTTGATCTTCGCCAGCGCTCCCGCAGCCGCGGGCGAGAGACGCACGCCCGGCGCGAGGGAGCCCTTCTGTGCAATGTCGGTCTGCACGGTGATCATCGTGGAACCGGATTTCGCGGGGAGAACGTAGTTCCCGCTATAGGTGGCACCGGGCTGCAGCAGAATGACATCTCCGGGCTGCGCGGCGTTGAGGGCGGCCTGGAGGTTCCCGCCCGCCGGGACTCGAATCGTCGTCCCTGCCGCGACGACCGTGCTGCCCAGACCAACCGGGCCGAATGAGAACAGGACATACAAGGCGCTGCACACACCCAGGACCACACGCATCAACGTCACCTCGGTGCCCCGGTTAGGGCAAGACGGGTGCCCTGCGCGATCGCGCGAAACAGCGCGTATTCCTGGACGGTCCGCCGGTATCACCGCCCACGTCCGCGTCCGTTGTGTGATCGAAACGACAGAGCTGTGCACGGGCACGACGGACCCACCCGGTGCAGTTCTCGAGCTCAGCCGTTTAAGGTTACACCGACGATGCTGTTGATGTGGGAAAAACAGCTGTCAGCTGTCAGCCGTCGGCCCGAGAGCTGAGAGCCGAAAGCTGAGAGCTGAAAGCTGGAAGCTGGTGGGCTACTTGAGCCGCAGACCGGTAGGAGCAGCGGGAGCCTCTGATCCCGATTCAATCTGGACCACGTCGGCGCCTGGAATCGACCCGCCACTGCCCGCGTGATAGAAGACCGACGACGGGAGCAACTGGTAGTTGCCGGACGCGGCGTCGACGAACGACGCGTTCCACTGGGCGACCGTGGGAAACGAGTTGGTGGGAGGATAGAGCGAGGCCTTGCCGCCCGCCAGCACGTTGTTGGTGAAGACCGCGCCCGGAAAGTATTTCGCGAGCGTAGGATTTCCCGTCGATGAGGAGTCGCCGAAGACGCCGTACTTGCCGTGCAGCGCGATGTTGTTGGTGAACTTGAAGCGCACCATCGGCTTACCGTACGCGGCGACGACAGTCGTCGTATTGTGCGCCACCGTGTTGCGATCGAACACGATGTCGGTGGCCCCCTGGCCAACGAGGAAGCACTTGGCTGCTGCTCCTCCCCAGCGGGACGGATCGATGTCGTAGAACAGGTTGTTGCGGATCGTGACGCGCTCAGTCAGCTGACTGCCGGCCGACACCGTCGTGTCGTAGCCCAGGATGTTGAACCCCCCGGCCGTGTGCCGCACGATGTTGTTCGTGAACGTGACATCGCGAACGGCAGCCCAGGGCACTCTCCTGTCGGAGTTACGCGGCGTCAGCACGATCGCGTAGCCTGCCTGAGCCTGAACCCAGTTGTTCTCGAACACGTTGCCGTCGATCGTGACCCGCTGGGCATTCTTCAGCTCGAGCAGGTTCTTCGAAATCCACCGGGTACCGAACGTGGGCGGCTTCCCGCTCGTCTCGCCTGCACCCGTGTAGACGAACGACGTCGCCGAACCTGGCGTCGTCACGTAGACGGCTTCGCCGCCCGCCGACGTACCGCGATAGATCCGGTATTTGTCCGCACCCGAACTCGCACTCCACGACAGTGACACGCTGTGTCCGGCAGTTGCCGTCACCGAAACCTCGGTCGATGGCAGCGACACGGCCTCTGAGTTGGAGGATGCCATCACCGCAACGACTTTGAAGTAGTGCGTGCGGGCCACCAGCGATCCGCTCGAAGACGACGCAGCGGCGTGAGGCGAGGCGGGCGGCGCGAGAATCGGATTTCGCCAGGCCGTCGGCTTGGCAATGTTGTTGTCGGATATCTGGATGTCGCTTGAAATCAATCCCTTCGTGGCCGGAACGGCGCCCCCGAACATTATGTTCTCGCCCGAGGCCTCGAGGTAGTTGTTGATGATTCGATATGGCCCGACGCCATTCCACCCTTCGATGGCCTGCGAGTCGGCATTGACGGATTTGACGTCGGCGATGTAACTGTTGAGCACGTCGGTGGATCCGCCATTCAGCGCCACTCCCCGCTTCTGACCTTTCCTGGCGTGGCCGTGAATGTACACGCGATCGAACACGATGTGATGCGGGGGGTTGGCATCGGCCTGGTCGGAGCCGATCGCGATCAAGGTCTCGTAGCCGAGCTGCGCGGCGCCGTCGAAATCAATGAACTGCAGCCGGTAGTGATGTGCGCCCGGCACGGTGCGCAGGACTGGCGTGGTCTTGGCCGTGCTTGCACCGACGAGCCGCGCCAGCAGTGCAGACGTGGTGTTCGCGCCGGCGCGGCCTTGCGGGACCAGTCGAGTGCCGGCGGGAGGCAGCGACGCGTCCGCGGCATCCGATCGAATCGTGATGAACGCCGTGGACGATGCGTTCTTGGCTCGGAGCACGAAATTTCCGACGAACGTCTGTCCGGCGCGAAGCAGGATCGTGTCGCCGGGTTGTGCCGCATCGATCGCGGGCTGCAGGTTGGTGTAGGAGCAGCCGCTTGCGCACACGCGAAGCGTTGCAGCGCCGGCCGTCATCGGCACGGCCAGCGCGATCGTCCCCGCCACGATCGCGCGCCGTACGCGATCACGCACTCCTGCTCGTTGGAGAATCAAGGCAACTCCTGATGAAAGTTGAAGCCGACCGACGGAACCGACCGGTCGCCGGCGACTCGAGCAAGGGGCGATCCATCACGTGCCGCCGCGTCACGTGTAACAAACGCGCGTCACGACGCCGACGCGCGGCTGAACCGTACACAACCGCAACTCGGCCGTTTGAAAAAAGTGCTCGTCGACGTCGATGATCGGGAGGTGCGACCGCGATGCGCGTCAGAATCCGACACGATCCGAGCTCGTCAACTAAACCGCGCGGAGTTCCAACGCCGCGGCAGTTGTCCGCTGGTGGTACGTTGCTTGCTGAGCTGACCGTGTGTCCGAGTCTTCGCTGCCGGTTGCGGTCTGGCTATCGAGTTTTGCCGCGGGTGGTACCGAGCGGCAAATGGTCAATTTGATCCGCGGCCTGGATCCCACCCTCTTCGCCGTTCATGCCGCCTGCTTCGAGGCGAGGGGCCCGTGGCTCGACGCGGCCGCCGAACGCGCGGTCTCGATCACGGAGTTCCCGATCCACGGCTTCGCCCGCCCGGCGACCCGGAGGCAGGTCGCCGCCTACGCCCGATGGTGCCGCCAGCAGCGCGTCGCGGCGGTCATCACGTCGGATTTCTACACGAACGTGTTCGGGCTGACTGGCGCCGCCATGGCCGGAGTACCCGTGCGAATCGCGGGACGCCGCGAAATCAACACCGACAAGACGATCCCCAAGCTGCTGCTGCAGCGCGGGGCCTACGCGCTGTCGCAGCGCATCGTCGCGAATTCGCGCGCCGCGGCCGCCCGGCTGCGGCGCGAGGGTGTCCGGGCGGACAAGATCCGCGTCGTTTCGAACGGTGTCACGGTGCCGAACGCGATCCCGCCGAGAGCCCCGGAATCGATAACTCGCGCGATCGTGGTCGCGAACCTCCGGCCCGAAAAGGGGCACGACGTGCTGATTGACGCGATGGCAGCCCGGCCGGAACTTCGTCGGCTGCAGCTCGACTTCGCGGGAGATGGTCCGTGCCGGGCGAACCTCGAAGCGCGCGCGCGTCGGCGCGGCGTGGCCGATCGGATCAGCTTTCTCGGGGAGCGCGGCGACATCCCTGCCCTGCTCGACCGCGCGCACCTCTTCATTCTGCCGTCCCGAACCGAGGCCTTGCCCAACAGCCTGATGGAGGCGATGGCGGCCGGGCTTCCGGTCGTCGCCTCCCGGACGGGCGGCATTTGCGAGCTGATTGATGACCGCGTCACGGGCATTCTGGTTCCTCCCGGCGACGCCGGAGCACTTGCGGACGCCATCGTCCGCACGATCGCGGATCCGGTACGTGCCGCGGCGCTCGGCGCGGAGGCCCGTTCGACAGTCTCAGCCCGGTTCGGAATGTCCCGCATGGTCCGCGGCTTCACCGATATCCTGCTCGCCGAGCTGCACGCCCGCGACGTTAGCTTGAGCTCGCGCCTGCCGGTGCCGGCGTCCGGTCGAAGGTAAGCGACGCACCCCTCACGGATTCAACGATCCCCGTCCCCCGCGTCCGGGCCCGGTCCTGGGCCTTTCCGGCCGTTCGCGAACGCGGGCCCCGCTCAAGACCGAATTCAGCGTGTCGATGTTGGCTCCGAGATCTGATCCGTCGGAGGCCGCCGCCTTCCATTTGCTCGTGGCCGCGAGATGGAAGTCACCACCCGCGAAATCAGCAAACTGCTGCTCGAACTCCTGTTCGCTCGGAAAGAAATTTCCTCCCGGGTACTTGGATGAGTTGCCGCCGGCCAGGACGTTGTGGCTGAACACGGCGCCGGGGAAGTAGGCCGCCAGCGTATCGGCACCCGACGAGAGGCCGTCGCCGAAGACACCGTACTTGTTGTGTCGCGCGATGTTGTCCTCGAACGTGAAGCCGACGATCGGTTGGGGCTTGGCCTTCGTGCCGCCGTACGCGGAGATCAGGTTACCCGTGTGGATGATCGTGTTGTGCTGCACGCTGACGTCCGCCGGGTTGTCCCCAAGCAGGAGGAAGAAGCCGTTGCCGCCCCAGGCCTTCGAATTGACGTCGTACACGAGATTGTTTGCGATACGGATGCGGCGGGCGGGGCCTGAGGGAAGCACGTTGTCCTCGCCGAGAAGGTTGAACGCCGCGGCGACGTGGCGGACGACGTTGGACTGGAACGTGATGTCCTCGACGGTGGCCCAGACGGTGGATCCGGAATTGCGCGGCGTCAACACAATCGCGTAGCCGGGCTGTGCGTCTGGCCAGTTGTACTCGAAGAGGTTGCCTTCGATCAGGACGCGACGCGCGTTCTTCAGCTCGAAGAGATTCTTGACGGACCACTTCGAGTTCCGCCACTGGGTCTGCTTCGACAGATCGTTCCTCCGGAACGTCACATCGGACGGCACCAGATTCGGAATACCTGGATCGCTCCCACCCAGCATGAAATTCTCACCCGCGGCCTCGAGATAGTTGTTCTCGATGACGAACGGGCCGGGACCGTTCCATCCAGCGATCGCCTGAGCCTCCTGACCGGCGGCCTTGATATCGGCGATGTAGGAATCGACGATCGTCGTGGACGCACTGTTGAGGGCGATGCCTCGCTTCTGCCCTACCCTCGGATCGCCGTGCACGAAGCACCGATCGATGACGAGATGGTGAGGCACCTCCGAGAGATCGTTCTGGCTGCGCGTCCCATCGCCAAGCAGGATGATGTCGGTGAAGCCGCCGACATTGGCCTGAAATTCGAGCAGCTGCAGTCGCCAGTGGTGCGCGCCGGGGTCTGTCCGCAGCACGGCTGTGCTGTTCGACGACTTCAGCTTCGCGAGCTGTGGGGCGTACGTGGGGTTCATACGTTGATTCGCTGGCGGCAATCCATCATCCCCCTCGGTTCGAATCGTGATGAATTGCGTGCCGGCTTTTGCCGGCAGCACGTAGTTGCCCACGAACGTCGCGCCGCGGGCGAGCGAGATCGTGTCTCCGGGTTGCGCCCGGTTGATCGCGTCCTGGAGGTCGCCGCCTGCCGGAACCGCGATCACGTTGCCCTGTGTCTGCACCGTCGCGGCGACCAGACACACCGCGACAGAGAGGACACCGATCGGAGTTACTTTCATAGTCTTTTCTCTACACCTCGTCCATTGGCTGAGGTGGCGTGGCGACCAACAGCATCAATCGCTGTGCCAGGCCGAAAACAACAGCTGAACCGGAGGAGCGACTCGACCCGAGCAGAAGAAGTGGCGGGTGTTCAGTGGCACCTTGCTTGCTGCTGTGCTCTCCTCGTGCGAATTCTGTGGCTCAAATCGGATCTGCTGCTGCCACTCGACAAGGGCGGCAAGCTGCGAACCTGGCATCTCCTGCGACATCTTGCCACGCGCCACGACATCACATACCTTTCGTTCGCGTCTCCTGACGAATCGCCGGCACACATCGATGCCATGCGCGAGGTCGCTCGATCGGTGCATGCCATCGCCAGGTCGCAACCGCAAAAAGGATCGCTCCGATTCTGGGGGTCAGCGGCGTTGCGCCTGTTCGATCCGCTGCCATACGCCGTAGGCGCGTACCGTTCGCGAGCTTTCGCGTCGAAAGTGCGTGCCTTGATGAGAAACGGCGGATTCGACCTCGTGGTCAGCGATTTCGTGCTGCCGGCCGTCAACCTCCCTGCCCGGCCTCCGTGCCCGTCGGTCGTGTTCACGCATAACGTCGAATCGGAGATCTGGCGCCGCCACGCGGAAAACAAGGCGGGCTGGCTCATGCGATCCCTGTATCGGACGCAGTACCGCCGGATGCTCCGGTTCGAAGGTCGCGCGCTCTCACGCTTCGATGGCGTGCTCGCCGTATCGGCCGCAGATGCCGAAACCCTTCGCCGGCTCTACCCCCACGCGATCAAGACGCCCATACACGTCGTCCAGACGGGCGTGGACACCGAGTTCTTCCAGCCGGTCACGAGCGAGGTCATGCCGAAGTCGCTCGTCTTCACGGGATCGATGGACTGGCTTCCCAACGAAGACGCCATGCTGTTCTTCTGTCGCGAGATCCTCCCGCGCATTCGTGAACAGGAGCCGGGCGTCTCGCTCACGATTGTCGGGCGCGCGCCGACGCCGGCAGTCGCGAGGCTCGCTCAGGACCCGGCGATCACCGTGACGGGCCGGGTCGACGATGTCCGGCCGCACCTTGCCAACGGCACCGTCTACATCGTGCCGCTGAGGATTGGCGGTGGCACCCGGCTCAAGATTTTCGAAGCGATGGCGATGGGCAAGGCAGTGGTGTCAACAGCGATTGGCGCGGAAGGCCTCCCGGTACGCGACGGCGAACATCTGGTTCTCGCCGACGACCCCGACGTCTTTGCGTCAGCAGTGCTGCGTCTGTTTCGTAACCACGACCGGCGGCGCGCAATCGAGACTGCCGCCCGATCGCTGGTCGTCACTCAGTACGACTGGGCCGCCGTCGCAACCGATCTCGACCGTGCGTTGACCTCGGTGGTTCGCGAGGCCTCCGGAGCCCGCGCCCCAGCCAACGAGGCGTCTCGGCTGCTTGCGCCTCGTCGGATTGACATGCGGTAGAGCTCGCCCAGGTCCAGCCGAGCGATAAGAGGCAATCTAATCCTCTGCAAGCTCGTCCACTCTCTCGGCAAAGCGTTTCCCAAAGTTGGTTCCTCGTGACGCTATCCCAGCCTGATGAGGTACGCGTCTTGAATAGAAGTGGAAACTCGATGGACACCGCACACTCTGTGCAGTCGAATGATGCACATTCACGCGAAATAATTCCCGGTGGAAAACCGATGAAGAAACCCTACGTCGCAATTGTCGACGACGACTCGTCGTTCGGCGCGTACTTGAGAACCTTTCTCTCGCTGCGAGGCTATGAAGCCCGCTGCTACACGCGAGGTGATGAGCTTCTCGCGTCGCTGAAACAGAGCGAACCTCCGGATGTCGTTCTTCTCGATGTGATGATGCCCGGGCTGGACGGCATGGCGA
>DASWZV010000100.1:0-2976 GCA_036407095.1 Vicinamibacterales bacterium | reverse complement strand
CGTGTTGTCGGGCAGTCGAATCAACTCCAGACTCGTGCGAAGCGGCGCGAGCGGATTCCTCAGCTCGTGCGCGAGCGTGGCCAGAAATTCATCCTTGAGCCGATCGGCTTCCTTCAACTGGCTCTCGCTTCGCCGCAGCGCCTCCTCCGCCTGCGTGCGCTCGATCAGATCGGCGGCCTGTCGCGCCAGGATGTCGAGCAGCCGGAGATCCCGTTCCGGCGGCCGATGCGGCGACGCCCAGTGCGTGCTGATCATTCCGAGGATCGTACCTTCGCGTGAAACGAGCGGCGTCGTCTGACTGGCACGAATGCCGGCGTCGAGGAGTCGAGCCTGATCGACCGTGCCTGCCATGAAATCGCACTGTGCGATGTCATCGACGATGACGCGCTCGCCGGTCCGCAGCGCTTGAGCGCATGATGTGTTGTCATTCGCCCCGACCCATTCCCACTGACGCCTGGCCTGCTCACCGAACCCGCGCGAGGCAATGAGCTGCAACTCGCCCTGCTGTCCATGATCGCGGCAGACTATCTGCATGCTCGCAAATGCCGAGTGCATGATCGACCTCGCTGCATCGACCAGCGTCTCGTAGAGCGACGTGGTGCCTCGACCTTCGAGCAGCTGCGCGCTCAACCGCTGAAGCAATTGAGTGTCCACGAGCTCTCGCCTCGACCGTTGCTCGCTCTCACGCAACGCCTTCTTGCTGCGCCGCCGTTCGATCATCTCGGCGGCTTGCCGCGTCAGCAGATCGATGAAGCGCTTCTCGCGTTCCGACAGCTTACGATTGGGCTCGCTCCAGTTGGTGGACAACATGCCGACGGTGCGCCCGGCGCGCGTGACGAGCGGCGTCGATTGCGTGGACCACATGCCCGTCATCTCTCGCGGCGAGCCATCCCGATCTGGACACGCCGGTGGGTCGATGCCGACCGCTGGCGCGCCAATTGCCGACCCCCGGAGGCACGACGTCGATGAAGCGCAGTCGTTCCAGACGCAACCACGATCTGTGACAGCGTGCAATCCGTGGCACGTCTGCAGCTTGAGTCCGTTGGTTTCGTCGTCGACCAGATGAAGACACCCACCAGTCGCCCGAGTAATCGAGACGGTGGCACCCACGATCGCGTCGAAGAAGGCCTCGGTGTCGTACTCGGACACCAGGCGAGCGCTGAGATCGCGCAGCAGCTGCATGTCGCGAAGATCACCGGCCAGGCGCGACGCGCGCTGCTTGTGATCGGTGATATCCGTGGCGACTCCCGAGATCTGGATCGCGCGACCGGTACTGGGCGTACGCCACGCGCCGGTCCGATCGAACGTCGTCTGTCCGGTGACCGATAGCCATCGGACCGAGCCGTCGGACCGCACGACGCGAATCTCTTCGCGGAGCATGCCCAATCCCTCGTCATCGATCGCACTTTCAAACGCAAGGTCAAAACTGGTGCGATCGTCGGGATGGATGAGCCTGGCCACCTCGTCATGCGAAAACGTCGGGCGGAGCGGCAGCCCCAACAGCGACAGCATCTGACGGTCGAACTCGAATCGGCGTTCGGGAATCCAGCAGACGAACGTTCCGATCTCGGCCACCTCGAGGGCGAGCCGAAGCTGCTTCTCGCTCTCGCGGACGACGCCCAGCGCGGTCACGACCGACGCGTCAGCATCCGCGCCAGAGCGCATCGCTTCGTGGTCGACCCGAGGATATGGACTGGCGACGTCGTGCAAGGAATCGCTCATGGCGACGGGGCAATCTCAATCAATGACGCCGCAAACAGTCTGTCTGTTGCCGCGGTCGCGACCGCTCGCGGCGACAGCGAAGGCACATCGGCTACAGCCTGACACTACGAGTGTCTACCGCCGCTAGCAGTTGTTCAAGGGCGACCGGATCCGCCGGCTTCGTGAGGTGCACGTCGAAGCCGGCTTCCATCGCGTTCTGCTTGTCCCGGTCCTGTCCCCAGCCGGTCAGCGCCACGATGAGCATGCCGGGGCCGAACTCTTCGCGGATGCGTCGGCACGTCTCGTAGCCATCGAGCCGCGGCATGCCGATGTCGAGAATGACGATATCCGGTCGAAGCTCGCGAATGTGGGCGAGGCCGCTCTCGCCGCTGTGCGCGACCAGGCATTCGCCTCCGAGCGCGGTGACCAGACGCTGAATCGATCGCGCCGCGGCAGGGTTGTCGTCGATGACGACCACGCGCTGGCTGATGCGCAGCGCGACCGGCGGCGGGGGCGACGGGCGCGTGTCCTCGACGGTCTCCGCGACCGGCATTCGAAGCCGGAACATGCTTCCCGAACCCGGGCCGTCGCTGTACGCCTCAATCGATCCCCCGTGCATCTCGATGAGACGACGCGAGAGCGCAAGACCGATCCCCAACCCGGTGTGCGATCGGTGTGCCGTCGTGTCGCCCTGCGTGAAGAGCTCGAACACGCGCGGCAGCATCTCTTCCGGAATGCCGACGCCTGAGTCGGTGATGCGGATGACGACCTCGTCGGTCCGCGCGTCGGCCGAACGCGACAGTTCCGCGGCGACGGAGATCTGTCCTCCCGGATCCGTGAACTTGATCGCATTGTTCAACACGTTGGAGATGACCTGCACGAAACGTGTCGGATCAGCGTCGAGGAGCACCGGGGTCTTGGGGAGGACGACATTCAGGGTGACCTGCCCGGCGTCGATCGCGGCCCGGTTGGCCTGCACGGCCGTGCCTATGAGCGATGACAGGAGTGAGGGCTGGCGCTGGAGGCGGATCTTCCCCGAGGTGATCCGGGACACGTCGAGCAGGTCGTCGACGAGGCGGACCAGCAGGGCGACCTGCTCCTCCATCATCACGCGGATCTCCTCGACGTCTGCACGCGTGTTGTCGGGCAGTCGAATCAACTCCAGACTCGTGCGAAGCGGCGCGAGCGGATTCCTCAGCTCGTGCGCGAGCGTGGCCAGAAATTCATCCTTGAGCCGATCGGCTTCCTTCAACTGGCTCTCGCTTCGCCGCAGCG
>DASWZV010000099.1:0-124777 GCA_036407095.1 Vicinamibacterales bacterium | reverse complement strand
GCATCGAGGTGGTTGGTCGGCTCGTCGAGCAGCAGCAGATCGGGCGACGTCAGCAGCAACCGGCACAACGCCACGCGGCGCCGCTCGCCGCCGGAGAGCTTCGTGACCTCGGCGTCGGGCGGCGGGCATCGCAGCGCATCCATCGCCAGTTCGAGCTGCGAATCGATCTCCCAGGCGTTGACCGCATCGATCTTGTCTTGCAGACGGCCCTGCTCTTCGAGCACTTTGTCCATCTGCTCGGGGGAGAGATCTTCACCGAGCTTCGCGTTGAGCTCGTCGTAGCGTTCGAGCAGCGCCTTGGTCGCCGCCACGCCTTCCTCGACGTTACCCTTGACGGTTTTGGTGGGATCGAGCCGAGGCTCCTGCGGCAGGAAGCCGACCGTGATGCCGTCGGCGGGAAACGCCTCGCCGATGAACTCGGTATCCTCGCCTGCCATGATCTTGAGCAACGAGCTCTTGCCGGCGCCGTTGAGGCCGAGCACGCCGATCTTCGCCCCGGGGAGAAACGAGAGCCAGATGTCCTTGAGCACAACGGCGTCGGGAGGATGCACCTTCCCGAGGCCCTTCATCGTGTAGATGTATTGCATTCCGTTTTGACCGCTCGCACAAACTGGTCCGGCTCAAGCCGGACACTACGCACGCTTCGCAAACGCTCAGTATAGCTGACAGTGTCCACAGCAACCTGCGCGAGCGTCTGAGCGGGTGGGCTGCGCGCTAGCGCGCGATGGGATGGGCGTCACTCGCGAAAACAAGCGCGCTCATGACGATATCCGCGGTTGTTTTCGTGAGTGACACCCATCCCATGCGCCGGCCGCAGGCCGGCGCCCCACCCGCGAATCATGCGAGTCGGCCGGCGGCCTCCGTCTGACCTCCGTTGCTCCGTGCCTCCGTGCGATTTCTCCGTCGTCTCCGTTAAAGAGCGCAGAGATAGCGGAGCCGACGGGTGGTCGCCGGAGCCCTCTGCGTTCTCCGCTCCTCGGCGTGCTCTGCGTGTTCTAATGAACTCGACTATCAGATGGTTTGCTGACGATGTCGAGGACTGGCGAGGTGACGATGCGGCGGCCGTCGACCAGGATCTCCATGCGGAGGCCGACGCCGATCCAGCCGACCTTGAGGAAGCTGCCGCCCACACTCGCGCCGCTCACGTGCGCGGGCGTCAGGCACGGGAAGAACTGGCCACCCTCGACCAGCACCGCGTCGCCAGCCGAAACGATGATGCGGTAATGCGAATTGCGGGTTTGCACGTGAAGCGTCGTCATCGGCGCGAGGTCGCGAATGTGGACGCCGGGGGTCGTTGCGACCGCCGCCGTGAACCCCGCGAGCGTCGCCGCGCGCGTGATCGTCGTCGTAGTCGTCGTGGTCGATTCCTCAACCGCGGTGCGCCGCTTCACGGGTCCTATACTACGCCGATTCTCACGCGCTGGCTGCACGAGTCTTCGGTCCTACGGGTGATTGACCTGACCTTGCGTACGGGATTCACCTGAATTTGCGCACGTATTTTCGCTATTGGGTCCGGGACGCGGGCACTTCAGGCATTAATGTCACAACTGTGCGTCGGTCCGAGGGGAAGTACTTCCGGATGGCGGCGTGGATGTTCTCCACCGACAACGACTCCGCACGTTCCATACGCTGCAGAATGCGCCGGGGATCGCGACCAAGCAGGTGCATCGCCTGGAGCGAGTTCAGCCAGTATCCGTTCTGGAGCAACGACTCCTGAAGGCCGTTCTTCTCCTGTTCCTTGACCGCCTGCACATCGGCTGCCGAGGGCCCCTCGCGCCGCAGGCGATCGATCTCCGTCATCACTGCAGCAGTCAGGCTCTCGACGTTTTCCGGAGCGCTGCCGAACTGCACGCTGGTCGTGCCGTATCCCGGCTGCGGTGATGTGTTGGAATAGCCCACGTTCACCGAGTATGTGCCGCCCAGCTTTTCGCGCAGGATATCGCGCAGTCGCATTTCGAGCACCGACGTGGCTGCCTGCACGCGGTGCGTCTCGAGTTCATCGAGGCCGGTATCCGCGAAGAACGTCATCACGGTCTGACTGCGTGGCTCCTGCCCCTTGGTCACCTTCTCCTGCACGACCGTCGTCGGAAACTGCAGCCGCAGATCGCCCAGCTTGCCGTCGCGGACGCCGCGCGAGGGAAGCGATCCGATGTAGGTCGCGATGAGCGGCGTGATGTCGTCGACCTTGAACGCGCCGACGAAGAAGAACGTGAAGTCGGCGGCGTTCGAAAAGCGCTCTTTGTAGAACGTCAGCATACGGTCAGGGTTGAAGCCGGCGAGGTCCTCGACCTTGAGCGGCGTCGCGGTGTAGTGATCCATCGTGTTGATGCGGCGTACGCGCTCGGCGAAGACCGCACCCGGGCTCTGCGCCTGATTCGCGAGGACCGCCTCGAGCCGCTGCTTGAGAAGCGCGAACGCGGCGGGATCGCTGTTGGGCGCCGTGAATTCCAGATAGGCCAGCTGCAGCGCCGTCTCGAGATCCTTCGGGGTCGCCGATCCGCTGATGCCTTCCGTCGCGCTCGAGATCGACGCCGACGCGTTGGCGATTTTTCCTGCCAGCAGCTTCTGCAGGTCGGTCGGGTTGAACCCGCCGATGCCGCCCAGCGCCACGAGCGAGTTGGCCAGTGCCGCTTCTTGATACGTCGTCGGTGTCGCCAGCGACAGGCCGCCGCGCGCGTACGACGTGAAGAGGACCTGATCGTTTCGGAAGTCGGTCGGCTTGAGCCACACCTCGACGCCGTTCGACAGCGTGAGCACGGTCACGCCGATTTCGGAGATCTCGCGGCGGTTGGTGACTTTGCCCGGGGTCGGGGCCTTCGCGAGGAGTACGCGTGAAGCGACGTCGTCTTTCCAGGGCGTGACTGTCGCAGAGGCGCCGGTGGTGAGCGCCGTGCGCAGCGCCTGCTCGGTCGTGGCGGTGAGACCCGCCTTCTCGGGAGCCGTCGCAATCACCACGCGATTGGCATCGGTGACGAACTCGCGCACAATCGCCGCGGTTTCGGCGGCGGTGATCGTCGACAGGAACCGGCGAGCCAGCTGCACCTCGAGCGCGATGCCGGGCGCGGCCTCGCCCTGCAGATAGTGGCGCACGAGCTCGGACGTGAGCGGCTCGCTCTGTGATTTGTCGCGCTCGTTGTACGCCCGTTCGTATCCCGCCAGCTGGTTCCGCTTGGCGCGATCGAGTTCGGCCTCGCCGAACCCATGCTGGCGGACACGCGCCAGCTCGGTGGCGAGCGCCGTCAAGCCGGTGGCGATCGCACCGTCTTTCACGCGCGCTGATACCTCGAACGATTCGATCGTCCTCCCGAGGGTGTCGTCGCCGGCCGACGCGCCGAGGAACGGGGCGTCCGGACGCCGCGCGATCTCGGCAAACCGCGCGTTCATCATCTGATACACCAGCCCCTCAGCCAGCGTTCGACGGTAGTCGCCCATCGTCCGCAGTTCGCGGAGCGGGTGCTTGTGCATGATCGTCACCGACGACGACTGCAGCTCCTTGTCCGACAGCGAGACGTAGCGCGTGTCCTGATGCGCGGGGATCTCGTAGACCGAACGCACGGCCGGCGGCCGTACGGGCATCCCCGAGAAGTGCTGCCGCACCAGCGCCTCGGCTTTCTCGACCTCGATATCGCCAACCACGATCACCGCCATCCGATCGGGCCGATAGAACTCGCGATAGAAGTCGCGCAGGCGCTGGGGCGGAAAGGTTCGGAGCACGTCGGGCAGGCCGATCGGGATGCGATCGATGTAACGCGAGGCGCCGAACATCGCCTTCATCTGCGGCTCCTGCAGGCGCGTACCGGCACCGAGCCGACCGCGCCATTCCTCGATCACCACGCCGCGTTCGCGGTCGATCTCCTCCGGATCGAGCGAAAGGCCGCTCGCGAAATCGCTGAGGGCCTCGAAGCCGCGATCGAGCACGCCCGGCTTCTCCGTCGGCACGTCGAGCATGAAGACGGTCTCGTCGAAGCTCGTGTACGCGTTGACGTGGGCGCCGAACTGCGCCCCGATCGATTCGAGGTACGAGACGAGTTCGCCCGGTTTGAAATGCGCCGTGCCGTTGAACGCCATGTGCTCCAGCATGTGCGCGAGGCCGCGTTGATCGTCGGCCTCATCGATCGACCCGGCCTTGACGACCAGACGGAGCATGACGTGATCGTTGGGCAGCCCGTTATGGCGAATGAAGAAGGTGAGGCCGTTCGGCAGTGTGCCGGTGCGAATGGCGATGTCGAGCGGCAGCGGCGCACCGAGATCCTGCCGGTCCTGCGTCTCGCCGGCCGACGGGGCGAGCAGAAGCAACGCGCTGACGAGGTATGCTGCCCGCATGCGGCTCAAGATCAGACGGCTGGATTCCACAGTTTCCCTCCCTGCGTACGGCACCGACGAATCGGCGGGCTTCGACCTGGCGGCAGCGCACGAGGTCACCGTGGCCCCCAGGCAGATCGTCCTTGTCCGGACTGGCCTCGTCATCGAGGTTCCACCCGGGTACTTCCTGGGAATTTTCGCCCGAAGCAGCACCCCACTCAAGCGCGGATTGCTGGTCGCCAACGGGGTCGGCGTGATTGATCCCGATTACTCGGGGCCAAACGACGAGGTGATGATTCAGGTGCTGAACATCACGGATCGCGAGGTCCGCATCGCCCGCGGCGACCGTCTGGCCCAGGGCATCGTGCTGCCCGCCCCGCGCGTGATCTGGGATGAAGTCGGTGAAATTCGCGAGGTCACCCGAGGCGGATTCGGCGCCACCGGCAATTGATCCGGGTCACGTTTGCTCGCCCTTCATCGATGGCGCGGCCTCGGGAACGAAGGGACGGGGACGCTTCAATCGCTTCCACAGAAACGCGACGTACGCCGCTCGACGACGCCGAGTCGCGTCTGCGCCCGGCTCCGACAAAAAGTCGTCGGGGACAGCGTCGAGAGCCGACGCCAGAACTGCTCGCGGTAATCGTCCCGCCATCGACTCGTCGATGACCGCAACCTGATCCGCGCGAGACTTCAGCACGTGACGGCTTGCGTCCCACCCGCGGGTTCTCGGCACGTCTTCCGTGACCGACGGCCAGTCATGATGGAAGCCAAGACTTGCTCCGTGATCGATCAGCCATAGCTGCCTGTCCGACCACAGTAGATTCGGGTTGTTCAAAGTGCGATCCGGGTTCTGGACCAGCCCATCGAGCCACACGATCTTCGACGCCAGCTCCCGATCCACAGCGGGCACATCGGGGCTGCGAAAGTCGCGCGCGTTCGGCAGGAACTGGAATCCGAGATTTCGACCACGACTTCTACGAATCAGCTGCGCCAGCTCCTGGTGTGGATCATCCACACGGATGTCGGTCCGTATGTCGATGAGCACACGAGCGGGAACCGACAGCCCGAGGGCGTCGGCCAATGCACCCACGACGATCTCGGCAACGAGGCTCCCCGGTGCTTGACCGGCACCGCGAAGCTTGGTGTGAAACAGCCCTGCCTCTGTCTCGATCAACGCAGGCCACGAACTGCCGTTGCGATCGGCACGAAGGACCCGGCGAGCCCGATACGTCTGCATCCGGTGAGTCGTTAGAACCTCGGTCGCTTTGACTCGCCATATTAGCGCCTAACTCAGGCCGTTCGGGCCCGGCACTCCTGCAATCGCCATCAACGTGAACAATCCACCCAGAACGATGCCGAACCAGTTCAATCCACTGAGCCGGGCATTCCTGTCATGCGCAGGCGCCGCGATCGCGTTGAGGGGTGCTCGTCACGATCCAACCGAGCGCACACGTGCCGATGATTTGCGCCGGTGCCTTCGGCTGTTGGCAGTCGACGCGCGCGCGTTCGAGATTTTGGTCGATCGCCAACGAGAACGACCGGCATGTATGATTCACCGGTTGTGAGGCCACCTCGCTCGGCCTTCTGCACCGCAACAACGAAGCCCAAGGTTCTCCTGGTCGACAATCATCGGGAGATCTTGACGTCGGTGTCTCGTCTGCTCGCCGACGATTTCGACATCGCTGCCGTCGCAACCGATGGATACGAAACGCTGGATGCGTCCCGGCGTGTCGACCCCGACGTCATCGTGCTCGACATCACGATGCCAGGCCTCGATGGCTTTCAGACTGCGCGGGAACTGAAACGAGCCGGCTCGCGCGCCGCCATCGTCTTCCTGACGATGCACGAGTCGGAGGAGTACGTCGTCGAGGGCTTCCGATCGGGCGGACGTGGTTACGTCGTGAAGAGGCGTGTGCATGAGGATCTCGCGCACGCGATCAATCGCGTCCTCGCGGGGCAGCTGTTTGCCCCCTCGCTCAGATCACTCGACGCGATCGCCGCCGGAGGCAGCGGGCACGCCGTCCGATTCTTCCCCGACGATCCCACTCTGGTTCACGAGGTCGGGACCTTTCTGCACGCGGCGCTCAGCCGCGGCGATTCAGTGTCGGTCGCCACCAGACAACCTGTTCGCGAAGGCGTCGCCAGACATCTGCAGGCGCGCGGATGGAACGTCGCGGCGTCCGGGATACACGGACGCTTTCGCGCAATCGATTCGGCTGACGTCCTGTCGGCGATCATGCGCGGAGAGCAACTCGATGTCGATCGCCTTGCCGAGGTGGTCGCGAATCTCGATCGCAGACGTCTCGCCACCGCAGACGGGCCTGCGGCTCGGATGATCCTCGTCGGCGAAATCTCGGTTCCACTGTTCTCGGGCGGAAATCCGGCTGCGGCCGTGGAAGTCGAGCGCGTCTGGAACGAGCTGACACGCGCGCTCCCCATCCTCACGGTCTGCTGTTATCCAACGACGTTCTTCGATCACAGACCCCAGGAGACGTTTTCAGCAGTGTGCGCCGAGCACTGGGCCGTCGCCTAGCTTGGCCTCACATCACGCCATCGATTCGATCGAACGCCTCGCGGAGGATCGCATGCGACGTCGAGAAACAGATGCGGAGATGCCCGTCCGCGCCAGGGCCGAACAGCCGGTCGATGCCGGGAGCCACTGCGACCCGCGCCTTCTCGAACCAGAGTGTCGCCAGCTCCTCGGACGTACGCCCGGTCCCGCGGATCTCGGGAAAGAGCACGTACGTGCCCGCGGGAGCGGTGCAGCGGACTCCGGGCAGGCGCGCGAGTCGCGACAGCGCGTAGTCTCTCATCTCGTGAAGATGTGCGACGAACGCGTCGGCCCAGTACCAGCATTTCTCGTAGGCGGTCGTCGCCGCGATCTGCGAGAGCGTCGACACGCCGAACGCGGTCGTCCGCGCACCTGACATCGTGATGAGCCGGTCGAGAATCTCCGGCGATGGCGCGTGAATGAAGCCGACGCGCAGGCCGGCCAGACCGAACGTCTTCGAAAACCCGTAGACCGAAATCACCCGGCTGGCGATTTCGGGATCCAGCCCCGCCATGCTCACGTGCCGATGCGGTGCGTAGACGATGTCCGACCAGATCTCATCGCTGACGATCCACAAACCGTGTCTCACGGCGATCTGGCCGATCGCCTCCAGGGTCTGGCGGCTGAAGACCCGGCCCAGCGGATTGTGCGGATTGCAGACGCCAATCAATCGCGTCCGGGGCGTGATCAGGCGTTCGAGTGCGACCGGATCGAACCCGTCCGCCGTGGGATCCAGCCTCAGGCGCACTGGCGTCGCACCGGCCGCGCGCACCGATTCAGGAAAGAGAAAGTCGACCGGGTCGAAGATGATCGCCTCGTCGCCTGCGTCGAGCGCGAAGCGCGCGACGAGATACATCGCCGATGCCGCGCTGTCTGTCGGAAAGATGTGTTCCGGTCCGCAGCCTGCAACGCCCTTCCGATCGCGCATCACACTGGCTGCCGCCGCGCGGAATTCAGGAAGACCTTCCGGCGGTCCATACGAGAGGACGCCGGAGCTCGAGTACTCGGCGAGCGCCGAGCGAATCTCTGGCGCCACGGGAAAGTCCGGATCGGCTGCCGTCAGCGGGATGACGCCATCGGGTTGCATCGCCCAGCGCACGTTGTAGGCGCGCCTCCGCAGGAGATCGAGATTCACCTGATCGTCGGCGAACCACCCGGTGGACTTGAGCATGCTGATCACGACTGACTCCTTCTCTCGAGTACCGCTCACTTGACGAGCGGCACGGCAACGTCGCCGGCAAAACGTGACGGATAGAGGAAGCGTTCCGCGAGTGCGCGCCCGGCGTTGAGGAATCCGCCAACCTCCGAGCGCCGTTCGGTGCTGAACTGCTCGAGCACAGCATCATCGGCGATCGGCGAAGGCGATCGACCGCCGTCGTCCTCGCCGGCGGCGGCGACGGCGAAGACCCGGCACGCGCGCCGTGTCGCGAGACACCGCGCCAGCGTCACGACGTCCTGAAGCGCGGAGTTCACTCCCTGGCTCGTGAACGTGAGAAAGACATGCGCGGCGTCGCCAATGAGGACGACGTTCTTGCGATGGAAGCTGGGAAGCAACTCCATGTCGGTGGTGCTCCAGACATGGGCTTCCTCGAAGTTGGTACGCTCCAGGAGCTCGGGAATGGGAGCCGGCCATCCGCTCACGAGCGCGCGCGCGAACGCCTGCTTGCATTCATTCGACGGGTGGCGGGCACCGGTATCCGCGCCGCTCGTGGGTTCGTCCATGTCCAGCCGCTCGGAATCGTATTGGAGATACCAGACGAGATCACCACCACCGCAAGGCACGATACCCAGCGCCAGACCGGTGTGCTCGTCCTGGGTCTTGAGGAACATGTTGCCCATCTGCGCTGCCAGATCGGGCGCGTGCACCGAGCACACCAGCTCCTTGACGCGGACTTTCGACACGGTGTGATCGGGAAAGAGCTCTGCGCGTGTCCGTGAGCGAACGCCGTCGGCGCCGATGAACAAATCGGCTTCGACCAGAACCGACGACTCTGACGCATCGCCGGCGCCGACGCCCTCGTGTCGCTCGAAGCGCGCACACGCCACGCGACCTTTGGGGCTCCAGTCGAACCCGTTGAAACGCATCCCCATGACGATCGCGGAATCTGGGACAGCGCCGCGCAGCGCCTCGACGAAGTACCGCCGCTGGATGCCGACGGCATCCGCCAGCGGCAGCTTCGTCAGCACGCGTCCCTGACTCGAGCGCATGACAAAGCAGTCGACTGCATGCCCTCGCGTGCACACGGCCTGGCGAAGTCCGAGATGATCGAGGGCGTCCAGACCGTTGCCAAGCAGGATGAACCCATGGCCTCTCCGCGCCCACTCCGACGAGCGCTCATAGACACGGGGTTCCACGCCGAACCGGTGCAGGCTGATACACGCAGAGAGGCCAGCGATTCCTCCTCCAATGATGGCGACTGACGACATTTCCGAACCCCCAGACGAGCTACGCAAGACAGAGTCCGATTGACTGGACACTCCGATGACCGGAACTCCAGGGCACCGCCGATTTCTCAGCGCGGATCTCTATCGCGACGGAACGAAACGACTCACGTGCGCAGAGCCATGACTTCCAGGTACTCGGCCCGGACGAGTGTCCCGTCGCCCGCGGCCTCGTTGTGTTCGTGCCAAAGCTGTTCGAGGGCTGCGCTCAAGCGCGCCTGATCGGGTTCGTCCAGCTTTGAGAACGCCACACGGGTGGGGCCGTAGTACTCACGATAGAAACGAACGACGTCCTGCGGAGGGAACGGATATTCAAGGGTGACAACGTCGCGAACGGTCCTGACCTCGGACGCGATCGGCGCGAGCCGTTCTCTGACGATGTCGTCGTCGCCCCAGAGGAGCGGAGAAGGAATTCCTGGCGGCGGCGGGACAAATGGAGCGGTCGCCGCGAGCATCTTGCCGATGAAGCCATGGCGCGCCCAGTTGCCCATGGCGACCATGCCGCCCGGACGGCAGACACGCGCCAGTTCGGCGGCGGCGCGTTCCGGGCGCGGCGCGAACATCGCGCCGAACATCGTCATCACGACATCGAAGCGGCCGCTCGGATACGGCAGGTCTTCCATATCACCTTCGTCGAAGGCGATGTCCAGGTTCTCCGATGCGGCCCGCTGCCGACCCTGATCGAGGAGCGCGGGCACGATGTCGACAGCGGTCACGCGCGCGCCCGCACGTGCGGCTGGCAGCGCGAGGTTGCCGGTCCCGCAGGCGACGTCGAGCACCTGCGTGCCGGGACGAATGGGGAGACGAGCGACGAACTCTTCTGCCGCTCGAACCGCGTACACGGCGACCTGGCCGAAGTCGCCCGCCATCCACGTGGCGCGCATCCGCTCCTTGACCTGGTCGATGTCCGCGTAAGTGCTCTGCATTCTGACCTCCACGAAATCGCGCGTCGATACGGGCCCGACGACGGCGACGCACTTTCCGTTGCGTCGGGCCGGATCCTGGACGAAGATGCGCAGTGAGATCGAGAGGAGGCCCCGCCGCTATGCTCCGCTTGATGGTAGTCACGGCCCATCCCGACGACGAAGCCGCCAACTTTGGCGGCGCGCTCTGCCTGTATCACGCGCGATCGGCGGAGACCTGCGTCCTTGCGCTGACTGCAGGAACGGCCGCCACCCACCGCGGGGGTGCACAGAGTGAGGAGGCGCTCGGCGCCTTGAGGAGAACGGAGTTCGACGCTTCCTGCGAAATCTTGGGGGTTTCGCGCGGAATCGTTCTTGACTACCCTGACGGTCAACTCGATCGTCAGGATGTGCAGCCGGTCGTGGGCGACATCACTCGACACATACGCGTGTTCCGCCCGCACGTGATCCTGACCTTTGGAAGCGACGGATTCGTGACCGGACACGCGGACCATGCCATGGCTTCCGTGTTCGCCACGCTCGCCTTCCACTGGGCAGGACAGAGCCAACGTTTTTCAGATCAGCTGGGGAATGCTATTACACCACATCGGACGCACAAGCTCTACTACGTCACCGCAGATTTCACACTTCCAGGTCGCCCGCCGATCGCGCTGGCTCCGGCCACGGCCGTCCTCGACATCGCGCCTTACATGGATACGAAGATCGCGGCATTTCGAGCGCATGTCAGCCAGTCGCCCCTGCGACAGGTCTTCGAGAGCACGATGCGCAAGTACGAGCCGCGCGAGCTCTATCATCTGACCGCATCGGTCGACTTACAGGTGGACGCACTGGAAACCGACGTGTTTGCCGGAATAGTCGAACACGCATAGACCTTTGGCATTCGACCTCGCAACTCGCTCCGTGGCGCGGTTCCCTGATTCAGGACTTTGGCCCCAAGTGGCTGCGGAAGAAATCCGACGTGCGTTTGATGGTGTCCGGGAAATAGGGGGTCTGAAGCCAGAAGCCGTGTGTATTTGGGGCGTCGACCTTGGTCAACGTCGCCTGCGCTCCCGCGCGTCGATATCGCGCTTCCATTTCGACCGAAAGCTCGAACGGGACCAGGGGGTCAGTCGGGCTGTGTAGGAGCAGCAACGGCGCGGACGCGCGACTCACGTAGGTCACCGGTGAGGCGGACTCGATAGCGTGAGCATTTGCATCCGAGCCGAGGGCCCGGGCCGTCTGCGCATCGATAACGCAGACACACGCCATCGCGACCACGGCTTGCACCTGGCTCGAGACGCCAGCGTTCCCGCCGTCCCCTTCGAGTTCCTTCACCCCGGTGCTGGTCGCGAGCAACGCGACGAGATGCGCTCCCGCCGATCCCCCAATCGCGCCAATCGCCTTGGGATCGACACCGTAGGTGGCAGCATGTGATCGCATCCACCGGACCGCCGCCTTGACATCATGCTCGGCGGCCGGAAACTTCGCCTCCTGAACGGTGCGGTATTCAATCGACGCGGCCACGAACCCCTCTTTTGCCAGCTGCCCTGCGATGAAGCCAAAGAACTCTTTGTCTCCGGTCCGCCACCCGCCGCCCCGCACCACGAGCACGCCAGGCGCAGCCGGCCGCCGGCCTCTTCGTGGCGGAAGATAGACGTCGAGCTTGAGCTGCCGCGCCCCATACTCGGCGTACACGACGTCGCGAACGACCATGACGTCGGCCGGCACGCGGAAATCGCGACGCGCACTCTCGGCATCTGTCCGCTGCGCCACGACGCTGCTGGACGTGACGGAGGACAGTAAGATCACGGCACCCAACCAACGTTTCATGTTCAGCTAAGTTAACACCTTTGCCCTTTGACCTTTGACCTACCGAAGGATCCTCCACATCGACATGGACGCCTTTTATGCGTCGGTCGAGCAGCGCGATCATCCCGAGCTGCGAGGCAAACCGGTCGCGGTCGGCGGCGATCCCGATAAGCGCGGAGTCGTCGCGGCTGCCAGCTATGAAGCGCGGACGTTTGGCGTGCGTTCCGCGATTCCGATGTCGAGGGCCGTCCGTCTCTGCCCGTCACTGGTCATCGTCCATCCTGACTTCACGAAGTATCGAAGCGTCTCGCAGCAGGTCTTCTCGATCTTCCGATCCGTCACTCCACTGGTCGAACCGATGTCGCTCGACGAGGCGTATCTCGATGTGACCGAGAACGCCTGGGGCGAGGAGCTCGGGATGAACGTCGCGCGGCGCATCAAAGAGGAGATCCGCTCGACGACGGGATTGACCGCCTCCGCGGGCGTCGCGCCGAACAAGTTCCTCGCGAAGATCGCCTCCGGCTGGCAGAAGCCGAACGGGCTGACGGTGATTGCGCCTGGACGGGTCGAACAGTTTCTGCAGGGGCTTCCGGTCGACGCGCTCTGGGGCGTCGGTCCGGTCACCGCGCGCAAGCTGCGGGCGCGCGGCATCGAGAAGCTCGTCGATGTGCGGGTCGCGGATCCTGCGGTGCTGCGCGATACGGTCGGCTCGCTCTCAGAGTGGCTGCAGAAGCTCGCCCGCGGTGAAGACGACCGGCCGGTGGTCTCCGACTACGAGGTCAAATCGTCTGGCAGCGAGAACACGTTCGCGCAAGACTTGACGGAGCTGAGCGAGGTCGTCGAGGAGATCACCGACATGGCGAAACGCGCCGCGGCCTGGCTGCTCAAACGCGATCTCTACGCTCGCACGGTGACAATCAAGGTCCGCTACAACGACTTCACCACGATCACGCGCAGCCATACTGAGCCTGCCACACGCGACGAAGACAACATCGTCGGCCGCGCCCTTGCGCTCGTCGAGCGAACCGACGCGGGCCGCAGACCGGTCCGGCTCCTCGGGGTCAGCGTTCACAATCTGTGCGAAACGCCCGCTGCTCCACCAGAAGGTCCGCCGCGTCTTCCTTTCGACGATTAACACAAAGTCGCCGACTCCTAACGAGCGTCGAGAGTCGGCTGAAACGGTATCGTGCGGCGACGCGATCAGCGCTGCTCGTTACGCGAGTCGGTGAACGGCGGTGACGACGCCGACGAGAAAGTCGAGTCGGACGCGATCGCCGGGCTGTACGCTCATGTCGATCGCTTCGCCACCGACGCGCGCGACGCGTAGCGAGCCTTCGGGGTCGTCGGCGAACGTGAAGTGCACGTCGTATGACAGCTGACCGTGGACGCTGATCGGCTGGATGCGGCGAAGAACGGCGTCGCGGGAACCATTCAACATAGTCGGTTCTGGGCTCTGGGCTGCGGCTCTCGTATCGCAGTCGCGAATTACGGCTTCTTCTCTATTGTGACTCGGCTGACTTCGATCCGCGTCACCGGCGTCTCTCCGTTGAGCGGCGCCGCTTCGATCTTCTGCACGACGTCGAGCCCGGCGACGACGCGTCCGAAGACGGTGTACTTGCCATCGAGCGTCGGCGCCGGCGCGAGGACGATGAAGAACGAGCTCGAGGCGCTGGCCGGATCGTCGAGGCGGGCCATCGAGACGATGCCTCGCACATGCGGCGTGGCGTTGAACTCGGGCTGCAGCATCCGCACGAAGCTCGATTGCCGCTCGTCGAGCGGCTCCCGCCTCGTCGGCATGTGCCCACCCTGGATGACGAAGCCGGGAACAATGCGATGGAAGGCGGTGCCATCGTAGACGCCCGACGAGGCCAGCCGCAGGAACTGACGTACGTGATTGGGCGCGCGATCGGGAAAGAATTCGAGTGTGATGTTCCCCATCGACGAAACGATCACCGCTCGATAACTCGCCAACTCTTCTGCCGTCGACGATGCGAACGGCTCGGGCACCGGCGCCGGCTTCTCACGAATGGTGACCGATCTGATTTCGATCCGCGCCGCAGGCACGTTGTTGGCGGCGGGCTCGGTCGAGATCTTCTGCGCGACGGTGATCCCCTCGACGACACGCGCAAACACGGTGTATTGCCCGTCGAGCGTGGGTTGATCCGTGACGACGATGAAGAACTGCGAGCCCGCGCTGTCGCGATTGCCCGGTACCAGCACCGCCGACACGGCTCCTCGCGTGTGTTTTTCCGCGTTGGCCTCGAAGCGCAGGACACCAAGGCCACCAGTCCCGTATTTTGCGGACTGCGCCGGATCCTTCGAGAGCGGATCACCGCCCTGAATGATGCCCATCGCGATCACGCGGTGAAAAATCGTGCCGTTGTAGGCACCCTCGCGTGCGCGCGTGATGAAGTGGGCCACGTGATTGGGCGCGGCATCGGCGAGCAGGTCGAGCACGATAGTGCCGGAGGTCGTCTCGAGCACCGCCTGTTTGTCATGAATCTCCGATGGCGGCATCGTCGAAACGAAGAACGGATCGCGCGGCGGCGCGGGCCGCGTCTGGGGCGGCACCTGGGGAATCGCAACCGCCATCACCGTTAGAAGGAGGAAAGCCACCATGGCTGAGGCTGATTATCTGCTATATTTCGAGAAAGCACATTGAGCGCAATCGTTTCAACGGACCCGCGCGACGGCATTCAGTACGAAGAGTTCTACGGCTTCGTGCAATCGCCGTTCACGCTGGCACCCGACCCTCGCTTCCTGTATCTCAGTGCCTCTCACGACGAGGCGCTGCGACGATTGCTCCAGGCGATCGGGAGAAAAGAGGGCCTCGTCGTGCTCACCGGTGACATCGGCACCGGCAAGACGACGCTCTGTCGCGCGGTGCTCGAGCGGCTGGACAAGACGTCGTTCACCTCGCTCGTGCTCAACCCGTTTCTCTCGGCCGACGAACTCCTGCGCGAAGCGCTGATCGACTTCGGCGTCGTGTCGCGTGCTGCCGCCCGGAAGGGGCGCCTGGCCGCAGCGAGCACGAACGAGCTCCTGACGGCGCTCCACGAGTTTCTGGCCTCGCTGACGCCGATCGGCGGCAAGGGCGTGCTGATCATCGACCAAGCGCAGCACCTGTCTCCCCAGGTCCTCGAGGAGCTTCGCGTGCTGTCGAACCTCGAAACCAACCATTCGAAGCTGCTGCAGGTTGTGCTCGTCGGACAGTCGAATCTGCTGACCGCGATCGAAGCCCCTCAAAACCGCCGCCTCGCGCAGCGCGTCTCGCTGCGCGCGGAGCTCGCGCCGCTCTCACGTGCGGACGTCGAGGGCTACATCAGGCATCGACTCTCGATCTCGCACGGGTCCTCCTCGGTCGCGTTCGATCCCTCGGCGCTGGATCTGCTTCATTCAGCCAGCGCAGGCGTGCCGCGCGTGATCAACCTGGTGTGCGACCGCGCGCTGATGTTCGGCGCGCGATTCGGTCTTCGCGTCATCACGGCCGACATCATCGCCGAAGCTGCGCGCGTACTCGGTTACCTTCCGCCGGCCTCACGATCGCGAGGGCGGGTGCCGTCTCTCCGGTGGCTGGCTGCGGGAGCCGCAGTGCTGCTGATGCTCGGGGCGCTGGCGATGTACGCGCCGTTTACCGCCACCGACCCGCCTCCCGCGTCGGGGCCGGCATCACATCCGTCCGCACCGCCACAGCCGCCACAGCCCGGGTCGCCGGCTCGTTAAGACCCCCTTTTCGTTTTGAGATGCGATCGCATGGCCTTCGCGCCAATGCGACCGCGGCGTTTGTGTTCGATCTGCGCGCGTTCGTCCTGTTGACGCGCGAGATGCGACAGTTCGTCCTGCAGTTTCAGGTAGCTCGCCAGCCGTGCGCCCGCCAGCCGTCCTTCGTCCACCGCAGCCTTCACCGCACAGCGCGGCTCGTCTCGGTGGCGGCAATCGGTGAAGTGACATGACGCCGCGAGCGCTTCGATCTCCTCGAATGTTTCGCCGACCGCCTGCTCCGCTTCCCAGAGTTGCAGTTCGCGCATCCCCGGCGTGTCGATGAGCAGGCCGCCGCCCGGCAGCCGAACGAGCTCGCGGTTCCTGGTCGTGTGCCGGCCCTTCGAGTCCGATGCGCGTACATCCTGCGTTCGCTGCACGTCGCTGCCGGCGAGATCGTTGATGATCGTGCTCTTGCCGACGCCCGATGATCCCAACAGTGCGCCGGTGCGCCCCGGAGGAAGATACCGCGAGACCTGATCGAGTCCGGCGTTCAACTTCGGATTGAGCACGTGCACAGGGACATCGCCGGCGGAGGCACTGACCTCCGCGACGTGCGCGGGCACGTCGTCACAGAGGTCGGGCTTGGTCAGGAGCACCACTGGATCGGCGCCGCTCTCGCGGGCCATGAGCAGGTAGCGCTCCATGCGCCGCACGCTGAAGTCGGCATCGAGTGACATGACCACGAACACGACGTCGACGTTCGCCGCGACGACCTGCTCGTCGGTGACCTGCCCCGCCATCCGTCTCGAGAAGCGGCTGCGCCGCGGCAGCACAGCCACAATCGCACCCCGCTCTTCGTCGGGGGCTTTTCGAACGACCACCCAGTCGCCTACCGCGGGCAGCTCACCCCGGCTCGACGCCTTGTGCTTCACCCGCCCAGCCAGGACGGCATCGATCTCGGCACCGTCCACGAAGACCCGGTAGATGTAATTGAACTCGATGAGCACGCGACCAGGACTATGGTCGGGCTTGTCGACCCATGGTGCGTACGACTGCGCCGTGTCCTCGTTCCAGCCCAGTCCCTCGAGTGCCGTCATCTGCTTCTCGTAGTCTACGGTGAGCCGCTCGCCACCGCAGGTACAATCACGCGGCGTCATGTTGTTCCCGCTGATCGCGCTCGGTGTGGCTGCGCTCGGTCTGGCGATTCTCGCGATCGCCGGCCCCGCGCATCGCCTCGGCATGTCGCTGTCCTCAGCCTATGCCGTGATGCGATTGGCCGCCTACTTCGGGGTGGCCACCGCCGCCGCTTCGATCGCCACTGGAATCCTCGCCTATCGCACGCGGCTGTGGGGACGGCTGACCGTCGCCGGGCTTGCGCTCGCGACCGCGATCGCCACCTCCGCGATCGGATTCATCTGGCAATACCGCGCCGCCAACTCACCGCCCATCCACGACGTCACCACCGACCTCGAGAACCCACCGGCATTCAGCGCCGTTCTCGCGCTTCGCGCCGACGCGCCGAACCGTCTCGATCGCTCGCCGCAGCTCGCCGACCTTCAGCGACAAGGCTATCCGGACCTCGCGCCAATCACCACGCAAGGGCGACCCGATCAGACTTTCGATCGCGTCCTGGCGGCCGCGCAGGCTCAGGGATGGGACATCGTGACGGCCGACAAGTCCTCCGGGCACATCGAAGCGACCGATACCACGCGCTGGTTCGGGTTCGTCGACGACATCGCGGTGCGTCTCACCCCCTGGGGGACCGGCACACGGATCGATGTTCGGTCGGTCTCACGCACCGGAACCGGCGACGCCGGACGAAACGCGGACCGAATCCGCAAGTTCCTCAGAGAGGTTCCGAAATAACTCTGTCGGTGCGATGCACCTGACGATTGTCGGTGCGATCCCATTCACGCATGTCGGTGCGATCAACCTGACGGTTGTCGGTGCGATCCAGCTGACGCCAGTCGGTGCGATCCCGCTTACGATAGTCGGTGCGATGGGGCTGACGCAGGTCGGTGCGATCGGGTATGAGGCTGGCGCGGCGGCCTCCGCATTGCTGGTGCTCGGGCACGGCGCGGGGGCGGGACAACAGCACCCGTTCATGGTCAGCATGGCCCGTGCGCTCAGTGCGAAGGGCGTGTCGACGGTGACCTTCGACTTCCCGTACATGAGGGAGCACCGCAAGGTGCCCGATCGTGCGCCGGTGCTCGAGGCGGCGTTTGGCGAGGCGATCGCCGCCGCGGGCGAATGGGCTCGAGGCCTGCCCCTCTTCATCGGTGGTAAATCAATGGGTGGTCGGATGGCCACACACCTCGGGGCACAGCAGCTGGATGGCCTCAAGGGGCTGGTTGTCTTCGGCTATCCACTTCATCCGCCTGGAAAGCCCGATCAACCTCGCGTAGTGCATCTGCCGTCGATCACGGTACCCACACTGATCGTCCAGGGCGAGCGCGACACCTTCGGAACGCCCGAGGAACTCCGTCCGGTCCTGAAGACGATGAAAGCTCCGGTCACGCTTCACGTGGTCGCAAAAGGCGATCACTCATTGACCGTGCGTGGACAGAAACGCGACGACACGATTGCCGAAGTGACAGACGTCGTCGTCAGTTGGATGGCGAAGATCTAACCACTCGCGCCCTCCGAGCGAGAGACCGCACCAACTATCGTAGGGGGATCGCACCGACATTCGTCAGTCCGTATACGGCTGACGCAAATGAATGGGCTTTGATTTCGCCCGCACCCGCAGGTTGATCATCTCGACGAAGATCGAGAAGCCCATCGCGAAGTAGATATACCCCTTCGGGATGTGCTGCTCGAACCCTTCCGCGATGAGCGACAGGCCGATCAGCAGCAGGAAGCTGAGCGCCAGCATCTTGACCGTTGGATGCCGTTCGACGAACTCGCTGATCGTGCCCGCCGACACCAGCATGACGCCGACGGCGAGGACGACCGCGAGCACCATCACCGCGAGGTCCTCGGCCATGCCGACCGCCGTGATCACCGAGTCGAGCGAGAAGATGATGTCGAGCAGCAGTATCTGGACGATCACGCCCGCAAACGACGCCGCCACGCGCGCGCTCGTCTCGCCCTCGTCCCCTTCGAGCTTCTCGTGAATTTCATGCGTGCTCTTCGCGATGAGGAAGAGCCCGCCGACGAGCATGATGAGATCGCGCCCCGAGATCTCGTGTCCCCAGATGGTGAACAGCGGTGCCGTCAAGCGGATGACCCACGTGATCGACCAGAGCAGCCCAATCCGGATGAACATCGCCAGCGACAACCCGATCTTCCGGGCGCGCGGTCGATCGGCCTGCGGCAGCTTCCCCGAGAGGATCGAAATGAAGACGATGTTGTCGATGCCCAGCACGATCTCGAGGATGGTGAGCGTGGCGAGCGCGATCCACCCCTCGGCGCTGGCCGTCCAGCCGAATGCGCTTGCCAGCCACCCGGACATGCAGTGAGCGTTCCTACGCGCGCGGGGCGAGCGTGCCGATTTCCGGAACCTTGGCGAGCGGGCCCCAGGTCTCGGGGTCCTGCCAGATCAGCGTGGCGAGATAGAGCGACACATCTTCAGGCGCATACGAGCTGCCCAGCGTCCGGGCCGCCTCGGCGAGCCGTTCGGGCGACGGCGCCTCGAGATCACCCTCCGCGATGAGCCCGTCCTCGTGAGCAATGCCGAGCGCATCGAGGAAGCTCGCCATCATCGGACGTTGATGGTGCAAGTGAAAGGCCACCAGCAGACGTGCGGCAACGATCTCCGACACCCCTGCGAGCGAGGTGAGATACCGCGATTTCTTGTCTCGCGGAAGCGCCTGCACGCTCTTGAGACGGAACTTGATGCGCTGCGCGATCGCGGCGATGGCTTCGGCCTGCTCCGCGGCGGCATTCTCGTCCTGCCAGAAGGCATCGGCCGCCTGCAGCTTGCGCTCGCTTGAAAGCGACTTCCACAACTGCGACGGACGGGGGATATCGGGGACGTCGGCCATGATCTCGACCTACGTTAACATAGCGAGCATGCCGAAACTGTCAGTCGAGGGGTTCTCCGCCGTTGATGTCGAGTCGGGCAAGCGTCTCGTGCTCGCGATCGAACAGGATGCTGGCGTCGACATCCTGCACGCGTGCGGAGGCAATGCGCGCTGCACCACCTGCCGTGTCGAGTTCCTGCTCGGTGAGCCAGCGCGGATGACGACGGCCGAGAAGACGCGACTCGAAGAGAAAGGGCTGACCGGCGTCCGGCTGGCGTGCCAGATCGCGCTCGATCACGACATGACCGTGCGCGCGATCAGCCGGCTGACTGGAAGCGGTCGACCGGATCCGGGCAAGACGCCCGAGCCGACGATCCAGCCGCCGCCGGAGTGGCTCTGAAGCGCACGCTGACGCGTGCGCTCGACAGCGTGTAGCGCGCAGGCTCGAGCCTGCGCTCAGTCGATCGAGATCTTCCGCAGCAGATGGAAATCCGAGAGCATCTTGCCCGCGCCGAGCACCACCGCCGAGAGCGGATCCTCGGCGACCTGCACGGGCAGACCGGTCTCGAACCGCAGACGCTCGTCGAGATTCTGCAGCAGCGCGCCACCGCCGCTGAGCACGATCCCGCGATCGCAGACGTCGGCTGAGAGCTCTGGCGGAATGCGCTCGAGCGCGTCGCGCACGGCCTGGACCATCAGTCGCACCGGTTCGGCGAGCGCCTCGCGAACCTGACTGTCGTTGAGGACCACGGTGCACGGCTTGCCCTCGAGCACGTGGCGGCCCTTGACTTCCATCTCCTTGCGCTTGACGAGCGGCGCGGCCGAACCGAGCTCGATCTTGATGCGCTCCGCCGTCCGTTCGCCGATGAGGAGGTCGTGCTCGCGCTTCACGTACTGCGCGATCGCATCGTCCATGGCGTTGCCGGCCACTCGCACCGACTTGCTGTAGACGATGCCCGCCAGCGAAATCACTGCGATGTCGGTCGTCCCGCCGCCGATGTCGACGATCATGTTGCCGGCCGCTTCGGTGATCGGCAGACCCGCGCCGATCGCCGCAGCCATCGCTTCTTCGATCAAGTGCACTTCGCTGGCCTTGGCGCGGTAGGCGCTGTCTTTCACCGCCCGACGCTCGACCTGCGTGATCTCGGAGGGCACGCCGATCACCACGCGCGGGCGCACGAACGTCTTGCGCCGGTGCGCCTTCTTGATGAAGTAATCGAGCATCTTCTCGGCCGCCTCGAAGTCGGCGATCACGCCGTCTCGCATCGGACGAATGGCCGTGATGCTTCCAGGGGTGCGTCCCAGCATTTCTTTGGCTTCGTTGCCGACGGCTTCGATCTGGTCGTTGACGTTGTTGACTGCGACGATCGATGGCTCATTCAGGACGATGCCCGCCCCGCGCGCGAACACACAGGTGTTGGCCGTTCCGAGGTCGATCGCCAGGTCGTGTGAGAACAGCGACAGCGCGCCGAGCAGCATCGTGAGAACCTCTTTTTCCTTTACAGCGAGTAAGTTGTCGGACGATCCGGTAATGGTGAGAGTGGCAAGGAACATGCCCGGGGTGTCCCACTTTAGCGCTCGCTGGTTCGGCCGCGATTTGCACACCGCTGCTCAATTGCAGCACCGACGACGGCGGCCGTGGGGTAGCAGAGTTGACACACGTGATGCGAAATCCGTCATTTGCTAAGGTCCTGATTCGGCTATATTTCCGCCGGACGACGCATGAACGGAAGATGCCCTCGATGAGACGTTCGATCGTTCTTCTGATCTGCTCCCTGTTGGGAGTCGCGCCCGCGGCAACCCTCGCGCAGGAAGGGCATCCGCTCACGGGCACATGGTCTGGCGACTGGGGTTCAGGGCCTTCGAAACGAACGCACATCACGATGGTGATGGCGTGGGACGGCAAGACCGTGACCGGCACGATCAATCCAGGCCCCGATGCCGTCGCTGTTCAGAACATCTCGCTCGACGTCACGACCTGGACGATCCGCTTCGAAGCGGACGGCAAGGGTTCAGCAGAAACGCCCGTTCACATCTCTGCCGAAGGCCGCATCGAGGACATCGCTTCGGCCCACCGGACCATCATCGGCACGTGGCGGCAGGGCACCGCCAAAGCCGACTTCAAGCTGACGAGGGACTGAGCGCCGTGAGACGCAACGCGCTGGCCGGCGTGACCGCAGCGCTCCTCGCGGGGTGGACGGCATTGGCCGCGCAGCGCGCGGCGTCGGCGGTGTACGACACCGAGCGGCAGATTCGGGTCGAAGGCATCGTGACGCGAATCGACTGGGTCAATCCGCGCGCGTTCTTCTTCGTCGACGTTCGCGACGGCGATGTGGTCGCGAACTGGGCGGTGGAATTCGGCAACCCGATCGAGCTCGAACGAAACCGATGGAAGCGCAACACGCTCCGCATCGGCGATGTCGTCACTGTCGACGCGACGCCCGCGCGCGACGTCGCACGCCAGGTCCTGGCGCGAACCGTCGTCAACAAGGCGTCAGGAAGACGATTGTTCGAGCTGCCCGCCCCACGGCCGCCTGCAGCGCGGAAGTCGCCTGCGCCGCGATGGCCCGATGGCCAGATTCGACTCGGTCCGCCCGCGGGACAGAAAGGCTATTGGGGCACCGCGAGCGCCAAGGCGCTCGTTGAATCGAGCGCGGCATCCGTGCGGATGAACGACGACGGCCTGCTCGTGAACCTGAGTGACGTCGACCGCGTGGCACCGTTCCAACCGTGGGCGAAAGCGGTGTACCTGCATCGACAGCGCACCCGGCTGAAGGATGACCCGATCGCCCGCTGCATGCCGCCTGGCGGTCCCCGACAATTCATGAGGCCGAACGGGTTTCAGTTCATCGAGCAGCGCGAGCTGGGTCGCATCCTGGTGCTGATGGGCGGAGGCAATCGCAACTGGCGGGTGATCTACACCGACGGACGTCCGCAGGGTCAGGCGGCTGAAGTCGTCCTCTCGTTCTTCGGCAATTCGGTCGGCCGCTGGGACAAGGACGTGCTCGCGGTCGACTCGATTGGTTACAACGAGCGGTTCTGGTTCACCAACGGCGGGCTTCCCCACACTGAGGCGCTGCATCTCGTCGAGCGGTTCTCGAGGCCCGATCTCGACACGCTGCGCTACGAGGTGACAGTCGACGACCCGCGCACGTACACCCGGCCGTGGACCGGCGGGTGGACGGTGCAGTGGGTGCCTGGCGATGAGATCGAAGAGTACTTCTGCGAGGAGAACGCGGAATCTACGTTCATACGATAAGGGGCAGAACGATGGCACTCACACGTCCCATCCATCACGTCGCAGCGCTGATCCTCTGGTCGATGGCTCTTGGCGGCCCGCTTGCCGCGCATCATTCATTCGACGCTGAATACGACTCGAGCAGACCGATCACGATCACCGGTGTCGTGACCAAGCTCGATTGGGCCAACCCGCATGCCTACGTCTACCTCGATTCGAAGGCCGCGAACGGCGACGTCAAGCGCTATCGCATCGAGATGGGGCCGCCCTATGCACTCGTGCGCGGCGGGTGGAAACGCGACACGCTCAAGATCGGCGACACCGTCACCGTGGAGAACGCGGCGCTGGCGAAGGACGGAAGCGATTCGGCGGGCTCGATGCCGACGACACAGATGCGACTGGCCAGCGGCCAGAAGCTCACTATGAGGTAGCGCGTGCGGATGCCGTTTCCGCGCTGGCTGACCTGTCCGCCGGTGCCTTGGCGGAGGTGGAAGCCAGTGCTCATCGTCGTGAGTGTGAGCGTCAGTGTCAGTGCTCAAACGCAGCCGCCTTCAACGCCGCCGGCGAACCTCGGGACGCCACGGTGGGCCAGTGGGCGTGTGAACCTCGGATCGACTCCCGATCAGAGAGGCTATTGGGAGATCCGTCCCGGTCTCGGCGGCGTACCACGTCCGGCCGAGGTGCCGTTGCTGCCCTGGGCCCGCGCGCTGTCGGAGTACCGCGCGTCACGCACCGATCTCTATCCGCCGCTCGTGCGCTGCAAGCCCGCCGGCGGACCCGGCTTCTTCAACGCGCCGGGCTTCGAGATCGTCGACGTTCCGGAGCAGCAGCGCATCTTCATCCTGAATATCGCCGGGCCACATTCGTGGCGTGTGATCTATCTGGATGGGCGCCCGCATCCGACCGGCGATGACCTGCGCCCGACGTATCTCGGTCATTCCGTCGGCCGCTGGGACGGCGACACGCTCGTGGTCGACACCGTCGGCTTCAACGAGAAACAGTGGATCGTCGGGACGTATCCGACGACCGAGAAGCTGCACCTGACCGAGCGCTTTCAACGTCCTGACGTGCGCACGCTCTCCTATGAAGCCACGATCGACGATCCGGGCGCATACACCGCACCATGGACCGTCAAGTGGACGATCTCCGCGACATCGAAGTCGTCATGGATGCCTGGGGGCGAGATCTTCGAATACATCTGTCAGGGCGACTGACGAGGAATCGGGAATCAGGATACAGGGCTGGGCCAGGTTGAAGGACGTAGGGGCCGCCTTCAGGCGGCCCATAGGAATCAGTCCTCGCTCTTTTTCGGACGCATGTTCGACGCGAGGATCCGCTTCCGGAGCCGGATGCTCTTCGGCGTCACTTCGACGAGCTCGTCGTCGTTGATGAACTCGATCGCCTGTTCGAGGCTGAGCAGGCGGGGCGGGATGAGACGAATGGCCTCATCGGCGGTCGACGCGCGCATGTTCGTCTGCTTCTTCTCCTTGGTGACGTTCACATCGATGTCGTTCGGGCGCGAGTTCTCGCCGATGATCATCCCCTCGTAGACGCTGGTCGCCGGCTCGACGAAGATCTCGCCGCGTTCCTGCAGGTTGTAGATCGCGTATGCAGTGGTGACGCCCGCGCGATCGGCCACCAGTGCACCAGTCGCACGAGATGGGATGGCCCCATGCCACGGCTCCCACCCCGCAAAGAGGTGGTTCATGATGCCGGTCCCCTTGGTGTCGGTGAGGAACTGCGACCTGAACCCGATCAAGCCACGGGCAGGAATGCGGAACTCGAGACGCACGCGGCCGCTGCCGTGATTGACCATCTTGGTCATGACGCCGCGTCGCGTCCCCACTTGTGCGATCACCACGCCCTGGAATTCCTCGGGCACGTCGATCACGAGATCCTCCACCGGTTCGCTGCGAACGCCGTTGAGCATCCTGGTCACGATGTCGGGCCGTGACACCTGCACCTCGTAGCCTTCGCGACGCATCATCTCGATGAGAATCGACAGCTGCAGTTCGCCGCGGCCGATCACTTTCATCTGCTCGGGCGAATCGGTGTCCTCGACTCGCACCGAGACGTTGCCGAGCAGCTCGCGCGCCAGCCGATCGCGCAGGTTGCGAGAGGTCACATACTGCCCGTCGCGCCCGGCCATCGGTGACGTGTTGACGCCGAAGATCATCGACACCGTCGGCTCGTCGACGGCAATCGGTGGAATGCGGAGCTTGTGCTCCGCGTCGGCGATCGTTTCGCCGATGGTGATGTCGTCGATGCCGGCGAGACAGACGATGTCGCCGGCGGTGGCGTGATCGATCTCGACGCGCTTCAGGCCGTCGAAGGCAAAGAGCTTCGTCACCTTGGTCTGCTGCTCGCTGCCGTCAAGCTTCAGCACGCTCACCTGGTCGTTCAGTTTCACGGTGCCGTTGAAGACCCGGCCGATCGCGATTCGCCCCAGGTAGTCGCTCGAATCGAGGTTCGCGACCAGCATCTGCAGCGGCGCGGCCCGATCGCCTCTCGGCGGCGGCACGTGATCCACGATCGCTTCGAACAGCGGTCGCAGGTTCTCGCCGGGCGCAGACAATTCCTTACCGGCCGTCCCCGCCCGCGCGTTCGCGTACAACACCGGAAACTCGATCTGCTCCTCGGTGGCGTCGAGATCGATGAAGAGATCGTAGACCTCGTTCAGCACTTCCTGCGGCCGCGCGTCGGAGCGATCGATTTTGTTCAGCACGACGATCGGCGGAAGCCCGCGCTCCAGCGCCTTGCGAAGAACGAAGCGCGTCTGCGGCAGCGGCCCTTCCGACGCATCCACCAGCAGCATGACACCGTCGACCATCGAGAGCGTCCGCTCCACTTCCCCGCCAAAATCCGCGTGCCCGGGCGTGTCGACGATGTTGATGAGGAGATCGTCGTAATGAACGGCGGTGTTCTTGGCCAGGATGGTGATGCCGCGCTCACGCTCGAGGTCGATGCTGTCCATCACCCGCTCGGCCACCTGCTGGTTGGCACGAAACGCGCCGCTCTGACGCAGCAGCGCATCCACCAACGTGGTTTTTCCATGGTCGACATGAGCAATGATCGCCACGTTTCGACGCAGCGGGTTGGCAATCTGGGCAGCCTTACGGAGAGAAGACATCCTTCCAGTATAACGGGTCGTCTCCTGACGCGGTCTCACTGACATCAGTCGGTGCGATCCTACTGGCGCGGGTCGGTGCGATCCGGCTGGCGCGGGTCGGTGCGATCCCGCTGACGCGGATCGGTGCGATCCGGCTGGCGCGGGTCGGTGCGATCTTGCATCGACCGTCCCGCGCAAAACCGCACCGACAGCCGTCAGCAGGATCGCACCGACTGACGCCAGCGGGATCGCACCGACAATCGTCAGGATTGCACCGACTCGTGTCAGCCAGGATCGCACCGACTCGTGTCAGTCAGGTTCGCACCGACACGCCTCGGACGGATCGCACCGACTTTAGAGCCAGCCCTTCGGTCATCGTTGAGCGACCTCGACGCACTCACTTGATGGCACGGCCGTCTGCAGCAGCTGCGTCATTGCACTGGCGAGGGCCGGACCTGGATCGCGAAGCGAGTCGAGAAAGGTCAGCACGTCGTCGACGGCCGAGAGCAGCGAGCTCACGAGTGCAAGGGCGACCACCAATCGAGTCATCACGCATCCTCCCTGTTGCTGTCGATCAGTGTCGACGACGGGCGAGGCTCGGACGAGTCGCGTCCGTCACCAATCGAACGTGACGACTGTCACATCCGGGTAACCCATCCGTAGGTGGCGGTTTACACGCGGTCGGTGCATCATTCCGTTCAGGGGGGAATCGCTGATGGCCCGCGTCATCGCCGAGCGGCTGTGCGCACAGTGACGCACTGAATCATGAATGTCGCATTTGGTTTGAAAGCGCATTCGGGCTGGGCCTCGCTCGTCGTCCTTGGCGCCAGCCCGTGTTCGCTCGAAGTCATAGACCGGCGTCGTCTCGAGCTCGTCGAGGAGGAGGACGCGTCGTGGGCGAAGCAACCCTATCACGCGGCCGAGCATCTCTCCGCCCACGATGCGAAGCGTCTGGTCGAACGCGGGCTCGATGCAGCCCGCCAGCATGCCGTGCGGGAGTTGCGCGATGCGCTGGCTCGCGCTGCGCACAGCGGTCATGACGTCTCGGGCTGCGGGGTGCTCATGGGGCCGCCGATGCCCGATTGGACCGTCGATGAGATCCTGGCGGTGCACGTCCGCATGCACAAAGCCGAGGGTGTGATGTTCCGCGACGCGCTCGCACGCGCAACGACCGAGTGCGGTCAGCACCTCGTGGCGATCCCCGAGAAGCAGCTCCACGATCACGCCGCACGCGCGCTGACGGCCGCACCGCACACGCTCGAGAAGAGTATCGAGATGCTCGGCAAACTGGTCGGGCCGCCATGGGGGAAAGATCAGAAGGACGCCGCCCTCGCCGCGATGATCGCTCTTGCCGGCCCGAAAGAATCCTGGCGTCAGGTATGATCGAAGGTATGCCTCTCTACGAATACGCCTGCAAGGAATGCGACCACGAGTTCGAAGCACTCGTTCGCGGCGGTGATGCTCCCGAATGCCCCTCGTGTCACAGCAAGGAGCTGCAGCGCCGCCTGTCTGTGTTCGCCGCGCACACCGCCAACGGCGGATCGACGTCAGCGATGTCAGAGGTTGGTGCGTGCGGACACTGCGGTGATCCGCGCGGGCCGGGGAGCTGTTCGATCAATTGAGATGGGAAAGGTCCGGCTGCAGCCGGACCCTACGTACGCAGGCCGGCTGCAGCCGGACCCTACGTACGCAGTCCGGCTGAAGCCGGACCCTACGTCTTACTGGCAGGCTCCTGCCATCCGCAACGAGGTAAGCGTCAGGCGCAGATCACCCGGTTCGTTGTAGATCAGTCCGCGCGCTTCCATCTTGTGGCCCGCGTGCTTCTCAGGGTCGAACGGCTTCGTGCTCAAGAGCAGGAATGTCTTCGTCCCCAACGGGCGGTTGGTGGCGCTCGCCAGCGCCTGGGCCGACGGCGTCTCGTCGCGGGCCGTCATCGGTTCGGCGGTCCGCGTCAGCATCCACTTGTCGTTCTCGCGCGTCAGACAGCCGACGGTCTGGACCAGCGAGAAGTTCTGCACCGTCGCCTGCTCGCCCTTCTTCAGGATCTGCGATGCCGAGAGATCCGGGCTGTCGATCACGAGGTCGGTCGAGCCCGCAGGATAACCGTTGGTCTGAAGGATGAAGGCCACCACATCGAGCTTGGCCTGATCGTCGACGACAGTGCCGAAGTTGGGCGGCATCGTGTCGCGGATCTTCCCGAAAAGCCCTTCGACGGTATCGCCGCCCCACGTGGCTTGGAATCGCTCGCCCTTGAGCGCAGGCGCCGTGGTTCCGGACAGGTCCGCACCATGACAACGAAGGCAGGCGGTGGTGAACGTCACCTTTCCGCGCTCGGCCTGCGCCGTGGTGTAGATACCCTGCCAGATGCGAGGCGTCGAATCCTGCGCGCGCAGCGCGATGCCGCTCACGAGCAGGACGGTCAACGCCGCCAGCCCCGGTCGAAACATGACGGCTAGTATATTAAGCTCCAACTATGATCTTCGACCGCGCTCTCGTCATCGTTATCATCGGCGGCATTGTGGCCGCGTCCTGTGGCCCGCCTTCGTCCTCATCCACACAACCGGCGGCGAGCGCCGGCACATCGACTCCGCCATCGTGGGCGGTCAAGGTCGAACCGCTGACGCTGCCGGTCGGGACGCACAGCATGGAGCCGCAGTTCACTGTCTCCAGCCGCGGCGCGCTTCTGAGCTGGGTTGAGCAGGGCGATAAGGCCGCCACACTGAAGTTCGCCGAACGCACGCCGACCGGATGGTCCGAGGTCAAACGCGTCGCATCCGGGAGCAACTGGTTCCTGAGCTCCGCCGACACACCGACCGTGATGCGCCTGAAAGACGGGACGCTCGTCTCCAACTGGTATCTCACGACCAACCTGCTGGCCGAGGGGTACGACATCCTCCTCGCCTACTCGAAGGACGAGGGGAAGACGTGGTCGCAAGCGGTCAAGCCGCATCGCGACAAGACGAAAACGCAGCATGGCTTCGTCTCGATGTTCGAGCCCGCTGCCGGCGGTCTCGGCCTCGTCTGGCTCGACGCACGCGATCAGGAGAACAACACGACCGATCCCGAAGGCGGCGTGGTGTCGCTCTACGCAGCAACGTTCGATGCGGGGTGGAAGCCGACGAGCGAGGCGATGGTGAACAAGCGCGTGTGCGAGTGCTGCAGCACCGCCGCCGTCGTGACCGACGATGGCGCCGTCACGGCATTCCGCGATCGCAGCGAGAAAGAGATTCGCAATATCGCCGTCACGCGTCTCGAAGGCAGCAAGTGGACCGACGCGACCGCTGTCCACGACGACGGCTGGGAGATCGACTCGTGTCCGGTGAACGGGCCGGCGCTGAGCGCTCACGGACGTCAGGTCGCCGTCGCGTGGTTCAACGCCAAGGACAACAAGGGGCGATCGTTCGCGGCCTTCTCGTCGGATGCGGGCCGCACGTGGAGCGCGCCGATTCAGCTCGAGGATCAGGTGTCACGTGGATACGTCGGCATCACCCTGCTCGACGACGGGTCGGCCGTGGCCACGTGGGTGGAGTTCGCGGCCGGGCGCAGCCAGGTCAAGATGCGGCGCGTCGAGCGATCGGGGGCGCGGTCAGCGTCGATCACGATCGCAGACGGTCAGGGCGGAGTGAGCGGATACCCGCGCGTAGCGCGCAGCGGCAACGAGCTGGTGTTGGCGTGGACCGAAGGCAACGAGGGCGCGCAGCAGGTCAAGGCCGCGGTCGCGCGGCTGCCTTGACGTAGCTGCCTCGACGCAGCTGCCTTGACGTAGGGGCCACCTTCAGGTGGCCCTCAAAAAAAAAGGGCCGCCTGAAGGCGGCCCTACGTTTGTGGCCGTACGTGTGCGGCCCGCGTCGATCTAGTCGACTGTCTCGCCTGGACGCTTGCCCCACCCGAAGCCGTCCTTCGGACGATGCAGCGTGACCATGCGAATGCGGTGATCTTTCGGGTTGCGACCCGGTGCGCCCGAAATGATCACGTGGTCGCCGGCCTTCAGCGTTTCTCTGGTAACGCCCTGGCCACCAAGCTGACCGGCGCCACCCCATTCGACGGCGTAGCGCACCATGGATCCATCCTTCTCCTTCACCATGACGTGCACGAAGGAGTGTGGATTCCTGAACAGGAACTGCACCAGCTCGCCTTCGATGGTCACGGTCTGATCTTCCAGATACGTGGCCGCAAAGGAGTGATGGGCGTATGCCTGCGCGCCAACGAGGCTCGCTGCCGCGACCAGGCCAACAACCAGGAGACGCTTCATACGTGGTTCCTCCCTGACAGAACCGTTTTCTTACCCAAGAATCGTAGCTGACCCGTCGAACAAATAGTCCTGAAGAGTCTCTGAATTCTTCGTCAGGAACATCAAACCGTACGCTTGAAAACAGGCTGGAGAATACACCAAAACCGACTATTTCGGTATTTGTGGAAATATTGATATAGTGCGGTCGTGGCCACGATCACCGACCGCGAAACCGTTCAACTGGCCGACATGCTCGCGGCGATGGGCACGGAACCGAGACTGCGTATCGTTCGCCTCCTGCTCACCGCCCATCCGTCCGGCATGATCGCCGGCGAGATCGGCACCGCGCTCGACATCACCCCCTCGACCCTCTCGCATCATCTGGACCGGCTGAAGCGGGAATACGTGGTCAACGTGAGACGTCAAGGGACGTTTCTCTGGTACACGGCGAACACCGAAGCCCTCGAGCGGCTCCTGAAGTTTCTCTTCGCGGAGTGCTGTACGCGCAGTTCGATCATTCATCCGGACCGGGTGACGCGATCGGCGTGATGAAGCCCGCGCTCTATCCATGAGGCCATGAATGGAATCGATCACCAACGCTGTGAAAGAACGGTACGCGGACGCGGCGCGACGGGCCGCCGATGGTGATGCGGCGACCTGCGGATGCGCGTGCTGCGATCCCATCTCGTCGAACCTTTACAGCGACAGCGAGACCAGCACCCTTCCCGCCGCGGCGGTCCGCGCGTCGCTCGGCTGCGGTAATCCGACGGCTCTGGCGACGCTTCATGAAGGCGAGACGGTACTCGACCTTGGCAGCGGCGGTGGTATCGACGTCATCCTGAGTGCACGGCGCGTCGGGCCGACGGGGTACGCCTACGGACTCGACATGACCGACGAAATGCTCGCGCTTGCTCGCGAGAACGCACGCACGGCCGGCGTCAGCAACCTCGAGTTCCTCGAGGGCGAGATCGAACGCGTGCCGCTCCCGGACAACTCGGTCGACGTGATTATCTCCAACTGCGTCATCAATCTCTCCGCCGACAAAGATCTCGTGCTGCGCGAAGCGTTCCGCGTGCTCGAACCTGGCGGACGGTTCGCCGTCTCCGACGTCGTGATGCGCGGGGAGATTCCCGCAGACGCGCGGCGATCGATGGAACTGTGGGTGGGCTGCATCGCCGGCGCGCTCACCGATGATGAATACCGAGCCACGCTGACGGCTGCGGGTTTCGTCGACATCGAGATCGAGACGACACGCGTCTATGACATCGAAGATGCGCGGACGTTTCTCAGCGCGTCCGGACTCGACGTCGATCGCATCGCTCCGCTCGTCAACGGTCGAGTGACGAGCGCGTTCGTGCGCGCTCGGAAGCCTGCCGATACCAACCGATCCTGATTCGGTGTCGTCTAACCACGACATGAAAACGTGGTTCGAGTCGCTGGGTCAGGATCTTCACTACGGCGTCCGCGGACTGAGAAAGAGCCCAGGCTTCGCTGCCGCGGCCATCGTCCTGCTCGCACTCGGCATCGGCGCGAACACTGCGATCTTCAGCCTCGTCAGAGCCGTTGTCCTGCGCCCTCTTCCCTTTCCTGATCCCGACCGCCTCGTTCTCATCTGGGACGATTTCTCCGCGAACCGCGGCCCGACGCGCGTTGAGCCCTCACCCGCCGACTACGTCGCATGGAAAGAACAGAGCCGATCGTTCAGCGACCTGGCCGCGTTCTACACGAATGCCTACAACCTCACCGGCAATGGCGAACCGGCGAAGCTGGCCGGAGTCAGAACGACGGCCAATGTATTTGCGGTTCTCGGGATGCAACCGATCCTCGGCCGCACGCTCGATGCGGGCGACGATCGACCAGATGCAGCTCCGGTGGTGGTCGTCAGCGAGCGGCTGTGGCGCTCACGATTCGGCGCGGATCCGAATCTCATAGGCCGCACGATCGCCCTCAACGGATTGAGCCATACCGTGGTCGGCGTCGTTCCGCCCGATTTCCAGTTTCCGTTCAAAGAAGCGGTCGTGTGGGTGCCGGCTCGCTTCACGCCTCAGGAGCTCGCAGAACCTGGCAACTATTTCCTCGATGTGCTCGCGCGTCTGAAACCGGAGACGTCGCTGGCGCAAGCGCAAGCCGAGATGCAGCCCATTGCGCGGAAGCTGGAGCAGCAATACCCGGCGACCAAGAACCGCTTGCGAATCTCGGTCACGCAACTGCACGAACACCTGACACGTGAGGCACGGCCGACGATGGCGATGCTTCTCGTTGCCGTGGGCCTGGTGTTGCTGACAGCGTGCGCGAACCTCGCCAATCTGCTGCTGGCGCGGGGGGCGGCGCGACGTAAGGAGATCGCGTTGCGCAAGGTACTGGGCGCAGGCCACGCGCGACTCGCCCGTCAGCTCCTGACCGAGAGCGCGGTACTTGCCGGTGCGGGTGCGGCGCTGGGCGTGGCGCTGTCGGTCGCAACGTTCTCCTATCTGAGCCGATTGCTGCCTCCCACCCTCCCATCGACAAGCATTCTGCGAATCGATTCCAGCGTGCTGCTGTTCACTGCGGGCATCGCGGCGCTGATCGTGCTCGCGATCGGATCCGCTCCCGCGTTGGCTGCCGTGCACACCGGACTAGAGGAAGCGCTGCGATCGTCGAGTGGACGAACCACGACGGCCAGCCGTCGTCTTCGCAGCCTTCTCGTGATTGCCGAGATCTCGATGACCGTCGTCCTGCTCGTGGCCGCCGGGCTGCTGCTCCGCAGCTACGCCAAGGTCCTCGCGGTCGATCCCGGGTTCAACGCGCAACATGTGCTCCTGGCCGAGACGGTGCTGCCGCCTTCGAGATATGCAGCGCTGCCGGAACGGACACGGTTCTGCGAGGGCGTCCTGGAGCGCGTCCGCGCGCTGCCCGGGGTGACTCGCGCCGCCTACGCCAATTATCCGCCGCTGATGTTCAAGGGAGGACGGGCGCTCATCGCCATCGAAGGCCGACCGGCGCCACGGCCCGAAGAGTTCAATCGCTTCATCGTGAGCGATCGCGTCGTCAGCGCGGGGTACTTCGCCACGCTCGACGTGCCGGTGCGGCGCGGACGCGAGTTCGAGGCGCGCGATACGGCCGGCGCACCGCTCGCCGCGATCATCAATGAGAAGCTCGCGCGATTGCATTTCCCCGACCAGGATCCCATCGGACAACGCATCGTCATCGGGAACCCTACGCGGAATCCGTGGCTCACGATCGTCGGCGTGGTCGGCGACATGCGGCAGATGGGCATCGACACCGCGGCTGAGCCCGAGATCTACGTCGCGGCCAATCAGAGCACCCTCAACGCACCGTTCTTCTGGCCGCAACAACTGGTCGTTCGCACAACGGCAGATCCCCTTGCGCTGTCAGCGGCTGTGCGTCAAGCGGTGTGGGCGGTGGATGCCGACGAACCGGTTTCGCGAATCCGGTCGATGAGCGAGCTGTTCGACGCGGAGCTGCTGAACCGGAACACGCAGTTGACGCTCATCGGCGCGCTCGCGCTCTTGACGCTGCTGATTGCAGCGGTCGGGTTGTACGCGGTCCTCTCCTATTCGGTCGCGCAACAACTCCGTGAGATTGGGGTGCGAATGGCGCTCGGTGCGCGCCGGATGACCGTCGTGCTTGGTGTCGTCCGGAGTGCCGCGCTCCTCACCGCCCTTGGCGTCGCGATCGGTCTCGGAGCCGCGTTCGCGGGCACACGGCTGCTGCAATCATGGCTGTTCGAGGTCGGCACCACCGATCCGCTCACGTTTGCGGGTTCGGCGCTGCTGCTCGGCATCACTGGGCTTGTCGCGACCGTCGTGCCGGCCTTCCGCGGCGCGAGCATCGACCCCACCGTCGTGCTGCGGATCGAATAACAGCCCACCTGCCCCCAACGCGAATCGGACTTCCAACGTCTGAGAGGTGGAACCCTCGAACTTCTCGGCGTAACAGCCGTATTCCACGCAGCAGGAGGCTTCGATGACGTTCAGAACCGCCGCTTTCGTCGTGCTGGCAGCGTTGCTGGCGGGATCCGCGTGGGCACATCACAACATGTCGGCCCTGTTCGACTTCAACGATCGCGTGACGCTGACCGGTCCGCTCACGAAGATGGATTGGAGGAATCCGCACATCAACGTCGCGATGGACGCCAAGCGAGGTGCAGAGGTCGAGGAGTGGTCGATCGAAGGCCCCCCCCCGAGCTTCTTCCGTGCCCGCGACATCACCAAGGCCGATATCGAAAAGGCGATCGGCAAGCCGGTCACCGCCGAGGTCAGCCGCGCGCGCAACGGCTCACATTCGGGTTTGCTTCGCACGATGACGCTGCCCGACGGCCGAGTCGTTTCCGCCTGTCCTCAGAACTGTTGAGTCGCCTGATGGCTCGTTTACAAGGAGACTCGACATGAAACGCACTTCGCTTGTCGTCGCAATAGTCGTCGCGTACGCCGTTCTGCTGACCGCAACTCCCGGAGAGGCGCAGCTTCCGCGCGACCCGGCCGAACGGGCGAGAGTCATCTCGCAGATCATGGAGGTCAACTCACGCGTGCTGACGCTCTTCGATCGCGAGGGCAAAGTGCTCGGCGTGGTGGGCTCGCGCGACATCTACAACCAGCCGGTGTTCTCGCCCGATGCGACCCGCATGGCCGTGATCAAGCCCGATCTGGACAAGGAGACCAACGACCTCTGGATCATCGATATTGCAAGCGGCAGAGGACGGCAGATCACCTCGAGCAAGGCGCGCGAGGGGGCAAACTCACCGGCGTGGTCTCCGGATGGAGCGTCGGTCGCATATGTCGCTCTTAGAGATGGGTACTTCGGCGTCTATCGCAAGCCGTCGAGCGGCGAAGGAACCGAGGAACTCCTCTACAAGAACTCGGCACCGATGACGCTCACCGACTGGTCTCAGGACGGCCGGTATCTGACGTACTTCTCGACCGACCTCTCGGGTGGCGGGCTGTACGCATTGCCGGTCGAGATCGAGGGAGAGCGGAAGCCGATTGAAGTGGTCCGCAGCAAATCTCAGATGCAGGGGCCACGGCTTTCGCCTGACAGTCGCTTCATGTCGTACACCGCGAACACGTCAGGACGCTTCGAGGTCTACGTCATTCCGTTCGATCCTGCGGCTGCCGCTGGCTCTGCTCCAGCCGCCGGTCCGCGGCAGGTCTCCGATCAAGGCGGCACGGGAATGGTGTTCTGGCGCCGTGACGGAAAAGAGCTCTACTACCTCGCAGCAGACCGCGGAATCATGGCCGTCGAAGTTGGCGCTGGAACTCCGCCCGCGTTCTCAAAACCCCGGTTGTTGTTTCGTCCTTCTGCGGATATCGCTCCGGGTGTCGGGCCGGGGACGACGAGCGTCACTCGCAATGGCGATCGATTCGTGATCGCGGTTCCGCGTCCGCAGCTGCGCCAACTCACGCTCTACGACCGGACGGGAAAGGTCGTCAACAAGATCGGCGAGCCGGGTTTTTACAACCAGCCCAATCTCTCTCCCGACGGCACGCACGCTGTGCTCATGCGAAACGATCCGAAGACCGGCAATACCGATATCTGGACGATGGATCTCGCCAGCGGCAAGGGCACGCCGATCACCGACGACACGTCTCCTGAAAACGCGCCGATCTGGTCGCCGGACGGGAAGCAGGTCGCGTACGTGTCGACACGCGAGAGCCTCGCCGGCATCTATCGAAAACCAGCCGATGGAACGGGACAAGAGGAGTTGCTGTTCCAGTACACGCCTGGCGCCGGAATGGTTCTGACCGACTGGTCGCCGGACGGGAAGTTCCTCACCTTCTACACCGGCGTGCTGGTGATGGTCCCACTCGACGCGAACACGAAGGCGATCGATCGGAAAGAGATCGATTGGCTGCGAGAGGACTACGACGTGACGCAGGGCCGCTTCTCGCCCGACAATCGCTACGTCGCGTTTCTGTCGAACGAAGCCGACGTGGACAAGTTGGACGTGTACGTGCGTCCGTTCGACGCGAGCAAACCTGACGCCCCCACGGGTCCGGCCGTGCGAGTTTCGACGGACGGCGCGACCGGCATGGTCACCTGGCGGCAGGACGGCAAAGAGCTGTACTACATGACCCGCAACTGGGAGGTCATGGCGGTCGACGTCGAGACGGCGCCCACGTTCAAGGCAGGCACGCCGAGAATGCTGTTCTCACTGCCAGGGCCGCTCCCCGGAAACCCGATGCAGTGGAAGAACGTCAGCAAGGATGGGCAGCGATTCCTGTTCGCGATGCCGGCATCTGCCCCGACACCTGCACGCTAGGAATCCGTAGCGCGGGGGCTCGAGCCCCCGCGTACTATCTGGTCTTCGACGTGATGTACGCGTCGACCTCGTCTTCGAGGAGGTCGAGCGGCAACGTGCCGTTCCTCAACACGACATCGTGGAATTCGCGGATGTCGAACTTCGCTCCGAGCTTCTGCTCGGCCCTGTGCCGCAATTCGACAATCTTCAGCTGACCGAGCTTGTACGCCAGCGCCTGTCCCGGGCGCGCGATGTAGCGATCGACTTCCGCCAGCGACTGCGCGGGCGCGTGCAGCGCGAAGTACTCGCGCGCGCGGTCGCGCGACCATCCCATCGCGTGAATGCCGGTATCGACCACGAGACGCACCGCGCGGAACTGCTCGCTTGCCAGCTGACCGAAGCGAGTGGACAGGTCCGTGTACGCGCCAATCTCCTGTCCCAGCGATTCGGCGTAGAGCGCCCAGCCTTCTGAAAACGCCGACGCCCCGTAGGCGCGCCGGAAATCCGGCAGGCCGGGCAGCTCGCGGGCCAGCCCGATCTGCAAGTGATGTCCGGGCACCGACTCGTGCAAGACCAGCGCGGGGATCGTGTACTTGAACTGATCCTGCGGCCGGTAGGTGTTCATGTTGAACCACGCCGGCCGCGATCCATCGGCGGTCCCCACGGTGTAGTTCGACGCCGTCGACGCTTCGCGATCCGCCGGAATCGGGCGCACGCCGACGGTCATCTTCGGCACGCGAATGAAGAGGCGCGGCAGTGCAGGCTGCACGCGCGCGAGCACGTCGCGCGCGTACTGCAGCATCTCCTCCTGGCCCGTGAAGCGCATGCCGGGCTGCGCGCCGAGCTGCTTCTCGTAGTCGGTCACCGAACCGGTGAAGCCGGCCTCGCGGGCGAGTCGCGCCATCTCCTTCTCGATGCGCGCAACTTCGTCGAGGCCGAGTTGATGAATCCGCTCCGGCTCCATCCGCGTCGTGGTGTAGGCGTGAATCAACCCGGCGTAGGCCGCGCGTCCGTTCTTCAGCGAGCCAAGACCGATGCCAGTCCGCGCGTGCGGACGATACGTCTCGCGCAGAAACGTCTCCAGCTTCGTCCAGCTCGCCACGAACTGCTGCTCGTACGCCTTGCGCGCGTCGGAGCGCAGGCGCCCCTGGTCGGCCGGACTGATATCGCCTGGAAAACGCTTGAACGCGTTCAACAGCGGTGATTGATCGGGCGACGCCTCACGTTGCGCGACGATCTGATCGAGCGTGAGATCGATCACGATCGCCGGCTGGGCGAGTCCGGCGGCGAGCTGCTCGCGCATCAGATCGATCGTCCGATCGACGTAGGCCGGCAGGGCGCGCAGGCGGGTGATGATGTTCTCGTAGTCTTTCACCGTGCGCGACGGCATCGCATCGATCGTGCCGAACACGTCGTTGTGCGCGCCGTCGGACTGCGACGTCCGTTGAACGAGCTCGAGATACGGCTCGGCCTCGAGCTGCGTCTGCAGCTCCGAGATCATCAGCCGCGCGCTGAGCCGGTCGGCGGCATTGAGGTTGCCCGGCTCGAGGTAGATCGCCTTCTGCAGGAACTCCTCACGATCCCGCCGCATCCGCTCGCGCGCGGTCTTCGACCAGTCGCGCCAGCGATCGTTGTGATCGACGCGGCCGAAGCGGGTGGCCAGCTCGGGCTGCTGCGCCAGGCGCCACTCCCAGTACTCGACGAACAGTTGATAGAGCGTCTGGGAAGACGGGCCGACGAATTTCTCAGGTCCCTGCGCAGCCAGAACGATTGGCGCCAGGACGAATGCGAGGAGGAGCGCGAGCTTCTTCACACGATCAATCTAATTCGAAAATGTCGTGACGGCGGGTCTAAAAAGCAAGACCCGCCCTACACTGCACTTCATTTGCATTTTGCATTTTGCGTTTTCCATTACGACATCGGCAGCCTGAACGCAATCAACTCGCCGGGGAAATTCTGATTGCTGATCGCAACGACGATGTACTGACGCCCATTGAGCATGTACGTCATCGGCGATCCGGTCTGCGGCGCGGGCATGTAGACGGCGCCTGCATCTTGCCCCGTTTTCTTGTCGTACGCGCGCAGCATGGCGCCCCGCCGGCCATCTGGGAGCGTGACCATGCCCCCTTCCCCGGCGATCACGAGCGACTTCGTGACCAGCGTGCCGATGCGCCCCGCTCGACCCGTGCGCGGGATGTTCAGACCTTTGAGCAGAGGATGATTGCGAACGTTGTCGGGCGTGTCGCCGTGAGCCACCTGCCACAGCAGTTCGCCCTTGTGCAGATCGATCGCCGTGATGCGACCGTACGGCGGCTTGATCAGCGGCAAGCCCTGTACCGTTGTCGCCACTGCCGGCGCCTTCGGGTTCGCGGGATCGACGGCCTGGCCGCGGACGTACGCCATGTCCGACGGCTTCTGCGGCCGATCACTGCCGGGCACGAGACCGAGCGCGACGACGGAGGTGTTCGTGAAGATGTAGAAGACGCCGGTCTCTGGATCGTACGAGCCGCCCTGCCAGTTGGCACCGCCGGTCGCATCGGGCAGCATCAGGGTCGCCAGCGGCCCGGGCCATGTGCTCACGACCGGGGGGGTGAAGATCGGACCGACCTTGAAGCGCGAGACGAGCTTCACTGCTTCGGCGCGCAACTCCGGGGTGAAGTCGATCAGATCGTCGACGGCGACTCCCTGACGCTCGTACGCCGGCGGCTTGCTGACGAATCGCTGCGTCGGCCACGACTTCTCCATCGGCACGTTCGACTGCTCGACCGCACGCTCCTCGATCGGCCAGACCGGCTCGCCGGTAACGCGATCGAAGACGTACAGCCAGCCCTGCTTCGTCGGCTGCGCCACGATCTTGCGCATGCGCCCGTCGATCGTCAGATCCGCGACGATCGGCGCGCACGGCAGATCCCAATCCCAGATGCCGTGATGAATGAACTGGTAGTGCCACTTGCGCTTGCCAGTCCTGAGATCGACAGCGACGAGACTCTCGCCAAAGAGTCCTGCACCGGGACGATGGCCGCCGTAGTAGTCGCCGGTCGGCATCTCGACCGGCAGAAACACGGTGTTGAGTTCCTCGTCCACGCTGATCTGCGCCCACACGCCGGCATTGCCGGTGTAGGACTCGGCGTCCTGCTCCCATGTGTCGCTGCCGAATTCGCCTGGCTCGGGAATCGTGTGGAAGATCCAGAGACGTTTGCCGGTGCGCACATCGAAGCCCCGCACGTACCCTTTCTCATTGCGGCGGCTGATCGGGCGGCTGCCCTCGGTATGCGCCGCGCCGATGATGATGACGTCTTTGGCGATGACCGGCGCAGCGTGCAGGCCGATGTCGCCGGTGATCGGATCCATGTCCTGGTCGTCGTCGAGCTTCAGATCGACGATCCCGTTCTTGCCGAACGACGTGACGAGCGCGCCCGTCTTCGCGTCGAGTGCCACCATGCGGTAGCCCGGCGTGACGTAGATGATTCGTGCGGATCGGCCATCGGACCAGTACGCGAGGCCGCGGCCCGACAACTGGCGCGGCGCCGATTCACCGCGCTTGCCTTCTTCCTCGCTGTGGATCCACTTCATCTCGCCGGTCGCAGCGTCGAGCGCGACGACCGCGCGACGGGTTCCCGCGGTCGTGTAGATCCATCCGCCCACCATCAACGGCGTCGACTGGAAGTTGTACTCGGGGCGCGGACCGAGGTTGTCGGTCTTGAGGCGCCACGCCACTTCGAGCGCGTTGAAGTTGCCCTTGTTGATCTGATCGAAGGCGCGATAGCGAGCGCTCCCCAGGTCACCGCCGTAGGTGCGCCATTCACCGAGATCGTAGGAGCCACCCTTCGGGGGCCCTGCCGTATCGTAGGGGCCGCCTTCCGCCTTCGCCGTAGGCTTCGGCGGACCACCGGAGCCTTGGCGTAGGCTAGGCGGCCCACTCTGCGCCCCAAGCGACGCGACGAACAAGAACGAGATTGCAGCGAGAGCAGCTCTGGTCAGAGTCATACGGGTGGCGAATTATAGCGGATGGCTGCTGGCATCCGCGTTTTCAACCTTCGTGATCTTCGGGATCTCCGTGGCCCATATGCTCCGTTTCTCTTCGTGGCTCATCGTGGCCAGACCGTACCCTGCTCCCGTTTCGCGACCGGGCGAAGCCCTTTGTAGACGAACTTCTGGATGCGCTTTCCTTCATAGGTCTCAGTCGTATAGAGGTTCCCCTTCGAATCGATCGCGATGCTGTGCACGGCGTAGAACTGACCCGGCTGCCGCCCGCCGTCGCCAAAACTGGTGATCTCCTCGAGCGTGTCGCGGCGCAGGATGCGGATCTTCATGTTGTTGCCGTCGGCCATGAACACGTAGGTCTGCGCCGGATCCTTCGAGAACGCCACGTCGAAGACGGATCCATCGCCAAGACTGTTCTTCGCGAAGAACGCCTCTTTCACGAACGTGCCGTCCTTCTTGAACACCTGCAGCCGGTTGTTCTTGCGATCGCAGACATACACGAGCCCGTCGTTCGAAAGATCCGCGCAGTGCACCGGCGTGCGGAACTGCTGCGCGGGCGGCGCCTCCGGCTTGTAGGGACCGAGATCCGTGTCGTCAGGTTTGTTGCCGTACGCGCCCCAATACCGTTTGAACTTTCCCGTGTCGGCGTCGACGATGGCGACGCGCTTGTTCAGGTAGCCGTCGGCGAGGTAGGCCTCGTTGGCCGCGGGGTCGACGAAGATCTTGGCGACGCGTCCGAACGCCTGCTGATCGTTGCTGCCGCCAACATACGTCGGTTTGCCATCCTTGTTCAGGGGCCCCTTCCGCGCGTTGGCGTGGCCGATCTGCAGGAGGAACTTCCCGCCCTTCGTGAACTTGAGGACCTGCGAGTCACCGTCGCCGTTGCCGCCGATCCAGACGTTGCCCTTGTGGTCGACGGTGATGCCGTGATTCGACGAGGGCCACTCGTAGCCCTCCCCGGGCCCGCCCCAATGACCGACGAGCGTGCCTTCCGGATCGAACTCGAGCACCGGCGGCGCGGCGGCGCAGCATTCGTCGGAGAGGTGCGACTCGAGCGCCCGCTCCTTCTCGGCGAGCGTCCCCGAGCCACGGTGGATCATCCAGATGTGATCGCGATCGTCGACCGAGACGCCGATTGACGACCCGAGCACCCAATGATTGGGCAGCGGCTTGGGCCACAGCGGATCGACCTCGAAGTACGGGGCCATCACGGTGCTGCGGTTCTGCGCCGCTATTTCGCGCACGACCAGAAAGCCGGCCGCACTGAAGACCGTGAGAAAAAGAATCGTCCGTCGGCGCGCGTGAAGCATTCGCACAGCACCCTCCCCTGGAGTGCCGGGATTATAGCGGGAGTCAGTGCTCGTCTCAGCCGATTCAGAGTTCGAGCGTGTGCCTCGGACCGAGGCCCTTCAGCAGCAGTTCATCGGCCGTCGCCAGCCTCCACCCCCGAAGTCGCGCGTGCGCGGCAATCAGTCGATCGAATGGGTCACGCGTCCATGAGAGATCGAGCGCGGAGCCGAACCACGATGCCGCAGGCGGATCGTCGAGCGTCCAGCGCTCGTCGACCGCGAGCGTTTGAGCGTCGCCTCTTGGCAGCCTGAGACGTCCGGCTTCTTCCAGGAATTGCAGCTCGAGGAGGTTTGCCGGCGAGATATACAGGCGCCGCCCGCCACGCAGCAAGGGCGCCACGCGACTACGACCCTGATCGAGCCAGATGAGCGCGTGCGTGTCGAGCAGGATCACCGGCGCTTCCGCGCCCTCAAGCTCAGGCTACGGGGCGTCCACGTCCAGCTCCACTGCCCATCGGCAACCGCAGGATCGAGCACTTCGATCTTCGGCTTTCGTCGCCGACTGCGCCGGGGCGCGTCCGAAGCCACGGACAGGCGAAAGCGCGTGCCGCGGCGCTCGATGATCACGTTGACGCCCTGTTCCGCCTCGTCCAGCGCGTCAGACAACCGCTCCCGAACGTGCGCGACCGTGTAGCGCTTGTTCATGCTTGTACATTGTACACGAACGTGCACGCGTGGGGCGCGAACCTTCGGCTACCAGCATCAGATTCGCGATCGACTCATTTGCTCAACGTGTCAGCGGTGACAAACCGTGGCTCGATGTCAACGGGGACAGCCTTCAACTTATCGAGCACCGCCTGCACCGGCGGGCGTACGACGCCGAGCGTTTCCATCATCTGCCTGGCCGCCGCGTAGTCGCCCTTCGCCTGCATCGTCATGATGTCGCGCGTGAGGTCGATGATGTTCTGCCTGATGCGTTCGTCGTTGATCGCAAAGGTACCGTTCGGCGCGGTCGTGACGCCCCCATGATCGAGGAAGTAATTGAGCTGGATCGCCACGCCGCGGCCGTGCGCCTCGGTGATGCCGAAGCGGATCGACCGAAACATCGACGCGAGATAGGTCGTGTACATCGTGGTGGCGAATGCCTTGTCGAGCTTCTCGCGTTCGACCAGGAACCGCATCGCAAAGAGCCCCGAGACGTCGGCTTTCGCTTCTTCGATGGTGCTGTAGATCTCCTTGAACTCCTGCCGCACTGTCGTCTTCCTGCCGCCCACGACGATGTTGTGCGGGCCGAGGCCGTGCATCAGCTCGTGCATCAGGATGTGTGTGAAGAACGCATCGAACGCGACGTGCTGCCGATCGTCGACGGCCAGGGCGACCTGCGCAATCGGCACCAGCACCATCTTGAACTTGGCCTCCTGCGTGTTCTTCAGCATCACACGCTTGGAGCCCTTCTCCTGGATCACGCGCTCGTCGTTTGGCAGATTGAAGGCGGCCGTCTGCACGCCGCGGTTGCCGTCGCCCGCCGAGAATACCGTGTTCACCACGCGGATTGGCGCCAGCGCTCCGAGTTTCGGGTTGCGATATTTCGGATCGATGGGCAGGTTGTTCTCGATCTCCTGCAGCTCGGATCCGAATCGCGACAGCTTCTGAGTCTCGGCATCGTCTCTGATCGTGATGAACGATTCGAACGCGGCCTTGAAATTGAACCACTCGTCCTCGTACACCTCATACGGTCCGATGGTCGGCTCGATGCTCGCATCGAGCGCCATCCAGGCGACGTCGCTCTCGTAGTAGTCGTCAGTCAGGAGCGCGGTCGCCCGTTTCTCGAGGAAGCGCTTGAGCGTCGGTTGCGTGGTGAGCGCTGCGGCTTCACGCAGCAGGCCCGAGACCCTGGTGAGATCGCCTTTGTACTCGGCCGAATACGGCACGGCGATGAATTTGCCGTCGGGTCCGCGACGGATCACCGTGAAGAAGCCGACCGCTTTCTTGTGGTCGGCAGGAGACAACGTCTTCAGCCAAGCCTCGATGTCGGCCTTGGTGGCATCGGCGGGATAGAAGTTCGCCTGCGGCGGTTTGGGGGGCGCGCCGGGGACGAACGGCTCGTTGTGATCGAGCCGCGACCACGGCCCTTTGTTGATCATGAAGTAGTGCAGCCGCGCCCGCCCGAGCGGCGATGTGTCGCGTGGGAGGTCCTGCAGCATCTTCTCGTTGCCGGCCCAGACCTGACGCAGGAAGAGCGAGTCCATCACTCTCGATGCGTCGACCATCTTCGCGAGCGCCTGCCGCTCGTTCGGTGGGAGCGCCGAGATGTCGACTGTGAGATCGACCGGCGCGAACCGCGCCGCCATCGTCTCGAGCTTCTTGGTTTCGGGATCCGCGGGCGCGGTGGCTGCTGTCGTTGTTTCCACGGGTGCTGCCGTCGGTTGTGAACCGCCGCAGGCAATCGCTGCGGCTACGAATGATGAAACCAGGAGGAGTGCATGTGTCGTCTTCATCGGCATCAATGCACCCCGGAGCTCGTCTGCAGCTTCGCGGGATCGGTCCCCAACCTCCGAATCGCCGTCTCCCACATCTGCTCCGGCGGCACCCCGAAGATGAGCGTCGGATCGACCTCGGTCGTGAGCCACGCCGAAGCAGCGATCTCGTCGTCGAGTTGCCCAGGGCTCCATGCCGCGTAGCCGACGATGACCCGCGCCCGGTTCGAGGGTGGCATCTGCAGGAGCTGAAGGGTCAGCGCCCGCGAGACCGACAACAGCAGGCCAGGACAGATCTCGCGCTGCTCGTCATCCGGTCCCTGCGCATCCGACATCAGCACCCAGGTGCTCTGCGGATCGACTGGCCCCCCGACCCACAGATGCAGGGTCGGATCGACCTTCACGGGCGGTTCGGTCATCACCATCTTGTGCGCCGGCTCGTCCATCTGGCGGTTGACGACGAGGCCGAACGCGCCTCGCTCGGTGTAGTCGCACAGCAGGACCACCGTGCGCGCGAAGTTCGGATCGGTCATCTGCGGCATCGACAGCAGAAGCAGCGGTGCTGGGCTTGGCCGATCGGGATCAATCCGAATCTGTGTCATGGTCAGCGGTCAGAACCAGTGGGATCATACCCGGGACTCGGGATCAGTGTAGGACGGGTCCGGCGTTTTCGCCCCACCGATCTGGGTTCGGCCACGCGCCCACGCCACGTGTTCTCGGACGATCGGGTCTTCTGCCGACGGTCGATCGGGGCCGCTCTCGTCCAGAGCGCGGACGGCCGCCTCATCACCACTATTGCCAATCGCGACCGCGAGATTGCGACGCAGGCCGCTCAGCTTCGCCCGCGTCATCGGTCCTCCCCTGATGAGCGAGTGGAGCTCGAGATCGGACCGTCGCCACAAATCGACGAGGCGCGGCGCGTCGAGCCCGTCTCGCGGCTGCCACGCATCATCGTTCGATTGCGGCGCTGGCTGGTTGTACGGACAGACCTCCTGGCAGATGTCGCAGCCGTACACGTGCGTGCCCATCGTCACGCGGAGCGGCTCCGGAATCGACGAGCGCAGCTCGATCGTCGCGTACGACAGACACCGGTTCGAGTCGAGCACGCCCGACTCGACGAGCGCCTCCGTCGGACACGCCTCGATGCACTTCGTGCAGCTGCCGCACTGCTCGAGCCCCTGTGCGTCCGGCTCGAGCGGCAGCGTGGTGATGATCTCGGCGAGGAACAGCCAGGACCCGATCTCCGCGTTGATGAGGCAGGTGTTCTTTCCAATCCAGCCGAGCCCCGCGTACTGCGCGTAGACCCGCTCCTGCACCGGCCCGGTATCGACGTACGCGCGCGCGTCGAAGGGCACATCGGCGTGCGCGCGCATCCACCCGAGCAGCGCATCGAGACGGGTCTTGATGACGTGATGGTAGTCGTCACCCCAGGCGTATCGAGAGACGCGCGCCACCGCAGGAGGCTGCGAGTCGGCATAAGGACGGTCGGTGTTGTAGAGCGTGCCCGTGACGATGACGCTGCGCGCGCCAGGGACGACCTCGCGGACATCGGCCCGGCGAGCCGCGGTCCGCGACATCCAGCTCATCTCGCCCGCGTAACCGCGGGCCAGCCAGTCCTGGAGAAAGGCGAGCTCTGGAAAATCGTCGACCGGCGCGATGCCGCACAGGTCGAAGCCGAGCGACGCGGCTTTCGATTTGATGGTTGCGGAGGTGAGCATCGACGTTAAGACGCCGGGCCTGACGGACAGGCCCGGCCTACACCGCTCGAATGTCCGGTGACCGAGCTATTTCGATGAGGCCTCGGCGGCTTTCCTTTCCTCGGCGCGCGCGGCGCTCAGGATGTTCTTCAAGCCGTAGTTTCCCTCGTGACACTCGTAGGGCATCATCGGCTCGGACGGATTCACTGTCAGCGGCATCGAGAACGTCCACGGCTTCGTCCACGTGGTCGGATCATCGAGCGTGACGTTCCAGCGAAGCTGTGTGGAGCTCACGGGCGTGAACCGTTCGATCACTTTCAGGCGATCGGCGCTGGCGTTGCGATAGACGCTGCGCGGCAGGAAGTTCGTGGTCTCGACAACCAGCGTGTCGCCCTCCCAGTGCCCGCGCGAGTAGCCCATGTCAGAGCGGATCTCCTTGTTCACCTGCGTCGCCGCTGCCACCGGAATGAGCCGCGTGTCGTGGATCATCTCGTAGGTGATCGCAACGTAGCCGGGGCCCTGCACGATCTGCGACGAGTTGCCGTAGATCGTCGGCATCCCTGACGTCGGGAATCCACGCGTGATGCAGCGATCGTAGAGACTGCGATCCGTGTACGAATCCGCAGGCCCGCGCGTATTCCGCTTGCGGGCTTCGGCTGCGGCCTGCTGCTTCTGCTGCGCCTCGGACGTGAGCGGCGGAATCTTGCCGTCGGGAGGATCGATCACCATCCAAGCCTGTGCACCGTTCTCGATGTTCTTGTAGGCGATCTGCCACCAATTGTCAGGCGCTTCCGTGGGTCCAAGGAACGCGTTGATCGTCCGCTGGGCGGCCTCTCGCTTGATCTTCTGGAGTTCCTCGCCCTTGATGTCGCTCAGATTGCGGCCTTCGAATTCTTTCGGCTTCTCGAGCGGTGTGCCGGCCTCGGTGAGGTTGGTGTAGTTGCCCTGGATATCAGGATCACCCCACGGCGTCCGCGGCGCTTTGTATGTGTGCTGCGCGTTCAGCGGGATGGCGAAGACGGCCGCTGTGGTGACGGCAATCGTCGCGGCGATGAGGCGGCTGTATGCCATGACAACTCCGGAATGATCGCCATGATCTTGCCACAGTCCTCTGAAACGCCGGGCCTGGAGAAGAGGCCCGGCCTACACTGCCGCTTACCGGGTACGGACTGTGTACGCCGGGCCTGATTTTCAGGCCCGGCGCTTCGCGATTCGATGTACGCTGACGCGCCAAAGGAGATCTGAATGAAGCGTCGAGTCGTGCCTGGTTTCCTGACCGCCGGAGTTGCTGCCGTTTTCATGTGCTCGCCGGCGCCAGCCAGCGCCCAGGCGAAAGGGTCGGCCGATGCCATGGCCGCCAAGCGTGTCAACCCGCACTGGAAGGCACCGCGCAACGCCTGGGGCCAGCCCGATCTCGAAGGCATCTGGACCACCGACGACATGCGCGGCATCCCCATCTCCCGCCCCCCGCAATTCGGGACGCGCGAGTACATGACGGACGAGGAGTTCGCGTCACGGGCGAAGCAGCGGCAGGGCGCTCGCGACATCGACGATGCCAGGACGGGCACGTTCCGCAACGAGGAAGGCAGCCGTTCCTTCAGCTACACCTCGATGGTGATCGATCCACAAGACGGCCGCGTGCCCGCGCTGACGCCCGGCGCACGCGCGCGACCGCGCCTTCAGGGATCGTTCGGCGTGGGACCGTGGGAGAAGGTGCAGGACTTCTCGCTGTACGACCGCTGCATCACACGCGGCGCGGTCGGCTCATTCATGCCGGCTGTCTATGGAAACGGCGCCCGCATCATGCAGACGCCTGACTCGGTCGTCATCAGCTACGAGATGGTGCACGACACGCGCGTGATCCCGCTCGACGGACGTCCGCCGATCGGCGACGGCATTCACCTGTTCATGGGCGATTCACGCGGCCACTACGAGGGCGACACGCTCGTCATCGAATCCCGCAACTTCACCGACAGAACGGCGGTCGGCGGCGCGCAGCACAGCGAAGGGCTGCGGATGGTCGAACGTTTCACCCGAATCGACCAGGAGATGATCGACTACGAGATCCACATCGACGATCCCGCCACGTTCACCAAGCCGTGGACGATGCGGATGACGATTACCAGCCAGCCGGGCTACCAGATTTACGAATACAGCTGTCACGAAGGCAACAACGCAATGCGTAACGCGCTGAGCGCCGAGCGCGCGTACGAGAAAGCGGCGGCGGAAGCGAAGGAAAAGGGACTGCCGCCACCGGAGCGCGTATTCGAGCAGGTGAATGGGCCGGATCGCGCGCGATAGGCTCTTCGATCGATGAAGCGCGAGTCTTCGACGACGCTCACTTGGGTTCGACAGGAGCGCTCCGGCTCACGGGTCCTGTCGGCGGGTCTCCCCGCTCGTCCTCGGCGCCAAGTGACCTGTCACGCTGGCAAAAACATGATCACGGAGTAGGCGCCTGCGCGGCGAGCGGGGATGCCCCTCCCGCCGCCACCCGTTCGGCGGCGCACCCAGCGTCATAACCAAGTGAGCTTGCATAGAGGCAACTGGCGACGCAAACAAATATCGCCGGAGCTCAGTTGGGTGTGGGACGACGGCGAGCCCTAAAGGCGACGCGATCGGCGAAGAAGTAAAAACGCGCTGAAGGGAGCCCTCACGGCGAGATCGTCACAACCAGCTCGAAAGATAAAGATGGGCCTCCGGGATGGATCTGGAAGCGCGTTTTTTCCGCGGCGCCGATCGGGCTCACCGGCGTCCCACACCCAATTGAGCTTTGGGCACAGAGCGGCGTCGCTCACTTGGTTTTCCCTTCACCTACATAGTCACGTCAGAATCGCCCTTCCCTTCATTGCCCATGCATAAACGAGTTCCGCAATGGCGATGAGGCCAATGATGACCGTCACGATCAGCGCGCCGCGACTCACAAACATGCGCGACGTCGCAGCTGCGAGCTCGTAGCTGTTGGTGACGAAGATCGCTCCCAGCGATAGCGCGAACAACCAGACCGCCGTCTTGCTACGCGACAGCAGCGCAACGGCTCCTGCGATGGCGGCGACGAGGGCGACGTCCGTGACCACAACGAACCATATCGGTTGAGCGGCGTAATACGCGGCTTCATCCGCCTCGAGATCCGAAAGCCTGCCGGCCTGCGCCATCATGATGGTGTAGGCCCCTGAGCCGTTCCACAGCAGGGCCACGACTGCGACGAGCCAAAGATGCCACGGGGCCCTCCGCTCTGGCGTCATCGTCGACACATTCATCGCTATCGGCTCGTTGACTGCGACCGGTCTCATTCCTTCATTGGCCAGTACACTTCCGTGCGCCAGTCCTTGGTGTCTGGAAGGTCTGCGGGATCGGTGACGTACGATTCCCACGGCGCGAGGCCCGGCTCATAGCCGTTGGCTTCCATCCACCGTTCGATCGCGGCGTAGGTTTCACTGAGCTGGTCGTACGGACCGGCATGAACGCCAACGGCAATCGGACCGCCGGGCAGCTCCCCAGACTGCACGTCAGCCTGACCGGGGGCCGCGACCGCGAGCGGAACACCGATCTGCATGTCGAAGAGGCCGGGTCCGGCCGTGAGGTAACGCACCGTCGGTCTGCCCGCGATCGGAAGGCCGGCCTGCATCACATACGGAAACGCCTTGCCCAATCCTTCGGCGATCGCTTTCGAGATCTCGTGGCGTCCGGCCTTGAGACGCACAAACAGAAACGGCTGCGGGTTCAACTCACGACGCTCGATCGACAACGTCGGCATCTGGGTCCTCCGAGGCGACTCGACAGTGATGTGATACAGGCCGATGCACGGCCCCGACGATTCGACGATCGCGCCATGGCGATCGCGAATCACCGGCACCGCGTGGCCGAGGCCTGCAGCCCGATACGCCGCAGGCGTCCGGCCGAACTGACGCCGGAATGCGCGGGTGAACACTTCGTGACTGTTGAAGCCGCTGGCCACGGCGATGTCGACAACGGCATCGCTGGTCGACACGAGCGCCGCCGCCGCGCGCTCGAGCCGCAGCCTCTGTGTGTACTGCTTCGGCGTCTCACCGACCATCGCGCGAAACGCGCGATGCAGATGGAACGGCGACCATCCGGAACGCCTGGCGATCGTCGTCAGCGTCGAGCCGGTGTCGACCCGCCTGCGTATGTCGTGAAGCAGCCGCAGGAGCGCGCGATCCGAGGGCACGTCCGCGATCATAGACGGGCGGGACGTCGAGGTTCTTGATGTTTCTTGCGGTGGTCCCGATCGTGAACGCGTCAGCGCCGCGGTGAGGGTACCGGTGTAAGTCAGAGTGCACCCAGGTGCTACGGTGATCACGAAGATCGGTGGCTGATACTGGCTGGATGATCGCGATCTCATGCCTTGCGGCGAGTGCTCCGGCAGGCCGGATTTGGCGAACGTGAAGCCGATACCGAGCTTCAGACCGCGAGGATACAGACGCGACGACCGTAGAGAAAAAGTCGAATATCCTTCGTTGACGGATGATGTCCACCTTTGTCTTCCGGGTCCGCTTAGCCATGCTATTGAGTGTCGCGGCTGTGGGCGCGGCGGTGAGCGCCCGCCAGACGGCTCAATTACGTGAATCGCGGCAGCTCGTACTGCTGGTGCTCGCCAACGGGCGCCCGGTGACGAATGCCACGGTCAACTGCCGCCCGGGAGGCAGTTACGAGACAGACAAGGACGGGACCGCCGTATGCCGCTTTACCGCACCAGCAGATGTCGATCGGGTGCAAGTCTCCTTCACCGCTTACGCACCGGGTTTTGCCGTGGAGGCATGGGTTGGTGACATTCCCGCGGGTTCTACGGTGCATACGATCGGGCTCGTGCCCGAAGTGCCTGTCACCGGTCGCGTGTTCGATCCTGAAGGCAAGCCGCTCGCGAATGTCTCGGTGACACTCCGGATCTTCGATCCGTCACGCAATCTGTACGCAACCGGGGGCGATGTTCCCGATCCCAGCCTTGGGGCCGTGCAGACAGATGAAGCCGGGCGTTTCACCATCAGGGGCGCCAGTTCCGGGCGAGTGTACAGGCTGGCCGTCGATCCCTTTGGTCCGCTCATGCACACAGAACGGTTCGTCGAAGGCGGCGCCCCGCCTATCGACGTCAGGCTCCCTGGGAAGGGCAACCTCGAGGTGGATTTCACCGCGACGCCGGATCTGTTGCCGATTGTGCGCGAACTACTATTCGAGGCCACGCTCGAGTGGCACGATGAGAATGGGGGCCCCTGGCGGCGCTACTTTCCTGGTTCGCGCGGGGGGAGCGCTCTGGGCGAGCATGTCATGTATTTCGGGGATTTGCCGGCTGGAGTCGTTCGCATCGTCACGCCGTACGCTGGTGCGGTCGCGGGTGACGTTTCGGACACAATCACCGTTATCGCGAACGCCAGGAACCGCGCGTCAATGCGTCTGGTCGAGGCGCTCGAGGTGCGATTGCGAGTGCTCGATGATGAGAACCAGCCAGTGACGGATGCGCGTCTCGTCGTCACGGAAGGACGAGGTCAGCGTTTTGTGCCGCTCGATGCCGACGGTTGGGCGACGATGGCTATTCACCCGGCTCACGACGCCACGGTGATTGTTCGCAGGCCCGGTTACGTCGAGGCGAGCTCTGTCATTGCGGCAGGTGTTCAGAGTCCACCGCCAATCATCCTTCGCCATGTTCGCTGAGATGTACCTTGGCGCAATGATCGATCGCACCTGGAGGCTCGCCAAGCCATCCCACACCCGCCCAACTCCTCGTGCCTTGGCACCCCGGGTAGTCCTCCAGCTCATTGCAATCGTGCTCGTCTCGTCGCTGGTATCCGGACAGTCGACAGCGCCTCCCTTGCCCGACGCAGCCACGCTGGCCGCCGTCGACGCTGTGTATCCTGGCGCCGAGGAGATCCTTCGCCTGCGGGATCCGCGCGCGCTCGCCCGTCTGGCCGGTGTCCTGACGATGCATCCGAGTCCCGAATCGATGACGATGCTGCTCTGGATGCTGCGGTACACGCACCGGGACGGCACGCCCGCTGACAGCCAGCTGCTCAACGTCGCCCGGGTCGTGCGGGACGTTCCGATCGCGCCGATTGCCGACGCGTGGCGGACTGGAGACCAGGAGACGCGAGAAACCGCCATCGTCCTGCTATCGAACATCGGGCAGTTCAGATCGCCTGAGGATCAGGCGCTCCGCGAGCGGACGTTGATCGCAGCCCTCTCCGATTCTAGTCGCCGCGTTCGCGAGTTTGCCGCTTCGGCGTTGCGTGCGATCGGATCCGCGGAGGCGAAGGCCGCGCTTGCACGAGCAGCGACCGGTCTCGACGTGGATTCGTCCGTCTACGAAGCGGCGACAGGGCAGCCGCTGCCTGCCCTTCGTCCGCTACCCGATCTGTCGATGCTTTCACCGGCTCTCGTCGCCGTGTTCTCCGAGGCCGAGCCCGAGTTTCGCACCACGCTCGCGAATGCCGATGACCACAGCGGAGTGCGGCGGCTCGTGGAGGCGCTCGCCCGGCGCAGCGACCCAGACACCACTGCAGCGCTCACGTGGCTGTTTGCCTATCTGCATCCGGATGGATACGCGGAGAGAATCTCCTATCTGCTTTCCAATACTCCACACGTCGAGCGGGTATCGTTGACGGCACTCATTCCCTCGCTGACCAGCGATCTGAGCCGCCGACGGGCGTCGGTCGCGACCCTCATCGACCGGATCTTGCTTACTCGTCGCACTGCCCCCTCCCCAGCTGAGCTAACTGCACTGTCGTCGGCGCTTATCGCACGGCTCGCCGACCGCACGCCTGAAGTGCGCTCGGCCGCCGCCAATGCGCTTGGACACCTGCGTGGGGACGAGGCCGTCCCGGCGCTCCTGACCACGCTCGGTGAGCCATCGGCCCGTTCGCCCTTCGCTGTCGTTGCCATTCAGGCACTCGCTGCCATCGGCAACCGTACCGCGTTGCCCGCGCTCGAGCGATGGGCTCGCTCGGACACAAACGTCACGATCCGCTCCGAAGCGTTGCGAGCCATCGTCGCCATCACCAAGCCTTCGGATCCCGGTGCCGAGGCCCGGAGACTCTTATGGGAACAACCGGACATGGCCTGGGAAACCGAAGTGATCAACGGGGGACGTCCTGCCTTGCCGCGCGCCTGGCGCGCGCTGGCGTCGAACGACGAGCGCGAACAGCGCGCCGCCGCCGCTGTCCTTGGATGGCTGCCCGATACCGGTTCGATCGCACCCATCCTCGACGCGCTTGCTCGCGCGCCAGGCGCGATCATGCGACAGCAGCTGACGTTCGACCTCCAGATGATCCTGCTCGAAACGGGCATGCCGGTCGATGTACGTGAGCAGTTGCAATTGGCGAGTGAGCACCTGCATTTTCTGTTCGAGAGCTCGGTGAATAATCCGTTCGATGGAGATCTCCGCAGACTGTTTCGGCGCACGACCGCGATCGCAGTTCATCCGTACGCGACTACGTCGCCGCTGTCGGTCCTTCTCGAAGCCGAGACCGCTGGCAACGGCGCCGATGAAAGGCCCGGTCGCTTCACAGCGCGTACGCAACGACTGGCGACAGCCCAGTTGTTTCGAGAGGCGGTCGACGATGGTGCCATCGGGGTTGCGTTTCATCCGATGCTTCAGAGCAACGGTGTCGCCCTTGTCGCGACAACGTTGACGTTCCGCAACTACGGAAGCGGCCCGGTCTGGATAAGCGTCTACCGGCGCGAGGCTGGCAACTGGACGCGGATTCGTGTGCCAGCCGCGCCGTTCCCTGGGGAACCGACGAATCTGATGCCGCCGATCAATCGTAACTACGGCGCGAACCATCCAATGCGGGTTGTGCGTCTCGTCAACCGGATGCAGGAGATCGAACGCACCGGGGAGATGTCGGGGCGGCTGGAGGATCTCGATGCCGATCTCCAGAATGGCTATCGACAGGCGCTTGACGCGTCCGTCCTGCCGTTACTGGAACCGTACAGACAATCAAAGGTCCTCTCAGTGCAGTACACCGCGGAGCTTCATACCATTTCGCTGGGTGCCGCGCCGAACCTTCCCTTCTGGATGAAGGCGCTCGAGCGCGACCCGGCTGACGAGGTTTTCCGATCGGCTGTCGGCGTCGTCGGTCGCTATGCCAAACAACAGATTGCATCTGAGGCTGTGACCGTCAGCGACCGCGACCGCCAGCAACTCATCGCCGCGATGCAGGCGCCGGTGTCCGTGAATCCTTCACTGCGTCCACAGGTGCCGCCGTCGCCTGGCGACGTCGACGACATTCGACGCTCCGAACGATTCGCGCTCATCCAGGTCCGCTTCGGCCGCGGAGTGCCGAAGGGTGACAGCGGCTACACGATGCTCTTTGAGCGGCGCAACGACGCCTGGGTGTTCCTGTGCACCATCGATAACTGGATGTCCTGAGACGGTCGTGACTCGATCGATGATTCTGTTCCCGCCGATCAGCCCAAAAGCACTTTCAGTTCTCAATCAACGGCTCCACATGCTCGACGATGAGTACTGGCACTGGCTCCCGTTTGGATTCGAGCTTCAGCCCAAGGTCCTCGCGAAGGGCCGAGAACACAGACGGGTATGGTGAACTCGGATCCGATGCGGACATGCGTCCTTCGTATCGAGGCAGATCGGCCAGGCTGAATTTCGTATCGATCTCGAACAGGCCATCGACCTTCGTCCGGTCGAGCACCGGGCGATCGAACAGGAGATTGGAAAGGAAGCGCGCGAGCATCGGCATGCTGATGCCATCGCCTTGTGCCACGCCGTTGATGACCCAGAAGGACCCGCATCGTCGCTTCGCGTCAGGACCGGTCGCTGCTGGGGTTTGTGGAGGAGGCGTCGCGACGTCGAGAGGAGGACAGGTTGACGGGCGAAGCCCCGGACCCAGCCTGCCGTCGGCGCGAGCGAGAGAGAGCACGTAGACGGAATCGTCGCGACTCCCCCGTCGCACCATGAGCTTGAAACGCTCGGCGAGCAACGCCTGTAGCATGCGATTGATCGGACCCTCGACGCCGCGAGGCGTGAGCGGGGCTTCGCGGTCTGTCTTCGCCTCGATGTCGAATCGCGAGAACAGTAGTGGATCGGAACCCTCGACGAAGCGGTAGTCCGGGAGCGCGTAGGCGTACTCGATCAACCCACGCAACTCCATGTTCACTGCTATGAGACGGCCGCCCGGCAACGACCTTACGCGTGGCGTCGAGGCGAACGATATCGGAGCGATATTGGGCTTGACAGACGCGACGTCGAAGGCCTCGACCTGCGCGCGGAGCTCTGGCGACAACAAGCATGCGAGCGCAACGGTCAGCGTGATGAAGGCGCGCAGCACGGCCAACAACTCTACGGTCCGGCTGAAGCCGGACACTACATCTGTCACTGTCTCCTAACGAGCTGTCTCACTACGTACGGCAGAATCCCGCCGTGCTTGAACGCAATGAGCTCCTCGGGCGTGTCGATACGCACGATCGCGTCGAACTCGTGACTCCGTCCGTCGGCACCTTTCACCGCCACGCGCACGTGGCCGCGCGGCTTCAAACCATCGGCGATTCCGAGAATCGAATACGACTCGGTTCCAGCCAGCTTCAGCGACGCGGCACTCGCGCCGGACTTGAACTCGAGCGGCAGCACACCCATGTTCACGAGGTTGCTGCGATGGATGCGCTCGAACGACTCGGCGATCACGGCTTTCACGCCCAGAAGCAGCGTGCCCTTCGCCGCCCAGTCCCGCGACGACCCCGATCCATATTCCTTCCCGGCGATAACCAGGAGTGGCACGTTCGTGGCCTGATACTTCACTGAGGCGTCGTAGATCGTCATCTGCTCGCCGCTCGGCTGATACCGGGTCCATCCGCCCTCGGTGCCGGGCGCCATCTGATTGCGCAGACGAACGTTCGCAAACGTGCCGCGCATCATCACTTCGTGATTGCCGCGCCGCGCGCCGTAGGAATTGAAATCGGCGGGCTTGACACCCTTCTCGATCAGATACTTCCCTGCCGGGCTGTCGACCTTGATCGATCCGGCCGGCGAGATGTGATCGGTGGTCACGCTGTCGCCGAGCAGCGCCAGCAGGCGCGCGCCCGTGATGTCGGCCAGCGGCGCCACCTCCATGCTCATGCCCTCGAGGAATGTCGGCCTGCGCACGTACGTCGAGGCCTGGTCCCACGAGAAATGGTTGCCCTCCGGCACCCGAAGCTGCTGCCAGCGCTCGTCGCCTTTGAACACGTCGGCGTAGGTGCGCCGGAACATGTCCGCCGTCACCGCGCGGAGCATCGTCTCCTGGATTTCCTGTTCGCTCGGCCAGATGTCGCGCAGGTAGACGGGCCGCCCCGACCGGTCCTCGCCGAGCGGTTCGGCGGTGATGTCCTTCGTAATCCAGCCGGCCAGCGCAAACGCGACAACGAGTGGCGGCGAGGCGAGATAGTTGGCGCGCACGTCCTGTTGAATACGGCCTTCGAAATTGCGGTTGCCGCTCAGAACGGAGCACACGACGAGATTCTTTTCTCGTACGGCGGCGGCGATCTCGTCGGGAAGCGGACCGCTGTTGCCGATGCAGGTGGTGCACCCGTACCCAACGAGATTGAACCCGAGCGTGTCGAGATAGGGCGTCAGGCCCGCGGCGTTGAGATACTCCGTCACGACTTTCGATCCGGGCGCCAGGCTGCTCTTGACCCAGGGCTTGCGCGTGAGTCCCTTCTCCACCGCCTTCTTCGCTACCAGGCCCGCGCCGATCATCACGCTCGGGTTCGAGGTGTTCGTGCAGCTCGTGATCGCGGCGATCACGACCGCTCCATGATCGAGCGTGTCGACGGCGGGATCGGCTACGGCCACGGCGGACCGTGACGCGGACGTCGCGCTGCCCCCACCCTTCGAGGGCATCTGCATCGACGGGAGGGCTGCCTGGAACGCCGGCCTGGTCTTCGACAGCGCCACGCGATCCTGCGGCCGCTTCGGCCCCGCAAGGCTCGGCTCGACGGTCGAGAGCTCGAGGTCGATGGTCTCGGAGTACACCGCGTCGGGACTGTCAGCGGTCCGGAACAGCCCTTGCGCTTTCGCGTACTGCTCCACGAGCTCGATGTGTGCGCGATCGCGGCCGGTCAGCCGCAAGTACTCGAGCGTCATGTCATCGACCGGAAAAATCGCAACCGTGGCGCCGTACTCGGGGCACATGTTGCCGAGGGTGGCGCGATCGGCGATCGTCAGCGCGCCCAGGCCGTCGCCGAAGAACTCGACGAACTTCCCGACCACGCCATGCTTCCGCAGGATTTCCGTGATCGTCAGGACGAGGTCGGTCGCCGTCGATCCCTTTGGCATCGCCCCTCGAAGCCGGAATCCCACGACCTGCGGGATCAGCATCGAGCTCGGCTGCCCGAGCATTGCGGCCTCCGCCTCGATGCCGCCGACACCCCATCCCACGACACCGAGCCCATTGACCATCGTCGTGTGAGAGTCGGTGCCGACGAGCGTGTCGGGATACGCCGTCGTGACGCCGTTCACGGTCTCCAGGAAGACCACGCGCGCCAGATACTCGATATTGACCTGATGGACGATGCCGGTCTCAGGCGGCACGACCTTGAAATTGTTGAATGCCTGCTGCCCCCAGCGCAGGAGCGCGTATCGCTCGCGGTTGCGCGAGAACTCGAGCTCCGCGTTGAGCGAGAACGCATCGGCCCGACCGAAGTAGTCGACCTGCACCGAGTGATCGATCACGAGCTCGACTGGCTGCAGCGGGTTGACGCGGTCGGGGTTGCCGCCGAGCCCGATCACCGCGTCGCGCATCGCCGCAAGATCGACGACGCACGGAACGCCAGTGAAGTCCTGCAGCAGGACGCGCGCCGGCATGAACGAGATTTCCTTGTGCACATTGGCCGTGGCCTTCCACTGCGCCAACGCGCGAATGTCATCGGCCTTCACGAACGCGTTGTCCTCGCGCCGCAGCAGGTTCTCGAGCAGGATCTTCATCGAGTACGGCAGGCGCGCCACACCGGGAAACCCGGATTGCTCCAACGCGGAAAGACTGTAGATCTGCACCGGCTGTCCACCGATGCGACGCTCAGTACGAGTGCCGAAGCTGTTCAGAGTCGCCATAACCTTCCGATGATAGAGGAAACGGAGGGGACGGAGGAAACGGATTAACAGGAGAAACAGAGGAACGGAGATCGGACGGAGGCAACCTCCCCGGCGAAGAGCTGCGGCGGCGGTGGAGCGCGCGCTACGCGCGTGATGGGATGAGAGCCACGGCACGAAAACAAGCGCGATCAGAAGTGACATGCAACGCGCTTGTTTTCGTGCCGTGGCTCTCATCCCATGCGCCGGCCGCAGGCCGGCACCTCCACCGCCGCGTGCCCGGTTCGTAATTGAATCAGTCTCCGTCTGACCTCCGTGTCTCCGTGCGAAACCGTGTCTCCGTAATCTCCGTTTTCTCAAGGACTCAAAAGACCACGTAGAGACTCCCGCCGATCGAGAAATGCGAGCGCACGCGATCTTCGATCTGAATCCCACCTTTGAGCAGATTGAGGCGCGCGTCGATGCGCGCGCCGATCGCACGGACGAAGCCGCGAGGCTGCGCGAAGAGCCCGTATCGGGCGCCGCCGCCGACGTAGAACACTCCCCCGTCCTCGATGACGATGTGATCCTCGTGCAGCTGGCGCAGGTAGCCGCCGCCCGCAGCCGCGAACGGGTGAAATCCGGCGATGGCCCACTCGTCGAGACCGACGACGACACCGCCGTCGATGACGTACTGATCGAGGCGTTCGACCGCGGTGATGCCGGGCGCGCCCTCTACGTCCGACGACAGCACCGTGCGAAGCTCGGGATGCCCGTAGGCCGCGTGCCCCTCGACACCATAGCGACGAGTCAGCAGCACTCCGGCCCGAAGATCGAAGATCGGCGCGGTCGACGTACGGGAACTGCTGGCGAACAGCAGGAACGGCTGACTGGGTGTGATGGTGCGGAGGTTCGCGTTCTGCGAACCGAGCGACGCGCCGGTGAACAGACCGACGCCTCCCGACAACTCGAGGCGATGCAGCGGTACCACTTGCGCGCTGGCGGTCGACGGTCGCAACCCGAGCGCGGCCACGATGATCGCGAATAACCGTGCGACCCTCATTTCGGTCGCACGGTCACGTCGAAACGATCGCTCGCACCACCGGCGGGCGCGGCGACAATCCGCGGCGAGAACGTCGCCAGAAAATCGATGTCAATGCCCGCAGGCTCGAAAAAGCTGTCGATATCGGCATCGTCGAGCGGCTCGACGCGCACGACGTACGGTCCGGGCGTCAGTCCTTTGATCTGGAACTCGCCGCCATCGCCGAGCGCGAATCCAGCCACGAGAGTACCGGTCTCGAGACTGAACGCAATGACGTGCGCGCCGATGACACCGCCATTGCCGAGGCGCACGCGTCCGAAGAGAGCGCCGGTCTGGTCGCGGAAGCCGCCATCAGGATAGAGGTCGGAGACACCGGCAATGTCGTCGGGCTGCAGCGTGCGATCCGCGATCGCGCCACGACCCAGCGAGATCGGAAACATCACCGCACCCGACGCGAGCACACGTCGTCCACCATCGGGCCGTACCTCGGTTTCACCCAGGGCCGAGTGTCCGAGACCGGCGAGGTGCCCGATCTCGTGCACGGCGACCGACTGCAGATCGAAGCGCGTCGGGTCTCCTGCCGCAGCCGTGGACCACAGGAAGATCGAGTTGAAGAAGACGTCCGATTCGACGATCTCGCCAGTCACGTCATCGATGACGAAGGTCGTGGCGCCGAGCACGCGATCGAGGTCGGGCTCCGCATCGAAGCCAAGCACCGTCAACCCATCCTGGTCGAAGGGCACCGCCGACGTGAACCCGGCAAACTGAAACGTGATTGACGCCGTCGGCACCGCCTGCCAGGTGGAGAAGGCCTGCGCGACCTCCGCCTGAAACTGCGACGCGGTCACACCGGGCACGCCGCGATCGGTTGCATACCAGCGCACCGGCGTGGTCTTCCAGGTGAGCGGCACGGTGCCGTTGCTGGTCGACACGCTGAGATGCAGGTAGGCGTCCGCCGGTGTCGCGCCGATGACGAGGAGCGACGCGAGCAGGAGCGCCGGTGCGCCGCGCCAGCGGCCCGTCATGGCCGTCCCATCGCCGCGCGAACCTGTTGGAGGAATGCGCCGATCTCGAGCGGACGCCGTGCCGGATCGCCGCGCACGACGCGACCTTCGGACAACACTGGCGGCGCCACCACGGCGCTGCCATCGGCGGCGCGCGACACACGGTATACGCCCTGGCTGAGCCCGAACGGCATCGGGATCGCCGGCGGGCGACCGGTCAGAAACAACACCACTTCCTCACCGGGCCTGAAAACCGGCGCTCCAACCATGAAGCGACGATACCGGCCCACCAGGCCGCCCGGCACTCGCACGAACACAGTCGACCCCGCGTCACCCTTGATGGAATCCGCTACCGACACGGTCACGACGCTTTCGATCGTCCGACGGTCGCCCACCATCTGCGACCGGACGTCGACGACGAGACCGCGCACGACCGTCTGCGAGCCGTTCACCATTTCGGCGAAATCGGCAGGCACGATCACCGTGGCTGAGACGCCGGCGACCATGGCAAGAAGGGACAGCCCAAAGCCGAGAATCCAAAGCCTCATATGTGTTCACCCTGCAAATGACCGCGCGACTTCGAGCACGGCGTCGGCGGCGCGTCCGCTTGCGCCCGGCGCGCCGAGCGCTTTGCGTACGCGTGCCAACGCCTCGCGGGTCGTCTGGTACTTCTCTCGATCGAGCAACAGCGACACGACCTCACTGGAGGTGCGCTCCGGGGTGAAGTCGTCTTGAATCAGCTCGGGCACGATGCGACTGCCGGCGACGAGGTTGGGCATCGCATAGGTGTCCACATGCACGAACGGTTTCCCCAGTCGATACGTCAGCGGCGAGAGCCGATACACGACGACCATCGGCTTCTCGTGCAACGCACACTGGATGGTCGCGGTGCCGGACGCGGTAATGACGACATCGGACGCCGAGAGCACATCGTCGGTGCGCTCGTGCACGAGCACGAGCGGCCCGCCGATATCGTCGGCGACGAGCGGCGCAAAGAGCGCGTCGGGCAGGGCCGGCGCACGTGCCACGACGAACTGCACGCCGGGAATCCGTTTCGCGATCATCGGGACCGTCTCCACCATCACCGGGACAATGCGCTCGAGCTCGTTCTTGCGACTGCCGGGCAGCAACGCGACCGTGGGCGCTTCGGGCAGCAGGCCGCGGTCGCGCAGGAACACGTCGCGCCGCACTCCGGCGTGGGCCAGATCCACCAGCGGATGGCCAACGAACTGCGCGTCGACTCCGGCTCGGCGATACAACTCCTCCTCGAACGGAAAGATCACCAGCACCCGATCGACGTTCTCCTTCATCGTCTCCATGCGGCCCGGACGCCAGGCCCAGAGCTGCGGGCTGATGTAGTAGACGATCGGGATGCCCAGTCGGCGAAGCGCGGCCATCAGGCGGAAGTTGAAGTCGGGGAAATCGATCGCGACAAAGACGTGGGGCCGGAGCTCGCGCGCCGAGTCGACCAGACGCCGCAACATGGCGAAGGAGCGCGGCAGTTTGGTCACGACCTCGGTGAGGCCGGTCACCGAATAGGCGCCGTAGTCGCCGATCAGCCGGCCGCCGGCAGCCTCGAGGCGCCGGCCTCCGAATCCAAAGATCTCCGCCTGCGGCTCCCGGCTATACAACTCCAGGGCGAGCGCACCGGCGTACAGATCGCCCGACGCCTCGCCGCAGGAGATCATGATTCGCATCGCTCCGCCGACGGCCGCTATCGCGCGGTATCGCCTGGCTCGATCGCCGCACGCTTCGGATCCTTTTTCAGCGTGGCCGACATGAGATCGAGCTGATCGATGGGAATGACTTCGAAGTCGGGGAATCCGACGCTCCGCAACTGATTCACGAATGCCTGCGCATTTCCGACCAGTACGATCGACAGGCGGTCCGGCTTGATGTACTGGCGCGCGACCCGCTGGATGTCGTCCGGTGTGATGGCGAGCACTCGCTCCCGGAACGTGGGCAACTCGTCGAGCGGAAGCTCGTAGAAGAGCGCATTGATGATGATCGTCGCGATGTCGTTGGGCGTTTCGATCGTGAGGGGGAAGCTGCCGGCCAGATAGGCCTGCGCGTCGGCCAGCTCGCGTTCGTACACACGCTGACGCTGCAGCTTCGCGAACTCCTCGACCGTCAGCCGCAGCGTCTCGGCAGTGGTCTCGGTTCGGGTATTCGTCTTGGCGACGAAATCGCCAGTGGCCTTCATGGCCTCGGTGTCTGCTTCCGCTCCGTACGTCAGGCCCCGCTCCGATCGCAGCACGCGATGCAGACGGTTGGCCCCTTCGCCGCCGAGAATCTTGACGGCAACATCGAAGGCCAGGAAGTCGGGGTGCTTGCGTGGAATCGCCAGTTGCCCGACGCGGATCTCCGTCTGCACCGCCCCCGGTTTGTCGACGATGACCAGGCGACGCGTGGGCTGCGGCGGGTCGATCGGCTTCCACGCCGGCACCTCGCCTCGCGACCACTTGCCGAACACGCGATCAGCGGTCGCAAACGCCTCGTCGCTCGTCACGTCGCCGACGATAGCAAGGATCATGTTGTTGGGGACGAAGTAGCGACGATGGAACGTCCGGAGATCGTCCTGCGTGATCGTGGCGATCGAATCAGGCGTGCCGCTGCCCGGCAACCCGTACGGATGGAACCCGTAGACCAGACGATCGAAGGTCACCGACGCGACGTAGTCAGGGTCGTCATCGCTGACGCGGAGCGACGACACCTGCCGCTCGCGCTGCCGTTCGATCTCGTCGGCGGCAAACGTCGGGTTGTGCGCCACGTCTGCGACCAGGTCCATGCCGACCGCAAACGAATCTTTCATCACGACGGCATTCACCCAGGTCAGGTCGGTACCCGACCCCGTGCCCATCGCCCCGCCGATGGTGTCGATCTGCTCGGCGATCCGCTCCGCGTTTCGCGTGGTCGTTCCCTGATCCAGCAGACGCGCGACGAGATCCGCGACGCCGCCTTTGCGCTCGGGATCCTGCGCCGCACCCGCGCGAATGAGCAGTCGCATCGTGACCGCAGGCTGCTCGTGATGCAGCACCACGACGACCTGCATGCCGTTCGAGAGCGACCGGATCTCGTAGGGCGGGAACTTCACCTCGTGCGCCGGCAGCGGACGCGGTGCGTTCTCGGTCGGCCAGGTGCTGAAATCCTGACCGAACCCCACGCGTGCGGTCAGGAGCAATCCGACGACCCAGACCCATGGCCGGTTCAACGTGTACCGCCTTTCGGCAGGATGTGGATCACCACCCGGTTGTTCGGCGTGAAGTAGGTGCGCGCCACACGCTGCACGTCGGCCGTCGTCACATTCATGAAGATATCGAACTCACCATCGGCGGCGCCGATGTCGTTGTGGATCACCGCCGAGTGCGCCAGGTGCAACGCCTTCTCCTGGTTCGACTCGCGGCCGACGATGTAGTCGCGAGCGAACTGGTTCTTCGCCCGTTGCAGCTCCACGGCGCTGATCGGTTCCTTGGTGAGTTTCTCGAACTCGGCGACGAGCGCCTGCTCGGCCGCGGCCGGCGTCTGCCCCGGCTGCACGATCGCCACCGCGTAGAAGAGATTGGGGTCCTCGGTGATGTTCCCGCTGCCGAACGCCGTCAGCGCGAGGCGGCGCTTGTACATCAGCTCGAGGGGAATGCGCGCGCTCTGCCCGTCCGACATGATCTTCGCCGTGATGTGCAGCGGATACGCGTCAGGGTGGCCGTCGTACGTGACGTGATACGCGACGACGACCGCGGGCAGCGGCCACGCTTCTTCGACCACGGCGCGGCGCTCCTTCGTCTGCGGCGGCTCTTTCGGAATGTCGCGCGGGACGGGCCGTGCAGCCTTCGGCACACGGCCGAAGTACTGGTTCACGATCTGCATCGCCTGCGTGGTGTCGAAGTCGCCGACGATCGCGACGGTCGCGTTCTCGGGAACGTAGTAGATGTTGTGAAAATCGCGCACGTCGGCGATCGAGGCCGCCTCGAGGTCCTTCATGCTGCCGATGGTCGGGTGCTTGTAGGGATGGGTCGTGAACGCGATGTCGTAGATGATCTCCGAGAGCCGGCCGTAGGGCTGGTTTTCGACGCGCATCCGCCGCTCTTCCTTGACCACCTCGCGCTCGCGCTTGAACGCCTCGTCGTCGACGCGCAGCGTCGCCATCCGATCGGCCTCGAGCCAGACCGCCAGCGGCAGGTACTGCGAGGGCAGCGTCTGCCAGAACACCGTCTCGTCTTCGGTCGTATACGCGTTGCTGCGCCCGCCGACGCCAGCGATGATCGACGTGTGCGACTCGGGCTCGACGTTTTTCGAGCCCTTGAACATCATGTGCTCGAACAGATGCGCGAAGCCGGTGCGGCCTGGCCGCTCGTTCTTCGAACCGACGTGATACCACACCGCGAGATGCACGATCGGTGTCGAGTGATCCTCCGAGAAGATCACGCGGAGACCGTTCGACAGCACCGTCATCTTGTACTGAAGCTTCGGAGGGCGCACCGCTGCATCGAGCGATACGCGCGCGACGCTCGTGACCAGACCGATGATCACGAACGCGCCCAGGCGGATCGCCAGGCTGCGGCCAGCGCTACGCATAGGCCATTATGGGGTCGCGAGTCGGGTTCTGTCGAACGGGTGCGCGCCGATGTGCGGTCGATCACCCTTGCACGGAAAATGACTCTCTCGATCCGGATCAGTGACTCAGGAGACGAAACCCCACGGTCACGAAATTGATCGTCCCGAATTCAAGCGGATACGGGTCGATGCGCCGTTCGGCTGAGATGAAGAACTCCGCGGCGCCGCCACCGTCCGACAGATGCAGACCCGTTTCGAGACGGAACCCGGTTTGATCGCCGCGATTCTGACTGCCGTCAACGCCGAGCCGGCGCAAGTCGCCCGCGAAGAGCACCGCCACATGAGGATGGACCTGCGCATGGCCGCGCACGCCGCCCGCGATCTCCCAGTCGTAGTCGACGAACGACTTCGCAACCACGGTGCGAACATCTACGCCGGCGTCCAACCGCGCTGACCCGAACGTATAGGCGCGACTGATTCGCCCGCCCGCCATGTTCCACGCCACCGCGACGCGATTCGCGCGGTCGCTCAGGTGGCGGGATTCGTGGTGGAACACGCCCGCGAACTCGTAGCCGGATCGCCGCAGCGACGTCGAACCGCCCAGGATGTAATTGCCCTGGTTGGGATCGAAACGACGGAACTCGTCGCCCATGATGACCTGATAGTTCGCCTCGAACGACGCCCGCCCCGATCCGTAGTCGACGATATCGAGATCGCCGCCGAAGTTGGCGTCCCACTGGAAGCTCTCGTCCTGTCCCGAGAGATGCTCGGCCGAGAGACGAAAAAGGGCGTGCGGCAGGAACTGAACAGACGGCTGCGCAGGTGCGGTCTCCTGCGGCGCCGGGGATTGTGCCGCGGCCGCTCGCGCACACAACACGAAGACCAACGCCCACAGATGTGGACGTGAACGTCGAACGACGTGAATCACTCGGTTGACCTTTCGGGTTTATCGACACGGGAGGAGGTGAGCGAGGCAATCTGCGCCTCGAGCGCTTCGATGCGGCGCTTGAGCTCGGGCAGTCTGCGAAACACCGCCGACGCCTTGCGCCATTCGTGGCTGTCAATGGCCGGGTATCCCGCCACGCGAGCGCCTGGGTCGAGTGAATTGGTCACGCCCGACTGGCCGACGGCGATGGCGCCGCGTCCGATCGACAAGTGCCCCCCGACTCCGACCTGTCCGCCAAACACGACGTCATCCTCGATGTGCGTGCTGCCGGCAATGCCGACCTGCGCGGCCAGCAGCACGTTGCGTCCGAGCGTCACCCCGTGGCCGATCTGCACGAGGTTGTCGATCTTGGTCCCCGACTTGATCCGCGTCTCTCCGACAGCGGGACGATCGACGGTCGTGTTCGCGCCAAGCTCGACATCGTCTTCGATGACGACGCTCGCGACTTGCGGAATCTTCTCGTGCGTGCCGTCGCCGCGGCGTACGAAGCCATAGCCATCGCCGCCGATGACGACGCCGTTCTGCAGGATCACACGGTGGCCGATCACGACGCGCTCGCGAATCGACACGTTGGAGTGGATGATGCAGTCCTCTCCCACCCGCGCCGCGGGACCGATCGTCACGTTGGGAAAAATGACGGTCCGGTCGCCGATGATCGCCCCTTCCCCGACGGCGACGAACGGACCGATCGAGATGCCGCGGCCGAGCGTCGCGTCGGCGGCCACCGCGGCGAGTGGGTGCACGCCGGGAGCCGGATGCCAGCGTGGTGCAAAGAGCGCGACGGCGCGCGCAAACGAGAGATACGGATCCTTGGCACGCAGCATCGCGCAGGGTGCCTGCGGGGCTTCATCGCGCAGGATCACCGCCGACGCGCGCGTCGACCGCAGCGTCTTCTCGTATTTCGGATTCGCCAGGAACGTGATGTCGCCCGCGCCGGCATCCTGAATGCCGGCGACGCGCTGCACCTCGATGTCGCCGTCGCCTTCGAGTCGGCAGTCGATCCGCTCCGCCAGTTCGCGCAGTTTCACGGGAACACGATTGTAATGGGGTCGGGAGTCGTTGCGCGTACCGTCATCGTGCGGATCCTACGCGTGCCGCATCGCGACCCGCTCGAAGAAGGTCGACAGGTCTCGCAGGCGGAGCCGGGAGGCGACATCGCGGATGCGTTGTTCGCGGACGGGCGGCTCCATCGACGCCACACCACGAAGCTCTCCAAGCTCGTCGCACGGACGTCCGGTCCAGACCACGCGGAAACGGCCCTGCGTGGCGCCGCGCATGGACAGCCAGTGGCCGCCCACGCGGAAGAGGAAGTAGTAGGCCACCACGTTCGGCCCCGGGACGATCGTCAGAGCCGCCGACACGATCAGGCCCAGCGTGTCGACGACCAGCCAGTTGCGATGCCGCTCGTAGTCGCGCCGGAGCATCTGCTCGATGTGACTCAACACCTCGTCGAAGCCGACGTCGCTCGGATGCACTGCCACGACCGACGACTGCCCCCGCAGATTCCACAAGAGACGTTGTTCGGCAATCCGCTCGACGATCCACGACATCAGCCGATCCTGCACGTGCCCGAGCCAGCCTTCGACCTCGTTCGACGACATCTCGCCGCGCTGTTTCGCTTCGGCGGCCCGGAGCATCTGCTTGAACTTCTCCTGCCACCGCGCGAACAGACCCGCTCGCGGTTCCCCCGTGTCGATGCCGAGCTCAGTGGTCGGCTCGCAGTACAGCTCGTAGCGATCCGGTCCGACCGGAATCAGGAAAACATCCATGGCCTTGGCCATCAGCGGCGACGGCGTTGCGGGGGGACATGTGGGTTGACCGGGATGGCGGGTTTGCCGGCGGCTTCCCAGGCACCGGCAATCGCGGCAGCCGACGCGGCGATGGCCTCGTTCAAACGCCGCTCGAGCACGGCCCGATTGGATTTGAAGAACGCCTCGTAGTACGCGTCGTCGTATTCCTCACGGTTGCCGATCGCGTCGAGATCGGCCTTCAGGATCGGCGGCACCAGCTTCGTGCCTTCGAGCACGACGTCGAAGACGAAATCGCGGGGGTTGCGCACCGGCGCGATCGGTTTCGGCGCAATCGTCCACTGGTCGCGATAGCGCTCGAAGAGATACGCCTCGAACCGCGAATGGATGCCGTTCTGGCCGGTGAGCTGGCCGTCGTAATTGAGCACGGCGTGAAACGGCACATGGGCGTCGCTGACGTAGTGCGTGAGCCACGACGAGTAGAACAGGATGTCGTGGCGTCCGAACGGACCGCGGCGCTCGTACGAGTCGAAGGCCCGTCTCAAATTGCCGTACATCTCCTCGACCCGCCACGGCAGGGTGCCGTTCTGCTCGACGCGGGCCTTCCCGAATTTGGCGACGGCCGCCGCGTAGTCGCGCGGGAGTCCGTCGAACGGGTATTTGCCGTAGCCCTCCCAGTCCAGATCGAGGAAGTGATGCGGCGATTCCTCGCGATCGAATCCGGCGTTCTGCCACAGATCGGGATCGATTACGTGCTCGACCAGCGTCGTGCGATTCTGCTCGAACAGCGGACGCAGCTCGGACGGAAGGAGCGCGATCACGCGGTCCATGATCGTCTTGTGCGCTTCGTAGCCCCACGCTGCCGCCGCCTGCGGGAACACGAGAAGGGCGCTACAGACCAGGATCATCGCGCGGGGCATCAGCGCCATTATAGGTTCAGGGGTTCAGTGTTCCGATTCTGGTTCCGGCGCCCCCGGGCGCGGGACGACCACGGACTGCGAGAAGCCCCGCACGCCACCGGCAAATCGCATATCCGACACTGTCACACGCGTGCCACGTTCGTCGGGGCGCAGCGTCCAGACGGGAAAACGGGACCAGACGAGAAAGGCGCGCACATCGGGCGACGACGCCCGCGCGGCCGCCACCTCGGGCTTGTCGCTGTTCTTGGGGATCCGCTCGGGAAACATCGTCAGTGCCATCGAGGACAACGAGAACGCGCCGGTCTCATAGTGATCGCCCGCATCGATAATCACCTCGCGCCTGAAAGGGGTCACCGGCACCGGCCCCACCATCACCGCGACCGGCGTGAGGCCGCGCGACTCGCTCCAGACCCGCTGGACAATATCTCGCGCCGCCCGCGCCGAGACGATCATCAACACGATGTAACAGGTCGCGAAGACCAACGCACCCCGGGCCGGCGTCACCGCGCGCTGACGCCTGGTGAGCCAGATGCCCACACCCAGCACGAGCCACAACCAGGGATCGGCGATGAACACGGCATCGCCGTAGAACCAGCGCCAGCTGAATGGCGTGAGGAGGCGAACGCCGTAGTTGTTCAGGAGGTCCAGGAACACGTGCGAATAGACGCCCGCCAGGGATAGCAGCAACAGCCAGCCGGGACGAAGCGGCGGGCTGTCGTCGGCCGGGTCGATTGGACGCAGCTTCCCGATCAGCATGAACACAGCCGTGAGCAGCAGCGGGAGCAGCAGCTGCGCAACGACGCCATGCGTGATCCCGCGGCGGAACGATACCGGCGGCGTACCGGTCGCGAAGACGAGCACGTCGACATCGGGAAGGTTCGCCGAGATCATCAGGGCGGCAGCACCGAACCGGGTACGGCGTTTGAGGCCGGCCTCGCCGAACGCCGCCCCGACGAGCGTGTGGCAGATGTTGTCCATTCAGTGTGTCGAGCGAGAGACGCGTTCGCCGAACACGTCGGCTTCGAAGATGAAGATGCGGGCACCCCGCTTCCACGCTTCAGCGGGCAAACCCGCTTTGAGGCAGACGTGATTCAGAAACGTGTCGCGGTCCCACGCCATCTCTGTCGCAACTTGCGGCAGCAGCAGCCCGCGGCTCAGACCCTGCTCGACGATCAGGCCATGGCGGCCGATCTCGATCTCGTTGATGGACGTGACTTCCCGTTCCGGCGTCAACACAGAAATCTCCAGACTGATATCGTCCAACTCCCATGCCGCCACGCAATCGAAACGTGGATCGGAATCGGCGACGGCCTGAGCCAGCTGCATCACGGTGTCCGCGAGTGCAAGCCCCGGGTTGAGCCGTCCCAGGCAGCCGCGCAGCTCGCCGCGACGAAAGATCGAAACGAACGCACCACTTGTCGCCTCGATCTGCACATCGCAGTCGGGAATCGCCGTGCGCCGCACTTTCGCTTCGAGGACGCGGCGCGCCAGCGCGAGCAGTCGTTGCTGATCGATTGGGCTGATCACCGCTCACCACATCGCGGCGGCCATGTAACCCACGACCGACGACTTGTCTCCAGAAACATCGCCTGAGTCTGCGTACTCGAGCACACGGGACACGGACGCCCCGAGCCGGCGGGCGGCGTCGAGCACAGCCACCATCGGCCCGCCTCCGCAGGCATGGCGGGGCTCGGCTTCGAGTGCGCGCATCAATCCTTCCGGATCGAGCGATTCGACGTGACGCATCACCACCGCATCGAGCGCCTGCGCGGTCGCACCGTCTTCGTAGTGCGAGAGATCGCTGCTGGCCACGAGGAGCGTGCGCCCCTGACGACCAGCGATCGCGCGCGCCAGTACGTCCCCCAGCGCGAAGGCGGTGCCGCGCGTCTGGTGACCCATCACGAGCGGCACGATCGGGACGCCTGGCAGCAGCCGCGCGACAAAGGGCATCTGCAATTCAAGCGAGTGTTCGCGGTCGTGCGCGGCAGGCACATTGACGACGTCATGCGACGAGGCCTGGATCGCTTTCGCCAGTCCCTCCTCGATTGCGATCGCGCCGAGCGGCGTCTGCCAGGATCCGTCAGGCCACACCGACACGCCGCGAAACGGAACGAAGTGCGATGGGCCGACGAGGACAATCGCCGTGCACCCGCTCGCAGCTGCGGCCTTGTACGCAAAGGCCGCCACCGGCCCCGAATACATCAGGCCCGCGTGCGGCGCCACGATCGCCAGCACGGGACCGGCGATCGTGCCGACGTCAGCGCGCGAGAGATACCGATCGACTTCCTGCGTCAGGCGAGCAGGGTCGTCAGGGTACCAGGTGCCGGCCACGGCGGCGGGCCTCGACCGCATACGGGCAATAGTAGCAAGTGGAAAAGTAGAAGAGCGGAGTTCTCCACTTCTAAGGTATCCCGTGCCCGGTGATAGCATGACCTCGTGTCCACTACTCTGACCATTGCCGACGTCGAGCGCGTGGCTGCGCTCGCGCACCTCGAGCTGTCCGACGAGGAGAAGCAGCTGTTCACGCGCCAGCTGGCCGACATCCTGGCGTACGCCGAGCAGGTGCAGGCCGTGGACACCACGGGCGTGCCGGCCACGGCACACGTCAACGCGCACAGCGCCGAGCGCGACGACGAGCCCAAGCCGTCGCTGCCGGTCAGCGACGCGGTGGCCAATGCGCCTGACGCGGCGCCAGGCGCAGGACTCTTCCGGGTGCCACGAGTCATCGGATGACCGACGCTCGCGACGCCCGCACCATCCGCCAGCACATCGTGAACGGCACTGCCTCAGCCGTTGAGATCTGCACGCAGGCGATCGAGCGCATGGAGCGCGTCAACCCTGCACTGAACGCGTTCAACCTGATCGCTGCCGATCGCGCACTCGCGCGTGCCGGCGAGATCGATCGGCAGCGTGCCTCAGGCGCGACGCTCGGTCCGCTGGCGGGTGTGCCGGTCGTGCTCAAGGACAACATGTGCGTCCGCGGGATGCGCACGACCGCGTCATCGAAGATTCTCGACACGTTCATCCCGCCCTACGATGCGACGGTGACCGCGCGTCTCGAGTCGGCGGGCGCGGTGATCGTCGCCAAAGCCAACTGCGACGAGTTCGCGATGGGATCGTCCAACGAGAACTCGGCGTACGGACCGGTGCGCAACCCGTGGGCGCACGATCGCACGCCGGGTGGATCGAGTGGCGGATCCGCCGCGGCGGTTGCGGCCGACTGTGTGCCGCTCGCGCTCGGGTCGGACACCGGCGGCTCCATCCGTCAGCCGGCGTCGTTCTGCGGCGTCGTCGGGCTCAAGCCGACCTACGGCCGTGTCTCGCGGTACGGTTTGCTGGCGTTTGCGTCATCCCTCGATCAGATCGGCCCCTTCTCGCGTTCGGTTGCCGATGCGGCGCTCGCGTTGTCGGTCCTCTCGGGCAGCGATCCGATGGACTCCACTTCGTCTGAAGCGCCCGTTCCCGATTTCACGTCGGCGCTCACCGGCGACATCTCCGGCGTGCGCGTTGGCGTGCCGAGCGCGTTCGTGTCCGAGGGCGTCGACGAGGCCGTGCGCAAGGCGTTCGATGCCGCCCTCGGCGTCCTGCGCGATCGCGGCGCGCGCCTCGTCGACATCGATCTCCCGCATGCGCGCTACGCGATTCCCGTGTACTACCTGGTGTGCACCGCCGAGGCCAGCTCGAACCTCGCGCGCTATGACGGCGTGAAATACGGCTACCGCTCGCCAGCCGCGGCCAACGGCTCCCTGAAGTCGATGTACAGCAAGACGAGGGACGAAGGGTTCGGCGCGGAAGTGAAGCGGCGCATCATGCTCGGCACCTACGTTCTCAGCGCCGGCTACTACGACGCGTTCTACCTGAAAGCGCAGCAGGTGCGCACGCTGCTGCGCCGCGACTACGAGCGCGCGTTCGACCAGGTGGATGTCGTCGCGATGCCGACCAGCCCGACGCCGCCGTTCAAGCTCGGAGAAAAGACCGACGATCCGCTGCAGATGTATCTCGCCGACATCTTCACGGTCAGCGTCAACCTCGCGGGTCTGCCGGGCATCAGCATTCCATGCGGGTTCACGTCGGCGAACCTGCCCATCGGCTTTCAGCTGATCGGCAGGATGTTCGACGAAGCGACGATCCTGCGAGTCGCGGATGTGTATGAGAAGGCGGCGCGGTGGAAAACAGATGCGCCTCTGTAATGCGAGATTCACAGTGCAGAAATGCAAAATGGGAAATGCGAAATGCAAAATGCAAAATGCAAAATGCAAGAAACGGACTGAAGATTTGCCGGGATTTTGTCGTTCTTTTCCATTTTGAATTTTGCATTTCGCATTTTGCATTGTGAATTCTGCATTACCATCCGCCCATGCAACGACGCGACGTCCTCAAACAGATCGCCGCACTCGGCGTGGTCCCGCGCATGGCACCTCTGTCCCCGGAGGCTGACCTGCTACGGCAAGAGGGCGCCGACAAGCCGCCCAGCACGCTGAAATACTTTCCCGGGTTCAAGCCGTTCAAGGTGAAGACCAGCGGCGCCGAGATCAACGGCGTGATCGGCGGCTCCGGCCCGCCGGTGCTGCTGCTGCACGGCGCGCCCCAGACGCATATCACGTGGCGCATGGTGGCGCCGAAGCTGGCCGCGACTCGCACGGTCGTCGCCGCCGATTTGCGTGGCTACGGCGATAGCAGCAAACCAGCCGACGGTGAGAACCACGTCAACTATTCCAAGCGCGCGATGGCGCTCGATCAGGTCGAGGTGATGAAGCACTTCGGCTTCGACAAGTTCCCGGTCATCGGGCAGGACCGCGGCGGGCGCGTCACGCATCGACTCGCGCTCGATCATCCCGAGAAGGTCACGCGTGCGGCCGTCCTCGACATCGTCCCGACGCACTACCTCTACACGCACGTCACGATCGACTTCGTGCAGGCGTACTTTCACTGGTTCAACTACCTGCGCGCCGCACCACTGCCGGAGAACGAGCTGAAGACGCAGAACGACGCGGCCAAGGCGCGCGCGAGCGGAGAGATTCAGCTGGAGTACCTGCGCACGGCAAGCGACCCGGCCAACATCCACGCGATGTGCGAGGACTATCGTGCCGGCGCATCGATCGATTTGCAGCACGACGGCGCCGATTTCGGGAAGAAGAAGATCGCGTGTCCGCTGCGCGTGCTGTGGGCGGAAAAGGGCGCCATGGGCCGGATCTACGACGTGATGAAGATCTGGCGCGACTACGGGTCGAATGTCTCGGGGCGGCCGCTGCCAGGCGGCCATAATCTGCAGGAAGACGTCCCCGACCTGGTGCTCGCCGAGATTGCCGATCTGATCAAGGGCGCGTAGGGCGCCGCCCTTTGGGCGGCGTAGGGCCGGTCCTATCGGACCGGTCGGGGCCTGTCATAATGACGGCGAGGGGCATGAGGTCAACCTTCCTCGCTTTCCCCGCTCTCTTTCTCGTCCTTCTGTCGACGGGAATTGTCGCGGCCCAGCGCCCGCGCACAGCCGCGGCCCCCGCGTTGCCCGCTCTCTCGTACTCTTGTATTCACCATCCCGACGTACTCGAGTCGAAGCCGGGAACCTGCCCGATCTGCAAGCTGGCACTCGTCCCCGTGCGGCTCGACGGTGCGTGGATGTGTCCGGTGCACACCGCGGTGATCGAATCGGCCTCGGGCACGTGCCGTTTGTGTCGTCGAACGCTCATTCCTGTGACGGTGTCGCTGACGTGGACGTGCCGTGACGATCAGCTCGAGCATCTCGAGCCCGGCAACTGCGCCGACGGATCACCGAGAATCGGAAAACGTGCGCTTCGGCCGCATGGCAATCACAACCCGCAGCACGGCGGTCAGTTCTTCATGGCACCCGACAACTGGCATCACCTCGAGGGCGCGTACCCCGCTCAACGCGTATTCCGTCTCTACCTGTACGACGACTACGGGCGGCCGCTCGCGGCGGAGAAGATTCGCGCGGTGCAAGCGCGTGTGGTCACGAAAGAGAACTTCGATCCGGCGACGCGACAGACGACAGACATCTCAGCGTTCCCGCTGAAGGCCGTTCGCAATCGTCCGTACCTCGAAGCCGGAGTCGACACGCCGGCGCTTCCCGCCGAGATGACCGCGAAAGTGCGCTTCGCGAACGATCAACCCGAATACCGCTTCGACTTCACGTTCGAGAAGCTGACGAAGGAACCGCTCGTTCCGCGGGCGCCTGCCACGCAGGTGGCGGCCCCGGCAGCGCAGCCAGCGGTGACGAGCGCCGCCCCTGTCACCACCGCACCATCGGCAGCGGACCCGGCTCTGACGCCCTTGCCGATCCCGAACACGATGAGCGGCATCGTCGATCAACTGAGAACACGGCAGCGGCAGGTTGGCGACCTCGTCATGCGGGGTGACTTCAGCGCCGTCTGGGTGCCGGCGTTCCAGGCCAAGGATTTGGCGATCGCGCTCGAGCCTCATCTCGCGCATCTGCCTGACGCCAAGCGCAATGTCGCCGAGCCGGCGATCTCCGCCGTCGTCCGCACGGCATGGCTGCTCGATGCGGCAGGCGATGTCGGCAATCGTCAGCAGATCGAGGCGGCCTATGGAATGTTCGCCGCCGCGGTCGCGGATCTCGCGACCGCCTTCGAAGGACTGTAGACGTGACTCCGAGCATGCGCGTCGGCGTCGCCGCAGTGCTGGCCGGAGCGGCCGTCGTGTTGATGACGACCCGAAGCGAAGCGCACAAACCGATCACGTCGCCCTACACCTACAACGAGGACGTCTTCCCGCTGCTCCGCGATCGATGCGGACGCTGTCACGTCAGCGGCGGCGTCGCGCCGATGTCGCTGATGACACACGCCGACACGGTTCCGTGGGGAGAGTCGATCAAGACGGAGCTCCTCGCCGGCTCGATGCCGCCCTGGAGCGTGGACAGTTCGCCCGGGCGATTCCGCAACGTCGAGGGGCTCACGGCGCGGGAAATGAACGTGCTGCTCACATGGGTGACCGGCGGCACTCCGCTCGGTGACGACAATAAGAGTCCGAAGCCGACAGCGATCGACACGGCATGGCGGCTGGGCGCGCCCGATCTCACGCTGCAGATGCCGTCGCCGTTCAGCCTGAACGCCGAGACACGTGAGGCCACGGCGGAGTTCACGCTGTCCACCCGACTGCGCGAGCGACGACTTGTACGCGCCGTCGATCTCCAGCCGGGCACGCCGTCGATCGTCCGCGCCGCAACGGTGTCGGTGAAGTCGGCGAACGCGCCTGGTACGGATGGTGTGGAACGTGTGCTGGCGCTCTGGCTGCCAGGGGATGATCCTGCTCCGCTCGATCAAGGCCTCGGCTTCGAACTGCCCGCAGGCGCGGAGCTCACGCTCCGGGTGCTCTATCGGAAGACGTGGGAATACGAGCGTAAAGAGATGACCGACCGCAGCACGGTCGGCATCTACTTCGCCGGCGCGAGTGCGACGCCGGTTGGCCGGACCGATTTTTCGGGTGCGTTCGCAGGCACGCCTGCGAGCGGCGTCGGGCTGACACGGACACTCGATCGCGACGTCCGCGCGCTGGCAATCTATCCGGAATCTCGTGTTCCTGCCGGCACGAGCGTGAAGGCGGTCGCCAGGCGACCCGATGGGTCTACCGTGGATCTCATCGCGTTCCATCCTCGCCCGGATTGGGAGCGACGCTATTGGTTCACCGAGCCGATCGCTCTGCCCAAGGGAACCAGCATCAGCATCGACGCAAAGATCGATGATGAAGGACCGCTGCTTCCGTTGAGTGCGGGTCCACCATCTCTGCGCCCCGCCGATTCCCCGGCATTGAAGCTGGTCCTCAACGTCGTCGCGGGACGCTAGTGGTCCGGCTGAAGCCGGACACTACGCACCGTCTGCATTCTGCATTCTGCATTACGGCGTCAGTATCATCTTCCCCGCCGTCCGTCTTCCTTCGAGGTCCTCATGCGCCTTCTTCGCCTCGGCGAGCGGCATCACCTGATCGATGCGCACGCGCAGTGAGCCGTCGCCAAGCCACTTGAACACATCGGTCGCTCGCCACATCAGCTCGTCGCGCGTCGCCATGTATTGATTCAACCCGGGGCGAGTCAGGAACAGCGAGCCCTTGATGCCAAGAGTTGCCGGGTTGAATCCTGTGACCTGGCCGCTCGAGAACCCGAAGAGCGCGAGGCAGCCTCGCGGGCGCAGACAGTTCAGGCTCTTCTCGAACGTGTCGCGGCCGACCGAGTCGTACACGACGTCGACGCCGCGTCCACCGGTCAGCCGCTTCACTTCGGCCTCGAAGTCCTGGCGCGTGTAGATGATGATCTCATGAGCGCCGGCCTCGCCCGCGATCCGCGCTTTCGCGTCGGTGCCGACAGTGGCGATCACGCGCGCACCGCAGATGCGCGCCGCTTGCGTGACCGCCTGGCCGACGCCGCCGGCCGCGGCGTGTACCAGCGCGGTGTCACCAGCTTTCAGCGGAAAGGTGCTGTGGGTCAGGTAATGCGCGGTCAGTCCCTGCAGCATCACCGCCGCTCCCAACTGCAGATCGACAGATGCCGGCAGGGGAACGAGCTTCCACGTGGGCACGATCGCGTACTCGGCGTACGAGCCCAACGTCATCGCGTACCCGACACGGTCGTTGACCTTGACCTCGGTGACGCCCGGACCGACATCGGCCACGACACCGGCCCCTTCGGAGCCGATCACGAACGGCATCGGCGTCTTCAGCAGGCCGGTGCGGTGCTGCACGTCGAGATAGTTCACACCGGACGCGGCGATCTTGACGAGCGCCTCGCCTGGGCCTGGGCGAGGAACGTCAATCTCCTCGCGCCGCAGGACCTCGGGGCCTCCATACGCGTGCACACGAACGGCTATCACACAGAATCCTTTCTTGGTCCTTGGTCCTTAGTACTTGGTGCTTGGTCCGTTCTTGGTCCCGGGTCCTTGGTCCATCTTAGCCATCGGTCGCACATCCTCCGGGACCAAGGACAAAGTGGGGCTGCTTTTTCGTGGCGTTCAGAGAATCCGAAACCTTCCTGAGGGGAAGCGGCAGTTTCTCACACAGGTCGAAGGTCTGCAGGACGATTCGATCCGACCCCAATTCCCCCTAAGATTAGAGTAGATGAAAGTAGACGCCGCCGCCCGTCGTGCGGTTATTGGCGTAGGAGACTACTCAGGGCGCCGCAGAATGAGCGCGTCCTGTGCTCGACGAGCCGTGCAGCACGCCCTCCGCGTCAATTCGTTCGCCTCCTGACCCCGGAGAACAGATGGCTGCTGGCACTGATCTGCGACCGCAGACCGGAGTCCGTCGCGGAGCTGGTCGCCATGACCGGGCGGGCACAGCCGAACCTCACGAGGACGCTCGCGAAGCCCGAAGCCGCCGGCTTCATCCGGATGAAGAGCGTCGGCCGCCGCAACGCGCCGAGCGTGACCGTCAAGCGCATCGTCGTGGAGCGATCCGTGCTCGGATCGCGACCGGCTGCGCGTCGCCTGAGCGCGCGACGCGCAGCGGGCAAGCTGTGGCAGAATCTGCCCAGGACACCGCGTGGTCAGACTGCTTGCTCTCGTCCTGATTCTTCCCCTCGCCGGTTGCCTGGAGCGTCATGTCCGGCGTGATGCTTCGACGGCGGCCACCCAGACATCATCATCAGCCCGCGTCACCGGGCGTGTGCTGGATGCCAGTACAGGCGAACCGATCGCTGGTGTCCGTGCGAGTCTGGCGTTCGCGGCGCGGGTCAGCCTGCCGCGCCTCCTGCCGGAGATCCAGACCGACGCCGACGGCGTGTTCACCTTTGGCGATCTGCCGCCGGGCAGCTGGCGCGTTCACGTGCAGAAGAGGGGGTACTACTACGGTACCGCCGGGCAGCCTCCTGTCATCGAGGTCGTCGAAGGCGCGGCAACGACGGTGACGATCCTGCTGGAACGGGGCGGTGCGGTTACCGGCCGTGTGCTCGACTCGCGCGGGTTGCCGGTGGGGGATCTGTGGGTCACGGCGCTCCAGCCCGTGCAGCGCCCGGACGGAACCATCATGTCCATGGAGCGGGCTACCGAACGGACAAACGATCTGGGCGAATTCCGGTTGGCCGGACTGCCGCCGGGCGACTACTACGTGGTCGCCCGACTGCGAGTCCCGCCGTTTACTGAGGCCCCGCTGCCGAGCAAGACCATGTTTGTGGAGACGTACTATCCGGGCGCCGCGGGCATCACGGCCGCCAGCCCTGTTGTCGTCACGCTCGGGGCGACTACGCAGTCCATCGACTTTCAGATGCGCTCCGCGGCGGCGTATCACGTGCTGGGCGTCGCCGTCGACGCCCGCGGGCGTCCCGCGGCTGGCGCACGGATACTGCTTTCGCACGGTCGAGCCGGCACAATCACAACAATTTTCGACGGGACCGCTGAGGCCAATGGCACGTTCCGTATCGTCAATGTCCCCGAAGGGACGTATCGCGTCCAGGCGGACGTGCTGGTGGTGACGCGTTCCGGGACTGGTTCCTCGACCTCGGCGTGGTTCCATGGCGCGCCCGTGGAGATTTTGGTGCAGGGCGGTGATGTCACCGGTGTCCGTGTGACGGCGGGACAGCCCTAGAACCATGGCTCGTTGGGTCCGTCTCGCCATCATCCTCGTCCTGGCGGCGCAGCACCCGGCCCTCGCCCAGTCGTCAACGGGCGGCTTCGTCGGTGTCGTCGTCGACATCATGACAGGCGAACCCGTCGCTGGCGCACTCGTGTCGCTGATCGCTCGGCCGGCTGGCGTACCGCCTCCTCCGCGATCGGCCCAGACGAATACGGAAGGTTTATTCGTCTTCGTCGGTGTCCCTGAAGGACGATGGCGCGTTCAGGTGCAGAAGTCGGGCTTCTTCGTCGTCGGGGCAAACGGGCAGGCGCCTGAGGTCGAAATCAGGGCGGCGAGTGTCGTCGAGGGCGTCATCCAGGTGGATCGCGGCGGCGCGATCGCCGGCCGCATGGTCGACGCGAAGGGCAGCCCCGTCAGCGAGGTGTTCGTCACTGCCGTGCCGCGAATCCCGTCAGGCGATCGCGCTGCTGGCCCGTTGCCGAGCACCGGGAATGCGCAGACCAATGATCTGGGGGAATTCCGGCTGTCAGGCCTGCCTCCTGGTGAGTACTACCTCGTCGGGCGGCCGAGACCTTTGCCGACTGCCACCGGGGCTGTCGCAATCCCCGTTGTGGTCGTCCAGAGTTACTACCCCGGTGTGGCCGACCAGGCGCAGGCGGCGCCCCTAGTCGTGACGCGTGGCGTCACAACGTCGGCGCCGGACTGGCGGATGCTCGCAATCATCCGACCCTCGCGTGCCGGGGACGCCGTGGCCGCCTCTCCGCAACGCGCGCCAGCTCCGCAACGCGCGACAGGTCCGCGTCGGCGGGTATCCGGTGTGGTGCTGGATCCCGATGGGCGCCTGGCGCCGGGGGCCAGGGTGGAGCTCGTGCCAGTCGACCCGCAAACTGTGCCCGGTGCCCCGCTTGTCACCACCGCACGGCCGGACGGGACCTTCCTGATCGGCAACGTCCCCGCCGGCACTTATCTGGTTGATGCGATGCTGGCGAGCCGATTGGAAGCGAGTCGCGTACACCGGGTCGTTGTCGAGAACGCCGACGTCACCGGCCTGACGATCGCAATCGTGAGATAGCCAGATCGACTTGGACGCGAGGAAGGATCCATAAGTGTTGCGCCGCGAGGGCGGACCAAGCACCAAGCCCTAAGGACCAGGGACCACCTCCTAACCCAACTCTCGCGTGATTGTGTCGCAGATCTTGCCGGTCACGGCATCCCAGGTGAGATCGGTCCGATACTTCTGATGTCCGCGTTCGCCAAACTCGCGTGCCATCGCCGGTTCTTTCAGCAGCGCGATCATCTGTCGGGCGAGCGCGGCGCTGTCACGCGGCGGCACGAGAAAACCCGTGCGTCCATGCTCGATGATCTCCGGCATCGCACAGATATTGGTTCCAATGCACGGGCATCGATGCGCCATCGCTTCCGCGAAGACGATGCCGAACGGTTCGTACAGCGACGGCATCACGAAGAGCGAGGCGCGCGTGTACTCATCGAGGAGACGTTCCAGGTCGGCGGGGTTCGTCTTCGACAGCGGTCCCACGCTGCGCACCCCAGGCGGGACCTCCTCCAACCTGTGTCCGATGATCGTCAACTCCGCATCCGGAATCTCGGCTCGAACGATCCTGAACGCATCGAGTAGATACGCGCCTCCCTTTCGTTCGAAATCGAGCCCGACGAACAGGATCCGCGGCACGCTGTAGTCCTTCCCCTTCGTTCCTCGAATGTGAGGCAGGTTGACGCCTGCGCCTACTGGAAAGACCTTTCGACGACTGACCCCGTTGTCCTCCACGAACGAGTCGGCAAGCCATCGGCTCATCGGGAACACGAGATCGATTCGACCGTACAACTCGCGTTCGTATTTCAGCGTTGCGTCGATGTGGCGCGCGCCGATGGAGGGGTGTCCGTAGGGGCTCTTGAGGAGCACCGCCAGGTTGCCGTCGTGATAGGAGACGACCGGCTTCCCGCCTCGGGTCAAATCGTACCAGGCGCCGACCTGCAGGATCGCGTCGTAGTCGTTGGCCGGAATGCAGCCAAGCGCTCGCTTCGCCTGACGCGTCATCGCGCGGTAGTGGCCCAGGCTCAGGTGGTACTTGAAACGCCAGCGTGCCAGGTCAGGCTGAACGCTGAGCACCTTGTAGAGCGCGCGCTCGACGGCACCGGCTTCGGCGGGAATCGCGGCTCGCAGCGCGTCGCGCCGCTGCAATGCCTCGAACAGGTATCGGCTCGATCCGGACCACAAGTGCGGATTGAACGGATCGCCATCGATCACCCCAACGAGCTTCACGACACACCCGCTCCATGCGATCGACGACGATGAGGGCGGCCGGCGTAGAGCGGGGCTTCGAGCAGGTGCAGTCGGACGAAGTCACGGTTCCGCACGATCGCTTCGCTCATGAGAAACCGCGGCACGTAGTACGGATCGATCGGTGCGCGAACCTGCCGGCCATCGATGATGAAGCCGAACTTGTATCCGCAGCGAGCGAGCACAGGTCCCTCGGCCCCTGTGTATCGCGCGTTCGGATAGCAGAACAGATCGACTTCGCGTTGCAGTTCGTTCGCGATCGCCGACCGCGACACGGTCAGCTCTCTCGTCATCGACGCCTCGTCCAGCCCCTCCAGGATCGCGTGCGTATGCGTGTGTGATCCGAAGGTGATCCCGTGTCGCGACATCTCGCGCGCCTGATCCCAGGTCATGACGTACCCGCTGAGCGGCTCGCGTCTGGCGCCGATGAAGCGTAGATACGCGCTAATGCGCACTCGACGTTCGTCTTCCGGCACGCGCTTCATGACCTCGACCCAATGCTCGCAGAGCGCGGCGGGCAGTGAAACAGTCGGCTTGGGATGCGATGCCGGCCACGCGTCCGCAAGAGCGGCGAGGACGCGGTTGGCGCCCCCACGGCTCGCGATCTGATGCGTCTTGGTCACGACATCTTCGGTCCAGAACAGACGATCGTGCTCGAGCGCATCGCTGACGACGAACACCGTCGCGGCGACCTGCGCCTCACGCAGGATCGGGAAGGCCACCGTATAGGTGTCGAGCCAGCCGTCGTCGAAGGTCAATGCAAACAACGCGCGCGTGGCCGGAGCGTCGGCGTTCACGAGCGTCGCAAGATCGACGATGTCGCCGACGCTCTGCATCCACCGAATCTGGCCGGCGAGCGTGTCCGGCGCGATCCACATCGCGCTGTGCACATGGTCGGCTGTGGCGGCGGCCGCCGGAATGACGCGATGGTAGGCCATCACGTAGCGACCGCCCGGACGGCCCACCAAGTGATCGAGGGGATAGCTTCGCCCGATGACGCGCGCGGCTGCCTGCTTCAGGGCAAAGAGGGACACACAGTAGTACCTACCACCCGGTGTGCGTTCCGGTCACTCCAGTGTTCCCCCGGGGACGCGCCTCGCCAATCCTGCACCGAGGATCGCCACCGCGGAGAGCGCAGCCGGTATCGCCGCCGCATGAAACAGATCTTGAGTCGTCCAGTGCCGTCGCATCAGCTCGCCCGCCAGGACGGGACCGAGGAACGCGCCAAAGCGGCCGATCCCCAATCCCGAGCCGATGCCCGTCGAGCGAATGTCAGTCGGGTACACGGTCGCGGCGAGCGCGTTCAGGCCGGGCTGACCGGCGAAGATGCCGAGTCCAGCCAGAAACGTGACGACGAAGAGCATCGACACCGAGAGAGAATGCTGTCCTATCAGTGCGAGGTTGATCGCGGCTAGCGTGAAGCATCCAGTGAGCACCGGAACGAAACCGACACGCTGAATGACCCAGCCGAGCGCGATCGTGCCCAGCACGCCACCGGTCTGAACGGAGGTTCCTGCGAGAACGGCCGTTGATGTTGGATAGCCCGCGTCGCGCACCAGCGTCGGCAGCCAGCTCGAGACCGAGTACGCGTTCAGCACGTTCAGGAAGTTGACGATCCAGAGCACGATGGTGATGAAGGCGCGGCCGTCGGCGAAAAGACGCGCGATCATGGACCGTCTGCCGCCTTCGCTCGTCCCGAGCTTCGGCGAGCCAGGGGAAACTGCCCCGACGGGCGCGCGAAACTGCGGCGACTCGGGCAGCGAGAAGAACATCGGCACCAGAATCACGAGGGGGATCACACCGCCCGCGACGAAGACGGATCGCCACCCGTAACGGGGAATCAACCATGCGGACAGGAAGCCACCGATCATCGCCCCGATCGTGAACCCGTTGGTCACGATCATCATTGTCTTGATGCGGTGTCGCGGCGGGCTGAACTCGCCGACGAGCGCCGTCGCATTCGGCAGGATCGCGCCGAGACCCAGCCCGGCGAGAAATCGGACGGCGATGAGTTCAGTGATCGACGAGGCGCGTGCCGTGAGGAGCGTGAGCATCGAGAACGCGAGCGTCGCGCCCAGCACCACCGGTCGGCGGCCGATCCGGTCCGCGACCATGCTGAACACCAGCGACCCGAGGAACAGCCCAAGCAGTCCGGCGCTGAACACCGGGCCCATGTCGGCGTTCGCGATCTTCCAATCAGTGATGATGGCGGGCGCGACGTAGCCGATCGACTGGACGTCGAAGCCGTCCATGATCAGACACAGGCCGCAGAGGGTAAAGACCCAGAGATGATAAGGCCCCAGGGCCCAGGCCTCAGGCCTCGGGGCTGGGCCAGGGCCAAGGGCTACAGCGTCAGAGACAACGCCTGATACCTTGCCCAGCGCTGAGGCCTGGGGCCGGGGCCCTGAGGCCTGTTCTTTCATTGTCGCGTTGCGGACGATGCAGGCGGAGCAGTCGCCTTCGCCTCGGCATCGACGTCCTGCTCCCACTGCGTGATCAGCGGGTAGAGTTTCTTGACGATGTCCATGCGCTGATTTGCGAGATCGTTTCGTTCGCCGACGTCTTTGGCGAGGTTGAACAGCATCGGGTTCGGACCGTCGATCACCAGCTTCCAATCGCCTTGCCTGACCGCACGCTGCCGTCGGGTCGGAAGCGTGTAGCGCCAGAACAGTGTGCGCTCGACTCGCGGCTGCTTGCCTTCGAGGATCGGCATGAGGTTCATGCCCTCGAGCCTGGCGTCGGCCGGAACGGACGAATTGGTGATCGCCGCGATCGTCGCCGTGAGATCCATCACGATGCCCACCTGCGGTGACGTCTTCCCCGCCGGCACGTGTCCCGGCCACCTGAAGATCGCAGGCACACGGATACCGCCTTCCCACACCGACTGTTTGCGATGGAACAGCGGGGCATTCCGCGAGAGCCACTCGCCGCCGTTGTCGTTCGTGAAGATGACGAGCGTGTTGCGTGTGAGACCCTTGCGATCGAGCGCGGCGAGGATCTCGCCGACGCCGCGGTCGGCCCGCTCGAGAATCGCGACGTAATCCTGCCGCGTGCTCGTCTGATCGTCCTGCGGCTGGACGAATCGCGCGTTGTTCGGCGCCACCGACGGATGATCGGGCACTTGAAACGGCCAGTGCGCCGCATTGAAGGCCACTTCGAGAAAGAACGGCTTGCCCGCGCTCTCATCGATCACTTTGACCGCTTTCTGCGTGAACAGATCGGTCGAGTAGCCGTTCTCGTGCGAGGGTTGATCGTTTTCGAACAGATCGTGCTGCCCGTCGGAATCCGAATGCTGGTAGTAGTCGATCAGCCCGCTCTTGAACCCGAAGAAATAGTCGAAGCCGTGCGAGTTGGGGCTGAACTCCGGCCTGTATCCGAGATGCCATTTGCCAATGAGCGCCGTGTGATAGCCGTTGTTCTTCAGGAGCTGCGGCAGCGATCGGCCGGTCGGACGCAGGCCCTGCTCCTGGGCGACACGCGCCGATCCGAGCGGAACCTCGATGCGTACGCGCTGTTGATACCGGCCCGAGATGAGCGCCGCGCGTGTCGGCGAGCAGCTCGGCATCGCATAGAAGTCGGTCAGGCGCGTGCCGTTCTTCGCGAGGCTGTCGATGTTCGGCGTCTTCACGTCCGGCGCGCCGTAGCTGCCGATGTCGCCATAACCGACATCGTCGGTGATGATGAGGACCACATTTGGACGACTGGCATCCTGCGCCCACGCGATCTGAGTGACGGAGGCAATCGCGGCAACAAGCGTGAGTAGCGTGCGCATGGCTATTTGAAGATGGCCTTCAGCGTTTCAACCTGCGATTTGTCGAACTCGCCGAGCCTCATTGGAGTCACCGAGACATACCCGTTTTGAACCGCCCACATGTCCGACCCCTGCGGTCCTTCTCCACCTTCTTTGTACACACTCCAGTAGATCGTGCGGCCGCTCGGATGCTTCATCTCCGCGAAGTGCTCGTCGCCCTCTTTCTTCTCCGCCTGCGACGTGATCATGTAGCCCTTGTATCCGCTGGCCGGCCGCGCTGGGAGGTTGACATTGAGAAACGTGTTCGGCGCCAGCCCGTACTGCTTGATTCGCCGCGCGACACCGAGCACCTCTTCAGAGGCATACACGTAGTCGCGCGGCGCTCCGTCCTCGGCAAGCGAGGCTGCAATCGCCGGCACGCCGTGAAGAGCACCTTCACGGGCAGCACCAACCGTGCCCGACAGATACGCCGAGAACCCGAGGTTGTACCCGCGGTTGATGCCAGACACGACCAGATCAGGCTTCGGCTCGAGAATGTTTCGAATCGCGATGTTCACGGTGCTGGCGGGAGTGGCCGTCAGCCCAATCGCTCGAAGCCCGTTCGGCAGCATGAAATCTTCGCGGAACACCGGCTCGCTGGTCACGATCGAGTGCCCCTTTCCGCTCTGATTCTCTGACGGCGCCACGATGATGACCTGGCCAATCGCCTGGAGCGTCTGCGCAACCATCGAAATGCCCGGCGCGCGCACCCCATCGTCATTGCTGATCAGGATGCGATACGGAGGTGGTTGCGGACGCGTCTGCTGTGCCCGCGCCGGCGCAAACAGCACAGCGAAGAAACTCAGAGCGAGAAGTGGAACGACGGGACGAGCTCTCGGCATGGCGCCGAGAGTATCAGAACGCGGGGGTAGGACGCCTGACGAGTCTGTAGATCGCCCAGGCCAGGATGCCGAGGAGGACGACGGGCACAAGCGGCGCGAGCAGCGCCAGGATTCCGGCGACGAGTGCACCTACGAGCGCGACGACCCCGATGATGACGACGAACGGCGCGAAGAGCAACCCGAGCAGCCCGCCGATCAAACCGAACACAATGCGGAGCAGGCCGCCAAACAGGAAGAAGAACAGGCGAAACGGGAGGAACAGCAGCTTGAAGATCAGACCGATTATCAGGAACGGAATGGCTACGACGCCAAAGAACAGGAACGCCAGAGCGCCGAGGAACAGCAACATCAGCATCCTAACCTGCCATTACGGCCGGTCCCCGACGGAGGTTCCGCTAGGAGCGATTGGAGTCTGGCACCTCATACAGGACGAGACCCCGTTTGACCTCCTCCATCGCGATACGCTCGGCCTTGAATGGCTGCGCGCGAGGCTCCTCGCCCGGGTGATGGTCATCGCCGAGACGAGGAAGCGCGCCGCGCCGCAACTGCTTCGCACGCATCGCTGCAACGTCGACAAAGAGAAAGCGGCTTTCAATCGGAGGGGCTTTCGGACGAGGAGCTGCTGGTTCCGCAGCCTCCTCGGTATCGACCGGACTCAGCATGTCGTCAGTGTCAGCCATGAGAGGCCCCAGACTAACACACAAAAACGGCTCCAGGCTCCAGGGTCTGGGCTTTGCCCGAACCTGGAGCCTGCCTCTCTGTAGCGGCCGAAGCCGCGATGCCGGGCCTGTCTCGCCGCAAAGGCGACCCGAGCCTGTCTCGCCGTAGCCGGCGAAGCCGCGAAGGCGGAGATTATGCGGCGACTTCGACGTTGATGGTGCGCGGCTTGGCCTCTTCCCTGTACGGGAGGCGGATGGTCAGAACGCCGTTCTTGAACTCGGCGCTGACCTTGGCCGCGTCCACGAAGGTCGGCAGCGTGAACGAACGGCTGAACGCTCCGTAATCGCGCTCGACGCGACGGAACTGCTCTTCCTTCACATCGGCGGGCAGCTTCTTCTCACCCTTCAATGTGAGGACGTTGTTCTCCACCATCACCTCCACGTCCTCACGACCGACATCCGGCAGCTCCGCCTTGATGACCAGATCGTGTCCGGCCGTCTCGAAGATATCGACCGGCGGGACCCAACCCCCGCGCGGAAGGATTGCAAACTCACGGAATGGATCGAATCGAGTAATCGTCATTGTCCTTGTCTCCTTACGCATCGACGACTTCGCCGTCTTTGATGTCGTTCTGTTCTGAGGCCTGAGCCCCGGGCTTGCCCTGAGCTCCGTCGGAGGCCTGCTGTTTGTAGAGCTGCTCGGCGATCGCATGCGAGGCCTTCTGCAGGTCGTCGCTCGCCCGACGAATCGCGTCGAGGCTGTCACCTTTCGTGGCCTCACGCAGGGTGCCGAGCGCGCTCTCGACCCGGCTCACATCCGTCGCCGGCAGTCGATCGCGGTTTTCGTTGATCGTCTTCTCCACCGAGTACGCCAGCGAGTCGGCCTGGTTGCGCGCGTCGATCAGATCGCGCTTCACCTTGTCCTCCTGCTCGTGCGCGGCTGCGTCCTTCACCATGCGGTCGACTTCGTCTTTGTTCAGTCCGGACGATCCGCTGATGGTGATCTTCTGCTCCTTGCCAGTGGCCACGTCCTTGGCGGTCACGTTGACGATGCCGTTGGCATCGATGTCGAAGGCGACTTCGATCTGCGGTACGCCACGGGGGGCCGGCGGCAGGCCGACGAGCTGGAAGCGCCCGAGCGTGCGGTTGTCGCGCGCCATCTGGCGCTCGCCCTGCAGCACGTGCACTTCGACATTCGTCTGGTTATCCGTCGCGGTCGAGAAGATCTCGCTCTTCCGCATGGGGATCGTCGTGTTACGGGTGATGAGCGTCGTCATCACGCCACCGAGCGTTTCGATCCCGAGCGACAGCGGCGTCACGTCGAGGAGGAGCATGTCCTTGACCTCGCCCTTGAGCACGCCTCCCTGGATGGCCGCACCAATCGCGACCACTTCATCGGGATTCACGCCCTTGTGCGGCTCTTTGCCGAAGTACTCCTTTACCAGCTGCTGGACCTTCGGCGTTCTCGTCGAGCCGCCGACGAGCACGACCTCGTCGATCTCGCTCGGCTTCAGTCCGGCATCGGACAACGCCTGACGGACCGGGCCCATCGAGCGCTCGAACAGGTCGTCGACCAGCTGCTCGAACTTCGCGCGGGTCAGCTTCATCTGCAGATGCTTGGGGCCGCTCTGATCGGCGGTGACGAACGGCAGGTTGATGTCGGTCTCCATCACCGTCGACAGCTCGATCTTTGCCTTCTCCGCCGCTTCCTTCAGACGCTGAAGGGCCATGCGGTCCTTGCTCAGATCGACTCCGTCGGTCTTCCGGAATTCCGCCACCATCCAGTCGATGACACGTTGATCGAGATCGTCGCCGCCGAGATGCGTGTCGCCATTGGTCGCCTTGACCTCGACGACGCCATCACCGACTTCGAGGATCGACACGTCGAAGGTGCCGCCGCCGAAGTCGTAGACCACGATCGTCTCGTCCGTCTTCTTGTCGAGGCCGTAGGCGAGCGCCGCAGCGGTCGGCTCGTTCACGATCCGCAGCACGTTGAGGCCGGCGATCTTGCCGGCATCCTTGGTCGCCTGGCGCTGCGCGTCGTTGAAGTACGCGGGGACGGTGATCACGGCGTCGTTCACCTTCTCACCGAGGTAGTCCTCCGCAGCGGTCTTCAGCTTCTGCAGCACCATCGCCGAGATTTCCGGCGGCGAATACTTCTTGCCGCGCACGTCGACCCACGCATCGCCGTTGTCGGTCTTGACGACGCGATACGGCACGCGACCGATCTCCTGAGAGACCTCGGCATGCTTGCGGCCCATGAACCGCTTGATCGAGAAGATCGTGCTGTCCGGGTTGGTCACGCTCTGGCGCTTGGCGACCTGACCGACGAGGCGTTCGTTCTCCTTGGTGAACGCCACCACCGAGGGCGTCGTGCGCCCTCCCTCCTGGTTCACGATGACCGCGGGCTCGCCGCCTTCCATGACGGCGACCACCGAGTTGGTCGTACCCAGGTCGATTCCAATCACCTTGTTCATGTCTGTTCAATCTCCCGCCCTTGATTTGCCTTGTGGGCTTCCGGGCTGAAAGAATCATAGCACATAGTGAGTATATATCAAGCATATAATCTGATATCAAGTTACTCATGTTACTGACGAGGAGATTTCCAGGAATTACTCAGGCTTTCCAATCCGAGCCCGACCGTTTTTCCTGTGCGATGATGGGCGCGAGTGGCCCAGTTTCCTTTCGTTCCGGGTGGCGATCTTCGCGAACTGGGTGACGACATCCGGGAGCTGTTCGCGGACCTCGAGGCTCGCCTTCCCGCCGAACAGCGTGTGTATTCGGGTGAGTGCCACCCCGTCCTCGACGTGCTCGAGACCGCGGCCGGCGTCGAGATCATCCTGGATGTGACCGGTGTGCCCACCGAAGCGCTACGCGTGCTGTTTCGAAATGGCGTCGTGCTCATCGCCGGCGAGAAAGCCCGCAGCCCTCTCGGCGCCGGCGCGACCTATCACCTCGTCGAGCGCGAGTTCGGCCGCTTCACGCGCGCCATCCGGCTGACCGGCGCGTTCGAAACCGGGGCCGCGCGAGCGTGGCTCGACTCGGGCGAGCTGACCATCGTGATTCCCAGACGCGTCGACCGCCGCGGCCAGGGACACGTGATTCCGATCACCTCGGCCGACCGCGCATGAACATCCTCTTCATCGGAGACATCGTCGGCCGCCCGGGACGCGAGGCGGTGCGCAAGGGGCTTCGAGGAATCGTGGAGCGCCACCACGTCGACTTCGTGATTGCCAATGCCGAGAACGCTGCGGCGGGCTTCGGCATCACCAAGGACATCGGCGACACGCTGCTCGAAATGGGGATCGACGTGATGACGTCGGGCAACCACATCTGGGACAAGCGAGAGGCGCTCGACTACATCGGCACCGAGCCGCGCCTGCTCCGGCCCGCCAACTATCCGGCCGGTGTGCCCGGCCGCGGGTCCACGGTCCGGCTGTCAGGCGACGGGCGTGCGGTCGGCGTGGTGAACATCATGGGGCGCGTTTTCATGACGAGCATCGACGATCCTTTCGCCGTGGTGCTGCGCGAGATCGACGCAATCCGCCACAAGACCCGCGTCATCATCGTCGACTTTCACGCGGAGGCGACGAGCGAGAAGATGGCGATGGGATGGCATCTCGACGGCAAGGCCACGCTGGTGGTCGGCACCCACACGCACGTGCAGACGGCCGACGAACGGATCCTTCCGCAGGGGACCGCCTATCTCACTGACGCCGGCATGACCGGCCCCCACGATTCGATCATCGGAATGGAGCGCGAGCCCTCGCTCTCGAGATTCCTCACTGGCCTTCCGATCAAGTTCGAGCCCGCGACCGGAAACCCGCGTCTGAATGGCATCGTGGTCGCCGCCGATGAAAAGACAGGGCGCGCCACCGGCGTGACGCGAATCAGTTATTCCGAGCAGGAGCTCGCCGACTTCGCCAGGACGGCCGAGCACCTGTCTGTGCACCAGCGATGAGCCTGTTCGATCTGCCATTCGAAGAGCCCCTCGACTCCGATCAAAAGACACCTGACTCCGCTCGCGGCAAGCCAGCCTCTGCCGAGGGCAAGGCCGAAGGTACGCCGGCGCGTTCGAAGCCGCGCGCGCCCGAGCGTCGCGTGCACACCGTCGCCGAGCTGACCGCGCGCATCCGCGGGCTCCTCGAGGAAGAGCTCTTCGAGATCTGGGTCGAGGGCGAGTTGTCCAACTGCAAGGTATGGAACACGGGTCATCTCTACTTCACGCTCAAAGATCAGGGCGCCCAGATCAAAGGCGTGATGTTTCGTTCGGCCCTGAGGCTGCTGAAATTCACGCCGAAGGACGGGCTCCGCGTCGTGGCGCGCGGCCGCGTCAGCGTGTACGACCCCAAGGGCGAGTACCAGATCGTCTGCGAGCACCTCGAGCCCGGCGGGCTTGGCGCGCTGCAGCTCGCCTACGATCAGCTGAAACAGCGGCTCGCCGCCGAAGGCCTGTTCGACCCGCGGCGCAAGCGGACGCTGCCCGCGCTCCCGCGCAAGATTGGCGTCGTCACATCGCTCGATGGCGCCGCGATTCGCGACATCATCAAGGTGCTGCGCCGACGATACGCCAACGCCCACGTGGTGATTCGTCCCGTGCGCGTGCAGGGTGACGGCGCCGCGCTCGACATCGCGCGCGGCCTCTCGGCGATCGCGAAAGTCAAAGGCGTCGACGTCGTCATCGTCGGACGCGGCGGCGGCTCGATCGAAGACCTCTGGGCCTTCAACGAAGAGGTGGCTGTCAGAGCCATTGCCGGCTGTCCGGTGCCGATCATCTCGGCGGTCGGTCACGAAACCGACGTCACGATCGCCGACTTCGTCGCTGACCTTCGCGCGCCGACGCCGTCAGCGGCCGCGGAGATGGTCGTTGCCCGCACGGACGAGTTCGTCTCGCGCATCGACCGGCTCGAAGTCAGATTGCGTGGTGCGATCAATGCCAGGCGCCTTCGACTCGAGTCCCGGCTGCGCGCGCTCGATGCGCGATCGGGCATCGCCAGCGCTCGCGGGCGACTCGCCATGCGTGCGCGCGATGCCGGCGAACTGACGCACGAGCTGCGGCGCGCGATGCGCGCGAGCCTGTCGACGCGGGAGCGCCGGTATCAGACGCTGCGGCTTGCGCTCGAAACATTCGATCTGCGTCGCCGCCTTGCCGGACTCCGCACCAGGCTGGTCGCGGGCGACGGCCGACTCGCCTCGGTGCTCGATCGCCGTCGACATGCGCTCGATGCGCGTCTCGGGGCGGCGGTCGCCCGTCTCGAAAGCCTGAGTCCGCTCGGAGTACTGGCGCGAGGCTACGCCGTGTGCTGGAATGCTGATCGCACCAAGGTGATTCGCGACGCGTCGAGCGTGGCCCCCGGCGATCGCGTCACGGTGACCGTCGAGCGCGGCGAGCTGGCGTGTGAGGTGAAAGGGCGTGTCTGACACCACCATCAAGGACTTCGAGGCGGCGATCGCCGAGCTCGAAGCGGTCGTCAAGAAGCTCGAGGAAGGGGACCTTCCCCTCGAGGAATCGCTGCGGCTGTACGAGCGCGGTGTGCACCTCTCGCGCTTCTGCCACGCGCGTCTGGAAGAGGCCGAACGCCGCATCGAGATTCTGAACGAGCGCGGTCATCTGCAGCCCGCTCCGGCGGCGCTCACGGCGGAGGATGAGTCACAGACCAAGCGCTGAGACGCTCGCGCTCGGCGAATACCTCGAGAGCCGCCGCGCGGAGATCGAAGCAGCGCTGCGTACGGTTTTGCCCGGGCCGCCGGACTGCCCCACCGTCGTTGCCGATGCCATGCGCTACAGCCTGACGGCCGGCGGCAAGCGCCTGCGCCCGATCCTCTGTCTGGCCAGCGCCGATTCCGTTGGCGGCGATCGTACGCTTGCCATGCCGGCCGCATGCGCCATCGAGCTCATTCACACCTACTCGCTGATCCACGACGATCTACCGGCAATGGATGACGATGTGATGCGGAGAGGACGACCGACGCTGCACGTCGTCGCGGGCGAGGGGATGGCTATCCTCGCGGGCGACGGCCTGCTGACCGAGGCGTTCCTTCTGCTCGCGCGAGAGCCAAGGACGACCGATCCCTCGATCGCGGCCCGCAAGCTTCGCGTGATCGAAACGATCGCGGAGGCGGCCGGACCCGTCGGCATGGTGGGTGGCCAGGCGCTCGATCTCGCATCGGTTGCACCAGTCGGAGCGAGTGCGGCTCCGGTCACGCTCGATCGCGAGGCGGTCGCCACCATGCACCGCAAGAAGACCGGCGCGATGATCCGCGCGTCTGCGATCGCCGGCGCGATCATGGGCGGCGGTGACGAGCAGCAGATCGACGCCATCGCTCGCGCCGCCGCGGAGCTGGGACTCGCCTTTCAAATCGTGGACGACATCCTCGATGTCGAGGCATCGTCGGCCGATCTCGGCAAGACCGCGGGCAAAGACGCCGCCGCGGGTAAACCCACTTATCCAAGTCTGTATGGACTCGACGCCTCCAAACAGATGGCCCGCGACTGCCTCGATCGCGCTCGAGCGACACTCACCGCCGCACACATGGCCGACGCCTATCTGCTCGGCATCGGGCGGTGGATCGTTGAACGCTCCAACTGACAGTCACGGAGGTTGACGGAGACAGGTTTACGCACGGAGGCACGGAGTAACGGAGGTCGGACGGAGGCTCCGCCGTTTGCGAAGGGCTGCGGCGCAGGTTGGGCGTGATGGCGCCGGCCGAAGGCCGGCGGCCAACCTGCGCGTACCTGTTCGTTAGCAGACAGCCTCCGTCCGACCTCCGTTGCTCCGTGTCTCCGTGCAAACCGTTCCTCCGCAATCTTCGTTTCCCGCGCAGCTACAATCGCGGCTAGGTGGGACGAGTACGGCTTGATCAACTGGTGGTGAGTCGCGGACTTGCTCCCTCGCGTGAGCGGGCGCGGGCGCTGGTGCTTGCTGGTCAGGTCAGTGTTGACGGCAAGCCGGTCACCAAAGCAGGAACGACCGTTGACGAAGCGTCAGACGTCGCGCTGATCGCTCCCGATCATCCGTATGTCGGTCGCGGCGGGTTGAAGCTGGCGCATGCGCTCGACACGTTTCACATCGATGTCACCGGCCGCGAATGTCTCGACATCGGCGCATCGACCGGCGGCTTCACCGATGCGATGCTCCAGCGCGGTGCGGCGCGCGTGGTGGCGCTGGACGTCGGCCATGGGCAGCTGGACTGGCGGCTGCGCAACGACGCGCGCGTCGTCGTCCTCGAACACGTGAACGCGCGCCACCTCACGCCGTCGGTGCTGCCCAGTCCGGTCGATCTCGTCACGATCGACGTGTCGTTCATCTCGCTTGCACGGATATTGCCGGTCGTGCCGCCGATTCTCGCGCCCGGCGCCGATGTCGTCGCGCTCGTCAAACCACAGTTCGAGGCGGGACGGGCAGAAGTGCGAAAGGGGATCATTCGAGATTCCGCCGTTCACGATCGCGTCCTGGAGGAAGTGACGACGGCCGGCGCTGAGGTAGGATTGACCCGCGTGGCCTGGACGCCCTCCCCGGTCACCGGACAGAAAGGGAACGTCGAGTTCCTCATCCACTTCCGCGTCGCATGACCCAGACGAACATCTCGCGCGTCGGCATTGTCGCCAAGCGAGGTCTGCTTGCCGCCGCCGATCACCTCGAAAAGCTCGGCGACTGGCTGAAGAACAGAAAAATCCAGCCGGTGTTCGAGCAGGAGACCGCCAGACTGGCGCGTCTGAACGCCGACACATCGACCCACACGCGCGACGACCTTCCGAAAGCCGTCGATCTGATCGTCGTCATGGGCGGCGATGGGACGCTGCTCGGCATGGCGACGCGCACCGCACAGTCCGGGCGCGACATCCCGATCCTCGGCGTCAATTTCGGCAGCCTCGGCTTCCTGACGGAAACGCGGATCGACGAGCTCTATCAGGTGCTCGAATCCGCAGTGGACGGCACCGCCGTGATCGACGAGCGCGCGATGCTCGCCGCCGATGCCTACCGCGCGCGCGAACACTTCGACGCGCGCATCGTGCTGAACGACGTCGTGTTCACGAAGGCAGCGCTCTCGCGCATCATCGAGCTCTCGATCTCGGTCGGCAGCGGGCTGGTGACGAAGGTGAAGGCCGACGGCCTCATCATCGCGAGCGCCACGGGATCCACCGCCTACAATCTGGCCGCCGGCGGTCCGATCGTGCATCCGCGCGCGAACGCGATCGCGCTGACGCCGATCGCTCCGCACACGCTCACCAACCGGCCCATCATCATCCCGAGCAGCGAAGTGATCGAGGTGCGTCCTCAGGTGCAGGGCACCCTCGACGAGATCTTCGTCACGTATGACGGGCAGTCCGGGTATCCGTTGCAGGAAGGCGACGTCGTGCGGGTGCGGACGTCGGAGCGTACACTGCGCCTGATCAAGGCGCCCACCCGCAGCTACTTCGAGCTGCTGCGTGAGAAGCTGAAGTGGGGCGAGCGAGGAGGACGGGAATGATTCGCAAGCTGTCGGTCGTATTCGTATTGCTCGCCGTGACCGCGGCGGCAGTGGTGTCGGCAGGGCAGAAGCCCGCCGCCGTGAAGAGCCTGCGCCTCTACATCTTCGATGACGGCGCGATCAAAGGGCTCGATCCGAAGTTGTTCAACTTCACACGCGAGGAACTGAAGGAGGTCGATTTCCGCAACACCTCGTATCTGATCGTGCATCCCAAAGGCGCGCTCATGTTCGACAGCGGCGGCATTTCCGACAGCCAGTTCAAGGGCGACGAGCCAGCGAGCGAGGGTGTGATGTCAGCCACCAAACGGCTCCTCCCTCAGTTGAAGGAGGCCGGCTACACACCAGCCGACGTCACGTACTTCGCGATGTCGCATTTCCACTCGGACCATACCGCCAACGCCAACGCATTCGCGGGTTCCACGTGGATCGTGCAGAAAGCAGAGCGCGACTTCATGTTCTCCGAGAAGCCGCAGGGCATCATCCAGCCGCAGACCTACAACGCACTCAAGACGGCGAAGACCAGGCTGCTCGACAACGAAGATTTCGACGTGTTCGGCGACGGCACCGTCGTCATCAAGTCCGCGCCGGGCCACACGCCGGGACACCAGGTGCTCTTCGTGAAGCTCGCGAAGACAGGTCCGGTATTGCTCGCTGGCGATCTCTATCACTACCCGGAGGAACGCACGACCGGCCGCGTACCGACATTCGAGTTCAACGCCGAGCAGTCGAAAGCCTCGCGACAGAAGATGGAAGCGTTCGTGAAACAGTCGAAGGCGCAGCTGTGGATCGAGCACGACATCGCCACGCACGCCAAGCTGCCAATGGCGCCGAAATTCCTGGATTAGGGCCTCAGTTGGGCAAAGGTCTCAGGCCGCGATGATAGGTCTGGCAGCGTCTAACTCCTCTTGCTTGATTTCTGAGGCTGCCCTGGTCCCTTGCCTTCCGCTTCCCTGGCCCTTCGGAAGTACTCCACTTGATATTTGTAAACGTTCGCGTTGTGCTCTTTTAGTGTCTCCGCGAACACGTGCGTGCCGTCGTTGCGGCTGACGAAGTAGAGATACGGCACGGTTGCGGGCATCAGCGCAGCTTCGATTGAGGCGCGGCCTGGTGATGCAATCGGTCCCGGCGGAAGCCCCGGGTATCGATACGTGTTGTACGGCGAATCGATGTTCAGATCCGCCTTTCTGATATTGCCGTCGTACCGGCCGGCCTTGACGAGCGCGTAGACGACCGTAGGGTCGGCCTGCATGCTTATGCCCTGCCTGATCCGGTTGGTGTAGACCGCCGCCACAATCGGGCGCTCTTCGGACTTGGCGGTCTCTTTCTCGACGAGCGATGCGAGCGTGACCACCTGCCGCAGGGTCAAGCCCTCGGGCAACTGGTGATCCTTGAGGACCTCACCGTAGGTCGCCCGGAACCGCTCCACCATGAGCTCAACGACGTGACTTGCCGGGATCGTGCGCGGCAACGCGTAGGTCTCGGGGAAGAGATACCCCTCGAGGTCCCTGGCCTTCGGATCGAGATCGTTGATCAGCGCTGCATTACTGGCGGCGGCCACGAACTCCTTGGAGGACCCGAAGCCGTGTGCTTCGTAGAGGGCGGCCATCTCGCGGACCGTCAGTCCCTCGGGAAATGTAATCCGGCGCGTGTAGACGTCGCCGTTTGCCATCTTCTCGACGACAGCCAGCGGGGTCATGGGCTGGTCGAAGCGATATTCGCCCGCCTTCAGCGAACGCGATCGCCCGCTCCACCACAGTGCGGCGCGCAGCGTGACTTCGTCAGAGACCACGCCCGATTCGATCAGGCGGCGGCGGATCTCTGCGGCGCCTGCCCCCTGCGGAATGTCTACGAACTGCTCGGAACCCTCGTAACCCTTATACGGCAGGTGCATCCTGCCCCATACGGTATCGGTGAGCAGCGCCGCTCCGCCGCCGACTACGAGGACGATCACAATAAGAAAGAAGAATGCCTTCACCGCTCTACCGGCCATCGAGGTACTCCTGGAGGATGATCGCCGCTGCCGCCGCATCGAGCCGCTCCTTTCGCGCGCGCCAGTCCTTCTCGCGGATCGAGAGCCGGCTCTCGGCCTCGCGGGTGGTCAGACGCTCGTCCCGAAGGACCACCGGAAGATCCGTGCGCGCCTGAAGGCGCGCGGCGAACGCTTCGACACGCGGAGTCATGTCGCTCGGCGATCCATCGAGATGACGTGGCAAGCCGACCACGAGCGTCTCGAGGCTGTCCTCTTCCGCGGCAAGCCGGGCCACTTCGGATGCGGCGCGGTCGAGGGCGTCGCCGTTGAGACCGGACGTCCTCAGCACGCCGACCGGGCGCGCAAGCGTGCCGGTTGCATCGCTCACCGCGACCCCGATTCGACGCTCACCGACATCCAACGCTGCGATCCGGCCCACCGCTCAATTCTCGCACTCCACCACCGTGCCAGATGTCACGCCGCTTCACGATCTCGCGCTCGTGTCTCGTGCTTGTGTCTGTTGTATCGGCTGCTCAGGACCCCGGGCAAACGCCTGACGCCACGGGCCACCGGATCTCCGAGAGAATCCGTTGCAAGCACGAGGCCGATAGACTCGCTCTCCGGCGCGCACGCTCCTGGGCGACATCCGAAAGCTCGAGGTCGAGCGGGACTCAAGGCTGGATTCGCCGAGCAGGCGCCGCGGACGGCTCAGGTCGAGCGCGATTTCAGTAGCCGGGATGCCCCCGGCTCCGACGCCCTGTTCTTCGAAATGCGGATCGACGGTAAAACGGTCGATCCCGTACAATGGCTGAAGCTTCGCTAACCGTAGGGGCCGCCTACAGGCGTCCCCATCAGGGAGTCCTTACATGACTTCTCGCACGCGCGTCTGGGTTCTCGCCGTCTCGGTGCCGGTCATCATCTTCGCCGTCGTCGGGGGGTACCTGGGCCAGGTCATAGCCAAGGACGACACGTATCAGCACCTTCGGGTCTTCGATGATGTCGTCGCCCACGTCGTGAACAACTACGTCGAAGAGGTCGATATCAAGCAGGCCATGCGAGGCGCGATGCGAGGCCTTACCGAAGCGCTCGATGCTGACAGCGCCTACCTGACACCCGACCTGGTGAAGGCGTACGAGGGAAACAACAACCCGGGGCCGGCGGATATCGGCGTGGAGCTGACCCGCCAGTACTACCTGCGCGTTGTATCGGCTCGCGATGGATCGCCGGCTGCGAAAGCCGGTTTGCGCACGGGAGACTTCATCCGCGCGATCGACAAGCGGCCGACTCGCGACATGTCGGTCTATGAAGGCGCCCGCCTGCTGCGGGGTGCGGTCGGCTCGAAGGTCGCCCTCCTCGTCATCCGCGGGAATGCGGCCGATCCTCACGAGGTCACCGTCGCGCGCGAGCGCACCGGCGGGCCCGATCTGACCACCCGTATGGCCAATGCGAACACCGGGTACGTTCGTCTGGTCGAATTCACAAAGGACACGCCGGCCCATCTGCGCCAGGCGTTCGAAGCGCTCGCCAAGACCAGCGCGACCCGTTACGTCGTCGACCTGCGGGGAACAGCTCGTGGCGATCTCGACGATGGCATTTCGACCGCGCGGTTGTTCGTGTCGAGCGGCACGCTCGCCGTGCGGCAGACGAAGACGCAGAAGGAAGCGATCGCCGCGCAGTCATCGGACGGGAGCCTCGTCGCTCCGATCGTGCTGCTCGTCGATCAGGGCACCGCCGCGGCCGCGGAAATGTTCGCGTCAGCGCTCAGTGGCAACCATCGCGCCGAGCTCGTCGGCGAGCGCACGCTTGGACGCGCCGCGCGGCAGCAGTTGGTCAAACTGCCGGACGGCAGTGGCCTGCTCCTCTCGTCGGTTCGATATCTCACGCCAACGAGCACCGGCATTCACGAGCGCGGGCTCGCACCGGATGTGGAAGTCGAACAACCGGACGTCGAGTTCGGCGCCGCGCCTCCCGCGAAAGACATGACGCTCGACAAAGCGATCGAGCGCCTCGCGGAGAAGACCGAGAAGAAAGCCGCATAGCGATCGTCACGCTCTGGGATCCGATCGCGCGCGAAGGCCCGAAAAATCGTGCTTTCCCGTTGACACCTCCAATGTCGTCGCGTATAACCGCATGCCAACGCGTGCATGTGTTGTGCGAGCGAGTGACGTGCGCGAAGAGGAGATCCCATGAACAAGCAGGAACTGATCGCCAAGGTGGCCAAGGACACTGGATCGTCCAAAGCGGGAGCTGCGGCCGCAGTCGAGTCGTTGATCGACGGCATCACGAAGTCGCTGAAGAAGGGGGACTCGATCACCTTCGTCGGCTTCGGCACGTTCAAGACCGCTCAGCGGAAGGCGCGTACCGCGCGCAATCCGCAGACCGGTGAGTCCATCAAGGTCCCCAAGAGACGTGTCGTCCGCTTCAGCGCCGGCAAGGCTCTGAAAGATCTCGTGCGCTAGCGCCCTTCGCGCGTAAGTCAAAGGTCAAAAGGCAAAGGTCAAAGGTGAGTCTTTCTCTTCGCTCGACTTTGACTTTGCCTACCGCCTGATCTCGATCGCTCATTCGCTGGCACTGTCCTATCCTGCATCCCCTGCGCACCTAAACCCTTCGGGCTTCTGTTATACTGATCGTTTTCTAGGCCTGATCTCGCGAGATACAGGCGCGTAGCTCAGTTGGTTAGAGCGCCTCCCTGACACGGAGGAGGTCAGTGGTTCGAGTCCACCCGCGCCTACCATCCTTCGCTCAGGAATGCAGGCGAAGGATGCCCACCATAGCGCCGAAGGCGCGACGGTGGGCTGTCACCGCAAGCTACGAGCTTCGGATGGCAGACCACTCTTCGCGCGAAGGCTGTCGGCCTTACGGCCGCCGCGTCTCAGGTCCCGAAACGAAGCATGAACGCTGCGCAAACCAGGACTGACCACGAGCGAAGCGAGTCCTGAGCGAGCGAAGCGAGTCGAAGGATGAGCCAAGTCACGATCACGCTTCCCGACGGATCCACGCGAAGTGTCGCTGCGGGCACTCCTGTCAGCGACGTTGCGGCGGCGATCTCGCCCGGACTGGCGAAGGCGGCGTTGGCTGCGGTCGTTGACGATCGGTTCGTCGACCTGACGTATCCCCTGACCGCCGATGCCCGGCTCAAGATTCTGACGTCGAAGAGCCCGGAAGCGCTGATGGTGTATCGCCACAGCACGGCGCATCTGTTGGCTGCAGCGGTGACGAACCTCTTTCCTGCCGTCCAGTGTGGAATAGGGCCACCGACCGACGAAGGCTTCTTCTACGACTTCGTCGTGCCGCGCCCGTTCGTGCCCGAGGATCTCGAGGCCATCGAGAAGAAGATGCGCGAGTTCGCGGATCAGGACCTCGTGTTCGAACGGCAGATGTGGCCGCGCGACGAAGCGAGGCAATTTTTCGGCGCGCGCGGAGAGCCGCTGAAGGTGCAGCTGATTGACGAGAAGACCGAAGGTCAGTCTGAAGTCTCCTGCTACACCATCAAAGACAAGGAGACCTTCGTCGATTTCTGCGTCGGACCGCACGTCCCTTCGACGGGCAAGCTCAAGGCCTTCAAGCTGCTGACTACGTCGAACGCCTATTGGAAGGGCGATGCGCGGAATCAGCCGATGCAGCGCGTGTACGGCACGGCGTTCTTCTCGGACAAGGAGCTGCAGGATTACCTGCACCGGCTCGAGGAAGCGAGGAAGCGCGACCACCGGAAGATCGGGCGCGATCAGCGCCTCTTCATGTTCCATGCGTGGGCGCCTGGTGCCACGTTCTGGCTGCCGAAAGGGACGGTGCTGTACAACACCCTCTCGAACTACATGCGAGGCGTATTGATCCCCGCGGGTTACACGGAGGTCAAAGCCCCTATCATCTTCAACAAGGCGCTGTGGGAGACGTCGGGGCACTGGCAGCACTACCGGCAGAACATGTTTCTCGTCGAGTCGGAAGGCGAGCAGATGGGCCTGAAGGCAATGAACTGCCCCGGCCACTATCTGATGTACGCCAGCGAAGTGCGGAGCTATCGTGACCTGCCGATCCGGTTCCATGAGCAGACGCCTCTGCACCGCAACGAGGCATCAGGCGTGCTCACCGGGTTGACGCGCGTCCGGCAGTTCAGCCAGGACGATGCGCACTGCTTCGTGATGGAGTCGCAGATCGGCGAGGAAGTGGCAAGGCTGCTGCAGCTCGTACAGCGCGTGTACGACGATTTCGGCCTCGAGTATTCAGTCAAACTCTCGACCCGGCCGTCCGAGTATCTCGGGACGATCGAGACCTGGAACCATGCCGAGAACGAACTGAAGCGTGCGCTCGATGCAGCCGGCAAGCCCTACACCATCAACGAAGGCGACGGTGCGTTTTACGGCCCGAAGATCGATTTCGACGTGACCGACGCGATCGGGCGGAAATGGCAGTGCGCGACGATTCAGCTCGATTACATGCAGTCGGACCGGTTCGACCTCAAGTACATCGGCGCCGATAACGCGGAGCATCGCCCGGTGATCATCCATCGGGCGATCTTCGGCAGCATCGAACGGTTCATTGCCTTGTTGATCGAGCATTTCGCGGGGGCCTGGCCGCTGTGGCTGGCCCCGGTTCAGGCCGTGGTCATGCCCATCTCCGACCGCCATCGCGACTATGCGATCACGGTCCGGCATCGGCTGGCTGCCGCCGGGCTCCGGGTCGAACTCGACGATCGGCAGGAGAAGATTGGTTATAAGATCCGGGAGGCCCAGCTTCAGAAGATCCCGTATATGCTGGTGACCGGCGATCGCGAAGCCTCGGAGAACGCGGTTTCGGTGCGCAGTCGTTCGGCGGGAGACCTCGGGTCGCGGCCTCTCGACACGTTCGTCGCAGACGCGCTCGAGGAGATTCGAACGAAGAGCATGGGTGGACCGCCGCCGGCAGAACAGAAGTCGGCGTAACAAACTCGGAGGACGTTATCGCATTCGATCGATCGCCAAGACGTGATGACCGCGTTCGCACGAACGAGCGCATTCGCGTGCGCGAAATCCGGGTCATCGACGAGAACGGTCAACAGCTCGGGATCATGCCGCCGCCGCAGGCGCTCGTCATTGCGCGTCAGAAGGGGCTCGACCTCGTCGAGATCTCTCCGACCGCCGTGCCGCCCGTGTGCCGCATCATGGACTTCGGGAAGTATCAGTACCAGGAGCAGAAGCGATCTCGCGAGGCCAAGAAGCACCAGCGGGTGATCGAGGTCAAGGAGATCAAGTTCCGCCCGAAGGTCGACGAGCACGACTATCAGTTCAAGAAGAAGCACATCGAGCGCTTCTTGAGCGATGGGGACAAGGTCAAGGCCACGATCTTTTTCCGCGGCCGCGAGATGGCGCACCCCGAGATCGGGCGGCGCATCCTCGAGCGCCTGCTGGGAGAGCTGGCCGAAGTGGCACTGGCGGAAACGTCGCCGCGCATGGAAGGCAATCAGATGCACGTCATCCTGAGCCAGCGCACGAGCCGGAAGAGTGCACCGAGACCGAAAGCGGAAGCGCCCGATACGGCAACAGTGACCGAAGAGTAGATCGCGGTACGTAGAGCGGGGTCCTTTGGACCGCGCGGACAGTGAACACGATGCCAAAACTCAAGACGCACCGGGGCGCCGCCAAGCGCTTCAAGAAGACAGGCACGGGAAAGATCGTGCGGGGAAGCGCGTTCAAGCGCCACATCCTGACGGGCAAAACGACGAAGTCGAAGCGCCACATGCGCGGCATGCGCGAAGTAGCGCCACAGGACGCGCCGAAACTCGAACGGATGCTGCCGTATAAGTGACGGTGTAATGCGAAATGCAAAATTCAAAATGCAAAAGGTAGAAGGCAAAAGGCGTTTTGAATCAGCTCGGTTCCTTTTGCATTGTGCATTTTGAATTTTGAATTACAGGACATACTGCAATGCCGAGAGTCAAACGAGGAACAGTCCGGCGCGCGAAGCGGAAGAAGTTGCTGGCACGGGCCAAAGGCTTCTATCAGACGAAGAGCAAGCTCTATCGCGCCGCAAAAGAGTCGGTCGACACCGCGCTGAAGTACGCGTACGTCGGCCGCAAGAACAAGAAGCGCGAGTATCGCCGCCTCTGGATCGTGCGCATCAACGCTGCCGCGCGCGAGCACGGGCTCACCTACGCGCAGTTGATGCGCGGCCTCAAGTCGGCCGGCAGCCAGCTGGATCGCAAGATGCTCGCATCGTTGGCGGCCACGCAGCCTGCGGCCTTTGCGAAGGTCGCGGAGCAGGCCAAGACCGCGCTCCCGGCCTAGTCAATGCACGATGCGCAATGCCCAATGCTCAAGTCAACGTTGGGCATTGGCCTTCGACTATGCTCAGGCCACCCCGAGCAACGTCGAGGGCTGTGCATTGAGCCTTGGGCATTGATTCATGTCCGACGCCTCCCAGACTACGAGCATCGAGTCGCTGCGAGCGGAATTCCGCGGCAGCCTGACGGCGATCGCGTCTGACGCCGCGCTCAAGGCGCTGCACGACGACTGGCTCGGTCGCAAGTCGGGACGCGTCACCGGGCTGATGAAACAGCTCGGGTCCCTCCCTCCCGACGAGCGGAAGGCCTTCGGCGCACTCGTCAACCGACTCAAGACAGAGATCGAAGCAGCCATAGAGGAGAAGCGGGGCTCGCTGTCAGCTACCCGCCGGCCCGCTGGCGCCGTCGATGTCACGCTGCCGGGGCGCGATCTCATTGCCGGCCGCATCCATCCGCTGATGCGCGTCCGCGAACAGGTCGAGGACATCTTCAGCCACATGGGCTACGAGATCCTCGAAGGGCCCGAGGTCGAAGACGACTTCCACAACTTCGAAGCGCTGAACATGCCGCCGGATCACCCCGCGCGTGACATGCAGGACACGTTGTATCTGGCCACGCCCGTCGTTGGCGGGATCTGGGGCGCTCACCACGGCACGGTCCCGGACGCGCAGGTACGCGCGGCGACCCTGCTGCGCACGCACACCTCGGCGATGCAGATCCGCTACATGAAGACGTTCCCGCCACCGGTGCGCATCATTGTCCCGGGGCGCGTGTACCGCCGCGACAACCTGGATCTGACCCACACGCCGATGTTCCAGCAGTTCGAGGGCCTGGTCGTCGGCCCCTCGATCACGATGGCCGATCTGAAGGGCACGTTCGAGGCGATGGTCGCGGCGCTCTTCGGTGACGTCAAGGTGCGGCTGCGTCCCAGCTTCTTCCCGTACACGGAGCCGAGCGCCGAGGTCGACATCAGCTGCCATCGATGCGGCGGCAGCGGATGCAGCATCTGCAAGCAGACCGGATGGCTCGAGATTCTCGGGAGCGGAATGGTGCATCCCGCCGTGTTCGAAGCAGTGGGCTACGACCCCGAGGCGGTCACCGGGTTCGCATTCGGCATGGGACTCGAGCGCATCGCCATGCTCAAGTACGGCGTCGACGACATCCGCCTGTTCTACGAGAACGATCTCCGGTTCCTCGAGCAGTTTCCAGCGCCATGAGGGTCCTCACCTCCTGGCTGCGCGAGTTCGTCGATGTGCCCGGCACGCCCGAATCGATCGCGGCGACGATGTCGGTGCGCGGCTTCGCGGTGGAAGGCATCGAGCCGATCGACAACGACGATGCGGTGCTCGACTTCGAGATCACGGCCAATCGCCCCGACTGCATGTCGGTGGCTGGCATCGCGCGCGAAGTGGCGACCGCCTATCGGCTCCAAGTGCGCCGGCCCGCGGTCGGCGCCTCGGCGCTGGCGCTGTCATCGCTGCGATCCGTCGAGCAGGGCGACATCGACATCGCCATCGAGAACCCCGACTTGTGTCCGCGATACGCGGGTGCCGTCGCAGCCGTGACTGTCGGTCCCTCCCCCGACTGGATGCAAGCCCGCCTGCGTGCTGCCGGCGTGCGTCCGATCAACAACGTGGTCGACGTGACCAACTACGTGATGCTGGAGCTTGGCCAGCCGATGCACGCCTTCGATCGTGCCCGTCTGAACGGCGGACAGATCCGCGTGCGAACCGCGCGCGCCGGTGAAGCGCTCCGCACGCTCGACGGGCAGATGCGGACGCTCAATCCCAGCATGCTCGTCATCGCCGATGCGCAATCCGCGGTTGCGATCGCCGGCGTGATGGGCGGTCACGACTCGGAGGTCTCGAGCGGAACGACGACGATCGTCCTCGAGAGCGCGTACTTCAATCCGCTGTCCGTGCGACGTACGAGCAAGGCACTCGGCCTCAAGACCGAGGCGAGCATCCGCTTCGAACGCGGGTCCGATCCGCGACTGCCGGTCACCGCGATGGAGCGCGCCTGCGCGCTTCTCGATCGCACGAAGACCGGGACACCTGGCTCGACGGTCGTCGATCGCTATCCCGCTCGCATCGAGCCGTCGGTGCGTCGTCTTCGGCAAGCGAAGATTGCAGGGCTCCTGGGAGTCGTCGTTCCCGAAGACGAGATCCGGCGGATCCTCGAGAGCCTCGGGTTCGCGCTCAAAGACGCCGAAGGCGGTTGGGACGTGACCGTACCCACCCGGCGCGGCGACGTGCTGCGCGAAGTCGATCTCATCGAGGAAATCGCCCGGCACTACGGGTTCGATCGGATTCCGGTGACATTTCCTGCGCTTACCACTCCCCCACCCCCAGTCGACCGAAGGATCACTCGCGGGCGACGGCTGCGCGCTCTGATGACCGGCGCGGGATTCTCCGAAGCCGTAACGTTCGGCTTCATTGCGGAAGCTGCGGCCACCGGCTTCGCGCCATCCGACGACATCGTCGCGATTGCCAACCCGTTGTCCGAGCAGTTCGGCGTACTGCGCCCGTCGGCGCTGCCCGGACTCGTCGATGCCGTCGCCCACAACCTGCGGCGCGAACAGCGCGATGTGCGTTTGTTCGAGCTGGGCGCCCGGTTCTCGCGTGCCTGTGGCGAGCAGCGCGTGCTGGCGTGCTCGTGGGCCGGTATGGTCGGAGGCGATCACTGGAGCGGTGGCACCCGCGCCGTGGACTTCTTCGACCTCCGGGGCGTCGTCGATCGATTGTGCGACGCGCTGCAGCTGCTGGTGCGGTTCGAGCCGATCACCGAACCCTGGCTCGTGCCCGGCCGCGCTGCTCGAGCGCGGCTTGCCGACGGCCGTCCAATCGGCACGCTTGGCCAGCTCTCGCCGGATGTAGCGGAGCGGCACGGCGTGTCCGGGGCAACGGTGTTCGTCGCGGAGCTCGATCTCGACGCGATCGAGGGCTCGTTGAGGAACGACCTCCGGGTCGTCCCGCTCCCGCGCCACCCGTCGGTCACACGCGACATCTCGATCCTGATCGACGACTCGCTCGCGGCGGCGGCAGTCCGCGACTCGATCGCCGGCGCGGCGCCGGACACGCTCGTCGACATCTCGGAGTTCGATCGATATCAAGGCAAGGGCATTCCAGAGGGGAAGCTGAGTCTCTCGCTGCGCCTGACGTTCAGGGCACCCGACCGCACGCTCACCGATCACGAGGTGCAAGCCGCGATGGATGCAATCGTGGCCACGCTGCGCGATCGCCACGGAGCCGTGCAGCGATAGCCGCGGAGCACACGGAGGTTATTGGCCACGAAGATCGCGAAGATCGCAAAGGTTAGGAGTTCTCTCCGTTTCTGACGTCGTGTCTTTCGTGATCTTTGTGGCCAAGAATTCTCCGCTTCTCTTCGTGGCAACGTCTTGAATCTTCGATGTCTTCGTGGCACCATCTTTCCGAAATCTTCCTCCTATTTCCGTGAGAGGCTCGGATTCGGATGGCAAAGCACGCAACTGCACTGGCACGCACGGAACTCGAACCCATCGATCGTCTCGAGGAGAAGGTCCGATTGCTGGTCAGCGTCGTCTCTCAATTGCGCAACGATCACGCACGCGCGACCGATGAGAACGCCCGGCTCCTACGTGAGATCGAGAGCCTCCGCGCGCGACTCGCCGACAACGAAGCCACCGAGTCGGAATTGACCACGCTGCGCGACGAGCGCGAGATCGTCCGGTCGCGCGTCAGCGAGATGCTCGAACAGCTCGAAGCGATCTAGTGGGGCGTATCAGGGGTTTCTAGAGCGGGTTGCCCGTTGGTTGGCCCGCGGATTTGCGGTCGCGACAACGAAGAGCGACCGCTGCAAAAGTGACTCAAACAGTCCACTGAGCCGATTCAATGAGCAGCGTCATCACGGTCGAAATCGCCGGTCAGCGCTACCCAATCCGGAGTACGTTGGACGAGCGATACATCACCGAGCTCGCGGCGTATGTGGACCAGAAGATGCGCACGGCTTCGGACTCGGCCCCTTCGAGCGACATGCTCGGGCTGGCTATACTCGTGGCGCTCAACATCGCCGACGAGTTCTTCCGCGAGCGCGGCCAGCAGTCCTCGTCGAACGTCAACCTCAACGAACGCGCCCTCCGTCTCGAACGAATCGTCGACGCGGCACTCGCGCAAGTGTCGGCGTCGTAAGTCCTTACGCCCGTTCCTTGACCCGGCCATAGTGCCGCCGGTAAGATCCGATTCGGCTCCTGCTTTGCTCGTGATGGTTGTCGGAGGCTCGTCTGAGCCAACGCAACTCCCAAGAGAGCCGCGAGGTTGCGCGTTGTGCACGCCTCTGTTTCGAGGAAGCCTGAAGCGCAACCGATAACAGCGGCTCCACCTGCTTTCGCAGGTTCATTCGACCTCCCCACACGGCAAAGCGGGGCTTTTCTATTTCTGCGCAGGCTGCCCTTCGACTCGCGCTCAGGGCACCCAAGGCATCGTCGACGGGTAAAGCCTGCGGGCCACTTTCGGCTGTTTCAGCCCGCCGCCTCCCCCCTGGCGCGGGTGAGCCCGCGCGGGACGCGCGCAGGGTGAAACAGTGTGCAGACGCTCACGATCTCTGATCTCGCAGAGCGCGCGCTGATCGCTCGGATCACAGCGCGCGCCACGACAGCTCCCTGGGTCGTTCGCGGCCCTGGCGACGATGCCGCGGTCATCAAACCAGCGCGGGGCACGTTTGATGTCGTCACGACCGATGCGCTCGTCGACGGCGTGCATTTCGATCGGCGCTTCGTGCCATCCGAGGCGATCGGGCACCGCGCGCTGGCGGTCAATCTGAGCGATCTAGCGGCGATGGGCGCGACGCCGCGCGCTGCGCTGCTCTCGCTCGCGCTGCCAGGCGGCTTGAGCATCGAGTCGTTCGATCAGATGCTGGACGGATTTCTGGCTCTGGCGGACGTCCACCACGTGGTGCTCGTCGGCGGAAACATCACGAGCACGCCTGGGCCGCTGACGATCGATGTCACCGCGATCGGCGCTGCACGGCCGCGCCGGGTGCTCGGGCGGGATGGAGCCAGACCGGGCGACGAGGTCTATGTGACGGGACGACTTGGCGACGCAGCGGTGGGCCTGCAGCAGCTTCGACAGGCGGCCGACGGCAAGACGCTGCCGATCCCTGCCGATCCCTCCGCCGCCGATCGGTACCTGCACCCTGTGCCTCGTGTGCGTGCGGGACTGTTGCTGGCCCGGAATCGGGCTGCATCGAGCTGCATGGACCTGAGCGACGGCCTCGCTGATGGCGCGCACCAGATCGCGGAGAAGTCCGGCGTCGGTATCACCCTCGACGAGGCCCTGCTGCCGGTCGCCCCGGTGGTGCGTCGCTGGCAGGAGGCTCTGGGCCGCGATCCGCTCGAACTCGCGCTTGGCGGCGGCGACGATTACGAGCTCATCTTCACAGTTCGTCCCACTTACAAAGGGCGCTTGAGAGCAGTGCGACGAATTCTTGGTAATCTGCCACTGACACGGATTGGAGTGGTGACCAGGGCTCGACAAGTCCTGCTCAAAGGCGAATCCGGCCTTCGTTCACTTCCCTCCGGCTACGAGCATTTCCGGTCATGATGCGCATTCTCTCGGGCCCGGCGTGGCTGAAGCTCGTGGTGCTGGTCGTGGCCATCGCCGGCTTCGTGCTCCTGTACGAAGCGCAGATGTTCGATTCACGGAGCGTCGCCCCGATCGCGATGACGACGAGCCGTGGATCGCCTCTGCCCGGGATGCAGCTGCCCTTCAGCGCGACGGCGTATTGCAAGGGCTCGACCACCGCGTCAGGCGTCGATGTGCGGACCGGGATTGCGGCGGCCGATCCGATGGTGCTTCCGGTCGGCAGCGTGTTGAACATCGTGGCCGGTGACCGGCGGTATACCGGCGTCTACACCGTCATGGACACGGGGCCGAACGTTCAGGGCCGGCACCTCGATCTCTACATGTGGAGCTGCCACGAGGCGCTCAAGTTCGGCCGCCGCGACATACAGGTGACGGTGCTCCGACTCGGATGGGACCCGCGAGCGAGCGAGCCTAGCCTGATCTATCGGATCTTCAGAGGACGCGAGGCCCCCCGGCGCGTGCCGCCAGCGGATCAACCACCGCCCGCCGCCTTCCCGTCGACGAGCCATCCCCACGACGACAAAACGCCCGAGAGCGCTCGGCCGATCGAACCAGCGCCCAGCGCGCCGGTGTCGAGTTCCTCGACGGAACCGGCACCTGCAGTCGCTTCCGGGCCGCCGCTGTGAGACGGGCGAGCTGAAGCTCGCGCTCTACGCATCCAATTTCGTAGAGCTTTCAATTTCGTAGAGCGGGGGCTTCAGCCCCCGCGACCGATTCGAACTGCAGCTCGTACAACCGGCGATAGATCCCGCGCTGCCCGAGCAGTTCCTGATGCGTCCCCTGCTCGCGCAACTCGCCGCGATGCATCACGAGAATGCGGTCCATGTCCTGAATCGTCGAGAGGCGGTGCGCGATCGCGAGCGTCGTGCGCCCTCGCATCATCACCTTCAGCGCATCACGGATCAGGATCTCGGTGTCGGTGTCGACGCTCGACGTCGCTTCATCGAGGATGAGAACGGGCGGATCGAACGCGAGCGCACGAGCGAACGAGAGCAACTGCTTCTGCCCCGACGACAGCGTCGCGCCCCGCTCGGCCACAGGCGTCTCAGTCCCCTGTGGCATGCGATCGACGAACGTCGACGCATGCACCGCGGCGAGCGCGCGCCGCACATCCTCGTCGGAGATCGAGGACTCACCGAGCCGGACGTTGCTCGCGATCGTGCCAGAGAACAGATACCCGTCCTGCAGGACGAGACCGAACCGCCGGCGGAGCTCGGAGAGGTCGATCTCTCGAATGTCGACATCGTCAATCGTGATCCGCCCGTGCTGGACATCGTAGAAGCGAAGCAGCAGGCTCACGAGCGTGGTCTTGCCCGACCCTGTTGCTCCGACGATGCCGATGCGTTGACCGCGCTCGACGGTGAAGGTGACGTTGCGCAGTACGGGCTCGCCTTCGACGTACGCGAAAGTCACGTCCTCGAAGCGGATGATGCCCGGAGACGGTGATGTGAACTCGCCGCTCCGACGCGTGGACTCGACCGCTTTACTGTCGTCGATCTCGACCGGCGTATCGAGCAGGGCGAAGATGCGCTCGGAGGAGGCCATCGCGCCCTGCAGCACGTTGAACTTCTCAGAGAGGTCGCTGATCGGTCTGAAGAAACGCTGCGAGTACTGGAGAAACGCGACCAGCGCCCCCAACGTCAATCCCTGATCGGCCACCCATCCTCCGCCGACCCAGAGAATGAGCGCCGCGGCCAGTGCGCTGACCAGCTCGATCGCCGGATAGAACACGGCGTAGTAGAAGATCGATTCCACGTTGGCGTCACGGTGGCGTCGATTGATCTCATCGAACGCCTCGAAGTCGCGCGTCTCGCGCCGAAAGAGCTGCACGGTCGCCATGCCGGTGATGCGCTCCTGCAGGTAGGCGTTGATCCTTGCAATCCACGTTCGCACCGTCCGGTACGACTGGCGGACGTTCACACGAAACCACTGTGTGATGAGCGCAATCAGCGGGAGCACCGAGAACGCGACCAGCGCCAGACGCCAGTCCATCCACACGAGCATCACCATGATCCCGATGAGCGTGAAGACATCCCCGAAGACCGACACGACGCCGGCGGTGAACAGATCGTTGAGCACATCGACGTCGGTCGTCACGCGCGTCATGAGGCGGCCGACCGGGTTGCGATCGTAGAAGCGCAGGTCCAGCCGCTGCAGATGCGTCATCATCTGCATGCGCAGGTCGAACATGATGCGCTGCCCGGTGAGCTGCATCGTCCACGTTTGCACGTATTCCAAGGCGAACGACGCGGCGAGCACCGCGAGGTACACCGCCGCGACGAGACCGAGACCGGACACGTCGCGCGCCGGAATGTACCGGTCGATCACGATCTTCGTGAGATAAGGAGGGGCGAGCTCGAGGCAGGCGTGGCCGATGATCGCGGCAATGGCGAGTGCGACCTGCGGCCGGTAGGGCCGCAGATATGCCAGCAGCCGGCGCATCAGCCGGCCGTCATACGCCTTTCCGAGGACCTCTTCCTCGTGTATCACGACGCCGCCAGTTCCTCCTCGAGCGTCTGTTTGCGCGAGAGCTCGGCGTACAAGCCGCCACGGCGCACGAGCGCGTCGTGGGTGCCGATCTCCGCGACGCGGCCTTCATCCAGGACGACGATCTGGTCGGCGCCTCGGACGGTCGACACGCGATGCGAGACGATGAGGGACGTGCGGCGGCGCATCACCGCCGTCAAACGACGCAGTATCTCTTCCTCCGTGTGCGTGTCCACCGCCGACAATGCATCGTCGAGGATCAGAATCTTCGGTTCGGTGACGAGCGCGCGTGCGATTGCCGTGCGTTGTTTCTGACCACCCGACAGCGTGATACCCCGCTCGCCGACGACCGTGTCATACCCCTGCGGAAACGCGCCAGCGTCCTGGTCGAGCCTCGCCACGGCCGCCGCCTCCTCGATTCGCGCACGGCTGGCGTGCTCGCCCCGGGCGCCGAACGCGACGTTCTCCGCAATCGTCGCGCTGAAGAGGAAGGGCTCCTGGGCCACGAAGCCGATCGCTCCGCGCAGCGTCGCGAGCGGGACGCGGCGCACATCGACGCCGTCGATGAACACGGTGCCAGGCGGCGCATCGTGCAGTCGCGGCAGCACGCTCAGGAGCGTGGACTTTCCCGATCCGGTCGCGCCGACGATCGCCGTCGTCGTCCCCGCGGGTATCGTGAGCGACACGTCGTGCAGGACGGCACGATCGTCGTAGCCGAACGTCAGGTGTCGGAATTCGATTGCACCTTGCACGTCCTTCAGGTCGACGCGTTCAGCCGGATCGGGATCGGCAATCGCGGGCGCGGCGTCGAGCACCTCGAGCATCCGCTTCCACGACGCCATGCCTCGCTGGAGCAGGTTCGTGACCCACCCGAACGCGATCATGGGCCACCCCAGCATCATCAGATACGCGTTGAAGGCGACGAGCGAACCCACCGTCATTCTTCCAGCGATGACCTCGCGGCTGCCGATCCACAACACCAGCAGCGCACCGATGCCCATGAGGAGCCCCATGCTCGGGAAGTACATGCCTTGAAGGCGAATGAGCAGACGATTCCGCTGGAGATATTCCTCGTTCGAGCGCCGGAAGCGCTCCAGCTCGAACGGCTCGCGGCCGTATGCACGCACCACGCGCACGCCGGCCAGCGACTCCTGTGTGACCGCACTCACGTCCGATAACTGCTCCTGGATCCGCTCGAATCGGGAGTGAATGGCCGAGCCGAAGTACTTCACCGCCAGGGTCACGAACGGCAGCGGCACGAGCGCCACGGCCGTGAGCCACGGATGGATCGACCACATGAGAATCAGCGCCACGATGAACGTCAGCCCGGTGTTCACTGAATACATCACTGCGGGGCCGATCATCATCCGGACGGCGCTCAGATCGTTGGTCGCACGCGACATCAGATCGCCGGTCCGCGTGCGCTGGAAATAGCCGAGGTGCATCCGCTGCAGCGAGGCGAAGAAGTCGTTGCGCAGGGCGTATTCGAACTCGCGCGAGGCACCGATGATGACGCGGCGCATCAGGAAACGGAACGTGCCCCCCGCGAGGGCAAGTGCCAGCAGCGTGGCCGCATAGAGTCGCACCTTGTCGAGCGTGACGCCGGCCTGCAAATCGTCGATGGCATAGCGCAGCACCCAGGGCGACGCGAGTGCAATCGACGTCGTGACCACCACGCAGGCGAAGCCGAACAGGAATGAGGGCCGGTAGCGTGCGAGATAGTCGATCAGCCTTCGGCCCGAAGAGGTTAGGATCACTATCTAAAGCGTATCCGACAGCCCGCCGATAGACGAATTATGAGAATCCGCTGCGCGCTCCTTGTGTGCCTGTGTCTGCTGTTGTCTGCCCGCGCAGAGGCGCAATTCCGCCCGATCGAGCGCGGGGTTGGCGAGGACTTCCACGTCGAACTCGGGCTCATGTTCTGGACACCGACGCCGGCGCTCCAGATTCAGACCGGATCGCTCGCGGCGCTCGGCCAGCCTGCGGTCGACTTCGTCAACGAGTTCGGGATCCAGAGCACGCGCTTCAACGAATTCCGCAGCGTCATCAAGGCGGGACGCAAGACCAAGATCCGCGCCAGCCACGTCGTGATGCAGTACAACGAAGCCGCGACGCTGCAGCGCACGATCACGTTCGGCGGCTCGACGTTTCCGGTCAGCGCGCCCGCGACTGCCGACTTGAAGTGGGAGTTCTGGAATGTCGGCTACGAGTGGGACTTCATCGCCTACCCTCGTGCTGTCATCGGCATGGTGACCGCGGTCAAGTTCAACAAAATCTCCGCCGACCTGACCGCCACTGGATACGGCAGCTCGGTGACCGATGTCAGTGCACCCATTCCGGCGCTCGGGTTCACCGCTCGCATCTATCCCCACAAGCTCTTCTCTGTCACGACCGAGTTCTCCGGCTTCAAGGTGCCCGGCTTCATCGGCAAGAAGATCAGCGACTCGGTCGGCGACTTCGACGCGAGGATGTGGGAGTTCGACTTCTACGGGACGATGAGCTTCAGTCGATACATCGGCGCCCAGGCCGGGTACCGCCGCGTGACCGCCTCGTATCTGATCGAGCCCGATGCGGGCGATCTGAAGATGAGCGGCCTGTACTTCGGGGGCGTGCTTCGCTTCTAGCACACCACGTTCGTGGGGGCCTCAGCCGCCACGTCAGCTTGGCTTCCTCCCGACAACCATCAACGAACTGCCGATCGGCATCGGAACGCGCTCAGCCAACGACGCCTCTGCCATCACCAATGCGCTGAGGATCGCATTCACCGGCTCGAGTGGCACCGCGATGTCGGTATCCGGGCGCAGTTGTCGAAAGGGTCTCAGAAGTCGCTGAGTGGTACGCACCACCAGCATCAACGGAAACGTCGACGCGAAGATGTACGACACCTGCTCGACGCGGAGCCCGGCCTGCTCCACCAACTGTCTCGCACGCGACGGCGTGTATCGCCGGACCTCGCGCCAGACTTCTGCGTGATCGCCGCGGAGCACGTCGAGGGCAGCCAGCGTCAGCAGAACGGCTCCCCCGGGCCGGACGATGCGCGCCATCTCCCGGACCGCAGCCTCGTCGCCTTCAACGCACTGCAGCACGTCGAACGAGGTCACGATGTCGACCGTCCCCGTGCGAAAAGGAATGCGCGTGATGTCCGCGCGAGCAACCGGCCACCCCGACGACCTCGCGGCGGTGCTGCCTCCCTCCGTCAGGTCGAATCCAACCGCGTGTCCGTACGGCCCCAGCAGACGCAGATTGTGTCCGGTGCCGCAGCCGCAGTCGACGAGCCGAAGGTCCCGTCGGCCAACAGCCAGCCGTTCGATGATCGGTGAGACGAATCGACGGAAGCCTCGGAACCAGAAATGGGTCGCCTCCGCGCGACCCGTCAGTTCCAGCAGGTCATCCATCAGTGGGCAGGATTGGCCACCAGTCGCGCCGGCGAACGCTGCCGGCCGCCGCCGTACAGTTGCCGGTAGTCGTCAGCCGTGCCGAGAATGCGCTTCACGTAGTTCTGTGTTTCGGGGAACGGAATGTTGTCGATGAACTCGTCGGTCGGCAACCCCGGGGCATCCTGGATCCATCGCGACACGCGGCTCTCACCGGCGTTGTAGCTGGCAAGCGCGAAGTGCGCGCCGCCGAATCGATCCATCAGCTCTTTGAAATACTGCGCGCCGATTCGGACGTTGACTTCCGGCTGGGCGAGCAGCGCCGTCGTAAACGGCCTGATCCCGAGCTTGGTCGCATAGCGGCGGGCGGTCGAGGGCATCAGCTGCAGCAGACCTCGCGCGTTGGCTGGCGATCGAATCTCCGCCGTGAACGTCGACTCCTGCGCCATCAGCGCCGCTATCAAATACGGATCGAGATCGAGTCTCTGGGAGTACCTCTCGATGAGCGGCCAGTAATCGAGCGGAAAGATGACCCGCAGCACATCGGGCGGAATGTTCTCACCGCCTGCCGTCAGGAACTGCGGATACGCGCGTCGCATCGTCGTGATGGCGCCGCGGAGCGCGTTGAAGCGATCCTGCGACTTCAGACCCAGTCCCTGTTGATTACGAATCCACGCGCTCGTAGCCTGCAACTGCGGCGTGTCACCCCAGACCTGCTGCGCGTACTGCACCTCGCGCTGGGCATCGTCATAGAGCTGTAATGCGGTGAACACCCGCATCAGGACATCGGTGACCGGAGGTGTGACCGGGGTGACGCTCGCCGGAACGATCTCCAGCGGTTGGGCGGTCAAGGGCTGGCGTCGCGACGACAGAATCGCCGAGGCCAGACGGCCGTAGTACGAGTTGGCGTAATCGGTCACGAGCAGCTGATATCGCGAGTTGGCGGTCGCCGCGTCGCCCGCCCGATCGCGCGCACGGCCCGACCAGTACAGCCAGGCGGGCCTCGTATCGGCGCGCGGGAATGTCAACGCAGCGGACTCGTAGATGGCGGCCGTCTCCGCGAACCGTTTCGCACGGTAGTCGGTCCAGCCCGCTTTCCATGCGGCCCGCTCCGCATACCGGTGTCGGGGAAACTTCATCAGGATTTCGCGGAACACTCTATCGGCGGCATCGTCCTCGTCGGTCGTCAGGTAGTACTGAGCCAGATTGTTCAGGGTCTCCGCGGCCCACTCGCTGTCGGGAAAGTCCGTGACGAGATCCCGGCTGAGCATCACGTATCTCGTGCTATCGCCGAGCGACTTGACCGCGCTGAGATAGAAGAACCGCGCTTCGGCGGCGAGCGGACCGGACAGGAACGGCTGCACGCCGTCGCGAGCGGCGCGGTAACGATCCAATCGATAGTCGCACTCGGCCAGCCGCAGCGCCACCAGGTCCTTGTTCAAACCCTGGACGCCGCGGGCCACGTTCTCGAAGGCCGCGCGCGCCGGCGCCCATCGCTTCGCGGCGTACAAACGTTCGGCCCGTCCAAGTGCACGCGCGACCAGATCGTCGGGCAGCGTCGCCGTCGACTGGAGACGCTCGATTCCGGTTTGTGCGTCGTCGGCCTGCGGGCTCAGCGGGTAGTCGTAGTAGACGCGCCGAAAGGCCTCGAGCGCCTGCTCACGATGCCCGGTCGATTCTTCGACCAGCGCGAGCTTGAGGAGCACATCCTCGGGTACTGTGACCTCGTTGATCGGAAGATCGCGAAGAATCCTCTCGGCCCGGGCCCCATCCTGACGTGATTGCGCAACCTCCGCGAGACGAAGCGGAACGGCCTCCCGGAGATACCCCTTCAGCGGCCGGGACGCGAGCGCGGACAGCACCGTGTCGGCATCCGCCCATCGCGAGAGCCCCGCGAGAGCTACACCCGTGTAGTAGCGAGCGTAGTCGGCCATCACCGTGCTCGCCAGCGCGGAGTCGTTGACGAGCGGAAGACCGGCGGCGTAGCTCCCGTCGCCAATCGACTTGACGCCGCGCGCGAAGCGCGCAAGCGCAGGGTCGTTGACGCCGCGACCTGGCAACGAGGCGTCCTGGACGAACCAGTACTGCGAGCGTTCGGTCGGAAGCGGCGGATGACGGGTTGCGAGGAGGCGGACACTCCCCTCGTCGCGCTGGAACTCGTCGAGCGGCTGTTGAGTCGCACCCACGAGATGCAACGCGAGCACCGCGAATGCGAAGGAGATCGTGACCTGCTTCACTAGACACTCCCAGCAGGGGGATGATCAGTCAACGCTGCATTCGAGGACCGCGGCGCGGAAAGTCCCGCCGCCTGTCGGATGGTGATCGATTCGAGCATCCGACCGGCATACCGGGCGAGCACATCGAGCCTGGCTGGCCAGAGTGGCTCACCACTCTTATCGGCGTCGGGGCCGTCTGCATACAGGATCGCAACGACCGCCCCCCCGACAGTCAGTGGAGTGGTGATCGCGTACCGAGATCCCGCGCCCGCCGCAAACGCCGGAAGTGCTTCACCCCTGGATGCCGCCCGCTCACCAGCCAGGGCCTTCGCGATGAGACTCTCGCCCTCGTGGCGCTCGAGCGGAGATGCCGGGGCCTTGCCGAAGCCGACCGAGCGCCACTGGTTCACGCGATCACCTTTCACGACGAAGACCGCTGCGCGGCCCGCTTCCTGCGCGGCAAACTGCACCAGCCCATCGAGCGCGTCATGAAGAGAACCGGCCCGATCGAGCTCGCGGATCGCCTCGGGCAACCGTGCTGCCTGGTCGAGCGCTTCGAGGAATCCGAAAATATCCCGTTCGAGCTGCTCGATCTGTTCCATCCGCTCGTCGAGTTGACTACGCACCTGATCGAGTTGACTACGCGCCAAACTGAGCTGTTGATGAGCCGCCGCGACATCCTCGCGTGCTCTTGCCGCCTCCCGGCGCGCCGCCTCGACTTCCGTCTCTGTCGCTTGCTGCCTGGCCTCTGCCTCCTGCCTTCGTGCCTCAACGTCGCGTTCCCGTGCTTCCGCCTGGCGCTCGCGTTCTTCCGCCTCACGGCTTGCGGTCTCGCGCCACTCGGATAGTTGACGCTCGGCAGCGCGTTTGGTCTCGGCCGTAATTTCAGCCGCTTCGCTCGCTATTCGAGTCCCTTCCTCGGACACCGCACCGGTAAGCTCCTCGCGGTACGCCTGCAAATCGGCCTCGACGCGCGAGCGCAGCACGTCGAACGTGCGGTTCAGAACTTCGTTGATGCGATCGTCGAACGGGGACACAGTGCCGCATTATACGGCGGAGTCTAACCTTTTGAGAGACAGACGCTTGAAGACGATCCGGGTGAGATCGATTCGGTTGAAATCGATCACCTGAAGATCTGATTGAGCCGCGCTTCGCTGACCAGCCGCACCTGTCGTACCCGCCACTGCCCGCCGCTCAACACCCACACCTGCGACACTGGTGAGACGCGTGTTCCCGCGTCACCCTTCTCCGTCATCACTGCCGTGAGGACTGCGGTGTCGGCGGCGATCTGCACGTTCACATGGTCCAGACTGCGACTGACGGCGACGCCGGCAGGAAACTTTTCGTCGGCCCGGCGCTCGTCAGCCAGCTGCAGGCCGTCGGTCGAAAGCGCCGCCATCATCGAACGTTCCTGCCGCTGATAGGCATCGAGCCACTGACGTGCGGCGGCGACAATCGCATTGGTCGGCGAGCTGTTTCCCGCGGCATTCAGTGCTGGTACATTCGCAGGAGGCGGAGGAACCGTCGCCGCTTCTGTCCTCGGCAGGGGCACAGACGGTGCCTCATTGCGCGTAACAGCCGCGGCCGCAGGACTCGGCTGGACCGGTGGCGATGGGGGCGCCGGTTGGACCAGTGGAACCGGAATCGGCGGAAATGGGGGACCTCCGGCCACCTTCGGTGGCGTCTGTGACGGAGGGATACCTGGAATCGGTGTTCCCGCAACAGTGGGAGCCGCGGCAACAGATGTCGCAGGGGCTGGCGGTATGCTTTCCGGGAGGGAACCGACGACGAAATTCTTCGTCACGGCCGCGCCATCCCGACCAAGCGCTGTCGGGGCGCCCTTGTTCACCGATACATACACCGCTCCTGCATCACCGGCGCGCAGCAGGATGCTCCGGACGGCGTTCAACTGCACCGTTTCGCCCGCGGCGTACATTCGACCGTCATCCGGCTTGCCATCAACCGTCGTCTTGATCCAGGAGGAGCGCCTCGCTTCGACACTGACCGACAGTCGCGACGGCTTGCTCTCCCGGGCCGTGCTTTCTTTCACCGGCACGATTGGAGCAGTCGCGGCCTCGGTCTCAGTTGGTGACGCCGCCGCGATCTTTCCCGCCGGCTCCGTGCTCCGAGGGCGCGTGTCCCTGTCGGGAGTCGAGGTTCGTCCGCCGAGCCACAAGTACGATCCTCCTCCCAATACCGCTCCGACCACCGCGAGGACCGCGACGAACGTGCGGAGCGATCGTCCCGCGGGAACGGGGACGGAATCGCTTGGAAATGCTGACGAGAGCAAGGCGCTGGGCGTTGAGGACTCCGTTGACCGCGCCGCTGCCAGTCTGGCGACCGACTCGAAAATGACGTCCGATCGGTAGCTGTCGTCCTTGACCGCAGACTCGTCGAGCGTGCTCCGCTTCATCGAGTCGATTGGGCCGCGCTCTGCGGGCGGCCTGCCTTGAACGAAGGGCCGGGACTGTACGTGCTCGGGGGAATTGCTCTGCGTCAGATCGAGAGGCGTGCCCTGTAAGAGATCAAACGGCCTGCCTTGAGCGGACTCGAAAGGCTTGCTTTGAGCAGAGTCGAAAGACTTGCTCTGAGTGGACTCGAGGGGCCTCGCCTGCGTGAACTCGATAGTTCTGGCCGGAGTCGAGTCGAAGTCCTTCCCTTGAGCAGAGTCGAAGGGCCTGGATGGAGAGACGTCGAACGTTTTGGCGGACCCAGGGTCGAGGATCTTCGACGAAGCGAATTCGAACGTTTTCTTGGGAGGTGCGTCGAAGGCCCTGACATGAGCCGCGTCCAGGAGGCTCGGTGGCGGTGTCTCGACCGAAGATGCTCGCGGCAACGCCGCCGGGTGATCGACGACGGGCCCGCTGGCCAGTGTCGTCGCCTGGAATGGAACGGTCTTCGCTTCCCGCGCGAGCGCCTCCATGTCGGCCCGCGCTTCGTCGAGCATCGTCCTGACAGCTTCCTGAGGTACCAGGACGCCGGTCGGGCGATTGCCCGCGGCGAGTGACGACATACCAGACCCGGTCTGCAACGCCGCGCGCTTCAGAAGTGCCGAGGGATCGAGCTTATTCACCTCCCCCAATGCCGCTTGCACTTGGGCGGACAGGACCAGGAGCTCACGCCGCGCTTCCATGATGACTTGACGCACATCACGTCGCGCGGCGGTGACGATCTCCATCGCCTCGCGTTCCGCCGCCCCTCGCACTTCGTCACGCAAACGCGCCAGCTCATCGGCCTGCGCAATCCACGCGTCGCGGCGAAGACGATAGCGCTCAATCAAATCGGGGACTGGCGTGCCTCCCGCCCCCTTTGGTCGCGGATCATTCTGGTCTGGCATTGCTCTTTGGTCGGACGCTCACCCACCTCTTTCAGACGTTCTGGCTATTCGGTCCAAGCCCAGCCGTCATTCTGCGCCGGGGGGCAGCGAAAGTCGAGGAGGAATAGGAGTCCGGCCTATTCTACTCGCTGCGAAACGCCACGATCGGATCAACCCGCATGGCCCGAATTGCGGGGGCTGCGACGGCAATAGCGGCGGTCAGGGCCAACACGAGGGGCACCATCATGAAGGTGACCGGGTCCAGCGGCGCGACCGGATAAACGAGCGTCGCCAACCATCGACTGAGAACCGCGGCGGAGACAAGCCCGATCAAGACTCCGATCACGGTCAGACGCGCTGCATCCCCGAAAACCAACCGCAGCACGTCTCGAGCACCGGCACCCATCGCGATTCGGACTCCGAACTCGCGAGCCCGCTGTTGCACCGAGTACGCAAGGACGCCGAAGACGCCTACCATCGCGAGGGCGAGCGCCAACGCGGCAAACATGGCGACCAGCACTGCCCGAAAACGCGGTCGCGACATCGCCTCGGACGCGACAACGTCGATCGTCCTGATGAGGGTCAGCGGCCGATCCTTGTCCACGCGCGCGACCGCAGCGCGTACCGCTGATGTCAGCGTGTCCGCCGAACCGCTCGTCGGCCTGACGATGAGCGAGGCCAGGTACCACGGGTTCTGCGCCCGCGGCACGTAAATCTGTGACATCGGGTCCGTCTCGGCCGGCGAGAGCTTGACCTGCCGCGCCACCCCGACGATCTCTCTCAGTACAGGCCGCCCCGATCCGAACGACATCGCGTTCACTGCGATTCTCATCCCGATCGGATCGCGGCCACCGAAATAGCGCCGAACGAACGCCTCATTGACGATGCACACCGGCGGGGCATCGCGACCATCGGCATCAGCGAAGTCGCGACCTCGCACGATTGGAATGTCGAGCGTCGTGAAATAGGTCGGGCTCACCATGTGATACGCGGCAGTATCGCGGCTGGCCTCGGGCTTTGGAGGGTCTCCATCGACTGCGAATGGCTGGTAGACCCAGGCGCCATCGAGCGGCACCGCACCACCCCATGCGACACGCGAGACACCGGGCACCTGACTGACTTCGCGCTCGACCGCGTTGTAGAACTGATCGAGGAGGTCAGGCGTCGCGTAACGGCTAGGTGCGTTCGGACGCGGCATCGGGAGAGTGATTCTTGCCGTCAGCACGTTTCTCGCCCGGTATCCAGGATCCATGGACTCCAGCGCGCCCCACGTCCGCAGAAGGAGTCCGGCACCCGCCAGGACGATGACAGCCGCCGCCACTTCCGCAACGACGAGGACGCCGCGGAACGCCCGGCCGCGTGTCGTCGTCCGGCTGTCGATCGCGATCGCATGCGATACGGACGCGCGCGTAGACTGCCACGCCGGAGCGAACCCAAACAAAACTCCTACGACGAGCGACGTCACCGCGCAGAAACCGAACACGCGACCGTCGAACGTGAGCATCACCGCACTCGGCAACAAGCCCGGCGGAACGACAGACGGCGCGGTGCTCAGAATCGCGTAGCCGACGCCGAGGCCAACGAACCCACCGAGCGTCGCGAGCACGAGGCTCTCGGTGAGCAGCTGCGCGATGACACGACGGCGCGTGGCACCGAGTACCGACCGCACGGCGATCTCGCGAGCCCTCGCTGATGTGCGCGCGAGCAGCAAGTTGGCGACGTTGGCGCAGCACATCAGCAGCACGAAGCCGACCACGCCGAGCAGCAGCATCGAGGTGAGGCGCATCTCCGACCCCACGAGCGCATCCCGCAGTGGTTCGAGTACCACGCCGTGTCCTTTGTTGGTCGACGGATAGCGTTCCTCGTTCCGCGCCGCGATCGCCGCGACGTCGCGCTGCGCGGTGCCGATCGAGATGCCTTCCTTGATCCGCCCAACGACGAACACGTAGTGCGCGCCGCGAAGATAAGGGGCTTGCGCGCGTGTGGGGTCGTCGAAGATCGTCCATACCGTCGGAGGGGGCACGGCCCCGCCTCTGTTCGCAGGAACGAGCTGGAAACGGTTGGGCACGACGCCGATCACCGTCAGTGGGCGGCCGCCGAGTGTAATCGAGCGGCCGATGAGCGTCGGATCAGCGCCAAACCGATCCCGCCAGAAGCCCTCACTGAGCACGACGACGTTCGCGCTGTCATCCGATGGCAGGAACGTCCGGCCGGCCACCGGTGTCACGCCGAGCACCTCGAAGAACCGGGTCGTCACCGATTGCGCGGGCAACTGTTCCACCGTTCCATCGGCGCCCGCAATCGTTACCGCGCTTCCAACGAATCCGGCCATCGCATCGAAGGTGCGATTCTGCTCGGCCCAGTCCCTATAGTCGAGCGGCGTCGTCTGAATGCGAACGCCGTTGGTCGGCTCCCAGAGCATCACCAGCCGATCGGCCGGCGAGGTGAACGGCAGCGGCCGCAGGAACGTGGCATCGGCGAGCGCGAAGATCGCGCTGTTGGCGCCGATGCCGAGCGCGAGGGTCAGCACTGCGACTGCAGTGAACGTCTGTGAGGCGCGCATCTGTCGGAACGCACCGGTGACATCGTCGCGAAGTTCCTCGAGCCACTGTGTGATACGCATCTCACGATCTCGCTTTCTGCCAAGGTCGATGCACGTGCGTTTGAGCCGCGTCACGTTGCCCACTCGCGCGAGCACGATCTCGCGCGCGGTCTTGGGATCGATGCCGCGCTCGATCAACTCGCGCGTGCGCATCTCGATGTGAAAGGCGATCTCTTCGTCCACCTCCTGATCGAGCGGCACACTCCAGAGCCACGAACGTAGTGATCTCTTCATCAGCGTAGGGGCCGCCTTCGCCCCTCGACCTTGCTCGTGGTGACCTGAGCGAAGTCGAAGGTCAGCGGCCCAGGGCCGGCTGAAGCCGGCCCTGACGTACGTCTATTCGCTTCGAAACGCTTCCACCGGATCAGCACGCATCGCTCGAATCGCCGGGCCGGCAACGGCGATCGCGGCCGTGACGACCAACACGAGCGGGACTGCTGCGAACGTCACTGGATCCAGCGGTGCGATCGGAAACAGCAGCGTCGCCAGCCATCGGCTCAACAGCGCGGCGGCTGCCAGACCGATGACGAGACCGACCGCGACCAGACGAGCGGCACTTTCGAAGACGAGACGCAACACATCGCCCGCCTTCGCACCCATCGCGATCCGCACGCCGAACTCGCGCATGCGCGCCTGCACCGAGTACGCGAGCACGCCGAAGACGCCGACCATCGCGAGGATCAGAGCGAGCGCGGCAAACGTGCCGACGAGCACCGCCCGGAATCGCGGCCGTGCGGTCGCTTCAGACGCCACGACGTCGATCGTTCGCACGCGCGAGACTGCCTGCTCCTTGTCCACGCGGGCAATCGCCGCGCGCACTGCCGGCAGCAGAGCGGCTGCTGGTGCGCTCGAGGGCCGGACGATGATCGTTGCTGTGTAAAAGGAGTTCTGCGCGATCGGGACGTAAAGCTGCGGCACCGGTTCGGGCTCCGTTGGAGCCACCTTCACCTGCCGCGCGACTCCGACGATGTCCCGCACGGGCGGCGGTCTGCTCGCCACTGAGGGATCGCCGGCGAATAGAATCCGTGGAACCACGAGCCGCATGCCGATCGGATCGCGGCCTCCGAGATAGCGCCGCACGAAGGCATCACTGACGATGCACACCTGGACGCCGTCGCCGGTGTCGGTGTCGGCAAATGCGCGGCCACTGACGATGGGGATGTCCAGCGTCTCGAAGTACGACGGGCTCACCATCTGATAGACGGCACTGTCACGCGTTGACGGGGGCTTCGGCGGGTCGCCTGCGATGTCGAATGCCTGACCAAACCAGGCACCGTCGAGCGGCAGCGCGCCGCCGATCGCGACGCGGCGCACACCCGGCTCGCGGCTCACTTCTTCCTGGATCGCGTCGTAGAAACGCAGCAGCGATTCCGGTGTTGCGTAACGACTCGGACCGTTCGGGCCCGGCATCGGCAGATTGACCAGCATCGTCAGCGCGTCCTGCGCGCGATAGCCGGCATCCATCTGCTGCAGGGCGACGAGCGCGCGCAGCAGCAGGACCGCGCCGCTCAAGACGAGTACGGCCGCCGTCACTTCGGCGACGACGAGGACGTGCCTGAACCGTCCACCGTGCGTGGTCGTCCGGCTGTCGGCGGCAATGGTGTTCATCATCGAGGTTCCGGTCGACTGCCACGCCGGTGCGAGGCCGAACACCAGACCGACGGCGAAGGCCGTGACAGCGCAGAAGGCAATCACGCGCGCGTCGAACGACAGGGCAACAGTGCCAGGCAGGAGATCGGGAGGTACGAGGGTGGGCGCAGCATGAAGAATCGCCCAGCCCACGGCCATCGACAGGATGCCGCCGAGCGTGGACAGCACCAGACTTTCCGTCAGCAGTTGCGCGATGATTCGGCGCCTCGTGGCGCCGAGCGCCGCACGCACGGCCAGCTCGCGAGCGCGCGCCGCGGTGCGCGCCAGCAGCAGGTTGGCGACGTTCGCACAACACATCAACAACACGAAGCCGACGACGCCGAGCAGGAGGATCGATGTGAGCCGCGTTTCAGATCCGATGAGTGCTTCGCGCATCGGCTGCAGCGTCGGATCGTGCCCTGTGTTGGTATCGGGGAACAGCTCGGCGTTGCGGTTGCCGATCGCGGTCATGTCACGCTGCGCGGCGTCGGGTGAGACACCAGGCTTGATGCGACCGATCACCGCAAGCATGTGCGACCGTCGCATCGACACACCCTCCCG
>DASWZV010000098.1:0-1897 GCA_036407095.1 Vicinamibacterales bacterium | reverse complement strand
GACGCTCAACCTCTTTGCCGATCGCTACACGCGTCTCGAAGTGTGGGGGTTCTCCTTCCCCTCGTCGTGGTTCCAGTCGGTGCAGCCGATTTTTGTCATTCTTCTCGCACCCGTCTTCGCGTGGGTGTGGACGGCGCTCGGCCCGCGCGAACCATCCGTGCCGGCGAAGTTCGCCATCGCGCTGCTCTTCATGAGCCTGTCGTTCCTCGTGATCGTTCCCGCGGGCGCGATGGCGCAGAGCGCGACCGGCGTGCGGGTGAGCCCGTGGTGGCTCGTGGCGTCGTACGCCATCTCCGAGTTGGGCGAGCTGTGCATCAGCCCGGTGGGCCTCAGCGCGGTCACGAAGCTCTCTCCCGTGCGCATCGTCGGACTCATGATGGGCGTGTGGTTCCTGTCGAACGCGTTCGGCAACAAGCTGGCGGGATGGATTGCCGGATTCTTCAGCGCGATGCCGCTCGAGACGTTGTTCGGTGCCGTCACCAGCGCCCTGATCGCCGCGGCGATCGTCATGTTCGCGTTGGTGAAGCCGATCAGACGTCTTATGGAGTAGGTTCGGGGAAACATGGTTCTCGAAAAGTACAAACAGAAACGCAACTTCAAGTCGACGCCCGAGCCAGCCGGCGATCTCGATCTCGCGTCTCAGCGCGCGAAGAAGCAACAAACCGACAAGGCGCGGTTCTTCTGCGTGCAGAAGCACCTCGCCAGTCACCTGCACTACGACTTCCGGCTCGAGCACAACGGCGTGCTGCTCTCGTGGGCCGTACCCAAAGGGCCGGCGCTGGACACGAAGGTCAAGCGGCTCGCGATGATGGTCGAGGATCATCCCATCGAGTACGGCACGTTCGAGGGGGTGATTCCCGAAGGCTACGGCGCGGGAATCGTGATGCTGTGGGACGAGGGCACGTGGACGCCGCAGGTCGACGACGTGGATGCGGCGCTGAAGAAGGGTGACCTCAAGTTCACGCTGGACGGCTACAAGCTGAAGGGATCCTGGGTGCTGGTGCGGACGGGCGGACGCTATCCGGGCGGCAGCGGCAATCGGTCGTGGCTCCTCATCAAGCACAAGGACGAATGGGCCGGCGACGTCGACATCGTCGAGTTCGCGCCGAAGAGCGTCAAGAGCGGCGGTGACTTCGAGGACATCCTCGCCGCCGACAAACCCGATGTCTGGCTTTCGAACCGGCCGGCCAAGGGCGGCGAGGCGGGCGAGATGCTCGCGAAGATCATCGAGCGCGCAGCGGCGCTGAAGGAGGGACGCCCTCCCGCCGTACAATCGACGCCGGCCGCGAAGCCGGTCAAGGGCGCGAAGCCCGCAAAACCATCACCTGCGACGCCCAAGGCGCGCACCGTCAAGAAAACCGCGGCCAGGCGAAAGCGGCCGGCGCGTTCCTGAGATCAGCGACGTCATCATGAATACAGCCGACTACATTCTGTTCAGTGGGGGCGCGCCCGGCGCCGAAGCGGAGTTCGGCGCGTGCGCCGAGCGCCACGGCATCGAAGAGGTCAACTTCACGTTCGACGGGCACAACATCGTGCGGCAGCGCGGCGTCCGGGTGCTCAATCACGAGGAGCTGCAGGCGGGAGACGTCAGCCTCGCCTACGTGTCGAGGCTCATGCACCGGCGCTACACGGACAGTCCGACCTTTCGACGGATCCTGCAGACGCTCTGGTACCAGGTCAACCACGGCCAGGAGATCTACATCGTCGGATCGATTCTCGACGACGGAACCGTCCGTGGCGGTACCGGTTGGGGCGCCGAGTTCGCGAAGCTGTGCAACAAGCCGCTCTTCGTTTTCGATCAGGACAAGAACGGCTGGTTCCGGTGGACGGGTGACGACTGGGATCCGAGCGGCGTGCCGACGATCACCCATCCGCATTTCACCGGAAGCGGCACGCG
>DASWZV010000097.1:0-58378 GCA_036407095.1 Vicinamibacterales bacterium | reverse complement strand
ACGAGCCCCATCGTCGCTTCGTAATTCGCGCGCGCGATGATGAACGGCGCGGCCGCGAACATCACGGCGTTGATTCCAGCGAGCGGCATGAACCATTTCGGCATAGCTAATCCGTCATTAGAGGCTCGAACGTCCAGAGCGCCAGCGTGACGAACACGACATCGAGCGCGACGAGCAGCGCCACCCAGAACCTGACGAGCGCCAGCTCTCCTTCGGGCTGCAGCAGCTCGGCGGTCGCCCGGACGCCGGCAATGATGACCGGAACCGTGATCGGATACAACAGCACCGGCAGCAGCACGTCGCGGCTGCGCGCGCGCACGAGCATGGCGGCGAAGAGCGTCCCGACGGCGGCAAACCCCGTCGTGCCGGCGCCCAGGATCGCGATCATCCACCACGGATGGGCCAGCAGCCGCGCTTGGAAGAGCAGCGCGATGAGCGGCACCAGCACTATCTCCGCGCCGACGAGCAGTGCGATCACCCCGAGGAGCTTGCCCAGATACACCGCCGTGCGCGGCGCGGGCGCCATGAGCAGCGCGCGCAGCGTCTCGGCCTGCCGCTCGCGTTCGAACGCACGCCCCAGCGCCAGCGTGCCCGCAAAGGCGACCGCAATCCAGAGAATCCCGGCCGCGCCGTCCTCGGGCGCTCTCCCCTCGTGCACCAGCGCGAACGCAAAGACGAGCACACAGGTCACCGCGAAGAAAAGGGTCGTGTAGGCGATTTCGCCGCTGCGGACCTCGACGGTCAGATCCTTGCGCAGAATCAACCACGCGAGCCGCATCATGATCTGCCCGTCATCACGACCCGATATGTGGAACGCAGCGCCTCGGGCCGGGCCGCGGTGTGAATCATTCGACCATCGCGGAGAAAGATCGCTTCGTCCAGCAGGCCGTCAGCGAGATCGAGATCGTGGGTCGCGAGAATGACAATCGCGCCCTCCTCGCGCAGTCCTCTCAACCGCGCAAGCAGGACTGCCGTCGACGCGTCATCGAGGCCGGTGAACGGTTCGTCGAGCAGGAGGAGACGGGGCTGGTGGATCAACGCACGCTCGAGCGCGACCCGCTGGCGCATGCCCCGCGAGAAGCTCGACACCACATCGTCTCCGCGATCGGCGAGGCCGGCGCGATCGAGCGCCTGCCGCGCGACTGCGTTCGCGTCACGTGCCCCGTACAGCGCGCCAAAGAAGGCGAGATTCTCGCGTGCCGTGAGCTCCGGATACAGGAAGAGATCGTGGCCCAGCACGCCGATGTGCGATCGGAGCGCGTCATCGGCCGTCGATGCGTCACGGGTGCCGAAGAGGATCGTCCCGCTCGTCGGCCGCAGCAACGTGGCGAGCAGCGCGAGCAGCGTCGACTTCCCCGCTCCGTTGGGACCGAGGAGGCCCAGTATCTGACCGCGCGACGCCTGAAACGACACGCGAGAGACCGCGCGACGCCGGCCGAAGTGTCGAGAGACGTCGTCGACGGTGACGCGGTCGAACAGGAACCCTGTGGTCCCGCCGTCTCCCGTCACGCAGCGACGCCCTCGCCGCCTCCCTCCGGTCCCGCGCCCGTTTCGTCCAGCTCGCCGTAAATCCGTTCGAGCTCGGTCACGAGGCGCTGGCGTCGCGTGGCATAGGACGAGGAATCAACCGTCCCTGCGCGCCGCTTGGTCTCGAGTTGCGCGAGCTGTCCAAGCAGCGTGTTTCGACGGGCCGTGAGCGTTTGACGCGCTTGCGACCGTCCGGTGAGTCCCGTGGTCGACAGCCACACTCCCAGCAGGGCGATCGCCGCGGCGAGGCCCAGGGCGACATACCGCGCGGTGCTGCTGTGATACGGCAAGCCCGACAGCGTCACGGTCGTGGTACCCGCGGCGGGCAGTGCAGGTCCGCTGCCGACAATGAAGACCGTACTGTCTCCGGTCGGGACGTCGTTGGTCGTCGTGAACTGCGGCGACGAAACCTTCACGCCATCCATCCGCTCGACGCCGACAATGACCCGCTGCAGCGCCACCGGCCACGTCTGCGACAACGTCAGTTCTCCACCGCGGTGTGGCAGTCGGAAACCGACCTGCACCGGCGTCGTTCCCGACGCAAATGGACCCGTGACGACGAGCCGCCCATTCGACACGGTGGCCGAGGGCGACGACCCTTCGATCACCGATGCGCCGATCGCTTCGCGAGGCAGTTCCACGACCAGCGGGCCGCCCATATCCACGCGCGCGCGGGCGCTGTTGACGATCTCGAGCACGTAGAACACTTCGAGCTGATCGTCTCTCAATTGGACGAGCACTCGCGTGTTGCTGCCGAGGACGACCGTGCCTTTCACCGGCGGCGACGCGGCAGCCGCGGCCTCTTCCTGCTTCTTGCGCTCGGCGGCCTTCGCGATGCCGGAGACCAGAATCACGCGCAGGCCGCCCGACGTCGGGACGGCAAACGGCTGCGAGCGGAGCGTCTCTCCTTCGACCGAGACCTCAGCGATCGCGTCGGCTCCGCGCGGGAGGCTCTTGAATTCGGCGCGGCCCTGTTCGTCGGTCGTCGCGGTCTGCGTCGTTCGACCGACTGTCACCGTGACCTTCTGGCCGGGCAGGTTGTTGCCGATCGCCTCGCGCACCACGCGCACCGTGACGGTGCCATTGGGAAGATCCGCAGCGGGGATCGCGCGGCCGTTGATCAGCGACGGGTCGGGCATGTCCTGGGCCGACAGCGCAGCCGTCAGCACCACCGCGATGCCCAACGCCACACTCACCCGCATCATGATTGCGCCTCGATCTTCGCGCCGCATTGCTTGCAGAACCGCGCATCGAGATCGTTCGCCGTCTTGCACTGAACGCACACACCCTTCGCCGCAGCGGTCTCCTTGCCGATCCGTCGCTCGATCTCCCTCTCGATCTGCTCGCGATACCCTGCGCCGGCATCGAGCTGCCGCATCAAGCCCGCCGCGCGTGCACGCAGGCGTGCGCCCATCTCGGTGAAGTCCTTCTCCGAGAGCTTGCCCATCGCCCGATCGAACTCGAGGTCCTTGATCGATCGCAGGACCAGCGTCTTCTCGCGTTCGAGCGCCGCACGCGTCCGGCCACCGAGTACCTGCGTGCTGTCAGGCGTCGTCCGCGTGGTCAGCGGCAAGAACGTGCGCAGCGCCGCGATGCCGACGCCGGCCGCGGCGAAGATGATCAGGCTCAACAGGATCACCGCGGAGGGCGACTGTCCCCGCGAGAAGAACACCGTCAAGGTCGCCCCGATCAGACCTGCCAGCGTGAACAGCTGCCAGGGTTGCAGCGCATCGGCGTTGTGGGCTCTCCCGCCCACCTGCGCCTCAGTCGAGGTCTCTGAGCTCATCGTCCAGGCGCGCGTCGAGCGCGGGATCGATGCCGGTCCCGGCGCTCGTCGGGGACGCTGCCGTCGCAGGACGTGACCAGCGACGCGCGGTGTAGATCACGCCCACAAGCGCGCTCGCGGCAACGAGGTAGGGAAACAGCCATACCAGTCGATTGAAGCCGCGATCGCGTGGGCGCGCCAGAATGTCCTCGCTCCCGAAATCGGCCACGAACGTCGCGAGGATCATCTCGCGATCGAGCCCCTTCTCGATCAGGCCGTGCAGCTTCGAGAGCTGCGACTCGCGGCCGTGACAGTTCATCATGCCGCACGTGCCGGCAGGCAGCCGGCACCCGCCGCACGTACACATGATTTCGTTCTCGAGTGAACGTTCGAGCTGCGAACGATGAATGGGCGGCACGGTGCTTTGCGCCAGCGCGATCATGGGCGTCAGCACCAACGCGAGCAGCACGATCGACGTGGTCGTCACGGCGCTCCCCGCAGGGACGTGCACCACGGCGAAGCTGAAGGCCGCTTCCGGCAGCAGCGCAATGCCGATCCCGATCGCCATGATGCCAAAACCCATCCAGACCCAATTCACGAGCGGGTTCACGTCCATCCCGAGCTGGATGTCCTGCGTCGCCGCATCGAACATTGCCAGCGCGAAGTACACGTCCTGCGCGAACCCTCGGCGAATCGCCACCTCCGTCGTCGGTGGCTCGTTCTCATGTTTGAAGAAGAACCACTTGGCCGGATACATCACAGCGAGCTGCTTCCCGTCCTGGAAGAGCGTGATCTGCGCGGTGACCATCTGCTTCCGCGAGTCCTGAGTCACCTTCAGCGAGTCGTAACGCGCGGTGAAATCGCCGACCGTCACCTTCTGCCCGGGCTTGAGGTTCACTTTCTCCTCGAGCTTCATGCCATTGCCGGCGAATCCCAGGAAGATGAGCACGATGCCAACGTGGACGATGTAGCCGCCGTAGCGCCGCTTGTTGCGCCCCACGAGACCCACGAGCGCGGTGAAGAGATCCGTGCCGGTCGTCGTCTGACGCACGCGTGCCCCGCGCCAGAACTCCTGCCCGATCGTTCCGGTGACGAAGCCGCTGAACGCGAAGCACAACCCTGACGCCCAGAACGGGACACCGAGCGCGGTGACCACGCCTCCCGCGATCACGCCAAGCGCCGTCGGCAGAAGGAACTGATCCCGAAGATTGAGCAACGTGGACTTGCGCCACGCCAGCAGCGGTCCTATGCCCGTCAGGAGCAGCATACTCAGGCCGATCGGCAGCATCCACGTGTTGTAGAACGTGGTCGCGACCGTCAGCCGCTCATGACGAATAGCCTGGCTCAGCGTCGGGAACATCGTCGCGAACAGCACGAAGAACGCAGAGAACAGCAGAATCCAGTTGTTGACCATGAACGCCGCTTCACGCGAGATCCACGAGTCGAGCTCGTTGCGCGAGCGCAGCAGCGGCAGTCGATAGATGACGAACCCGAAGCTGACGACGACGATCGTCACCATGAAGCCGGTGAAGAGCCACGCGAGCTCCGGGTCCTCGCCGAAGGCGTGCACCGACTGGACGACCCCCGAGCGGGTCATGAACGTGCCGAAGATCGTGAGGAAGAAGGTGACGATGACGAGCGTCACGTTCCACACACGCAGCATGCCGCGCCGTTCCTGGACCATGACGGAGTGCAGGAACGCCGTCGCGGTGAACCACGGGAGCAGACCGGCGTTCTCGACCGGATCCCACATCCAGTAGCCGCCCCAGCCGAGCTCTTCGTAGGCCCAGATCATGCCGAGGCCGAGGCCGATCGAGAGCAGCAGCCACGAGATCATCGTCCAGCGGCGAACCGCGCGCAGCCACGAGTCATCCAGATAGCCCGTGATGAGCGCCGCCATGCCGAACGCATACGGAATGGTGAGGCCGACAAACCCCGAGTACATCGTGGGCGGGTGGATCACCATGTAGAAGTTCTGGAGCAGCGGATTGAGGCCTGCCCCGTCCGTCGGGTTCTGCGTCAGGAAGGTCTCGAAGGGGTTGTTGTGGATGATCATCAGGAACAGGAAGAACATCTGCACCACTGAGATCACCGCTACGACGTAGGGCATCAGCTCGCGATGCCGCTCGCGATTCACGTAGACCGCAACCGATCCGACAATCGACAACAGGAAGACCCAGAACATGATCGAGCCGTCGAGACCGCCCCAGTACGACGTGATGCGGTAGAAGAACGGCAGGGTCGAGTCCGAGTAGTGCTGGACGTATTTGATCGAATAGTCGCCCGTGACGAAGGCGTAGATGATGACCGCCGACGCCACCGACATGATCGCGGTGAGCAGGTAGAACGCCCCGAGGCCGCTTTCGATCAACCGTGTCGAGCGGCGGCGGGCACCCGCGACCGAGATCGCCGCAGCGTAGGCGCAGGTAATGAACGCGGCGAGCAGCAGGTAGTAACCGAGCGACGCCATGTCTTTAACCCCCGGTCCGGGAGCCCACTCTGGGCGCGGCTTCGTACTTCGACGGACATTTCGCCGTCATGTCCGTCGCCATGAAGCCATTCGGCGTCAGCTGACCGGTCAGCACCACTTCGGAGTCGTCCTTGAAAGTATCGGGAACGATTCCGTTGTAGTACGCGCGGATGACCTTTCCATTACGTTGCAGGTCGAAGCGATACTCGAGCGAGTCGGTCTTGCGCCCGATCGAGCCGGGGACGACGTTGCCGTGCACCTGGAGCTTCTTGCCCTCCCAGGCCGTGGGTTGGGCCATGACCTCATCGACGTACTTGTAGTACTGCATGCTCTCGCCGAGCGTCGAGTAGAGCAGCGTCCCGAACGCGGCAACGAGCACGATGGAAGTGGCGCCGATCTTTGCGGCTTTGTGGCTCATATGAAAGGACTTCCAGAGTAGGGGCGGTACTCGTCAGGATAGCAGTAATCCTGCTCGCTTGCACATCACGTAAACGAGGGAGACCGGCAGCCCTACGACATTAGAGTAAGACCCCTCCACCCGGGTGACGAACCGCGACGCCAGCCCCTGCACGGCATAGGCCCCGGCCTTGTCGAGCGGCTCTCCGCTGGCCACATACCAGGCGATCTGGCCGTCCGACAGCGGAGCGAACTCGACCGTGGTGGTCTCGATGCAGGTCTCATCGACCGACCCGGAGCTCGTCGCTCCGAGCAAGGCGACGGCGGTCATGACCTGGTGCGATCGACCCGAGAGTATCCGGAGCATGCGTCCGGCGTCGTTCGCATTCGAGGGCTTTCCGAGAATCTGACCGTCGACGACCACGATCGTGTCGGCACCGAGCACGAGATGGCCCGGGATCCGCTCGCTGACGGCACGCGCCTTGGCGAACGCGACGCGGCATGCGTAGTGCTCAGGCGCTTCCCCGGCACGGATCGACTCGTCGACACCGGCAGGCCGGACGTCGAAGTCGATACCGGCGGCGCGGAGCAGATCAGCGCGGCGGGGAGAAGCCGACGCGAGAACCAGTTGCACCCGCTACCCCCGTGGGCCGTGCGCGCCTGACGGGAGCTCGAGGACGACCCGGCACGCACCGGCCCCGCGCGACGTGGTTCGCATGAGCGCTGCCGATCCCGCGATGAGCAGCCGCATCATCCGCCATCGTTCGATGCCCGCCTGCTCGATCACGGTGGCCTTGTTCTCCATCCACCGGTCGTAGCCGTGTTTGCTCCAGAGATAGTAGTTGTGTCGATCGCGATAGATGCCGACGACTTCGAACGGCGATCGATCGACGGCGTCCATGAATTCCGGCATGTAGACCAGCCGGAAGGTTCCCGGCCAGATGTACCGGGTGATGAAGCTCGAGGTGTCGAATCGCTGGCGCGTCGTCGCGAAATCGAGATACACCCGCCCGCCCGGCTTGAGCAATCGAGGCAGGCGCTGCATTACGAGGCGGTAGTCGGACAGATCCTCGATCACGCCGCTCATGACGATGCCGTTGAACGGCTCGCGCGGTTCGAAGGAGAAGAAATCCTGGTAGTGCACTTCCGCCGGATAGCCCTTCGCGCGGATCATGTCGCTCACGAACCCGAGCTGATGCTTCGAGAGCGTGATACCGGTACCGCGGACTTCGTGCTCCGCCGCGAAGCGAAGGAACCCACCCCACCCGCATCCGATGTCGAGCACGGTGTCGCCGGGCAGCAGGCCGAGTGATCTGAACGCGAAATCGAGCTTGCGACGGCCTCCGGCCTCGAGCGTGTCGGTGTCGTGCTCGTAGATGCCCGGCGTGTATGTCCGGTAGTCGGCGTCGGTGCAGAAGAACTGAATGTTCTCCATGTCGTAGTGCTTAGAGATCCAGGCCGGGTTGCACTGCGTGCGTCCGCGCAGCAGCGGCTCGAGCCGGCGCCATAGCTTCAGCCAGACGCTGCGATCGGAGAGCGCGTCCCGCAGCGACAACGCGGTGATGAAGTCGCCCTCGATCTCGAAGTCGCCGCGGATGTACGCCTCGGCCAGTCGTGGCTCGTTGAGCGAGCGGAGCGCCGCGAGACCGGTATCGTTGTGGATGACGATCTCGAAGGCCGGCGGCCCGCCGCCGAAGGCAAGCGCCGCGCCGGCCGGCGTGCGCACCGAGAACGCGACCGGTGAACAGGCCCCGAGTGTTCGCGCCAGCCACTCGCTCAATCGACTGTGATCGGATGCCGTCTGGTTGACCACGCTAACGGTGCTCATACGCCAGCCTCCATCTGCGTCACCAAGTCAGAGAACCGTGGATCGTTGTGGAGCACGTCGAGTCGCGGATCCCGCTGGAGGAAGGGAATCCATGCGTCGCGAATCGCCACAGCATTATCGAGGTACTCGAACGCGCGCTCGGCTTCGCCGAGCCCGGCATACGCGGCGGCAACGTAGAACGGCGACAGGAACCGGCGCGCACCGGTGGTCTCGAGCTCCGAGAGCAGCGTCCGCGCCTCGTCCGAACGGCCGCAGACGGCGTACGCATGCGCCAGGTTCGCCGCGATCATCGGCAGGTCCATCATCGCCTTCGCCAGCTCGAATTCCGCAATCGCCTTCTCGTGCTCGCCGAGCGCCTCATACACCATGCCCAGGTACGAGCGCGCGGTGCCGAAGTTCTTGTCCATGTCGACGGTCTTGAGCAGCTGATCACGCGCCTCTTCGAACCGGCGGCAATGATAGAAGACCGCTCCGACCAGCGTGTTGATCATCAGCGAGAGCGGGTCGAGCGCCAGCGCTTTCTTCTGTTCCGCGACCGCCGCATCGACGTGGCCCATGGCGGCCAGGCACCACGAGTACCAGGAGTGTCCCGTGGGGTAATCCTGATTCAAATCGAGCGCCCGCTGATGCTCCCGCTCGGATCGCTTCCAGTCCCGTTCGTACAGCAGCGCAAGCGTGCCGAGCGCGGTATGCGGGTCTGCCAATGTGTCGTCGATCTCGAGCGCCCGCTCCGCCGCCGCCTTGGCCCTCGGAAACGCTTCCTCGGGCGCTACGTAGGTGAACGCCCCGAGCGTCACATAGCAGTTCGCCAGCCCGGCGTAGGCCAGCGCATATGTCGGCTCGATGGCGATCGCCTGGTGATAGCACTCGAGCGCTTTGCGAAGCCCGCCCTTGTGACGTTGATTCCAGAAGAACTGCCCCCTGAGAAAGAGGTGATAGGCCTCCAGGCTTTCGGCTCGCCGCTGGAACAACTGACCGGTTGTCTGATCACCCAGCCTGACCTTCAGCGCCTGGACGATCGAGTGGGCGATGTCGTCCTGGATCGCGAAGACATCGGTCATCTCGCGGTCGTAACGCTCGCTCCACAACTGATACCCGTCGCGAACGGTGATCAGCTGCGCGGTAATCCGAAGACGCTCGCCCGCCCTGCGCACGCCCCCTTCGAGGACGTGCGTCACCCGGAGTTGTTGCCCGATGCTCTGGATGTCGTGTGCCTTGCCTTTGAACGCGAACGTCGATGTTCGCGAGGCGACGCTGAGCCCGGGAATCTTGCTGAGCGCCGAGATGAGCTCCTCCGCCATGCCGTCGCAGAAGTACTCCTGATCCCTCTCGGCACTGAGGTCGAGAAACGGGAGCACTCCGATCGACCGCGCGACGACAGTCTGTCGCGCAAGCGTCGCCGTCAGTGCGCGCGCCGTGCCGGTACCGGATCGCAGGACGCGCAGGTCCGCGATCATCTCCTCCATCGACTGATATCGATCCGCGCTCCGTTTGGCGAGCGCCTTTCTCACCACGGCGCTGAATCCTGGGGGGAGTTCCGGGCGGACGACGGTGAGCGACTCGGGTTCTTCGTTCACGATTGCGTACACGACGCCCTGATCGAAGTCGCTCCTGAACGGCCGTTGTCCGGTCAGCATCTCGTAGAGCACGACGCCCAGCGACCACACGTCTGTGGTCTGATCGATCGTGAAGCCTCGCGCCTGCTCGGGCGACATGTAGGCCACCGTGCCGAGCAGCATGCCCTGGCTGGTCAGCGTCGTCTGCCGGTCCAGCTTGGCGATGCCGAAGTCGACGATCTTCGCGGTGCCGTCAGCCGTCAACATGATGTTGGCCGGTTTGATGTCCCGATGGACGATGCCCCGCTGGTGCGCCCGTCCCAGTCCCTCGGCGACCTGAATCGCGATGTCGAGCGCCTGGTCGGGCTCGGGCCGCCGCTGCTCGATGCGGGCCTTGAGGGACTCCCCCTCGTAGCAGGCCATCACGATGAACAGCTGACCGTCCTCGGTCTCGTCGATCTCGTGGATGGTGCAGATGTTCCGGTGGTCGAGCGATGAGGCGGTCTGCGCTTCCTGCATGAAGCGCTCTTTGGCCAGGACATCCTTCGTGAGCTTCTCGGGGAGGAACTTCAAGGCCACGATCCGCTTGAGGCGCAGGTCTTCGCATTTGTAGACCTCGCCCATGCCGCCGCCTCCAAGTCGCTCGAGGATGCGGTAATGGGAGACGGTTCGACCGATCAAGCCAGTGTCGCGCGAAGAGCCCAAGGGTGGTCCTAACGACGGCTGACGCTCAGAGGATGAACTTCGGAGCATACCCGCGGGCTGTAGATCAGCGCAACCTGGTGTGACCGTGTTGCGTCGGGGTGCCGAACCGCGATAGGGTGCGGCACTCTCTCCCCGATGGATTCGCTCAAGGACCGGTTGCTCAGGAAGGTGGTCGTGCTCCGCGACGGTGAATCGACCGTCGCGATGCTGATGTTCGCCTACTCCTTCCTGGCGATGACGTCCCACACCATTCAGAAGAACGTCTCGCAATCGAAGTTCATCGATCAGCTCGGAGCCGCGAACTACCCGTGGTTCCTGCTGGTCGCGGGTTTCCTGATCGGCGCGCTGATGCATTTGTACAGCGGCGCGTGGCGTCGGATCACCCGTCGATACGTCATCCCGATCTCGCAGATCGGGATCGTCGTGGTGCTGCTGGTGTTGTGGGCGCTGCTCCGCACCGGAGCCGCCTGGGTCACGATCGCGCTGAACTTCCTGAGTCTCTTTTTCGGGACGTTCCTCACGAGTCAATTCTGGACGCTGGCCAACGACGTCTACGACGCGAGGCAGGCCAAGCGGCTGTTCGGGTTCATCGGCGGTGGTGCATGCCTCGGCGGTGCGTTCGGGGCAGCCATCATCAACGCGTTCGTCCAGGAGGTCGGCTCGGACAATCTCTTGCCGGTGAGCGCGGCGGCCCTCGCGATGTGCGCACTCATCGTGCTTTTCGTCGTCCGCCAATACCCCGCTGGTCAGCATGTCGCCGACGGGGAACACGGCGTCGGAGTGCAGGAAGCGATTCGACTGCTCGTCGAGTCGCCTCACCTGCGGACGCTTGCCCTGGTCGTCGGGTTTGCGGCCGCTGGCGCCGCGGTGGTCGACCAGCAAGTGAAGATGTGGGCCGATGCGACGAAGAACGACGTCGATTCGATTGCGGCGTTTCTGGCGCAAGTCACGCTCTACGTATCGCTCGCCGGATTCGTCGTGCAGATCGCGCTGACGAGCCGCATTCACCGTTCACTGGGCATCCTGTTCGCGCTGCTCCTGCTCCCGATCGGCCTCGCGACGAGCGCAACGCTCATTCTCTTGACGGGCGCGGTCTGGGCGGTAGCCGGCGCGCGTGTGCTCGATATGTCGCTGCGCTACTCGCTCGACAAGACGACGCGCGAGGTGCTGTTCCTTCCGTTGCCGCCGGATCTGCGATACCGCGCCAAGCCGTTCATCGACGTCACGATGGACCGGTTCGCGAAGGCGGTCACGGCGGTCCTCCTGCTCGTGCTCGTGCAGCCGTGGGGGCTTGGGCTCCATTGGCAGCAATTGAGTTACGCCACGTTGATCATGACGAGCATCTGGATCGGGATGGCGCTCGTCGCCCGGCGCGAGTATCTGCGGTCCTTCCGGGCCAGCATCGACGCGCGCGCGATCGCCCCCGACACCGTGCGCAGCAACGTCGCCGACGCGGCCACGATCGAGACGCTGGTCGAGGAGCTGTCGAGCCCGGACGAGTCCGCGGTGCTCTACGCCATCGAGATGCTGGAGGCGCTCGACAAGCGCAACCTGATTACGCCGCTGCTGCTGCAGCACGATTCGGCCCGCGTTCGCGCCCGAACCCTCAAGGCGATCGCGCTGTCGCGATCGCGTGTCGCCACCGCCTGGATCAGCACCGTCGAACGTATGGTGCAGGACGAAGATGTCGATGTGCGCGCCGCAGCGCTGCGCGCACTGGCCGAGCTCGCGCACGAGGACGCCGCCGTGCTGATGCGACGTCACCTCGGCGACGCCGAGCCGCGTGTGGTGGTGACTGCAGCGATTGCGCTGGCGAACTCGGGCCAGCCCGCGGACATCGCCGCCGCCGACGATGCCCTGCGACAGCTCATCGCCGACACGCGTGACAGCGCCGCGCTCGGCCGGGCCGAAGTCGCAAATGCGCTGGCCCACATCGACAGTCGACGGTTCCGTCCGCTTCTCGTGCCCCTGCTGTACGACCGCGACACCCGCGTCGTGCGAAAGGCGATCGACAGCGCACGCGAAATGGGCGCATCCGACGGTCTGTTCGTGCCAGGGCTGCTGTCGCTGCTGGGACACCGTGCCCTCAAGTCCGATGCGAGAGACGCCCTCGTCGGGTACGGCGAGCCGATCATCGATGCGTTGGCGCATGCGCTGCTCGATCAGCGCGAGCAGGTCTGGATCCGCCGCCACATTCCCGCGACGCTGGCGCTGCTCGGCAGCGAGCGCGCGATGAACGCGCTGGTCACGGCGCTCGACGACCCCGACGGATTCCTCCGCTTCAAGGCGATCGCGGCAATCGAGCAGATACGTCGCGAGCACCCGACGATCATCTGCCCTCGCACCGTGCTCGAAGCGCTCGTCGTCAAGGAGACGTCGCGCTACTACAACGGTCTGACGCTGCATCAGAACCTGTTGCGCCACACCACCGATGCGCGCCAGTCGCTGCTGTCGGTCGCACTCGAGGACAAGCTGCACCGCGCGGTGGATCGCATCTATCGAATCCTGGGGCTCATCTATCACGCTGACGACGTCGCCGCCGCGCGTCAGACGATCGAGCGCGGCGAGGGACGCCGCCGGGCGGCCGCCGTCGAGTATCTCGACAACCTGCTGGGCGGCGTCGTGCGAAAGCGCGTGATGCCCATCCTCGACGACACGCCGCTGAGCGACAAGGTCCGCTACGCGAATCTCGTCCTGAAGAGCCGGCCGCGCGATCTCGAGGACACGCTCGCGCAACTCGTTCACGAAGACGATCCGGTGATCGCGGCAGCGGCCATCCACTTCGTGGGCCAGCGGCAGCTGTGGTCGCTCAGCGATGATCTGGAATATGTGGCGACGCATCGATCGCCGGACGAGCGGGTCGTGATCGAAGCCGCGTCGTGGGCCCTGTCACTGAGGGGGACGACCGGCGTGCCGTCGAGTGTGTGGGGCGATTCTCTGCCGATCGTCGAACTGGCCGATCGTGTCCGGGCCGTCCCGCTGTTCTCCGCGCTCTCCGTCGACGAGCTGTTTCGCATCGCCGAAGTCGGTCAGGAAATGAGGCATCAGGCCGGACGCGATTTGTGTCACGCCGGCGCGACCGCCGACGACGTCTTGTTCCTGCTGGACGGTCGCACGCATATCACCGATGCGGCTGGCGCCTCCGCGGAAATCGCGGCACCGGCTGTCGTCGGATTCGAGGAAGTTCTGCAGGGCATCGCGTTCAGGAGCACGGTGCGCGCCGTCGATCATCTGCTCTGCTTCCGCCTCGCGGCCACCGACTTCCTGACGATGGTGTCGGACAACGTGCTGATGGCGCAGAGCCTGTTCTCGCTCCTGTTGGCTGGAGACCGGCCCCGCGTGCCATTTGCCGCACCTTCGCGGGCGTGGGTCCTCGACCAGAAGACGACGTCGGTATCTGCCGATGCCGCGCGCCTGCTGCGGCTGGATCCGCTGCTGGCCCGAGCCACGGCATCGCAACTGCTGGCGCTCAGTGCGACCGCGCCCGAAGTCCCACTCAGGGCAGGCAGCGTCCTCTTCGACACCGAGACCCCGCCGGCGATCTTCCTGATCCAGCAGGGCGAGGTGCTGCTCGAATGTCCAAATCGTGACGCGGTCGCGGCATCGGTTGGAACGACCATCGGTGTCGCCGACACGCTTGCGGGCGCCAGTTCGGGCTGGCGGGCCACTGTGCGGCGCGAGGGGCGCGCGCTGCGCATCGATCGCGACGATCTCTTCATGGTGCTGGCCGACCATGTCGACCTGATGCAGGGCTTATTCAGTGGCGCAATCGCGTTCCGGGACCTGCAGGCGACTTCGCGAATCGAGCCGCTGAAAGACCGTACTCAACCTGCGTCCCTGGCGTAGAATCTGCCGTCGCCACCTGCGGACTCCTCTCTCCCCGGAGCGCCAGATATGGGTACCCGTCGCCGTCTCCCCTTCCTCGGCACCATCGTTCTCCTGTGCAGCGTCGCCATCACCGCGCAGGAAGCGGCCGGGCCGGCACCGCCTCAACTCACGAAGGAGGAAATGGAAGCGTTCCTCCTCAAGGGCAAGCTGACGAAGACACGCGATGCCGGCGGCGGCGTGACGGCGTCATCGCGCGGGACGATGACGGATGGGCGCGTCACACATGACGTGCACATTCAGAGCGTCGACATCTCGCAATCGGTGTTCGAAGCCGGTAGGGCGACCGAGCTCAATTTCAAGGACAGCTATCGCTACAACATCGCCGGATACCGCGTCGCACAGCTGATCGGCCTCACCACGGTTCCGATGTCGGTACAGCGCAACGTCAATGGCAAGGAATCCGCGGTGACGTGGTGGGTCGACGACGTCAAGATGGACGAGAAGGAGCGTCAGAAACAGAAGACGCTCGGGCCCGATCCGGCACGAACCGCCAAGCAGATCCAGGTCATGCGGGTGTTCGACGAGCTGATTCAGAACCGCGACCGGAACCAGGGCAACATCCTCTGGACGGGCGACTTCACGATGTGGCTCATCGATCACACGCGCGCGTTCCGCCTCGGAAAGCAGTTGCTCAAGCCGGAGCAGCTGATGCGCTGCGATCGAGCGCTGCTCGAACACCTGAGAGCGATGACGCCCGAGTCGCTCGCCCATGCGGTCGGCGATGCGCTGACCAAGGCGGAACAGGAGGCCCTGCTGGCACGGCGCGATCTGATCGTCAAGCTGTACGAAGATCGGATCGCGAAGTACAACGAAGCGGCAGTGTTGTTTACGTTGTAGTGCACCAAGTCGAGGCGGCGGAGAGCGCAGGGACGACGATCATCGCAGAGCACGCAAAGGGGCAGAGAAATAGATCTAAAGAGGACCTCTGCCCCTCGGCGCTCTTTGCGTTGATCGTCGTCTCTGCGCTCTCCGCTTGCTTCGCGCTCTACTGTTGCCGCTAACGCGAAGCCGCCGGCGCGCCCGCAGCAAGCGCAGGCACTTCGAGCGGCTCGCGGTGATCGACGTAGATCGCCGTCGCCTTGCCGCCCTGCAGTTCGAGCGCCGACGCGACGCCGCCTGGATAGAAGTCGCCGCCCACCATCCCGGTGTCGATCTGAATGATGCGTCCGCCCAGTCTCGGGGCAATGCGATGAGACGCGACCACCGTATGTCCGACGACGATGGCACGCGCCTTCATCTGCGCGAGCGTTGTCTCGAGCGTCGGAGCGAGCGCGTCTTCGGCGTCGTTGGCAAGGCCGCGATACCACAGGGGGCCGGTCTCGCTGATCGAGAAGAGCTTCGCGATCTGCTCGGGCGGTGCCGGAACAGACGCCATGTCTTTGCGGACGGCGAGGTCGATCCCCTCGCACCCGAGCGGTGCGACCGCTGCGCTGACGCCGCCGTGCAGAAAGACGATCCCGTTCACGCGTGCCACGGCCGGGAGCGCGCGCACCCACTTGCCGTAATCGCCCATCGGGCCGAAGGCCTGGCGCATTTCGAGATAGCCAAGCGGGATCTCCTTGATGAATTTCTGCCGATACTCGTCGGCATCCCACGGCTTCCCAGCCGCCTTGGCCTGTTTTTCCGCCTCGGCGCCGAGGATCGTGATCGCGCGATCGCGGAGATCGTTGGAGTCGGGCGCCTTGAAGGCGTCGAGCTCGCCGGGGCTCACGTACCGCCAGTCATCGACCAGCCGCGCCAGCTCGTGGTTGCCCAGCAGCGGAATGACGCGCCCGCCGTCGCCCTGCGCGTCGCGTTCGAGCTTGCGAATCAGGTCGAGCGCCTTGCGCGAGTCGGCGCCGCGGTCGAGCACGTCGCCGGTCTGAATGAGCACCGCCTTCTTGCCGATCCACCGGTTGCGGGAATCGATCAGATTCGCCGTGCGAAGGATCGCCACGAATCGATCGTAGGCGCCGTGAATGTCTCCGACCGCGACGACCCGCTCGGTGGTGCGAACGTCGCACGGAAAATCGTTCGACTGGACTGCGGGCTGGCTCTGTGCCGTGGCCAGGCGTCCGAGCAGCAGCGCGCAGATCAGGGCGCCAACGAGGTGCAATGACATGCGGCCGGCGCGAGGCGTCACATCACGATTTGAGCACTCCCCGTGCGCTAAATCAAATGAGCCTCGCGCGCGGAGCGCGCCAGGAGAGACTTGGATGATATCTTCTTAGCCCGTGACGCCAGCCCATCTCCTGATGCCGGGTGCACTCGCGGCGATTCTCAGGAAGACTCCGCTGACGCCAGAAAAAGTGGCGTTCGCCTGGCGAGCGGCTGTGGGGCCTGCCGTCGACAACGCCACGACGATCGATCTGCGGCAGGACGTGCTGTACGTGCGCGCCAGGGATGCCGCCTGGGAGCGGGAGGTCGAACGTTCCACCCCGCTGATTCGATCACGCTTGAAGGACTTGCTCGGCGAACACGTCGTCCGATTCATCCGCGTCACGCGCTCTTGACCGCCCCGGTCCCGCCAAAGCCTATGGCGAAAGCGGACGGGCTTACGGAGGTTTGAGGGATTTGGCTACGACTCTGGTGTCCCCCGTCGAACAGCTGGCCACGCCGTTCGAGCGTCAGCGACTGGAAGACGTCGGCTTCATGACGTGCATGACGCTCGTGCTGCTCGGCAACTACTCGCAGACCGGCCACTTCGGCGGACCGCTCGCTTACACCCCTTACAACGTGGCGGTGCACCTGGCCGGCCCGGCGCTCGGTGGATTGCGTTTCGACTACCGGCGCCCCAAGCATCCGTACTCCGACAAGTTCATGCTTGCCGGCGGGCACTGCATCCCGACCTGCTATGCGCTCTGGATGATCATGGGCCAGGCGCTCGAGCGCCGATTCCTGGCGACGGGCGATCGGAAGTACTTCGCCGATCCGGCGGCCGCCATCCTGCCGATCGATGCACTCGGCTTCCGCCGCGGCGCGGGGGCGATGAAGACGCTGCTCCAGGACAACGGCCTCGCCGATCATCCGCTCTTCGCTCAGGCAAAGGCGCGCGGGATCAAGGCGCTCGCCGGCCATGCCGAGAGCGTGGACGTTACCAACGACGTCAACGGCGGACCGTCGGGCATCGGCATCGCGACCGCGGCCGGCAAGGCGGCGTTCTGGGACGTTGCGGGCGCGTCGATGGACGGGCCGAAGGTCGTTGCGTTCGAAGGCGAGTTCGCGATGACCGAAGGACACGCGCAGGAGCTCAAGACACAGGCGCTCGCTCTGCAGGTCGGCAAGCGTCTGCGCGTGATGATCTCCGACAACAACGCCGGCATCGACGACTCGCTCCTGGGCGGCGTCATCAACAGCAAGTACACCGGCTACGACCTCGTCGAGCAGTGGACCTCGTACGGGTGGAACGTCTTCGTCGTCGGCGACGGTAACGACTACGGTCAGGTGGTCTCGGCGCTGCGCACGCTCGAGCAGTCGGACCCTGCGGATCGCCGCCCGATCGTTCTCATCGGCAAGACCACGAAGGGCTACTGGCCCGCAGCGGTCAACGGTACGATCCCCGGGCACGGCAATCAGGTGGTCGGCTACCCGAGCCATCCCTACGCGATGAAGATGAACTCGGAGTACTTCGTCGCGCTCGCACGGACGTTCGAGAGCCGATACGGCGTGAAGTTCGACGGCATCGATCGCGGGCCCACGAAGGACACCCGCGAACGGCTGCTGCAATACAAGACCAATATCGACGTCGTCATGTCGGTGCTCGACAAGAACGGCCTGGGCGACTGGCTGGCCGATCATCTGGTCGAGATCGGCGACACGGTCAGGGACACGCTCCCGCTCAGAATCCCGGTGACGCACGACCCGTTCCTCGACGATCGCCTGCGCGTCGTCAACCTGCCGGTCGAGCCGCAGAAGATCAAGGTCACGAACGCCGTTTCGAAGGCCGAGAAGGAAGTCGGTGTCACGCTCTTCCGCAAAGCGGGCGAGGTGGCCGGCACGCGGCGAGCGATCTCGGAAATCGTGAAGTGGGTGAACATCGTCACCGGCAATCGCTTTCTCACGATCGCAGCGGATCTCTCCGAATCGATCAACCTCGAACACGGAAACGTGTGGGGCCACTACGACCCCGCGGCGAACCCGCTGGGCACGCGAATCAAGGCGGCGATTCAGGAAGCCGGGAATGCCTCGACCGCGATCGGCCTGGTGAGCCAGAACGCCTCGATCGATCCCGCGAAGTTCGCGGGCGTGTGGGCGATCAGCGGGACGTATGGCGCCTTCACGCCGTTGATGTACACCCCGGCGCGGGTGTGGAGCCAGCAAAGCCAGGACAGCAGGTTCCGCATGGGCGTGCTGCACATTCTCGTGGGCCACTCGGGTCCCGAGACGGCCGCCGATGGCCGGACGCACTTCGGCATCTTCGCACCGCAGGTGTGGAAGCTCTTCCCGCGCGGTCAGGCGATTCACCTGAACTTCTGGGACTACAACGACGTCGCCCCCGCGTATTTCGCCGCAGCGGAGATCGCGGCGCGCGAAGCGAAGGTCGGGATCATCACGCTCGAAGTGGCGAGGCCGGACTTCCCCGTCGCCGACCGTTCCACGTTTGCCGACTCCGATCTGAAGGCGGCCGCCAAAGGCTTCTACGTGATTCGCGATTTCGCTCCGGGGCCGCGGCATGGATACGTCCTCACGCAGGGGTCGAGTTCGACCGTGAACCTCGTGAGCGTGCTGCCGAAACTCGCTGCCGCGGGCGTCAACGTGAAGGTCGTCGCGGCGATCAGCGAGGATTTGTTCGATCGTCAGCCCGAGTCGTATCGGAATGCGGTGCTGCCGCCAGAAGCGATGTACGACCTGATGGTCGTCACTACCGGCACGCGTCGGGTGTGGCCGCTGAAAGCACCGGGCCCGCTCACCGACGAGTACTCGCTCACCTCGGACTGGGACAATCAGTGGTTGACCGGCGGCCTCGAGCCCGACGTCATCGCCGAGGCGCATCTCGACGCACCGTCGATCTTGAATGGCATTCAACGCTTCGCGCGCGATCGCGAGCAACGCCTGGCGCGGCAGCGGAAGTTGATTGAGCAGCTGTAGAGCGCCGAGGAGCAGAGATCCTTTTGGGATCTATCTCTCTGCCCCTTTGCGTTCTCTGCGACGATCGTCGTCCCCGCGCTCTCCGCCCTCCCGAATTAGAATACTTTCAACAAAGACGGCAGCGCCCAGACGAGCAGCACGGCGGCGGCCGCGAGACCGGCGGCAATCTGCACCGGCTCCATGAGGTCGAGAGGCGCCTGCACTCGGCGCTCGGCTTCCCATCGGCGCAGCATCTGCGCCTTCACCCACACCAGATCGGCATCCGGCATCCGCGCCGTTCGCGGAAGCGGTGAATCGCCCAGCCGCGTCATATACCCGGCAAGGTGCTGCTCTTCATCGGCGGTCACGTCGCGATCGAACCAGGTCATTGCGCCCTCGCTGCTACTCCCCGTGCCGTCAACTGATTCCGCAATCTCGCGCGGGCGCGGAACAACAGAACCTTGATGCTCCCCCGCGCGAGCCCGAGCGCGTCGGCGATCTCCTGATGATCATCGCCCTCCACATAGGCCAACCACAAGAGCGCCCGATCTCGAGGCGTCAATGCCGCAAACTCCCTCGACACGCTGTCGTCGTACTCCGGATCGACGTGGAGATCAGGTGCCCCGCGCAGCCGCTCGAACCACGAGCGCTCGCGCGCGGCCCGGCGCCAGCGGTCGGCCATCAGGTTGCCTGCAATTCTGAACACGTACCGACGCCAGCCCTCTTCGTCGTCGGCTGAGATCTCGGCGCCGAAGATCCGGCAGAACGCTTCCTGCACGATGTCGTCGGCATCAGCGGCATGGCCGGTCACCCGATAGACGTACACCCACACCGCGCGTTTGGTGCGCTCGTAGAAAGCTGCGAACGCCCGCTCGTCGAGACTGGCCACGTGCTAGGCAGACTGTCCTGGTTCCAGTTGTCGTCGTGATTCCCGCTTCGTCAACAGGCCCATCTGCCGCGACAGCCCATACGTGATCGCCGTCGACATGATGAGGCCTGCTCCGATCGCCGTCGTCACGGTCGCAGTCACCACCAGGCCATCGGTCGCTTCGAGTGAAAACGTCCGGCTGCCTGTCAGGAAGAACAGGCTGATGCCAAGCGCCAGCAGCACGAGGCCCGTCTGCACCGATCGCAGAATGCGCAGCTGAGGCGATCCGGCGTCAGTGGTCGAAAGCGAGTCCATGAAGCGCCTGCCGGCATCGCTGGCGAAGAACTCGCCGTATTCCTTCGCTGAGCCGATTCGATCGAGCAGCTTGCTGTGAAACTCCGTCACCATCCTCGCCTGTGATCTCCGCCGGAATCCCTCGGCGATCGTGTAGACGATGAACCCCACCAGGAAGAACGCCGACGGCACAATGATGATCTCTGGCATGCTGATCCTCCGGCCGCCTCTCATGTCAGTCGGCCCTTACGATACACAACGCTGGGAGCGCCTCCACGGTTAACGGCGTCCAAAGAACTAAGATCGATTCATGGCCGCTTCCGTCATCGCCTCCGCCGTTCGCCTGCCTACCGGGAAGTTCCTCGGCGGTTTGAAGGGGTTTTCGGCCCCTGAGTTGGGGGCGATGGTGATCCGGGAAGCCGTGGCGCGCGCCGGCATCGATCCGGGCGTCGTCCAGGACTGCATCATGGGCAACGTGGTCTCGGCCGGGCTCGGCCAGGCGCCGGCGCGTCAGGCCGCGCTTCGGGGCGGACTCGAGGACTCGGTCTCGGCGCTGACGATCAACAAGGTCTGCGGGTCGGGCCTGCAGGCGGTCATGCTGGCCGACCTGGGCATCCGCGCGGGCGACATGGATGTGGTCGTTGCGGGGGGCATGGAGTCGATGAGCAACGCCCCGTACCTGCTGGCGCGCGTGCGTGAAGGGCTGCGCATGGGCAACACGCAGCTGGTCGACTCGATGATCGGCGACGGGCTGTGGTGCAGCTTCGAGCAGTGGCACATGGGAAACGCCGGTGAAGTGATCGCATCGGAATGCGGCATCGGACGCGCGGCACAGGACGAATACGCGCTCGGCAGTCACTGCAAGGCCGCAGACGCGACCGTGGCGGGACGATTCAAGGCTGAGACTCTCCCGGTGACGATTCCGCAGAAGAAGGGCGATCCGATCGTCGTGTCGGAGGATGAATCGATTCGTGCTGATTCAACGCTCCAGACGCTCAGTGCGTTGACGCCTGCGTTCAAGAAGGACGGCACCGTCACGGCCGGCAACGCCCCGCCGGTCAACGACGGCGCCGCGGCGCTCGTCGTGATGTCAGAGACACGCGCTCGCGAGCTCGGCCTCGCACCCCTGGCGCGGATCGTCGCGCAGGCCTCGAGCGGGCTGGCGCCGAAGTACGTGCTGATGACACCGATCGAGGCGATCCGTCGTGTGCTCGCGAAGGCCGGCTGGTCGATCGATCAGGTCGATCTCTTCGAGATCAATGAAGCGTTTTCAGTACAGATGGTCGCGATCCTGCGCGATCTCAAAGTCGATTCCGCGAAGGTGAACGTCAACGGCGGCGCCGTCGCCCTGGGCCACCCGATCGGTGCAAGCGGCGCCCGCATCCTCACCACACTCCTCTACGCGATGCGTCAACGCGGCGCGAAGAGGGGCATCGCGTCGCTTTGTCTCGGAGGCGGCAATGGCGTCGCGCTCGCAGTCGAAGCGACTCATTGAGCTGCGGAGGATTCGGAGAAACGGTTTGCGCACGGAGAAACGGAGCAACGGGGGTCGGACGGAGGCACCGCCGCTGGGCGCCATGCGCCCCCGAGTGGACCGCCGGCCTGCGGCTGGCGCCCGGATCGCGAGAGATCAAAAGATCACAAGCCTCGGAGGGCATCTGGGCTTGTGTGATCTTTTGATCTCTCGCGATCCGAGCCGCGCGATAGCGCGGGTCCACTCGGGGCACTGAATGTTCCGCCATGTGAAGCCTCCGTCTGACCTCCGTTGCTCCGTGCCTCCGTGCAAACCGTGTCTCCGCCGATCTCCGTTGTCGTGATCAAAACGCGCCGAAACCACTCCTTTGGTAGGTGGCAGTTCGTGCAAACCCCGCGACCTCGAGGCGAAAGTGATTCTCGTCTGTAAGTTGTTGAGAGAATTACGATCAAGCGTGAATACGTTTACAGATCTTCGCTTGACTTTCGTACGGCACGCCCTTAGGATCAACCGCGGCCGTGACCTTCCCTGTCACACCACCGAGCCACGATAGCCTCGCCGAAGGCGGGGCAAGCCAATACTGCATCTCGCGAGGCGGAGCCAATCGTCATGCTCGCTGGTCTGAGGCGCAGCCTCGCTAGATCAATCACGGCCCACGCCAAGGAGATCGCATGCCGCTCGACGACCTGAAAGAACGCGCCAAAGCCCTCGACATCGCTGTCGGCCAGATTGAGAAACAGTTCGGCAAGGGCTCAATCATGCGCCTCGGCCAGCGCAATGCCATCGCTCCCATTGAAGCCATCTCCACCGGCGCGATCAGCATCGACTACGCGCTCGGCATCGGCGGCCTGCCCCGTGGCCGCGTCATCGAGATCTTCGGTCCTGAATCCTCGGGCAAAACGACGCTGGCGCTGCAGGTCATCGCCGAAGCGCAACGCGGCGGCGGCATGGCGGCCTTCGTCGATGCCGAGCACGCGCTCGATGCCCAGTACGCACAGAAGCTCGGGGTCGATCTCGAGAACCTGCTTGTCTCTCAGCCCGATCACGGCGAGCAGGCGCTCGAGATCACCGAAGTCCTCATCCGCTCCGGCAGCGTCGATGTAGTCGTGGTCGATTCGGTCGCGGCACTGGTGCCGAAGGCGGAGATCGACGGCGAGATGGGCGAAGCACAGATGGGCCTTCAGGCGCGGCTCATGTCGCAGGCGCTTCGCAAGCTCACCGGCGTGGTCTCCAAATCGAAGACCACGCTCATCTTCATCAACCAGCTGCGCGAGAAGATCGGCGTGATGTTCGGCAACCCCGAGACGACGACAGGGGGCCGTGCGCTGAAGTTCTATGCGTCGGTTCGCATCGACATCCGGCGCATCGCCAGCATCAAGGACGGCGATCAGGTGATCGGCGGACGAACGCGCGTCAAGGTCGTCAAAAACAAGGTGGCGCCGCCGTTCCGCGAGGCCGAGTTCGACATCATGTATGGCGAAGGGATCTCGCGTGAGGGTGATCTGATCGACCTCGCGGTCGAGAAGCGCATCGTCGAAAAGAGCGGCGCCTGGTTTGCCTACTCCGGCGAGCGTCTCGGCCAGGGGCGCGAGAACGCGAAGCAGTTCCTCCGCGAGAATCCCGACATTCGACGCGCAATCGAGGATCGCGTCCGCCGCGAGCTCGGTCTGGTGCGCGAAGCCGAGGTCGCGGCTGTGTAGAAGACACGGAGGGAACGAAGATCAAGATCACACGGAGGTAGCGGAGATAACGGAGGGCTCAAGACATTGGGTTACCTCCGTTATCCCCGTTACCTTCGTGTGATCGTATTTCCCGTTTCCTCCGTTTGCCCCCGCTCTCTCCGTGTCGAATCTCCTCGTGTCCCCCGCCCGCTCCGTCCCCCGTTCTACTACGAAGCCTTTCGTATTGACATCTACGAAGGTCGTCGTAGACAATCGATCCCATGAAGAGCCGCCGCACACCGACAGACGCCGAAGTCGCCATCCTGCGGGTGCTCTGGGCTCGCGGTCCCTCGACCGTTCGCGAAGTCGCCGCAGCGATGGGTCGTGAGGGCGCATACACCACGGTCCTCAAGCTGCTGCAGATCATGACGGACAAGGGACTCGTCCGGCGCGATGAGTCCGAGCGGACCCACGTCTACAAGGCGACCGCCTCCGAAGATCAGACCAAGCGTCAGCTCGTCACCGAGCTCGTCGACAAAGTGTTCGAAGGTTCAGCAGCCAAGCTCGTCATGCAGGCGCTGTCGGCCGGAAAAGCCTCGCCCGGGGAGATCGCCGAAATCCGCAAACTGCTCGATGCCCATCGTGGAGGACGCCGATGACACCGATCGACGTGGTTGGTTGGACGCTCGTGCACTTTCTGTGGGAAGGCACGGCGATCGGCGCTGCGACGGTTGTCATCCTGTGGTGCCTTCGCAGCAGGTCGCCGCAGGCGCGCTACGTCGCGGCATGCACCGCGCTCGTGGCAATGCTGATGGCGCCGCTGCTGACGGCCTTCGTCCTCAGCCGGCCCGACGTTCCGAGCGCACCCTCTGTAAGCGTCTCAGGCTTCGCAACTCGATCCCCGGTGGCGACGCCGCGCGCAGATTCACTGCCCGCAGGCTCTGCGACCGCGGGCACATCGGATGCGCCTGGAAACGCCGATGTTCGATCCTGGCGCGCGATGGTCGTGGCGGTATGGGTATTCGGCGTCACTATTCTCCTCGCGCGATTTGCCGCCGGATGGTGGTCCGTTCATCGTCTTCGTCGCGCGGTCCTGTTGGAGCCGGAGTCACAGTGCCTGCCTGCTGCGGTGCATCTTTCTTCCGCGCTCGGACTCCGCAGAGCTTTCCACGTTGTCGATTCGATCGAGATCAGCACGCCGACGGTCATCGGATGGCTCAGGCCCATCGTCGTGCTTCCGATCGCAGCACTCGCCACACTCACTCCCATGCAGGTCGAGGCGATCCTCGCGCACGAGCTCGCGCACATCCGCCGGCACGACAGCCTCGTCAATCTGGTGCAGATACTCGCCGAGACGTTGCTCTTCTATCATCCCGCCGTGTGGTGGATCTCGGCGCGGATCCGCCTCGAGCGCGAGTGCTGTTGCGACGTGATCGCCGCTTCGACGTGCGCAGACGTGGTGACGTATGCCGAAGCGCTGCTGGCGCTCGAACGCTGGCGGGCTGACCTGCCCTCCCTCGCGCTCGCGGCCACGCGTGGTCCTCTACTGGCGCGGATTCGTCGGCTTCTCGGCGTTCCAGGCGTGGACGATCATCGATCGACGACCGGGATCATGCTCGCAGGAATGGTCATGATTTTCGTGACGCTCGCGGGTGCCTCGATCTATTTGCGAGCAGCGCAGGCCGATCCACCACTCGCCGCGGTCGGCCCCGATGATGCGGCGCCATGGCACATCGTGTTCAGCCATGACGATTCGCAGATGCGTTTCATCGGATTTGGAGGCCGGGATCTGGTCCGATTCGCCTATCAGGTTCCTGCGGCCCGTGTCATCGGCGGTCCCAGTTGGATGGACGAAGAGATCCTGCGCCTCGTCGTGAGCCTTGACGCCGCGCCGCGCGCCGACGAGATGCCCGATGTCGTGCGTCGAGTACTCGAGGACAAGCTCCACCTGAAGACCCACGTGGAGCAACGAGACTTCCCGGTGCTCGCCCTCGAGCGCTCGCACTCCGACGGCACCCTCGGACCGAATCTGCAGCCATCAGCGCTCGACTGCTTCGATGTCGCGGAGTGGGTCGCCAACGGCCAGCCTCCACGCGCGCTTCCCCCCGTGGCGCCTCGTCAGACGGTGTGCGGCGAGGAAGCGCACGACACGCCCATCGGGCACCATTCGTATGTCGCGATTACGATGCAGCAGCTCGCAGACGAATTGCGTCATGTCGACAGCTGGATGACGCGCCCGGGACGACGCACGCTGGACATCGTGGATCGCACCGGCCTCACGGGCCGCTACGACATTGCCTTTGAATCCTTCGTCCCTGCGGCGGCACTGATGGCACGCTATCCGATGCTCACGAATGTGTTCGAGCCGCTCGGCTTCGCACCGTTGCCGCGCGCGCTCGACGAGCAGCTTGGGCTCCGGCTCGAGAAATCGGAGGCGCCGTTCGATGTGATCATCATCGATTCCGTGGAGCGGCCCCAGCCCTGACTCTCAGAGGGATCGGAGGAGACGGAGGAAACGGATTGACAGGAGAAACGGAGGAACGGAGAACGCACGGAGTGCCGCCGACTGGAACCGCCCGCTTCGATGAGCAACTGCGGGCGGTTCCAGCCGGCGGTTTCTCCGTCCGTCCTCCGTTGCTCCGTTCCTCCTGTTTATCCCCTTCCCTCCGTTCCCTCCGTACCCCTCCGTTCCCTCTCACCGGTACCCCGCCGCCTGCAGCTCGAACAACTCGGCATAGCGGCCATTCGCGTGCAGGAGCTCCTCGTGCGTCCCCTGTTCTTTCACGTGCCCATCCGCGATCACCGCGATCCGATCGGCGATGCGGACGGTGGAAAACCGATGCGAGATGACGATCCCGATCCGTCCCTTCAGGTTCTCTTTCAACTCCGCGAAGATCGCCGCCTCGGCCTCGGGATCGAGCGATGATGTCGGCTCGTCGAGAATCCACACGTCGGCATCGCGATACATGATGCGCGCGAGCGCCAGCCGCTGCCACTCACCGCCCGAGAGATCGTGTCCGCCTTCGAAGAGACGACCGACCTTCGAGTCGAGCCCCTTCGGCATCTTCTTCAGGAGCCACTCGCTTCGTGCATCGCGCAGCGCGTCCATCACTCGTCGATCATCGACCGGTCCGTCGGGGCGGCCCATCACGACGTTCTCGCGGACCGAAAACTCGTAGCTCGCATAGTCCTGGAAGAGCACGCCGATGCGGCCCCGGAGCGTTTCGGGATCGACCTCCCTGAGATTGACCCCGCCCACGCGGATCGCGCCCTCGTCCGGGTCGTAGAAGCGCAGCAGCAGTTTGACGAGCGTGCTCTTCCCTGCACCGTTCTCCCCGACGAGCGCGACGAACTCACCGTTGCGGATGTGCAGGCTCAAACCGGCGACCGCGGGCTCGGTGCCACCAGGATAGGCGAAGCTGACGCGATCGAAGTCGATCCCGTCGTCGAGGCTCTTCGGAAGCTGACGGGGTTTCGAGGGCACCGGCACCAGCGGACCGATGTTCAGAAACGAGAAGTAGTCGTCGAGAAACGTCGTGTGTTGATCGACCGCGATGAACGTGCCCGAGATGTTCCCGAGTGTGCCCGAGAGCGCCGTGAACGCGCCGATCACGAGCACGACCCCGCCGGGATCGATCGAACCGGTCAGCCCGCGTGCCGCGACGAACAGATATGCGGCGGCCAGCGTGGTCCCTGTGACGAACCCCGTGAGCAGCGAGGTGCGCGTCGCCAGCCGATACATCTTGGCCCGCTCCGAGAAGAGGTCCTCCGAGAGCGTGCGATGGCGACCGACGAGATAGTCCGAGAGCACGTAGGCGCGGATCTCCTTCGTCGTGCGGGGCTGCACCAGCAGATCGCTGAGATAGCCGCGCTCCCGCTCCTCCGGCGTCTCGTTGTAAAAGAACTCGTACAGCTTCGCGGTCACACGCCGTTCGAGGGCGAGCGAGAGCGCCGATGCACCGAGGGCCAGCACGACGAGCAGCCAGTGCAGGCTGGCCAGCAGCGATGCCATCAGCACGATCGTCACGATGCTGCCCGAGAGCCCGAGCACCGACCACGTCAGATCCCCCGGCCGCCATGAGACGTCACGCTTGGCGCGCGCCAGCCGGTCGTGCCAGTCGGAGTTGTCGAAGTGACCGAGATCGAGCTTCGACGCTTGGACCAGCAAACGTCGTTCGGCTTCGAGTTCCACCCGCCGCACGAACAGGTTTCTCCCGTAGCCCATGTAGGCGCCGAGCGCCCGCTGGAGGCCGGTCGTCAGCCACAAACCCGCGACGATCGGCAGCAGATCACCGATCTCCAGCGCATGCAGCCGGCCTTCGGCGATCCGGTTCACGAGCTTCGCACCCAGATACACCGACATCGGCGTCATCGTGGCGTTGACGATGCCGAGGAGCGAGAAGCGAATGAGCGCTTGAGGTGAGGCCGCCCAGGCGAGCGCAATGCCCAGTCTGAGGTTTCGTTGCACGCGCTCGGCGCGGCCTGGAGGGCGTGTCGTCACGGGACCAGAGGTCGACGTTACCGCAGGTCCGATCGCTTGGCAACGTCACGCCCCTTCACACACACGCGATGCATGTGCGGACGCGTTCATCCGTGCGGCGAAACCATCGGCAGCGTGCGCGGAGGGATCTGTCGGCGGCGGTGGCGGCCCAGGAGGAGCGACAGATCGATGATCGTCGCAACCCTGAGACCAACCGGCAGCTTGTATTCGCGCAACCAGTGAAGACCCGCGCTCACCGCGCATCCGCATTCAGAGCAGTTGGGGTTGCCGCCGAAGAAACACGGCTCAATCTGCGTCTCGAGATCCGCCGAGTAGTTGACCGACACCCGCGCGAACGTGCACTCGTCCGGCGACTGCGGCGGCGTCGCGAACGCCCGTTCACCTCCAGCCGGAAGAATGAGCGCAGGATAATTGCGCTTCAACTCAGGAAGCTCATCCAACAGCCGCGCGCGTGACTCCGAGGTCAGACGCTCGGCGCTGTGTTCTGCGCGCTGGGGTGTGTAGATGCTCATCCAGACGCGTTCGATTTCCGGCCGGCGCGTCCAGAACCGGAGATACTCATCGAGGTAACCGGGGCGCTCCATCATCTGATTGGTGATCACCCAGCTGATGTCGGCCTTGCGACCGGCGAGATTCTTGAGGATGCGATCGTAGGTCGCCGGCGCGCGGCGCGCATCGTGCTCGGCCGGGAGGCCGTCGATCGACACGGTCACGCGCACGTGCTCGATCGCGTTCCACGCCTCCGGAAACGGAATCACCGCGCTCGTCACGACCAGTGAGTACACGCCCCACGCGTCAAGGACCGGGAGGATGCGGCTCAGCTCTTTGTGACGGATCAGCGGCTCGCCGCCAACGAATGACACCTGCATCGGACGATGACGGCGAACGAGATCGAGCACGCCATCGACGAGCGCATCGCCGCGGAGATCGTGCAAGCCGCGCAGCGTCACGCCGCCACCGAGATGCTCGTCGCCGTAGGCGTAGCATCCCGGACAGTGCAGCGGACACTCGCGAGTGATTTCGATCGAGAGGAGCGGACTGTATCCGCGAAGGAGCAGCGTCCAGGCGTTCAAGACGCGCCCCAGGTTCACAGGCTGTCGTGGCGTCGCCATGATCTCTATATAGATCACTCGCGATCGCCGGGAAATCAGGTAGTTTCCGACGCGCTTGGGACGAACGCCGGGTCGGCGCGCTACAGCGGTGATGCAGGCATCGGTATCCTCCGTCGCACTACGGAAGCTGTCTCAATCCTTCGGTGAGCTCGAGCACCGTGCCGTACGGATCGGTGATGGTGGCCGAGGCGATGTTGAGAGCCTTGTCGCGGTGATACTTCTCGGTGAGCGTGATGCCTCTGGCTTCGAGCTCCTTGCAGAACGCCTCGAGGTTTCTCACCTCGAAGCCGACATGATCGACCGCGCGTCCTTTGGTGCCGACCAGATCCGCAGCGGGCTCCCAATGGAAGAAATTCAGGCTGTAGCCGACACCCGGCAAATCGGCGCCGATGAAGAAGTCGGTCTGTCCGGGACGCAGCGTGGCATTGAACGCTTTCATGTACCACTGCTGCATCTCGACGTACGGCTTGTTCGTGAAGTGGACGTGGTGGTGCATGATCGGCGGCGCGTTCGGCTCCATGTTGGTGACGAGCTCCACCTTCACGCCATCGGGCCCGACCAGATACGAGAAGCGTCCGTAGTTGCCAGCCGTCGGCGGGCTCGCGGTCTGACCGGGCGGCGGCTCGCGTCCCACGGTCAGCTGATAGCCGTTCGCGACGACCTTGGTCGTCGTTGCTGGAACGTCGGGCACCGCGAAGCCAATGTGATCGAACGTCGTGCCTTTGGTCGGTCCCGTCGGCTTCTGCACGCGTAAGAGCAGCAGCACGCCAGGAAAGCGGATCGCGTCGACGCTCCCGACCTTCGTCGCAGTCCCTCCGAGCGTGTCGACCCAGAACTTCCTGTGCGCCTCGACGCTCGTGACGTTCAAGTGATAGTGGCCGATGACGACAGGCGCTTGCTTGTTATCGAGCTGCGCCGCCGCGCGTGAGACGAGGAGCGCCGCGCTCAATGCAATCACACTCAGGATTCGCTTCATGAGTACCTCGGAAACGAGACTGCGATATCTTACGCGCATGTCCGAAACAGTCGAATTCCGCAGCAACGGCAACACCGCGTCGGGTTATCTCGCAACGCCGCCCCAGGGATCGGGTCCGGGTGTGCTCGTGATCCAGGAATGGTGGGGTGTCGACGCCAGCTTGAAGAAACAAGCCGACAGGCTGGCTGCCGCCGGCTTCGTCGCGTTGGCGCCCGACCTCTATCACGGGCAGGTCGCCGGGCACGACGAGATGGACAAGGCCTCGCATCTGATGCAAAGCCTTCCGCCGGATCGAGCCGGGCGCGACATGAGCGGCGCCGTCGACTTTCTCCGCGCGCACGAGGCGGTCACCGGCAAAGGCATCGGCGTGGTCGGCTTCTGCATGGGTGGCATGCTGGCGTTCATCATCGCGGCCAATCGGCCGGATGCAGTCAAGGCCGTCGTCCCGTTCTACGGGTTCCCTCAAGGTCCGGCCGAGCCGGACTGGTCGAAGCTGTCGGCCAAGGTGCACGGGCACATGGCAGAGAACGACAGCTTCTTCTCGCCCGCAGCCGCTCACGCGCTCGAGAAGAAGCTGCGCGGCATGGGAAAGGACGTGACGTTGACCGTCCATCCGGGCACCGGGCATGCGTTCATGGGACCGCATAACGCATTGGGGACGCTCAATGAGGAGCTGGCCGCGCAGATCTGGCCGGGCGTCATGTCGTTCTTGAAAGGGGCTCTCACGTAAGGCCGGTCCTTTGGACCCTCCGCGATCGGGAACTCGCCTCGCGTCCGAAGCGTATCCACCCGCATGAAGCTTCGGACGCTCTCGGCTGTTCTGGCCACTTCTCTGTTGCTTCCCGCCTGCGGCGTGAACGTCGATCGTGACGACCAGGGCCATCGGACCAAGGTCGACATTCACAGCCCGTTCGGCAACGTCAACGTACGCACTGACGTCGACGCGTCCGCGACCGGCTTGCCGGTGTATCCGGGCGCGCGCCCTCTCCGTAACCGCCGGGATGAACCGGAAAGCGCCGACGTGAACGTCGGCAATTCCTGGTTCGGTGTGAAGGTCGTCGCGCTCAGGTTCGAGCACGACGATGGGCCCGAACCGATCGTCGACTACTACAAGAACGCTCTGAAGACGTACGGCGACGTTCTCGAATGCCACGGCAACATCGACTTCAGACACGGGTCGCATACGCCGTTCTGCAAAGAGCGCCAACGATCTCGCGAGACTCAGCTGGTCGCAGGCACAGAGGAACGCCACCGCCTCGTGGTCGTCAAACCACGCGGCAGCGGTTCGGAATTCTCAGCCGTCTACATTCAGACGCGCGGCACGACCTAGAACTCGTCCTTCGTCCTTTGGACTTGGTGCTCAGTCCGTCCTTGGTCCGTGGTCCACGAGCGTCCCCTGAGCGCGGATCCGCTGCCTTTCCGCGAACGTGGCACCCGACCAAGAACCAAGCACGAAGGACCAAGGACGCGCGCTACACCAATACGAATGCGCGCTAGGTCATGCGCTCGGCGGCGACGAGAAGTCGCTGCTGAAGATGACGTATACGATCAGCCACTGACCGTTCTGCTTCTGGAATACCCAGAGAAACTTCCCTCGATCCCGCTTGGCCGCGCCTTCCTTCGGCGTCAGATTCAACCGGTAGTCGCCGCTCGCGTAGGCGAGCGTGCCCTGACCTGAGATGTCGGCCGCCGTAATCTCGAGATCGGACGCGCCTTCGCCGAACCGGTCGGCGTAGTACTGCTCGACGAATCGGCGTCCACGCATGAGTGCCCGGTTGGGGGGCATCACGACACCGGTTGTCGAGTACAGGGCGGCAGCCTTGCCTGGATCCTTGGCATTGAAGGCGGTTCGGAGCTCTTCGATCACCTGGGAGATGCGGGTGGCGTCGGACTTGTCGAATCGCGGACCAGAATCACCACAGCTGACGAAGACAGTGCTGAGTACACATGTAGCGAGGACGAGTGTGCGCATCGGTTCACCTTTTGACAGCTGAGTATCGTAACGCGAACGCGGCCTCGTACGATGGTCGAGCTTGCGCACAGCGCTAGCTGGTAGACTTTGGGTAGACTGGAGACTGGATTGGACGATTACAATCTCAATCTCAACCGGGTCCCCGATCGTGACCGGATCGATATCGATGAGGTGGACCGGCCCTACGACCTCATCGACGAGCCGATCGATTATCCGGCCTACTCCGTTCCGAATCGCACCGGCTGGATGATCGGTGTCGTCATTATCCTCGCGATCGCGGGCACGGTCGGCTACACGTTGTGGAAGCAGCGGGCATCACCTGCTGTCACGACCACACAACCGGCACCGGCACCGGCGGCGCCGCCGGCCGCCGCCGAACAGCCGGCGACTCAGCCAGCCGTCGTCGGCGAGAACATCCCGCTTCCGCCGCTGGCGCAGAGCGACTCAATCGTTCGCGAGCTCGTCGGGCGGCTGTCGTCGCATCCGTCCGTCGCGGCGTGGCTGGCCACCAAGGGGCTCATCTCGAACTTCGCGGTCGTCACCCTCAGTATTGCGGAAGGTCGTCTGCCCAGATCGAATCTGCAGGCACTGGCGCCACGAGATCGATTTCTCGTGACCGGCTCGGGACCGGCCGTGACACTCGACCCGAGGAGTTATCAGCGCTACAACAAGTATGCAGAGGCCGTTCAAGGTCTGGATGCGCTGGGGACCGCGCGTTTGTACGCGACGTTGAAGCCGCGCATCAACGATGCATACAAGGAGCTTGGCTATCCGGATGCCGATTTCGATCGTGTCCTCGAGAAAGCCATCGGCGAGTTGCTGAGAACGCCGATCGTCGAAGGCACGGTGCCATTGCGACGGAAGTCTGTGTCCTATACCTTCGCCGATCCGCGATTGGAGTCGCTGTCAGCGCCGCAGAAGCAGTTCCTGCGAATGGGCCCGAAAAACGTGCAGGCGGTGCAAACGAAGCTGCGCGAGATCGCGACGCTGCTCGCGCTGCATCCCGACACCCCCGCGGCCAGCGCGCGGCGTTAATCGAAGACGAAGAGCTCCGCGGCACTCATCTCCGCCTGCTCCCGGTTCGAGGCGGAGGACGATAGATGCCGTCTGCCGTCCGAATCAACAGACGTTCGGCCACGAGTTGATCGAGCACGCGCCGGCAAATATCTTCGGGCACACCGAAGAGGCGTCTGGCTTCGGCGCAGGTAACCCACAATCCTGGCATGTCACGAAATTCCGCGCGGAAACGCTCGACGAGCGCCGCTCTCGATGCGTTGTTGCGGCGATCCACCTCACCGGCGCGTCGATCGTCGCGGAACGGGTCCGGCTTCGGTGGCTGGTCTCTTGAACGAACGTTACCGCCCGTCGCCCGGCGGACGGGCCAGCCCTGCAACCTGGCGTTCGGCCCCTCCCGTCGATCCTTTATTGGCTCGCCCATCGTCGTAACGAGTCACCCCTGAAGCGGTGCCGCATCGCCTGCTGCGTTGCCGAGGGTAGTACATGAGCGCGAGCGGTCGAGGGGGAACGCTCAGTATGAACCAAACGCTGAGAGACGCGGAATCGGGCTTTCCCCTAAACGACGGTCAGGGCCGCTCGATCCAGCTGGTCGCGTAGCGGACAAGGTCCAAGGCGCTCTTGAGGTTCAGTTTCGCCTTGATGTTCGATCGATACGTCTCGATGGTCTTGACGCTCACGCCAAGATCGTCGGCGATCTCGGCCGTGCTCGATCCACGTCCCACCCGTTCGAGCACCTGGATCTCGCGATCCGTCAGCGTCGCCAGTTGATCGGTCGGCGCCGACGTCGCCCCTCTGAGGCCCGCGAGCACCTGCTGCGCCACCGTATCGCTGACGTACACCTTCCCGGCGACGACTTCGCGGATCGCGCGGACCAATCCTTCGATGGCCTCGTGCTTCTGCAGATAGCCTCGCGCGCCGGCACGAAGCGCGCGCTGCGCAAACAGCGATTCGTCGTGCATCGAGAGGACGAGGATCGGAAGAGTCGGATACTCCTCGTGCAGCACCTTGATCAGTTCCAATCCGCTGGTCGATCCGAGTGAGAGATCGACGATCGCCAAATCGACGTGCGAGGAGCGGCAGGCGCTCAGCGCCGCGTCGGGTGTATCGGCCTCCGCGCACACCGAGAGATCGGGTTCGGCCGCGATCATCTGCCGGATCCCGAGGCGCACGACCGGGTGATCGTCGACGACGAGGACATGCGTCTGACGAACGGGTTTCTTGACAGTCAGTGTCATAGGACTGGTCCCTCTTCCAGAGGAGGTATCGCTTGATGTGGCGTATCGCGAAGCAGACAGGTAACCACCGTGCCTTCATTGGGCGCAGATTCGATCGTCAGGCTCGCACCAATCGATTGCGCCCGATAGCGCATGATTCGAAGGCCCACTCCTTGATCCTCCGGACGGCGTGGCTGCAACCCATGTCCATCATCTGACACGGTCAGGATCGTCGTCCCTGGTTCGGCGGCAAGTCTCACGATGATGCTATTCGCGTTGGCGTGTTTCAACGCATTCGAGACGGCCTCCTGCGCAATCCGGTAGAGCTCAGTGGCTATTCGATTGTCGCGCACGAAGACGCGCCCCGTCTCTTCGACGGTGCATCGAATCCCGGACAACGGAGTGGTCGTGCGGACGAGGCGGCGAAGGGCATAGGCTAGTCCGTTGGCATCAACCTCCACTGGAAAGAGACCCCTCGAGAGCCGACGGACCTGTTCCAGTGATTCCCGTGCCTGTCTGGCAATCTCGTCGACGACCTCGACGATGTCGGTCTCACCCTCCCCAAGGCGTTTGCTCAAGCCTGTGCTCAACATGCCGATCGCCGTCAACTGCTGACCAATCGAGTCGTGCAGCGTATGAACCAGGCTCTGCTGCTCGCGCCAGACGAGAGCCGCCGCCTGACTCATCGTGCGCTCGCGATCGATGACGCCACTGATCTGTGCGCCGACATCCGTAATGAGGTGCGTCAGCTCGGCCCCTCCCCGCGGCGCTGTCGTCGACAGCAACTCGAGCACGGCGATTGTCTCACCCCTGACCGACAACGGGACGACCACGGCGCTCTGGAGACCGAGATCCTTGATGACCTCGTTCTTCGACGGGTAGTGACGAAGCAGGGCTCCCTGATCGCCGATCCAGATCGGCTTTCCGTCGGCGTACACGCGCCCCGGTACCCCTTCACCTCGCGACAAGCGCCTCGGCGTACCGCGATGAAACGCGCGGAACCGTTCGCCCTCGAGGTGAGTGATGACCGGAGCCAGCGAACCGGGTTCCCCTTCCGCCGGCAAATAGATAGAACCGATCTGCCATTTCTCGGCGGCGCAGATGCACCGGAGTATGCCGTGCAAGGCATCGTCCCAGTTGGAGGCATCACTGATAGTGCGTGCGACGTCATGGAGCAGCAACAGATGACGGGTCCGATCGCGGATGTGCTCTTCGAGCGTCTGGTTCAACAGGCGGAGCTCCTGTTCCGACGCTTTGAGCGCTGTGACCTCCGTGAACGTCAGCACCACTCCCTGCGGCTCTCCTTCGTCACTCTTGTACGGAAGCATACGCAGGATGAATTGACGGCCGTCATCGGCGCTCACCGATCGCTCGGCAAGACCTCGAGTCCGCAGGACGATCTCCGCGTCATCGGTAAGATTGACATCCGGGATGTTGGTGATCACCTCACCGAGTGGCCGGCCAATATCGGATTGAACGAGATCGAACAGGCGCGTCGCCGCCATCGTCCACCGGCTGATGCACATGTGCCGATCGACGAACACCGCCGCGACGTCGGTGACCGCAAGCAGGTTCGCGAGATCGTCGTTGCGCGACACGAGCTCGCGAACGTTCTCCCGAAGTCGGCTGTTGACGGTGCTCAACTCGGCATTCACCGCGTGCAGCTGCGAGGTGGAGTCTTCGAGCTTGGCGTTGGTCGCCCGCAGTTCCTCGCTCATCGAGCCGACCTGCGCGCTCGCAGCCCTCAATTCCGTGCCGTTGGCCTCGAGCTGCCGCGCCAGCACGTGGTGGCGGCGCCTCGTGCTCTTCAACGCCGCCTCGAGGCGGCGCACGACGTCGCCCTCGGGCGCGCCGGCGTCCCGCCGGGTCCTCGTGCGAGAACGCGACGTCGATGTCTCCGGCGGTGTCAGGCGCTTGGCCGGCATGTTGAAACCCGATTCGACACGCGGGATCGTAGTCGATCACGCCCCCGCAATCACACGGCGACGGCCCCGTCGGTGTGCAACCTGCGTGGTATACTCGTGGTTCTGTACGTGCTCAGCTTCACGTCGCAGGGGCCAGGTAGCTCAGTTGGTAGAGCACGTGACTGAAAATCACGGTGTCGCTGGTTCGATTCCGGCCCTGGCCACCAACCTTCGCTCACGCCTGCCAAGGAATGCGTGAGCTACGGTTGGCAGGCCAGCGCGAAGGGTGTCGCCGAAGCGCGCACCGCGAAGGCGGACCGCTCCCTCAGCCCGTATCGCAATCGCCGTCCAGACAACACCCACCTGCGGCCGACGCAGTCAGGAGTTTCCGTGTTTCGAACCTTCCTATTCTCACTCGCGATCGCGCTGTGCGCCTGCTCCAAGGTGCCTGCCAACGCGTCCACCAATGCGGCTCAGGCGTCGGGTGGCGGTCAATCACGAAGCGGCGCACCGGGGAGTGGCGCACAGGCCGCGGCGCCGCAACCGGCGAAGCCTATCCCCGCTCAGCTCCCCGAAGTCGTCGCGCGCGTCAATGGCGAACCGGTGACGAAAGCTGATTTCGAGCGCGCCCTTTCCACACTCGAAGGGCGCGCAGGCGGCCCGGTGCCTCAGGAACAGCGCGATCAGGTGTTCCGTCGCCTGCTCGATCAAATCGTCGGCTACAAGCTGCTGACACAGGAAACGCAGACCCGTAAGGTCGACGTCCCCGCGGGTGAGATCGACGCGCGCGTGAAGGAGATTCAGGGGCAGTTCCCCTCAGAGGCGGCGTTCAAAGAGATGCTGACCGCCCGCAAGACCACGATCGAACAGCTGCGCACCGACGTCAAACAGGATCTCGCCGTCCAGAAAATGATCGACGCGGAGATCGCTCCGAAGATCGTGGTCAAGCCCGAGCAGCTCGCCGACTTCTATGCGAAGAACCCGGACCAGTTCAAACAGCCCGAGCGGGTGCGCGCCAGCCACATCCTGATCGGCGTGCCGCGTGACGCCGATGCCGCCGCGAAAACGCAGGCCCGCGCCAAAGCCGATCAGATTCTGAAAGACGTCAAGGCGGGCAAGGACTTCGCTACCCTGGCGAAGCAGAACTCGCAGGATCCGGGCAGCGCGGCCAACGGCGGAGACCTTGGGTTCTTCCAACAGGGACAGATGGTCGGTCCATTCAACGATGCCGCGTTCAAACTCGCACCGGGCACGGTCAGCGATATCGTGGAGACCGAGTTCGGATTCCACATCATCAAGGTGATCGAGAAGCAGCCGGCACGCACCGTCTCGTTGGACGAAGTCAAGCCCCAGCTCGAACAGTTTCTTCTTCAACGGAACCGTCAGGAACAGACCGACGGCTTCGTCAACGGTCTTCGTTCCAAAGGCAAGATCGAAATCCTGATCTGACCATGAGCGACAGCCTCCGGCTCGATGTCTGGCTGGACGTCGCGTGTCTGTTCAAGACGCGATCGGAGGCAAAACGCGCCTGCGAAGGCGGGAAGATCGAGGTCAACGAGGGACCTGGCAAGCCGAACCGCGCGGTGCGCGAAGGCGATCGCATCCGCATCACGCGCGGCCAGGGCCGTCATCAGACGGTTATCGTCCGCATCGTGATCGATCAGCACGTCAAGAAGGCCGAGGCGCGCGCGCTCTACGACGACACCACACCCAAGCCGACGCCAGAGGAAATCGAGATGCGACGCATCGATCGCGTGTATCGCGCGGCTTCTCGTGCCGCCGGCGCCCCCGACCGCAATCGCCGGCGGGCGCTGCGTCGAATGAAGGAAGGCGGCTGACGCGGCGTCGGGCTTGGGCATTGAGCATTCGGCATTGATAGGATCAATGCCGTGCCCCGCAACCAGGAAGTCATCCGGCAGTGGAAGGTGCTCCACGCGCTGGAGTCGTCCCGCCATGGCACCTCCATCGATGCACTCGCTCGAGAGCTCGAGGTCACGACCAGGACCATCCGCCGCGATCTGGCCGCGCTGCAGGAGGCGGGCTTCGCGCTGTACGACGAGCACGATGACGACGGCCGCGTGCGCTGGCGCATCGACGGACAGGTCCTGAGCGGTCTCGAAACGGGCTTCACGCTCGCCGAGCTGTGCGCGATGTATCTGAGTCGGAACCTGCTCGAGTCGGTGGCCGGTACTCCATTTCAACGCGACCTGACCAACGCGTTCGCGCGCCTCGAGAAGATGCTGTCGCCGCGCATGCGGACATTCCTCGATCGCCTGCCATCGGTGCTGGCGGCCAAGCCCGGTCCCCGCGCCCGGGGCGGGGAATCGTCTCCCGACATCGTCGGCCGCCTGCTCGAAGCCACCCTCCATTTCCGTGCGGCCACCATGCGATACCACTCGGTGAAGAGCGCCCGCACCAAGGACTATCTCGTGCACCCGTACCGGCTCGCGTTCGCACAGGGCGGGCTGTATCTGCTCGCGTGGGTGCCCGACTACGAAGACCTTCGCACGTTCGCGGTCGATCGGATCGGATCGGTGTCGCTCGAGAAGCAGACGTTCACGCCCAAGGTGCCGATCGGTGACGATGTGTTCGCCAACTCGCTGGGCGTCAACACCGGACCCGCTGAACGCGTAGAAGTGGAGTTCGATCGACGGGTCGCTCCGTACGTGCGCGCACGGGTGTGGCACGCGTCACAACAGATACGGGATGAGAGCGATGGGCGCCTGTTGCTCACCATGAACGTGTGTCACGATTGGGCCTTGCGGAGTTGGATCCTCGGATGGGGTCCCTTTGCCAGAGTGGTGTCGCCACCTGCCCTGGCCAGCGCGATCCAGACGGACCTCGAGTCGGCGCGCGGACAGTATCACGCATGATCAGACCAAGCCGGATCGCCATTGCCGTCGCCGTGCTGCTGCTCGCGCTGACCGCGCCGACGCTCCTCACCTTCTACACCGACTGGTTGTGGTTCGGCGAGGTCGGCTACCAGTCGGTCTTCCTGACGATGATCCGGGCGCAGGGCCTCCTCTTCGTCGGAGCGTTCGCACTCGCGGCGGCGTGGATGGTGGCCAACATCCGCGTGGCTGTGTCCGGCATCGGCGATCTGCGACCGGTCTTCACGACACGCGAGGGGCTCGAAGTCGCGCTTCCGGGCGGTCGTCAGCTTCGGTCGCTCGGCTTGGGTATCGCCACACTGCTGGCCGTGATCGTCGCGCTGTATGCCGCCGGTAACTGGGAAACGTGGCTGCTCTGGCGGAATGCCGTGAGGTTCGGTGAGGCGGACCCGATTCTGGGGCGCGATATCAGCTTCTACGTGTTCTCGCTGCCCTTCCTGCAGGGCATCCGCGGCATTGCGCAGGCACTCGTGATTCTCGCGGCGCTCGCCGCGGCGGCGCTCTATCTCGTCTCCGGCAGCCTGACGTCGGGATTCCCGGCGCGCCTGTCGATGAGCCGTCATGCGCGCCGACATCTGTCACTCCTCGCCGCCGTGTTCTTCCTGCTGCTGGCGTGGGGCGCGTGGCTGCACCGGACCGAGCATCTCGTCGAGACCTCGGGACTCGTGTACGGCGCCAGCTACGCCGACGTTTACGGCCGCATGCCTGCCGCATTCCTCGTCATGGCGGCGTGCGTGATCGGCGCTGCGCTCTCGGTCGCGCAGGCGTACGGTGATCGGAACTGGCCGATTCCAGCGGCGATCGGCCTGTATCTGGCCGCCGCGGTCGGCAGCGAAATCTACAGCTCGGCGCTGCAGCGCTTCGTCGTGACACCCAACGAGCAGGAGCGCGAGACGCCGTTCATCCAACACAACATCCGCGGCACACGTCGCGCCTTCGCCCTCGACGGCGTCGAAGAGCGTGAGCTGTCGGGAGACGCGCGCCTCACCCGCGACGACATCGCCCGCAACTCGGCTACGCTCGACAACGTGCGGCTCTGGGACCACGCGCCGCTGCTCGATACCTTCGGGCAGATTCAGGAAATCCGCACCTACTACGAGTTCGCGTCGGTCGACAACGATCGGTACCGCATCGGTGGAGCGCTCCGGCAGGTAATGCTCTCGGCGCGTGAGCTCAACTCGATGAACCTCCCGAGCCGCACCTGGGTCAACGAGCGGCTCACGTATACCCACGGGTACGGGTTGACACTCGGACCGGTCAACCAGGTCACGAGCGAAGGGCTGCCGGTCCTTTTCGTCCGCAACATTCCGCCGGAAACGATCCCCGACTTACCGATCAGCCAGCCGAGCATCTACTTCGGCGAGCGCGCGAACGAGTGGGTCATCGTCAACACGAGCACGCCCGAGTTCCACTTCCCCCGCGGCGAGAACAATGAGACCACGCACTACACAGGCCGCGGCGGCGTGCCGCTGGTATCGCTGTGGCGGAAGCTGCTCTTCGCCGCGCGCTTTGGCTCGTATCAGATCGTGCTCAACGACGGAATCGGTCCTGAGAGCCGCATCCTCTTCAACCGCAACATCCGGCAGCGTGTCTCTACGATCGCGCCGTTTCTTGCCTTCGACCAGGATCCGTATCTCGTGCTGGCAAGTGGACACCTGTACTGGCTGTTCGACGCCTACACCACGAGCGCGCAGTATCCGTATTCGACCCCGGCCGGCCAGGTGAACTACATCCGCAATTCGGTGAAGTTCGTGATCGACGCGTTCGACGGCACGACGACTGCCTACCTTGCCGACCCGCGCGATCCGATTGCTGCGACCTACGCCCGGATCTTTCCCGGCATGCTGAAGCCGATGGCGTCCATGCCGGCTGAGATCCGGGCACACGTGCGATACCCCGAAGACATCTTCGCGCTGCAGTCGCAGGTCTACGCGACATTTCACATGACGCAGCCCTCGGTGTTCTACAACCGCGAGGATCAGTGGGAGATACCGGCAATCGGCGAGAGCCGCGACACCCAGCGGATGCAGCCCTACTACACGATCATGCGGCTGCCCGGCGAGCGCGATGCCGAGTTCATCCAGATGCTGCCGTTCACGCCACGCCGCCGGGACAACCTCGCGGCCTGGCTCGTGGCGCGCAGCGACGGCGAGCACTACGGGCGGTTGCGGGTCTTCCGGTTCCCGAAGCAGAACCTCGTGTTCGGTCCGCGGCAGGTCATCGCGCGGATTCTGCAGGACCAGGTGATCTCACCGCAAATCACGCTGTGGAATCAGCAGGGTTCCCAGGTGATCTGGGGCACATTGATGGTGATTCCGGTCGAAGAGTCGCTCGTTTACGTCCGCCCGCTTTATCTGCGTTCGTCAGGCGGACGCATCCCCGAGCTCACGCGGGTGATCGTCGCCTTCGATAATCGCATCGTGATGGAAAACACGCTCGAAGCCGGCCTTGCACGCCTGTTCGGCGGAAGCGGGCCGCCGCGCGCGCCGTCGACGAGCGAGACACAAGCAGAGGGCACTCCTCAGACCGCGGCGAGCACGCCCGCCAAGACCTCCCCTGTCCTCGACGCATTGGCCGCCGAGGCCAAAGCCCACTATGACCGCGCCGTACAGGCGCAACGTCAGGGTGACTGGGCGACCTACGGTGAGGAGCTTCGTCAGCTGGGCCAAGTGCTCGACAAGATGCGAACGTCGAAGTGAACGGAGATTTCGGAGAGACGGTTTTCGCACGGAGACACGGAGCACCGGAGGTCGGACGGAGGCAGACGTGCCTCGAGGATTTCCGGCGCCACGGATGGACCGCCGGCCTTCGGCCGGCGAAGCGCGGCTCCATCCGTGGCGCGCTGAACGCCGCGCAGCGTGGTGCCTCCGTCCGACCTCCGGTGCTCCGTGCCTCCGTGCGAAAAACCGTTTCTCCGACAACTCCGAAACCTCATGCGATTGAAGCTCACGATCGAATACGCCGGCACCCGCTATAGCGGCTGGCAGATTCAGAAGAACGCGAAGACGATTCAAGGCGAGATCGAGCGTGCCATCGAGGCGGCCACCGATCAGCGCGACTTCGAGTTGTACGGATCGGGTCGCACCGATGCAGGTGTCCATGCGCTTGCGCAGGTGGCGCATCTCGAGATTCGATCGACGATGCCTCCCGAAATTCTGCGGCGGAAGGTCAACGACGAGCTCCCTGCCGACATCAATCTGCTTCGGGCGGAGAAGGTCCGTCACTCCTTCCACGCGCGACACGATGCAATCGGACGGACCTATCTCTACCAGGTCTCACGCCGACGCACTGCATTTGCCAAGGCGTTCGTCTGGTGGGTAAGAGAGGATCTCGATCTTGCCCGCATGCGTCAGGTCGCGGCTCGCTTCGTCGGGTTCCACGACTTTCGATCGTTTTCCGACAGCGACCCTCACGAAGGATCGACAGAAGTGCTGCTCGATGCGCTCGACATCCGCGAGGAGGGCGACCTCGTCGTGTTTCGCGTCGACGGCTCGCACTTCATCTGGAAACTGGTCCGTCGTCTGGTAGGTGTGCTGGTCGAAGTCGGCCGTGGAGGACTCGAGGCAGATGCGGCGGTCGCGCTGCTGACGACGCCGTCAGATGTGCCGGCGCGGGTGACCGCGCCGGCCTCGGGGCTCTTTCTCGCGATGGTCCGTTACAAGGGCGACGCGAGCCATGCGCTCGTCACACCCGCGATGATGGTGCCGCGGGCGTGAGTTACGGTCTGGCGCTTCGAGGGGGTGTGACGCCGTTCAGACGCAGATATACCGCCAGTTGACCGTAGATGTCCTGGCTGTGCGCGATCGAAAAGTACGCGATTCGCACCCGGCTCACAGTCGGGCCCATGAACGGCAGCGACGCCACGCGTTCGGTGAGCTGTTGATCGTTGAACTCTTTCAGGACCGCTGCGCCGTAGTCCATCGAGGTATTCAACGCAGCGATGATCTCTTTCTTCGATGTCGCTTTCGGGTTGACGGTCGGTGCGGGCGTCTTGCCGCCGAGCGTGCTGATCAACTTGATGTCGATGTTGACGACGTGCATGACGCGCTCGCCAAAGCTTTCCTGCGCGGGCGTCGGCTTGAAAGCGAACTTGTCGTCCGGCATCGCGCTCGCGATGCCGACCATGGCGCCCTTGTTGCTCTCCCAATCGGTCTGAATGTCACAGGCCAGCGTCGTACACGGCGCCGGTCCGCCGCGCCCGCGGCCCTGCGCCATCGCGCTGGTCGCGCTCAGCATGACGACGACCACTCCCACACACATGGTGACTCCCCGTCTCATGAATGCCTCCTTCGCGGCATTGTAGACGAATTGCGACGGCCTGCAGCCTGGGTTAACGTCTGTCTGTGCCATCGGGCTCGTCCCTCATCGACATCCTCGGCGCGCGCGCCACCGACAGTCCGCTCAACATCACAGCGACGGTGATCTTCTTCATGGCGATCGTGCACACGTTTCTGGCCGCACGATTCACCGATGCCGCGCACGCGATGCAGCGCCGGCGAGCCGCGCGTGGTGCAGCACAGGCATCGCCAAGTCTGCTCGCTGAAGCGCTGCTTCTGCTCGGTGAGGTCGAAGTGGTGTTCGGCTTGTGGGTCGTGCCGCTGCTCGTCGCGATGACGGCGGAGTCGGGTTGGGATGCGACGACCCGCTATCTGAACGACATCGTGAACTACACCGAAGCGATGTTCGTGGTCGTCATCATGGCGCTCGCCTCGACGCGGCCCATCATCACGCTCGCCGAAGGTGTGCTTCGACGGCTCGCCACCATCGGGGGCGCAACGCCCGCGGCGTGGTGGCTCACTATCCTGACGGTCGGGCCGCTCCTCGGATCGTTCGTCACCGAGCCTGCCGCGATGGCCATCTGCGCGCTGCTGCTCTCACGGCAGTTCTTCGATCTCGGCCCGAGCGATCGGCTGAAGTACGCCACTCTCGGTCTGCTGTTCGTGAACGTGTCGCTCGGCGGCACGTTGACGCACTTCGCCGCCCCGCCTGTGCTCATGGTGGCAAGGCCGTGGGGATGGGACACCGCGTTCATGTTCACGCACGTCGGCTGGCGTGCCGCGCTCGCCGTCATGCTGTCGACCGTCGTGCTGTGGCTGCTCTTCCGCCGTGAGTTCCGTGCCCTCGCACGACGCGGCGAGGTGCGGGATGTCGAGATCCCTGATGAAGATGCGATCGGAAGCGGTGCCGAACTGCTGCCCGTGCCGGCGTGGATCATCCTCGTCCATGCCGCCTTCATGACCTGGACCGTTGTGAACGCGCACTACCCTGCGCTCTTCATTGGCGGGTTTCTGTTCTTCCTCGGCTTCACGCGGGCGACCGCGTCCTATCAAAGCCGCGTCGATCTGAAAGCGCCTCTGCTGGTCGGCTTCTTCCTCGGGGGTCTCGTCATCCACGGCGGTCTCCAGGCGTGGTGGATCGGTCCGACGCTCCGTTACCTCTCGGAAACGCCACTCTTTGCCACCGCGACGGTGTTGACGGCATTCAACGACAACGCCTTGATCACCTACCTCGGGACCCTCGTGCCCGATCTGGAACCGCAGTTGAAGATGGCGCTCGTGCAGGGCGCCGTAACGGGAGGAGGATTGACGGTGATCGCGAACGCTCCCAACCCCGTCGGTCAGGCGCTTCTCGGACGCTTCTTCGATCACGCCGTGCACCCGTGGCGACTCTTCATCGGTGCTGTGCTGCCGACGCTCATTGCTGTCGCAGCGTTTCGATTGCTGTGAAGGGCCGATTTTGTCGCATCCTTCCCGTTGGCGGTGCGCTCGTGATATGACTCTTGTCTTCAGAGGGGTCGCCCAATGAACAGAGCGCACACACGTCGCGAGGTTCTACGCACCAGCCTGGCCGTCGCGGGCCTCAGCACATTGGGGCTGCCGGACTGGATTCTTCCTGCGCTCGCCGAAGGCGAGACGCTCGTTCCCTTCACCGATCTTCCTGACACGTTCCCGGCCTCGACGGTCGATCGGCGTCAGTTCGATGTGCGGAAGATCGAAGGGCCGTTTACACCGAAGGATCAGTTCTTCACGACACAGCACTACGGCCACCCCGACGTCGACCCGGCGACGTTCCGGTTGAAGGTGACCGGGCTCGTGGACAAGCCGCAGTCGCTGACGCTCGATGCGCTCCGGAAGATGAAGAGCACCGAGCTCATCGCGGGGTTCGAGTGTTCCGGCAATCGCAGACCCTTCCAGGGTCTGTCGAGCAACGCGAAGTGGACCGGCGTTCCGCTCAAGGCAATCCTCGATCAGGCCGGCGTCAAGCCGGCGGCGCGCGAGTTCGTCTTCTTTGGCGCCGATCACGGACCTGAGGAAGTGGAGTTCCGCACGCAGAAATACAACGTCGAGCAGCAGTTCGGGCGCAGCCTCACGCGGGAGAAGGCGCTATCGGGCGAGCCGATTCTGGCGTACGCGCTCGGCGGCGAGCCGCTGACGAAGCATCAAGGTGCACCGCTCCGTCTGCTCGTGCCTGGATGGTACGGGGTCGCCAACGTCAAGTGGCTCTCACAGATTCACGTGCAGGAAGAGCAGTATCTCGGGAAGTTCCAGGCCCGTTGGTACAGAACACTCCGCGGAGAAACCATCGACGGCGAGGTGAAATGGAAGGAAGCCGCCATCACCCACATGCAGCTCAAGTCGTTCATCGCGCGCGTCACCCGCAGCGATAACCGCTACACACTCCTCGGCGTCGTGCTCAACGACGGCACGCCGCTGCGGTCGGTCGAAGTCCGCGTCGACCAGGGCCCGTGGCAACCCGCAACGATGGATCCCGCGACCAGGGAGAAGTACTCCTGGAAGCTGTTCACCTATAGCTGGAACAACCCGACGCCGGGTGAGCACACGCTGGTCTCTCGTGTGACCGACATCAAGGGTGCGGTGCAGCCGACGGCAGAAGATCTGGACAGCAAGAAGACCTTCCTCGAAGACAACTCGCAGCATCCACGCAAAGTCATGATCGCGTGACTGGCCGGGGTCGGATCTGACTGGTCCGGGGTCGGGTCTTGATCTGACCCTGGTCCGTCCCTGGTCTGTCCCCCGCTGCTAACGTCCCCGCGCCGAACGGCCGAGATTAACAGAGAGTTCTCCACTGGAGACGCGAGCCGGCTGTCGACGTGTTTCGTGCATCGGCGGGCATCGCCGTTGCGCGATGCGCGGGGCCGTGCACGTTGCAACGAAGGAGTGTCGCATGACTACTCGTCGAGGCCGGATCGCTGCGATCGTCGCCGCTCTGATCACCGTGCCGGCCGCGGCTCCGGCACTCGCGCAGACGCAAGCCGCGGCGGCCGGCCGGATCAAGATCGCGGCGGGCGAGGTCTTCGTCGTTCGCGGCGGCGCCACGCTGCCCGCGAAGGTCGGCAACGAGGTACTCGAATCGGATACGCTCCGGACCGGAGCCGACGGACGACTCGGCATCACCTTGCGCGACGACACGCGGGTCTCGCTCGGGCCCGGCAGCGAAGTGCGTCTGGACAGCTTCCTTTATACGCCGTCTGAGAATCGACTCGGGCTCGTGCTCAACTTCGTGCGCGGCATCGCCGTCTATGTGTCGGGGAAGATCGCGAAGCTTGCGCCCGACTCGATTCGACTCGAAACTCCTGGTGCCATCGTCGGCGTGCGCGGCACGACCGTCGCCATTCAGGTCGTTCCACGGTGACCGCCCGGCGACGGCCCGCGCTGCTCGTGACGCTTGCCGTCGCGGCACTCTTCCCTGCGTGCGCACCCAAGACGGTTCGCACCGACACCGACCCCCAAGTGCAGGTCGTGCTCCTGCCCGATCCGGAGACCGGCGAGGTCGGCAAGATCGTGGTCTCCAATGAGGCCGGGCGGACCGAGCTCTCCAACGCGTATTCGTCGACGCGCGTTTCGATGGGCGCGAAGCCTCGCGCGCGTAAGATGAAGGCCACCGATGTCGACGACCTGTTCGGCGAGGCCATCGCCACCCTTCCCCCCCCGCCGTGGCACTTCACTCTTTTCTTCCGGTTCGATTCAGAGGAACTGACCGAGGAGAGCCGCAAGATCGTTCAAGATGTCCTGCGAAGCGTGAAAGCGCAGCCGGCACCTGAGGTCATCGTCGTCGGACACACGGACACGACGGGATCCACGTCCTCCAACTTCGAGCTCGGCATGCGACGGGCGAATGCCGTGCGCGCGCTCCTGATCAAGGCCGGACTGAGCGCCGCCGCGATCGATGCCAGGTCCAAGGGGGAGACGGAGCTCCTCGTTCAGACCGCGAACGGCGTGTTCGAGCCCAAGAACCGACGGGTCGAAATCACGGTTCGATGACGAGCCGCTTTCGGCGGATCGTCATGATGTGCGGACTCGTGCCCACCGTGACGGTCGCGGTGCTGTCGTTGTACCGTCCGCCGGCGCTCGCAACCCTCGACTTCGGCGTGTACGACATGCTGTCGCGCGCGCTCCCGACGCATTCGCCGAGCGACCGCATCGTCATCGTCGACGTCGACGAGCGCAGCCTCGCAGACGTTGGCCAGTGGCCATGGCGCCGCGACGTCATGGGACAGCTGATCGATCGTCTGCGTGACGCCGGCGCGTCGGTGGTGGCGCTCGACGTCGTTCTCGCCGAGCGCGATCGCTACGAGAGTGCCAGCATCTCACCCGATGACGCGCTCGCGAGCTCGCTGCGAAAAGGACACGTGATCCTCGGGTACGCGATGACGTTCGACGGCACCCCTCACGCCGGACGCTCGTGTGTGAGGGATCCCCTCGGCGTCGCGGTCGTACATCCGCCCTACGATCAGAGCGGCGACCCGTTCTTTCATGCCACCGGCGGCGTCTGCAATCTCGACGCATTTGCCGACGCAGCCGGCGCCTCCGGGTTCTTGAACGCCGCGCCCGATCCCGACGGCATTCTGCGGCGCCTGCCGATGCTCGTCGAATTCGACGGCCGCGTCTTCCCCGCGTTGTCGCTCGCAGCTGTCTCCGCGTTTACCGGCGCCAAGCCAGTGGCCGTTCGCGTCGGTAACGTCAACAGCGCCACGCTCGTCCTCTCGAGCAACCGCACGGTCACCCTCGACGGGAAGAGCAATCTGCTGCTTCGCTACCGTGGTCCGAAGCGGACCTTTCCGTACGCGTCCGCCGTCGACGTGCTCACCGGCAAGGCCGGTTCCGAGACCTTTGCGAACAAGATCGTTTTCGTGGGCACGACGGCGCTTGGCACACGCGAGGTCGTCGCCACCCCGCTCGACACGCTGTTCGCGGGCGTCGAAGTACATGCCACCGCAGCGGACAACCTGCTGCAGGAGGACCTGATTCGCCGTCCTGAATTCGGCGTCGCGCTCGAAACGCAGATCGTCCTTTGCCTGGGCATCCTGGCAGCACTGCTCTTCCTGCGCTTCGGACCCTATTGGGCCGGCGCCATCGCGACAGCGATCGGGGCGATGGTGTGGGGCTCGGCTTTCTGGACGATGTCGACCGACGGCACGGCGCTCTCGCCGCTCTACCCGACGCTCGGTCTTCTCAGCGCCCTGAGCGCCATGATCATCGCCGGGTTCACCCTCGAGCGACGGCGCGCCGATCGCGCCGGTGCGGCGAACGACACGTCGCGACGGCTGATGGTGCAGACGCTCCTGTCCTTGACGGGAATCCGGGATCTCGAGACCGGCCGCCACTCCGGGCGGACGCAGAAGTACACGCGCGTGCTGGCCGAAGAACTCGCGAAGCACCCCGCCTTTCACGAGTACCTGACACCCGAACGTGTCGAACTGCTCTCGAACCTTGCGCCGCTTCACGACATCGGCAAGGTTGGTGTTCCCGATGCGGTGTTGAACAAGCCAGGCAATCTCACATCAGAAGAACTAGCCGAGATGCGCAAGCATCCGGCGCACGGGCGCGCCGTGATCGAGAACGCCCAACGCGCCGCCGGCGTGCGCGACGACTTCATTCTCGACCTCGCCAAGGACATCGTCTACACGCATCACGAAAAGTGGGACGGCAGCGGCTATCCGCAGGGATTGAAAGGAACCTCGATTCCGATTCCGGGGCGAGTGATGGCTGTCGTCGATGTCTACGACGCAGTCACCTCGAAGCGCCTGTACCACTCGCCCATGTCACAGCAGGAAGCCACCGCGTTCATCCTGAAAGGGCGCGGGACGCACTTCGACCCCGCCGTTGTCGACGCGTTCGTGCGCGTTGAGGCCGCGCTGCAGGGATTGCGGATTGCGGAACAAGGCGCGGCGACTTAGCCGGCCGCGGCCTGCAGATCCGGCGCGGGCGCCGGACGCCGACGCGCGAGCCTGAGGCGCAGGCCTTCGATGACCACGTAGTAGACCGGCGTGATGTAGAGCGTGAGGAGCTGCGACACGAGCAGTCCGCCGACGACCGCGAGACCGAGCGGCCGTCGTGATTCAGCACCAGCTCCCAGCCCGAGCGCGATTGGCAGTGTTCCGACCAGCGCCGCCATCGTTGTCATCATGATCGGGCGGAAACGCACCAGGCACGCTTCGTGAATCGCTTCCGCAGGCGTCTTCCCCTGACGCTGCGCATCGACGGCGAAGTCCACCATCATGATGCCGTTCTTCTTCACCAGGCCGACGAGCATGATCACGCCGACGAAGGCGTAGAGATTGAGTTCGGTCCTGAAGATCATGAGCGTCAGCAGCGCGCCGAGACCCGCCGACGGCAATCCCGAGAGAATCGTGATCGGATGCGTGAAGCTCTCATAGAGCACGCCCAGCACGATGTAGATCACGACGATCGCCATCAGCAGCACGAGGCCCAACCCGCGCAGCGAATCCTGGAACGCCTGCGCCGTCCCCTGGAACGCGAGGATCATCGCCGCCGGCAGCGTCTGCGCCGCGGTCGTCTGAATGTGCTGCACGGCGTCGCCGAGGGCATACCCCGGGCGGAGGTTGAACGACACCGTCACCGACGGAAGCTGACCGAAGTGGTTCACCTGGAACGGGCCCACGGCGGTGCTCAGCTTCGCGACCGATTCGAGCGGTATCAGACGGCCGTTCGTCGAACGCACGTAGAGCAGCGACATTGCCGCCGGATCGTTTTGAAACTGCGGGGCGACGCGCAGGATCACCTGATACTGGTTGTTGGGCGCGTAGATCTGCGACACCTGCCGGGTGCCGTATGCGTTGTAGAGCGCGGTCTCGACTTGGGTCGCGTTGAGACCCAGCATCGACAGCTTGTCGCGATCCATGTCGACCGTGACGAGCGGGTTGTTGATCTGCAGATCGCTGCTGACGTCCTCGAAGCCGGGGCTCTGCCGGATCTGCTGCTCCATCACCGGCGCCCACTTGTACAGTTCGTCGGTGTCAGTGTCCTGCATCGTGAACTGATAGAGCGCGCGATTCGAGCCGCCGCCACCGAGATTGATCGGCGGCTGGTTGATCATGAACGCGCGGATACCAGGAATCTGAGCGAACTTCGGCCGCAGCGACGCGATCACTTCATCGACGGTCATCTTCCGCTCGGCCCGCGGCTTCAGTTCCACGAAGAAGCGACCGGTGTTGCCGCCACCGGATCCGTTGTTTCCGATCAAACCGACATTGCTGCTGGCGCTGCTGATGTTCCTGTCTTTGAGCAGGATATCGGCGACCTGCTGCTGGTGCCGCACCATCTCGTCGAAGCTGATTCCCTGCGCCCCTTCGGTGTTGACGTTGAAGCGGCCCTGATCCTCGCTCGGCAGGAACCCCTTCGGCGTGACGACGAACAGATACCCGGTCGCCACGAGCAACATGACCGACACGGCCATCGTGACCATGCGGTGCCGGAGTGTGAGGCTCAGGGTCCGGCCGTACAGGTTGCGCCACGTATCGAATACCCACTCGAAGGCGTTGTACAGCCGGCTGTGCCCCTCGGCGTGCGGCGGATGCAGGAACCGACTGCACAGCATCGGCGTCAGGCTGATCGACACGAACCCGGAGACGAGGATCGCCGCGCTGATCGTCACGGCGAATTCGTGCAGGAGCCGGCCGACGATCCCGCCCATGAACAGCACGGGAATGAACACCGCGACGAGCGAGATCGTCATCGACAGAATCGTGAAGCCGATCTCCTGCGACGCGTCGTAGGCGGCACGGAGCGCCGACTTCCCCATCTCCATGTGACGCACGATGTTCTCGAGCATCACGATCGCATCGTCGACGACGAAGCCGACCGAGAGGGTGAGCGCCATGAGCGACAGGTTGTCGAGGCTGTATCCGAGCAGGAACATCACCGCGAACGTCCCGACCACGGCACCGGGCAGTGCGAGGCTGGGGATCACGGTGGCCGAGATGTTGCGGAGGAACAGGAAGATCACCAGCACCACCAGAGCCATGGTGATGAGCAGCGTGACCTTGACGTCGTGCACCGACTCCTTGATGGTGATCGAGCGATCGCTCCGCACGTCGAGCGACACCGAGGCTGGCATCTGTTCGCGAATGGCCGGCAGCAGCGCCTTGATCGCGTCGACCGTCTGGACGACGTTCACACCAGGCTGCTTCTGAATCGACAGATAGATGCACCGTTCGCCGTTCTGCCAGCTCGCCGTCTTGTCGTTCTCCACACCATCGTACACGTGCGCCACCTCGTCGAGGCGCACGGGGTTCCCGTTGCGATACGCGATGATGGTCGGGCCGTACGCCGCACCCCGCAGCAGTTGCCCATTGGTTTCGACCGTGAACGTCTTCTCGCCGTAGATGGTGCCGACCGGCAGATTGGCGTTGGCGTTCTGAATCGAGTTCGCCACTTCGTCGATGCCAATCGAGCGGGCGGCCAGCTCACGGGGGTCGACGTCGACACGGACGGCGTACTTCTGCGAGCCGAAGACGTTGACCTGTGCGACGCCGCTGACCGTCGAGATGCGTTGAGCCAGGTTCGACTGCGCGTACTCGTCCAGCGTCGACAGCGGCAGCGTTTTCGAGCGGAGGATGATGAAGAAGATCGACTGATCCGAGGGGTTGACCTTCTGATACGACGGCGGCGCGGGCATCTGCGGCGGCAGCTGTCGCGACGCGCGCCCGATCATCGCCTGGACGTCCTGCGCCGCGGCATCGATGTCGCGACTCAGATCGAACTGCAGCTGGATGTCGGTGCCGCCCTGTGTACTGGTGGAATTGATGCTGGTGAGCCCCGAGATCGCGGTGAACTGCTTCTCGAGCGGCAACGCCACCGATGAAGCCACGGTTTCGGCGCTGGCGCCCGGCAGCGACGCGCTGACACGAATCGAAGGAAAGTCGACGCTCGGAAGATCGGCGACGGGAAGATCGTGATACGCGAGCCCGCCGAACACGAGGATGCCCAGCATCAGGAGCGTCGTCGTGACCGGGCGCTTGATGAAGATGGCCGAGAGGTTCATGACGACGTGCCCTTGGTCGCGGCCGGGTCTTCACCTCGCCCCTGTGCCTTGACGCTGATGTGGCTGCCGGGAACGAGACGCAGATGACCGTCGGTCACGACCGTCTCGCCGGGCTGCACGCCGCTCGCGATCACGGTCTCATTCGCGCTCGTGCGACTCACGACCACCGAACGCATGTCGACCGTGTGATCGTCCTTCACCACGAAGACGTAGGGTCCCTGCTGCCCCGCCTGTACCGCCGCGGTCGGTACGACGATCGCCATCGGGTCGCTCGTCAGCGTCACCACCACGTTGACGAACTGCCCCGGCCAGAGACGACGATCTTGGTTCGGGAAGGTCCCCTTGAGCTTGATCGTGCCGGTCGTCTGATCGACCTGGTTGTCGACGAAGGAGATCTTCCCGACCGCCGGCGGTGCCTCGTCTTTCGGCGGTGCCGCGGTGACGCGAAGCGTCCCCTGCGACATGTAGCGTTTCAACTCCGGCAGGCGCGCTTCTGGAATCGCGAACGAGACCGACATCGGCACGATCTGATTGATGACCACGAGGGGCGTCGTGTCGTTGGCTCGAACGAGATTGCCTTCGTGTACCTGCAGGGCGCCGGTTCGACCGGAGATGGTCGCCGTGACCGTGGCGTATTGCAGCTGCACCTGCGCGTTTTCGAGCGCGGCGCGATCGGCGTTGACCGTCGCGTTCAGCGCCGTCATCGACGTCTTCGCGGTATCGACCTGCTCTTTCGTCGCGATGCCGCGATCCGCCAGATCCTGATAGCGCTTGAACTGTGCGGCCGCATTGGCGGCCTGCGCCACGTCGCGATCGAGGTTCGCCTGGGCCTGCTCCAACGCCGCCTCGAGCGGACGTCGGTCGAGGGTGAAGAGCACCTGCCCGGCCTTCACATCATCGCCCTCGGTGAAATTGACCGTGTTCAACTGGCCGGTGATCTGCGAACGGATGGCGACCGTGGAGAACGGCTCGGCAGCGCCGATGACGGCGACCTCGATTGGGACCGATTTCTGAACGACAGCCGCCACCGTGACGGGAACGGCCGGGGCACCGCCGCGGCCGGCGGGGCGCGCGTTCGAGGTGGCTGCTGCGTCTTCGCCAGCACAGCCTGCCATCAGCAGAGGGATCGACGAGATGACGAGAGTCGTTATGAGGACTTGGATACGGCGCATGAGTTCCCAGCAGCCACACTACTGGCCAGCCTTGATCATATATGCGTACGAGCGGCGGCCATCCTACGGGGAAGCTCGCACTGCCGAATATCTACTGCAGGAGCGGCTCGGGTCTTTACGTCCGTCCGGTCTCAAATGGAACAGCTCGTGACAAAATGATGGCCGCATGAGCACACTCAAGATCAAAGTCATCGTCTCCAGCACGCGCGCGAACCGGTTCAGTGAGAAACCAGCGCAATGGATCTACGCCGAGGCCCGAAAACGAACCGACCTCGACGTCGAGCTCCTGGACCTGCGCGATTACCCGCTTCCCTTTTTCGAGGAGGCCATGCCGCCTGGAATGGCCAAGGATGGGTACACGAACCCCGCTGTCGTGCGGTGGCGCGACAAGATTCGGGAGTCCGACGGCTTCATCATCTGCACGCCTGAATACAACCACGGCTATCCCGCGGTGTTGAAGAACGCGCTCGATTACGTCTACTTCGCGTGGGCCCGGAAGGCGGTCTCGTTCGTGAGCTGGGGCGGCGCGGGCGGCACCCGCGGCGTCGAGCAGCTTCGGCTGGTGGCGATCGAACTGGATATGGTCCCGACGCGGTGGGCGGTGCACATCCCGAACCCATGGTTCATCAAGGACGTCAGCGAGATTGCGACCGAGGCCAACCAGAACAGCGCCACAGCGCTGCTCGACCACCTCACGTGGTGGGCAGGCGCGCTCAAAGCTGCCCGCGAGGTCGTCCAGACGTAGCGTCCGGCTTCCCTGGCCGCCGTAGCGCGTAGCGCGAAGGTGGCAGCCGGACCTCCGGTTCCTCTATGCCCTCCTCCTAACGTGCGCGCGTAAACGTGACCGCGGCGCTCAGCGACGGCTCGGTCCACGTTCCGGTCAGCGTTGATCCATCCGGACTCAAGGTGCCCGTATACGATCCGCTGACCGCTTTGATCTCCACGGTCAAAGACGACGCCTTCTGAGCGATCGCCGACACCGGGACCTCGACGCCGCCTCCATCGAGGTTCATCACGCTCCCGGTCGACGTACCGTTCGCATGATTCACCACCGTCATCACGAACCGCATCGACTTCCCGTTCACGTCGAGCACGCCGTTCCACGTCCCTTCGAACTCCTTGCCGATTGCCGCACTCGACGGATGATCGATGACTGCCTCGCCGGTGCGCGCGAACTCGATGGGTGCAGAGAGACCGTTCACGAGAAATGAGCCGGAAATCGTCTTGCCATCGGCCGTGAGCACGCCGTTGAACTCTTCCCGGCCGCTGCCCGAGGCAATCACGAACTGAACGAGTCGTCCGTCGATAGTCACCGATTTGAGCGGCAGACCATGAATACCCTGCGTCGTATTCGTGAGCGTTCCAGTGAAATCGCTTCCTTGCCCTTTCGCGATGTCGATCGCAAGCGGCAGCTTGAAGTTCGGCAGGTCGACCGTTCCTTCCCAATGGCCGGACGGATCTACCGTCGTTTGCGCGCGCGCAGGCAACGCGAACGCAAGAGATGCGAACACCATCAAACCGAGTCGGCGGGTCATGTCGGTCTCCTCATTGCTGTTTGAGCACGAACACCGGTTCGCCGCCGGCTGCGCGGCGTGCGGGGACCAGGCTGGCGATGAGCCCGCCGAAGGCGAGCAGTCCGGTAACGGTGATGTAGGTAGATGGATCGAGCGCCTGAGTGCCGTAGAGAAGGCCTCGCATCAGGCTGGCCAACGCCCAGCCGCCGACCGTGCCGATCGCGAGGCCGGCGGCGATCGGTCGGAAGCTTCTGAGCACGACGAGGCGCGTCACCTCTGCGGACGTCGCACCGAGGGCGAGGCGAATCCCGATCTCGTGCCGGCGCTGGCCGATCGAGAACGCGGCGACACCGTAAACGCCGGTGAGTGCGAGCAGGAGTGCGATCCCTGCAAAGCCCGCGAACAGCGCGAGCACCAAATCGAACGGACGGAACAGACGCGTGGCGAGCATCTGATTCAACGATCGAATCTCGGACAGCGCGAGATCGGCATCCTCGGCGCGAAGCGCATCGCGCATGAGGCCGGCCATCAGTGCGGTGTCGCGGCTGGTTCGCACCAGGAAGACTGCGCTCTCGCCAACCCGCTGTGACAGCGGAAAGTAGATCCGAGGCGGGGCGGCCTCGATCAACGACACACCTTTCACGTCGTCGACCACACCGACGACCGAGATCGCATCGTTCGCGGGTTCGCCGGCGCCGTTCAGGAGAACGAGCCGTTGCCCGAGCGGTGACTGCCCGGGCCAGTATCGCCGGACCGCCTCGCGGCTGACGATCGCGACCCGCGCCGTGGATTGACGGTCGTCGGCGGTGAAGAGCCGGCCGTCGAGCAGCGACAGTTTCACCGTCTCACGAAGGCCCGGCGTCATCGTCGCTTCGACGGCCCACGGGACCTCCGATGGCGCCGCGCGCCCCACGATCATGAACTGTCGCTGCGGTTCCTGATCGACGATCGGCACGCGGGCGCCCGCCGCCGCAGCGTCGATGCCAGGCGTCGCGGCCATGCGATCGAGCACCGCCTCGATCGTGCGAATCCGGCCCTCGTCCGACGTGTACTTTGGTGGATCGAAACGCACACGCACACACAGGACGTCGCTCGACGCGAGACCGATGGGGACGTGTTGACGCGCAAAGGCCGATCGCACCACCAGCCCCGAGATGATCAGCACCGTCAACGCGAAAGCGACCTGGGTCACGACCAGGGCCGATCGCTTCTGGTGGAGACGTCTTGACGGTCCGACACGCGCTCCCTCCTTGAGGTCCGCGTTCAGATCCGGACGCGAGGCGTGCAGCGCCGGAAGCAGCCCGAACAGGACCGGTGCGGCAATCGAGAGGACGAGTGTGAACAGGAGTACGTTCAGATTGATCGCGAGCGTCTGCACGTAGCGATCGGGCGTCAGCAGCCTGAGACCAGGAACGATCGCTGCGGCGAGCAGCACGCCCACCGCTCCCGAGAGCAACCCGAGCAGTGCTCCTTCGGAGATGAGCTGACGAATCAAACGCGTTCTGGTGGCGCCCAGCGCCAGACGCAGCGCGATTTCGCGCTGACGGGCGGTGGCGCGCGCCTGCATCACGGTCCCGACATTGGCGCACGCGAGCAGCAGCACTAGGCCGACGACGATTCCGGCGGATCCGAGAAGGAGCGGAGTATCCGGACTCGTATTCGAGTCGCGCATCGAGATCGCGCGGATCTGCAGGTGTCCGTCGGTGACCGGATACTCGCGTCGCAATCGGCCGGTCAGCGCCGCCAGCTCCGCGTTCGCGGTCTCGATCGTCTGGCCGGGCTCGAGAAGACCGTAGACCGCCAGATCGCGATCGCGTTGCCGACTCATCGCTGCCCTGGTTTCGAGCGGAAGCCACACGTCGACCTGCGAGAGCGTGCCCACTTCGATCGCCGGCGTGACGACGCCGATGACCGTGTGGGCGATGCCGTTCACGATCAGCGTGCGACCCAGGATGTCGGGATCGCCGTGAAAGCGCCCGGTCCAGAAGTGATGACTGAGGACGGCGACGTTCGAACGCCCCGCTTCGTCTTCGCCCGGCAGGAACGCACGGCCCTTCACCATGTCGAGACCGAGTGTCGAGAAGACGTTCGCCGTGGCCAGCAGCGCGCCGATCGCCTGCGGCTCGCCGGCACCCGTCAGCGAGAACTGCCGTCCCATCATCGCCGTGACGCTCTCGAACACTGCGGTTTCGCGAACGAGGTCGCGGTATTGCGGAATCGACAGCGGATCGCGGCTGGTGGTGCTGCGCTCGTCGGCGGCGTAGATGGCGGCGACCCGGGTCGCGTTGGCGAATGGCAGCGGCCGCAGCAGAAGCAGATCGGTGAGACCGAAGACGATCGCGTTGACCGCGATCGCCAACGCCAGCGTGATCACGATGACGACCGTGACGCCCTTGTCCTTGCCAAGGAGCCGCGCACCGAAGCGGACGTCGTGCCAGAACCCGGCGAAGCTGCCGGGTCGTTCGCCTGACGTGTGTCCGCCGCCGAGTGGAAGCGGATCGCGGACGTCGCCGCGTTCGACGCTTGCGAACGCGTGCACGAGATCGCTCTCATCGAGCTGGTCGAGGGCGTCGCGAATGGCCCGGTCCTCGTCGGCGCCCCCGAGACAGAGCTCGCGATAGCGATCCTCGAGGTGCTGCGACAATTCCTCGACGACCTCGGCCTCGCGTTCGGGAGCAAGCCCGACGCCGATCAACCGTCGGCGAATCTCATCACGCCAGTCCCTCGACTGCGCTTCAGGCATGGTCGATTCGGGCGATGCGGCTGATCGCCTCCGCAAATGCGCGCCAGGTGCTGCGCTTCGACTTGAGCATCTGAGCGCCGGCGGGCGTCAGCGTGTAGTAGCGCCGGCGGCGCTGCCCCGACTTCTCGATCCAGCGTCCCTGAATCCATCCACGCTTCTCGAGGCGGTACAGCAAGGGATACAGCGACGCGACGTTGAACTTGAGCACGCCTTGCGATCGCGCTTCGATCAACTTGCTCAAGTCGTAGCCGTGGCGCGATTGATCTTCGAGCAGCGAGAGGATGAGGAGCTCGGCGCTCCCTTTCTTCAGCTCTCGATCGAGCCCGGGCGGCTTGTTATGTTGCATAGCAACATATCGTAAGAACGTATATCGGCCGATGTCAAGTGTTGTCGGTGTCAGAGGCGGCGGTCACTCGTCGTCTGGTTTCCTTGGCCCGCCTCCGATTGCGCCAACCAGGTTGACGCATCCTTCCCCTTCGACTCGCTGCGCTCGCTCAGGGCAGGCGCGCGGCGATCCGCTCGCCGGCCAACCGCATCTTCGGCGCATGACTTACGGTGAGTCGCCGCTCCTTCGTCGCA
>DASWZV010000096.1:0-1529 GCA_036407095.1 Vicinamibacterales bacterium | reverse complement strand
TGCAGGCCGGTCTCCGACGTGTTGAGGATCGCGAACAGCCAGAGATTCCAGGCGACGAGAAAGCCGGTCAACTCGTTGAAACCGAGCTTGGCCCACTGATAGAGGCCGCCCTCGAGCGGCATCGCGCGATTCAGATGGATCACGACCGCGGCGGACGGAAGGTAGAACAGCACCATCGCGATCAGCCACAACACGACGTGCGCCGGTCCCTGCTTCGCTGCCACGCCCACCCACGGGAGACCGACGATGAAGAGGACCTGTGTGAGCGTCAGATCCGCAAGGCCGAGGTCCTTGCGCAGGTCCGCGCTCTGCGTTTCCACGAGCGCTGTGCCCCGCGAGGTGTCTGGCGAGGGTGGGGCGGTGGCCATATGGCGGACCGAACTATAACTGTTCCGAATTGCAGATTGCCGATTGCCGATTGACCTATTGGTGATTAGAGATGAGGATTGACGTCATTCAATGACCATTGTTCAGTGCGTCGATCGAGAATCGATCCTGTCGATCGGCACTGTGCAACCGGCACTCGGCACTCGAGTGACGCCCGGGCCGCCGTCCCTGTTGGGGAGGGCCACACCCGGTTTCGGCAGCGTCGATGGCACAATAGGGGGTCGGACCCCAAGGGAGTGCCAGATGGTCAACGTGCGCACGGTCAGCGTGATCTTGTCTCTCCTCGGGCTCGCCGTGACGCTGCCGTCGGCGCAGTCGCAGCAGGGTCTTCCCAGCGAGACCCCGGCGCAGTTCAAGCCCGCGACCGACAGCTTCGACTACGTCAAACGCGACGTCATGATCCCGATGCGTGACGGGATCAAGCTGCACACGATCATCCTCGTGCCCAGGAATGCGAAGTCCGCGCCCATTCTGTTGACGCGGACGCCGTACGAGGCCAAGACGCTGACCGGGCATGCCCACAGCGCACATCTCGGTCCGATTCTCTCCGGCTACGACAACGCCACCGATGTCATCGTCGCCGGCGGGTACATTCGGGTCGTTCAGGACGTGCGCGGCAAGTACGGCTCGGAGGGCGATTATGTGATGAACCGCCCGCTGCACGGCCCCCTCAATCCGACGCCCGTGGATCACGCCACCGATACCTACGACACGATCGACTGGCTCGTGAAGAACGTGCCGGAGAGCAACGGCCGGGTCGGCATCCTCGGCATCTCCTATGACGGCTTCCTGCCGTTGATGGCGCTCGTCAACCCGCATCCCGCGCTGAAGGTATCGGTACCGATGAACCCCATGGTCGACGGCTGGATGGGCGACGACTGGTTCCACAACGGCGCGTTCCGCCAGCAGAACATGCCCTACATCTACGAGCAGGAGGCCACGCGCGCGAACGACGAGAAGTGGTGGACCGATCACTTCGACGACTACGACGTCTACATGCAGGCCGGATCGGCTGGCGAGCTCGGCCGACGGCACGGCCTCGAACAGGTGGGTTTCTGGCGGAAGATCCTGGAGCATCCGACCTACGATGCGTTCTGGCGCGAGCAGGCGATGGACAAGATCCTCGCGGCGCAGCCGCTGAA
>DASWZV010000095.1:0-3996 GCA_036407095.1 Vicinamibacterales bacterium | reverse complement strand
ATGGGCGACCTGATCGGCCAGAAAAGAGCAGCCGCGGCAGGCATGCTCGGGCCAGCCGTACACTCCGGGCTCGAAGAAGGCGCGATAGACGATCAGCTGCCGGCGGCCTTCGAACAGGTCGAGCAGCCGCGCCTTGCCCCTTGGTCCGTCGAACGTGTACGGCTTGTCCACGGCCAGCCACGGCATCCGGCGACGCTCGGCGGCGAGCGCATCGCGGGCATGAGTCGAGGCCTTCTCTTTCGCGAGCAGTTGCTGCCGCGCAGTCTCCCACTCCTTCGCCGAGACGATCGGGGGGGCGTTCGGCGGAAGACCTTTCAGCTGTTGCATGTTTCTCTCCTTGTTCATCAGACAAATGTAGTGCAAGGAGTGAAGCAGGGAGAGTGACAAGTGTGGCGGGATTCGGAAGAAATGCGCAGGTTGCGCGCGGACGGTAAGTCTCAGCCATACATTGTTGCCGGTGCGACCGAAAAGGGGGCGGCTCGACCACACCTGACCTTCGGACTGCGAGGGACCAAGAGCTCAACCACCAGCCTGACGAGCCATGACCGCCCCGGCTATCTCATCCGTGTCCGGGATTACGATTTGCAACGGATGTGCGCCGTTCGTAACGGCTGCGCTTCGACATGCAGCCGGAACTCAGCGATGGTTCTTGGGGCGCACCTCGCCTACTTCGAACGGCTGTTCGTCGCGGCTGTGGCCCGATTGAACAGAGCCCGATGCGCATTCTGAGAGGAGCGCAACAATGAGCGTGCTTGGGAGACTCTGGCCAGCTGGCGGCAGGCAGGACCGCGCGCACGGAAGCCCGCAGGCGAGGCCCGCGCCGGCGGCGAGATCGCAAAAGCACCAGCGGACGACGCTGCTCGAGATGCTGCCGCGTCATTCGGTCGGAGCCGAGATCGGCGTCCATCTCGGCGACTTCTCCGCCGACATTCTAAGGATTGTCGCGCCGGCTCACCTCCACCTCGTCGATCCGTGGGAGCACGTCGCCACACCCGGCTACGAACAAGCGTGGTACGGCGGCGGCGCCAAGGGCGGCCAGAAGGAAATGGACGAGCGATACGAGTCCGTGCTGGCGCGATTCTGGCGTGAGATCGATGCCGGTCAGGTGGTCGTGCACCGTGGACTCTCGAATGATTTCGGCTCGACGCTGCCCGCCGAACATCTCGACTGGGTTTACATCGACGGCAACCATACGTACGAGTTCGTCAAGCGCGACCTCGACCTGTTCTTCGGGAAACTCAAGCCGCGCGGTTATCTGCTCGGTGACGACTACCACGACGGCGGTTGGTGGGCCGGCGGGGTGAAAAAAGCCGTCGACGAGTTCGTGCGTGCCTATCCGGTGGACGTGGTCGCGCTCAAGTACGAGCAATTCGTGCTGCGCAAGCGAGACGCCTCAGCGTCATGGCGGTAGCTGATGTCCATGACCAATGAACTCGTGATCTGCGTGTTCGGCATTCAGCGTTCTGGAAATCACGCCATCATCTCCTGGATCCTCGACAACGTTCAGGGCAGTCGAGTCCACCTCAATGACATCCGCCGCATAGATCCGTACCTGGACTTCAATGGCGTGACGGTCCATGGGTTGTCCTATTACACATGCCACCGGAAATGGCACGGGGTGAATCGATACATCCTCAGCAGCCGACAGTTCAACGGGGAGCGGCTCGGACGGGTCGACGACGTGCACGCCAGATACGACGTCGCCAGTATCAAACGGGCCCACAAGGATCTGTTGGTGCTGAGCTATGAGGACGTCTTTCTCAACGACCCTCGCGTGCACCGGTTTCTTCCCAACGCGACGAAATACATCGGCGAGAGCAGACGACAGTTGCGAGTGCTGCTGCTGCGCGACCCCTACAACCATCTCGCGAGCCTGCTGAAGTACGACGCGACCTACAAGTCCGCGAGTCAGTTCACGTCGAAGCTGTATAGCAACTTGTGGAAACAGTACGCCAGAGCCTTTGCGAACGGCTCGCCATTGTTCGAGGATGAATCCGTGTGCATCAATTTCAACAAGTGGTGCGACAGCAGCGAGTATCGCCAGGAGCTGGCACGACAGATTGGATTCTCGACCGATGGCCGATCCTTCAATGCCGTTTCGAGTGTCGGGGGCGGCAGCTCGTTCCAGGGTGTGATCGACGACGCACGCGATCTCGGCGTTGGCGAGCGCTGGCGCGTATACAAGGATGATCCACTGTATCGAAGCCTGTTCGACGATGAGATCGTGGAACACGGTGAACGACTGTTCAACATGCGCCGAGATGCCATTTTCTGATTGAGCTCAGGCGACACAGGATACGAGCTGAAAGGAGCCGGGAGGAGGTATCCGAATGAGTTCGGTGTGTGTCGTCACTACGCTCCGGGCGCCGCTCCATGAGACGCTGATGTTCGTGAACTACCATCTGAACATCGGCGTCGACCACATGTATCTCTTCTTCGACGACCCCGCCGATGCTGCAGCCGATGTTCTGGCGCGAAGATCGCGCGTCACATCCGTGCGATGCGACCTCGAGTTCTGGAATGGCCACACGTCGCCAACGCCGTCATCGATCATCGAACGGCAACGGCTGAACGCGCGCACCGGACTGGACCTGGCGCGGCGCGCGGGCTTCGAGTGGATCGTGCACATCGACAGCGACGAGCTCCTCTATTCTGAGCAGCGGTTGGACGAACTGTTGGCTGACGTCCCTGACGACGTGCAGGCGCTGAAGTTCCCGACCATGGAGGCGGTGCTCGACAGGCTCGAATATCATCGGCCATTCGAGGAAATTTCACAGTTCAAGGTGCATCCGGCCAGTCTGGGAAAGAAGCTGCTCGTGACGCCGGAGGAGCGGAACCGGCTTTCGCGTGACGCGGCCGACTTCCGGCGAAGGCTGCGATGGGCCCGGTTACTGGGCTGTGTGTCGGTTCCCGCGGACGGGTATTTGCGGGGACATGTCGAAGGAAAGTCCGCCGTCCGTACGAGCGCGGATCTCCAAGGCCTGGATTGCCACGAGCCGATTCCCACCGCAAGAGAAACCGTCCGCGCGAGTGTTGCCGATCGCGCCTGGCTGCTGCACTTCGATTGCCGAGGCTTTGCTGGCTGGAAGGCCAAGTGGCAAAAGCTGAATCGCACCGGTAACGAATGGATGAGCAAGCATCGGCGGCGCAACGTGCAACGGTTTGCCGCCATTGAAGAGACCGGCGACGCCAGCCGGCTTTCAACCTTCTACAAGGAGTTGTACTTCGTGCGGCCGTACGATCGGTTCATCCTGACCAGACTGGCGTTGCTCAGACGCCTCGGTCTGGACCCGATGCTCTTCAACGACCGTGAGGAGGTCGGAAGCACCGATCCCATGTCTGCGTCGCTCATGACCGAGAAGTAGTGGCGGTCAGAACGCCCGAAGCTTCTCGAACGCAGTGTCGACGTGCCGTCGGACGCGGCGTTCGACCCCAGACACGGCCTGGTCGATCACGAGCCGCAGAGGTTTCCGCGACGGCGCGTAGGAGAGCGTGTAGCCGTAGGTCTCCATCAGATCCCGGGTGATGTACTCGACGACGCGAATGGCACTCGGAGACAGATCCTCCTTCCAGCCGTTGGCCTGCCCTTTCCGGAAGAAATTCGGTTGGCTGCGACTCAGCGCGTCGAAGTTGCGCACCCCTTCCCCGCCGGCGCGCAGCCGATCGATCTGGCACGCCGCAAACGCTGATCGAGCGAAATCCTCGTCGGCAGGAAGATCCAGCCACGCGAGGAGTGAGACAAGCTGCTCCGGGCCCTGCTCGCCGAGCAGATCTTCGTAGCGGACTTCCAGATAGCGCGGCGTCAACGTTCTGAGCTCCCGCCCCAGAGTCACGTCCGACCTCCAGAGCTGCGCATTGCGGACGACACTGGTCGACGCCCAGTGTCCGCGAGCCCACGACCGCGCCGCCGCCGACAGCGAACTCACCACGCTGCGCGGATCGCGCACGATGTGCAGAAAATAGATGTCGGGCACCAGGCGAAGAATGAACGGACCG
>DASWZV010000094.1:0-11042 GCA_036407095.1 Vicinamibacterales bacterium | reverse complement strand
CCGACGTGACCGTCGACGACGAATTGCTCCGGGGCTACATCCGTGACCTGCGGCAGCTGTTAGGCGACACAGCGGCGTCGCCTCGGCTAATTGAAACGGTCCCGAAACGTGGCTATCGGTTTCTCCCGGAGGTCGTGTCTGAAGTCTCGGAGGTCGAGTCGCGATCCGCTCAACGTCCTGTGGCTCGCGCGGCCGGTCCAGCCCGCGAGCCGATCAGGGTCGGGATCGTCCACTCGCTGACGGGCATGATGGCCTGGACCGAGACGCCGGTCGTGGATGCCACCGTGCTCGCCATCGAGGAGATCAACGAACGCGGCGGTATTCAAGGACGACCAGTCGAGGCGGTCATCGCGGATGGCCAATCGAACGAGACGACATTTGCCGAGCAGGCCGAGCGCTTAATCGAGACGGAGCGTGTCGCGGCCCTGTTTGGCTGCTGGACATCGGCGTGCCGGAAGGCGGTGCTTCCGATTGTCGAGCGGCACGATCATCTGCTGTTTTATCCCGTCCAGTACGAGGGCCTGGAGGAGTCGCGCAACATTGTCTACACCGGCGCCGCACCGAACCAGCAGATCATTCCTGCCGTCCGCTGGACGTTCGGCTTCCTGCGCGCACGCCGTTTCTTCCTGGTCGGGTGGGAGTCGATTTACTCCTGCGCTGCACACGAAATCATTCGCGATGAAATCGCAGCACTCGGCGGTGAGATAGTCGGGGAGGCCCGCTTACGGCCTGACGGCACGGATGTTCCGAAAGTCGTGCGTAGACTGTCGGCGAGCAAGCCGGATGTCATCATCAATTCCACGGTTGGCGATCTGAATGTCCTGTACTCCCGGGTGCTGCGTGCGGCCGGAGTGACGGCGGAGAAGGTTCCGACCTTGTATCTGAGCGTCAGCGAGATTGAGCTGCTCAGCTTGTCTGCTCGCGACGCTCAAGGCGACTACGCCGCCTGGAACTACTTTCAAACGCTCGAGCGACCGGAGAATCGTGCCTTCGTCAACCGGTTTCGCGCGCGCTACGGCGTACAACGGGTTCTCGCGGATCCGATGGAAGCGAGCTATATCGCCGTCCATCTCTGGGCGCAGGCCGCCGAAAGCGCCGACGCGGCTGACAGTGCCGCAGTCCGGGAAGCCGTGCGGCATCAAACATTCAATGCGCCAGAGGGACCGGTACGTGTCGATTCAGAGAATCAGCATACGTGGAAGACCATGCGCCTCGGTCGGATCACGGCCGATGGCCAATTCGAAACGATCTGGAGCTCTGAAAGGCCGATTCGGCCAGAACCGTTCCCGACATCGCGATCCCGCGACAAGTGGACGGCATTTCTCGCGGGCTGCCATCGAGAATGGGGCGGGCGTTGGACGAAGGCATGAACAGACGTTTCTGATCAGCTCGCAGACTTGTCAGGCTGGCACTGCTGAGATAACACGCACCAGCTGGCCTCCCGCAGCTACCCGCGTTACATTTGGCGTCGGTCTGCTGAGGGTCGCATGTTTTGTTCGCTCCCCATTGGAACCGTCGCGGAACTGTGGCGATATCCCGTGAAGTCAATGCTCGGCGAGCGATGCGCCAGTCTCCACGTCACCGCGCGCGGCGGCCTGGGCGATCGGGCGTGGGCGTTGCGTGAGGTTGCGACCGGCCGCATCGCGAGCGCGAAGCGATTTCCACGACTGCTCGATTTCGAAGCGCGTTATGAGACCCAGCCGACGTTGAGTGCGCACGGGCGGATCGCGATCACCCTTCCGGGCGGACGCGTGATCGAACCGACTGACCCAGACGCAGCGACGATGATTTCAGAAGTCCTCGGCCATGCCGTCCGGCTCGAAAATCAACCACGTAATGACGAGAAGACCGGCATCAACCGCACGACGGTGTTTGGTGACGTTCCAGTCAGCGCCATGAAGCCTGAGTGGACGACCGAGACGATGCCCGATTATTTCCAATTGATGACGGGGACGTTTTTCGAAATCGGCGCTGTCTACGTGCTTACAAGCGGTTCGGTCGATCACCTCAGCAACCTCCAGGGCAAAGCGGCACGGATCGATCGACGTCGATTCCGACCGAATATTTACATCGAATCGGATCCAGCGCTGAGTGGATTCGTCGAGGACTCGTGGATCGGCGGCGCTCTCGAGATTGGTGATGTCGTCACAGTCGGGGATTTCGCGCCGACTCTGTGGTGCGTGACCTCGACGCTCGCTCAGCAGGATCTGCCACGTGATCCGAGTGTGCTGCGCACTACAGCGGAACATCATCAGGGTTGCCTGGGCGTGTACGCGTCAGTCACGAGGCCAGGCGTCTTACAGCAGACCGACCCGGTGCAGCTGGTAAATCGACTGCTGCCCACCGGCTGAGCGACCAAGTTCAGCACGCAATCACCGACGGGTTGAACGCCCGTGACTCAGAATCGATCGGAGCGAAGTCCAACGATCAGCGGCAGCTGACGTCTGAATGCGCCCCCGACGCCCGACCATTGATCAATCGGGCCTGCTGTTAACGACGGGTATACTTGATGCCGAGCGTGACCGCGTCACTTTTTGAGGACTTATCACAATCGCACGAATCGGTCCCTTGAGAGTGACCGCAAGCTGTTGATTCTAAAGACGGAGAGATGCTGGAGCGGTCGATCAGGCACGCTTGGAAAGCGTGTGTAGGGGAAACTCTACCGTGGGTTCGAATCCCACTCTCTCCGCCAATTAAGTTATTTATTATCAATAGTTTGCAGAAACTCTACAGCTCCCACGAGCAATGGCGGGCTCGCGCCAATCCGGCGCCACGTAAAGCGCTCCTCCCAGCGCACAAGCAGGCCGATCTTCTAGGATGGGTTCTTGCGCCTTTGAGGTCCACTCTCGGTAGAAGGCGTCACTGGCGTGCTAGCGATTTATTGAACCGCACGGAGAGGACCATTTTCCTTATCGTCCCTAAGCGTCCTCGTTCGGTTCACAGTTCCTAAGCGGCAACGCCGTTCGAGGCAAAGTTCCGAAGGACGCCGACATCAACCGAATCCTTCGGCAAGAATTGCAGACGCACAAGCGAAGGCTGCGCGAACGCGAAATTGATGCGGATCTGGGCGGAGATCAGGGCATGGTCCCGGCGTAATCGCGGAGGATTGTTTCACGGGCGGCACGGCACGTCCTGCTAGGCCAACCCGAGAATCCAGTTGGACACGCCGAAGCGGCATTCGTTACGGAGGCTACTCGCCTTTTTAGGGCCGCAGCCCTGTTCGTGCTCATCGCGACTCACCGCGCCGCAGGACGCTAATCGCCGCGACTGCAGGAATCGCCACCAAGGCAACGCTGACGGCATAGAAGGCTGACGCCCGGCCGTCCGACGTTCCAAAGGCGATGACGATCCCGGTGGCGGTGGAGAGGGAGGCGAATAAACATAAGATCGCGGCGCCCCCCACGCGTGAAGCCACGCTCGCGATGAGCGCGAGGACGCCAGCGACGACCCCGGTGAATAGGGTTGGCCACATCGGATCCAGCATCCACCACATGCTGTCCTGGGTGCGAACTCGGACGAGGGAGCGCCAACTCCGGCAAGAAGGGCCAGTAGCAGCGCCAAAAAGCTTGCGAGGACAATCCGAGCCTGCACGCTACGTGTCCTCTCGGATCATATTGGGATCGAACAAGTACGAAGGCGGCGCCTACGATCACACAGTCGATAGTGGAGCCACGGATCGGCTCGTCGCGGTCGCTCAACGTTCGAACACCGCGATATAACAAACTCTTGTAGCGGTCGCTTGCCGGTGCACTTCTGCAGCACAGGCGACAACTCGCGATAGACGCCATCGAGAAGACCGGCGTCGGTAAAATCGTGATGGCTCCTTACCTACTCGATTGTGCGCGGACAGCCCCACCCGGTAGCCTTCACACCGCGTCAAAGGAAGCGGCCGGTCATTGCTTCGTGAGCACGACCCGGCGGGCGAACGTCGCGAGCTGACAATCAGTGCCGGTGAAGTCCGCCTCGATCCGTGTCGCCTGCGCCGTCCCGACGCTTCCGAACATCCCGCGCATCCTCGCGGCGAGTTGAACTCGCCATGGGTGCTGATCTGTGTCGGCGGCGTATTGCCCGGTGACAGCGCGGTCGATCCAGTCGTGTCCATCCTGAGCCATGGATGCATCGAGTGGATCGTGGCGCGGAGCGATTGCTGGTTCGTTTCCGGCACGACCTCGAACGTCCAGGTCATCTCGCCCGTCTTCGGCACCGGCGGATTCGGGTCGCGGAGCCGCACGACACCAGGTTCGAGTACGCAGACCGTGCAGAACGCGCGCCTCGATCTGCGCCCTTTCGCCGTGACGCGAAGCGACGAGCGCACGAAGGAGGCGCCGCCCTTGGTCTTGCCGCGCGCGCAGTTGAACGCCACGATCCTTCTGCCAGGCGGGTCCGAGCCACGCACCTACGATGTGCAGCTCCTTGACGCCGATCTGCAGTCGCGCGCGACATCGACGGGGGCAGCGACGATTGTGGACTTCGTCACAACCCTGGCCACGACAATGAACACGAGCGCGTTGCCCGCGGGCAGCTACCAGCTGGCAGTGCGACGACAAGGCGAGGACTGGCGGATGTTCCCGGCGCAGCTGCGATAACGGCCACGCGACCGTAGAGTGAAACGCACGCCAACAGCTGTTTCAGCCGGATTTTCTTTAAAGGTCTCGTCGGAGCTGACGGCGACGCCATCACACCAACGTTGAAGTTGAAGCTGGCCGACGGTCAGCCGGTGAGAGGTTGCCGGCTCCCGCACCTGAATTTCCAGCTCAATTCCTGGCGCGATCGGGTCGGACCAGTCGTTCTTCCGCAGTGCTGACACCCCGAACGAGGCGTCAGCACGCTGCGAATGAAATCGCGTCGACTCTTGCGAAATGGCGTTCAGGAGTGGGTCCCTCCGGGCGGGGCGGAACCTGCCCAGCAACGTGGCTGGTGTCCGGATGCGGACGGCTGAATTCCGGAACCGCTCGGTCCAGTCCCACCGCGACGCCTCCAGCGATTCGCTAACCGTTCCTCTCTAGGCAAGTCCGAAGCACCGTGACGGTGGCACGCGGTACACTCGTTGCTCAAACGTCCGAGGATGACCCACGCCATGCAGGACCTCCGCTTCGCCGCGCGGCAGCTGACGCATCAACCCGTTTTCGCGTTCCTCTTCATCGTCACGCTGGCGCTCGGAGTCGGCGCCGCCACCACCTGCTTCTCGGTGCTGAACGCTGTGGCGCTGCGACCGATCCCGTTTCCCGACCCGGATCGACTTGTCGCAATCAACCTGGCCGGTCCTCATGGATCCGGACGAGCCCCGCTTACGCTGAACGGCTTCCGCGCGCTCACGGAGATTCGTGGGGTGTTCTCGGGCTACGCCGCCTATGTGCCCGAGACGGTGACGGTAGCGGCAGCCGGCACCGCCGAGCGCGTTCCCGCCGGCGAGATCACAGGAGATATCTTCTCGGTGCTCGGTGTGCCGGTGCAGATGGGCCGGCCGATCCTGCCAGCAGATGCCGGGTCGCGCGTCGCGGTCGTCGGCAACGAGTATGCGGCGCGAGTGTTTGGATCCGCCGCTGACGCGCTTGGCACGACGATCCTGGTCAATGGCGATGCGCACGTGGTCGTCGGTGTGACCAGGGCGGGATTCAGCTTCCCTGAGGACTCCCGTGTGTGGCTCCCACTTGCCGTCACGGCTCCGGATCGGACGGTCGTGGTGATCGCTCGTATGCAACCGGGCGTGTCGGCAGCCGAGGCTGATGCAGCGGCACGTGCAGCGTCGGCCGGCGTTTCGATTGCGCCAGCGGCAGCGGAGCGGCGCGACTGGATGGTGGCAACCGCACCGCTCCGCGAAATCATGATCGGCACCAAGCAGCGCGACATGGCGCTCTTCATCATCGCTGCCGCAGCACTCGTGCTGCTGATTGCGTGCGCGAACCTGGCCGGGCTGCTGACCGCCCACCTGAGCGCCCGCAAACACGAGATTGCGGTTCGGGCCGCAATCGGCGCGCGCCGATTGCGAATCGTGCAGCAACTGATGACGGAAAGCGTCATGCTTGCGCTGGCGGGCGGGATGTTGGGTGTCCTTCTCGCCGAGTGGGGCGTCGCGGTGTTCGCCGCAACGCTTGGCAAGCCGCATGGCGCAGATTGGATCGAGATCACGGTCGACAGCCGTGTGCTGCTCTTCGCGCTGATCGCCTCGCTGCTGACCGCGCTGCTGTTCGGGCTCGCGCCGGCAATCAGAGGTTCACGGGCGGATCTGCGAAACGCCTTGCAGGAGGACCGGGGCGCCGCTGGGGCGCAAGGTCGCGGCCACCGCGCGCGCTATCTCCTGGTGGCGGGTCAGGTCGCGCTGTCCATCGGGCTCGTCTCCGGCGCCGCCGCGATCGTGACCAGCTCGATGCGGTTCGGCAATCTCGACATCGGTTTCAACCGGGATCGGCTCCTGGTGTTGCGGGTTGCCCTCGAGAACCGCGCCTACGATCATCCTGAACAGCGGCTGGCGTTCGTTGACGCAGTCGTCGGCCGCCTGCGGGCGCTTTCTGGAGTGGCGTCCGCGACGGTGACCAGCCATGTTCCGCTCGCCGACCGTGACGTTCCGGGCGCCAGATTCATCCTCGAGGGAACGACTACACTCGAGCGGCCCGTGGCGTCGGTTCGATTCATCGACGCCGGCTACCTGAGCACACTGGCGATTCCCGTTCATCGAGGACGAGCGTTCACTGCGGCCGAGGCTCGGGACCTTCGTCCGCAGACCGCGATCATCAACGACACGATGGCGCGACGCTATTGGCCGGATCGCGAACCGGTTGGCGCACGCATTCGTCTGATGGGCGGACCGGACGTAACTGGCTGGTACACCGTCGTCGGCGTGGCAGGGAATGTGGCGCAGCGTCAACTCCCTGCGGTCCCCGAAAATCAGATTTATCTGCCACTTTCGCCCGCCCGCGAGATGACAGTGGTGGTTCGGGCGGCTTCGGATCCGGCGTCGCTCGCACCGAGCGCGCGAGAAGCGGTTCGTGCCGTGGACTCGTCCCTCGCCGTCGACATGAAGACGATGAGTGCCGCATACGCGCTCTACGTGAACGATCGCCGCTTGCAAGGGCTCGTTCTGGGAACCATTGGCGCTATCGCGGTGCTCATCGCGGCCCTGGGCGTTTACGGCGTTGTCTCGCTAATGGTTTCCGAGCGCAGGCGCGAGCTTGCCATCCGCACGGCGTTGGGCGCATCGAGGACTGCCGTGATGCGGCTGGTGCTCGCCAGGGGACTGAGTCTCGCGACCGTCGGCATCGGTGCCGGCCTAGGCCTGGCGATGGCGTTGACGGCATTTCTTTCGTCAGTTTTCCTGGGCGTTCGGGCATTCGACGTGTTGGTGTTCGGCAGCACTGCCGTCCTGATCGGCGGCGTCGCGCTCGTCGCGTCGTGGTGGCCTGCCCGGCGTGCCATGCGCATCGATCCTATCGTCGCGCTGAAGGAGTAGTGCAGACGATGATCACGTACCAATCGTAGCCGCCTTCCAGGAGAGTGAGCGGCGTTGGCGATGCCCGCCGCCTTCCTTCCGCCCTCACGCAAGGCCGTAGCCAAGTCGGGAATCAGATCCTGCAGATACTGCGCCATCGGCTTTCGAAGGCTGGTGGACTGTAGCACCGGATTCTAAGCGAGGCGCAGCCTACCTTGACGCTCGTCGGCGTCGGTAATACCAAGATCAGCGAACACGTTTCCAGTGCCAGGTGTGACCTGCTCATCAATCGCGTGGCAGTATCGTGTGAGCAACTGTTCGATCTCCATTCGATCAGAGAGTTCGCATTGAAAGTGTCACGACGTCCTCCTTGAACAACCGTTGACATCGCCAGCACAATTATACAACCATATGGTTGTGGATTCGCTGAGCCTGACGTTGGCGGCCTTATCCGACCCGACCCGGAGAGCGATTCTTGCGCGGTTGAGGACAGGCCCGGCGTCTGTCACGGAACTGAGTGAGCCCTTCGGCGTCTCACAGCAAGCCGTCTCCAAGCATCTGGCCTATCTCCAGCGCGCGAATCTCGTTCGGACGCGCCGCGATGGTCGACAACAGATCCGCGAGCTGAATCCCGTACCGATCCGCGAGGTGGCAGAGTGGGCCGAGGAGTACCGCCGCTACTGGCACGGCGCCTTCAGCCGCTTGCGCGATCTCCTGGACCGCCAACCGGCAAGCCGGCGTGGAGAGAGAAAGCCATGAAGGGTGGCACTCGAACGAAGGTCGACAGGCCACGCGTTCGCATCGAACAGACGTTCGATGCGCCTCGCGACCAGGTCTTCGACGCCTGGGTGCAGCGCGATCTCCTGGAGCAGTGGTTTGCTCCAGATGGCTGCACGCTTCACATCGCGCGTCTCGACGTCCGCACAGGCGGCGGATACCACTGGTGCATCAAGAACCCGTCATTCGGCGCGTGTTGGACCATCGGCTCATATCTCGAGGTCGTTCGCCCCGAACGGTTGGTATTCACCGCGGTCATCGCCGATGCGGACGGTATTCCACGAACACCTGCAAGTCAGGGGCATGACCCGGCGTGGCCGCAGGAGACGAGCGTGTGCGTGACGTTCACAGAACGCGCCGGGCGAACGATCGTGACACTCGAGCAGGATGTCAGCCCGCGGTTGGCACAGCGGACCGGCGCGTATCCGAGCTGGTTGCAGATGTTGGACCAGCTGAGACGACAGCTGGGACGTGTGACGCGATGATCAACTCATTTGTCCTTCTCGCCGCAGCTGGCGTCCTGTGCGGAAGTTCCGGAGCGCTCACCACCCCACACCAGACGGCGTCTTCAATGCAGCAGCACACCAGCAATGCGACCCGAGTCGAGCCTGGCCGAGCGTTCGTGAACGGCATCGAGATCTACTACGAACTTCATGGCCGCCACGATGGAATTCCCCTCGTGCTGCTTCACGGCGGCGGCTCGACGATCGACTCGACCTTTGGCCGGGTACTCCCGTTTCTCGCCAAGACCCGCCGAGTGATTGCGCTCGAGGAACAGGGGCACGGCCGCACGTCCGATCGGGATCAGCCCTTCACGTTCGAGGCGTCCGCTGAGGACGTCGCAGGGCTGCTTCGGCAGCTGAACGTCCCGCGCGCTGATCTGCTCGGCTTCAGCAACGGTGCAAGCGTGGCACTACAGGTCGCGATCCGCCATCCGCAGTTGGTACGGAAGCTCGTCTTCGCCTCCTCGTTCACCACACGCGAGGGTGCGCAGCCGCAGCTCTGGGAGCTCATCAAGCAAGCGGACGTCGCCACCATGCCACAGGCGCTGAAGGACGCGTTCCTGGCGGTCAATCCTGATTCCCAGAAGTTGAAGACCATGCACGACAAGGACGCGGCGCGCATGGCTGGTTTTCGAGACGTCCCCGATCAGGCCGTGCGCGGTGTTGTCGCACCGACGCTGATCATTTGCGGCGATCGCGACGTCGTTCGGCTCGAGCACGCGATTGAACTGTCGTGGCTCTTCCCCGATGCGCGGCTGCTTGTCCTCCCGAGCGGACACGGCGACTACCTTGCCGAGGCGTCGAGCGCGCCGGCGGATGTGGACTATGCTGAGATCTCGGCGCGATTGATCGACCGGTTCCTCGCAGCACCGTAGCTGCATCGTTTGAGACGACGATGCGGGAGAATCGGCAAGCAGCCGGATTTCGCCTCGAAGAAGAAGCAACCCTTCCAGAATCCGCCACTACGGCCCTCGGATGAGACAGTGGCGGCTGGGCCGAGTCACGCCCTAGAGACAGCCGCCCATCACGACGAGAACTGAGCAGTGCAAGAACACTGGCCCCCGCACACATTCAACCGCTTCGCTCGAACGTAGTTCTTTATGATTCTCCGGGGCTCGCGTCTGCCATCACGCGCGTGCGTCTTCGCATGTCGCGCGGATGGCGTTGTTCGGCCTCCGCTATGGCTCACCGCGATACCTTGTGCCATTCGTTGATCGGCAGGAGTATCGCCGGCTCCCTCGGTCGTTGAAGCAGAGCTGGAAGCTTTGCATCGTAAGCAACTCTGTATGGTTTCATCTGATGCTTCAGAAAATCCTCAACCGAACGTTCGTTCCACCGCTCGTACAGTGTGAACAAATTCGGGTCTTGGGTGTCCTGGTGCAAGTAGCAGGCGATGAACGCTTCTTCGTGTGACATCAGCTCGATTATCTCAAAGGCTGCCTGTTTCCACTCTTCAACGCATTCGGGCTTGACGAAGAGTTTCACGTAGAAAACCAAATCTCTATTCGCCATGGAGTGATCCTATCTTTTCGAGAGTCGTTTGCACGCGTCCACGATTGACGTCCAACGCCGCCAATGAGCCGCAGACGATAGGAAAGCCGGCAGCGGCCGTAGGATGGAGGGTGGTCGAGATTCAGTGAGAGCGTGAGGATTGCCCAGACTTGGCAGCGGACGCGTCGGCCAGGCGAGGAATCGGCTTGCCTTCGCAACGAATGACCGTCGGGCGGGGCTTGGCCCTTTCCGCGGACTGGATGCGCCCCTACGCGCGTCGTCCAGTATAGTCGATGACCGACGTCGCCTGCAGCATGAATCCGACACAACAGTCAGGTCTTCTAGCATTGCAGGTGGCCGCCAGCAATTGTTGATTCGCGAGACGCGGGCTCACGCACTACTGCGTAGCCGGTTCAGCCGCTGCAGGAACGGAACCATCTGGTTCCAACTCGTGACACTTGGCCTCACACCACTTTCTTCGAGAATTCGCGAATTCCGACGCGCCGAGCCGCCGGATCTTGCTCCGAAATCATCAACTGATCCCGTTCTAGCCTGTTGCGGTCGAGGCGAGTGGTATCAACCCGCCGCTTCTACAGGAAGGAGCCGAATGTTTACCAGCGTTCACAATGGCGGGCGCTCGTTGATGAATTGTTTCGTGGTCGCAGTTGCGTTTCTTGTTGGATCAGTCGGCGTGGTCCGCTACGGCCATCGGACACCTAACGAAAACGGAGGTAGCCTGCACCAAGTCGCTCGAAGGCAGCACGGTCTGCTCCAACAACGTCCGCGTTGATGGACTCGGCGGTGGCGATGAGCCACGCGTCGTTCTCACCTAGCCGTCGCGACGT
>DASWZV010000093.1:0-3875 GCA_036407095.1 Vicinamibacterales bacterium | reverse complement strand
GTCCGAATCCACTTCTCACCGTAGATGATGCCGAACGGCTGGTTGGGACCGACGCGGAACATGGCCGTCGTGCCGTCAGGGCCGACCAGGAATGGCGGGACCTTCAGGTCCTCGATCCTCTGCCGCGTGCGGTCCGCCGTGATGTTGAGGCGCCAGAAGTAGTCACGCGCCGAAGCGAGCACCGCGCCGAGCGCCAGTTCGTGCGTCTTTCCGGACAACGTGCCCGCGTTCTGCCACTGGTTCTGGTAACCGGTGAACGCTGAGAGCGGGACCTGGATGATCTCGTCGGTCGTCCGCTTGTTGGAGTACGTATACTCGAGCGAGTAATCCCTGTGGAAATTCAGGTTGACGCCGTATTCCGTCTCCCGCGAGAATGCCGGCTTCAGCTTGCTGTTTCCGAGGCTCACCTTGCTCGGCGTGCCGCCCGCGACGTCGAAGACCTCGTACTGCGCGCTGAAGGGCGGACGCAGCCCGGCGGTTCCGTGCGAGACGCGGAACTTCAGCTCGTCCACGCCGGGGAGCTTGAAGTCCTGCGAGGCGCGATAGGCTGCGGACAGGCGGTGGTACGTTTGCGAACGCTCGTCGGCGCCGAACAGCGACGACTGGTCGCGCCGGACCAGGCCGTCGAACAGGTAACGGTCCTTGAACTCGAACGTCGAAACAGCGAACACGTCGCGAGCACGAATCACTTCCGTGTACGAGCCTGGCCGGATCGCGCCGCTCTGATCGGCGGCAGCAAACTCGGGCACGTTCGGCACTGTCAGGCGATCCGCGGTCACGGCGACCGACTGGTTCGTCTGATCCTCGTAGAGTGCGGCCAGCTTCGTCGTGTTGTGCAGCCACGACGTGAAGTCACGCACCGATGTGAGCGAGATGTTCGCGTTGTACGACCGAAACGCTTCATTCGTCGACGAAAGGCTGCCCGCGCTGGCATTGCCTGACGAGCCGGTCTCGCCGTAGGGGTTCACGCTCTTGTACGCCCGGTTCGACTCGTCATAGCCCACGTTGGCGTCGCCGGTCAGCCAATTGAAAAAGCGGTACGACGTACGCCACGTGCCCGTGAATCGGTCACGGTCGTTGTTTCTCTGCAGCGTCTGCAGGTCGTACAACGGGTTGTGAACGTTGTTCGAAAGAGGTGGCTGTCTGACGACCGGGTTGTACTGCCCGACATAGGAGCACGTGGTACCCTCGGGGCAGGACGTGACGATCGAATCGATCTTCACGTTCGGCTCGATGAAGCGCAGGCCGAAGAAGAAGTTCCAGCCATCGGTCTGATCCGCGGTCGACCGGCCGTAGAATGCGCCGGCGCCCATGTCCCACTTGTCGGAAAGCGCCTGGTCGACGTTCACGCGGAAGTTCTGACGACGATACCCCTCGAGCAACTTCAGTACGCCCTGATCGTGCTCGTTCTCGAACGAGAGGTTGTAATTCGTCGCGCCCGAGCGCCGCCCGATGGACACGTAGTTGGTCACCTTCTGGCCTGGGCGGAAGACCTTGTTGTACTGGTCGTAGTAGACCGGGTACGCGTTATCCGCGATGAGATCCGCATCGGACGTGCGGCTACCGCTCGACATGTCGAAGCCCTTCGACGGATCGCTGGGGTCGGCCATCTTGTACGGGTGATGCAGATCGCCCGGCACGATGTTCGGCAACGTGCTCGCGCCGTACTCGGTGCGCACGGTCGCCGACGTCTGCCCTTCACCGAGGTTCTGGCCACGCTTGGTGAAGATCTGAATCACGCCGTTCGCGGCGTCGGAGCCGTAGAGCGAGCTCGCGGCGGCGCCCTTGATGACCTCGACGTGGTCGATGTCTTCGGAGTTGATGTCGGCGAGCGACAAACGGCTGATGGTGCCATCCAGGATGATCAGCGGATCCTGTCGGCCCGTCAGGCTCGTGGCGGCACGGAGGCGGATCGCTGGTGCGGATCCCGGCTCGCCACTCGTAGTGACCACCTCGGCGCCAGCGATCTTGCCCTCGAGCGCGCCGACCGGCGACGCCGACGGCACTTCCTTGATCTGCTGGTTGTCGACGACGTTCACTGTGAACGGCGTCTTGAGCTGCGAAGTGGCTCCGCTGGTACCGGTGACGACGACTTGCTCGAGCTGGAGAACGTCGCGGTCGAGCGCGAAGTCTTTCTCGACGGTGGCGCCGGATACGGTGACCGGCATACGCAGGGGCTTATACCCGATGTGGCGGGCCACGACGTTCACTGTCTTGCCGTTCACGAGTGAAGCTGCGATCACGAACGAATAGCGGCCTTGCTCCGTCGTGATCGCGCCAGCTCCCAGTTCAGTGACGCCAACGCTGGCGCCCGCGAGAGGCTGTCCGTCGCCCGACGTGACTCGGCCTGAGAAAGTGACGTTCTGTGCGGCACTGACCGTTGCTCCTATCAGGAGCATCGCCGCCGGGAAAACCAGCAACTTCGTGAGCCACGGCCTTTGCATGACTTGACCTCGCTTCACTGTTGTGGTGAATCGGCCACTCTATCGGAAACGGCGGGGCTACTATGTGAGGCAACCCTGTACAGCGGCCCAGCGAACGGCGCTTGGGCCAGAGGGTCGGACGGCCGAGAGTGGTCGGCTAGGGAGCCCACGTGTGTTGGAACGCGAAGATGCTATGGGCGCCGTCGTTGTCAAGTACCGGCTATCAGCCTGTTTAACCCGCGGACACGGCGCTTGGTCACTCGTTGGACTCTGCTTGGCAGGGACGAAGCGAAATCGCTCGGTTGTTGCATCTCCTCCGAAAGCCAGATATATAGGCGACCAGACTGCACCCTTCCTGGCGCAGGAGCTCGTCCGCATGCGATCACATTCGGCTGCGGTTTCCTCGAAACTTGTCGGCACGATTGCCCTGCTGATCTTCGCAAGCAGCGCGAGCGGTCAGGCAACCCCAGCGACCGCCAGTGCAGCGCCCTCGCGCTTGCACGGTCTCGTGCACGACAAGACGTCACACGACGCCATCGTGGGCGCGCAGATCATCCTCGACGCCGATGGCCGATTCGCCACGAGCGACTCGACCGGCGCCTACGATTTCGAGAACATCGGCGCTGGCGTCGTCGAGCTCACCGTTCACGCGCAACGCTTCGCGGTCGCGCACTACGCGCTTCGGTTGGTGGGCGCAGGAACGTGGAATCAGGACATCGAGCTCGACTCGACCGGGACCTCCAAACAGATCGCACGGTTGACACCCGTGGCGGTGACCGCCGAAGCACCGGTGTCGAATTATCGTCTCGCGGATTTCGAGCGGCGCAAAGCAGCCGGTCTCGGCCAGTATCTCACCGACGAAGAGATTCAGCGGAGCGGCGCTTCCAACATCCAGGATGCCGTGCGCGCCATGCGCGGCGTCGACCTCGATTGTGGCGGCACCGCGTACGGCGGATGTCGCATTCGAATGACGCGTGCGCCTCGCGGCTGCCCGCCGGAATACATCGTGGACGGGCAGCTCGACAACGTCTTTGGTCCCACCACGCCAATCCGTGACGTGGTCGCGATGGAGGTCTATACCGGCCCCTCCGACGTGCCCGGCGAGTTCGCCGGCAGAACCTCGGGTTGCGGCGTCGTGGTGCTGTGGACCCGTTCCGGTCCCGACAAGAAAAAGAAGCCCTAACGGTCAATGACCGTCAGCTCGCGCTGGCCGGCCGCGAGCGGCACGCTCTGTACACGTCCGCCCGGCCACCGCACACGCAACGCGTTCACGTCGGGGGGCAGTGCGAGCACCGTCGTCGCCGCGTCCATCGACCAGTAGCCGCTTCCCGCGCGAATCTCCCGGACGGGCCCGCCGCCACGAGGCGTCATGACGCGTAGCTCGGCGCCGATTGCCAGGGGGTTCGTTGCCGGCCCCACGAGCCGTACGCGAATACCTAGGTGAGCGCCGCG
>DASWZV010000092.1:0-51189 GCA_036407095.1 Vicinamibacterales bacterium | reverse complement strand
CGGGAGTCATTGCGCGAACAAATCAGGCGCAATGACTCCCGACCCCATTTTCATGTTCGAGACCAGCTCAGCCAGCGTTATCTTGAGTCAGCAGGAGTGCCCGAGATGCGCGCTGGATTACTAACCGCAGTCCTCATGGCGTGCGCGTCGGCGGCCGCGATGGCGGCTGACGATCGCTGGATTGAAGTCAAAAGCCCGCACTTCACCGTCGTCTCGAATGCCGGAGACAAGAGTGCCCGCAACGTGGCCTGGCAGTTCGAGCAGATTCGGGCCGCGATTCAGGCCGGCTGGCCCTGGGCGCGCGTTCAGCTCGATCGGCCTGTGATGGTGGTGGCCGCCAAGGACGAAGCCAGCATGAAGATGCTGCTGCCCCAGTACTGGGAGAAGGGCGATCGGGATTCGCGACCAGCCAGTGTGTTCAACACTTCCGCCGATCGGCACTTCATCGCGATGCGCAGCGACCTCCGCGCTGATGACACCGAAGGCATCAACCCATACTTCGCGTCGTACTGGTCGTACAGCGCGCTCACGTTGAACAACGCCTTCGAGACACCGCTGCCGCTGTGGTTCCGGAGCGGGCTCGCCGAGGTCCTCAGCAACTCGATCGTCCGCGACTCCGAGATCCAGTTTGGACGCGCGATTCCCTGGCACCTGGTCGCGCTGCAGGGAGCGCGGCTCCGGCTGTCGGAACTGATTGCGCTCGATGCGCGCTCGCCGTACTACACGAGCGGCGCGACTCGGAGCAATTTCGACGCGCAGTGCTGGGGCGTCATGCACTACATGCTGTTTGGCAGGGGCGAGGACCGCATCGATCGTGTCAATCAGCTGGCCACGCTGCTGCTGAATGGCAAGTCGTCGGCAGATGCGATCCAGGCGGTGTTTGGCAGCGTCGAGGCGCTGGAGCAGGCGTACTTGCAGTACCAGAAGAAGCCGATTTCAAACTACGCGCGCCTGAAGGTCGAGACCAACGTCGCATCCAAGGACTTTCCGACGCGAATGCTGACGGCGGCCGAGTTGACGGTCGTGCGTGCAGCGCTCCATGGCGCAATGGGTCGAGCCGCGGACGCACGTGCGCTGATCGCCGACGCGCGAAAGCTCGCGCCCGAGGCGCCGGGGAGCTACGACGTGGAAGCGATGCTGCTCGATCGCGAGGGCAAGCGTGAAGACGCGCGGACCGCGTTGGCGAAGGCCGCCGATCTGAAGTCGGACAGCTTCTACACCAACTACCGCCTTGCAGTGCTGACGTGGAGCCCGAATCCCGATCAGGACGCCAGGGCGCGGATGGAACAACTGCTGCGACGTTCCATCGCGATCAACGATGGGTTCGCACCGGCCCAGGCCTTCCTCGGGGACGTGATGGCACGCGGTCAGCGCGCGACCGAGGCGCTCGCATTCGCGACGCGAGCGGTGCAGCTCGATCCCGGCGATTCCGACTACCGGCTGACGCTCGCTCGCGTTCTGTGGGAACTCTCACGGCGCGACGATGCGCGAGCCGCGGCGCTCGCCGGTCGGTCGCTGGCGCGCACCGACCAGCAGCGCAGTGAGGCCGAGGAGCTGTTGACGTTCTTCAATCGCATCCCCGCCAAGTAGACCGTCTTCGTGTCAGCGGCTCGAGCGCTGGATGCCCGGCTGCTGACCGATCCATAATCACGCGCGGAGACACACCATGACGCGCGTGTTCGTTCTGTCGATCTGCCTCGCGAGTATCAGTGTTCCTGCCGCAGCGCAAACCAGCGACGGCGGCGCCGATCAGGCGCTGTCGAAGTCGATGGCCGCCTCGGTCAAGGCAATGCATGCCACGATTCGCCGCGATCTCGCGGAAGCCGCCGATGCCATGCCGCCGGAGGAATACTCGTTCAAGCCGACGCCGCAGGTGCGCAGCTTCGCCGAGCTGATCGGCCACGTGACGAACGCCAATTTCTACTTCTGCTCGCAGGCGAAGGGAGAGAAGTCGCCGGCGACGCAAAACTACGAGCGCGTCGCCGACAAGGCCGCGCTCGCGAAGGCCTTGAAGGATTCGCTCGCGTATTGCGACGAAGTCTACAACGGGACGACCGACGCGAACTTCACTCAGGCGGTGAAGCTTGCCGGCCCCGGCGGTGGGTCGACCGAAACCACACGCGGCCTCGTGCTGGTGTTCAACACCACGCACAACAACGAGCATTACGGCAACGTGATCGTGTACATGCGCCTGAAAGGCCATGTGCCGCCATCGACAGCGCGCGTGCAACAAAAGAAATAGCCATCGTAGCGGCGGGTTTCAGGACTCGCCGAAGCAGGGAGGACTGCATTCATGAAGGGGAAAGTCATCGTCACGATCAGCGTTGGGGTGCTCAGTTCGATCGTTGCCCTCGCGCAAAGTCAGGTGCCGAAGTTGCCGGCCAAGCCTGCCGATGCGCCGGCGCCATCTGTGCAGGCGCCGCTCGATCCTGGATATGCGGCTCTGACCGCAATGTGCAAGACGCCTCCGCCAGCCCGCGGACGAGGTGCAGGTGCGGGCGGCGGACGTGGAGCGGCTGGCGGCGGTCGCGGACCCGCACCGGCAACCGGCGTGCGTGACGTCAAGAGCGAGGCGATTCCGGGCGTGATCGCGGCTGGCCAGACATGGAAGTTCCTCTGGCAGGAAGAAGGCAACAACGGCGATGGCATCGTCGGCACCGACGATGGCGGGTTGCTGCTGGCGCAGAACGACAACAGCAAGGTGGTCAAGCTGGATAAGAACGGCAAGCCGTCGATCGCGTACTCCGACACCCACACCGGTGGCGCGCTCTCGATCAGCCCGAAGAAGACGACGTTCGTGGTCGAGCGCGGACTCCATCAGCGGATCGAGCAGCTGGCTCCCCAGCGAAAAGTGTTCGCCGACATGTACAACGGCGAACCGCTCGATTGCATCGGCGGCGTCATCAACGACATCACCGCCGACAGCAAGGGCGGCGTGTACTTCACGATGGGCGGCGTGTATCACGCCGATCCGAAGGGCATGATCACGAAATACGGTGAGAACATCACGCCGAACGGTATCGTGCTCAGCGCCGATGAGAAGACGCTCTACGTGACCAACGGGATGACGATGGCGGCGTTCGATGTGCAGCCGGACGGCTCACTCAAGAACCAGCGCGAGTTCGCGCAACTCGGAGCGGGCGGTGGCGACGGCAGCACGATTGACGCGGCGGGTCGTGTCTACGTGACCTACAGCGAAGGCATCGCGGTGTTGAGCCCGGAAGGCAAGAAGCTCGGCACCATCCCCACGCCGCGCGGCGTGATCACGGCGGCGTTCGGCGGCAAAGACAAGAAGACGCTCTACATTCTCGCCCGCGGCGCAGTGGGTGCGGACGGCAGCGAGGTCGCCAACGCCGCACAGGTGTGGGTGATCCCGATGCTCGCGCAAGGGTACAAGGGGCGCGCGAAGTAACGCGCGTGGGGCGGGTCGCTTTGCGACCCGTAAGGCGTCCGCCTCCGCCTTCGGCTTCGGCCCGACGTGGGGCCGTTCGCTTCGCTCGCGGTAGGGAATAACAGGTGAAGTCCTTCCTATCGCGCCGCAAGGCGCGGCCCCACGGGCTCGAAGAGCCCGCGCCCCTACTCGGCCCGCAGGACAACATTCGGGTCGAGCCGTGACGCCCGCCACGCCGGCAGCAGACACGCAGCAACAGCGACGAGCGTGATCGCTGCGATCACGCTCGTCAGCGTCGCAGCATCCGTCGGCTTCACACCAAACAGCAGCGACGTCATCAGGCGGTTCACGCCGAACGCTCCAGTCAATCCGACGATCACACCGACGATCGTCAGCACCAATCCCTGCTTCATCACCTGCGCGACGACGTTGGAGCGATCGGCGCCGAGCGCGAGTCGGATGCCGATCTCGCGGCGACGTTCGGCCACCATGTAGGAGAGCACGCCGTATGTGCCGATCGCCGCGAGCAGCAGCGCGAGTCCCGCGAAGACCCCGATCAATTGCGCCAGCAGGCGCGGACGACGGATCGATTCGGCGAACACGTCTTCCATCTCGCGCAGACGCACGACCGGCACCGACCGGTCGGCCTCACGAACCGCGCGTTCGATCGTCGGAGCAAGAGCCGAGGGAGGCAGCGTCGTCCGCAGGACGATGTTCATGGTGAGCGGCACCCGCTGCGCCGGCGCGGGAGTGGCCGCCATCTGATCGACGAAGAAATACAGCTCGGTTCCAGTCTTCTGATCGACGCCGCCCTGCTTCACGTCCTTGGCCACGCCAACCACGCTGAACCACGGGACCTGATTCCCACAGCATGGGCGAACACGCTGCCCGATCGGATTCTTGCCCTTCCAGAACGTGTTCACCAGGCGTTCGTTGACGATGGCCACCATGCCTGTCGATGCGGCGTCTGTGCTCTGGAAGCTGCGTCCCTGCACGATCGGGATGCCCATCGTCTCGAAGTAGCTGCCCACGACGCTCTGATAGTAGTCGACGTTCTCATAGGGCCCTTCCGGCGGAGCCGTGTAGTTGTCGATGTCGGTATCGTTGGCATTGAGGGGGCGATCTGGCGGGAGTCCCGACATTGCGGTTGCACCTTGTACGCCGGGAACGCTGCGCAGGGTATCGAGCAGCGCTTGATACCTCTGCATGCGAGCCTCGCCTTGTATGTAGTTCACCTGCGGCAGCGTGATCGAGAAGGTGACCAGTCGCGATCGGTTGAATCCCGCATCGACGTTCGTCAGGTTGTAGACGGTGCGCACCAGCAGACCGGCCGCAATCACGACCATGACAGCGAGCGCGATCTCGGCCATCACCAGGCCGCGGCGGACGTGATGGCGCGCGGCGCCGGTGGCGCCCTTGTCGCCCCCTTCCTTCAGCGCGGTGACCAGTCCCTTGATGCGGGTGTGCATGATCGGCGCGAGGCCGAACAGCATGCCGCTCGCGAGCGCCACGGCAAACGTGAAGAGGAGCACGATGGGATCGACGGCGATCTCGGTCGTGCGCGGAAGGCTGGTTGGATAGACGCGCACGAGCGCCTGGACGCCGACGCGGGCGAGCACGAGTCCGAGCACACCGCCAGCAATCGAGAGCAGCACACTCTCGGTCATGAACTGCTGGAGCAGGCGGCCGCGCGTGGCGCCGATTGCGGTGCGTACGGCGAACTCGCGATGACGCGTCTCGGCGCGAGCAAGCAGCAGGTTGGCGAGATTGGCGCAGGCAATGAGCAGCACGAAGCCGACCGCGGCTTGCAGCACCCAGATCGATCGACTCGCGCCGCCGAGCATCTCGTCTGTCAGCGATTTCATCTGGAGGATATGGCCGCCGCCTCCTCCGGCCATCGTCATGAAGACATGGCTGCCAGGACCTTTGAGCGGAATGTTGTTACGTGCGCCCCAGGTCTTGATGAGCGAGTCCAACTCGACTCGAGCGGCTTGCATGCTGACGCCGTCTTTCAGACGGGCGATCAGATAGAGATAGTGATTGCCGCGATTCAGCCGGTTGGCCGGGTTGAGTCCGAGCGGCAGCCACACCTCGGTACGGTTGTCCATCAGATCGGTGCCCGGTGGCATGATGCCGATCACTTCGCGTGGCCGTCCGTCGATCTCCACCGTCTGTCCAACGAGCGGCTTCCCGCCGAATGCCGATTGCCACAACTCGTGCGAGAGGATCGCGATCGGCGATGGCAGCGGTGGCGGTCCCTGTTGGCCCGGCGTCGGAGGTGGCCCGGTGACGTTGGTTTCCCCGCTCGCGAACAACCGCCCTTGCTCCGCCCGAACACCCAATGCCTTCAGCAGATGCTCGTCGACGAGCGCCGTTCGAACCCGTAGCGGGCGATCCCCCGCGGTGAGATTGGCTTCGCCCGTCGTGTAGGCGCCGACCGCGGCGAACGACTGATTCTGCTCCCGGTACTCCATGTATTCCGGCGGAGAGACCCAGAACTCCAGGAACCCGAGCGAAGGGAACTGGGTGGTGAGGTACATCAACTGTTCGGATTTGGGATAGGCGAGCGGCCGCAGGATCACGCCGTTGACGATGGAGAAGATGGCGGTGTTTGCCCCAATCCCAAGGGCCAGTGTCAGAAGAGCCGTGACCGTGAACCCGGGCGAGCGCCGAAGCAGCCGGACCGCGTACTTCACATCGGGGACGATCGCGCTGGTCCAACCGAGCGATTTCATGGATGACCTCCTCGAGAGCTACTGGCCCTTTGACGGCATGCCGCAAACAAGAGTTCGTCGTCGTCGGAGGTCGCCATTGAACCGTTGGCGGCCGCGGCGTTGATCCCGGCAGCGTCGACCGCATCGAACCGCACAGGTCCCCAGGCTGCCGCGCAATTGGTTGCCTCGCGGGGCCCGTGGAAAAGAACCGCATGGACCTGGAGATCACGGAGACACGGATTAACAAGAGAAACGGAGACACGGAGGACGGACGGAGCTGACTGCTGACGTACGACTACGCGCGAGTGGGGGCGCTGGCCTCTCGTCCCAAGCGCGCGTCGCCTCTGCGCTCTCGGCACCCCGGCGATCTCTGCGTGATCGCTCTTCTCACGGCGCCCCCTCCTACCTCTGCCCCGCCCTGCCCCAGGGTTGGCTGAGCGCTGTCGTTCACAGTCTTGAATCCGCGCCACAGCCGTGCTGAGATGCGGCTATGGCAACCGTTCCGATCGCGCAGCCGCCCGGCAGCTTCGCGAGCACGTCTCGTGTCGATCAGTGGTGGCTCGCTCCCGCGTGGACCGCAATCGGCCTCATTGTCTTCTTCGGATACCTGACCCTGCGCGCTTTCAACGCGACGTACGTCTATTACGCGCCGTACATCAGTCCGACCGTCGCGCCGCCGCTGTTCACGCCGGCGTCCGGCTACCCGGGTGCCGTGCCGGTGGAACATGCCTGGCTCGGCGTGTTTCCGGCATGGTGGCCCTGGTTTATTCCGCAGTCGCCGGCCTTCTTCATTCCGGCGCTCGCGATCCTGTTTCGATTCACCTGCTATTACTACCGCGGCGCGTACTACAAGGCGTTCCTCCTGAAGCCACCGTCGTGCGCCGTACGCGGCGTGCCCTTCGCGTATCGCGGCGAACGGGCGCTGCTCGTGTTTCAGAATCTCCACCGCTACGCTCTGTACGGCGCGCTGTTTCTCATCGTCTGTTTGTGGTGGGAGGGGACCGCCGCATTCTTCCGCGACGGCCGCTTCGGCATCGGCGTCGGCACTGTGGTCATGCTGATGAATGCTGCACTGCTGTCGTGCTACACCTTCGGCTGTCATTCGTGGCGTCATTTGATCGGCGGGCGTGTCGACTGTTTCAGCTGCGATGGTGGGGCAGCGTCGGCACACTATCGTCCGTGGTCGCTCTCGACATGGCTGAACGAGCGCCACATGCTGTTTGCCTGGTTCAGCCTCGTGTGGGTCGCGTTCACCGACGTCTACATCTATCTGGTCTCGAGCGGGGCGATACGGGATCTCAATACGTGGTAGACAGGGAACGGAGGGGACGTTCCGTGATCAATCATGATGATTCGACCTCGCCCAGTCGTCGATGAAGCGGGCGGCGAGCGCGCTCCAGCCGGTCTGATGGCTTGCGCCGCAGCCGCGCCCGGTGTCGCCGTGGAAGTACTCGTGAAAGAGCAGCAGGTCGCGCCAGTGGGGATCGTCGGCGTACCGCGAATCGCCGCCATGACACGCGCGGTGTCCTGCCGAATCGCGCAGGAAGATCGACGCGACCCGCCGTGAGATCTCGCGCGCGACCTGATGCAGCGTGAGATATCGCCCCGAGCCGGTCGGACACTCGACGGTCAGCTCGTCTCCGTAGAAGTGGTGATAGCGCTCGAGCGCTTCGACCAGCAGAAAGTTCACCGGCATCCAGATCGGACCTCGCCAGTTCGAGTTGCCTCCGAACAGCGATGACGTCGATTCGCCCGGCGAGTAGTCCACACGATGCTCGTCGCCGTTCAAGTGAAACAGAAACGGCTGCGCCTGGTGGACGCGGGAGACCGACCGGATGCCGAACGGAGCGAGGAACTCGTTCTCGTCCAGCATGTAGCGCAGCACTCGGACCAGCCGATCGCGCGAGGGGATCGCCAGCAGCCGTCGGGGCGCAGCGTCGCGACGCGACTGTTCCATGTAGGTGATGTGCTCAGTGAGGTCGGATCGATTGGCGAGGAACCATTCGAGCCGCTTCTTGAAACCGGGCAGTCGATCGATCCGCTCCTCGTCGATCACTTCCACCGCACACACCGGGAGCAGCCCGACGATCGAACGAATCGGCAGAGGCCGATCGCGTCCGTCGATGCAGAGACGGTCGTAGTAGAAGCCATCCGCCTCGTTCCACAACCCTTCGCCTCCCAGCCCGTTCATCGCATCGACGATGGCGACGAAGTGTTCGAAGAACTTGGAGGCCATATCCGCGTACGCCGGATCCATGCTCGCCAGCTCGATCGCAATCGACAGCATCGTCGCGCAATAGAACGCCATCCAGGCCGTCCCGTCAGCCTGTTCGAGCCGATGACCCGACGGCAGCGGCTCCGAGCGGTTGAAGGCGCCGATGTTGTCGAGGCCGAGGAACCCGCCGGCGAAGAGATGGCGCCCATCGACGTCCTTGCGGTTCACCCACCATGTGAAGTTCAAGAGCAGCTTCTGAAACACCCGCGCGAGGAATTCACGATCGCGGTGTCCCGGAGATCCGGTCATCTTGTAGACGCGCCACGTCGCCCACGCATGCACGGGAGGATTCACATCCGACAGCGCCCATTCGTACGCCGGAAGCTGGCCGCTCGGGTGCATGTACCACTCGCGCAGGAACAGCACGAGCTGCGCCTTGGCGAAGTCGGGATCGAGCTTCGCGAACGGGATCATGTGAAAGGCGAGGTCCCACGCGGCGTACCACGGGTACTCCCACTTGTCGGGCATCGAGATCACGTCGCGGTTGTAGAGATGCGACCAGTCTCGATTGCGCCCCTGCGATCGTCCTGGCGGCGGCGCGGGCTGGGCCGGATCGCCTTCACTCCAGTCTCTGACGACGTAGTGATAGAACTGCTTGGTCCACAGCAGCCCCGCTGCCGCCTGGCGAACGATGTTGCGCGCGTCGCCGGTGATGCGCGATGGAATCGTGGCGTCGTAGAACTCGTCGGCGTCGCGGCGACGCTCGTCGAACACGCGATCGAAACCGGCGCCGAAGGCTTCTGCGTTCGCAGACGTTGCCATGGTGTCGGACAGACGAAGGCGGATCTCGGGCGTGCCCCCGGCGGGTACGTCGAGTTGGTAATGGAACGCGGCCTTCGTGCCGACCCCGTCCGGGTTCACGGCATCCTGTTGCCCGTGGACGATCAATTCGTTGAAGGCGTCCTTGACGTAGGCGGACCGGTTCGGTGTTCTGAAGAGCCGCTCGTGGTTCGTCTCGTTGTCGGTGAAGAGCACTGACGGTGCATCCGCTTCGCCGGCGTCGCACCGCAGCTCGAATGTCCCGAGCGATTCGTGGGTGGCGACCACGCTGGCGCAGCTGGCCTTCGACATCCGGGGCATCGCCCAATACCCTTCGCCCGCCCGTCCCCATGACCACGTGTTGCGGAACCAGAGCGTCGGCAGCACGTGGAGGCGGGCCGTGTCGGGGCCGCGGTTGCCGATCGAGATGCGTATCAGAACGTCATTCGGCGATGCTTTGGCGTACTCGACCGTCACATCGAAATAGCAGTTGTCGGCGAAAGCGGCGGTGTCCGTGATTTCGAATTCCCGGTCCTGCTTGCCGCGGCGCGCGTTCTCCTCGACGAGTTGTAAATAGGGAAAGGGGCCCTGCGGATATTTATAGAGGGCCTTCATGTAGGAGTGCGTCGGAGTGGAGTCGAGGTAGAAGTAGCACTCCTTGACGTCCTCGCCGTGGTTGCCCTCGTTGCCGGTGAGGCCGAAGAGACGCTCCTTGAGGATCGGATCGCGCCCGTTCCAGAGCGCGATCGCAAAGCACAGACGCCCCTGGCGGTCGCAGATGCCGAGCAAGCCGTCTTCTCCCCAGCGATAAGCACGGCTGCGCGCCTGTTCGTGCGGGAAATACTCCCAAGCCCTGCCATCGGCTGAGTAGTCCTCGCGAACGGTACCCCACTGGCGGTCGGACAGGTAAGGACCCCATCTCTTCCAATCCTGCTCGCGCAAGGCGTCCTGTCGCAGTCTTCGCGATTCTGTCGTCATCGACGTAGTACGTTAGTACTTCATGTCCGGCGTGTCCGGACGATGTCCAGAACGGTTATGCCATATCTGACGTGCGCGGAACCGGAGAACATCACATGACTATCGGAATGATCGGTCTCGGCAGGATGGGCGGCAACATGGTTCGCCGGTTGCTCCGCGGTGGACATCAGTGCGTCGTCTACGACAGGAATCCCGAGAGTGTCTCGACGCTTGGGCACGAGGGCGCGGTCGGCGCCACGTCGTTCGACGATCTGATCGCGAAGCTCGACGCGCCGCGTGCGATCTGGATCATGGTGCCAGCCGGCGATGCCACCGAGCAGACGGTGCACGCGCTCGGTGCCCGCCTGTCGCCGGGCGACACGATCATCGACGGCGGCAACTCGTACTTCAAAGACGACGTGCGCCGGGCACGCGAGCTGCGACAGCGCAGCATCAACTACCTCGATGTCGGCACGAGCGGTGGCGTCTGGGGGATCGATCGCGGTTACTGCCTGATGATCGGCGGCCCCCGCGACGCCGTCGCGCGACTCGAGCCGATCTTCCGCACGCTGGCGCCGGGCCGTGGCTCGATACCCCCGAGCCCTGGTCGAACGAAGGAAGGAACGGCGGAGCAGGGGTATCTGCACTGCGGCCCCGAAGGCGCCGGACACTTCGTCAAAATGGTCCACAACGGCATCGAGTACGGCTTGATGCAGGCGTACGCGGAGGGGTTCGACATCTTCCGCAACGCGTCGTCAACCAGCCTGCCGGAAGAGCACCGATACAACCTCGATCTCGCGGAGATTGCCGAAGTGTGGAGGCGCGGCAGCGTCGTGAGTTCGTGGCTCCTCGATCTGACCGCGTCTGCGCTGGCTGAAGATGCGACGCTCACCGGCTTCACCGGTTATGTGCAGGATTCGGGAGAAGGCCGGTGGACGGTGATGGCCGCGGTCGAAGAGGCCGTGCCCGCCGAGGTGCTCACCGCGTCGCTCTACGCCCGGTTCCGTTCGCGGCAGGATCACACGTTTGCCGACAAGATGCTCTCGGCGATGCGCCACAAGTTCGGCGGCCACGTCGAGGCGCACCCGGCACCGACGATGGCAACAACCGGAGACAAGCGATGACGACGGCTCCGCATCCGGTGCAACGCGCGCCGACGCAGACCAGTCAGGAGACACCGCCGTGCGTGATGGTGATCTTCGGCGGCTCGGGTGATCTGACCAAGCGCAAGCTCATTCCTGCGCTCTACAACCTGGCGACCAACAATCTCCTGCGGAAGGAATTCGCGGTCGTCGGCATTGCGCGGGCGGACATGTCGAGCGACGACTTCCGGAAGAAGATCGACAGCGACCTCCACGAGTTTGCCGCCGAGTCGATCGATCCCAAGATCTGGGAGCGGCTGCAGAAGGCGATGTACTACATGCCCGGCGATCTTGGCGATCCTGAGACCTACGACCGCCTGCAGAACCAGCTCGGCGAGATCGACCGGCGACACGGGACGAGCGGCAACCGCCTCTACTACCTCGCGACCGCCCCGCAGTTCTTCGCCGAGATCGTCACGCAGCTCGCGCGTGCCGGCCTCACACGCGAGGAGAACGGGACGTGGCAGCGCGTGGTGATCGAGAAGCCGTTCGGCCGCGATCTCGAGTCAGCCCGGCATCTCAATCACCAGCTCACGCAGGTACTGCGCGAGCAGCAGATCTTTCGCATCGATCACTATCTCGGGAAAGAGACCGTCCAGAACATCATGGCGTTCCGGTTCGCCAACGGCATCTTCGAGCCGATCTGGAATCGGCGCTACATCGACCATGTGGAGATCACGTCCGCCGAGGAAGTCGGCGTCGAGCAGCGCGGAGGGTACTACGAGAGCGCAGGCGCGCTGCGCGACATGGTGCCGAATCACCTCTTTCAGCTCATGACGCTCACCGCGATGGAACCGCCGGTCTCGTTCGATGCCAACGCGGTCCGTGACGAACAGACGAAGATTCTCGAGGCCATCCAGCCGATGTCGCCGGAGGAGGTGCTGACGCGGGTCGTGCGCGGGCAGTACGGCGAAGGCGTCATGGACGGCAAACGCGTCCCTGCGTACCGCAACGAACCCTCGGTCGACCCGGCCTCCAATACGGAGACGTTCGTTGCGATGAAACTGCTGATCGACAACTGGCGGTGGGCGGATGTGGCGTTCTATCTGCGGACGGGAAAGCGCCTGCCCTGCCGGGTCACCGAGATTGCGATTCAGTTCAAGCGGGCGCCGTTCGTGCTGTTTCGAGATACGCCGGTCGAGCGTCTGTCGGCGAATCGTCTCGTGATGCACATCCAGCCCGAAGAAGGCATCACGCTGCGCTTCGGCGCGAAGATTCCAGGACCGCACCTGAATCTCGGGTCGGTCAACATGGATTTCAAGTACTCGGACTATTTCGGTGCGACGCCGAGCACCGGGTACGAACGCCTCCTCTACGACGCGATGTCGGGCGACGCGACGCTGTTTCAACGCGGTGACATGGTCGAGGCCGCATGGAGTGTCGTCACGCCGATTCTCGACGTATGGAAGGCGCTGCCGCCGCGGAATTTCCCGAACTACGGGTCTGGCACGTGGGGGCCGGCGCAGGCCGATGAATTGCTGAAGCACGACCACTGTCACTGGCGGGAGATCCCGTCGTGATCTCGAGCTCGGGGGCAGTCGCTTTTTCGTGTGCATGACATGGCCACTCACGTTGCCGCCACCGCCGAAGACCTGAGCCTCGACGCCGCGCGCGCGTTCGCGCGCATCACCAGCGAAGCGGTCCGGGCGCGCGACCTGTGCTTTGTTGCGCTGTCGGGTGGTTCAACACCGCGCGGACTCTATCGCGCGTTGGTCCAGATCCAGTTGCTGCGGTCGCAGGTGTCATGGGACCGCCTGCACTTCTTCTGGAGCGACGAGCGGCACGTTCCGCCCGACCACGCCGACAGCAACTACCGGATGGCGCGTGAGACGCTGCTCGCGAGCGTGCCGGTGGCGCCTGAACAGGTTCACCGTATCCGGACAGAGGAATCCGACGCGGCCGTGGCCGCGAGACGATACGAAGAAGAGATCGTCGCCACGCTGCCGCATGACGAGGCGGTGCCGCGCTTCGACTTGATCCTGCTCGGACTCGGCACCGACGGACACACCGCGTCGCTCTTTCCTGACACTCCGGCGCTCGAGGAGCAGCGGCGGCTCTGCGTCGACAACTGGGTCGAGCGTCTCGACACCCATCGAATCACCATGACGTTCCCGCTGCTCAACGCCGCACGGACAGTGCTGTTCATGGTCAGCGGCGACGACAAAGCGGCTATCGTCCGAGAGGTGCTGCGTCCCACTCATCCCGATCGAGAGTTCCCGGCACAGCGCGTGCGACCCGATGGCGAGCTGCTCTGGATGCTCGACCGTGACGCCGCGAGCGCGCTTGGAGATGTGACATGACGACGCGCATCTATCCGGGATGACGACTGCTGGATCGCCGCCGTGACTGATCCCGCCTTCTGGCACCGGCTGCAGTTCGCCTTCACGGTGACCTATCACTATCTGTTTCCCCAGCTCACCATGGGGTTGGCGTGGTTCCTCGTCTACTGGAAGTGGCGGGCGCTTCGTACTGGTGACGAGCGGTACGCGGCGGCCGCGCGATTCTGGGCGAGGATCTTCGGGCTGAACTTCGCCGTCGGCGTTGTCACCGGCATCCCGATGGAATTTCAATTCGGCACCAACTGGGCCGGCTTTTCGACATTTGCGGGCGGCATCATCGGACAGACGCTGGCGATGGAAGGGATGTTCGCGTTTCTGCTCGAGAGCGCGTTCGTGGGCGCGCTCGTGTGGGGAGAGCAGCGGCTCGGGCCGCGACTCCATTTTCTGGCTGCCCTCGGCGTCGCGATCGGCAGCTGGCTCTCAGGATACTTCATCCTCGTGACGAACGCGTTCATGCAACATCCGATCGGACATGCGGTCACATCGGACGGCACGCTCGTCCTCGGTGATATCCGTGCGTATCTGTCGAACGAGTGGGCGCTCGTTCAATTCGCTCACAATCAAGTCGCCGCGCTCGTGACCGGCTCGTTCGTGGTGACCGCCGCCGGCGCGTTCTACGCGCTGCGCGGATCTCACCGTGAGCAGGCGCGACTCTACCTGCGTCACGGCACGTTCACCGCGCTCGTTGCGTCCGTGCTCGTGGCGTTTCCGACCGGCGACTCGCAGGCGAAGATCGTCGCGCGCTATCAGCCGCAATCGCTTGCGGCGATGGAAGGGCGATTCGAGAGCGGACCGATGGCTGAGATCACCCTCATCGGTCAGCCCAATGTTGCCGAGCGTCGCCTGGACAATCCCATTCGCGTCCCCGGAATGCTCAGTTTCCTGGCGTTCGGGACATTCCACAGCGACGTGCCTGGACTCGGCGCCTTTCCGCAGGATACGTGGCCCACCAACATCGAGTTGTTGTACTACGCGTTCCATGTGATGGCGGGGCTGGGAACGATCTTCATCGCCTTGATGGCGCTCGCGGTGCTTCAGCAGATTCGCGGCCGGCTCGACACGAGTCATCGTCTCCTGTGGGTCCTCATGCTCGCGTTTCCGTTTCCGTTCATTGCCAACACCGCAGGATGGATGACGAGCGAGCTGGGCAGACAACCGTGGCTGGTCTACGGACTGTTCCGCACCGAGCGGGGATTCAGCGAGGTCGTGAGTTCAGGAACAGTGATCTTCACGCTGATCGGCACGGCCGGGATGTACTTCGTTCTCGGTCTTCTCTATCTGTATCTGATCGGTCGCGAAGTACTACATGGTTGAAATCTGGTTCGTCATCCTGTGCTTCATGCTGATCGTCTTCGTCGTCCTCGACGGCTGGAACATCGGCGCGGGCGCGCTGCATCTGATCGTGGCGCGCAGCAATCGTGAGCGTCGTGAGGTCGTGGCGGCGATCGGTCCGCTCTGGAGCTGGCACGAGGTCTGGCTGATCGCCGCAGGTGGAACGTTCGTGCTGGCGTTTCCCATCGCCATGGCCGCGGCATTTTCCGGTTTCTACCTGGCGCTCTGGATGGTGCTGTGGACGTTCGTGCTGCGCGGCATTTCGATCGAAGTCGGGGGACACATTCACGAACCGATGTGGCAGTTGTTCTGGGACTTCGTCTTCGCCGTGTCGAGTCTTCTGCTTGCCGTCCTCTTCGGTGCTGCGCTCGGCAATGTGATTCGGGGCGTACCGCTCGACTCGACCGCCCGCTTCGCCATGGAACTCTTCACTGACTTCGGGGTCCGCGGCCGCGTCGGCATTCTCGACTGGTACACGCTGTCGGTTGCGGTGTTCGCGACTGTGCTGCTCGCTGCCCACGGCGCGACCTACCTGCGCTTCAAGACCGAGGGAGTCGTCCACGAACGCAGCGAGCGGCTTGCACGCGGATCGTGGATCGCCGCGTTCGGGCTGTTCCCGATCGTCTCGGTGCAGACCTGGATTGTTCGCCCCGAGTTCTATCAGGCGATGAGCACCCGCCTCGCGGCGTGGCTGTTCATTGCGATCCTGTTGGGGGGCGGGTGGGCCGTGTGGACCGGACTGCGAGGAGCGGCCGAAGCCCGCGCCTTCGCTGGCTCATGCGCGATCGTGGCAGGACTCCTCGGGGCCGCCGCCGCGAGCGCGTTTCCCGAACTCCTGCACTCGACGATCGCCCCTCAGTACTCGATGACTGCCCACACCGCCGCGACGACAGGAGCCGGGCTGCTGGCCGCGCTGTTCTGGTGGCCCGTGGCCGCGGCGCTAGCGATCGCGTACTTCGCTGTCGTCATGAGGAAGTACAGGGGGAAGGTCCGGATCAGTCAGGACTCGCAGGGGTTGTACTGAGGGTCGAAGTCAGGGCAAAGGGCAAAGGGCAAAGGGCAAAGGTCAAAAGTCAAAGGTGAGGTCAAAGGTTTAGGTGCCAGGTCCACACCTGACCAAGGAACGAGCTCTGTTCCGCACGATTTTGCATTTTGCATTTTGAATTTTGCATTTCGCATTACTACGTCCCGGGCTGCAGATGCGTCTCGACCCGCGCGCGGCCGTCGGTGGCTTGCGCGAAAAACGCTTCCCACGCGAGACGGATCCGATCGATCTTGGCAACCGCAGCGGGCGCAGCGGTACGGCCGTTGCCGACAACGTACAAGAACGCCTGACCGTGAACTCTCGGCGATGCGTCCGGTGAAGGCTGCCGGCGACCCATGATGTCGATGATGTCGTTGATGAGGACGTCTCGCCGCGTGCCCGAGAAGGTCACTCCGATCCGCGGCGCCGACTCGGGAGTCTGGTTGCCCGATACGTTCGTGGGGCTCTCGACATAGAACATCGGCGTCACGTCGACATCGCGCACCAGCCCCATCGCATATTGATCGAGCAGGCTGTACCGATCGACGGCGCCGACGGTCCTGAAACTCCCGCCCCCGAGATCCTGGATCCGGTTGCCTTCCATCACCGATCCGTCCGAGTTGAAGAAGAAGCTCCAATGCGCCAGGTCGCGTCCGAGGAGCGCATCCGACGGCTGCCGATTGTGATCGCTGAATTGCATGAAGGCCAGCCAGCGATGTCCGACCTCCTGTCCCATGACCGACACGGTGTTGTTCTCGCCCAGGAACCTGGCCGTCGGGTCGTCGGGGAACTTCGAGATCGCGTCCATCTGCACCAGACTGCTGAGTCGTCCGCTACTTCCGAACGCGCCCGCATGGTCGAAGGTGTCGACCCCGATGCCCGTGACGCCGTTGGCCACGGTCACCTCGAACGAGAACGCATCTTCAGGCGTCATCACGTCGTCGGTCCAGACGATGAGCTGATCGTAGAGGTCGCGGTGGGTCCGATAGAACTTCTGCGCGAGCGCGACGAGATCCAGATCGGGCCGCAACGAGAACCGTTCGCCGATCGCTCCGGCGCCGCCCGAAATGGTTCGCGAGCTGGTGCTCAGATCCACCGGCATGAATGCGGTCGTGTGTCCGGGAGAAATGGCAGCGATGCCGTCGACCGCCGTCCATGACGACGCCGCGGCGTATTTCATCTCGATCGAACCGTCCGGGAAGAATGACGTCTGGAACGTCGCTTTCCGCGGCGAGTCCCACACGCGGACGCCGCACCAGGTGACGGTGAACGCATCGGCGGCGGAGCGGAGGAAGACCGTGCCGCCAGCCGACGGATCGAGATCGGCAAAGAACGGCGCGACGCGGGCCGCCCCCGACAACACCCGGCTGATGCTGCGATTGGTGCTGGCGGTGTCGTTGACGCCGAACGTGATGTTGCCATCGGAGTTGACGAACGCCATCGATTGCGCGCGACCGTAGAAGTTGAAGGTGAATGAGACGGTGCTCGAAGAGCTGTCGTCGTCGCCGAGGGTGAGCGCTGATCCGATCGCGGCGCGAAACGATCCGTCCGTCCGCGTGACATCGTAGCTGCTGCCCCTCGGTGTGTAGCGAAGGCCGGTCCCTTGCAGGTCGAAGGTGTTCGCCGGCGCGATCAAATCGCCCTCGTCCTGGATGACGGCGATCTCGCCCACATCCTGCGTCGCGCGCGGCGCTGTCGTCGCGGAGGGCCGCAGGCGTCCTTCGGCCGCGCGATGGCGCCAGAGCACGTCGCCCAGCGTTCCACGCGGATCGCCTTCGTTGGGCACGCCGCTCGTTTTCGGCGGCTGCGACGGCCCCGGTTCGCTCTCGGTTACAAAGGCCAGACTCGACGCGGGACACGGGTTTTGCGCGGTGGTCGGTGGCAGAGACGGAGATTGCGAGCCGCCGTTCCCGTTGTCGCCTCCATCGTTGCCACCGCATGCGATCGTGAGCAGCCCGAAGAGCGTGAGCGTGGCGATGGATGAATGTTGCGGCATAGAGTTCACGGGCATGGTCTCGTAGGGAAGTATGTGAAGGCAACATGCAAGTACGGACACGTGCATGAACACTTGTTGAGACTGGCGCGGCGTAGAATTGGTCGACCGTGATCACGCGCCGTCATGTGCTCCGTGGCTCGATTGGTGTGCTCGCATCAGGCCTCGGCGTCGGGTTGTACTCGTGGCAGTGTGAACCGCACTGGCTCGACATCGTTCGACGTCCGCTGCCGATTCACGGTCTCCCCGAAGGACTGCGCGGCCGCACGCTCGCTCAACTGAGCGACATCCACGTCGGCCCGCGCGTCTCGGACGCCTACATCCTCGGCGCCTTCGGTCGTGTTCACGCGATCGCACCAGACATCGTTGTCTACACCGGCGATTTCGTAAGCTACGGGGCCGATGTCTACGCGCACGCGGCGAGGATGTACGCCAACCCTCCGCGTGGACGCCTGGCGACCGTCGGGATCCTCGGCAACCACGACTACGGACCCAACTGGGCGCATCCTGAAGTTGCGGCGCGGCTCGCGGATCAGCTTCGAGCGGTCGGCATCACGATTCTCCGAAACGAGGTGGCCGACGTGGCGGGTCTTCAGATCGCCGGCATCGACGATCTCTGGGGGCGTCGCTTCGATCCGGTACGCGCGTTGGCGGCGCTCGATCGCCATCGCGCCGCGATCGTCCTGAGCCACAATCCGGATACCGTCGATCGAACGGGATGGAATGACTTCCAGGGCTGGGTGCTGAGCGGTCATACTCACGGAGGCCAATGCAAGCCGCCATTTCTGCCACCGCCGTTGCTGCCGGTGCAGAACCGTCGATACACGTGCGGCGAGTTCGATCTGCACGACGGCCGCACGCTCTATATCAATCGAGGAGTCGGTCATCTCCTGCAGGTCCGGATCAACGTGCGGCCGGAGATCACGCTCTTCGATCTGCAACCGGCGTGATGGTCCGTGCTAGAGCAGTTTCGCGTCCGTGTAGCTGCCGTTCTTCGTCCTTGGGACTTGGTACTTAGTCCGTCCTTGGTCCCTGGTCCACGAGAGTCGATTGAGCGCGGATCCGCTGCCTTGCCGCGAACGTGGCACCGGCCGCTCCGCGGACCAAGGACCGTGGACCATAAGACGGACCAAGAACCAGGCACGAAGGACCAAGGACGCGCGCTTCACCGATATGAAATGCGCGCTGACCGCCGGACGCCATATCAATCTCCGCCGCTGCCCTTGAACTGATCGTTCTCGTCGGCGAACAGCAGATTGAAGCTCGTGAGCGATCCGTAGCAGCCGCTCACATATCCCTGCAGCTTGACCTTCACATCGTCGGGCAGCTCTGACGCATTCACCTGCTGTTCGAGCGTGCGCAGGCGATTACGGACCATGACGATCTTGTGGAAGAAGGTCTCGATGGGCCACGTCTTCTCCTGCAGGCCCGGCGTACCCGGCCGCAGTACAAGCGTGCCCCCGCGCCACTTCGGCGCGGGCGCAGCCGCAGTGAGCCCCGCTTCCTCGCGAATGATGCGGCGCAGCAGTAGCTCGAGATCGGCGGAGTCCTGAACCGACATCGGTGGAGCCATCCTTTCGCGTTCGCTGACCACGGGAAATGCATCGGGTGGTGTTCGCGGCGAAGCCGCGCGACTGGCAGCGGGCGCGGGGCGTGGCGACGCAGGCTCATCGAGCCTCGGCCCGCCCCGGTAGTTGTGCTGACTGTGACAGTAATCGCAGTCGACCCGCAGCGGCCGGCCATTCTCGTCGACGACGATGACGGTGTGCGAACGATCGATCTTGCAGGCGCGACAGAAATCTTCGACGGTGTCGCCGGCTCGAGACACGAAGATATCTTACGACGTAGGGCCGGTCCTTTCGGACCAGTCTATCGGTGCGATCCCGTTTACGCGTGTCGGTGCGATCCACCCTGACGCGTGTCGGTGCGATCCCGCTGACGCGGATCGGTGCGATCCACTCTGACGATTGTCGGTGCGATCCACCTGATGTTTGTCGGTGCGATCCTGCTTACGCATGTCGGTGCGATCCCGAGTTCGGTCGGTGCGAGCCTGCGTCCTGTCGGTGCGGTCCGGCTGAAGCCGGACACTATGACTTCAAGATCGCACCGACCATCGTCAGTGCGATCGCACCGACATGCGTTAGTAGGATCGCACCGACACGCGTTAGCGGGATCGCACCGACATTCATCAGGGTGAATCGCACCGACTCGCCTCAGCAGGATCGCACCGACCGCCGAAGGCGGGATCGCACCGACTAGGACGCAGGCTCCCACCGACCGCGTCAGAGATCTCTTACTTGGGGGTTTTTCGCGAGGAACCACGTGGCGACGATGCTCAAGAGCACGCCGTTGACAGTGAGGACCGCGGGAGCACTGGTGGAATTGGCCAGCCAGCCGGCGACGAGGCTGCCGAGTGGCATGCCGCCGCGGAATGCGACCATGTAGATGCTCATCACGCGGCCGCGCATCTCGTTCGGCGCGTTGAGCTGCACGAGCGACGAGAGCATCGCGAACACCATCACCATGCCGGCGCCGCACCCAAACAGCAGCACCGCGTTCACCCAGAACAGGCGGCTGAGGGCAAACGTCGTGATGAGCATGCCGAGCGCCACCTGGATGGTGAGCAGCGTGCGCCCCATGTGCTGGAACTTGCCGAGCCAGGCGACGACGAGCGCGCCGGTGACCGCGCCGGCGCCGGCAAATGCCATCAGATGCGTGTACTGCGTGACATCGCCGTGAAAGACGTTGCGTGCGAACAGCGGCAGGAACGTGAGCACGGGGTTGCCGAGGAAGGTGGCCGCGAATCCGAGCACCGCAAGGCTGACGAGTGCCTCGTGCTCGCGCACGAAGACGAATCCGCTGCGAAGTTCCTGATGCAGTCGCGTGGTCGTGGCCGGCCTGATGTGTTTGATGTGCAGCGACAGGATGGCGGCAATCACGGCTAGAAACGACAGGCCGTTGAGTCCAAAGCAGGCCACCATGCCAAAGGCCGCGAGCGCCAGGCCGGCAATGAGCGGTCCGATCACGCGCGCCAGGTTGAACTGGATCGAGTTGAACGCGATGGCGTTCGGCAGGTGTTCCTTGCTGACGAGCGATGGCAGCAGGGATTGATACGCGGGGCCGCCGAATGCCTGCGCCAGCCCGGTGAGGATCGACAGCGCCAGTACGTGCCAGATGCGGACGACGTTCGCGTAGACGAGCGCGGCCAGGATGAAGGCCGCGGTCATCTGGACGTACTGCGATGTCAGCAGCAACCGTCGTCGATCGTAGCGATCCGCCACCACGCCGCCGACCAGCGTGAAGAGCAGGATCGGCACCTGACCGAGGAACGAATCGAGCCCGAGGAAAAACGCCGACGACGTGCCGGTGATCGTGAGCACCAGCCAGTTCTGCGCGACCGACTGCATCCACGTGCCGATGGTCGATGTGAACGCGCCGAACCAGAGCACGCGGAAGTCCCGGTAGGTCAGCGCCGCGGCAATGCGCCGGAATCCGGTAGCAGGTACTGGCGTTGGCTCGGGGGGAGGAGGCGACTCTCTGGGGGGTGCGGCGGCGGTGCTCACGAAGGATTCGATTGTACCTGCTCGACTCGCGCATCTGCTTGACTTGCGCCTCATTTTCGCTATATGTTCGCCACTCACGATTAGGGCGAATATATGGCGAATATCGCTCGAGCTTTCCTTGAATCCGCGCTTGCCGCCCGCAAACTCGATCGGACGCTGACGACCGCGCTTCCGCCGCTGGAGCGGGGGGACGAGACGACGGTCGTGCCGGTCGATGTGACCGCGATCGACGCGTGCCTGCAGGGTGGTGTGCCGCGCGGTCAGCTGTCGGAGATTGCCGGCGCGAGCTCGTCGGGCCGAACCACGCTGTTGCTGCATCTCATTGCGGCCGCGACGCGGCGCGGCGAGATCGCCGCGCTCGTCGACACGCTCGATCGGTTGGATGTGGCGTCGGCGGCAGCCGCGGGCGTGGATCTCGATCGCCTGCTGTGGATCCGCGGTGGTCCGCCTTCGCCTTCGGCGAGACAGGTTGAGGGGATCGAGCGTGCGCTAAAAGCGCTCAACCTCGTGCTGCAAGCCGGTGGATTCGGCGTGGTCGCGATCGATCTCGCCGATGTGCCGCCCTCGACCCTTCGACAGATTCCGTTCACCACCTGGATGCGCATCCAACGTGTCATCGAAGGGAGCGACACCGCGTGTCTGCTGCTGACATCGGAACCGCTGGCGCGCAGTGCCGGCGGCCTCACGATGTCGCTCACGGGATGTACGACGTGGGCCGGCGGGTCGGCACGCAGCCGCCGTCTCGCGGGGCTCGACGTGCGCGTGCGTGTGATGTCGCCGCGGCGGCGGGTGGATGGAGAAGCGGTGGTAGGGGCGTTAGCGAATGACTTCGTAGGCCTCAGGGCTCAGGCCTCAGGGCTCAGGGCTGGGCTCGGGAACAGGGCTGAGGCCAAGACAGCCCTGAGGGCTGAGGCCAAGACAGCCCTGAGGCCCGAGGCCTGAGCCCTGGGGCCTGGTTATGTTCGGTGCGTTGTATGCCGCAGAAGGAACCCCGCCCGGAGCGCTGGCGGATGTGGCGCGCGAGTTCTCGCCGCGCATCGACGTCGGCTCGCAACCGGATAGAGATGTCGCGCTCGATCTGAGCGGCGTCGAGCGGCTGTTTGGCGATGCGCGCACGATCGCCGAAGAGCTGCGTCGCACGGCGGCTGATCGGGGGATCCGCGTACGCGTGGCGATAGCCGGCACGCGCACGGCCGCGCGTCTGCTCGTGCGTCATCGTGTCGGCCTCACGGTGATCGAGCCCGGGAACGAGGCCGCTGCGCTCGCGGCGCTGCCGATCGCGCTCGTTGCCGACCCGGCGTTCACGATCGAGCCACACGACCTGCTTGCCACGTTCCGCCAATGGGGTGTGCGCACGCTGGGCGAGTTGGCGGCGTTGCCCCCGGACGATCTCGCCGCGCGTCTCGGCGCGGACGGCCTCCTGTGGCAGCGTCTCGCGCGGGGCGAGGATCCGCGTCCGCTGGTGCCATCGATGCCGGAGGAGCGATTTGCGCAAGCGCTCGATCTGGAATGGCCGATCGAGGAGCTCGAACCGCTCTCATTTGTCCTGAGCCGCTTGATGGAGCCGCTCTCGGTGCATCTCGAGCGGCGCGATCGTGGTGCCGCCGTACTGCACGTGCGTCTGCACCTCGTGAAGATCGACGACACCACGCCCGAGGTGCACGAGCGTTCGCTGCAGTTGCCCGTACCGATGCGCGATGCGCGCACGCTGCGGACGCTGGCGCTGCTCGATCTCGAATCCAATCCGCCGCCGGCGCCGATCGATCGCGTCGAAGTCGCCGTCGATCCCACGCCCGGCCGCATCGTGCAGTTTTCCCTGCTCACGCGCGCGCTGCCCACACCCGAACGGCTCGCGACGCTGATGGCCCGCCTGCATGCGCTGATGGGAGAGACGCGCTGCGGATCGCCGGCGCTCGTCGATTCGTGGAAGCCCGGTGCGTTCGAGACGAAGCCGTTCGCTCCGGTGGACGCGAACGTCGTGCAGGCCTCAGGGCTCAGGCCTCAGGCCTCATCCCTCGACGATGCTCGGGATGCCCTGAGCGGCAGTCGAAGGGCAGGGCTGGGCAAGGTCCCAGGTCTTAGATCGGAGGCTTCAGCACTGCGGCCTGGACCAGCCCTGGGCCCTGAGGCCTGGGCCCTCGGGCCAGACTCGAAGCAGCCCCGTCTCGCGCTGCGACGTTTCCGCTTTCCCATCCCCGCCCGCGTGCGAGTGAAGGATGCGCAACCTGAATACGTGGCCTTCGATCGGCGGGGGCTGAGTGGGGGAGGCGTCGAGTCGTGCGCGGGTCCCTGGCGAACGGCAGGCGACTGGTGGCGCGAGGGCTGGGATCGCGACGAGTGGGATGTCACGGTACGCAGCGGCACCACCTATCGGCTGTTCCGTGCGCGCGACACGGATCGATGGTTTGTCGAAGGCGTTGTTGACTGAGGCCTGAGCCCTGGGACCTGAGGCCTCATGTATGTATATCGAGCTCCATGCGGCCTCTGCCTTCAGCTTTCTTCAGGGCGCCTCGCTTCCCGAAACGATCGTCGACCGCGCGGCGACGCTCGGCTATCCCGCACTCGCACTACTCGATGCCGATGGTGTCTATGGAGCTCCGCGCTTTCACAAGGCCGCGGAGAAAGCAGGGCTGCGCGCAATCATCGGCGCCGAGCTGACCATACAGGCCCACCGCGAAGCGGCCCCACGTGCCGAAGGCACGCCTCACCGCGAAGCGACCCCACGGGCCGCAGGCCCGCCCCATACCTGGCGTCTCCCCGTCCTCGTCGCGAGCGCTGAGGGTTATCGCAATCTCTGTCGCCTCGTCACGCAGATGAAGATGCGCACGTCACCTCCGGGGCCCCCACCGCGCACGCCTGCGCGGTGGGGTGGAAAAGGGGAAGGCGCGCTGCTGCTCCACGAGTTCGAGGGGAAGACGGCCGGCTTGATCGCGCTCGCGGGGCGGCCGATTCTCGATGTGCGACAGCACGGGCTCGCAGGCCTGCTCGACCGGCTGGTCGGGTTGTTCGGCCGGAGCCAGGTCTACGTCGAACTGCAGCGTCATCTCCTGCGCGACGAGGAGTCGGAGAACGCGGCGCTGACGGCACTGGCCCAGGCGTTCCGCGTGCCGGTGATGGCGTCCAACGATGTGCGGTTCGCCACGCCCGGCGACCGTCAGCTCTTCGACGTGCTCACCTGTATCTACCACCACACCACGCTCGATACCGCCGGGCGGCTGCTGGCGCGCAATGCGGAGCGCTATCTCAAATCGCCTGACGCGATGGCCGCGCTCTTCTCCGATCGCCCCGATGCGCTCGCGGGAACCGCGGCACTGGCCGAGCGGCTCGAATACACGATGGCCGATCTCGGGTATCAGTTCCCGTCCTATCCGGTTCCGCCGGGGGAAACACAGGCCTCGTTCCTCCGCCACATCGCCGAGGCCGGTGCGCGCGATCGCTTCCGTCCGTATCTCGACAAGCACCGCGCGCAGATGCAGCGCGAGCTCGATCTGATCGAGAAGCTCGATCTCGCCGGCTACTTCCTGATCGTCTGGGACATCGTCAACTACTGCCGGCAGCAGGACATCCTCGTGCAGGGCCGCGGGTCGGCCGCCAACAGCGCCGTCTGCTACAGCCTCGGCATCACCGCCGTCGATCCGATCAAGATGGAGCTGCTGTTCGAGCGCTTCCTCTCTGAAGAGCGCGGCGAGTGGCCCGACATCGATCTCGATCTGCCGAGCGGCGATCGCCGCGAGCGGGTCATCCAGCACGTGTACGAAAAGTACGGGCGACTGGGCGCGGCGATGACGGCGAATGTGATCACCTATCGCGGCCGCAGCGCCGCACGCGAGGTCGGCAAGGCGCTGTCGCTCGCGCCCGCCGACATCGATCGGCTCGCGAAGGTCATGAACTATTTCGAGTATCGCGATCCCACCGAGACGCTCGGCCGCAATCTCGAAAGCGTCGGGCTGTCGCTCGAGATGCCGCGCATGCGCGCGTTCGCCGAGCTATGGGCGGCGATTCAGGATCTGCCGCGCCATCTCGGGCAGCACTCCGGCGGCATGGTCATCTGTCAAGGCTCGCTCGACTCGGTCGTGCCGCTCGAGCCCGCCAGCATGCCCGATCGCGTCGTCATCCAGTGGGACAAGGACGACTGCGCCGACATGGGCATCGTCAAGGTCGATTTGTTGGGACTGGGAATGATGGCGGTTCTCCAGGACGCGATCACGATGGTGAATACAGAAGGAATCAGGGCTCAGGAATCAGGAATCAGTGCTGGGCAAGGCAGGAGGTCACAGGCATCAGGGGACAGGTTCGATCTTGCGCACCTCCCGCCCGATGATCCGGATGTCTACGAACTGCTGCAAAAGGCCGAGACGATCGGTGTCTTTCAAGTCGAGTCGCGCGCGCAGATGGCGACGCTGCCGCGGCTCAAGCCGACGAAGTTCTACGACCTCGTCGTCGAAGTCGCGATCATCCGGCCCGGGCCGATCGTCGGCGACATGGTGCATCCCTATTTGAACCGCCGCGCCGGCCGCGAGCCGGTTGTGCCCCTGCATCCGTCGCTCGAGCCGGTGCTCGCGCGGACGCTCGGCGTGCCGCTCTTTCAGGAGCAGCTGCTGCGCATGGCGATGGTTGCGGCAGGCTTCACGGGCGGGCAGGCCGAGGAACTGCGGCGCGCGATGGGATTCAAGCGATCCGAGAAGCGCATGAAGCAGATCGGGATCGATCTGCGCGAGGGCATGGCGCGCAACGGCATCACCGGCGAGACCGCGGAGCGGATCATCAACTCGATCACCTCGTTCGCGCTGTACGGCTTTCCCGAATCGCACGCCGCCAGCTTCGCGCTGCTGGCCTATGCGAGCGCGTATCTGAAGGTGCACTACCCGGCGGCGTTCTACACCGCGCTCCTCAACAACCAGCCGATGGGGTTCTATCACCCGGCAACGCTCGTCAAGGACGCGCAGCGCCGCGGCGTCCGCTTTCATCCGATCGACGTGCAGCAGTCCGACTGGGAGTGCCGCGTCGACGAGGACGGCGGGATCCGCATCGGCTTCATGTACGTGAACGGACTTCGTAAAGAAAAGGGGCAGGCGATGGCCGCGTTCGATCGCACGAAGATGATGGCGCCCCCGCTGCTCTGCACCAAGTGCGGAGCCGACGATGAATCGCTGATCGAAGTGGTGCGCAATACCGCCGCGGCGCGCACCTGCTATTGCAACATCTGCTCGCACGAGTGGACAGTGCAGCTGCGTCCCGAAGGACGATTCCGTTCGATCGAAGACGTGGTACAACGCACCGGTCTGCGTCGCGATGAGTTGACGACGCTCGCAGATATCGGCGCGTTGAATGCGTTCACCCATGAGCGCCGGAGCGCGCTCTGGCAGGTGGAACGAGCGGTTCGCCCTGCGGGCGAACTCTACAGGAATCAGGAATCAGGAATCGGGAATCAGGGCTGGGCTAGGGACGAGGCGGCAGGCATCAGGAATCGGGAGGAATCAGGAACCAGCCCGCTTCGAGCAATGGACGCAGGCGAGCGGCTCCACTCCGACTATGCCGGCACAGGCCTGACGATCGGTCCGCATCCGATGGCACTGCGTCGGAGTGATCTCGCATTGCAAGGCGTCGTGCGCGCGTCCGATCTGCCGAACGTACGCAACGGCCGTCGCGTGCGCGTGGCCGGCATGGTGATCACGCGTCAACGTCCCGGCACCGCGAAAGGATTCGTCTTCCTCACGCTCGAAGACGAGACCGGCATTTCGAACATCATCATCCGCCCCGATCTCTTCGATCGCGATCGCATGACCGTCGTCCGTCAACCATTCCTGCTGGTGGATGGCATCCTGCAGCATCAGGACGGTGTGCTGTCGGTGCGTGCGGAGCGAGTCGAAGGGATCGAAGGCGCGGCGTCAGTTGACGCTCATGACTTCTACTGACCCGCCTTCGCCAGGCTACGGCGAGGCAGGCCGTAGAAGGAATCAGGACGCAGGAATCAGGATGCAGGCCTGGGCGCCTGATACCTAGCCCTGGGCTGCATCCTGATTCCTGCGTCCTGATTCCTGAAGCCGACGGACCAGAAACTCGCGCTCCGTCGCATTGGCCGTGCGTGCGATCGCTGCTTCGTAGGCCTGAGCAGCTTCGGCGTTCCGTCCCAGACGACGGAGCAGGTCGGCGCGAATGGCGTGGAACAGATGGTAGTGGGCGAGGTCGAGCGTGTTCACGAGGGCGAGTGCGGCGTCCGGTCCCGCCACTTCGCCGATCGCGACCGCGCGGTTGAGCGCCACGATCGGACTCGGCGCGAGCGACATGAGGTGGTTATAGAGCTGCAGGATCTGCTGCCAGTCGGTCGCCGGAGCGGCCGGCGCATCGCTGTGAACGGCGTTGATCGCTGCCTGAATCTGGTAGGGCCCGGGGCGATTGCGCCGAAGACACTCGCGGACGATCGTCTGGCCTTCGGCGATGAGTTGACGGTCCCAGCGACTGCGGTCCTGATCGGCGAGCAGAACGAGATCGCCATCAGCGGTGGTACGCGTCGCGCGGCGCGATTCGATCAGCAGCATCAGGGCGAGGAGGCCGAGCGCTTCCGGTTCATTCGGCATGAGCTCCACGAGGAGTCGTCCCAGGCGGACCGCTTCGGCACACAGGTCCTCGCGAACGAGCCGGTCGCCCGAGCTCGCGGTGTAGCCTTCGTTGAAGATGAGATACACGACGGCGAGCACCGCCCGCAGCCGCTCGGGGAGATCGACCTCGGTGGGAATGCGATACGGAATCCGTGCGTCACGAATCTTGCCCTTTGCCCGCACCAGCCGCTGTGCCATCGTCGCTTCGGGGACGAGAAATGCGCGTGCGATCTCCGCGGTCGTCAGTCCACCGAGCAGGCGCAGCGTCAGCGCAACCCGCGCGCCGATCGCGAGCGCGGGATGACAGCACGTGAAAATCAGACGCAGTCGGTCGTCCGGAACGGCGCCCTCTTCGATCGGCTCGTCGTGAGCGTGGAGCAGCGCGGCCTGCGCATGCCGATCGTCGCGCGACGCCTCGCGTCGAAGGCGATCGATCGCGCGGTTGCGCGCCGTGGTGATGATCCATCCCGCCGGATTCGGCGGCAGTCCGGCAGCCGGCCAGCGCTGCACGGCCGCGGTGAACGCGTCCTGGACCGCCTCCTGCGCCATGTCGATGTCGCCGAAGACGCGGGCCAGGACGGCGACCGCGCGGCCGTACTGCTCGGCGAACACCCGTTCAATCTGCGAGTCGGTGACGTTCGTCATGACACCGCCGGGGCCAGGCCCGGGCCAGGCCCGGGCCAGGTCAGGGACAGACCCGGGCCTGGCCCCGCCTGGGTGCTCAGTGATCAAAGTCGCTCCGGAACGGGCGCACTTCGATCGGCAGCGGGACCACGCGTGCGGTTTTCCGGGCCCATTCGAGCGCCGCATCGAGGTCGGGCGCCTTGATGATCGTGAATCCGCCGAGGTGTTCTTTGCCCTCGACGTACGGGCCGTCGGTCGTGAGCACGTCGCCGCCCTGGGCCCGGAGCACCGTGGCCGTGCTGGCATCGTGAAGGCCGCCCGAAAATACCCACGTGCCCGCCGCCTGCATCTCGTCTCTGAGCTTGGCGACATCACGCATGATGCGTTGCAGATCCACGGACGGCGGGGGATCGCCGTCGGGCTGATAGACGCTGAGCAGGTATTGCTTCATACAAGTTCACTCCTTGGCCGAAGTGTCGACACTGTATCGACCTTCACTTCCTAAACGAACGGCCTTCGGCCGGATCGACATCAGGGAATGTGTCAAAAGCATAACGTGGCTCAAATCTCATGAGCCGGAGTCCCGTCATAGAATGCGTGACATGCCCCTGCGACTTACTCCATTCGTGCTCGTTGCCGCGCTGATCCTCACGCACCCCTCCGCGTCGGAAGCACAGCGATGCGACCGGCAGTGTCTGGCCGACTTCATCACGCAGTATCTCAACGCCATGAAGGCGCACAATCCGGAGCTGCTCAAGACCAGCAGCCGCGTGCGCTTCACCGAGGACACCGTCGAGATGAAGCTCGGCGAAGGGCTCTGGAAGAATCTGACCGGCCTGAGGCCGTACCGTCAGGACTTCATCGACGTGCGTGAAGGGATCGCAGGGACGCACACCGTCGTCGAGGAAAACGGCATGCCGGTACTGCTCGCGCTGCGGCTGAAGGTGTTCGGGCTCGCGATCTCCGAGGTCGAGACGATGGTAGTGAGGAATCGGCAGGAAGGCGTGCTGTTCCAGCCCGACGCGTTCAAGACGCCGAATCCAGGCATGGCGTACGTGCCGCAGAAATCCGAGCTGAACACGCGGGCGGAGATGATTCGCATCGCGTCGCTGTATCCTGCCGGCCTCCGTGCAGGCAGCTTCGTGAACCCCGATGTGCCGATGTCCGACGACGCGTATCGCTTCGAGAACGGTCAGAAGATGGCGGGCCCCGGGTGCACGTTCCGCCCTCCGGGCTGCGAGAACATGAAGTCGCAGGCGGTGCCGAAGCTTCCAGGAGTCACACATCGAGTCGTCGCCGTTGACGAGGAGATGGCGGTCGTGTGGCTGCGTCAGGACTTCGGTGCCGGCTCGGTGCCGGGCGGTCAGACGAACACGATGATCTCGACGTTCGAAGCGTTCAAGGTGTACGGCGGGAAGATTCACGCAGCCGAAGCGATCCTCGAAGTTGAACCGGTGGGGACGCCATCGGGGTGGGATACCCGTCAACACAATTAGCAGGAATCAGGAAGCAGGAATCAGGAAGCAGGAGGAATCAAGATTAAGGAATCAGGATTCAGCCTGCCGGACCGCTGACTCCGCTAGTTCCTCATTCCTGCCTAATCCCTGATTCCTCCTGATTCCTGCATCCTGATTCCTGTCCTATGCGCATCGGGATCGATCTCGGCGGCACCAAGATCGAGGGCGTCGCTCTCGACGGCAGCAGGGAAGTGGCACGTCTTCGCGTCGACACCCCGCGCGACGACTACGACACCACGCTTCGGGCGATCGCCGGCCTCGTTCGCGATCTCGAGCAGCGCACCGGTGCTCGAGGTACGGTGGGCGTCGGGATTCCCGGCACGCTCTCGCCCGACACCGGACTCGTCAAGAACGCAAACTCCACCTGGCTGCTGGGGAAACCGCTCCGCGACGACCTCCAGCATCTTCTCGATCGCGACGTCCGCATCGCCAACGACGCGAATTGCTTCGCCGTCTCTGAAGCGACTGACGGCGCGGGCGCAGGTTCCGTCGTTGTCTTTGGCGTCATCGTCGGCACCGGAACCGGCGCGGGCATCGTCGTCAACCAGCGCGTGCTGAGCGGCCCGAACGGGATCGCCGGTGAGTGGGGGCACAACCCGCTGCCGTGGGCGCTCGACGACGAACGACCTGGTCCGGCGTGCTACTGCGGCAAGCACGGGTGCATCGAGACGTTCCTCTCGGGGCCGGGCATGGCGAACGAGCACCAGCGGCGCACGGGTCGGCTGGTGACGACGCCCGCGCTCGTCGCGCGCGCGAAAACGGGAGATACGGTTGCCGACGACACCGTTTCGCGCTACGAGCACCGAATGGCGCGGGCGCTTGCCGCGGTGATCAACGTGCTCGATCCCGATGTGATCGTGCTCGGCGGTGGCATGTCGAACATCGATCGTCTCTACGAACACGTGCCGCGGCTCTGGCGGTCGTATGTATTCGCCGCAGGAGCTGGCGATGTGGTGCGCACACGACTCGTGCGTGCAGCGCATGGCGATGCCAGCGGCGTTAGAGGCGCGGCCTGGCTGTGGACGGAATAATCTTCTTGGGTTCAGGTGGTGCAGAAGGTGCCGGAGGTTCAGAGGGAAACAACACCTTCTGAACCCTCTGCACCGCTTGAACCCTACGCTGCAGGATCTGCTCACTGGCGGTGAATCGCGAGTCGACGATCGGACGTGGCGCGATGCCGAGACCGACGAGCACGAGCACGACCAGAGCAAACGTCCATGCCTCCCGACGGGTGGGCCCGAGGTTGAGACCTGAATCGATCGACACGTCGCGTCGTCCACAGAAGAGCGCGAAATACATGCGCAGCACGGCGAGTCCTGTCAGTGCCGACGCGACGACCACAGCAAACCCGAGGATTGGGAATGCGTCGACTGTACCGTCAACCAGGAGTTCCTGACCGGCGAACCCGAGTGTGCCTGGAAACCCGGTGCACGCCAGCCCCATCGCGAGAAAGCTGATCGCAAGCACCGGCATGCGCTCGTATCCGCCGTGATGAGTCGCGAGGTTGAGACGGCCGCGGCGAGCTTCGAGGACGAGCACGCAGCGAGCGAGCCCGGCAAACGCGACGCCCGCCGACACCCACAACAGCAGTCCGCCGGCCAGCGCGCTGACGCTCGTGCCGTCGAGTCCCGCCATGATGAGCGCCGACTGGCTCACGAACAGATACCCGCATGCGCGCCGCGCGCTGTTCTGCACGAGCGCGAGCGCCGCCCCGTACACGGCCGTGCAAAGCGCGAGGATGACGATGAGGCGCAGCACGTCTGGTGATGCGCGCGGCACGATGAGCACGACGGTCACGTATGCGCCGAGCTGCGGCGCGCTGAACAGAATGGCTGGGCCCAATCGCCCGTGATCGAAGACCTCCGGTACCCACGCATGGAAGGGAAAGATCCCCTTGCGAATGAGGGCGGCAACGACGATGAGCCACATGCCGGCGACCTCGAGGCGTGTGCCGTGCGCCATCGGCCACACGATCAGCGCGACGCCAGCGCCGAAGAGAATCGACGAGAGGCCCATGTACGCAGCGACCACGCGCCGCTGACGCCGATGCAACGGATCGGCAATCGCCGATAGAAAGGTCCATACCGACGCGATCCACAGCACCAGCAGGACGATCGCGCTCTCGGTGAGGAACGACGCCAGCGTGAAGAGGGTCGCGAGTGCGGTCCGGCGCAGGCCGCCTCGATCCAGCGAGGCGCGGGGTGTGACCGCGGCTGTGAGCAGCCAGAGCCCGGCCGCAAACGGCAGCAGCGCCGACGACAACGCATCGACGCGCACGAGCGCCTCTCCGCCTGGCGTGCCGCTGAGCATCGAGGTTCGGATCGCAAACGCACGCATGTCGAGACTGGTCGCCACCGCCAGCGATGTCAGCAGCATCGCCGCGGCCGCGATCAGCGCGAACGCCCGAAGGCGTTCGACGCCGACACGAAGAAACGATGCAAGGACGACGACTGCCGGACATGCCACGAGCGCGATCAGAGCGAGCGACGCACTACTCATCGCGGTCGTCACCTGCGTCCACGAACATCGACGGCGTGCGTCGCAGCACGAAGTCGCACAGGAATGCGTCGAGTCGTGCCATCCATCGCGTGATCTCATGGAACGGCTCGACGATCAGGCGATCGAGCGTCGCATCGAGAAATCCGCGCTCGAGCGCGAAGAGGTACAGGCGGCGACGCATGTCGTCGGAAATCATCATCACGAAGGGGCTCGAGGCCGGCGCCATTCGTTCGCCCGCTGCCGATTCGAGCCCGTGAAGGTCGTGCAAGACGTTCGGTGCGCTCAGGAATTGCAGCAGTCGGAAACAGGCATGCCCCGCCAGGTGCAGGAAGGCGATCGTGTACAACCCGAGGGAGATCTCGAAGACGATGATGCCGACCTGCGTCAGCGCGGCGTAGGCGAGCGACGATTTGACGTCGCTCTGCACCCGCGTCACGAGGCTCGAGAAGATGGCCGTCGACAAGCCGATGGCTCCTGCCAGCAGGCGTGCCGGCACTGACTGCTCGAGGAGAGGCGCCGCACGCAGCAGCAGAAAGCATCCGGCATGGATGGAGAGGGACCCGTAGTACACGGCGCTTGACGGGGTCGGTCCTTCCATCGCTCTGGGCAGCCATCCCGAGAACGGCAGCAACGCGCTTTTGCCTGCGACGGCCACGACCAGGAGCAGCGCGATAGCGGTCGCGCTCGCCTCCGACAGGCCGGTCCCGGCGTTCGCACCCTGGCTGCCGAACAGCAGCGAGAGGCTGCCGCTTCCCGCGACGTGATGCAACAGCACCGCCGCCGAGAGCATCGCCGCATCGCTGATGCGATACACCGCAAAGACCCGAAGCGCGTTGGTGACCGGGGCCACCCGCTCGTGAAAGAACGCCACGAGCAGCGCCGAACTGAGCCCGACGAGCTCCCACCCGGCAAAGAGCACTTCGACGTTGCCAGCCAGCGCGACGAGCAGCATGCCGGTGACGAACATCGCGAACAGGACGAAGTAGCGGTTGTACCCAGGCTCGCGGTGGAGGTAGCGATTCGAGAACGCGGCGACGATGCCGGCGATCGCGGCCGTCAACGCGGCAAACGCGAGCGACATCCCGTCGAGGAGAAACTCGATCGCGATGCCTCCTTCATGCGCCGTCGACCAGTAGCCGTACGACACCAGCACGGTCCCGGGGCCGGCTGTCGCGTACAGAAGGAAGGCAGTGGCGATGGCTGCGAACGAGATGATCATGGCGCCTGCTGCGAGCCTGCCGGTCCACTGCTCCCACAACGGGCGATTCAACAATGATGCGCCGGCGAGCAGGACGAGGAGTGCCGCCGGCGTCCCGATGCCGACCAGCATCAGGACTTCGAGCGAGGTCATCGAGATCACGCCGGCGCTCCCGTTGCCCCAGCGCTCGACGATGCGGACACGATGCGCACTGGAGGAAGGAACCCGCGCTTGCCTTGATACCAGGTCGCTGACTCGCCGATGACGACCGGCAGCGGATGCTCGGGTGTGTGCGGCACGAACCGGCCCGAACGCAGCTCCGACAACGCGCCGGTATGGGGATCGAGACAGGCCAGCCAGATCCATCGATGGCTCACCAATCGTTGGATCGAGGCGTTGGCCCGGACGACCTGAAGCACGCGATCGGCGGGTGCTTCGACGACGATCGCGAGGCGCGACGGCTCGTGAATCTCCACCATCTGCCACGGGAGGCCGGTACGAAGATCGCTCTGAGCGCCGTCCATCACGCCGAGCAGCGACGTCACGTTGTGCGGGAGCTTCGTTCCACAGCCGTAGCCGGTCGGATCGACGAAGCTGAAGTAGTACTCGAGGCTGATGCCGGCGACGACCGGCACGACCGCTGCCATCACTCGCGTCAGGATCGCTCCGTCGCGATCGAGGGTCGGATCGTACGAGACGAGGAATGCGCGGCGATCGAGAAAGAGTCCCGCCGTCCGCGACCGCCGGCCGATCACGCAGAACGCGTTGGTCGCATGGCCGTACTCTGGCCGAGGCTGGGCGAGATCGGCCGCGCGCGCCTCGACGTGAGCGAGCGCGGCGAGCGCTGGATACCAGGTCGGGGCGGCATCGAACCGGCGGCATCGCTCGTGCGCCTCACGCCGCCGCGCGATCTCGAATGCCTCGCGCGCGCGCGCGAAATCCGGTTTCCTGTCGGCAGGGATGCGATCGTCGTCGAAGAACATGACGCTGTTATCGCACGTGTTGCGCTGGGCCCCGACGAACCACGTCGACGCTTCGATGTGAAGCCCCTCGCGAGCGAGGAGGGCTCGCACCCGAGGGTCGTTGGCCATCTGTGCGAACGCACGAGCGTTCGGCCCTCCGCGCCCGCCGCCACACGCCCCGCAGTCGTGCGCCGACTCGTGCGGGTTGTTGAGGCTGACCGAACCGTGTCCCACGATGAAGACGAGGGCGGAGAGGCGACCGGCGATACCTGTGTCCTCGAGTACGCGGCGAACGATGCCGGCCATCTCGGCCACCGTGAATCCGGCGTGCGTGCCGATTGGAGGCGTGGTCTCGTCCCGCTCGAGTCGCAGCCGCGTGTTGGAGGGCGTCGTGGATGTCGCGCGTACTCGACCCCAGCGAGACGCGAGCCAGGGAAAGAGGACTCGCAACACCAGCGGGATCAGCACGAGCCCGCCGAAGAGCGTCACCAGGAGCGCGCCGCGTACCAGCATACGGCTGCCGTGATGCACGTTGTAGCCGAGAAATCCCGCGGCCCGCCGCTGCGCGCGGCGCGATCGTCCGAGGAACGCCTCGGGCCGTTCCTCGATCTCCGGGACATAGTGCTCGGGACGGATGACCACCGGGCAGAGCGGTCGCGGATGTGCATCGGTCGCGCCCTGGTGATACATCGCGACGTTGAAGAAGCCTGCCGCTCCGAATGTTTCGGCCTCCGGCTCGACCTCTTCCAGGTGGCGCCGGAATGATTCCTCGCGCTCGTCGAGACAGAAGACCGCCTGGAACACCGGAGCCGGCGACGGTTCCAGTGGTGTCTGCCGGATCAACGCGTCATAGAAGCGATGCCGTACTGCTCGTTCGTACGCGCGGTGAAGGATCTGTCGCTGTCGCACGCGTGTCAGCCCGGCCAGTTCCGACTCGATTCGTCTCACATCATTCGATGCCCACTGGTCCACAGTCGACGGATCGAGACCACAGAGCTGCGCGACCTGGAAGATCGGCCACGCCCGTTCGTGCGCAGTGACTGCCGGCACCGGCAGCACGCGGCTCCGAAGCTCGCGTCGAAGCGAGGACAACGGCCCTCGATGATCGAGCTCATGCCGCGCCACGTACTCGAGCGCCGCGCGTTCGCACAGAAGACGAACCGCCAGGTACCCGCCCAGCGTTGCCGGAAGCTCGGTGGCCGGCACGCGATCGGGCCGCTCCTCGATCTGGCGCACCATCCCGGCCCAGCCTCGCAAGGCGAGCAGGATCGAGGCCAGATACTCAGGCCATTCCTCCTCGGTGACTCCGAGCTCAGTGAGCGAGTGCTCGATCGACGCGAGAGCCGTTCTGGCGGCGTGCCGATCTTCGGCGACGAATCGCGGAAGAGCCCGAGCCCACGGGCCGCATTGCGCGGTGAGAGATGTGCGATACAACTCGAGGAAACAGCCGTGAATGCCACGATCGCGGTCGGGCATCACCCAATGCGCGAGACCCTGATCGAGATATCCGGCGATGAAACGAATCAGGAGCGGATGCACGAACGCGTCGCTGTCGACGCCGGTGGCGGCGAGGAGGAGATCGCGATGGCGCCGCAGGACGGGAGCCTCGATGGCGCTCGGCGGGACCGTGCGTTCGACTGCGCTCAGACAGGTCTCCCACAACTGGCGCACCGCCTTCCGTTCGATCGTCTGGTCCTCTCCTTCACTCAGCGAGGAGAGTGCCTGCCTCGCGTCGCGCGGCAATTCCGTTCTGAAGCGGGAAAGCACGGATGTCTCTTCGAGCAGCCATGACAACGCGCGTCCGCTCGCGGCCGGAATTCCGTGAAGCACGATGCGCCGCCAGAGATCCAGGCGCGTGCCGAGGTCGGCAATCTGATCGGCGCCCCGCGAGCCGAGCTCCTCGGCAAGAATCGACTCGACGTCCTTCGCGAGGATGCGCCCGCTGGCCAGTTTGGTCCGATAGCGCGCTTCCGAGAGAAACGGCTCACAGGCGAAGCGTGCAGCCCCCTGCTCGACCGCCTCTTCGAACGGCATCTGCTCGAACGCATGCAGGGTGTTGTGGTGGATGAAGATGCTGATCGGCCCCTGCCCGGGCAGAAGATGCGCCAGGTCGTCGATTACACGTGCGAGCGGAGATGCGGAGGGCGAGGGGTTCTGGGTACCGTGTCGATGGGACATCAAGCTGGTGCAGCGGTCGCATCGATTATACGCTTCGCATCTTTGTCCTTCTCTTCCTTTCGGGATGCGGATTCTTCCCAATCGCGTTCGAACACGTCGCGCAGCTTCCTGGCGACCGAGCGGTTGGTGATGAGGACGCCGACCTCGCGTCGATGATCCAGCTCCAGACGGCGAAGGCTCTGACTTCCGACGAAGGCGTAGGCACCGTCACGAACGATGGCGCGCACGTGCAGCCGCAGATCGCGGAGCGCGCGCACTTCGACCGGAGCGCCGTTCTTGAACTTGCCGATCACGCGGACATCCATGCCCGACGATGCCCGCTGCTTGAGCAGCTTCACGAACGCGCGATCCTGCAGGTTCATGTCGTAGATCAGCAGCTGCTGTTTCGCACCCTTCACGAACGACGTCAGCAGCTCGCGTGCGTTCTCCGGGCTCACGACGAGATGTGTGCGCTTCGGCGTGAACGGCTGCCTCGTGCTGTCGGCTTCGAAGAGGGCGAGCGCTTCGTCGACCGCCTTCTTGTCCCGCGTCGAGACGCCGAAGCTGCGGCTCTTGAGCGTGTCGTTCTTCGTGAAGTTGAAGCCGAAGAGATGCAGCTTGTTGTCGGCCACCATGAACTTGCCGTGATAGCGGACGAAGTCGTCGCCGGTCCGCGCCACGGTGACGCCGGCTTCGAGCAGACGCTGTTCCAGCTTGCGCAGCCGGCCCTGTCCTCCGTGGTTGGTGTGGGCCACCAGCACTCGGGCCCGCACGCCGCGCTGCACCGCCGCAGCCAGCGCCTTCTCGATGTCGGGCCGATCGATTCTGAAGATCGCGACATCCACTCGTCGCCGTGCACCGCGGATCGCGCGCACGACCGGAGCCAGGCCCGCTTCGGGTTGGATGATCAGGTTCATGCAGCATCCTTCTCGGGCAGCGGGCGCGCCTTGGTTTCCTCTTTCCACTCGACCGACGCTTTGCCCTGCGGCGCGAGCTTGCTGAGCGCCGCCGTCATCTTCTCGGTGTTCAGCGAGTTGTTCGCGCTGATCAGGTACGACAACTCCTCATCGGCGGTCGTCCTGAGCTCGTACATGGTGTGACCTCTCCGGAGAATGCGCTCGATGTTCCTGCGGTGTTCCGGCGTGTGCTCGCCAAGCTTGATCGTCAGCAGGAAGGTGCGCACCCGGTTTTCGAAGCCTTCGATGATCCAGAGGGTCACGCAGAGAAAGAACGTCGCGGCGGTCGCGATGCCGAAAAGTCCGACGCCGGACGCGAGTCCGACCGAGAGCGCCGCCAGCATGACGACCGCGTCTTTCGGGTCTTCGATCTTGGCGCGATAGCGGATCAGATTGGCGGCGCCGGCGATGCCGAACGCGCGCGCCAGGCTGGCGCCGACGATCAGCATGATCAACGCGCCGACGATCGCCAGAACGATCTGCGTTTCGATCACCGCCGGATCGCGCGGCGGCGATCCCGCCCGTCGGGGACGCAGGGCCAGCGCGGTGCCGAGAAGGGCCGCCCACGGAAGCCGGATGGCCACCTCTCCGAGGCCGGCACGCAGGTTTTCCCAGATCGCTTCTGGCGCAAACTGCAGGCTGCCATCGCCCGCCGCCGGCGGCTGCTGCGACGCTGTCGGCACCTGCTGGTTGGATGTCGAACCGCGCTGGGCTCGCAGGGCGACGGTGCTGCTCACGACGATCAGCACGACGACGATGAGATGCCACGGTGCGCGCTTCATGCCTACTCTCCCGCTCGCGCCGCCGCCAGTGGCCGCAGCGCGAGACCTTCTTGAATCTTTGCGCGAATCTTTTTGATGTAGCGCTGCCGGATGTCCGGTGCGTACCCTCCCGCGCGGAAGGCCGCGTCGAGCTGTGCGTCACGCAGGCGGTTCATCAGCGCGCAGGCCCAGATCACGTCGGCGACGCTCAGACGTTCGAGGATCTCTCCATGGCGGCCGCGATAGTTGAGTTGCACCACGGCGCCTTCCATGTCCTTGATCAAGGTCGTCGTTTCGAAGTCGTCGATGTTGTTGCGTGTGCCGACCGGGATCGGAAAGACACGCGGCTTGCCGAGCGAGGCCCCGAGATCCTGGACGACGTAGCGGCGCGAGGGCTCGCGCTCTCCGATCTTGTAGATGCGGTTGTTGCTGGTCTTCAGATCCCAGTTGGCGAGCAGCAGGTTGATCGCAATGAGGCCGTGCATGGGCGCGGTCCCTGCGAACGGGTTGTCGACCCACTTCCACTCTCCGTCCGAGTCGTGATCGGACTGCAGGCGGAACCGCGCCGGCTCGCCTTCGTACTTCCAGTCGCCGGCCAGCTGCCACCCGATCACGTAATAGGTCTCCGGCTGGTGATAGCCGAGCGCCCAGAGAATGCGTGAGAGCACGACCTCGGACTGTGCTTCGGGGCCGACCTTGATGCTCCACTTGCGTTCATCGGGGCCGACGACGTCGTAGCCGGGGCTATATCCGCTGTCATCGCGCTTGACGACCGTGTAACGCACGTTCTTCGAGGGTGCGTTCGCCGCTCGACCCGGCCCCCACAGCAGATCGCGTTGACTCAAATCCCCGGGATCCGTCCACAGCTGCAGCATCGGCGGGGCGCTCTTCGGGCGATTCTGGACGCCGGTCTGCTGCAGCGTCGGCGCGCACGCGAGAGTCGTGCACACGACGACGATGAGGCCGGCACTGCTCGCGACACTTAAGCGATTCATGAGACCTCCTACTGTGAGGAGCGCGTCTTGTCGTCGGGCCGCTTCGGTTCCGGAGCGAGCGGCAAGCGACCGGCATCGACAGGTTTGCCGCCGCGCGACAGCGCCTGAAACCGCATGGCGTCCTTGTCGAGTTCGGCGAGCATGAACGTGAAGTCGCGATCGAACCCGGCGGCCGTCAGCGTGGTCTTCTTGATGTCGCCCTTGGCGATCTTCGCCGAGCCTCCTTCAGTGAAGTAGTAGATGCCCTTCTGCGGCTTGATGCGTTCGTAGAAGTGCTCGTGTCCGGCAAAGACGACGTCGACGCCGTACCTGGTGAAGAGCGGCTCGAGCTGCGTGCGCAGGTCGGTCTCCGACCCATGTCTGCCGCCGGACGAGTAGAGCGGATGATGGAAGTACGCGATCTTCCAATGGTCGTTCGATCGTGAGAGCTCGCCCTCCAGCCATTTCAGCTGTTTTTCATCCATGTAGTTGCTGTCGAGGGCGAAGAAGCGCGCGTTGCCCTTGGTGTAGGTGTAGTACCGCTCGCCGTTCATGTTGAACGGCTTGTAGAAGCGCTGTGTCGGGTCGTCGTGGTTGCCGAGCGCGGCATAGAAGGGCACCTTGGCATCGAGCAGCACCTGATACGGCTTCTCGAACTTCTGGGCGAAATCCTGCGGTCGTTCGGAGCCGTAGATGTTGTCGCCGACCATGATCACGAACTCGAACGGAAACGTCGCTCGTGCCGTGGCCAGCTGCTTCGCGATGTCGAACTGCGACTGCGTGCCGGTGCCGGTGTCGCCGACGACGGCAAACAGGACAGCGCCCTTATCGGCCGGCGGCGTGACTGCCGGTGGAAGTGCAGGCCCCGACGTGGCGGTCGTGGTGCCGGGCTCTGTCGGCACCTGTGTCGATGGTGGTGGCGGTGTTTGAGTGGTACTGGTGGCCGCTCCCGGCCGCGGTGGCGTCTGCTGCGCAGGCGGCGATGGTGCCGGCTCGGCAACGAGATCGGCGGGGGCGCATGCGCCCGCCGGCGCCAGCGCGGCCGCGAGGATGAACGAAGAGAGTCGATGACGAACGCGCATGGCCTACGTCTCCCCTCGTGGCAGCACGTTGAACAGCGCATCGACGATCAGGTTCGCGTCTCGATCGCGCAGCAGCAGATGACGATCGACGAGCCGGTACTCGAGTTCATCGGGCAGCATCGGCAGGTTGACGAGCAGATTCGGCGGCACCGTCAGCAGCGGCAGCGTCGTTGGGTACGGTCGATTGATGGTCACGCGGGTGCCCGCCGGCAGCTCTTCGAAGACCGCTTTGCGATCGATCCGGCTCCGATGCTTCCAATCCGTGGCGATGATTTGCGTGAAGAGCGGCACCATGTCGGCACCGAAGATGTCACCCGGCTTCGCATCCGTGCGTGCGGCCGCAATCGCCGCACCCAGCGCTTTCTCGCGCGCGTTGATCTTGGCGGGATCGCCGGTCTCACTGACCTCGGGGATCTTCTTCGTGAGCTCGCCGCGCAGCTTCAAGTACTCCTGAATCCGCTTCTGAAATCCGGCATTCGCTTGCGCTACAGGATTCACCTGATGTTGTTGCGCGTGTGTCACCGATGTATTGACACACAACGCCACGAGCACCATTACGACCAGCGTGCGCATCACGCCCTCCTCGGCTCGCCGGCATCTGCCTTCAACGAGGCCGACGAGGTTCACTTCAAGTGACGTGCCACGACATGTGACACGGAAATGGTGCAGGCGCTCGCGATCGAGCCACATCGTTCACATCGTCACTGATGGATGAGTTTTAAACACACCGCGGGTGTGAACACGACGTATGACAGGCGTGGATCGGAATTCGTGCGGCCGGATTGCGGGGATCGTGCGGGCCGACCGCCTTCACCAAGGTTACGGCGGTCCGCCGAAGCTTCATGCGAAGGCGAAAGCCCGCGCTCTACTGCACGCGTTCGGGCTGGCCGGCAGTGCGAATCGGATTCTGCGGGGGAATGACGGAATCACGGACCCGCGCGACGGCGCGTCCGACGGCGAGCGACGCGTCGAAGAGTCGTCCCACCGGCAAGCCCCCCGGCAGCCGATGTCGCGCGATTGCGGCGAGCCCTGCAGAGGCGACGCACCCGCAGTTCGAGCAGTCAGGCTTGCCACCGAACTGGCACGGTGTGATCCGGTGCTCCAGATCTGACGAGAAGCACTCGGTCGTTTTGGCGAACGTGCACTCGTCAGGCGAGTGCGGCGGCTCGGCGTACGCCTCCAGCATCGGGTCCGGCGCGTGCAGCTTCGAATACGTGGGCCGCAGCCGCCGGATCTCGGCGATGAGGCCCGCGCGATCGTCGGCGGTCAACCGCTCGACCGACAGCTCGCCCACCTGCGGCGTGTACATGCTGATCCAGATCAGACGCGTATGCGCGTTCGCCTGCCAGAACGCGAGGAACTCTTCGAGGTATCCCGGTCGACGCACCTGCTGCCGCGTCACGGTGCAGTGCACCGTCATCTGATGTCCTTCGATGTGTTTGAGGATCCGATCGTAGGTCGCGGGCTTGCGCCGCTCGTCGTGCTCCGGCTGCAGGCCGTCGATCGACACGACCATCTGGAGCCGCGGCAGACGGGACCATTCCCGAGGAATCGGGCGGACGGCGCTCGTGATGATTTGCGACTGAATACCGCGGTCGGCGAGCATCGGCAGGATCGTACTCAGCTCACGATAGCGGACGAGCGGCTCGCCGCCGACGATCGATACGTACAGCGGCTGGTGACGATCGACGAGTGCAATGAAGCGCGAGACGAGCTCGTCACCCTTGTAGTCGGCGAGACCGCGCAGCGTCACCGCGCCTCCGAGATGCTCGTCGCCGTAGGCGTAGCACCCGGGACATCGCAGCGGGCATTCCTTGGTAATCTCGATGGAAAGACTGGGACGACGGCCCGCGAGAATCCGGGCCCACGCTTGAACCAGATCTCTCGCGCCGACGGCAGGTGCGGTCATGTGACCTTCTATTATGCGTTCGATCCCCTCTGTGGTGGACACAAAACACAAGCTCGCGCGTTATCCTTCTTGTGCATGGACAGGGACGTGCACCTGCCGCGCATCGAGCGGCGACGATCGAAGCTGCATGGCTGGGGTGTGTTCGCGCTTCAGTCGATCAACAAGAACACCCGCATCGTCACCTACGACGGTGAGCTGATCAGCCACAAGCAAAGCCTCAGGCGTGAAACGAAGTATCTGAAGCGTGGCGAGATCTGGTGCTTCACCGTGAACCGGCGCTGGGTACGCGATGCGCAGGTTGGCGGCAACATCGCGCGCTTCATCAACCACGCATGCCGGCCCAACTGCTACAGTCAGATCATCGGGCACGACATCTGGATCCGCGCAGGCCGGAACATCCTGCCGGGTGAAGAGCTCACCTACGACTACCACACCGATGGCGAGCAGGTAATTTCGTGCAACTGCCGTCCCGGGTGTTTGCGCAAACTGTGACGACACGATTGGACCGCTATGCGGCTGGTTGCGTGAATTCTGTACTCGTTGCGACTCGCATCGCGGTCCAAGCCGCGCGAAGCGCGGCTAGAGATTGTGTCGACCAGCCAAGCGGCTTCGCGGGGATCTCAAGGGGCGGAGCCCGTTGGCTGGTCGCGACCGCGGTGGCGACGGTCGCCATGAGCGGCGCGTTTGGAGCGAGAACACCTGCCCAGGTCACGCCGACCGATCGCGATCTCGAACGCGCCAGCGGCGGACGAACGCTCGCGATCGGTGCCGTCGCGACCGGCGCCGTGTCGTCGGTTCCGCTCGAACTGTACGTGGCACGCGTGCTGGCTGGGGAAGGGGAGCCCAACGCTGCTGATGCGGCGCAGCAGGCGCTCGCCGTCGCGATCCGAACCTATGCCGTGGTGAACGCCGGCAGGCATCGGCGCGAAGGGTTCGACCTGTGCGATAGCACGCACTGTCAGGTCCTGCGCGCGGCGACGGAGTCCTCGCGCCGCGCCGCGCTCGCCACAACCGGCCGCGTCCTCACGCTCGACGGCAAACCGGTCGAGATCTTCTACTCCGCCTCATGCGGTGGCCGATCGGAGAGTGCGGCTGACGTGTGGCCCGGCGGCGGCCAGTTCTCGTATCTCAAATCGGTTCGCGACGACGTGCACCAGGACGAAATGCCGTGGGTGCTCGAGATGAGTCTGCAGGAGATCCGGCAGGCGCTCGCCCGTGTCGGCTTCGGAGGCGCGCGTCTGAAAGACATCGGTATCGACGGACGCACTGCCTCGGGTCGCGTGGCGCGTCTTCATCTCTCGGGCCTGCGCCCTGATTCCATCCTCGGCGATCCGTTTCGGAAGGCGATCGGCACGCGAGAGCTTCGCAGTACGGCGTTCACGATGACGCGACACGGTGACAAGGTGCGCTTCACCGGCGTCGGTTACGGACATGGCGTCGGCATGTGCGTGATCGGTGCGGGAAAACGCGCCCGTCGCGGCGAAACCGTCGAAGCGATCTTGAAGCAGTATTACCCCGGACTGACGCTGGCGGGCCTCGATGGCCGCGCGCTCGACACCCGCGCCGCGTCAACCACGAGCGCAGCGACAGCCGCACCGGCCCCCGTCGGTGCTCCCGCTCGCGTGCCGACGATCGTGGTGCACGTGCCGAAGGGATCGTCGATGCCGGAATCCGAAGTGGAGCAGATGGCGATGCGAGCGCATGCGTCGTTGTCGAAGACGCTTGGCACCACCGTCGCGCCCGTGACGATCGAGCTGCACGGGTCGCTCGACAGTTTCCGTTACGAGACCGGCCGTCCATGGTGGGTGAGCGCAGCAGTGACCGGCACGACCCTCGACCTTGCGCCGGCACCTCTGCTCGCGCAGCGTGAAGGCGTCGAGATGACGATTCGCACGGCGATGGCCGAACTGCTCGTGTCGAAGGCCCTCGCCGACCGCCCGCTCTGGGCCCGGGTCGGGGCAGCCCGCTACTTTGCCAGGCAGACGCCCGTAGCACCGCCGCCCAAATCGATCGCCTGCCCTGTCGACGCTGAGTTGCGGATGGCGGTGTCCGCGACGGCCCAGCGGGAAGCGGAGCAGCGGGCGGAGCGGTGTTTCGCATACGCACTGTCCAGGACGGGGGATTGGAAAGCGGTCAGGTAGGCTCGGCTTAATCCTTCTGCCGCAAAGGGGGCCTATAATCGTTAAATGCTGATCAAAAAGGCGCCTGACATCCGTTCGTCCGAAATAACTCCAAAGAACGTGTACCTGAGGCGTCGGGAGTTCATCCAGGCGTCGGCGGCGGCTCTGGTGGCTGTCGGCATGGGGACGTTCGCGGATCGTGTGGCCGCGCAAGGCGGTGGCCTGCCGAAGTTGCCGAACGTGAAGAAGAGTCCGCTCAGCACCACCGAGGCGCCAAGCCTGTACGACCACGTCACCAGCTACAACAATTTCTACGAGTTCGCGCCCGGTGCAGGCGATGGCCCGAAGCAGAACTCGAAAGGCTTCAAAGCCCGTCCCTGGAAAATCAAGATCGACGGCGAGGTTGCCAAGCCCGGCGACTATGATGTCGACGACTTGATCAAGCAGAATGCGCTCGAGGAGCGCGTCTATCGCTTCCGCTGCGTCGAAGCGTGGTCGTTCGTGATTCCGTGGGTCGGCATTCCGATGGCCGAGATCATCAACAAAGTGCAGCCGACCGGGAAAGCACAGTTCGTCGAGTTCACCACGGCGATGGACACCGGCAAGTTCCCGATGCAGCGGACCGATCTGCTCGAGTGGCCGTACATCGAAGGTCTTCGCCTCGATGAGGCGAAGCATCCGCTCACGCTGCTTGCGGTCGGCATCTATGGGGAGATCCTGCCCGCGCAGAACGGCGCCCCGATTCGTCTCGTGGTGCCCTGGAAGTACGGCTTCAAGGGCGCGAAATCGCTGGCCCGAATCCGCTTCGTCGAGAAGCAGCCGCTGAACACATGGCAGAAAATGGCGCGCAACGAGTACGGCTTCTACGCCAACGTGAATCCGATGGTGGATCACCCGCGGTGGAGTCAGGCACGCGAACGCCGGCTCCCGAGTTTCGTCGCCAACCGGAAGACGGAGATGTTCAACGGATACGCCGATCAGGTGCAGAGCCTGTACGCCGGACTGGATTTGCGCAAGAATTTTTGACGCCCCTTCGGCTCGCTTTGCTCGCTCAGGGCAAGCCGATCACGGTCGCCAAGATCCTGATCTTCGCCGCGGCGTGCCTGCCCGCCGCGGCGCTGGCCTACAAGTTCTACCGATATTTCTACGGCGGCGACTTCAACGCGCTCACCGCAAACCCGGGCGACTACATCACAGATTTCACCGGGGACTGGACGCTCGGGTTCATCAGCATCTCTCTGTCGATCACGCCGCTGCGCCGCCTGACCGGCTGGAACCAGGCGATCAAGTTCCGGCGCATGCTCGGCCTGTTCGCGTTCTTTTACGTCACCCTGCACCTGCTGACCTGGATCGTCTTCGTGCACTACTTCGAGGTCAGCTTCATGATCGAGGACGTCTTCAAGCGGCCGTTCATCACCGTCGGCATGGCCGCGTTCGTCATCCTCTTCAGCCTCGCGATCACGTCGAACCGCTTCTCGATCAGAAAGCTGGGGCGCCGCTGGCAGACGTTGCATCGACTGGTGTACGTGGCTGCGATCCTCGGTGTCATCCACTTCTGGTGGCTGGTAAAAGCGGACATCACGCTGCCACGGCGCTGGGCGGTCGCGGTTGCGCTGCTGCTTGGCTTTCGCATCTGGTGGACGCTGCGCCCGCGGTTCCTCGCCCAGCGTCGCGCGCGGGTCAGCCGCGTCTGACCGATCTCACCGACCGCTTGCCTTTTGCCGTCGACGATGGCATCGTCGTCGTCACCATCATGGCCAAGGCAAGACGTCTGAGCACCGACGAATATTTTCAGTATCCCGAGACCACGCGACGCATGGAGCTGGTCTACGGCGTCGTGCGCGAGCCTCCGGCCCCGCGTTGGGGACATCAGACCGTGGTGACACGCCTGACCGCCCTGCTCGAGTCACACGTTCGCGATCGAGATTTGGGGCGAGTCTGCGTGTCGCCGGTCGACGTCGTGCTCGACGTCGAGCGAGCGTTGGTCGTGCAACCGGACATCGTCTTCATCTCGGCGAAGCGAATGTCGATCGTGCGCGAACGCGTCTTCGGTGCCCCCGACCTCACGATCGAAGTGCTGTCGCTCGGGACGGGCCTCCATGACCGCACCATCAAGCTGGATTGGTACCGCACGTACGGTGTGCGGGAGACCTGGCTGGTCGATGCACTGAGTCGCCAGGTCGACGTGATCGATCTCGCTGCTCGCGGCGAGCCGCGCTCGACGTTCGAGAAAGATGACCGCATTCGCTCGACGGTCCTCGGTGATCTGCCCATCATTGTGTCGTCGATCTTCGAATAACTCCGGAGCCGACGGAGTTGGGCGGAGGAACGGTCTCGCACGGAGACACGGAGTCACGGAGGTCAGACGGAGCTGACTGCTGACTCGCAATCAGCTGCGGATGGGGGCGTCGGCCTGCGGCCGACGCATGGGACGGGAGTCGCTCACGAAAACAAGCGCGGAAAGCGTTTCTGCCGCGTTTGTTTTCGCGAGCGACTCCCGTCCCATCGCGTGCATAGCGCGCGCCCCACCCGCCTCAATCGGACGGGCGCGGTGTCCCTCCGTCCGACCTCCGTTTCTCCGTGCCTCCGTGCGAAAACCGTGTCTCCCTAGCCTCCGTTTCCTGCAGATTTGCGGAAAATCACTCTCTTTGGTCTCTTGACTCGCGGCCGTAGCGCGTCCCAAGATTTGGCCGGTGAGGACGATTTCCATGACCAGACAGCTGCGCTTCTTGTCCACTATTGTTCTGACCGCGACCTTCGTCGTTGGATTCGCGGCGGCGGCCCGGATGCAGACCGCGCAGTCGAGAGCGGCGAATGCCGTTGGCGGAACCGCCGCCTACGCGCCCGCGAAGACGCCGTGGGGTGATCCCGATCTGCAGGGCACGTATACGAACAAGGACGAGAACGGCATCCCGATGGAGCGTCCGAGCCAGTTCGAGGGCAAGAAGCTCGAGGACGTGGACGACTCGTCGGAGTTTGCCGACATCGTCAAAGAGCGCAACGAGCGCGCGCTCGCCAACGCCGCGGGCATCGGTGGGCGTGATACGGGCGCGGGCCCGGTGCACTGGTACGAGCACTACGACGCGAAGAACAGCCGGGCGTGGCTCATCACCGATCCGCCAGATGGAAGGATCCCGGCGTTGACGCCGGCGGCGCAGAAGGCCGCCGCGGCACGCCAGGCGGCGGCTGCGGCGCGTCGCGCGAGCGGCCACGGCGACGCCGACTCGTGGGAAGACCGCAGCCTCTACGATCGCTGCATCACGCGCGGCATCCCCGGATCGATGATGCCGGCCATCTACGGCAATGCCTACGACATTACACAAGCGCCGGGCATCGTCGCGATTCGGTATGAGATGGTCCACGAGGCCCGCGTGATCCCACTCGACGCCAGCGCGCGTCCCGGGAAAGCGATCGAATCGTACATGGGCAACGCGCGCGGCCGCTGGGAAGGAAACACGCTCGTCGTCGAGACGAAGAACTTCAGCGATCGCGGCGCGTACCGCAACGCCGACCCCGGGACCTTCACGCTGGTCGAACGGTTCACGCCGGTCGCGCCCAACAAGATCCAATGGTCGGTCACCATCAACGATCCCTCGACATGGACACGCCCCTGGACCTACACGATGCAGCTGACGAAAGACTCGAGCCAGCCGCTCTTCGAGTACGGCTGCCACGAGGGCAACTACGGGCTGCGCAACATCCTGAGCGCTGCGCGCGCTGAAGAAGCGGCCGCGAAAAAGAGCAAGTGACGACGATGCGACGTGCGGTGAGTGCGGCGCTGCTGGTCGGTCTGCTCGGTGCGACGCAGCTGAGCGCGCATCATTCGTTCGCGATGTTCGACACCGCGAAGCGTGTGACGCTCGTCGGCACGGTCACCGCGTTCGAGTGGACGAACCCGCACGTCTACATCGAGCTCGACGTGCCCGACGAGAAGGGCACCGTCAAACACTGGAGCGTGGAACTGGGGAGTCCCAGCATCCTCATGCAGGGAGGCTGGAAATTCAGCGACGTCAGGGCGGGCGACAAGCTGACCGCGGTGATCAACCCGCTGCGGAATGGCGATGCAGGCGGACTGCTGTCGCAGGTGACGTTGCGAGATGGTCGGGTGCTCGGCAACGGCCCCGGCCCGGGCGGGCGGCAGTGATGCGCATCGCGGCGGGGGCATCGCTGTTGCTCGCCCTCTTCATCTCTGGGGGATTTTCCGATCGTGGGGGCCGCCTTCTCGCCCACCGCAGCCTCGGCGAAGGTGGGCAGGCGACCCAAACCGCGGCCCAGGCCACTGCATCGACGAGCCCCGATCTCTCCGGCGTCTGGGCGCCCTATCGCGCCGGGCGCGGCGCCGATCCCGCGCTCACTCCAGCCCCTCCAAGCCCGATCGTGTTGAAGCCGCCGTACGCGAAGCCGTACGAGGCGAGGCGTGCGGCGGAAGATGAAGCGACCAGGCGCGGCGAACCGCTGGCGACGGCGGCGGTGAGCTGCGTGCCCTATGGGATGCCGCGCATGATGGCGGTAGCGCTCTACCCGATCGAGATCATTCCGCAGCCGAAGCAGATCACGATCATCACGGAAGCGTTCAGCGAAGTGCGACGTGTGTACATGAATCAGCCGCAGCCGCCGATCGACGAAGTTCCGCCCGGCTACTACGGCCACTCGGTCGGCCGGTGGGAGGGGAACACGCTGGTCGTCGACACCGTGGGCATCAAAGAGTCGGTGCTCGCGTATCAGATGCTGCCGCACAGCAGCCAGATGCGCATCACCGAACGCATTCGACTGCTCACGCCCGACATGCTCCACGATCAGATCACGATCGAGGATCCGGTCGTGCTGGAGAAGCCGGTCGTCTACACGCTCGCGTATCGACGCATGCCGAACTACAAGATGGTCGAGTTCGTGTGTGAGAACAATCGCGAGTACGTCGACGAGAAGGGCGCAGTCAGGATGAAGGTCAGGGACAAGTAATGCAGAATGCAAAACTCAAAATGCAAAAGGTGCTTGTCGCTGCGGTTCTCGCGTCGAGCATGGCTGTCACGCTTGCGGCGCAGGCACCGCAGACGCCGGCACCCGATGTGCAACTGAGTCCGCTGGCGCCGGCCAACCTTGCCAAGCCGCGACCCAAGCCGCCGTTCGATCTGACAGGAACGTGGTTCATCGATCTCGGCAGCCCGAACTCATGGCGCTTTGGCCCGCCGCCGCCGGCAAACAAGCTGACGCCGGCCGCGCAGGTCCACTTCGATGCGATGAAGAAGGCGCAGGCCGAAGGCAAGGTCTATCGTGACGACATCGGGCAGTGCTGGCCGGCGGGATTGCCGCTCATCATGACGCGGGTGTGGCCGGTCGGGATGATCCAGATGCCGACGGCGATCTACATGATCAGCCACTTCATGAACAGCCTGCGCGTGATCTACCTCGACGGCCGTCCGCATTCCGATCCCGACGTCGTGGTCCGCACGTTCAACGGCGAGTCGATCGGGAAGTGGGAAGGAGACACGCTGGTCGTCGACACGACTCACTTCGTGAACGATCACCATTGGATCGACACTGGCGTCATTGCAACCGACGCCCTCCACATCGTCGAACGCATCCGGCTGCTGAAGGGCGGCGGCGTGCTCGAGATCGAATACACGCTGACCGATCCCAAGAGCTGGGAGGGCGAGATGAAGTGGACCAAGCGCTGGAACCGCGTCGACGATCAGGAGATCACCGAGGTCGAATGCCTGCCCGATCTCAACTCGCACATTCCGAGCACGCAATCCAAGGAGAACGTCCGATGAAAACCCTGCTCGCCGCCTCGCTTGCCGCGCTGTTGCTCGTGGCGACCGGAGTCGCCGAGGCGCACCACTCCGCGGCCGGCATCGACCGGACGAAGTCGGTGACGCTCGTCGGCACCGTCAAGCAGTTCGGCTGGACCAATCCGCACTCCTGGATGGAAGTGGACGTGCATGACGAGAAGGGCGGCACCATTACGTGGAAAGTCGAGATGACGTCGCCCGCGTATCTCGTGAAGGCGGGGTGGAAGTCGACGACGCTGAAGCCGGGCGATGAGGTCAAGGTGTCGGTGCGCCCGCTGCGCGATGGAACGCCGGGAGGCCTGTTCGTCTCGGTGACCCTCGCCGACGGCCGCACCCTCACAGAGCGGCCGGTAACGACTCCACCGCCGCCGGCTCCACGAAATCAATAAACGGAGTTTACGGAGACACGGTTTCGCACGGAGAAACGGAGACACGGAGGTCAGACGGAGGCCCCATGCTGTCGAACGTTACAGGCGCGGGTGGGGTCGCGCGCTTCGCGCGCGAGGGGATGAGAGCCGCTCACGAAAACAAGCGCGTATAGAGAGACTCGCCG
>DASWZV010000091.1:0-13029 GCA_036407095.1 Vicinamibacterales bacterium | reverse complement strand
TTTCGGAGAGCCCGGAGAAACGGTTTCGCGCGGCCCCACTCGCTTCACAGTCGATCGCGGTTTGGTTGCCTCCGTCTGACCTCCGTTCCTCCGTATCTCCGTGCGAAACCGTGCCTCCGTAACCTCCGTCGCTCTCCGATCACTGCGATCTCTGCGTTTCAGAGATCTTTCAGAAATACGCCAGCGTTCCTAAAGGACGCTGGCGTTCCCCCGGTCTTAGCCTCTCGATCACGCGGTCATTGAACCGCTCAAGAGAGGGGCAAGACGATGCCGAAGCTGCTTCCGGATCAGACGTTTTATCCATCGCCAACGATGGCCATGCAGGCGCCGGTGGAGACCGTGGCGTATGTGGCGCTGCTCAATCCAGACCCGACCCGCAACGATGCGCTGACGGTGCTCGACGTGAATCCCGCGTCGCCAGCGTACGGCGCGCAGATCGCGCGTGTCGACATGCCAAAAGCGGGTGATGAGCTGCATCACTTCGGCTGGAACGCGTGCAGCTCGTGCCTGTGTCCGAATTCGCCGCACCCGCACATGCATCGGCGCTACCTCGTGGTGCCTGGCATGCGGTCGTCGCGGATTCACATCCTCGATACCGCGCCCGATCCGCGGCAGCCGAAGCTCGTGAAAGTGATCGAGGCCGAGGAAGTCATCCGCAAGACCGGCTACAGCCGCCCGCACACGGCGCACTGCGGCCCCGACGGCATCTACGTCAACGCGCTCGGCAACGCCGATGGCGACGGCCCCGGCGGCATCTTCGTGCTCGACCCGGAGACCTTCGAGATCAAAGGACGCTGGGAAAAGGATCGCGGACCGCAGCAGCTTGCCTACGACTTCTGGTGGCATCTCGGTCACGACACGATGATCACGAGCGAGTGGGGCACACCGAACATGGTGGAGAACGGCGTGAATCCCGAGCTCCTCCTCGGCGGCAAGTACGGCAACGCGCTCCACGTGTGGGATCTCAACCGCCGCGTGCATCTGCAGAAGCTGGAGCTCGGCCCCGAGTATCAGATGGTGCTCGAGCTGCGTCCCGCGCACGATCCCAACGAAACCTATGGCTTCGTCGGCGTCGTCACCAGCCCGAAGGACCTGTCTGCGTCGATCTGGATGTGGTATCGCGACGGCAACAACAAGCATGCGTCGTGGCGCATCCGCAAGGTGATCGAGATCGCCGCGGAACCAGCGGCCGCTGACGATCTGCCACCACTCCTCAAGGGTTTCGGCGCGGTGCCGCCGCTCGTCACCGACATCAACCTCTCGCTCGACGATCGATTCCTGTACGTCTCGTGCTGGGGGACCGGCGAGTTGAAGCAGTTCGATGTCTCCGATCCCTTCAATCCAGTCGAGACCGGCTCCGTGAAGATCGGCGGCATTGTCCGTCGTCAGCCGCATCCAGCGCGTCCCGGCAAGCCGCTCAACGGTGCACCGCAGATGGTGGAGATCAGCCGCGACGGCAAGCGGCTGTACGTGACCAACTCGCTTTATCGCGCCTGGGACGATCAGTTCTACCCCGACGGCATCAAGGGCTGGCTCGCGAAGATCGACGTCCGCGCGGGCGGCGGCATCGAACTCGATCCCGCCGGCTTCGTCGAGTTCGACGGCATGCGTCCGCACCAGGTGCATCTCGAAGGCGGCGACGCGAGCTCGGACTCGTACTGCTTTTCGTAGGCCTCAGGGCCCAGGCCTCTGGCCTCAGGGCTGGGCCAGGGATCAGGTCTCGGGCCAGGACCAGCCCTGGCCCTGAGGCCAGAGGCCTGAGGCCTTCTTGCATGGCGAAGGAGCTGTGTCATGTCGACCGAGATGACGTTCCCGTGGGCAACATTGATCGCCTTGGGTGCCTTCCATGGCATCAACCCGGGAATGGGCTGGCTGTTTGCGGTGGCGCTTGGCATGCAGGAACAGCGTCGCGGCGCGGTGCTGCGTGCGCTCGTGCCGCTCGGTGCAGGGCATGCGCTCGCGGTCGCCGGCGCAGTCGGTGTGGCGCTCGGGATCGGGTTCGTGATTCCGCTCGGCTGGTTGCGCTGGCCGATTGCCGCGCTGCTCGTCTCGCTCGGTGCGCTGCGTCTCTTCCGTCACCGCCACCCGCGATGGGGCGGCATGCGCGTGAGCATGGGCGGGCTCACCGTGTGGTCGTTCCTGATGGCGACCGCGCATGGCGCGGGGCTGATGGTCGTCCCCGTGTTCATGGGCATGTCGATGTCGGACGCCGGAGCGCACGCGCATCACATGCACGCGGCGGGCGTGGGTGCGGGTGCGGCGTTTTTCGCGACCGGCCTGCATGCCGTCGGCTATCTGATCGTGACAGCGTTCGTGGCGGTGCTGGTGTTCGAGAAGCTCGGTGTCGGCATCCTGCGCCGCGCGTGGTTCAACCTCGATCTGATCTGGTCAGCCGCGCTGATCGCCACTGGCACGTTGACGCTGATGTTGTAAATGCACATCGATCGTAGGGGCCGCCTTCTTTAGTTCCTTCGCTGATCGCGTCGCCTTTAAGCGTGCCGCCGTTTCACACACAAGCGCGCTTCGTCAGAGGTCGTGTTCGGCTTCGACTCGACATTGCCGATTGGCCCTAAACTGCTGAGCCGGCCAGTCGATAAGGAGGAAACATGAGGCGAACTGTCGCCACTGCCTTGATCGTGTCGATGCTGGCACCTTCAGTCTTGCTGGCTATCGACGGTGATAAAGCTGCGTACTTCGGAGGAACGGCCGCCGCGTTTGCAGGAGCCAAGGAGCCGGTCGAGGGACTCCTGGACACGAGGAACGCCGAAGCGCTCTCGCTGACGGCTGAAGACAAGCCGTTTCGCGGCGAGTCGCTTCGCATACCTTACAAGTCAATCATCGATCTCGAGTACGGCCAGAAGGCCGGACGACGTGTCGGCGCTGCCGTGGCCACCACCGTCTTGCTTGGGCCAATCGGATTGCTCACGTTATTTTCAAAGAAGCGTAAGCACTTTCTGACGATCGGCTTCAAGGACGAACAGGGCACCGATCAAGTGGCGGTCATCGAGCTCGGCAAGGACCTCGTTCGAACGACGCTGCCGATCATCAAGACGCGTTCTGGAAAGGAGATTACTTACCAGGATGACGAGGCCCGCAAAGAAGCAGGTGGCAAGTAGCCGCTGCTGCACCGGGACATCGCCGTCGCCGCCGCGCGATTGAAGTAGGCACCTCTCCGGCGCATCTCGTTCGTGCAAGCTGTTCGGTTCTCGAAGAGCGGGCGTTCTACCCAGTACAGACGGGTCATATAGGGAGGGACGCGCAATGGTCGGTTTCCTGTTCTGGCTCCTGACGCTCGTACCGGCATCACTGTTCGCGTTGCTGCTGTACGCCTATACGCGCCGCTTCAGCCACCGCAAGGAGCTGATTCGTTCGCTGCTGACCAACAGCAACGCCATCGGGAAGTACTCGGTCGCGTTCCGCGCGAGCGTCGACATGCGCAGCGAAGAGTGGAGGCGCCGGCTCGACCTCGATATCGAGGCGTATCTCTATCCGATTGCGCTCAGCACGGTGCTCACGTTCGGGGCGATGGTCGTGCTGATTTCGAAATACAGCCAGAACGCACTCGGTCTGCCGCAGCCGCTCCTGCTGTTTGTCCAGCAGACGCCAACGGCAGCATTGGCCGGATTCGCCGGTGCCTACCTCTGGTCGCTGTACGACTTCACCGACCGATTCCGCATCCTCAATCTGCCGATCAACGCTCTGCACGGCATGTGGTTTCGAATGGCGTTGACGCCGATCGTCGCCTGCTTTGCCCAGGCGTTGATCAAAGACACGTTCGTGCCGATGCTCGGGTTCGGGATCGGCATGCTGCCGGTTGCGACCGTCATGAGCTGGGTGCAGGACACCGCGCGCCAGCGGATCAACGTGAACGCCGGGAAAGAAGTCGAGCCGCTCTGGGAACACATTCAAGGGCTGACGCCCGACATCATTGCGCGGCTTATCGAAGCGAGCGTCACCAGCGCCGCGCATCTCGCAAACCAGGATCCCGTGAGTCTGCTTCGGCGAACCAATATCGAGTGGCGAAACGTGCTCGACATGATGGACCAGGCGATCCTCCTCACGTACGTTGGTCCCGCCCTCGAAAAGCTGCGGCCGATGGGCATCCGCGGCGCGATTGAGGCGGCGATTCTGTACGGCCGTTTCAAGACGTCGGCTGGCGATACGGAGGCGCTCCAGTCAATCGAGGCATTCGCCGGCGCGATCGGCGTGAAGCCCGACGTCGCCAGGAACCTGCTGCACAATCTCTTCGAAGATCCTCAGGTCGATCTGATCTGGTCGTTGTGGTTCGATCGCGCGGCCGTCCCGAGCCCGAAGGATCAGGAAGTGAATCCTGAGCAGGTCAAAGCGCCGGAGGCTCTTCCGGCGCCGCAGCCACCGCTGATCCTCACGCAGCCTGCAGCGCAACCTGGCGGTTCAATCGGCTGAACCCCGTTTGCGGTACGTACGGGCCGCCTTCAGGCGGCCCGTCTACGAGCGCGGAAGCGCGCGCACCGTCAGGGCTTCGGCTGATTCACGAGGGCGACGACGTCGGGCGTGATGTCGAAGCTCGGATCGGCCCAGGCGAGTACCCCCGAGTCCTGATTCAGGACGAAGAGCAGCCCGCGTTTTCTGGCGACGGAGTCGACGGCCGGTGCGAACTTCGCGAGAAACGCGTTCTCCAGATCCCGCCGCACGCCCAGGAATTCAGCTTGAGCGTCTTCCATGAACCGTTGCAGGTTCAGCTGAAAGCGATCGATCTCCTGCTCGCGCTCACGCCTGGCGTTCTCGGCCAGCACAGACGAACGCTGGGCGAGCTCCTGCTGAAGCGCCTTCAACCTGGCATTGCGGGCTTCCGCTTCGCGTGACTTCTCGGACTGGAGCGAGTCGAGTTTTGCTCGTGCGGCCTTCCCGTCGTTGGATTCAGAGAAGGCGCGCTGCGGGCTCACGTACGCGAGTCGAATCGCGTCGACGTTGAGTGACTGCGCTGACTGGGCGGCTGCGATTGATGGCAGCACCAGTGAGAGCACGAGGGCGCTAAACGCGTACTTCGGCATCGCAGTCCCTCCGCGGAAGGTCGGCAGTCAATCAGACGACGGGCCGAGGCTTCTGGTCGGGGCGGCGACGCAGGTCAGTCGATCTTTATTCTCCGCCGGAACTGCTGGTTCTCGTTGCACACGAACTCGATCGGCTCCTCGTCGGCCAACACGCGCTGATTGATGCGGACGGTCCACGGCTTGGTGAACGCTTTCGCATCCTCGACGGTCACGTCGATCTCCAGCTTGCCGAATATCGGACGGCGGAAGCGCTCGGTGAACTTCGCCTGGCCGCTGAACGGCGTGCCACGCACATCGAGCCAGCCATCGTACGGACTCTCTTCGGCTCCCCGCAGGTTGTTGGTCTCCACCACCAGCGTGTCGCCCTCCCATCGTCCGACCGAGTAGCCGTACCACCACGGCTGCGGCTCACCCTGCGGCGGCAGCTTGCGTCCGTCGGTGTAGATGTAGCGCAGCCCGTAGTTGGATTCGTACGCGATCACGATCAGCTTCGGCGTCTGGACGATCTTCCGCGGCTGCGGCTGCATGTGGAACTGCGTGAGCCCCATCGGCATGCAGTTGGCGTCGGGGTTGTCCTTCATGTCGCTCGCCATCCGCTTCTTCTTGACGTCGGCAGCCCACGGCGTGAGCGGGAGTCCACCTGTGATGTTCGTCGCGATGTCCCAGAACGCAGCCAGCGGCGGCGACTTCGGATCGGGAGGAAACACCGTCACCGGAGGCTCGACGACGACGTCACCGCCGGCATCGCGGTTGCGTTGGGTGAAAAGACCCGCGAGCTCGGAGGGCAGCGGCTCGCGATCGGCCCGCAGCCAGTTGCCGGAGAGATCAGGCTTTCCGTCGGCTGTTCGCGGCGCTGGTGCGTCCATGCGAACGGCGCCCTTCGCATCGCGCGGAACAGTCTGGTCTTGAAACTTGCCCCACTGTGCCGAGAGGCAGACCGAACACAGCAACACAAGAAGGGCAGCGCCGGAGGTCGTGGACTTGATAGTCATCGAGCGCCGATTCTGCCACGAATCACGCGCAGGTGTTTGGTCGCGCAGGTCGATCTCTCCTCTTTCGCTGCCCGCCGACTCATGCCACCGCCCTCGTTTTGGGGGGTTGATTGGAAGGCTGACTCGGGATGAACTGTGACGACATGCCCCGGCGCCGCTCGATTCGCATCGCTGCGTGTCTTCTCATACTGGGGACAGGGGTCTGGTCTCGCCAGCAGATATCGGCACAAGGCAACGCGCGTCCTACCGTATCGTTTGCGGAAGCCGCCACTACGGGGCCCGACGGGTCGAAGGCGATCGACACGTATTGCGCCAGTTGCCATGACGGCGTCACACGATCGCCGTCCGCGACCCTGCTCGTACGGTTCGATGCGACCGCGAGCCCGGAGGTGTGGGCACGAGCCTACCGTCAGCTTCAGTCCGGAGCCATGCCGCCCGTTGGTGCGCCCCGGCCCGATCGCGCGACGGCCGGCGCGATGCTCACGTCGATCGCGCAGGCTCTTGGGGCAGGCACGGACGCAACGACGGGCACGAGTCGTGACCTCGCTACGCGGCTTGCATCGATGTTGTGGAACAGCGTGCCGGACGCGGCGCTGCTGGAGTCGGCGAAGCACGATCGCCTCAACGATCCCGTCGTTCTCGAGCGACTCGTTCATCACATGCTTGCCGACGATCGCGCGCGTGCGTTCGTCGGGCGCTTCTTCTTCCCGTGGCTGCAGCTCGATACCCTGCCACAAGCCGATCCGGACAAGAAGTATTTTCCTGAGTACGACGTGTCGTTACGTGACGCGCTCGCCAAGGAGACCGAGCTCTTCCTGCTCAGTCAGCTGCGCGAGGACCGCGATCCGATCGAGCTTTGGAGCGCCAACTACACGTTTCTCAACGAGCAGCTCGCGAAGCATTACGGCGTCGCGAACGTGAGCGGCCCGCGGTTCCGGCGCGTGTCGTCGTCGGCCGAACGCATTGGACTGCTGGGCCAGGGCAGCATCCTGATGGTGACGTCGAGACATCAGCATGGTGTCGACGCGGCCTATACGACGCCGGCGACACGCGCGAGATGGATCCGCCTGCACTTCCTGGGAGCGCCGCTGCCGAATGGATTTCCCGGGGCGCAACCGGTGAAGCCCGAGCTGCCGATCACGCCGCAGACCCGCACGCTGCCCGTCGAGCCGTGCGTCAACTGCCACCGTAATTTCTTCCCGCTCGGTTATGCTCTGGAGAATTTCGACCCGCTGGGTCGCTGGCGCACGAACGATCAGATCGGCCCCGTCGATGCCTCAGGCGCGTTCGTCGATGGGACGCCGATGAACGGCGTCGTCGACATGCGGCGAGTCCTGCTGCAGCGCGCAGACGCGTTCCGAACGAACATCACCGAAAAGCTGCTGGTCTACGCGGCGACCGGATCGGTGAGCGCGACCAGCGGAACACCGGAGACGCTGATTCGTGCGACTGCGATTCTGCGAAAGACACCAACGCCGCGGTGGTCCGAACTGATCGCGGCGGTTGCGAACAATTGACGGGCCGCCTCCCGCCTGTGCGCTTCGCGCTTCTCTCGACAGAGGCCAGATGTGTTCAGAAAACCCTCAAGACGCGTTCAATAGATTGTCGACTCAAAAAGCTCGGCCTCACCTGTCACGACACGGCTTGAAGGTTGAACGCATGAAGAGAACCAGCGTGGTGCTGATCGTTGTCGCCGCCTTCCACTTCACCGCCGTTGCGCAAACTCCGGTGGTACGAGAGCTGGCAGCCGCGTGGTTGTCGCCGGGTCATTGGAGCGGTGTCGTCGGCGACGAGAAGGACCTCGTGATTTACGCGATCGGATTCGCCCGCGGCGCCCAGATGAACACTGCCGGTGAGATACAGCAGGAGTTCATGCTTCCGCCCACCGGCGGAAGGACAGTTCGTCTGGCAAGAGTCCCGCATCCGATTCTGATGATATTCACCCAGTGGATCACCCCCGGAGTCGACGCCTATGACATCAGTGGTCGTCGATTGTGGAGCTATCCTGGCGGCGGCATCGATGATGTCTGGGCGGGCGATCTGGACGACGACGGATCCGACGAAGTCGTGGTCGGATACAACGGTGGCGGCGGTGTGCACGTCGTGAGTGGGGACGGACAGCTTCGATGGAAGTCGACTGCCATTGGCAACGTCTGGCACGTTGCTGTCGGGGACGTGCTCGGCCGCGGGAGACCGCAGGTCGTCACGACATCAGCGCTCGGAAGGGTACACATCTTCAACGGCGATGGAGATGGAAGAGTCGACGCCGTTGCGCCCGGTGTCTACGCGAGCATGGTTCGCGTTCAGAAGGTCAGTGGAGGTGACGACTCTGCCACGATCCTGGTGTCTGGCACCGATTACCTCAGGATGGTCAGTACCGTGATAGCGCTCACGGGCGACGGTGCCAGCAGGTGGCGACTGGAGCTCCCAGGCATCGTCAGCACCGCGAACATCGCCTCCAGCCGTCCGTGGCTGGCGCTTGGAACACAAGATGGAAAGGTATACGTCGTGGATGCCGTCGGAGGAAAGACTCTCGGCCAGGTTAGCGGTCAAGGCCGTCCGGAAGTCGGCTGGATTGGCGACCCGCCCCTGCTCCTCGTCGCGACGGGCGGCTCACTGAATGCGTTTCGTGTGGCCCGGTAATTCTTGGCGCCTATTCGATGCATCGTAAGGCGGACGCCGGAGATGCGTGTTGGCGGGCGAGCGGATCGCCGCGCGCCTGCCCTGAGCGAGCGAAGCGAGTCGAAGGGTAAGGATGCGTCAAGCTGGCTGGCGCATTCGGTGATCTAACCGTCCGGCGAGTCTAAAGCGGGACCACATTTACGGGGCGAGGCGATCGATTTCGGCGAGCTCTTCGCGCGTGAGCGACCAGTTCACAGCTCCAGCATTCGCACCAATCTGATCGGGTGACGTCGCGCCCGCGATCACCGAGGCGACCTGCGGGTGTGACGCGAGCCACGAGAACGCGACCTCGAGGAGCGTACGCTTCCGCGCCGCCGCGAACGCCTTCAGCGCTTCAGCGATGCGGACGTTCCTGTCACTGGTGAAACGAGACGTCCATGGCAGCGACAATCGGCTGTCCTTGGGCGCGCCTTTTCCAGCTTCGTACTTTCCGGTCAGCAAACCGCTCGCGAGCGGGAAATAGGGCAGGAAGGCGAGGCCGAGGCGATCGCATGCGGGCAGGACGCTCTTCTCGGGCTCGCGATGCAACAGGCTGTACTCGTTCTGCACGCTGACGAATCGTGCCGCACCCGACTTCGTCGCGCGCGCGGCTTCGTCCATCTGCTCGGCAGAGAAATTCGAGCAGCCGATCTCTTTCACCTTCCCCGCCTGCACCAGTTCGTTCATCGCTCCGAGCGTGTCGGCGATCGGAACCGTCGGATCGGGCTGATGCAGTTGATAGAGATCGATGTAGTCGGTCGCCAGACGCGTGAGGCTGTCGTCGCAGGCGCGATGTACGTAGTCGGGACGCGCGCCCTTGCGCTGCTCGTCGACGGCCATGCCGAACTTCGTCGCGACGATGGCCTGTGTCCGTCGTCCGCGCAGCGCACGCCCGAGGAACACTTCGCTCTGTGTTGCGCCGTAGATGTCGGCGGTGTCGAAGAAGTTGATGCCGGCGTCGAGGGCCGCGCCGACCACGCGCTCGGTGGCCGCGGCATCGATGCGCATCCCGAAGTTGTTGCAGCCCAGGCCGACGAGGGAGACACGGAGCGAGCCGATCGGACGAAGATTCATCTCACAAGCATAAGGCGCCATGCCTCAGGCCTTGCCCGTTCTTCGTGGCCGGTGTCGACGGACTCTACTCAAAGACGGTCATTTAGTGGGATAGTACGTGCCGGAGCGCACGTGCGAACCCTACTCCTCTCGGCCGCCCTCGCATTCGTCCTTGCCGTTGTGCTTGTCGGGCCTCCGGGTTCCGCACAGGGGACGGCCGCGTCGCCAACTGCTGCCGCGTCATCGCCTGACGCGACGCTGGTCAAAACCTACTGCGCCACCTGCCACAACGACCGCACGCGCTCGGGTGAGCTGTCGCTCGAGCACGCTGATCTCACCGCGGTTGCACAGCATCCCGAGCTCTGGGAGAGAGTGATCCGGAAGGTCAGGGCCGGCATGATGCCGCCGGCCGGGATGCCGCGGCCCGACGCCGCGATGCTCGATGGGTTCGTCAGCCATCTCGAAACCACGATCGATCAAGCTGCTGCCGCGAGTCCACGCCCGGGCCGCACCGCGCTGCATCGACTCAATCGCGCCGAGTACGCGAATGCGATCCGCGACCTGCTGTCGCTCGAGATCGACGCCACCGCACTCCTGCCTCCTGACGATGAGAGCAGCGGGTTCGACAACATCGCGGACGTGCTCACTGTGTCACCGTCGCTGATGGAACGATATCTCTCGGCGTCCTGGAACATCAGCCGGATGGCGCTCGGCAACGTGAACATCACCCCGAGCACGGCGACCTATCGCGTGCGGCCGGATCTCTCACAGGATCAGCACATCGAGGGGTTGCCGCCGGGCACGCGCGGCGGCATGACGATCGTTCACGCGTTCCCCGTCGACGGCGAGTACGTCATCAAGCTTCGTTTGTGGCGAAACACGTTCGATTTGATGCGCGGCATGGAAGATCCGCACGACATCGAGATCGCGATGGACGGTGCGCGATTGACGGTGGTCACCGCAGGCGGACGCGAGGAGTTCGGCCGGATGGCTGAGAATCCGGGCACGTTCGGCGCCGATCTCGATCGCCGTCTCACCGTACGCCTCCCGGTCAAGGCAGGCACGCACACAATCTGGGCGACGACGGTTCTGAAGAGCCACGCGCCGCGCGACGATCTGATCAAGCCGTTCATCCGGACGACGATCGACGGCCTCGACATCATGGGCGATCCGTCAGTGGATCGCATCACGGTCGAAGGTCCGTACGCGGTGACGGGAGCGGGTGATACGGCGTCGCGACGAAAGATCCTGCAGTGCCGCCCGGCGCGGTCTCGACGAAGCTCGCCGGAGATCGAGGCGAGCGAAGTCGGATGCGCACGGCGGATCCTGACGACGCTCGCGCGGCAGGCGTATCGCAAGCCGGTGGATCGCGCGACCGTCGACGTCTTGATGGACTTCTACGCAAGGGGGAGGAAGAGCGGCGGTCAGTTCGATCGCGGCATCGAGTCGGCGCTGCAGTTCATCCTCGCGAGCCCCGACTTCCTGTTCCGCGTCGAACCCGATCCCGGCAACAGAACCTCGCCGGTGTATCGGCTTGGCGATCTCGAACTCGCATCGCGCCTCTCGTTCTTCCTGTGGAGCAGCCTGCCCGACGAGCCGCTCATCGCGCTTGCCGCGCAGGGACAACTGAGGCAGCCGGCGGTGCTCGAACAGCAGGTCAGACGCATGCTGTCCGATCCCCGATCGAAGGCGCTCATCGACAACTTCGCCGAGCAGTGGTTGCACCTGCGCAATCTGAAGAACTCCAATCCCGATCTCGGCGCCTTCCCGGACTTCGACGACAACCTCCGGCAGGCGATGAAGGACGAGACCGAGCGGTTCTTCGACAGCATCATGCGCGAGGACCGCAGCGTGATGGACCTGCTGAACGCAGACTACACGTTCGTCAACGAGCGGCTGGCGCGGCACTACGGCATGTCGAACGTCTACGGCAGCCGCTTTCGGCGCGTCCAGGTCCCCAACGACGCGCGGCGCGGTCTGCTTGGACAGGCGAGCATCCTCACCGTGACCTCGTATCCGAACCGTACGTCTCCGGTTGAACGGGGCAAGTGGATCCTCACGAATCTGCTTGGCGTGCCGCCGCAACCGCCGCCCCCGAACGTCCCGCCGCTTCCCGACAACGGGGCGGATGGGAAGGTGCTGTCGTTGCGTGAGCGGATGGAGCGCCATCGAGCCAATCCGGTATGCGCCGGGTGTCACCGCGTCATGGATCCGATCGGGTTCGCGATGGAGAACTTCGACGGCATCGGCCGCTGGCGCGCGAAGGAAGACGGCACCGTCATCGACGCGTCCGGCACGCTCTTCACCGGCGCCAAACTCGATGGGGTGAATGCGTTGCGTCAGGAGCTGACCCGGCGACCCGAGGTGTTTGTCGGTGTGCTCACCGAGCGGATGCTGACCTATGCGGTCGGCCGCGGTCTCGAGTACTACGACCTGCCCGCGGTGCGAAAGATCGTTCAGGATGCGCGATCCACGGACTATCGCTTCTCGTCGATCGTGCTCGGCGTTGCGCGCAGCGTACCGTTCCAGATGAAAGAGACCACGTCGACGGTCAAGGAGACCAGATGAGCGCCCTCTTCAAGAAGCATCTCTCGCGGCGCACGTTCATCCGCGGCGTCGGCGTCACCATGTCGCTGCCGTTTCTCGATGCGATGGTGCCGGCCCGGACCCTCCTGGCGCAGACGGCAGCCAAGCCGCAGACCAGGCTTGGCCTCAACTTCATCCCCCACGGCGCGGTGATGAACCAGTGGACGCCGGCCACCACCGGCGCGCTGGAGTTGTCGCCGATTCTGTCGCCGCTCGCCGCGCACAAGAATCACGTGGTCGTGCTGAGCAACCTGGCGCACGCGATGGCGGGACCGCAGGGCGCAGGCGACAACGGCGGCGACCATACGCGCTGCCCGGCGGTGTTCCTGAACGGCGTGCACCCGAAGCGCACCGACGGTGCCGACATTCAGGCTGGCACCACGATCGATCAGCTCGCCGCGGCGCAGATCGGTCAGGACACCCTTCTTCCGTCGTTGGAGCTGGCGGTCGAGGACTACAGCGGTCTGGTCGGCTCGTGCGACGTCGGCTTCAGCTGCACCTACATGAACACGATCTCCTGGCGCACGCCGACGACGCCGATGCCGATGGAGATCAACCCGCGCGTGGTGTTCGATCGGATGTTCGGCGACGGCGCGACGGCGGAGGAACGGCGCCGGCGCATCGAGACGCAGCGCAGCATTCTCGACGCGGTGAGCGATCAGGTGCGCCGCCTGCAGGGCGGTCTCGGCACCGGCGATCGGACC
>DASWZV010000090.1:0-254619 GCA_036407095.1 Vicinamibacterales bacterium | reverse complement strand
AGTCATTTCGAATCACGAAATGACTCCCGACCCCATGACGGTTTTGTCATGATGACGGCATGGCGGTGTTTGTGGTGGCGCATGGCGCCTGGTCATCGGGATGGGCGTGGCGCAAAATGCGGGGAATGATGCGGGATGCGGGGCACGAGGTCTTCACACCGAGCTACACAGGACTGGGTGAGCGGCAGCACCTCGCGTCGGATGCAGTAAACCTCTCGCTCCACATCGAAGACGTCGTGAACGTGCTCGAGTTCGAGGACCTGCGCGATGTGGTCCTCATCGGGCATAGCTTTGGCGGTCTGGTTGCGACCGGCGTAGCCGACCGTGCGCGCAACCGGGTGGCGCGGATCGTCTACGTGGACGCGTTCGTGCCGGAGGATGGCCAGTCGCTGATGGATTTACTGCCGCCTCGCGCGCGCGACGCGATGAGCGCCTCGAGTCGCGCAGGCGATGGCTGGCGCGTGCCGCCTCGCGAGATGCCGGCGGACACAACTGACGACCAGCGCGCGTGGGCGATGCCACGCCGGGTGCCCCACCCGATCGCTGCGTTCGAAGAACCGTTGCGGCTCTCAGGGATGCCGCTGCCGCCGCGCGCCTATATTTACTGTCAGCGCGCCGACAGCATCGACACCTTCGCGCCCTTCGCGGCACGCGCGCGTCGCGACGGGTGGCCGTACGCGGAGATCGACGCCAGCCACAATCCGCACATCACGGCAGCGCGCGAGTTCTGCGCGCTGCTCGAATCTTTGGTCCTTGGTAAGGACCAAGTCAGCGCGCCGCGGTAGCGCTACTCGATCCTTCGCGCTTGAACGTGACCGGCGCTCCACCCTGAGCACTGTTGAGCGTGCCGACGATGGTGTTGCCGTCCGCCGAGAGCTCACCGGCAAACGTCCATGGCTGCGCGTTCGGCAGCTCGAAGTTCATCCGTCGATCCTTCATCGTGAAGTCACGAAGCGGCTTGTCGATCTTCGGGCTCACGCGGCCGCGGAACGTCTTCAGATCGGTGCCGATCAATTTGCCTTGCAGCGTGCCATCGGGGTTCTTCGTGAACTCCAGGAACACGTTGTAATCGACCGTTGGGATGCGCGGCCGGCCAGTCCACTTCCCGGCGAGGGCGTTGGCGACGTCCGCAGACACCTGCACCGGCTTCTGCGCCGGTTCCGGTTTCGGATGCTCGCGCTCGAACTTGTCGGTCGACGAGTAGTTCTGCACGATCGTGTTGCCTTCGTGGCACCCGTACTCCCACCACTCGTACGTCGGATCGTTGCGCATCGGGTAGCGCACCGTGAAGGAACCGGTGAGGATCACCGGATCTTCCGTCTTGATCTCGTAGAGCCACATGTCGTTGTTCAACCGCGTGATCCGCTCCGTCGTCTTCAGCTTGTCGCTGACCGGGAAGCGGTTGCCTGCAGGTGAACCAACGACGGCGAGGTTGATGAGCGGCGGCCCTTCCTTATAGTTGGTCGTCTCGACGACGAGCGTGTTGCCCTCCCATCGGCCCCGCGAATCGCCCATGTAACCCTTGATGGCAGAGTTGAGCGCCGGCCGTCCGTCGGTGAAGATGACGCGGGCGTCGTGGATCATCTCGAGGTCGAACACGACGACACCCGGCGCCTGCCAGATCTTGAAACCGCCGTTGTATCGATACGGCATCATCGATGACGGCATCCCTCGCGATCGGCAGTTGTCCCAGAAGTCGAAGTCGAGCGGACCCTCGTAGATCGGGTCCTCGGCAGGGAGCGCCCAGGAACTGCCCATGGCGAGCGCACGGCGCTTGCCTTCGGGGGTGAGCGCGGGGAGCAGCCCGTTCGGCGGATCGACGATCAAGGTGGTCTGCCGCTGCGGCGTGGCGGGATCGGTGACGCCCGCGAGGAGCGCGCGGCCGAAATTGCCTTCCTTGATCAGCTGGCGGCCGAGGTCGCCGCGACCGGCCGCGGCGGTGACGCGCTGTTTGTACTCGTCTTCGGTCCACCACGCCTTGTTCATGTCGCACGGTGGGCCGCCGAAACGGTAGCTGTTCGCGCACCGCTCCAGCGGAACACCGGCGGCCTGCATCATGTTGAGCGTGGCCTGAATGTCGGGCTCACCCCAGGGCGTCTTCGGGTGGGCCCAGCCGGTCGGGGTGGCAATGAAGTGGTTGGCCTCGCTCGCCGGGCCGAGAATCGACTGGCCGTGCGTGATCGTGACAAAAACTGTCGCTGCCGCCACGCAGAGCAACGCACTGCGCATCGCCGGCATGATCCGGTGCATATTCACTCCTGTCGCGCCAGCTGCACTTCGGCGCCGGCCGTAGACTCTACTAACGTACCACTGCTCGACCCTTCAGGAGTAGAATCTCGTCATTCGCGAGGGGTCTTCATCACTATTGAGGCCGGGTTTTCCACATTAGAGAGGGCCGAAATGACCAGTCGGTTGATTACTGCACTGAGCACGGTTGTGGCCATCGTCGCGGTGTGCATCTACAGCGGCACACCGGTGTCGGGTCAGGCACGCGCCACACCGCCGCCGCTCGTCATCACCGCGTTCGGCGGAAAAGCCGTGGATTACAAGGCGCCGCGCACGCCCTGGGGCGATCCTGATTTGCAGGGCGTGTGGTCGAGCGACGACATGGAGAACGTCGGGATGGCCGCGGGCGGAGGTCGAGGCGGCTTCGGACGCGGTGGCGCGCCGCAGGCAGCGGCACCGGCCGGACCTTCTCCGCTCTATCTCGACGACGCGGCGCTGGCGGCCCGGAAGACGCAGATCGACAACGCGGCGAAGCAGCGCGACACCAACGCCGACAGCAGCTTCCGATTCGACTACGCGCGCCGCGTGTTCCCGCAGACCCGCTTGATCGTGGATCCGCCCGACGGTCGTCTACCGGCCATCAAGGTGAACCAGCAGGAACGCCAGATGCCACGCGGCACCTACGGCCCCGGCCCGCTGAATTCATGGGAGGACTTCTCGCTGTATGAGCGCTGCATCACGCGCGGCATCGCGGGATCGATCCTTCGCGTCATCTACGGCAACGGCAACCGGATCGTCCAGGCGCCGGGCGTGGTCGCGTTCTCAACCGAGATGCTTCCCGACACGCGCATCTTCTACACCGACGGCCGCAAGCACATCGGCCAGTCGATCCGTGAGTACCTTGGCGACTCGACCGCGCATTGGGAAGGCGAGGAGCTGGTCGTCGAGACGACGAACCTCACCGACAAGACCGCGATCGGCGTCAACGGCAACGGCGTGCGCCACAGCACGCAGATGGTGATCACGGAACGCTTCCGTCGTGTGGCTGACAAGATCATTCAGTATCAGGCGACCTACGATGACCCGGTGACGTATGAGAAGCCGTTCACCGTCTCGTTCCCACTGACCCCGCTCGACGGCGGCGTGTTGCTTCCATACGATTGCCATCCGGGTAACACCGCGATCTCGATGGCGTTGTCGGCCGAGCGCGCCGAAGACCGAGCCGTCGCCGCGGATGCGGCGAAAGGCATCAATCGCCCGCGGCGCTCCGTGCAGGATGATGGCGCGGGCGTGGGCGCGGCGCCGCCTGGTGGCGGACGCGGCGCCGGACGTGGTCGCGGCGCAGGTCCGGGTCAGCCACCTCCCGGAACCGCTACAGGCGAACGCGACGTCGAGCGATAGAGTGCTCTGACGTACGTAGTGTCCGGCTTGAGCCGGACCTTCATCGTCGGTGCGATCGCTCTGACGAGGATCGGTGCGATCTCACTGACGTTTGTCGGTGCGATCCCGCTGACGCGTGTCGGTGCGACCGACTGAGACCTGTCGGTGCGGCTTCGTTGAGTTGACGCCGTCTTTCTTTAGCGGGTGGCGGCGGGAGGGGCCTCCCCGCCCGCCGCGCAGGCGCCTCACCCGTGATCGGTCTTTTCGTACCCGTGACAGTGCACTTGGCGCCGAGGACGGGCGGGGAAACCCGCCGACAGGACCCGGACAGAGTCAACTCAACTCAGGCCGCCGAAATCCTCCGATAGATGGCTAGCGACGTTTGGGCGCCCTGCGGGAAACAGCGGGGCGTTTTCGTTTTGGGAGAGTCGCGCTCACGAAGCGATGCGCGCCGGCGACGAGATCGCGCAGCGCGTCGGGATGCACCTTCGACAGCCGCACGAGCACGCACGGGTAGTTCTCGTAGTGCTGCTTCAGATAGTAGGTCTCCGGATCTTCCGCGAGAAGGGCATCGCGCTGGGCGAAATCCATCCGCACGACCAGCGAGTTCGGCTCGGCGGCCTTGTTGATCGCCTGGCAGACGAACATCTTCCCGCGGACTTTCAGCGCGAACGCACCCCAGCTCGTGGTCTCCTCGACGTCGGGCAGCGTGCGCCCGATCGCTCGAACCGAATCCAGCCTGCTTCGTCGTGGTGGCATGACTACACGGTCACCGGCAGGAACTCGCGCATCGGTGCGCTCCGAAGCACCGGGATGATGACGTCATCGAATCCGCGGTCGCCGTTGGTCACGATGATGAAGGCTGATCGGCGCCGCACAGACGCTGCAGTCATCGTCTTGAATCCGGGGTTGTCACCGGAGTGTTGGATGATGTCGCCCATGCCCGGATGCTGCTCGATCGCCCAGCCAAGCCCCCACGAGAGAAAGCCCGTGACTTTCACCTGGGGACGCAGCATCTCCTGAAAGGAGGCAGTGTTCAATCGGTACGCATCAGCAGGTTTCGGCGCGATGATCTCGATCAGGAATTTCGCGTAGTCGTTCACGGTCGAGTGCAGTGCCCCGGCCGATCCGTAACGTGCCGCATCGATCGCCGTCAGCTTGCGATCGGCGATGATCTGCCCCTTCTCATCGTGCGGCCGCGCCATGCCCTCGCGATACAGGTAGCCACTCGACGTCATGCCCAACGGCACGAAGAGGTTCGCCTTCATGTAGGCGTCGAAATCCGTTGCGCAGATGCGCAGCCCATCGTCGAGCGTCTTGCAGTCGTTGGGGTCGACGTGGCCAGCCACGTGCGTCAGCACCGACTGCAGATAGTTGTAGCCTTCGCCCGAATAGCTCCAGCGCGCGCCCGGGGTGAACTGGATCTTCAGTGGATCGGTCTTCGACCGCCAGTTCTGAAAGCCGCTGGTATGAGAGAGGATCCGCCGAGGCGTGATCAGATCGAGCCGGGAATCGCCCTCGAGAAACCGGTCCGAGGTGTACTTCGTCATCGGGGTGTCCAAGTTCAGGATTCCCTTCTCGCAGGCCTTCATCACCGCATATGCGAATACCGTCTTGCTGATGGACCCGTACTCGAACACCGTGTCGGCATCGACTGGCGCCTTCGTCGTTCCGTCCTTCACGCCGAATCCGTGCGACCACAAGAGCTTCGCATTCGCCACGAGCGCGATGGCGGCGCCCGGCGTCGCAGGAGCAGCCGCCAGGCGCGACGGAATCTCTTTTTCGAGATACGCGATCAGGGACTGCCACCGGCCGGCGTCCGACGTCACGGACACGGAATCACGACGCGAACACGCTTCCAGTGACAGAAGCGGCAGCCCGAGCGCCACACGACCACTCAGGGAGATGAAGGCTCGGCGGCTTGGTGTCATTTGGGCGGATCTTGCCAACGAAATGGCTTGGTGTCGAGGGGCGTGGCAGGGGAGATCGTTGTTGCAGAGTGAGAGCACGGCGGGTCCCTTCATCGAACGCGCAATGTCGCCACCTCCTTGAGAGGCGTCAGGCCCTCTCTCGTGCCAATCACGAGCCGCCAATCGCCTGGTGACGCCTGAGCAGGCATCACGACCTCCACACCCCCAGTGACCTCCGTCGGCGATAGCTCGTAAGTCGCGCGTGTTCCTTTTACCTGAATGCGGAGATCGACAGCTCGCGCCACCGGGAAGAGCCCGTGGAGCACCAATGAGTCTCCTGGTTTCACTGGAACAAATGCAGGAGTATTGGTTCCGGGCCACCACGCGAGATCACGGGTGGGCCCCAGGTCGATCCAGGCGATCGACGGCGCAACCGGCCGTGCGAGCACGCGAAACCTAACTGGCGCTGACCATTCCGACGCGGTCTGTTCAATCCATGTCCTTGTCCGCACGGAGACCTTGCCCGGCGCGAGACCCATGGGCACCTGGACGTGCAGGCGGTCATGTCCGGTCGTCTGATTGATGACCGCAACATTACCCTGCCGGAACTCGACCTCGATTCGATCCGCGCGTCCGAGCTCGAAGCCGATATCGAAATCGGTGTCGTCATAGTCGATGACGTCAGTCCATTGGCCACTAGCGACCGGCATCATCCGCGCGACTGCTCTCGGATTGAGAGGAAACGGGTCGGACGTCACGAAGAACGTCAGCGGCGCACTGAATCTTTCGACACCGTTTTGGGCTCGGCTCAGACGGACGATCGCTTCGCCTTCCGCTACTTCATCCGGGAGAGCGAAAGTGATGCCTCGTGACGATATGGCAGTTTCGATGCGCCACTGGGCGTGCGACGCATCAACCAATTCAACCGAACTGTGGAGCTGAGCTGGCCTCTCCGTGGACAAACGAACCAATTGCGCGGGATGGGGTCGGGCCGGTGAAATACCAACGATTACAGGGTCCGACACTTCGATGATGCTCACCGTGACCGGTGCGCTCCGGCGGCCGTTGTTCTCGACTACCAGCAGCCACGTGCCTGCCGTGACGGCCTCCGGAACGGCTACCTCCACCGCCTGGAGAACGCGAGGGTCAGTGCTTCCCCGGGAGCCGAGACGTCTGGCGACCTGCTCCACGTTGTTCTGAGTAAACAAGACTCGCTGCGAATTCCAGTCCTCTTGGTACAACTCGTACCCAGAAATCTCGATTACGGAGTTCGGGGCCGCGGCTTCGGGTTTCAGAGATGTGACTCTCGGCACGCGAGGTTTTCTTGGGTGCGCGACAACCGGAGGTGTTGCCGCAACGTATGGGGCGACAGCGGGCTCCGCGGGACACTCATCCTGCCCGAAGACAGGTGCACTCGATCCGTTCTCGTTCCACCATCGCAGCCATCGTCTGCGGTACGCAGCGGGGTCGCCGCCGCTGTTGTCACACCATGCGCGATGGGTCAGCGTCCGCAGACTGCTGCAGACGGCATCCTGCGCCGGGTTGTTGCCGAACATGCCGATCAAGACCGGCACCGCCGTGCGCGATCGAGTGTTCCCTAGTGCAGTTGCGATGGAAGACCGCACGTCCGAAGGGGCAGTGGGCAAGGCGCGTTCGAGATCTTGAACCGCTCGCTCACCACCGATATGCCCAAGACCAAGCGCTGCGTAGCCTCTCGAGCCGGTGTCCACATCGGGGTCGTGAAGCACACCGGCGAGGAACTCTGTATCGTCACGATGACCTACTCGCGCGAGTGCGACTACGGTGGCCGACCGCCGCGAATCACGACTGCTTGCGAACAGATTCCTCAGCTGCGCGCGACTCTCTGTCGTGGCAAGTCGCCCCAGCGCCTCAATCGCCGCAATGCCGTACTGATCTTCTGCTGCGAAGCGAGCGATCAGTGTGTCGAGGAATCGAGGAGCGCTCTCGATGATTGCGGCTCGAGCAGCGTATCGACGAGTCGGGTCAGAGCCATCGGCATCCGAGACTCGAGGTGCAAAGGCTCGCCGAAGTTCATCGTCGGACGCGGCGACGACGTTCAGCGACAATGTCCGTTGGAACTGCGCCCCGGGAACCGGTTCTGTCCCACTGTCTTTCCGCTGAACTCCTGCCCGGCCGGACACTGCAAGACTGTATTGGCCTGCAACCAGGTCGTATTCCTTCAAAAGGTACTTGAAGGACGTCGTCTCCCCCGGCGCGAGCAGTGGGGGATGGCTCCCAAACCCTATTGTGGAGCGGCTACTCTGACCTGAATAACACCCGAAGATGTTTGGAGGCACACGACGACTGGCCCCGACTACCGAGAAGCTGACGTCCCCATATGATTCGGAATACGCTACGGCCTCGCCGCCGGTGTTCCGTACGTCGACGACGATGACGATCGGTTCTCCCGCCAGGTATTGAACCTTGTCGAGATGCGCGTCGATCTCTACCTGTGCCGCGGCCGGCGCGGCGTGCAACAGGAGCAGGCAGCACACGAATGCTCTCAGCATGGCGTGTAGTCGTGATCATAGACACATCGGTGGCCCGAAGGTTCCCGGTAGAGACGTCCGCCTGACAGCGTAGTGTTGGTATGGATGTGGAAACGCGCAGTCGTCCTGGCGTCCTCGTTCGCGTTTGCGGCGCCCTGTGCACAGGCGCAGTCGGCAGGCAGTGACGCCGCGCAGGAGTCCGCAGCCGCCGGCCCAAGTCCGGTGTGGTCACTTCGCGCCTCCGCCGCTGTGTACGCGGTCCCGGACGAAGACAACTACGTTCAGCCCACGGTAGCTGCTGACCGCGGCGCGCTGCACCTCGAAGGGCGATACAACTACGAGGGCCGCCGCTCCGTGTCAGGGTTCGCGGGGTGGAACGTCGAGTTCGGAAAAGCGCACACGCTTCAACTTACCCCGATGTTCGGTTTCGTCGCCGGAGACACCGATGGCATCATCCCGGCGCTCGAAGTGTCCCTCGCCTGGCGGCGTCTCGCGCTGTATTCGGAGGGCGAGTACGTCATCGATCTCGCGAATCGCAGCGACCGCTTCCTCTATAACTGGTCGGAGGCGAGTGTGTCGGTCACTGGATGGTTTCGGGCAGGATTCGCGACACAACGGACGCGGGCGTACAACACACCGCGGGACATCCAACGTGGACCGCTCGTGGGTGTGACCGTATCGAATATCGACGCGACTGTGTATGTCTTCGAACCCGGATCGGACGAACGCGTTGTCGTCACCGCCATCAGCGTGAAGTTCTAGAGAGCAGTGCGACGATTCAAAGAAGTCCGGCTGCCTTCGACTTCGCTCAGGCCAGGGACGCCGGACACTACGTACGTGCCGGCACGGGGTCGACCACGCTGCTGCGCCGAGTCTGCAACCACCGCTGCAGCTGCGCCATGTAGGTGAAGAACACTGGTGTGAGATAGAGCGTCACGAGCTGCGAGAAGAGCAGGCCGCCGACGACGACGAGCCCGAGCGGCTGACGCGCTTCACCACCCGCGCCGTACCCGATCGCAATCGGCACGGCTCCGAGCATCGCCGCCATCGTCGTCATCATGATCGGGCGGAAGCGGATCAGGCAGCCCTGATAGATCGCCTCCTCCGAGCTCAATCCACGCCGCTCGGCGTCGAGCGCGAAGTCGATCTGCATGATCGCGTTCTTCTCGACGATGCCGATCAGCATGATCATGCCGACAAAGGCGTAGATGTTCAGATCCATGCCGAAGACGAGCAGCGTGACCAAGGCGCCGAACGCGGCGGACGGCAGGCCCGAGAGAATCGTCAGCGGGTGAATATAGCTCTCGTAGAGAATCCCGAGCACGATGTAGACGACCAGCACCGCGATGACGAGCAGGGCAGCGAGGTTGGTGAGCGCCCCCTGAAACGCCTGTGCGGCGCCGAGGAACTGACCGGCGACTCCTTCAGGAAGCGATGTGTTCGCGATTTCTTTCACGTGCGACAGCACAGTACCTAGAGCAGCGCCGGGCACGAGGCCGAAGGAGATGGTTGCTGACGGGAGCTGGCCGTAGTGATCGACGGTTTGCGGGCCGACCTGCTGCTTCACCGAGGCGAGCGTGTCCAGTGGCACCAATGGGCCGAGGCTGGCAGTAGCAGGCGGGGCCCCAGTGGCGTTCGCCGCTGCGTTCGTTGCCGCGCTCGTGGCGGGGCCGCCTTTGAAGTAGAGCATCGACAACGCGCTCGGATCCGACTGGAACTGAGGCGCCAGTTCGAGCAGCACCTTGTATTCGTTGACCGGCGCGTAGATCGTCGAGACCCAGCGCGGCCCGTAGGCGTCGTAGAACGCGTTCTCGATCTGACTGGCGGTGACATTGAGCGCCGCAGCCTTGTCACGATCGATGTTCACGTTCACCTGCGGGCTGGAAATTTCCAGATCGCTCGTGACGTCCTGGATCCCCGGAACCTCCTCGAGCCGCTTCAGCAAGGTTCGGGTAGTCGCATACAACTGCTGCGAGTCAGCGGACTGCAACGAGTACTGATACGGGCTCTTGCTGACCTGCCCGCCGATGCGGATCGTCGGCGGATTCTGCATGAAGACCTGCATCCCGGGCACGCGCGCAAGCTCGGGCCGCAGCTGCTCGATCACGTCGTTGACGCTCGCGCTCCGCTCATCGCGCGGCTTGAGCGTGACCACGAGCTGGCCGAGGTTCGGGGCCCCGAGCGTGTTCGCGGCCGACCCGCCGATCGTGGAGACGAGGGCGACGACGTTCGGATTCTGGCGAATGATGTTCGAGATCTGAGTCTGATACCTGACCGCGTTGTCGTACGACGTACCCTGCGCCGACTCGGTCGTGATCGCGATCTGATCGGTGTCCTGATCGGGGATGAACCCCTTGGGCACGACGATGAAGAGGACCACCGTGAGCACCAGGACCCCGCCGGCGGCGCCCATCGTCACGAGCCGGTGCCGCATCGCGATCTTGAGGGTGCGATCGTAGAAGCCGAGCATCGCCTCGAAGGCGCGTTCGGTCATCGCTTCGAATGTCGCCAGCGCGCGCCCCACTCGTCCGTGCGAGGCTGGTGCGTCGCCCGAACCGTGCTCGTGATGCAGATGCCTGGGACGCTTGAGGAATCGGCTGCACAGCATCGGCGTCAGCGTGACCGACACCACCCCAGAGATCAGGATCGCGACGCAGATCGTGACCGAGAACTCGCGGAACAGACGTCCGAGCACGCCGCCCATGAACAGCACCGGGATGAACACCGCTGCGAGCGACAGCGTCATCGACACGATGGTGAAGCCGATCTCCCGCGATCCCACGAGCGACGCCGAGAACGGCTCCTCGCCCTGCTCGACGTGGCGATAGATGTTCTCGAGCATCACGATCGCGTCGTCGACCACGAAGCCGACCGACAGGATCAACGCCATCATCGACAGGTTGTCGAGGCTGAATCCCAGCAGATACATGACTGCGAACGTGCCGATGATCGAGAAGGGGAGCGCCAGGCTCGGGATGATGGTGGCCCAGACGTTCCGCAGGAAGATGAAGATCACGAAGATGACGAGTGCGAGCGTCAGCACCATCGTGAACTGCACGTCGCGATACGACTCGCGGATTGTCTCCGATCGGTCGTAGAGCACGTCCATGTGGACGCTGCTGGGCAGTTCCGCCTGGAACTGCGGCAACAGGCTCTTCACGGCGTCGGCGACCGTGATCGTGTTCGTCCCCGGCTGTCGCTGGATACCAAGCGTGATCGCGCGCGACTCGGTGTCCCCGGTGTAGTACCACGAGCCGGTGTGCGGGTCCTCGGCGCCGTCGACCACCTGCCCGAGCTGATCGAGGCGGATGGCGGCCCCGTTGCGGTAAGCCACGACCATGCTCTTGAATTCCTCGGCGTTCATCAGCTGCCCGCTCGCCTGCAGGGTATAGGCACGGTGCGGGCCGATGATGTTGCCGGCCGGGACGTTGACGTTCCAGGCCTTGAGCGCGTTCTCGACTTCGTTGATGCCGACCTGGCGCGCGGCCAGCGCGTGCGGATCGAGCTGCGCATGCACCGCGTACTTCTGGCTGCCGAGTACCTGGACTTGCGCGACGCCGCTCACCTGCGAGATGCGCTGCGCGACCCGCGTCTCGGCCCACTCATCGAGCGTCCAGGCGGGCAGCGTCTTCGATCGCATGACGAGATAGAGAATCGGCTGGTCCGCCGGATTGACCTTCGTGAACGTCGGCGGCGTCGGCATGCCCTGCGGCAGGAGGCGCGAGGCCTGCGTAATCGCGCCCTGCACATCGACGGCCGCGCCATCGAGACTGCGATCGAGATTGAACTCGAGCGTGATCTGTGTCGACCCGAGCGAGTTCACCGAGGTCATCGACTCGAGCCCGGCGATCGTCGAGAACTGGTTCTCCAGCGGCGTCGCGACCGACGCGCCCATCGTCTGCGGACTCGCGCCCGGCAGCTGCGCGGTCACGAGCAGCGTGGGGAAGTCGACGTTGGGCAGGTCGCTCACCGGCAGCGATCGGTATGCCACCGCACCAAAGAGCGCGATCGCCGCCATCAGGAGGCTGGTCGCGATTGGACGCTGAATGAAACCCTGAGAGATGTTCATGAAGGGGATGAGGGATCAAGAACGCAGTAGGTGTAATGCAAATTGCGAAATGCAAAATGCAGAAGCATCCGGGCATCTCGATAGGTGCGTTGCTCTTGCGTTTCCATTTTGCATTTTGGATTTTGCATTGCCGGCTACGAAGTAGCCGGCTGCGGTACCGCCGTCGGGATCTTCCGGGTCTTCACGAGACGAGCGAGATAGGTGTAGACGACCGGCGTCAGATACAGCGTGATGAGCTGCGACACGACGAGGCCGCCGACCACTGCGAGACCGAGCGGACGGCGCGATTCGCCGCCGGAGCCATAACCGAACGCGATCGGCAGTGCCCCGAGCAGCGCGGCGGCTGTGGTCATCATGATCGGGCGGAATCGGATGATGCAGCCTTCGTAGATGGCGTCGAGCGGGCTCTTCCCGTGCTGCCGTTCCTGGTCGAGGGCGAAGTCGATCTGCATGATCGCGTTCTTCTTCACGATCCCGATCAGCATGATCAAACCGACGAACGAGTAGATGTTCAGCTCGTTGCCGAACAGCCAGAGCGTGACGAGCGCACCCAGGCCCGCGGACGGCAGTCCAGAGAGAATCGTCAGCGGGTGGATGTAGCTCTCGTAGAGCATGCCGAGCACGATGTAGACGACGCCGATCGCGATCACGAGCAGCAGCGAGAGGTTCGAGAGCGACGCCTGGAAGACCTTCGCCGAGCCCTGGAAGCTCGTGGTCACGTTGGCCGGCAGCACCTGTTTCGCGGTCGCGGTCACCTTGTCGACGGCTTCGCCGAGCGAGGTGCCAGGCTTCACGTTGAACGAGATCGCGACCGCCGGCAGCTGTCCGACGTGGTTGACCGACTGGGGGCCGACCGTGTCCTTGAACGCGACGACCGATTCGAGCGGCACCATGTTGCCGGATGGCGTTTTGATCGAGATCTTCTGCAGCGAGTCGGCCTGCTGCTGATACTGCGGATCGAGCTCGAGCAGCACGCGATATTGAGAGCGCTGTCCGTAGAGCGTGGTCGCCCAGCGCGGGCCGAGCCCGTCGCTCACCGAGTTGGCGATCGTCGAGGCGTTCAGTCCGACGGCAGCGGCCTTGTCGCGATCGATCAGCAGATCGACACGGGGGCTGCGCGCCTCGAGGTTGGTCGAGACGTCCTGCACCTCGGGCAGCAGCGAGATCGCGTTCATCAGCCGCGGAGTCCAGGTGTAGAGATCCTCTGTGTTGACGCTCTGGACCATGAGGTTGTAGCCGCTGTCGCCGCGGAATCCACCGATTTGCAGCGACTGCGGAATATTGACCCCCGCCCTGAACTGTGGAAACCGCTGGAGGGCGCCGCGCAGCTGCTGGGCGATTTGCGGCGCACTGACCGGTCGCGTCGCTCGCGGCGTGAGCTGGATGAAGATCCGCCCCTGGTTCATGCCGCCGGCGTTTCCGCCGCCGGTGTTCACCATCATCGCGTCGATGTAGGGGTTGCGATTGATCGTGTCGGCGACGCGTTCGGTCGTATTGACCATCTCGTAGAACGACGTGCCCTGGGCGGCGCGGAGATTGATGAACAGCGCGTCGTTGTCGGTGTCGGGGATGAACCCTTTGGGCACGACGCCATACATGTGCAGCGTCGCCCACAGCACCACCCCGAACACGACGAGCATCGCGAACCGATGTCTCAGCACCAGATGCAGGCTGCGCCCATATCCGCGTTGCAGCGCGTCGAACGCGCGGTCCATCAACCCCGCGAATCCGACCTTCGAGTGCACGACCTTCAGAAAACGGCTGCACAGCATCGGCGTCAGCGTCACCGACACGATGCCTGAAATCAGGATCGCGGTGGTGATCGTGACCGCGAACTCGCGGAACAGGCGGCCGAGAATGCCGCTCATGAACAGGATCGGGATGAACACGGCCGCGAGCGACGTGGTCATCGTGAGGATCGTGAACGCGATCTCTTTCGATCCTTTGAGCGCGGCCTCGAGCGGCTTCTCACCCATCTCCATGTGACGCACGATGTTCTCCAGCATCACGATCGCATCGTCGACGACGAAGCCGATCGAGAGGATCAGCGCCATCAACGACAGGTTGTCGAGGCTGTAGTTCATCATCGCCATCACAGCGAACGTGCCGAGGATGGAGAAGGGCAGGGCAAGCGCGGGAATGAGCGTGGCCGACGCGTTGTGGAGGAACAGGAAGATCACCGCGATCACGAGGACCAGCGTGATCCCCATCGTCACCTGGATGTCGGTGAAGGCCTGGCGGATGGTCTTCGATCGATCCTGGCGGATGCCGAGGTGCACCGATGGCGGCAGCTGCGCCTCGAGCGACGGAAGCAGCGCGCGCACGCGGTCGGTCACTTCGATGACGTTCGTTCCGGGCTGCTTCTGCACCTGCAGCTGGATCGCCCGCTGACGGCCCGTTTTCGTGTAGAGCCAGGCGGCCTGCGTGACCGTCTCCACGCTGTCGACGACATTTGCCACCTGCTCGAGCCGGACCGGTCGCCCGTCCTTGTACGAGATCACGATCGGTCGAAAATTCTCGGCGGTGCTGAGGATGTCTCCGTCGGGCCGCTGCAGCAGGCCGTTTGCCGTGATGGTGTAGGTCGACGCCGAGCCATAGAGCTGCCCGGTCGGCTCGTTCGCATTCCAGTTGGCGAGCGCCTGGTCGACTTCGTTGATGCCGACCTTCTGAGCCTGCAGCTTGTCGGGGTCGAGCTGCACCCGCACGGCGTACTTCTGCGCGCCCTGGACCTGCACCTGCGAGACGCCAGGAACCTGCGAGATCCGTGGCGCGAGGACGTTCTCGGCGAACTCGTCGACCGCCGACATCGACAGCGTGTCCGAGGTCAGATTGAGCTGCAGGATCGGCTGGTCGGCTGGATTCTGCTTCTTGAACGACGGCGGGGCGAGCAGTGTCGACGGCAGCAGCGGCATCGCAGCCGCAATCGCCGTCTGTACGTCGACAACGGCGCTGTCGATGTTGCGATCGAGATCGAACGACAGGGTGATCTGACTGCTGGCCGCGCCGCTGCTCGAGGTCATCTCGTCGACGCCGGCAATCGTCGTGAACTGGCGTTCGAGCGGGCTGGCCACGGTTGACGCCATCGTCGCCGGATCAGCGCCGGGCAGGTTGGCCTGGACGTTGATTGTGGGGTAGTCGACGGCGGGTAGATCGCTGACCGGAAGACTGCGATACGCGATGACGCCGAACAGCGCAATCGCCGCCATCAACAGACTGGTGGCGATCGGCCGTCGAATGAAGATCTCGGAGATGTTCATTGGGCGTCGCTGCCGCGAGCGGCATCGCCGCCGCGCCGCCCGCCGCGCCCGCCCCGTCCGCCGCGGCCCTCGCGTCCGCCGGCGGCCGGCGTTCCGTTCGCGTCTCCGATCTGCACGCGCGTTCCTTGTTCGAGGCGCAACTGACCCTCGGTGACGACGCGCTCGCCTGGCTCGATGCCCTTCTGGACGACGACGTCATCGCCCACACGCTGCCCGGCCGTGATCGGCCGCTGTTCAACCGTTGACTTGTCGGTCACGACGAAGACGAAGGCGCCGTCCTGGCCGATCTGCATCGCTTCCTGAGGAATCACCGTCGCGTTCGGGAGCGTGTCGAGCTCCAGCGTCACACGCGCGAACTGTCCCGGCCAGAGACGATGGTCCTGGTTCGTCATCGCCGCCTTGAGTTTGATGGTGTCGGTCGCTGGATCGACGACGTTGTCCCAAAAGGTGAGGCGCCCTTCGACCGATTGCGGATCCCCATCCTGAGGGATGGCGATCACTTTCAACCCCCGTCCAGCCGCGGCTGCGCGCTTGATCGTGGCCAGATGGACGGCGGGCACCGAGAACGTGACGAAGATCGGCTCGACCTGCACCACTGTCATCAACTGGGTGGTGTTGGCGGCGACCAGATTGCCTGGCTTGACGGTCAGGTCGCCGGTGCGGCCATCGATCGGTGAGCGGACGACGGTGTATCCGAGTTGAACCTTTGCGGCATCGACGGCGGCCTGCTGCACCTTGAGCTGAGCGCGTGCGCTTTCGACGGCCGCGCGATCTGCCTTCACGGCGAGAGTGGTCGCGTCTGCCTGTGACCGTGCTTGATCGCCGGCATCTTTGGCGAGGAGGCCTCGGTCGACGAGCTGCTGTTGCCGCTGGGCGCTGACATTCTGGTACTCAGCGGTCGAACCATCACGTGCGAGCTGTGCTTCGGCCTGATTGACCAGCGATTGGTCGCGCACGAGATTGGCCTCGGATTGTTCGAGCGCCGCCTGAAGTGGTCGATGGTCGATCGTGAACAGGACCGAGCCCTTCTTCACGAAGTCGCCCTCGTGGAAGCCGACCTGTTCCAGAACGCCTGTGACCTGCGACCGCACGGCGATTGTCGTCGACGCTTCGACGTTGCCGACGGCGGAGATTTCTACCGGCACGTCCTTTCGGGTCGCCGACGCAACGACCACTGGCTGTGCTCCACCGCGGCCGCCGCCTCCGCGCCCACCTCGACGCCCGCCTCCTCCCGCGTTGGCCTGCTGCTGCGCGGATGTCTGCGTGCACGCCGATACCAGTGCCGCAAGGACGAGACAGATGACGAGCGCGGATGAACGAGAGGAACAACGGGCACGACGCATGCTGAAAGGGCTCCTGACGAGAGGGGACGCTTCGCCTGATAGAAAACCATACTAAGCAGACCGCTGCAGACATTTACGCCTGCCTGCGCGGATCACGCCGATGTCGCGCAAATGTCACATTTCGCCCTCAGGGACATTGATGACTTCCGACCAGGCGAACACGGTGGTTCGGGTCCTCGAACCCGTTATCAAGGTGGGCCGCAAGCGATCTCGAAGTGCTCGATGCCGAGGCGCGTCTGTTCAGCGCCGAGTCAGGTGGGGAAGACTGCGAGAGCGGGGAATGTGGACACAGGGGAAACGGGAAGACACGGGGAGAACGGGGGTAACGGGGGTAACGGGGGAAACCCGTGTGAAATCCCGTTCCCCCCATCCCCTCCGTCATCTCTTCTCTCTAAAAATCGAACTGCACCGTAATCTTCGCGGTCCGCGCGGTCAACACGCTGGTCGGCACCAGCCACGCGCCGCCGGGCGTGAAGTTCTGGTTGTAGGTCAGCACCGTGTCGGCGTTGAGTGCGTTGAACATGTCGACCGAGACCGTTGCGCGCTGTTGGCCGAAGCGCAGCACCTTCCCGACGCGCAGATCGAGCTGATTCACGCGCGGACCCCGCATCTGGTCGGGGGCGAGCAGGTTCACGGTGACGTTGGCCGCGCTGCCGGAGAGCGGCCGGCCGAGCCACTGCGCGACAGTTGCCGTGGGGATCGTCCAATTCGCTTGCAGCGGCTCGGCCGGTGAGCTCTGGAGCGTGGCCGATACCATCACGTCCACCTTCGGAACGGTGTAGGTGCCCGCGCTCGTGAACCGCGTGGTCATACCCGGCTCGACGTGGCAGAACGGATTCACCGGGCTGTAAGCCGCTACTTCGCTGGCCGTGGAGAACCCGCCGGTCTGCTCGGGCAGCTTACCGCGGACGTCGCAGTAGTCGGTCACCCGTTGGCCCGTCGTCGTGCCGGCCTGGAGCTGGATGCCGCTTCGCATCCGCGCGTTGATGTTGATGTCGAGGCCGTTGTAGATCTGCGAGATCTTCCCGTAGTCGGGCGCGTAGGTGCGCAGGTTGTTCGGCGCCACCGAGAACTTGTCCGGCTTCACGTTGTAAAGGCCGCTGACAGTAAAGCCACCGCCGCCCGGCAAACGTGGATCAGATGGCGCGATGACGTTGAACTGATCGAAATCGCCCGGGCTGATGGCGAGGTTGTCGGTGACCGTGAAGTTCCGCAGCCAGCGGCGCGAGTAGCCGACTTCAATCGAGACGCGCGGCAGGATCTCCTGCTGCAGCGTGACACCGATCTGCCAGTCGGATGGCCGCGTGCCCCAGCCCTTGAGAATCTTCTCGGCGTAGCCGAGGCTGTAGATCGGATTGCCGTTGGCGTCGACCGCCTTGCCGAAGTTCGGGTTCGCCCACGCTCCGCACTGGTCGCCGCCGCTCGCGCGCAGATCCTGCGAGGCGCCGTTCGTCAGATCGCAGTCCGGAATGTAGTTGCCGTTGGCGTCAGTCCAGGAGCGATTCTGCGTGAGATCGATGCGTGAGCTCGGGAGCAGCGCCGAGTAGTTGCCGTTGCCGTTGACGGCCGCTTCGAGATACTTGCCGGCGTTGAACTTCAGCGCGGTCTTGCCGGTGCCGAACAGATCGTAGACAACGCCCATGCGTGGCGTGATGTCGTTGTACCCGATCACGCCCTGCGATTCGGACCACGTGAACTTCACCGGAAGGAAGCGCACACCCTGGCCACCGATCGATTGCTCGGGGTAATAGCTCCACGAGTGGTCGTAGCGCAGCGCGCCCGACATCGTGAGGCGTCCCCGGGTCAACTGGTCCTGCACGTAGAGTGCGTTGTACCGCACCCGCGAGAACGTACGGTACGGCTCGAGACGCTGCGTCAGCTGGTTCGGGATGCCTTCGTTGAAGCGATACGTGAGGTCGTTGGTGCCGCCTTCCTGATTGCGATTGTCCGCGTGGTAGGCGCCCTGATATCCGATCTTCATACTGTTGGCGCCGCTCACGATCGTGCCCGCTGCATTCCACGTGTGCGCGCCGATCCAGTCGGCGTTCCACGTGGACTGGTTGCGGTAGGTGAGGCCGGCGATGCCGCCGTTGTCGGCGCAGGTGCCGCCGCGGCCGAAAGCATCGAGCGGCTGCGTGCCGGTGCACTGTTCGTTCACCTGAATCAGGTTGCGGCGTGCGTCCACTGACAACGGCGAGTCTTCCGCATAACGCTCACGCGTGTTCCAGTTGGAGAGGTAGGTGCCGAGGCCCGCTTCGAGCAGCAGCCGGTTCGTAGCGGTGGATGTCCACTTCACCTGCTGCACGCGCTGCCATCCGTGGTTGCGCCCACCGGTCTCCGGCGCGTTGGTCGCCGAACCGGCGCCCAGGCTGTTGTTGCTGATCTGCTCGTCCCAGAACAGATTCAACTTGTCGCGTCGCGACACCTGAAACGTCAGACGCAGGGCCGGCTGCAGCGGACCGCGTCCGCCTGAGAGCGCGGGCCTGGTCGTGTCAGCGACGTAGCTCCACTTCGTCGGGTCCCATTCGTTCTTGTTGTAGAACATGCCGGGGATCGTGTTCTCGCTGCCCCGGTAATAACCGAGGAAGTAGAACCAGATCTTGTCCTGCTTGATCGGGCCGCCCAGCGAGTAGCTGGTGTCGTAGATGTAGTTGGTTTTCGCCGGCGTGCGCAGCCCCGCGGCCTGCAGCTCGGGGGAAAAGTTGCTCGCCTGCATGGCGCCCTTGAGGCCGGTGAAGAAGAAGTGGGAGCGGAACGTGTTGCCGCCCGTGCGCGGCACGATGTTGATCGTGGGACCGCCGACTTCCGTTTCACCAAGGCCGCCCGCGGTCGTGATCGCGATCTCCTGCGCGTTCTCGACGTCCTGCCGGTAGCCGGAGACGCCGCCGCCGTTCAGCGATGCGCCGGTATTCAAGCCATCGACCTGCGCGCGACCCTCATTGCCGCGACCCCCGCGTCCACCAAATACGACCATGCCCGGGCTCAGCTGCACGTTTGGCACGCCGCCGCCGCTTTGAACCATCGATGGAATCAACACCATCAGGCCGGCGTAGCCCTTGGCCGTCGGCAGCGCCTGCACCAGCTCGCTGTCCAGCGTGCGGGATCGTTTGGCGCTCTGCACGTCGACGATCGGGCTCTCGCCCGTGACTGTGATCGTTTCCTGAAGACCGCCAACGCGCATCTCGGCGTTGACCGTCGCGTTGAACTCCGTGGTGATCTCGAGGCCGTCGCGTTTGAAGGTGTTGAATCCGGGCAGCGTGAAGGTGACCGAGTAGGTGCCCGGCCGCAGATCGACGATGCGGTATTGACCGTTGTTGTCGGTGATCGCCGATCGAACCTTCTCGATCAGCACGTCACTCGATGCTTCGACCGTGACACCTGGAAGCACGGCACCCGAGGTGTCTTTGACGACCCCTGCGATCGATGACTGGGCGAAGGCTACGCCAGGCGCCAGCATGATGCAGACACACAAAAGCCATTTGCACGCGTGTTTTCCCATGGAGGTTCTCCCAGATAGTTCCGCACGTCGCGCGCGTGCGGACACAGGGTTGCCTGCCGACCCGCTCGGGGTGCGTTATACGCGCTTTACGCTCAACCGGTCAATCACCAGTTGTAGGGAAAGGGAGATCGCGAGTGGACCTTATTTGGGAGCGGTGTAGGGCACACCGATCGCGCGGAACGGACCGGGATCCTTGGTCGCGTCGTTCCGCAGATTGAGCTTCGCTTCCGCGACGTACGCCGTCTTGCCAGTGAGTGTCACTGCGGTGATGCCGGTCAGTCCTTCCTTGAGCACCTTGACCTCGGCCTTGTCTCCGTTGATCGTGACTTCGTCCAGGCGTCCACCTTCGACGAGCAGCATCGTCTTGTTGCCGACCGACCGCATGCCATCGGGCCCCTGCAGCGCCCGGGACGGCTCGAGCTTCACGATCGGACCGGCCGAACCATCCGCCTTGACGGGAATGCGCATGAGAGTGCCCTGGCCGACCGAGTTGACGTAGACGTGGCCGTCGGCCAGCAGAGCGATGCCATCGGCGGTTGCCAGCAGCATCGGATCGGTGGCCCAGACATCCAGCGCATTCGAGCCCTTCTTCAACCTCAACACGCGTCCTTGCGTGGTGTCGGTGGCGTATACCGTGCCGTCCTTCGCGACGGCGACGTCGTTGCAAAGGCCGTTGTTCGGAAACGGATAGCTCGTCTTGAATGCGGCCGTCTTCAGATTGAACGACTTGAGCGCTGTTTCACCGACCACTGGCGCGCCGTTGCGGCCGCCGGTCGCGGATGAGCAGACCCAGAGGGTGCCTGCCTTCTCGTCGGCGAAGACGCCCAGCACCGTCGAGAGTCCATTCGATTTGGGCTGAATCCACACCTCGGCTTTCGACGACCCTGACGCAGCACGATAGACGCTGTCCTGACCGAGGCTGCCGAAGAACAGCGTGCCGTCTCTGGTCGACGTCAGGCTCTCGGGAAAGATGCGTGCATCGGCGAACGTGATCTCGGTGCGGTCCGCGGCCTGAAGCGAACAGAGCACGCTGATCACGAGTACGCAGACGCTGGCAGGCAACGATCGGTGCATGGGGTGGTCTCCGAGGGGAGGACATGATCTCGTCAGCACCGGAGGAAGTCAATCCACGTGCGGGCCAGGCGTGCATCGCCTGGCCCGCGCGGATCCGACTAGTGGGAACTAGTGCTTCGTCGCAGGCCTTCTCCGCGGAAGTCCCTCGGACTTCATGATGGCCGCGGCAAGCTTGACTTCGTCCAGATCTGGTCGACTGAAGTCGATGTCCTTGGTGAGGAGCGGCCACAGCGGGTTGACCTGCTGCGCGAAGAGCACCTGCTGGTAGTTGTACGGCGTGAAGTCGGGCGTGCTCGTGAACATGTGCCGGAGATCTGTGGCGGCCGCATCATATTGATTGAGCGGCGGCATCCCCAGGATCAGATCGACGGTCTTGAAGATGCTCGCCAGACTGGTATGCGTGTGGCCGACGTACTGCTTCTTCACCCACGGGCTGATCGCCAGAAAGATCGAACGATGGCCGTCGACGTGATCGGCGCCGTTCTGCGTGTCGTCCTCGACGACGAAGATCACCGTGTCCTTCCAGCACGGGCTGTGTGACAGGAGCTCGACGGTCAGACCGAGCGCGGAATCGTTGTCCTGCACGAAGCGCTTGAACGACCAGTCGGGGCCGCTCGGATGGATGTCGCGCGCGCCGCCGCCGTGATCGTTCGGATAGTACAGGTCGACGTACTGCGGCAGCCTGCAGACGTCGCGTGCGCGATCGACGTAGTGCGCCTCGAACACCTGCCTGAAGCGGCCGAAACGGCTGAACCGCGCCGGGTCTTCGGGAAGCGGCGCGTCGGGAATGTGCGTGTTGTACGTGGGGAACAGATGATCGCTGTTGTCGCGAACGACTTTCTCCATCGGCACGTTCGCGTGCTCGCGTGCGCCGGTTGGATCGGCTGCGTTCGGCTCGTCGATCACCGCGAACTCGTAGCCGTTGCCGAAGTTGACGAAGCTCTTCCCGTTCCGGTGCAGATGGAGATAGATGCCGCCGTGCGCGTTGTAGTCGTTCGGTTCAGGCGACGCGTTGGCGTCGGTGAACCCGATGCGCCCGGGGTAGTCCGCGATGACCGCTGGATTGTCGCCCGCATCCTGGCGGCGGCCACCATAAGAGGCGGGCCAGTGCGTCTCCTCCAGTTCCGCTGTGTACTGCCCGGTCAACCATCGATGCCCGTCCGAGGACACCGACGGTTCGAGGAAGAATTTGTCGCTGAACGCGAAACGCAGCGCCAGTTCGTGATGGTTGGGGCTCGTGTCGTACCCGAGCGAGAAGTTCGGGTTGCCGTCGACCGCCGCTCCGCGGCGCGTGCTCGTGATATCGCCCAGCATCAGGTCGTGCGTCGCGTTCTCTTTGTTGATGAAGATGACGTGCTTGATCTGCCTGCTGGCCTTTCCGGCCTCGTCCGGAATCGGGTTGTTCGAATCCGTTTGGCCCTGTTCGTCGTCCTTGCGATCGGCGAAGCCGTTGTTGGCGTACACGCGCGCCGTGAACGCGTCGAGCCTCCAGTCGCTCGGCAGCGGGATGATGTTCACAGTCCCGAGCACCGTGAACTTCGGCGACCGGCTCTCGCCAACCTGATTGGGACCGGCTCCGCGACCACGCGCGTTGGCGACATAGAGCGTCTTGCCGTCGGCGCTCACCTCGACGCTGCTCGGCCACCATCCGGTGGGAATGTGGCCAACGACGTGACCGTGCTTGCCGTTTCCATTCAATCTGATCACGCCGATCGCGTTGACGCCGGCTTCTGCCACATACAGCGTCTGCGCGTCCGGGCTCAACGCGAGTCCGACTGGTTGCACGCCTTTCAGCACGCGATCCTGTCCGCGAAGAAGCGACAGGTTGATGCGGTCGCGCTCTTCGTAGCTCGAGCGATCGAGGATCGAGATGGTGTCGTTGTTGCCGTTGGCCACGTAGATCGCCTCGGGTCCGACGACGACCGAGTTGGGGTGGCTGCCGCTGTAGACGTCGATGCCGTCCTCGCGTTCGCCGACGCGTGGCCCGGTCTTGACGACCTGTCGCGTGTGCGGTGTGAGCGGGTTGCTGACATCGAGCACGTAGACCGACGAGGACTCTGGCGCATTGGGACTGCCCAGCCCGGGTACCGTGTAGAGCCGGGTGCCCGGCACATATCCGCAGCGGATGCCGTCGGGATCGCGAAGGCTGGTTGGCAGATTGCGTGGATCGACCTTGCTGATTGCGATGACGCGATCGTCGCGCGTTTCGTCAGGGTAGCCCGCGCCCGGATAACAGAGCGGGTAGTCGACGTTGTCATCACCGACAGGGCTCGCCGGCCGAAGATGTGTGTACTGGAACACGCCGACGTGCGTCACGAGCAACGTCTGCTCGTCGGGCGAGAGTCCGATGCCGAAGGGGTAGCGGCCGACTTTGACGTGACCGACGACGGCGGCGAAGTTGTCCGGCTCGGTGACGCGACTTTGCGCGTCGATGCCCGTGACGATCTTCGAGGTGTCGAGCACGAACACCTGGAAGCTGCCTTGATCGACGACGAAGAGGAAGCGACCGTTACTCGTCAGCACCATGTTGCCGGGGTAGGTACCCTTGAAATGAGCGGCCGGCGCCGTCTTCACCGCCAGCGGTTTGTCGAGGGGATGCGTCGAGCCATTGAGATTCACCGAGCCGATGATTGTGCCCGCGACTGCGTCTGCCACCCAGATGTTGCCGTTCTCGCCGCCCGAGAGATACACGCGCCTGCTGTCGGGCGAGAAGGTGACGCCCATGAAACTCGCGTCGACGTCGATGCGCTTCACCGTTGGTGTCGCGCTCTTGATTTGAGAAATCAACGTCAACGAGAAGGGGGCCGAGCCGCTGTTCACAGTGGCGAGCATGTTGCCATCTGGCGACAAGGCCAACCCGAATGGCTTCGGCGCCAGCACGTTGACCTCGATCCCCGCGGGCGTGACCAGCCGGCCGTTGGGCAGGACAGCCGCGCTCACCCCGTTGATGATCGTGTTCGTCGTTGCCGGGCGATCGCCAGCAGGTGCAGAGAAATTCAGGAAGTCAGATGAGCGCCCTTCGGACCCACCAGGGTCAGCCGCAACCCAGCCTCCGATGATCAAGATGAGCGCGCTGATCAACGTGACCAGGGCTTTGTGCCGAGCGACGTACTGACTCATTGTTCTCCTCCCTCTTCCAGGCATCGACACCGATGACGGAGCTCGTCAGGAAAGGACTAGAGTCGCGTCGTGATGTATCGAGCCGGTGATTGCCGTGTAACTTCGTTGTGCGCCACAGAGCGAAACGGAGCGTGGGCCACGAAGATCACGGAGAACACGAAGTGCGGAGACACGGAGGGCAAACACCGGAACAGCGTTCGTGATCTCAGTGTCCATCCGATTGATATAGGTCGCCCGCGTGATATAGGGCGCCCCCGCAATTAAAGCGTCGATTCTCTGTGGGGAGCCCTAATGCGTGAGACAAATCCAACTGGACTCGTTACCTGTCGCCAGTAGCTACAAGTTGCATCGCCATTACACGGTCGGCAAAAGTGCCTGCGAAATCGAGGCATTCTCCTTTGTAGCCTGGACGAGCTCCAGTAACTCTTACATTCCTCGCGCTCCCTCAACTGCCGACTGCGACAGCCGCGAGTTCGATCTTCATCGAGAAGACAGCCAGTCGCCGATCGCATGAACGACGGCCAGTCGATTGCACTACGCCGCGTCGTCGCGCGACTCGTCAGTTTTGTTGAGGAAGCAAGGACGGTACTAGAACAAGGGAGAGATCAGCATGCGTAAGAATCGACGATTTTCTATTGTCCTCTCATTGTTTCTCGCGTCGAGTCCGGTCATGACATTCGCGCAGACGACAACCTCTTTCAGCGGGCAAGCCGTGGCAGTGCGCGCGAGTGCGGCGGGCCTATCGTTAGCGCTCTCCGATACAGGGCCGCTTCCGAGCGCCGGCGGCAACCTAAAGACCTCGCTTGCAAACGTCAACATCCTCGGTCTGGTATCGGCCGAGGCGCTGAGCAGCGCTGCATCCGGCAGCGGCACTACGAGTCAGTCTCAGTCGTCTGTGGCGAATCTGAATCTGCTGAACGGCCTCGTCGCGGCCGATCTCGTGAAATCCAACGCGAACGCGACCTGCAGCGGCGGTCAAGCGACAACCAGCGGCAACTCCGAGCTCGTGGGGCTGACCGTGGCCGGGATGCCGATCGTCACCTCCACTCCGAACGTCGCCATCTCCGCCCCTGGCGGCATCAGCGTCATCGTCAACGAGCAGTCGAGTTCAACCGGCGGCAACACCGGATCGATGACTGTCAACGCGCTGCACGTGACCGGACCGACCGTCGAGATCGTCGTCGCTTCCGCGCGTTCGGGTATCACCTGCTGATGAAACAGGGCAAGGCACGGTCGGCAACGCCGCCGTGCCCTGCGTTGAACTTCTCCCGCCTGGCAAGCGCCCTCGCAGACCAGGTCTAGGAATCACGCCGTTTCGTGATGATGCCAACGATCCGTCCACGAGGTGTTCCACCTGCAGTGAAAATTGCCACTGCAGCCGATTCGAGGTTATGTTGTTCGCAACAGCTAATCGGAAACGAACTGCATCGGGTAAAGGTACAATTCACGCCTTGGGCTGCCACTCCCACGAGATGGAAGTGAGGGCATGAACGTCGAATCCGCGCGCGCCTTTGAGCAGAGTTACGACGACGAATCGCGGTCGGGCACGAAGTAGGGACGCAAGTGGCGACGCAATCGACGCCGATGCCCGATGACGTCCGACTGCCAATCTACGCCGTATTCTCGGAGGCGAAGCAGGCGGCCGCGGCCGGCGACCACGCGCGGGCCGAGCAACTGTGCGAAGACGCATGGGGCCGGATCCCCGAGCCGAAATTTGGTTGGGATGTCACGTACGTCTGTCTGGGCGCTTTTGTAAAGTACATGGGAGCGAGCCGCAGCTACGACAAGCCCATCGAAGCGGTCAATGCGTACCTCGGGTCGCCCTACTACGCCGAGTACCAGGACGGCCCTTATTTCTGGCTAGGCTCGCTGTACTACGAAAAGGGGGACCTGGCCAGGGCGTTCGAATATTTCGAGCGCGCGAACGCGATGTCCAAGGGCCGGTGTTTCGTTGAGGAAGACCCGCGCTACAAGGCGTTCTTCCGGACCTGCAAGACCCGTCCTAAACAGCAGCCGTCGTAGCCCCCTTCCCGCTCGACGACCCGAGGATGTCGTTCTTCCTAGTCGATAGCACGGAGGCGAGCCCGGCCGAGATTTCAGGGCTCGAGGATCGGCTCGGCTGGCAATTGCCCGGCGACTACGTGTCGTTTCTCGCCGCGAATAACGGCGGCGAATGCGTGTCCGGCGGCGAGTTCCGCATGCTCGCTACCGGCGAGACGATTTGCCAAATCAGCGCCATGCTCGGTATCCGCGACGACAATCCGGATTTCAACATCGAGAGCCATTTGGAGTATTTGGCTGCACGTGTCCCCGATCATCTGCTACCGATTGCTTACGACACCGAGGGAAACTACCTGCTGCTTGACGGCAACGAGGCACGACTCGGGCAGGTGTATTACTTTTCGCTCGAGAATGCCGAGCGGGACCACCCGCCGCGCGTGAGCGCCCTGACTGTCGTCGCCCGTACATTCAAGAATTTCTGCGCGCAGCTCGAGTCGAACCCGTAGGGTCACCGCCGTGGCAGACGAAGGTCGTCTGCCGACGCGGGACGTGCAGGATCATCGCGGCCTCTGATGCCGATGCAGGAGGCTCAAGACCCACTGCCATACAGGCACCTGACGCGCGCCGTGTGCTGCGACGTTGGCCAAGGAGTCGTCATGAGCGCAGCTCACACCCCGCACAATAGACTTGGAGAACGAATTGCGGAGAGAACGGAGAATATTCACGATTGGCGCGTGGAACCGGCGGCCCCGCGACATGCGTCGTCGCGCGCAGTAAATTCGGTTCGCGAATCGGATATCTGTTCATGATGTTGCTGCCGCTGTGGCTCGTCACGATCGCCCTCGTTCAGCAGCCGGCTGCCGCGCAGGCCGATCGCGACGTCGCAACGTTGACTCGCCTTGAAGCCGACTGGAACGCCGCGCACGTGCGCGGCGATGCCGCAACGCTGGAGCACCTCTTTGCCGATGACCTGGTCGTCGTGGTGCCCGGCATGCGCGTGATGACCAAAGGGGATGCGGTCGGAATCTTCACGTCGGGCCGGATGAAGTTCGACCGATACGAGACGTCCGAAACGAAGTTCCGCGTGTACGACGCGACAGCCATCGTGACCGGCCGTCTCCGGCGCACGAGAGCGGTCGGAGGCGCGACGGTCGACGATGACTGGAGGTTTACAAAGGTGTACCTGCGGCGCGCGGGTCGCTGGCAGGTCGTCTCATTTCATGCGTCGAACACCGCCCCCTGACTCCAGGGGCATTCCCCCGCGACGCGGTCGCGGGTCGCGGTCAGAACTTGGCGACAGCCTGCTGGCTCAGAGTCTTGCTGACTGTCTTCCCCTGAGGAAGCTCGAATCCGTACACCCGCACCTCGAACACCGAGCTTCCTTTCTTGACCACGAGGCCACAGCCCGATCGCTCGTGCCCGGCGAAGTACACGTAGAACGCATCGTCTCCTACGCCGCTTACCGGTTCTATCGTCACGCCGGGGAGGGTTCTCTTCTTGGCGTCGTTGAACTGATCGACCGGGCTCTTGTTTGCCAGCGGCTGCCTGATCGTGAGCGTGACCATCTTCCCCTTGCCGCTCCACTGACATGACGTTGGCGCCGCGATCGGGGAACCGGGGCCGACGGTGGCGCCCGTCGCCGCGGCGATTTGCGCCTGCGTAAGTACCGAGCATCCGACGATAGCCGCCGACGACAACGAGGGGAATGAGAACAGGATGGACACGATAGACGCTGCGAAGACTCCGATTGAACGCATGAACTCACCTCATGAATGAAATGGAGCCATCCTTATACCACCCCGACAATCCGTAGCGAGTTCGCCGCGATCACGACATCTCGTGGTAGACGGCGGGCCAGCGTGCGATTGATGGCGAACATGTCCCCGCCCGCACGTGCATCGGGATGGCGAGGTCGTTGCGACGTTGCTGCGATCCAAGGCATCTGACCGGCAGAGGTCGCCGCGAGCGATGCGCAGATCTTCATCTGGCCGCATCGCCTCGCGCAGCCAACCGCGAACGGTGCCGCTTCGCGGCCAGTTCGTTCAGGAGACATGCATATGGGCACGATCACAGTGAAAGAAAGCACGGCGAGCACGATCACGGTGAAGGACGGCACGATGATCTACTACAAGGACTGGGGCAAAGGGCCAGTCGTCACCCTTTCGCACGGATGGCCGTTGAACTCCGATATGTGGGACGGCCAGATGATGTTTCTTGCTGAGCACGGCTTCCGAGTCGTGGCGCACGATCGTCGTGGCCATGGTCGATCCAGCCAGGCGTGGTCGGGCAACGACATGGACGGGTATGCCGACGATCTGGCCGCCCTCATCGAGGCGTTGAATCTCAAGGACATCACGATGGTGGGCCACTCGACTGGCGGCGGAGAAGTCGCGCGCTACATCGGACGGCACGGGACGAAACGTGTGAGAAAGGCGGTCCTCGTCGCTGCCGTGCCGCCGCTCATGTTGAAATCTGCGGCCAATCCGGATGGACTCCCGATCGAGATCTTCGACAACCTGCGGGCCGGCCTGGCCAAGGATCGCTCGCAGGCCTACAGAGACTTCGCTGCCCCGTTCTATGGCGCCAACAGACCTGGTGCGCACGTGTCGCAAGGCACGCTGGATCAGTTCTGGCTCTGGAGCATGCAGGCCGGCCTCAAGAACGCGTACGACAGCATCAAAGCCTTTTCTGAAACCGACTTCACCGAAGACCTCAAGAAATTCGATATCCCGACCCTGGTCATGCACGGTGAGGACGACCAGATCGTGCCGGTCAAGGATTCGGCAAAGAAGTCAGCAAAACTGATCAAGGGGGCCAAGGAAATCTATTATCCCGGCCTGCCGCACGGCCTCACCGCCACGCATGCCGATCAGGTCAACCGCGATCTGCTGGCGTTTCTCCGCAGCTGATCGGATCGATCATGAAGATCGTCATTCCCGGCGGCACTGGACTCATTGGATCGAAGCTCGTGCCCAGGTTGCGGGAGCAGGGCCATGACGCCGTGCCCGCTGCACCAGACACGGGCGTCAACATTCTCACCGGTGAGGGCCTGGCCGGGGCCCTTCAGAACACGGCGGTCGTCGTCGACGTCTCGAACTCTCCGTCGTTCGAGGAAACGGCCGTCATGCAGTTCTTCACGACATCTACGCGCACCCTTCTCGAGTACGCGGCAGCAGCCGGTGTAAGGCACTACGTTGCGCTGTCAGTGGTGGGAACCGAGCGTATACCCGACAGTCCCTACCTCCGAGCGAAGAACGCACAGGAAACTCTGATCAAGGGTGCCGGGATCCCGTACTCGATCGTTCACGCGACGCAGTTCTTCGAGTTCGTCACGCGCATCGCGGATGAAGCGACTGTCGGAACGACTGTGCGGCTGCCACCGGTCCTGTTTCAGCCGATGGCGGCTGATGACGTCGCGAAGACGGTCGGCCGGGTCGCCGTAGGCGCGCCAGTGAATGGCACCGTTGAAGTGGCCGGTCCGCAACGGTTCCGTTTCGATGAGCTGATCCGTCTGGGCCTCGCCGCGCGCCACGACCCCCGCGAGATCGCGGCTGACCCGCACGCTCGGTACTTCGGCGCCGAACTCAGCGAGCGCTCGCTGATTCCTGCCGACGATGCGCGACTTGGCGAGATCGGGTTCCAGGAGTGGCTGAATCAGCCGGTGCTCCATGGCTAGGGGCAACGTCGTGAAGGATTCGGATCCCGGAACCGCGCCACGGACACGACTGATTGCAGGCGTCAGCGTGGCCGACAATCCGCTGATTGCAGCGGTGATCGCGCATGCGCAGCGGCTCTCCGAGCCGTATCTGTTCAATCACGCGATGCGCTCGTGGCTGTTCGCGGAAGCGATTGGCCGCATGAAAGGAATCGACTACGACCGCGAGGTCGTGGCGATCGGCACGATACTCCACGACATCGGCCTCACTGCCAGTGTGTCGGGCCCCAATCGTTTCGAGGTGAACGGCGCTGATGCCGCAAGGTCGTTCATCAAGGGCGAGGGCCTCTCGGATCGCCGTGCACAACTGATCTGGGACCTGATTGCGCTCAACTCGACACCGTCGCTCGCGCTTCACAAGGAGCCGGAAGTTGCGGTGGGGACGATGGGAATCGGACTCGACTACGGCGGCTTCGGCGCTGAGGCACTTCCGGCGGGCGATGTCGAACGCATCCTCATCGCTTTCCCCCGCCTGGGGATGAAACAACGATTTACCGAGACATGCTGTCGGCTCGTCACGGCGAAGCCGGAGACGAGTTACGACAACTTCCTGCGAGACTTCGGCGAACGGTTCGTGCCTGGCTACAAAGCCATTTCAACGGTGGATGTGTTGATGAACGCCCCGTTCGATGATTAGCATCGCGATCGGCGCCGCCTTTCACGACCTCGGGATCTGAACGGACCACACATTCGAATAGCCCACAGGTCTTCGAGACGCCCGGCATCAAGTTGTCGTACCCGCGTCACGAGCCGCAGGCCATCAGGGCTCGGCGTGCCAGCGTGCGCTTCAACGAGGCTCGCGATATGCACGCAAGGCGACGCTGAGGATGGTTTCGATCGTTCGCGTGGCGTCGAAGTGGGTTTGCGCGATTGCGCGCGCCGCCTGGCAGTGCCCTTCGTAGTCCGCATCTATGGCGGCCAGCGCCTGGACGGCTTCATCGATCGTCGAGAAACGAAACATGCCTTCCCGATCTGGCAAGAACGAACTAGGCCCGGTGTTCTGTACCACCACGGGCTTGCCGCTGGCCAGATAGCAGAGCGTCCGGTCGCTGATCCACGCGTTCTGTAACTTCATACACGAGCGCTTTGCGCAACTGAACTCGCCGCGCGAATGCTGGATGTACGCCTGATACATCTCGGGCGTGGCGGCGACGTCACATGAGGGGCGGATACGCCAGCCGCGCTGTTCCAGTTCCCTCCGGTCGGCCATGTCTCGCTCCGTTCGCAGAAACAGCGCCAGTTCCAACGTCGCGGGAGTCAAGCGCGGAAGGTCGGCAAACTCCAGGAAGGCGACACGCTTCGTGTTTTCGTACACGGCATCGCCATCCACCACCCAATCAGAAGAATCCCAGTTGGACACCGTCGTGAAGGCATCGCTGTGCTCGTTGAAGACGTACGGCCAGCGCTCCAGGCACACTGGCGGTCGCAGGTGAGTCCAACGCACGCCGCAATCGGAGCACGCGACCCGTTCACCGGTGGTGAAGTAGTCATCATGTCGCGGCACCCTCAGTTGTCCGCGACTCATCCAGAACTGGAGCAACCCCGGGTCGATGTCCACCAGCGCCGTACGTCGGAATCGCGCCAGCAGTCCGGGGCTGATGGCGTAGTGGAAATTCAACAGCAGGTCTGCCTCGTCGAACACCGCCTCAGCTTCGTCGCGGGGCATATCGAGATACACCGTTGGCGCATCGGGCGCCGGCTCTTTGCTGTGAGTGAGGTAGAGAATCGATTTTCCGCCCAGTCCCCACTGTTGCATCCTGGCGCGAAAGGTTACCAGCGCGGCAGCTTCACGTTCGGTGCGGCCTTTGGTGCGGAACGCCTCCAGCCAATACACGTCACACCCAAGTTGGCGCAGACCAAGCACGTACTGGAGATAGACCCAGAAGTGACCGCCGCCTTGCGGAAACCCTGCGACGTCGAACGCCGAGATCACGACGACCGGCATGACTCTGCTTTCACCTGTGCGAAGGGACGATGAGTCTGTCCGCCTCGCAGTGATTAATCAGCTGGATCGAGTGCTCGGAGACGACGTGGCCGATCATCGGATCGCACAAGCTCCGGAGCTCGATCTCTCGTTCAACGAGATAGCTGCTCGACAGATCCGGATCGACATGACCGGGATGGCAGCTGAATTCGGTGACACCATCGTCGACTTCCGTGGTCAGCATACGGGCCAGGCTCGCAGCGCTGATGTGTTCCGGGTGCGACTGACCACCCCACTGGCCATAGAACTTCGTAAAGCACCGAACCGGCGAGTACCCGCGGAGCGTCAGATGGTGCTCGCGAGCGAACTCACAGAAATACGGGAGCCACCGCGGGTCGCGATGCACGTCGTGATGCGAATCCAGATGGGTGGGAGCACGGCCCATCAACTCCTGAAAGCGATTGCATTGGCGGCGCAACTCGACCCGACAGCTGCCCTGGCCCGCCGGGATGGTGCTTCCATCACCTGGAAGGTGCACATGCAATCCCACGCTCAACCGCGGCATGAGACGACTCAGTGTCGCAGCTTCTGCGCTTCCGGCTGCATCCACTAACAAGCTGGCGCTGGTGAGGATGCCGCGTTGATGCGCATCCACGATCCCGTAGTTGACGCCTCGACCCGCGCCGAAATCATCTCCGTTGACGATGAGGTATTTCACCGGTGTGCAAGGTTGGCGTTACGTCTCTCATGTTCCAGGGGAAGCACAGGCTCGAGATGTTCGAACCATGTATCGACTTCGGCCAACATCTCCCAGCCCCACGCCGCGTGATCGTGCACGAGCGCGATGGCCGGCCAGATGACGCGATTGGCATAGCGCGCGTACTCGGCCGTCTCAAAAAGGAAGTTGAGCTCAGGCACTGATGGAAGCGACCAACCGGCACGTGCTGTGTGCTCACGGTACGCGTTCATCGCCCAAGTCCGGTGCTGGCGTGGGAGGCGTGACAGGAACGTCGACAGATCGTAACTGGCCGGTCCCACGCCGACGTGATCCCAGTCGATGAGTCTGCCATGGAACCCGGCTGCGTTGGGGATGACGAAAACGTTGATTGGCCACAGGTCCCCGTGCAGCAATGTCTCCGGGCCACCGCACTCGTCGAGCATGTGCGCCCGCCGCGCCAATTCCTGGCGGAGCGTGTAGAGTCGTTGCAACAGCCGGTTGCGCAATCGATCGTGCTGTGCATCGCCCCGACAGGCGTCGAGCGCGTAAACGGCGTCGTTCACGTTCGATTCGTAAGACCGGATGCCCAGGTCGCCGCCGTGCATCCGAACCTCCCCCAACAGCGGGTGTTTGGCGAACCGGGTGTGCACGCTGGCAATCAGTTCGACAGCCGTGCCGATGCGTTTGCGATCATCCTGACACCGGTCGAGCTCGTGGCGACCGAGATCGTCGTAGACATGCCAGACGTAGTTGCCGCCGCGTTCGGCGGCGCTGCCCAATAACGGTGGCCCGCTGTCGCTCAGGCCAACGGCAGGCATCCAGCGCCTTGCCACCAGTTCAGTGCGTCGGCCGATCGCGGGCCTGAGGCGCTTGACCACCACTGTGACGATCCGTTCGCTGACGCCGAACCGCAAGCGGAACATGCGCAGCCCTCGCGGCTGCAAGGTCTCGTGCTCGATCAAACGGCCCACGGCCTCGCGCCCTCCAAGCAACTCCTCGAGCAGACTGCGCAGCTCCGTCACGCCAGGCTGACCGCTGTTGTCGAGCAGCCGATCGAGGCCCTCAATCATGACAGCGCCATTTCCACGAGCCGGCCCGGCTGCGGCATCCTGGCTTGATAAACCTCGAGATCCGACACCGCCCTGGACGAGGCTCTGGGATCGCCGAACCGCAAACCCAGGACTGCCCACCCGATCATGTCCAGGAGCCGTAAGACCCGGCCGCAGCCGGCGACCCGTTGAATGTCCACCAAATCCAGTCGTGGATGCGCGCGTCTCAGCACCGAGTGATACACGGCGAGATCCGGGCTGACTACCTTATCGATCGTCTGAGCAAGGTCCGCGGCGGGCACGCCCCAGCCCGCGTACTGCCAGTCGAACACCATGAGCGCGCCGAAGGACGCGCTCTCGTCGATGCGCACGTTCTTCGCGACGAAATCGCCGTGAACGAGCGTCTGCGGCATCACTGCGCAGATCGTCTCGATCCGGTGCCACTCCGATTCGAGCTTCTCGCAGAACGTGACGAGCTCGCAGAACACGGTGGAGTGCTCGGCCGACAAGCGCGTACGTGCCATGTGTTCCAGCAACGTGCCCTTGCAGCGGTGCAACAGCCGAAGGTAGTACCCGTGCTCGCGGTCTGACAACCGCGCTGTGACTTCGGCCGGGATGGTCGCCAGGTGTACCTCTCCCAACCAGGCGCCGGCCAGCGTGCGATGTTCGCCACGTTGCGGCACGTAGCATGCCTCGCGGGCATCGTCGAGAAACAACCAGCAGAATTCCTCGTCTGCTTCGCGCACGAATCCATGGCAACGCAGCGGCCGTACCGGGATGCACGGCAGCAGTGCTGTGTAGATCAGATGCTCGACCAGGCCGGTCGCGTGGGGGCATCTCTTGGCGATGATCGCGGCGCCATCGAGCCCGGCGCCGTTGAGCCGATACACCGCCGACTTCCGTTTGTGCTTCAACACTTCGATGCTTGCCGGCATCAACGGGTGTGAGTGCACCTGACTCCACGCCTGCAGCGCCGGGTGCTCCTGCAGACGTTCGGTCATCACTTCGGGCGGGCTCTTAGGCATCGGCGCTGCTCATTGAATTCGTGACCGACCCGTTAATGGCGGCAACTGAACGTGACCTCGCACGTGGCCCCGGCTCAATCGCAACGAGCCGGCCCAGTTCGATCCGGACGATCGTGTCGCACTGCGTCAACGCGCTCGGCCGGTGAGTGATCACGAACGTCGTGCGCCCCCGGGCGAGGCGGCTCAACGCCTCCAGGATGGCAGCCTCGGTTTCCGCGTCAACGGAGCTGGTTGGCTCGTCAAGGATCAGAACAGGCGCATCTTTCAAAAACGCCCGTGCAATGGAGACCCGCTGGCGTTCGCCGCCCGAAAGGCGCATACCGCGTTCACCCACGACCGTCTCGTACCCCTCCGGCAAGCTGACGATGAAATCGTGCGCGTTGGCCGCCTTTGCCGCCGCGATGACGTCCATTTCGCTTGCGGCGGGGCGGGCGTACGCGATGTTTTCTTCAATGCTGGTCGAAAAAAGCACCGGCTCCTGAAGCACGATGGCAAACTGGCTGCGCAGATCCGAGAGCCTGTAGTCGCGAAGGTCGACGCCGTCGACGAGGATGTCTCCTTCGGTCGGGTCGTAAAAACGAGTCAACAAATTCACCAGCGTGGTCTTTCCGGCGCCCGTCGTTCCGACGACACCAACGCAGGTACCAGGCCTCACATCGAACGAGATGTCATGCAGGACCGGCGATTGATCGGTGTCGTACGCAAAAGACACGTGGCGGAACGTCATCGCGCCTGACGTGCGCTGGAGGGGCAGCGCATTCGTACGTTCGACAACATCGGGTGCCTCGTCCAGCAGCGCGAACGCCCGTTCGGCGCCAACGAAGTGGGACTGCATCGTGGCCATCTTCTTGCCGATCGTGCGCATCGGCGCATAGAACTGTCCCAGATACCCCATCACCAGCAACAGATTGCCCAGCGTCAGTCTTCCTGACTTGATGTCGAGCACGCCGATGTACAAGACGCTGGCCATGCCCACGGCTGTCAACAACGCGAGCACGACGGAATAACTACCCTGCAGATACTCCTGCTGAAGACGCGCCCGCATTCCCTCGTTTGCCTTCTGGACGAAACGCGCCTGCTCGCGATCTTCCTGTCCAAACGCCCTCACCACGCGGACCGAACCCAACACTTCCTGCACCACCGACAGAGCGGAGCTCTCGATCCTCCTCGTGGCTCGGGATTGATGGCGCATCCGCCGTCGATAGAAACGCGAGGTCAGCAGCGTCAACGGGGCGATCGCAAGTCCGACGAGCGCGAACTTCCAGTTGATCCGTGCCGTGACATAGATCATCGCGACGAGCGTGACCGCCGAGGAGAAGAACGGCACGACCCCGATGACGATGTTCTGAAGCGCGGTCGCGTCGTATTGAATGCGGTAAATCGAATCCGCGGTACCTGTGTCATCGTGATAGGAGAACGACAGTTGCTGCACGTGTCGAAAGAGTTTTGCGCGGAATTCCCGGAGCATGCGTTCTCCGGTGTAGGCCGTGAGTAGCGACGCGCCGAATTCACGAAGCTGGTTCAACAACGCGACGGTCACCAGGAGTCCGACGGCCATGGCCAGCACAGAGCGCTCGGACCCCTTGATCGCCGCGGGCAACAACGCGTCGAGGATGGCGGGCAGCGGACGCGACTCGATGATGTGATCCACCGCGATCTTGACTGGTAACGGCGTCAGCAGGGCCAACGGAGTCCCCAACAGGCTGAGCGCGAACAGCGCCACCAGATGCCGGCGATAGGGCAGCATCTCCTGAAGGAGCCGCTGGATAGTGGAACTCGCGCGGTTCATGTCATGCTCGTGGCAAGGAACCCCTACCGTCGAAACGAATACCGGGCCGAGAATTGAACCGCTCTCGCCGGCGCGGCCGAATTGCCACGTCCGAAGAACGGCGAGCTCAGGACGCCGACGACGCCGGTGACGTTGGTCGTGTTGAGGGCATTGAAGACGTCGACGGCGAAATCGAGGCGGTGACGCTTCCCGCTGTGCTCGCCGCCGAGGAACCGCGCGAGATCCAGGCTCTTTGCCAAGCGGACATCGAGTTGGAGCGTCCCTGGTCCGCGACGGCTGTTTCGAAACACGCCAGCGGGACGATCGTTGGCGATGGTGTCACCGTTGTCATCAAAGCCGGTTGTCACGCTGAACGGTGCCCCGCTGCTGGCCGACAGCACCCATCCGGATTGAAATCCTCGCGGGAGCACCAGGTTCGCCATCACGTTGAAACGATGTCTCCGATCAAAGTCCGCCGGTCCGCGCTCGAGCCACAGGTCGTAGTTGTTCGCGGGAAACGAAAAGGCGCCTGAGGTGTCGTTCGTGGTGCTCGCGAGGACATACTGAACATAAGACTCGAACACGTTTGCCACCCGTCCTCGCCAAGTGAGCGTCAACGAGTGGCTTCGCTCGAACGCTGTCGACTCGATCTGATTGATATTCAGGAAGTCCGGATTGGGGCGCTCACCGGTCCCAGGCAGCGGCGCGTTGATATTGCGTGAGCGGAGCAGCTGAGCCCCATATGCGAAGGCATACTCGGCGGTGATCCAGTTCCTGCGCCACACCTCCCGCTCTACGCTGATGCTGGCCTGTGACAACGAGCGAGACTCGAGATCGCCCGCGAGTCGAACGATGCTGGGCAGGGGTGAAACGATTTGGCCAGTCGAGAACGGATCCGGAAACGGCGGGTCCGATATCACCACCTCCGAAACCCGAACACCATCGAAGAGTTGCGACCGCTCGATAACTGACCGGGGCACACTATCGTAGAAAACGCCGGCGCCGCCGCGGAGCACGGTCTTCTTCGCCGAGTCGGGCGCGAAGACAAACGCGAACCGGGGCCCGAAGTTGTTCACGCTGTCAGCGGTCGATTGCCAGTCGTATCGCAGGCCTGCACTCACCGAGAGCTGTGGCTTCACACGGATCTCGTCCTGTACGAACCCGCTGACCCCGTACACGTCGAATGCCGTGTTCGGGTCGCCGTGGTTCACGCGAAAGACCAGGGGCGTGCTCGCGGCGAACTGCGAGAGACTGCCGAATTCGAAGGTGCCTCCGAAATTCGACGCGTCGAAGGCGTCGTTCAGATCGCTGCGAAATCTGGCGCCAAACAGCACCGAATGTTTCGCAAGACCGTAGAACCTAGCGGTATCTTCGATATCAAGCGTCCGCCGGTTGCCGCCCCGGAACGTCTGGGCCGGGCCAGACGTGAACGCCTGGTCGACGACGATCGCCGACGCGCTCGCCAATTGTCCCGTTCGGTCGTCCTCCTTTGCGACGGTCACGAGCAGGTTGTTCTGCCAGGTTGGCAGAAGCAGTGCACCGTAACTCAAGGTCGATTTCTGTTTCCTCCGTTCGCCGTTCAGTCCGTGCTCGGGTAGATAGAAACCCCCGGACTCGCGATTTGTGAACGTCTGCTCGCCGTACGCATACGTGATGTAGACCGTCTGGAGGGGACTTGCCCACCACTGCAGCCGCGTGAAGAGGCTGTCGCGCTGCTGCGAAGCGGGCACATTCGTCACGAATGGACCAGACAGCGTCACGGCGTTGACGACTGCGGTTTCGTCATTGATGAACCGCTCGGCAGACAGGTAGAAGGACGCACGCTTACCCGGCAGGGCCCCCCCTACGTTGGACTGCATCAGTTGTCGGTGCGACTCGGGATCGGATTCCGCGAACGCGTTCCGCGCGGTCAGACCCGAAGGTCTCCCGGATATCGCAACGCTGCCGTCATACCGGCTCCTGTGACCGCGTGCTGTGCTGACTTCGACCCTCCCTCCTCCTGGATGCTGGAACAGGGCGCCATATGGATTTCGGTCTATTCGTATCCTGCTGATCGCGGACGATGGCAGATCGAGCTGATCACCCTGCACTCCGTCCACGACAATGGACGGTCCCGTCGCACCGTACGCCGCTGGTGACACGAATCTCCCGATCACCGACATCACGTCGCCAGAGTCGAGAGGAAGCGCTCGAAGAAACTCGTCGTCCACTCTGGTGGTGGCCGGGCTGCTCGAAGACGTCGACAGCTCGCCGTCGTTGTCCGCTTCGACAGTAATCTCCAGGTCCACGCTGGCTACGCGCAATGTGATGCTCAAGGGCATCGGTGCCCGAGCGCCGACCGTGAGAACCTGTTGATACTCCTCGAACCCGCTCAAACGGACTTTCAGGACGTAGGTGGCAGGCGAGACGTCTTCGAAGGTGAACATTCCGTCGCGGTTCGAAATCGTGTTCTGCGACGCCGTGTCGCCCTGACGGACCAGTGAGACGCTCGCACCTGGAATCGCTGCTCCACTCTCGTCGTTCACAACGCCGGAGACCGCACCTGCCTGTGCCAGGACGACCGCAGAGCCGGCGAGCATCCCAATCAGTCCGATGACCGCCGAACCGAGCCGGAACATCGTGTCACTCCCACTACGATCCGAGTGCGTGCTCCGTCGCCGTGGACTTGCGGTCCACCGTTGTTTCGCGCGCCATTCGGGATCTGGTATTCGCGCCAGCGACCGCGGGTTCTGGCGACTCCGAACGCACCCGAAGCTGCGCCCTCTCTTGAATCCGGAGGGGATCGAGCGCAGTTGCGGTGGCGGTTGCGCACTCATCGACGATGCGTGCCACGCAGATGGCCGACATCAATCCGAGAATCGCCGCGGCCGCCACCGCGTTCCCCAACGCCGCGCCGGTGGCCAGGCTGGCAAAGAACGACGCGGCCAAGATTCCTTCGACCGACGGTCTGGGCCACACACGAAACCTGACGAGCTGTCGGCCCAGCCCGTGTTCCTCAACCGCCATGCGCAAGCGAGCCACGCCGAACATGCCGCCTCGAACCTCGAGGTCCCATCGATCGAAGCTACCCCCTGCCCGTACGCACGCACCTGCCGTTCGGAGCATCAGTTGAATGGCCTGAAGCCTCGCACAGGGAGCCTCCCAATGCTCGAACCACATGGCGAACGTCCGCGGCCAGGGAAGCGCAAGGCCGGAGCGGCCACGCCTTCGCCATGGGGTCAGTCCGCACGAGAGGCGACCGGAGAGTCGCGCCACTGGCTGGAGCAGGTGCAGAAGCGCAACCAACGAGCGCATCTCTATCGAAGCCAAAACGGATCGAGGTGCCGTAACGAATCTGGTTCGAGTCGCGTGGAGAGTGCACTGGAGCACCGAAACACCAGCGACGAAGACAGCGATCGGAATTGCAGCGACGAGTGGATGCCAGAAGCTGCTCAGCGTCGATAAGGTGAGGAGACCTAGAATCAGCAAGTACCACTCTGGCATGAGTGGCAGCGACGTCAACGCGCTCTGTGCCGGCTGATAGACGGACTGGAAGGGCGCACTGCCCCAAACACCTTGATAAATCCGCCCCCTGTTCCAAAGAGTACGCAAGTGCCCGTTGCCGTAGACACGCCCAGTCCAGCTGACGTGGCCGGCTGCGTTGTATTTTTCAGGCCACTTCGATTCCAAGAGCGCTTCGGCCTTGCCATACCCACGTTGCTGCTTCCAGTAAGTTCGAACGGATCCGCGCCGGTGATGCCAGACCATCGCAGCGGGGCAAAACCCAACCGTCAAACCAATGTGCTGCAGACGCCAGCACACATCCACATCATCTCCAGCCACGCGGAACTGGGAATCAAATCCGCCGATCGCGTGCAAGGCGGCCTTGCGGAATGACATGTTGCATCCGGGGACATGCTCCGCCTCGGAATCGGAAACGAGAATATGCGCGGGGCCGCCGGGCGCGTTGGCGATGCAGTCCGCGATCGGCCCATCGCCGTCGGGTGCGATGTTCGGTCCCCCAACGGCAGCATGATCTGTGGTGCTGAAGGTGTGAGCGAGGTAAGACAACCAGTGAGGATCAGGGTAGGCATCATCGTCGATGTAGGCCACGATGTCGCCGGTGGCCGCCTCCAACCCGGCGTTTCGGGCATTGCTCAGGCCACGATTCGGTGTGGTGATGACTCGGAACCCATATTCACGCGCAATGTCCGCCACGTTATCAGTTGAACCATCGTCGACTACGATCACGTCGAAGCTCTGATAGTCGAGTTTTCGGAGCCCCTCACAGCAGTCACGGATGGTCCGACGCCCGTTATAAGTGCAGACGATGACCGAGACCGAGGGCCAGGTCGTCTGCCTCGAAAACGGGGTTTCACTGAATGCGTTCTGCACAGCAGCAAGAGCAGGCTTAGGGGATCTCTCGCGAGTCGTGATCCCGAATGCCCAATCCTCGGCTTCGGCACCGCCCCTGTACCATTCATCAGTCCAGGAATAGACAAAAGCGCCGGCGCAGCCGCCCTCGAACGCCGTCCGAATCTGCCAATCGAGCACTCGCGCCTGCGTGTGCGTGCCGTTCCTGTAGCTATCAAGCCCGATCTCTCCCATGACCAGCGGACGGTCGCCAACAATGTTCTGAAGGCGTGACACGTACGACGTGAACCGCTCTGGTGACTCGAGGTAGACGTTGAAACAGGAAAAGTCCACGAATGGCAGCTGCAGGTACTCAGTGGACGGATAGTTGACGTACGTGACCATCCCGCGGGGGTCTTCGGCTTTGACGACTCGGTACAGTCCCTCTAGATAGCGCTTGATGCGGCGTTGACCGTGCCAGCGTACGAGTGTGGCTGGAATTTCATTCCCGAGCGAATACGCCAGAATGGCCGGATGTCGCGCACAGCTTCGCACGCTCGTGCGTACGAGCTTGTGTATATACGGTGCACCGCCTCGGTTAGAAAGAAAGCCAATATATTGGTCCGCCGCAAGGTCGACGAGAACACGCAGGCCATACCGCTGGGCGAGATTCAACAACGAATGGGACGGCGTGCTGTACACGCGGACCGCATTGATTCCACTGGCAGCCATACGAGCGAAATCTCGCTCGATCGTTTTTAGGTTGTGATAGTGGTTTCCGTCTTCGTCAGGGCGGAAGGTTCCGTAGGTCACCCCAAGGACGTATAGCTTCTTGTCGCCGACCCAAATGAATTTTCCCCTCGCTCTCGGGCGGGTGTCGGCCTGAGCCGTGACTGATGACTCTTCATCGGATTTGGACGTGCATTCGTGCCGTCCGCCCGGATTTGGCTTGGGATCCACGTTGGCTGCTCAAAGCGCCTGCTCTACCACCCCGCTCAAGCCAGAGGCGCCCGCTCCTGTGACCTTGTTGACCGATCTACTCCTGACGCAGCGGCGTATTACGACTCGGGACCGTGCAGTGCGCCATTCTGAGTGCGTAGCTTGGAGAGGAAAAGGACTCGCCGGACGGGATGTCCCAGGATCACGAGGAACGGAGCCATTTGGCCCACGGGGGATTAACAGTGCTTAGGAGGGGCCCAAAGTCACTTCGGGGTTAGCCGGTTTCGGGCCTCGAAGCGCAGGACGTCCGTTACTGCGACACGATAGAGATGAGTGCTGATCTTCCAGGCGGGAAGGATGCGACTGTGAATGAACTTGTAAATCGTCTTGCGATCGAGCTGCCAGCGTCGCGAGAGCTGAGGCACCGTAAGCCAGGCGGCTTCTGACAGGCCTGGGGATGACTCGATGGAGTTCCCGGGCCACATAGCCTGCGACGTGGACGAACGCGATCGAACTCTTTTTTCCACGACCCGCGTGAACCCCTGAGGATGGTGCGGTCTGCTCTTACTTCGCGCAGCGGGTAATCCAGTATACCGTGTTACACAGTCGTAACAGCCTGGCGGAAGTGCTTCGTATTCCAAGGGTTAAATGCCCAAATCGCATCACTAAGAGACAGCATCGACTCGACTTTGGCTGCACCTGATCACGCGATCGGACCTCGTCGCTCGATCGTCAGACTCAGCGGCTCACACCTCGACCGGAGCCCCCGAGACTCCAAAGCCGATCCGCCGCGCATGTCCTCGAATTCGACCACGACCGTTGTCACGATCGATATCGGCCGCTTGTCAAACACCGACGCCTCGTACTTGCAGCGCATCACTGCCTCTTTGGCTGCGCTTCTCAACGCGACTTGGCCCCGCACCATACGCGCGTCCGCAAACCGAGCCGGCCTGATCGATCTTGATCTCCACAATCACCGGGCCACACGCGCGCTGGAGCAGCACTGGGTACAGATGACGCCACACCGGCAACCGGATCCAAAATGCGTGCTATCTGGTCTTCGGCCCGCTCTCGTCCTGGCCGCTCGCGTGGTGGATGACGACCTGTGTGACGCGGCCCGCGCTGTCCTTCGCGAATGTCAGTTGCGCGTTGACAGCCGTGAGGAAGAATTCCGTTTCGGTTTCCGAAAAGATCTCCAGCTTTTCCGGTCCGCTCCCCGGACCGCCTCTGTGGCTGAAGAGCCTGTCGCCGCGCCGGGTGATCGTCAGCACGACGTCCGGCTGCATTTGATAGGCGCCGACATAGGACTCCAGAGTCCTGGCGTTCAATTTGACCGCTTTGTGGCCCTTGAACAGCGGCACTCGGCTCTCGAGCGGGTGAACACCGATGTCGGTGATGTCGTTGAGCGTATTCGAGCGGACGACAACCCCTCTGCTCTCGAGGTCAATGCCAAGGTAGGTGAGGTAGCCCCGGTTTCGCCGCCGTGGCTCCGGATGTCGGCATCCCATGGCCTGTTGATGTTCCAGACGAGACCCATAAGCATCTTTGCGGTCTCGTTCGGCTGATGACTCCGTTGCATGGCCGACAGTAGAGCGGATCGGTGATCCGCGTTCGCACGAGCGTGGCGTAATCGCTGCCGGCCTTGCGCGCGAGAAGCTGACCGAGCACTGAGATGGCGCAATTCGAATACTCCGACTCGCCGCCGATGTTTCGCTTGAGCGTGTAGTGCGAGAGATACGCGTACAAGTCCTCGACCGAATAGCGCCGGTAGATCACGTTCGGGTCTGTGCACCAGAAACAGAGCGAAGGCTGCAGAAGACGAGGAAACATTAGCGCGCATTTCATATCGGTGTAGCGCGCGTCCTTGCTTCTTGGTGCTTGGTTCTTGGTCCGTCTCTGGTCCAAGGTCCTTGGTCTACGGAGCGGCCGGTGCCACGTTCGCGGAAAGGCAGCGGATTCCCGGTTTGCCGTCGTGAGAAATGAACTTTCCAGAATGAGACAGATTCAGTCCCGCGATCACATGGCGTCGCCCGGCCATGGACTCCTCGGCTGAATGCCTCGAGTAGCATCTCGACGGGCTGTTGCCGATTCTCACCGCCTTCGTCAGACGGAGATCGACCGACCGGTAAGGTCCAGTCGAGGAGCGCCGGATCGATCGGCTCGTTACGACACACCAAGTCACCGAGGACGCTCATTCGCTCCCGTGCGGTGCTATCGTTTTGGTGCGTGTAACGGCGACGGTCAAGGACATCATGGAATGAACCGGATTGTCGGCGCCCTCCTGCTCATGACTGCAGCTTCAGTGGCTGCAGTCGCGCCGGCCCGATTCGTCCGCTTCACCGAAGCCAGGCCCATCCTGACCGAGCTTGGGGGCAAGCTGCCCTCCGAGCTCAACGCGCTGAGTGCACCGCAGCTCGAGAAGGCGTGGCCGCAATGGGTCGACACTCACGATCGTCAGATCCGCGCGCGACTGCAGCAGGGCGACGAGGACACCATCGTCAACTGGATGCTGTTCGGCACGTCGTTCACGTCGAGACCGCGCGCGGTCCTCGGCGCTGTCGAGTCGGGCGCTGCCGGCGATCGCGAGCTCGTCGTGCGCCGCACGATCGAGCTGATTCAGGGCCGCCTCGACGATCTCTTGAAGGCGCTGATCGCTCCGGGAACCGATGAACGCCGGCTGTTCGCACGGGCGCTTCTTCAACGGAAAGGATTCCGCTTCGCGACCGCCGCCGACTTGGATAGCGTGCGGGATCACTTGCTCGAGGCGATGATGCGGGTGGCAGCCGAACAGGAGCAGATCGACCAGGAGCTCGCTGCGACCAGCGGCGGCGACCCAACGACCGAGTTCGGGCGACGATCCCGCCTGTTCCGAACTCGTGGTCTCTCGCTCGACACGTCGCTCGTGGCCAACTATGCGATCGAGCAAGCGCTGAGAGAGATCAAAGCCCGAGCACTGCTCGCCCCCGGCTCTGTGCGACGAGTCGCCATCGTGGGTCCCGGACTCGACTTCGCAGACAAGGACGTCGGGTTCGACTTCTACCCTCAACAGACGGTGCAGCCGTTCGCTGTGCTCGATTCGCTCGCGCGGTTGGGCCTGACGTCCTCGCCCGATCCGGAGATCGTGCTCCTGGACATCAGCCCGAGGATCATCGATCACGTCACACGGGCACGTGCACGGGCCGGCAGGGAGATCGGCTACTCGCTGAACCTGCCGCTGACGAAGGGCACGCCCTGGGCGCCCGAGGTCCGCGAGTACTGGCAGACGTTCGGCGATCGGATCGGCACGCCCGCCACCGCGCCAGCATCAAAAGCAGCAGCAGATCTGGCCGAGATGCGCGCCATCCGGGTGAGACCGTCTGTCCTGCGGCAGCTGTCGATCCTGAACACGAACATCGTGACCGAGCGCCTCGACGTGCCGCCGTTCGATCTCGTGATTGCCACGAACGTGTTCATCTACTACGACGTGCTCGAACAGGCGCTTGCGATGTCGAACGTCGAAGCGATGTTGAAGCCCGGTGCGTTTCTGTTGGCGAATATCTCGGCGCCGAACCTGGCGTCGATCGGAATTCGTCCGGTCGGTACGACGACGGTCCTGTACGCGCGTACCGTCAACGAGGACATTCGCGACTTCGTCGTCTGGTACCAAGCGCCCATGAAGTGATCTACTCGGTAATGCAAGATTCAAAATGCAAAATGCAAAAGGCAAACGGCGGCTCGGCCAGCATGGATGTTTTGCATTTTGCATTTTGAATTTTGTATTTGGCATTTTATGTCTGCTCGCAGCCTCCTGCTCCGATAGGCCTGCCCCGAGCAGCGTCGAGGGGCCCTGGTTCACAGACAAGGCGCGTGAGTCGGGCCTCGACTTCGTTCACTTCAACGGCATGACGGGCGACTTCTCCTTTCCCGAGGTCATGCCACCCGGCGTGGCGCTGTTGGACTACGACGATGACGGTGATCTCGATGTGTTCGTCGCACAGGGCCAGATGCTCGGCGGACGGGCTCCCGGCGACGCGCTGCATCGCCCGCCGTCCCCTCTGATCAGTCGTCTGTACCGCAACGACCTCGAAGTCCGCGCGGACGGTACGAGAACGCTGCGCTTCACCGATGTCACCACCGCAAGCCGGCTCCTGGTACGCGGATACGCGATGGGAGCCGCGACTGGCGACTTCAACAACGATGGCTGCGTCGATCTCTACGTGACCAACCTCGAACGCAGCCAGTTGTTCCGCAACAACTGCGATGGCACGTTCACCGACTTCACGCAGGAGAGCCGCACCGACGATCGGGCCTGGAGCATATCGGCGGCGTTTGTCGATTACGACCGGGACGGGTGGCTCGATCTGTTCGTCGGCAACTACGTGCACTACGACGTCAACGAAGAAAAACCCTGCCTCCATTCAATCGGCAGCCTCCGCGACTACTGTCCGCCCAGCGTGTTCCGGCCGCAGCCGGGCCGCCTGTATCACAACAACCGCAACGGAACCTTCAGCGACGTCACCTCACCGTCCGGCGTTGCTCGCGAGTTCGGCCCCGCGCTCGGGGTCTCGACGGCGGACTTCAACAATGACGGCTGGATTGACCTCTACGTCGCCAACGACGGTGCGCCGAATCAGCTGTGGATCAACAGGCACGACGGCACGTTCACGAATACGGCGCTCCTCGCCGGCGTCGCGCTCGGCGCAGACGGCGAAGCCAAGGGGAGCATGGGTGTCGATGCTGGCGATTTCGATCACGACGGCGACGAAGATCTCTTCATCACGGAGCTCGCCCGCGAAGGGCACAACTTGTACGTGAACGACGGATCGGGAGTCTTCGAGGAGCGTGGCGCCGCCGCGGGCATCAGGCTTCCAAGCCTGCCCTACACCGGCTTCGGTGCCGCGTGGTTGGACGTCGACAACGACGGATGGCTCGACATCCTTACCGTCAACGGTGCGGTCAGGCACACGGCCGACGCGCTGACACGGAAAGAGACGTTTTCACTGCAACAACCGAAACAGTTGTTTCGCAATGCCGGGAACGGGCGCTTCATCGACGTGACCGGCCAGGCCGGAGCGGTCTTGAAGGTCCCCGACGTCAGCCGCGGCGCTGCATTCGGTGACATCGACAACGACGGCGACACCGACGTCGTGGTGGCGAACGACAGCGGGCCGCTCAGATTGCTGATCAACGAGGTCGGCAGCCGGAGGCATTGGATTGGCCTGCGATTGATTGGGCATGGGCGCGACATGCTCGGCGCACGCCTCGGTATCGTTCGCGGAACCGGTCATACCATCTGGCGTCGCGCCCGGGCTGACGGCAGCTACGGCTCTGCCAACGATCCACGGGTGCTCGTCGGTCTCGGGGAGATGGCGAGCATCGACAAGATACGCGTCGAATGGCCCGATGGGCGCGCCGAGGAATGGACCGGCGTGCCGGTCGATCGATACACGACGCTGAGGGAAGGGACAGGCCGGTGAGAGCGGCGGTCGTGATCGGCGTTGCGCTGCTGGTCATGGGCAGTTGCACTCGGGCGAACGAGCCGAAGATACGAGATCGGCAGGTGTCACGCACGGTGGCGCTGCCCGATCTCGCTCGCCTCGAAGAATCGGTGCAGGTCCAGTTGCGCGAGCGCTACGCGGCGCTCATCATGAAACAGAACGACCCAGGGACGTCCGACGATGATCTCGCGGAGGGCTACGGCGAGATAGGGACGCTCTTTCTGGCGGCCGAGATCCTCGAGCCGGCGGAAGCCGCGCTCCTCAACGCACAGACCCTCGCACCACGGCAGATGCGGTGGCCGTATTACCTTGGACACTTGTATAGAACGAAAGGCGACATCGCCGGCGCGGCGACCGCCTTCGATCGTGCCCTGACGCTGGCGCCGAACGACGTGGCCACGATGACCTGGCTTGGAGAGGCCGCGCTCGATCGGGGACGGACGGAAATCGCCGACGGGCTCTTCACGAAAGCGCTGGCCATCGAGCCGCGCTCGGCCGCGGCTCATTACGGGCTCGGACGCGCGCAGCTGGCCAACCGGAATTATGCGTCGGCCGCGCAGCATCTCGAAGAGGCGCTCGCGCTCGACGGCAAAGCGTCGGTCGTCCACTACCCGCTCGCGATGGCCTATCGCGGCCTGGGCGACGCCCGGAGCGCGGAGGTGCACCTGCAGCAACGCGGCAATCAACGGATTCGGAAAGATCCGTTGCTGAAGGCGCTCGACGATCTGCTTCACAGCGCATTGACCTATGAGAAGAACGCCGACGAGGCCGGCAGCAGAGGAGAGTGGACCGCCGCGGTGGCATATCTCAAGAAGGCCGTCACCCTGGCTCCCACACGCGCGTCGCCGCATCACAAGTTGGGAACAGCGTTGTTCTACCTGGGTGACCGCCGCGGCGCAGTCGACGAGTTCACCGAAGCGTTGCGTCTATCCCCGTCCTTTGCGGTCGCTCATTACGCCCTCGGTGTGATCCACCTGGACGCCAGGGAGTATCCTCAGGCGATCGCCTCGTTCTCTGCGGCAATCCGGTCCGAGCCCGTCTATGTCGACGCGCGCCTGGGATTGGCCGATGCGTTGAGACGAAGTGGACAACTCAAAGCCTCGGTGTCGGAGTACGAACGCACCCTGACGATCGACCCCGGCTCATCCAGGGCGCGTGTGGGATACGAGGCGGCGCTGTCGGAACTGAAAAGAATCAGGACCGAGTCCCCGAGATGAACGTGAGAACGACCACCGCAATCGTGCTCGTGGCCCTCGGGACGCTTGTGGTGTCCGCGATTGGACCGCCGACACCGCCGCTTGCTGCACCCGCTCAAGCCACCGCTTCTTCCGACGAGGTGAGGCTGCGAGTGATCGTCGTCGACTCGGCCGAAAAGGCGCAGCGCATCGTCGCTCGGCTGAACGCCGGCGAAGATTTCGTCGCTCTCGCACGCGCTGAATCGATCGATCCGACCGCGGATGCAGGCGGCCTGCTCGGTAAGGTGACGCGTTCGACGCTGCCGGCCGTGTTGAAAGATGCGCTCGTCGCGCTTGGTCCCGGACAACTGAGCGCGGTGGTGCAGATCCCCACCGGATTCGCCATCTTGAAAGTCGTCGACGCGAGCGATCCCTCGAACATCAACATGAACGCAGACACGTCCACGCTGGCAACCGAGGCGGCCGTGCGCTACGTCATCGATGTGAGCGGGCTGGTCGAAGCGGAGGCGCTCCTGCAGGCCGCTCCGAAAGCTGCCGACTGGAACCAGGACTTGCGCGGCATCTGCCAGGTGCGACGGCAATCCCTCGACGCGTCGCGGCGATCGCTCGAGGCGTTCCTCTCGCCCGATCAGCAGAACATCCGCGCATCGCGATCGCCGTTTGATGTGATGCAAGCCCAGTTCGCGCTGGCGCAGCTTCAGGCGTATGACGGCCGAATGGATCGCGCGCTCGAGCACTATCGACAGGCATACGAGACCGCCCGCGCTGGCGTCCCTGCAGCCACATTGCGAATGGAGGAGGCGCTCGGCGTCGCGTATCTGCACAAGTCCGGGATGGAGAACGGCGTCGATCGCGCGCCCGGTGATCTGTTCCTGTTTCGGACGTCGTTCGACGATCGGTCACGGCGGCCGCGCCAGTCGTTCGCCAAGACGGGAGACTCGGAGAAGGCGATCGCACATTTCCTGAGTGTCCTGAAGCAGAAGCCCGACGATCTCGAAGTGCGCTGGCTGCTCAACCTCGCGTACATGAGCCTCGGCGCCTACCCCGACAAGGTTCCGGCCGCCCATCTGATTCCGCCGTCAGCCTTCGCGTCGAAGGAGGACATCGGTCGTTTTCGTGATGTCGCGCCGCAGGCTGGCGTGAATGTCGTTGCCACCGCCGGAGGTGTCATCGTGGACGATTTCACCGGGAACGGGCGGTTCGACCTCGTCACGTCCAATTTCGACAGTTGCGGCCCCATGCATTACTTCCGCAACAACGGCGACGGCACGTTTACCGAACGGACATCGGCGGCGGGACTCGACGGTCAGCTGGGCGGGCTGAACATGATGCAGACCGACTACAACAACGACGGCTGCAGGGACATTCTGGTGCTGCGCGGCGGATGGGAAGTGCCGCAGCGCAACTCGCTGTTGCGCAACAACTGCGACGGAACGTTCACTGATGTCACCGCCGCGAGCGGACTGGCGAAGCCGGCGACCGCCACGCAGACTGCCGCGTGGGCCGATGTCAACAACGACGGATGGCTGGACCTCTTCGTCGGCAACGAAGATCGGGCGGCGCAGCTGTTTCTGAACAAGGGCGGGAGCACGTTCGAAGAGATCTCTCACGCCGCCGGAGTCGATCGCGTCGCGTTCAGCAAGGGCGTCAGCGCCGCGGATTACGACAACGACGGATTCGTCGACTTCTACGTCTCGAATTTCAAGGGGACCAACTTCCTCTATCGGAACAATCACGACAACACGTTCACCGAGCGCGCGCGAGAGGCTGGAGTGCCGGGACCCGGCCACGGTTTCGCGACCTGGTTCTTCGATTACGACAACGACGGATGGCTGGATCTCTTTGCCACGAGCTATTTCACCTCCGTGGACGAATCGGTGCGCACCTATCTCGGGCTCGCCCACAACGCCGCAACGCTGAAGCTGTACAAGAACCTGGGAAACGGGACCTTCCGCGATGTCACGCGGGACGTCGGCCTCGACAAAGTGTTCATGCCCATGGGCGCGAATTTCGGCGACGTCGATAACGACGGGTTCCTCGACATCTATCTCGGCACAGGAAACCCGTCTTATGGTTCATTGCTGCCCAACGTCCTTCTTCACAACCAGCAGGGGGCGACATTCGTCGACATCACGGCATCATCCGGAACCGGCGAGCTCCACAAGGGGCACGGTGTCGCGTTCGCGGATCTCGACGGCGACGGCGACGAGGACATCGTGGCTGAAATCGGCGGCGCAACACCCGGCGACAGTCATCCGCTGCGACTGTTCGAAAACCCCGGGCACGGAAACGATTGGATCAATCTGAGGCTCGTCGGTGTCAGGACCAACCGTGCCGCGATCGGCGCTCGGCTCACGGTGACCGTCGAGAACGAGGGGCGCGGCCGCCGATCGATCCATCGCACCGTCGGGAGTGGCGGCTCGTTCGGCGCATCGCCGCTCGAGCAGCATGTCGGCCTCGGCCCGTCGGCGCGGATCGTTGCGCTCGAGATCTGGTGGCCGGGAAGCAACACCCGCCAACGCATTACGGGTCTGGGCACGAACCAATCGGTGGAGATCACCGAGCTGATGCGAAGCTACACGAGCATCGAAAGGCATCCGGTCACGTTGGGCAGAACGAGGCAGACGCCATGAGGCACATCGCCGAACTCACCGCGCTGGTGTTGCTCGCTGTCCAAGCCTCCGTCGCGGCGCAGGAATACGCCGTGCACGGCATGGTGTTGAGCGTCGATCGCGTACGCAACACGTTCGCCGCGTCGATTCAGGCGATCCCCGGCTTCATGCCAGCCATGGCGATGCCATTCGAGGTTCGTCAGAGAAAGGAATTGGATGGCGTGGTACCAGGCACCGATGTGACATTCAAGCTCGTGGTCGAGCGGAACTCGTCACACGCCGAGCAGATTCGGATCGTGAGGTACCAAAGCGTCGAACAAGATCCATTGGCCGCCAGCCGGCTGAAGCTGCTCACGCGAATCGCTGGAGCGCCACCGCGACAGGCGCTGGCGATCGGAGAGACGGTGGCTGATTTCAGATTGATCGATCAGAAGCGTCAGGCGATCGCGCTGTCAGACCTTCGCGGGAAGGTCGTGGCTTTGAATTTCGTGTACACGAGCTGCCCGCTGCCGAATTTCTGCCTTCGCATCGCCAACAACTTCAGCGTCCTCCAAAGGCGTTTCAAGGCGCAACTCGGCCGCGATCTCGTCCTGTTGACGGTCACATTCGACCCCATCCACGACACGCCCGAGGTGCTGGCCGAGTACGGCCGGCATTGGAACGCCGATTCGGCGACCTGGCACTTCCTCACCGGACCGGTCGCTGACATACAGCACGTCTGTCAGCGGTTCGGAGTAGATGCGTTTGCGGATGAGGGTGTGATGAACCACTCGCTCCACACCGCCCTCATTGATCGGCAAGGCAGATTGGTCGCCAACATCGAGGGCAACCAATTCACCGCAGACCAGCTCGGCGATCTGACGCAAGCAGTGCTGAACCCGACAACTCGGCGACGGTAGCAACCCGTCTAATTCCACAGATTCGGCTTGACACGACTCAGTCACGAGACTAGCGTGCTCTCGTTATATCCGTATATCCGTTCCTTCATCACAACCGGCTGCACTTCTCTCGGCGACCCTCAGACAGGAAGCGCACCTCGGGCGAGCTCTCGACGCGGGGACTAGGCGACCTCGGGCGCACAAACAGGTGAGGAGGAACAGCGATGCAGGACCTGATACGGCGATCCTCGCGACCGTTGCTGGTCGCGTTGATCTCGTTACTCTTACCCGCGGCTGCCTACGCGCAGGCCGCCATCACCGGCGTCGTCAAAGATGCCTCCGGAGGCGTGCTGCCCGGCGCCACCGTAGAAGCTGCCAGTCCCGTACTGATTGAAAAGGTCCGCACGGTCATCAGCGATGCCAGCGGCCAGTATCGGATCGTCGACCTCAGGCCCGGCACGTACTCGGTGACGTTCTCGGTGCAGGGCTTTACCACGGTCAAACGCGAAGGGATCGAGCTCTCGGGTAACTTCGTGGCAACGGTGAACGGTGACATGAAGGTCGGCTCTCTCGAGGAAACGGTCACAGTGACCGGCGAGTCGCCAACCGTCGATGTGCAGAGCACGCGCGCGCAGTCGATCATCGACAAGGACATTCTCGCCGCGATTCCATCCTCACGAAACGTCGTCGGCATCCAGGCGATCATTCCCGGCATGCAACAGGGCGGGACCAACATGGATTCCGGCGGCATCAACGGCACGATGCAAGGGGGCGCCGCCGCCATCCACGGCGGGCGCGTCATGGATTCGCGGATCTACGCCGATGGCATCAACATGGGATGGGCCGGCAGCAACGGCGGTGGCGGACAGATGCCACAAGTCGCTGCGGCGCAGGAAGTGGTCATGACCATTTCCGGCGGGCTCGGCGAAGCCGAAACGAGCGGCGTTGTCTTCAACGCGGTCCCACGTGAAGGGTCGAACCGCTTCACCGGCCAGTTCAACTACAGCGGGTCGAACGGCGACCTGCAAAGCAGCAATTACACACAGGCGCTCAAGGACGCGGGTCTGCGCGCCCCGTTCGAGCTGATCAAGGTCTACGACGTGAGTGGCATGTACGGCGGCCGGATCGTACGGGACAAGCTGTGGTTCTATGGAGTGTACCGCCAGCTCGGAGGCGAGCGTACGGTTCCCGGCATGTTCTACAACAAGAACGCGGGAAACCCCGACTCGTGGGTAGTGGACTTCGATAAGAGCAAGCAGGCGTTCAACAACAGTCTGGAACGCCAGGGGACCATCACGTTGACGTGGCAGGCGACGCCGCGGAACAAGTTCAATTTCCACTGGTCCGAGCAATACAACGACGCGAACTACGGTGACGGCGGCGGCGCTTCCGTGCCACCGACGACACCGGAGGCGTCGAGCCGGGTCCTCTACATTCCGTCGCGTCAGCCCCGTGCCACCTGGCAGTCGCCGATCTCGGGCAAGCTGCTCGCCGAGGCTGGATGGGGCCTGTATCAGGCGCGGTATCGCTTCGGGCATCGCAACGACGGAACTGACAGCAAATCCATGATCCAGCGTTTGGAGCAAATCGGCGAGCCAGGGTGCGTCGGGGCAGATTGCGTCGCCGGATTGCTGTCCCGGCTACCGCGAGCACCGGGACAGGGCGGATTCACGCATTCGCTGATCGGGAACCTGGCGAGTCTGCGAGCCTCTCTGACATACGCGACCGGGGCGAACAACATGAAGTTCGGCTACCAGGGCGGATTCGGCAACCCGTCGCAGACCTATCAGAACTACACCCAGGTCGTTCAGATCCGAACAGCGCGCGGCATACCAAACCAGTTGACGCAGACGCTCTCGGTCGGACCCGACACCAAGTACATTCGCAATCTGATCCCGACGAATTTCTACGCTCAGGATCAGTGGACGCATGCTCGCTTCACTCTGCAAGGCGGCGTGCGATATGACTCGCTGATTTCCAACTATCCCGATCAGCGGATCGGCGGTCCTGGCTGGCCGTACGCTCCCGAAGAGATCTTCTTTCCGAGTCGCTCCACGCCCGGTTACTCATGGAAGGACATCACGCCACGGGTGGGTGTGGCCTATGACCTGTTCGGGACCGGAAAGACGGCGGTCAAGTTCAACATCGGCAAGTATCTGGAGGCCATCACCGCCAGCAACAACGATCTGGACATGAACCCCATCATCAGGATCGCCACGACCTCGACGCGCGGGTACGACGACTTCTTCTATGGCCCTGGTGACCCGCGAAGCGGGAACTTCAAGCCCGATTGCGATCTGATGAGTGCGGCAGCCAACGGCGAATGCGCGAGGTTGGACAACCAGAACCTTGGCAAGCCTGTATTCACCCGGAACTTCGATCCCAACTACGTCGGTGGGTGGGGCAACAGGCCCTACAACTGGTCGATGGGCGTTGGCGTCCAGCACGAAATAGTGCCGCGCGTCTCGGCGACCGTCACCTACAACCGCAACTGGTGGGGCAACTGGTACGTCGTCGACAACCGCTCAACCGCGCTCGCGGACTACACGCCCTTCACCGTCCAGGTGCCGCGTGATCCGCGGCTCCCAAACGGCGGCGGCTATACGGTGAGCGGCCTGTACAACCTCGTGCCGGAAAAGCTCGGACAGGTTGACGAGCTCGCACAGTCGTACAAGAACTTCGGTGACCAGAAAGAGAACTGGCAGGGCATCGATGTCTCTGTTGTCGCGCGGATGCGCAACGGGCTCACGGTGCAGGGGGGCACGAGCACCGGGCGCCGGTTCGCCGACGGTTGCGCCGTGCGCGCAACGCTGCCGGAGCTGGGTTCCGGTCCGACTGGTTTGACGAACAGTTCGGTGACCGCGAACGTCACCGCCCTCGGTGGCGGTGCCTTCGCGCTGTCGGTCAACAACCCGTACTGCCGCATCGCCGAGCCATATCGAACGGACTTCCGGGGACTCGCGACGTACATTGTCCCGAAGGCGGACGTTCAGTTGTCCGCGACGTGGGCCAGTATCCCTGGAGATTCGTTGCGGGCCGACTACACGTTGACTGCGGCCGATCAGGCAGCTATCGCGGCGCAGATCGGTCGGCCCCTTACTGGTGCCTTCAACCAGGTGAACCTGATCGCGCCGGCGACGATGTGGGGTGCACGCACGAACAACATCGACATGCGCATCGCGAAGATCCTGCGGTATGGGACGATGCGAACGCAGGTCGGCGTTGATATCTTCAACCTGCTGAATGCCGACACGGTCACGAACTACAACTTCGGGTTCGTGCCGCAGACGCCGGCCAATCCAACCGGCGCGTGGCTGACGCCGACGGCGATTATCCCGGCGCGGTACGCGCGATTCGCCGTGCAGGTCGACTTCTAGACTGAAGGGGGCAGGGGGCAGCCCTTGCCCCCTGTCCTCTATCCCCTCGGCACGCAACTACTTCTCACGGATGCGCTCGCGCCGTTGCGACACGTAGGAGATCTCGCCGCGAATGTGACGATCCTCTTTTCGTTCCAGGGGTCGTCGTTTGCGGACTCTGCGTATCTCGTTCGGCGCTGACATCGCAGCATCTGCAACCGCGGATGCGAGGAGCGAGCAGCTCCCCCGCAGCGACGCCCGCGTATCCGCGCCGCCCATCGCTGTTTGATGTCAAGGTCGGAGGGCAACACCGGAACCACCTTCGTGATCGCCGGCCTCTACACCTGCCAGGTGAACATCGTCGACGACGTCGCCGGAACGTTCACATTTTCACGACTGGCGATCTGCGTTCGCTGAAGCGGCTGACATATACTGCCGTCCTCGTGACTCGGGAATCGATCGCGCTGAGTTGCGCGCTCACGCTCGCTGGGTGTGGAGGAGGGTCGAAGCCCACGGCTCCGACCACGGTCCCCAGCGTGTCACAAAACTATGCCGGCACGTGGAGCGGGACGTATACCGTTTCCAGTTGTACGAACAGTGGCTTCTTCGCCGACTCCGGCTTCTGCAGTTCTGTGCTGAATACAACGGCGGGGGTGACGTTTACGCTGGCGCAGACCGATCGCACCGTGTCTGGAAACTTTCATCTGGGATCGGTCGACTTTCCCAGCCTCACTTCCAACATCAATGCAGATGGAACGTTGCCTCTCGCGAGTTCAGTACAGGATGGCGCTTTCACGATCGACGCCACATGGATGCTCCAACAAGCGAGCCCCTCGGCGCTGACAGGCCAGACGCGTCAAGTCTGGAAGGCCACCGGGCAGAGTGGCGACGGCACCCTGCAAGGACAGATCACCAGCGTCGTGAAAGCGGCCCCGCAATTGCTGCGCTCAACTTCCGAGCGCTCGGAGCCAACGACGCTTCAGGATCTCGTGCGCGCAACTATCGATTGCGCCACCTCCTCAGCAGATCCTCGAGGGCTCGCCGGATGTCGTCCGAACCCGGCGCGCTGATTATCACGTTCCAGGTTCGACGCGCGGTCAATAAGCCCGTTGGATCGTTCCGGACGAGCGGCGTCTGATCGGACACCTGGGCCTCGACCACGTGGTTCCCGGCGGCCAGCCCTGCGGTGTTCAGACGCATGCTGTTCCCTTCACCGGCTGGCGAGCCGTCGATAGACCAGAGGATGCGGAGCGAATGCGTTGCTGGTTGTGGGGTATTGACCTTGAAGTCTACCGAAGCATCGAGCGGCGGCGTGAGGGAGGTCTCCGCTGGAGACACGCTATCGAGCGGCGACACGAAGTTGTACACGCGCCGCACCAGTTGCTCGCTGTTGATCTGCTCGAAAGGCCTCGCAAGCGACCGCATCTTCGAGTTCACCGTTGGTCGATAGAGACCGTCGGCACAGTAGCGCGCGCCGAGGTATGCACCCGGAACTCCGGTTTGCGTAGTGGTCGTGGGCAACGGAGTGGAGGCGTCCACCCAGCGCGACCACTTGATCGTGTCTCGTCCGATCCCCAGCGCGGCGTTCACCTCTGGAGGGTCGACCGTGTTCGAGCACGGCGGCGGTGTTGTTTCATACTCGTCCGCGAGCCGTCCCAAGGTATGTCCAGACTCGTGCAACAGGAGCTCGACCGAGTCTCGGTCGACCGACGCCACCAGCACCGATCCGCCAGAACCACCGTACGCCGTATCGTTGACGAGTACAACCACGAGGTCCCGCACGTCGACCGGGACGCTCCTCGACAACACGGCATTGACCGCAGCCGTGTCAATGCACACCGTGCGTACGATGCCGCCGCAGTTGTAGGTGCTCCCGAGAGCCGTGTCTCGCGTCGTGCCGCTCTCGGGATGGTCCGCGCCGGACTCGTTTGACGTCACGTCGACACGATAGACGTTGAAATACGAGGCATACTCCGAATACGGCGACTGCTCGAAGATCCCTCTCACGAGCAGATCCACATCGGTGCTGAATTTCAGCAGCTCGTTCTGCGTGTACCCGTCGCCCATGATGATCATGCCGAGGCGGTTTGCGTCGGGTCCGTTGATCCGGATCGGCACGACGGGCTCGGCCGATGCCACGCCCGTGACCATGATGATGAGCGCTGGGAGCAGCAGCTCTCTCACCGCCCGCTGCCGATTTCAATCTGACCGAGCGGGTCGAGGCGGTAGTCTTTTCCCGTCCAGACCGGGGAAAAGATTTGAATCCGGTCGGCGCCGGGTACATCCGGTATGAGGACGAGCAGTTCCACGTCATCACGCTCGATCACTCGGCCGGACAGGAGCCCGTCCGGACCAGGCACTTCGGCCCTGACGATCCGAGGGTTTGGGACGATTCGCCAGTCGACGTCCTGGCCGTACGCATCCTGAACCACGACGACGAGATCGCTCGCGGAGAGCTCGGGTTGGCGCTCGCGTCTGGGGGCACCCGAGACTCGCGCCTGTTTGACCAGCTTGAAGGAACCGGTCCCTGCACTGCGCGGCCCCTGCGTGGCCTGTCCGCCTGTCCACCGGATGTGCAACTCTCGTGTCTCACGGGCATCGGCTGCCTGCGTCACGCTCGCCGCCAATGCAGGAAACGATCGCGCCGATATTGTCTGTGCTGATGCGCAGCCGGTCATGAGGAATAACGTCAGCGTCGTCAGCGCGCCACGAACTCGCCCCATCGCCAGACCCCTCTGAACAGGAAGGCCTACAGTCTAGCTGCTACTTCAGGACGATAGGAAACATTCTCCGTTCCTCCGCAGCCTCAGCTTTCGGCGTCAACATCGTGTTCTTCGTGGCTGTTGAACGAGACGTTACACGCGCGCAGTACGATGCGCGGTCATGTCCCAACACGCGGCGATTGAGGCCGCCGGCGTCAGAAAGCGATTCGGCACACGCGAGGTTCTCTGTGACGTCGATCTCGTCGCGCGGCACGGCAGGTTGCACGGACTGCTTGGGCCGAATGGCGCGGGAAAGACGACGCTGATGCGCGTCCTGCTCGGCCTCGTCCGTCGCGACGCGGGTACGGTTCGCCTGCTTGGCTCCGAGTTCGAGTCCAACGCAGAGGTGATTCCAGAGGGTGTTGCTGGTTGCGTCGAGGCACCCTCGTTCTATCCCTATCTGACCGGTCGCCAGAACCTCACCGCATTCGCTCGTCTCGATGGTCGCGAGCTATCCGACGTTCAGCGTCGAATCGTCGGGGCACTCGAGCAGGTCGGGCTTGGCACGCAGGCGAATGACCGCGTGGCCGGCTACTCGGCGGGCATGCGTCAACGTCTGGCTTTGGCAGCGGCCCTGATACGGTCCCCACGACTCCTATTCCTCGACGAGCCGACGAACTCGCTCGATCCTGGCGGCGCCCGCGACGTGCGCGCGCTGGCACAGCGTCTCGCGCGGGAAGGCACCGCCGTCGTGCTGAGCAGTCACGACATGGCGGAAGTCGAGTCGCTCTGCGACGCCGTCACGATCATCAACCACGGTCGTGTCGTGTTTTCAGGGGCGGTCGTCGAGTTGAAGAAATGCGCGCCCGCTGCCGTCCATGCGCTGCGCACCAGCGACGATGACGCTGCGCTCACTGTGGCGTCGGGACGGGCAGGCATGAAAGTGTCGTCGGCCGGCGAACGCGGCCTCGAGATCACAGCTGACGTCGACGCGCTCGATGCCTTCGTCATCGCGCTCGGACACGCAGGGGTCGCGGTTCGTGCGCTGGAACGCCGCGTGCGATCGCTCGAGTCGTTGTTTCTCGAGTTGACGGCACACGCCGCCGCGCGCGATGAGTCCGTGGCCGTTTCGCAGCAGGCGGCGGGCGACGAACAGATGTCCGTGGCACTGTCGTGAGCATCCGCGGGCTCGGTGCCGTCGTCATCGTCGAGAGCCTCAAGCTTCTTCGTCAGATCAGAACACACGTGGTTCTCGCTGCCTGTGTCCTCGGCCCGTTCGCGTTCGCTGCGGCGATCCGCGTGCAGAGCAGCCTTCCAACCGACACGCTGTTCGGCCGCTCGGTCAAGGATTCGGGTTTCGCCGTGCCGCTCGTCATCCTCGGGTTCGCGGCGCTGTGGGCGTTCCCGCTCCTGGCCAGCCTTGTTGGCGGCGACATCTTCTCAGCGGAGGATCGCTACAACACATGGAAGATGGTGCTGACGCGCTCGCGCAGCCGCGCTGACGTGTTTGCCGGCAAGGTCGCCACCGCGTTGGGCTTTTCCGCCGTTGCGATCGTCATTCTCGCTGTGAGCAGCATGACGGCGGGGGTGCTGATCGTTGGCGTCGATCCACTCGTCGACTTGTCTGGCTTCGTGCGTGCGCCGGATCAGGCGTTGAGCCGCGTGGCGCTCGCGTGGGCGTCGATCCTGCCGCCCGTGTTTGCGTTCACCGCGTTCGGCGTGCTGCTCTCGGTCATCTCGCGCAGCAGCGTCGTCGGAATCGGGGTCCCCGTGGTTGCCGGCCTGACGATGCAGCTGTTTGCGCTGGTGGATGGACCAGAAGCGCTGCGTCGTCTATTGATCACGTCGGCGTTTGGCGCGTGGCACGGGCTGCTCGCTGAACCACCCTTTTATGAACCGCTCTATCACGGGGCCGTGATCAGCGCGGCCTATTCCGTCGTGTGTCTCGCGATCGCGTACGGAAGCCTGCGCCGGCGGGATATCGCAGGATAGGTGCAGGACATGCGTCGAACGACCGGCCTCGCAATCGTGATCACGGCAGCGTTATCGAGTGCGGCGTGTGAGTTCACTCCGATCACACAAACCCGGATCGAGAGCTCGGTCGGACCGACATTCGCCAATCTGGTCACGCTGCAGATGTCGTGGCTGGGGATGCCGCCGATGTCGACGACAGATCTAAGCGTGAGGGCGAGGTGTCGCCGACCTTCGGGTCAGAACTCGGGATCAGGCGAATGGACCTGCTCGCTCCTTTGGCAGGGGCCCACCGGCCGGATGCTCCGCGACTCGTACGAGCTCTTCGTCACCACCGACGGTTGTTACAGCGCCACGGCCTCGAGCGATGGCATCGGCCCGCCCACGCTCAAGACCGACAGCGGCAGGGAAGTGAGGAATCTGCTTTACGCGTTCGAGGGGTGTTTCGACACAACCTAGTGCCCTGACTCCCGAAATTGTGCGGATCGGTGTTGTTGATGGAACTGCGTAATCACCTCGCTGGTCTTGGCGCTGAGCGCGGCGACCAAGGTCGTGGTGCGATGCCGTGTGTAGTCGTGCGTCCGTCTCAAGCTGTTCCGGCCGCATCGGCAGCAGCGCTGCGTGCGATCGAGCGCTTGAATCTGCGGCTTCTCATCGACCCAGATCACCGCCAGTGGGCTGGCGGATCCAAATAGAGGACGATAGGAAACATTTGCGTGCCGCTCAGGCAACGCCCGCACTCGAAATCAACCATACCGCTTGGTCCCGCGCACGCCAGATACTCTACGAGTGCCGAGCAAAAGAATCGAATCCGCTTGCGAAGCACACAGCCATGAGAAAACGCGGCAGACGATAGGACGCATCAAGCTTGGTTGTCGGAACATCGGTTATGCGACACGCCGTCCTTTCCGCCTTGGCACAACCACACGCGCAGAATCGCCAGCTCGGATTTTGTCGGACGCGGCCGACCAGCCATGGCCCGGATCATTGACGAATAACTTCGTCATTGTCAACGAAGAAGTTCGTCAACCAAATCGTGAACAGAGTGTCGGCGGACAATCGCCAGGGGAAGGTAAGTTACTGATGGGGCATCGATCGCCGGGGGAGTGTGCGTCCGCTGAGCGGGGCAGTTGAACTCGGAGGGTGACTCCGGCAACACTGAATCGCCAGATGAGCGCCGATGGCGGTTTCTCGCGTGTCGCGCCAGCGGAGCTGGAGGAATCCCTCCATTTGATCTGCAGCAGCGCAGGATTTCGCCGGTCTGTTCGGCTGCAGCGTTTCTTGCGCTATGTCGTCGCGCGTGCCATGTCCGCCCCACGCGTGCCGCTCAAAGAAAGCGACATTGCGAGAGACGTGTTCGATCGGCGTGCAGACTTCGACCCTCAGATCGATCCGATCGTTCGAGTGGAAGCGGGCCGCCTTCGGCTACGTCTCACTGAGTATTTCGCCGGCCCGGGTCAGAACGACACGATTATTCTCGAGATCGCCAGAGGCGGCTACCTGCCGAGCGTCCGCCGCCAGCCGCGGCACCGCGGACGAATCACTCGCAGTGACGCGGCGTATCGTCTCTACCTCAAGGGCCGTTACTTCTGGGACAAACGAAGCGCTCAGAGCATCGCAAAGGCCGCGGACTACTACCGGCAGGCGCGCGCAGTCGACGAGGGTTGTGCGCTAGCGCTGGCTGGCATCGCCGATTGCAATCTGATCCTGGCGACGTTTGAATTCGCTGAGCCGGGACCGCTGATGGCACAGGCGCGCGACGTGGCGGCGTCGTCGTTGCAGGACGGCACGCTGATCGCCGCGGCGCGTGCGACGGTCGGATGCATCCTGGCGTTTTACGATCACCGCTGGAGAGAGGCGGAGGCAAGCTTTCGGCTCGCGATGGACATCGACCCAAGTTATCCGAGTGCCTGGCAATGGAGCGGGATGCTTCGCTGTGCGCACGGCCAGTTCGATGAAGGGCTCGAAGCGTTGCTGACTGGCGCCGAGCGCGATCCACTGTCGCTGATGGTCAACACTCAGCTCGCCTGTGGCTTTTACATGGCGAGGCGGTACGCCGATGCGGCCGAGTCGTGCGCGCTCGTGCTCGAGATGGATCCAACGTTTTGGCCGGCGATGTATTTCCGAGGATTGACCCACGAACAGCAGGGGAAGTTCGCGCAAGCCGTTCGCGACTTGCACGCAGCGATCGACGCATCCGGTGGAAACTGTCTGCCGTTTGCTGCCCTCGCGCACGTGCACGGCGAGGCCGGGGGGCGACGCGATGCCCAGCGAATCCTGCGGCAACTCGAGCGAGGCGCGTGCGCGTACGCCTCGCCATGGGCGCTGGCCATCGTGCGCGCGGGTCTGGGAGACACGGACCGTGCGCTTACGCTACTGGAACGCGCCGTCGTCGTTCGCTCGCCGCAAGCCGGACTCTTCCTGAAAACCGATCCACGGCTCGATCGTCTGCGCTCAATGCCGCGGTTCAAACAACTGGAAGACAGGCTATACGCGCGCTCCGACGATTAGGCCCGCGAGGAACGCTTCCATCACTGCGGCTGCCTGCGCCGGCCGCTCCACTGGAATCTCGTGGCCGCAATCGAATCGTACCAACCGCGCACCTGGTATTCGTGCCACGGTTTCCTGCCGCAGGAATTCCGGCGAGAGGATCGGATCGTGGGCGCCGGCCAGCACCAACGTCCTTGACGCCGTGGCCTTCAGTGAGTCTGAGAAATCGTCGCGGCAGAGCATCCCGAACGTTTCCCGCTTCGCACGGTCTGAAGCGCGAGACACGTCATCGAAATAGGCGTCAACGATGTCGGCCGGAAGTGGTTCGCTCGTGAATTGATTGACCCAGGGCTCAAAGCTCTCGCGCGTGCGGGTCTCGCGCATCCAGCTCTCCAGGAGTTCATTGCTTAACGGCAGCGCGCAGGCCGGTGCAGGTGCGATCAGAATCTGTCCCAGCACGCGATCGCAGAACGTGCAAGCGATCCACTGGCTCCAGCGTCCGCTCATGCTGTAGGCGACGAGGATGAACCTCCCGACGCCCGCGTGATCAGCGACGGCAAGTACATCGCGGCCAAACACATCCAGATCGAAGCCGGTCTCGGTCCGGTCAGACGCGCCATGCCCACGCAGGTCAACGGCGATGAATCGAAGCCCGGTGAGATCGAGGTGCGTGATGACATCGCGCCACGAATGACCAGACCCCGCGCCTCCCCAGCCGTGCAGCGCGATGAGGGCGACGGGGCCGGTTCCGATCGTCGTGTACGCGATGGCCACGCCATCTGCCGTTCGTGCTTTTTCGAGCGTCGGCGCTGTTGTGTGTGCCATCGTGCCTCGCCTCGTGCCCCGTCGGTTAGGTCACCGCAGCACCAGATCGATCGTGCTGGTCTCCGTAAAGGCGCATACCGTGAGTGCCCCAATGGACCGGCACGTGCTGAAGTCCGAGGAACCCTCGAAGTGAACGGTGCCGCTTGCTCCTGCGAACCGTCCTGTGCCGCCAGTGATGGCGCCATCGGCGATCCACGACGCGCTCGTACCCGGGAACGACGCCTGCCCGTTGTACGTGCCACGTATCGTCGCTGCCCCTGCGGCCGTAATCTCAAACGCACCGTCTCGGACTTCGCCCGTCTGCATGTCGATCTCTTCGCGCGCAATGAGGGTGTACTTGCCGAGACGGGGCGCGATACCCTCAGCGAAGTCACTCGTGATAACCGTTGAATCCTGAGGGCCGGGATTCGTGATCAACTGGCCGATCTCGACGCCCCGAAGGCTGCCGCGGTCACCCGCCAGGTTCAGTAGAGCGCTCGCTGCCATGATGCCAGCGGTTCGCATGGGATGGAAGAACATGGTGTCTCCTTTGGCATGCAGGATGGCGCGCCGAGACTGCCAAAGGAAGTAAGTTACTGTTGCCGGGCGTCGAGGCCAAGCGTCGCATGACACGGTCCGAGCCCTTCTGGCAGGAGGTGGGCTGGTCTGGTGACGCGTCATGCCGGACGACTACCGCCCCCGGCCGTGCCCGTGCACCGAGCACGCGTCGTCCGTGCCCGCGGCCGCGCCAATCTCCGCCAACACTGGCTCTTGCTCACCTGATAACTGAGCTGCCCGTATTCCCACAGCATCAGGATCTCGCGCTCTTCGGGGTCCAGACTGTGCGAGCGCCTGCCTGACCCAGAGTGCCGAGTCGGGATTCGGGTGTGAGCTACCGCCTCGTCCCCGAGCGGCGTCGACTTCTGATGTCCGCGGCGCCCTGTATCACCGCCAGGAAGACGTCCTGTGTGAGCTCCTCCGCGCGTGAGGCGTCAACGACCCGCCGGCCGAAGAACGCCCAGACCCCCCGCGGTACCGCTCGAAGACGATCTGAAAGGCGTCGCGCGAGCCTCGCCGAGCCTCCACCATCAGCTCGGTGTCCGTGGGCCGGCGGTCGGCAGGGAACCCAAACAGGTCGAATCCTCGGCACCTCTCGTCTCAGTGTGTTATTTCTCGTGCCTCTATGTCTTCTGACGGTTCCGACACATTTCGCCTCGAGGCGTTCGCGGACGCAGTGTTCGCGATCGCCATCACGCTCCTCGTCATCGAGATCCATTCCCCATCGGCCAGGGATGTCGGAGAGTTCGGCAGCCTGTGGAAAGCGCTCGCGCACCTTTGGCCCTCGTACCTCGCATACCTCATCAGCTTCGTCGTCATCGGCATCATGTGGGCGAATCATCACAACCTGATGAAGCTGATCGATCGCGTGGACCACGGCTTCATCACTCTGACACTGCTCCTGCTGCTGTGTGTCGCGTTCCTGCCGTTCCCCACTGCGGTCATGGCCGAGCACCTCACCGACCCTATGGAGCGCGCCGCGGCGGTGGCGTTCTATTGCGGCTGCTTTACCGTGACGGCGTTCTTCTACTTCCTCATGTGGTGGCATGCGGCACGCGGCCGTCGGCTGATCGCTCAGCACGTCCCCGATGATGCAGTGCGGGCCATCACCCGCGCCTACGCGCCCGGATCGCTCCTGTACCTCACCGCAACGCTCATGGCCTTCGTGCACGTGGCCATCAGCCTGACCATCGTCGCAGGCCTCGCGATTCTCTATATGCTTCCGAAGGCCGGCGCACACGCAGCCATCACGAAGCGATCCTGAGAAGCGTCAGCGTGGCTTCTGGCCAAACGGGTACTCGACGATGATTCTCACGACCACTGGTCTGCCGTCCCTTGTGCCCGGCTCATATCGCCACTGTTTGACAGACTTCGCGGCCGACTGGTCCAGCTTCGGGTCCAACGATTTCACGAGAGCCACGGTGCCGACCGTGCCATCAGTCAGGACGTCAATCTGAAGCACGACCGTACCTTCGATCCCACCGATCCGGGCAAGCATCGCCTCTGACGTGTATGTTGGCTTCCCGCCGGTGATCAGCTTAGGCGCGGTGACCCGATCGCTCGGCAGGTAGGCGTCCTGGGCGGCAAGCGGAATTGCGAGGAACAACGCGACGCACGCCATCGCAACTCCGAGCTTCATGGCAACTCCTTCATGGACCACTGGCATCTGTGGCCATTCTACAAGGCAGTCAGAGGTCAGAGGTCAGAAGTTAGAAGCCAGAAGCCTGACGACGGCCACGAAGATCACGGAGGACACGAAGACGAGGAATGTTCTTCGTGTTCTCCGTGGCCACTTTCTTGGTGCTCTCCGTGGTCCTTGGATGGGACAAGCACAAGGACGATCACTTGTAGTGCCACGTCAACGTCGCATCGATGCGACGCGCGGGCATTCGATAGAACTGGCCTTCGCCGAGCTCGCTCAGTTGCACGGCATCGCGGCGGTCTCCGAGATTGGATCCCAGGAGCGACAGGGTGAACCGCTGAAAGCGATAGCCGATTGACGCATCGATCACCGCGTAGGCCGGTGCGTCGAAGGTGTTGAGGCTGTTCAGCCAGTGCTTGCCGATCCAGTTCGAGGTGATCGTTCCGCGCCAGCCGCGTTCGCGCGCGAAGAGCAGCGCGGCTCCGACCCGGACCGAAGGTGTCAACACCTGGTGATAGCCCGCAAGCTGTGTGGGCGTGGAATCGATCTCGGTGAGATAGTCCTCGTAGCGCGCATCGCTCCAGCCGACGTTGCCCTTGAGCGTCAATCCCTTCGCCGGCCGCAGCACTCCCTCGAGGTCGATGCCTTTGTAACGCTGTTGGCCGATCGAGCGGAGCACCGCCGTGCCGTTGGAGGTGGCCTGGACCGGCTGGTTGTAGAAATCGACGAAGAATCCGTCGATGTCGAAGCCGGCGGCGCCGTTGGGCGAATCGGCCTTTAGTCCGACGATGAGACTGCGTTGTGTTTCAGGCTCGAGCAGACCGCCGCCTTCAGGCTGGGCCTCTGGATCGGGACCGAATTCGATCTGCGCCGGCTGAAACGTGTAGCCGACATTGCCATGCAGTGTGACGACGCTGATCGGGCGGTTGTCGGCCTGCCACACCCGCCAGGCCGCGCCCAATGATCCGGTGAGCCGATCGACATCCTGCGCTGCCGGCGTTTCTGTTCTGACCCCGCGGCTGTTGACGCGAACTTCGTCGCGCGTTTCGTGCGTGCTGTTCCATCGCAGTCCGCCTAGCAGGCTCGTCCTCGACGTCAGCTCGTAGTGGCTTTGTGCATACAGACCCACGAAGTGGCGGCGATCGTTGAAAACGACCGTGCCCTTCGGAGTGACCGATGCGGTGCTTGGCACTTCGTTGAGGCCGTCGAGCAGCAGTCGCTGGCCATACCGCAAGCTGTCGGCGCCGGCGCGTCCCACCAGCACGTTGATCCCTGAAGTCAAACGCAGTTTCTTCGCCGGCCGCGTGGTGAGGTTGCTGTCGATGAACAACTCCTCGAGATCCAGTGACTGCTGGAACGACTCGAGATCGGCGTTGGTCGCTGCCGTCCACGGCTGTGGAGTATCGCCGATATCGAGAAAGCCACGGATGCTGCTGGTGTCGGTGTGTGTGTACGCGGCAGTACTGCCCCAACGGCCGAACGATACCGGGAGGCTGTAATCCAGGACGATCTTGTATCGATCCGTGTTGAGTCTGGCGTTCGCGGGATTCTGGTTGTAGTCGGCCGGGAAAAGTGCATAGAACTCCCCGGTTGTTTCGTCGATCGGTACGGGGCTGTTCGGCTTCTGCCGCAACGACAGCAGATCGACATCCGCGCGGAATTGCCCCCGACCGAGTTGACTGGCGAGCCGCCAGATGCCTTGGGCACGTCGATACGTGGCGCGGTCGTCGGAGAGATTGTCCTGGCTCAGCTCCGCGCTGATCGACTGGCGAACGCGGCCGCTCGACAGGACCGCCGCACCGCCCATTCCGCTCGATTGATAGCTGCCGAAGTGAAAGCCGGTCACGCGGTCGGCATCTCCTGCCGCGTAATGAATCACGTTGATGGTGCCGGCGAATGCGGTGGTACCGAAGTACACGGGTGCGGCCCCACGCATCACTTCGATGCGCTCGACGTTGTTCAGGCTGATGGCCTCGACTTGCGGGATGAACGCTCCGCCGGCTGGAATGCCGTCGATGAGCAGCAGGAGATCGTCGACTTCGCGGACGCCGAGCAGGCCTGGGACTGCGCCAGCGGGGCCGGCGTCGCCGCCGGACGCCACGCTGACGCCGCCGAGCAGGGCCAGCGCGGTACGCAGATCAGTCGCGCCGCGCGCGCGGATCTCCTCGCCGGTGACCACGCTGATCGAACCTGGTACCTCCGACACCGGTTCACCAAACCGCGTCGCGGTGACCTGAACGGTGTAGTGCACGTTCGGTGGATCAGGTGGCGGAGGTGGCGACGTCTGGGCCTGTGCTCGAGCGGAGAGCAGAAGAGTCGTACAGCAAACGACGGTCACAGCAGTTTTGTCGATGTGCATGTGAGGGATGTCCGGGAGAAGTGTGGCTTCTGACGGTAGAGGACACAGGTCACCCTCACACGACGCATGCGTCAACACCTGGGAACATCGATGCAATGCTGAGGCAACACGCTGAGCCTGCGCATGAGCAACTGCTGGCGCACGAATGACGGGCTTGTCGCCGAGTTGTATCTGAGATGTCACGCCTCCGACGATCCACGTATTGCTAATGTCGCGGAAATGTTGGTACACAGTTCTGTTCGAGTGTCCGCAGCTCGTGTGGAGATGAGCCTCATCCACGCGGGTTCGCTCGTGACTGTGTGATCGCACGCTCGATCGAAGTCGAATGGACACGCGCGAGTGCCGCAATGTCCTGCCACGTACGTCACGTCGGCCAGGTTCAAACAACCACCAACCCAGAGAGGAATCGCACGCGCGCACGCGCATGACACCAGACCCAGAGAAGAGGGGCTGCATACCGGCGGGGCGGCCCGGTTCGCGGAAAGACTCATAGAAGCCGGAAGGCTCCCGGCGGAGGATCGCTATGCAACGATTGTTGAAGGTGATCGTGCTCACCTCATTGGTGCTGATGCCGGCGTCGGCGTTTGCGCAAGCATCGATCGTGGGCACCGTGAAAGATGCGTCCGGCGCGGTCTTGCCCGGCGTCACCGTCGAAGCGTCAAGCCCCGCCCTCATCGAGAAGACGCGCTCAGTGATCTCGAGCGGCACCGGTCAGTACGCGATCGAAGATCTCAGACCGGGTACCTATACCGTCACGTTTACGCTGCCGGGATTCACCACGGTCAAGCGTGAAGGCATCGAGCTGACCGGGCGGTTCATCGCCACGGTGAACGCCGATCTGAAAGTCGGCGGCGTCCAGGAGACGATCACCGTCAGCGGCGAAGCGCCGATCGTCGACGTGACGAGCGCGCGAACCCAGCAGACGCTCAGCGGTCAGACGGTTGCCGAGATTCCGACCTCGCGACTGTACTCCGCGTACACGCAGGTCATCCCGTCGCTCAACGTGCAGGGCAACGACGTCGGCGGTTCTCAAGGCAACGTCTTCAGCGTGTTCCAGATCCACGGCGGGCGCCGGAACGAAGGACAAGTGCTCGTCGACGGCATGAGCGGCGGCTATCAGGGCATGGGCGTCTCGTCGTACGTTCCTGAAGTCGGCAACTCGCAGGAAGTCGTCTTCAACTTGAGCGGCGGACTCGGCGAAGCGACGACCGGCGGCCCGCAGATGAACATCATCGGGAAGCAGGGCGGCAACCTCCTCTCCGGCAGCTTCTTCGTGAGCGGATCGGGAGACAACTTCGTGGGCAGCAATCTCTCACCGGCTCAGGAGGCTCAGGGGCTGACGGTGCCGCTCGTGCCGCTCAAGCTCTGGGATGTCAATCCATCGGTCGGTGGGCCGATCATTCGCGACAAGCTGTGGTTCTTCGGCACCTATCGCTACCAGATGAACCGGCAGAGCGTCGCCAGCATGTGGGTCAACAAGAACGCGGGCGATCCGACGAAGTGGACCTACGCTCCGGATCTGGCCAACCAGGCGGTCGACGACGGCACGTGGAAGAACGGATCGGTGCGTTTGACCTGGCAGGCGTCGCCACGCAACAAGATCCAGGCGTGGAGCGACGTGCAGTACATCTGTCTCCACTGCATCGAGGGCGGTTCGAGCTCGGGCCTCACCTTCACTGGGCTGATCGCGTCGCCGGAGGCGCTCCAGCGCAACGAGAACCATCCGAACATGATGACGCAGGTGACGTGGACCTCACCGGTCACCAATCGCCTGCTGGTCGAAGCCAACGCGCAGCTGGGACCGTACTTCTGGTGGGGCAGCCGTCAGAAGAACGCCTTCGACAACACGTTCATTCCGGTGCAGGACGATGGCTGCGTCGCAGGCGATGACGCATGCTTCGCCCGCTCCGCTGCCCTCGGCTATTACATTCCGGGGATCAACTACCGGTCGGTCTTCTGGACGGGGCACAGCGGATTCACGAACGTCTATCAGGGCTCCTCGTCCTATGTGACCGGTTCGCATTCGACGAAGTTCGGCATCCGCTACATGAACAACGACGCGGTCTACCCGATCAACTACTACAACAATCAGCAACTGAAGTACAACGTCAGGGCCGGCGTGCCGTACCAGCTCACGATGTACGCCGATCAGGCTGCACAGCAGGAACAGAGCCAGAACTTCTTCGTGGCGTACGCGCAGGATCGATGGACGCTGGGCCGGCTGTCATTGCAGGGCGGCCTGCGGTTCGAGCATTTGAGCGATCACTTCCCGCGTCAGCAGATCGGGCCGAACCTGTTCATGCCGACCGCGGCGGTGTTCCCCGAGCAGGATGGTCCGCTCAAGCAGAAGGACCTGCAGCCACGGTTCGGCGCTTCATTTGACGTGTTCGGGAATGGAAGGACCGCCGTGAAGGCGTTCGTCGGCCGCTACGTCACGACCACGAACACCGTCAACGAGTGGTTGTTCTACAGCCCGGCGGGGGCCGGACACTTCATTTCCCAGACCACGAGGCCGTGGACCGACGTCAACGCCGACTTCGTGGCGGACTGTAATCTGCTCAACCCGGTCGCAAACGGGGAGTGCGGACCGATGGCGAATCCGCAGTTCGGCCAGTCGGTCAACAACCTGACGGTCGATCCGGCAACCACGAGCGGCTGGAACACGCGCGAGTACAGCTGGGATACGACCGTCGGCATCAACCAGCAGATCGCGCCGAGGGTCTCGCTCGAAGTCAACTACGTCTATCGCACGTGGGGCAACCTGCAGTCCACCGTCAACCGCGCGTTGACGCCTGCTGACTTCGATACGTTCTTCTACACCGTCCCGCAGGACCCGAGGCTGCCGGGCGGCGGCGGCTACACGCTCACGTTCAAGGACGTCAAGCCGGAGAAATTCGGCATCTACGACAACTTCCAGACGTTCTCGAACGATGTCGGCGGCGCGTTCAATCACTTCAACGGGGTCGACGTCACCGTGAATGCACGCCTCAAGAACATCACGATCCAGGGAGGCACCAGCAGCGGCAACGTCGTCGAGGACGAGTGCGGCGTGGCGGCGCAGCATCCCGACATCTACATCTCGGGTCTCGGCTGGGGCGGATCGCTGAACTTCTTCACGCCGTTCATCCCCTCGATCGGGCAGTGGCCGATCGAATTCTGCCATCGCGAATCGGGATGGCTGACCAACATCAAGGGGCTGGCCTCGTATACGGTTCCGAAGATCGACGTCCTGCTCAGCACGGCGTTCCACAGCGTCCCGTATCCGGGGAACAACTTCCCGTCAGTCGCAAGTCAGAGCCTCGGCGGGCAGGCGATCGTGGCGCCCCAGTTCCAGACGACGCTCGGACGCCCGCTCTCGAGCGGCAACGTGATCGAGTTCTTCAACATCGTCAAGCCTGGCGATTCGAACTACGACCGCCTGAGTCAGGTCGATCTCCGCGTCGGCAAGAATCTCAGGTACGGCCGCACCAAAACGCTGATTTCGCTCGACGTGTTCAACCTGTTCAACTCGAACACGCCTGACGTCTTCCAGCAGAACTACTCGTCGCCGTCGACTCTTCCCCGGTCGACGTATCTCGATCCGTTGTCGATTACGGTCCCGCGGCTGTTCAAGATCAGCGCGCAGTTCGATTTCTGATCGGGAGATAACGGAGTGGACGGAGGGAACGGAGTTCATCAACACGGAGGGAACGGAGATAACGGAGATCCAAGAATGATCTCCGTTATCTCCGTTTCCTCCGTTTGAATATCCTCCGTTTCCTGCTCAGAAAATCCACCCGATAGGACGCTCGGTGTTAGGCGGCCTTCTCAATGGTGACGTGGAAGCCGAGCGCTTCGAGCTGCCGCACATGACGGCGCACGGCGCGTTCCGCGTGGCGACGATCGAAGTAGTCCGCACCCAATTCGTGATAGGTCACGTCGTCGTGCATCACGTAGTACGCAATCTCGAGGATCTGGTGCGCGACCGCCACGACCGCCTTCTTGTGGCCACGATGCCGTTTGACACGATGGTACCGCGCCTGCAGGGCGGTGCCCGTGCTGCGCATCGCTCCGAGCGCGCCTTGAATCAGCTGCCCGCGGAGATACTGATTCCCATCGCGCGTTTTCCCGCTCCGTCGTTTGCCGGCGCTTTCGTTCTGCCCGGGACACAGCGCCGCCCAGCTGCACAGATGACCGGCGGTCGCAAATCGACGCCTGTCTCCGCCCGTCTCAGCGATGATGCTGATCGCGACCGTCCGGTTCACCCCCGGGATCGTGTCCAGTCGCGCCAGCGTCGCCTCGAAAGGGACCAAGCGCTCGTCGAGTTCCGCGTTCAGTCGCTCCACGGCCTCGTCGAGGTAATCGATCTTCGCCAGAATCTGCTCGATGAGAAACGCGTGATGCCGACGAAAGCGCCCGGCCAGCGCGCGCCGCAGCTCCGGCAGCTTCGTGCGCAGCCGTCCGCGTGCGAGCTCAGCGAGCACCGCGGGATCCGTCGTGCCCTGCACCAGGGCCAGCAGCATCGCCCGCCCACTGACGCCCATCACGTCGCTCAGGACACTCGTGAGTTTGAGCTGGCTGTCCTCCAGCACCTTGCACAGCCGGTTCACTTCGCGCGCACGCTCGCGCACTTGCTGCAGGCGATACCGCGTCAGATCCCGCAGTTCGCGAATCGCCGGCGGCGGCACGAAGCTCGCCTTCAGCAGCCCGCACTCGAGCAATTGCGCCAACCACTCACTGTCCTTGACGTCCGTCTTGCGCCCGGGGACATGCTTCAGTGTCTGCATGTTAATCAGCAGCAGGGTGAAGACGTCCTCCAGCATGTAGTAGATCGGCTTCCAGTACACCCCCGTGCTTTCGAGGGCGACGTGCGTGACCCCATACGCCTGCAGCCAGTCGCGCAACGCCGCCAAATCCGCCGCCATCGTGCCAAAGGTCTCGGTGACACTGGCCCGGCCGCGCTCCCCCGGATAGCGGACCGTCGCCACCACCGTCGCCTGATGCACATCGAGTCCCGCGCCTCGCTCAATCTGCACGTCCATGACGCTCTCGCTTCTACCGGGTGGAGGCGCGAGACTTCGAAGACTCTGCTCGGCGTGCTCGCAGCAACACTACGGGGTGCCTCACGCGCCCGGGTCAGACTCCGTGCGGATTCTCACGTACCACTAACGGATCGACCTCACCGCCCGGCGCCCCTACCCTACACAATTTTCATGACACGGGGTGAGCTCTGCTCATGGGCGACTCCGTGTGAAATTCCCCCGATGCCTCCGCAATCTCCGTCTCCCTTCCGCGTGCACTGATATCACACATCTTTTCGCGTGCCGAACGCCTGTTGCAAAGCTCAGGCGATCCTAGTACATCGGTTTTTGCACTCCCGGGCGTGTTGGGGAAGTGGCACCACGGATCACTTCATCCCACACGGTTTCTCGCGTCCACGCGACTTTCGGTGGACCGAGGAGTCGAATTGGACATTCACCACTCGTCGCAATACTTCGTACGTCCGTCTCATTACCAGGCTCACGCGACAACCAAGGGTTGCATGCCGGCGGGGCGACCCATTCACAAAGGCCGGACCCTTCCCGGCGGAGGACTGCTATGCAGCGATTGTTGAAAGCGATCGTCGTACTCGGGTCCCTGATGCTGATGCCCGCAGCCGCGTTCGCGCAGGCGTCGATCGTGGGGACCGTGAAGGATGCGTCCGGTGCGGTCTTGCCGGGCGTGACCGTCGAAGCGTCGAGCCCGGCGCTCATCGAGAAGACACGCTCGGTCACGTCGAACGGCGTCGGCCAGTACTCGATTGAAGATCTGCGACCGGGGACCTACACCGTCACGTTTTCGCTGTCCGGATTCACCACGATCAAGCGCGAAGGGATCCAGCTGGCCGGCGCGTTCATCGCCACGGTCAATGCGGATCTGAAAGTCGGAGGCGTGGCGGAAACGATCACAGTCAGCGGCGAAGCACCGGTCGTCGACGTGACCAGCGCGCGCAACCAGCAGGTGATCAGCGGCCAGACGGTCGGCGAGATCCCCTCGTCGCGGAACTACTCGTCGTTCACGCATCTCATCCCTGCGATCAACGTGCAGCAGAACGACTTCGAGGGCTCCAACCCCGCGCTCTACAGCGTCTTTCAGATCCACGGCGGCCGGCGAAACGAAGGACAGGTCCTCGTCGATGGCATGAACGGCGGCTACCAGGGCATGGGGGTGTCAGGCTACGTACCCGAGGTCGGCAACTCGCAGGAAGTGGTGTTCAGCCTGAGCGGCGGACTCGGCGAAGCAACCACCGGCGGGCCGCAGATGAACATCATCGGCAAGCAGGGCGGCAACATGTTCGCGGGCGGCTTCTTCATCAGCGGCACGGGCAGCGGGCTTCAAGGCGACAACCTCACGCCGGAGATCATGGCGAAAGGGCTGACGGCGACCAATTCGATCAAGAAGTTGTGGGAGATCAATCCCTCGTTGGGCGGCCCGATCATCAAGGACAAGCTGTGGTTCTTCGGCACGTATCGCTATCAAATCAGCCGGCAGAACGTCGCGAGCATGTGGGCCAACCTGAACGCCGGCGACGCGACCAAATGGACGTACCTTCCGGCGGACGGCAAGCAAGGCCGGCCGCTCGAGCAGGCGGTCGCCGACGGCACGTGGAAACAGACCAACGCGCGCGTGACCTGGCAGATGACGCCGCGCAACAAGATCAACGTGTGGTCGAGCGTTCAGTACTCGTGCGTCAATTGCATCCAGGGCGGCGACGGGACGGGGCTTGGCTTCGGCGCGTCGATCAGCTCGCCCGAGGGGACGTCGACCAACGAAAACCACCCGAGCATGATGACGCAGGTGGCCTGGCAGTCGCCGGTGACGTCGCGCCTGCTGCTCGAGGCCAACGCTCAACTCGGGCCGTACTTCTGGTGGGGCAGCCGTCAGCGGGATTCGTTCGACAAGACGCTGATCCCGGTGCAGGACACGGCGGGGGCGATTCCGAACATCAACTACCGGGCTGCCCCCTGGTCAGACCACTCCGGATACACGAACATCGTGCAGGGGGCCGCTTCGTACGTAACCGGCTCGCACTCGACGAAGTTCGGCTTCCGCTATCACACCAACGACGCGAACTACCCGATCAACTTCTACAACGACTCGCAGCTCAAATACACCTTCACGGACGGCGTCCCCAACCAGGTGACGGCTTACGCCGACGCGAACTCGCATCAGGAACAGAAGCAAACCATGATCGCGTTCTATGCGCAGGATCGCTGGACCGTTCAGCGTCTGTCGCTGCAGGGCGGACTGCGCTTCGAACACCTCGGTGACTATTTCCCCGAGAACCGGATGGGGCCAAACCTGTTCCTGCCCACGGCGGTGGTGTTCCCCGCGCAGGACGGCCCGCTCAATCAGAAGGATTTGATGCCGCGGTTCGGCGCATCGTACGACGTCTTCGGCAACGGGAAGACGGCCGCGAAGTTCTTTCTCGGCCGCTACGTGACGACGTTCAATACCGTCGACGAGTGGGCGAACTATAGCCCGGCCGGTCTCGGGCATTTCGTCAGCGCGGACACGAGAGGCTGGACCGACAACAACAGCAACTTCGTCGTCGACTGCAATCTGCTGAACCCGTCTGCCAACGGCGAGTGCGGACCCGGCAATCCGTTCTTCGGGAAGCCGTTCTCTCCGCTCACCGTCGACCCAACCTTCGTGGACGGATGGAACACACGCGAGTACAGCTGGGATATGTCGGCTGGCGTGACGCAGGAGGTCGCGCCGAGAGTGTCGCTCGAGGTCAACTACATCCGGCGAAGCTGGGGGAATCTCCCGGCGGAGATCAACCGCGCGTGGACGCCGGCCGACTTCGATCCGTTCGTGTTCAACGCGCCGCAGGACAGCCGGCTGCCGGGCGGCGGTGGATACCCGCTGACGTTCTATGACGTGAAGCCGGCGAAGTTCCAGCAGATCGATAACTTCATTACGTTCGCGGACAACGTCGGGGGCGCCTTCAACAAGTTCAACGGCGTCGACATCACCGTGAACGCGCGTCTGCGCGCCGTCACGCTCCAGGGCGGCACCAGCAGCGGCAATGTCGTCGAAGATTCGTGCGGCGTGGTCACGAACCACCCCGAGGTCTACATCTTCGGACCGTGGGGCGGCACAGACGGATTCCTCGACACGTTCCTCGGCGGGGTCGGGCAGTGGCCGCAGTCTTCGTGTCATCGCGAGTCGGGATGGCAGACGAATCTGAAGGGGCTGGCGACCTACACGGTGCCGAAGCTCGATGTGCTGTTCAGCGGAACGTTCCGCAGCCTGCCGTATCCCGGGAACGAGTTCCCCTCGGTGCAGAGCCAGAGCCTCGGCGGACAGTTCACCGCGTTGTTCCTCGGCATCCCCGGCCTCGACAGCACGAACCTCGGACGGCCGCTCTCCAGCGGTATTCCCGTCGAGTTCCTGAACATCGTCAAGCCGGGCGCGACCTACGGCGATCGTCTCAACGCGATCGATCTTCGGTTCGGCAAGATCCTGAAGTACGGAAACACGAAGACCTCGATCAATTTCGACGTCTACAACCTCCTCAACGCAGGCACGACCGAGGTGTATCAGCGGACCTATACGGCGCCGTCGACCTCACCCCGATCGACGTATCTCGATCCGTTGTCGATCATGTCGGCGCGGTTCTTCAAGATCAGCGCGCAGCTCGACTTCTAGAGACAGTCAGACGTGGTGCCCGGCTTCAGCCGGACGTGTGGGGGCCGCCTTCAGGCGGCCCTCTGCACGTACGCGCGGAATATCTCCCGCACGATTCTTCGCATATCGAAAACTCCAAGCCTTTGTGAAGATTTATTAATTTTTGAGAACGTCACAGTCGGGTAAACTGCAAGCGCTCAGAACCAGCCTCAATGTGGATGGCGGGGCGTTGACCTCATAGCGAGCCCATGTCTCGTATGACTGGTCTGTCCACATGTGGCGGCACTCTTCCAGGTGGGTTTCCCACGCCGTGGTTCATCGGCGGAAACGGGCCGTAACCGTCAGTGGTGTAGAGAGGCTCGAAGCGTGTCTCCATGCGGAGGTCAGTATGCCGAGATGTCTGAAAGGGATTCCGGTCCTTCTTTCCCTCTTGGTCCTTCCCACATCGGTCAACGCTCAAGCGACGGCATCGATAGTCGGGACAGCCAGGGACGCGTCGGGCGCCGTACTGCCTGGCGTCGTCGTTGAGGCCTCGAGCCCTGCGCTGATCGAAAAAACTCGGAGTGCCGTGTCGAACGGTGTCGGTCAGTACTCCATCGACAACCTGAGGCCGGGCACCTATACGGTGACATTCACGCTGGCCGGATTCAGCGTCGTCAAGCGCGACGGCATCGAGCTGACCGGCAGTTTCATCGCGACGGTGAACGCCGACATGAAATTGGGTGGCCTGGCCGAGACGATCACGGTCAGCGGCGAAGCACCGCTCGTCGACGTGACGAGCGCGCGCAGCCAGGAAGTGATCAGCGGCGCTACCGTAAACGCGATCCCAACGTCTCGAAACTATGGCGGCCTCATTGCACTCGTCCCGGCGATCAACGTGCAGGGCAATGACATCGGCGGCTCTCAGGGTGCCATCTTCAATGTGTTCCAGGTCCATGGCGGACGCCGGAACGAAGGACAGGTCCAGGTCGATGGCATGAGTGCTGGCTACCAGGGCATGGGCGTGTCCTCGTATGTCACCGAGATCGGCAACGCACAGGAAGTGGTGTTTTCGTTGTCTGGCGGGCTTGGCGAGGCGAACACCGGCGGCCCGCAGATGAATATCATCGGCAAACAGGGCGGCAACAAGTTCGCAGGAACCTTCTTCATCAACGGCACGGGGAGTGCGCTGCAGGGCACGAATCTGACGCCGGAGCTGGAGGCCAAGGGCCTGACAACCGCGCAATCTCTGGCGAAGGCGTGGGATATCAACCCCGCGATGGGCGGCCCGATTGTCCGGGACAAGCTGTGGTTCTTCGGCACGTACCGCTACCAGTCCAATGACCAGAATGTCGCCAGCATGTGGGTCAACCTGAATGCCGGCGATAACACCAAGTGGACCTATCTCCCCGCCGATGGCAAGAACGGCCGGCCGCTGCAAGTACCAATCGACGACGGCAGGTGGAAGAACGGCTCTCTGCGGTTGACGTATCAGGCGACTCCGAAAAACAAGATCAACTTCTTCACGGACTACCAGCGGATTTGCCAGCACTGCATCGAGGGTGGCTCCAGTTCCGGGCTCACCTTCGCTGGCACGATTGCCTCACCCGAAGCGCTACAGAGGGTCGAAAACCGCCCGAACTCGATGACTCAGATCTCCTGGTCATCGCCCGTCACGTCCCGACTGCTGCTCGAAGCCAACGCACAGCTGGGGCCCTACTTCTGGTGGGGGGGAACCCAGAAGAATACATACGATCAGACGACGATTCCGGTGCAGGAACAAGCCGGCGTCATTCCTGGTCTCAACTACCGGTCCAGCAACTGGGCAGACCACACCGGCTTCACGAACATCGTCCAGGGATCCGCGTCGTACATCACCGGATCGCACTCGACGAAGTTCGGCGTCCGCTACCACGCCAACGATTCGACGTTTCCGAAGAACTATTACAACAACAGCCAGCTCAGTTATGTCTTCCTGAACGCCGTTCCCCAATCGTTCACCATGTACGCCGATCAGGGATCGAGCCAACAGCAGCACCAGGGCATGTTCTCCCTGTATGCACAGGATCGATGGACGGTTAACCGTCTCACGTTGCAGGGTGGCCTCCGCTTCGAGCGCCTGGTCGACCACTTCGGTCAGCAGCAGATGGGACCGAACCGGTTCCTGCCGGCCGCCGTCGTGTTCCCCGATCAGGACGGTCCCCTCAATCAGAAGGACCTGCAGCCGAGGTTCGGCGCGTCCTACGATGTGTTCGGCAACGGGAAGACAGCGGTGAAGTTCTTCCTGGGCGAGTACGTCACGACCACGAACACGGTCAACGAGTGGCTGTTCTACAGTCCAGCAGGAATCGGACACTTTACCTCGAGCACCACGAGAACCTGGAACGACACCGACACGTTCCCGGCTGGCGATCCTCGCAACGGCAATTACACGCCGGACTGCGATCTGCTGAACCCGGCAGCCAACCTCGAATGCGGCCCGATGGCGAGCCCCACATTCGGGAAGACGATCTCGCCAACCACGGTCGATCCGGACACCACCAGCGGCTGGAACAAGCGGGAGCACAGTTGGGACTTGTCGGTCGCCCTCTCGCAGCAAGTCGCCCCGAGGGTATCGGTCGAGTTGAGCTACAACCGGCGGCGCTGGGGTAACCTCCAATCCACCATCAACCGCAACCTGACGCCGGCCGACTTCGATTCGTTCACATACAAGGTGCCGACGGATTCGAAGCTCGCGAGCTCCGGCCAGACGCTGGCGTATGTGGATCTGAAGCCGGCAAAGTTCGGCCAGATCGACAACTACCTCACGTTTTCCGATAAGGTCGGCGGTGCGTTCAACACCTACCACGGCGTCGACTTCGCCGTGAACGCGCGCCTGCGAGACGTGACCCTACAAGGTGGGTTCAGCACCGGGAACGTCGTCGAGGACAACTGCGGAGTGGCCACAGCGCACCCGGAAGTCAACATCTTCGGGGCCTGGGGCGGCACGCTCTCCTTCTTCGATGCTTTCCAGCCCGGCCTCTGGCAGTGGCCGTTGGCCTACTGTCATCGTGAATCGGGATGGCAGACGAACGCCAAGGGGCTGGCGACGTACAACGTGCCGAAAGTCGACGTCCTCGTCAGCGGGACGTTCCACAGCCTCCCGTACCCGGGGAGCAACTTCCCGAGCGTGACCAGCCAGAGCCTGGTTGCGCAGACCTTCGTGCTATTCGCCGATACGAGCCTTGGGCGGTTCTTCGCCAATGGCTCTCCCGTCGCTCCATTGCAGCTGGTACAGCCCGGCACGGTCTACGGTGATCGCCTCAACGGCGTGGATCTCCGGCTCGGCAAGATCCTGAAATACGGCCGCACCAGGACACTGGTCTCAGTCGACATCTTCAACCTGTTCAACTCCAACGCTGTGGACGTGTACCAGCAGAACTACGGGCCGACGTATCTCAATCCGTTGTCGATCACGCAGGCGCGGTTCTTCAAGATCAGCGCGCAGTTCGATTTCTAGGGAGACCGATAGGCTCACACGGGGGTAACGGGAACAACGGAGGAAACGGGATCTCACACGGGGAAAACCGGGGTAACGGAGGAAACGGGATCAAGACAAATTGGTCATCCCGTTATCCCCGTTACCCCCGTTATCCCCGTGTAGATTCCCGTTTCCTCATCCCCGTTGCCCCCGTAGTCTCTATTTCCTGGACAACGCCGACGTCGACGGCTGTCGCGCCGAGAATCGACACGAATACCTTCGGCGACATCCCCACTAGAAAAGCCGCGGCGCCCTCCGTTGACGTACACCACATCGAGATTGAGAACGCTGCGTTCGACGTAGACGGGCAGACGCTTGCGCGTGCCGAATGGCGACGTGCCGCCGACCATGTAGCCCGTGTGGCGTTCGGCGACCTCGGGCCGGCACGGTTCCACCGACTTCGCGCCGATCTGGCGCGCGAGCGATTTCGTCGACACTTCGCGATCTCCGTGCATGAGGACGATTAGTGGGCGCTGCTGATCGTCTTCCATCACGAGCGTCTTGACGACGGCGTGCTCGGGAACGCCGAGCTCGCGTGACGACACCCGCGTTCCGCCGTGTTCCTCATAGCGGTACGGATGCTCTGTGAACGCGATCTTGTGCCTCCGAAGCTCGTGAATAGCTGGGGTTGAAGGCACTGTTCTTCTCAGTTGCGCTGTGCACGACGATCACGCAGAGATCGCCGAGGCGCGGAGACCGCCGAGTGTTCTTGACCGCTGACTCGCATGCGATGCGCGAGTGGGGCGTCGGCCGTCGGCCGACGCATGGGGCGAGAGTCACTCGCGAAAACAAGCGCGGGACCCATCCCTGCCGCGTTTGTTTTCGTGAGTGACTCTCGTCCCATCGCGCGCTTCGCGCGCGCCCCGCTCGCGCCGGAACCATTCGCGGCCGGCGAGCCTCAGTCCGACCTCCGTTTTTCCGTTGCTCCGTGCAAAACCGTTTTCCGTACTCTCCGAAACCTCTGCGTTCCCTGCGCCTCGGCGATCTCTGCGTGATCACGTCTCGAGCGACCTCCGCTCCCTCTGCTAACCCGTTTTCGCAGCTTGACATCCCGCGCGCGCCAAGCATATACGTCAGTCGCAATTATCGGAGGCAAGACTCGATCAACGACGTAGTGCACTGACCCGGAAGATCGGCTCGGACGACCCAATACCGGAAGGGGACGCGAAACGGAGGAACGATGTGAGGACCATCAGGATCGTACTCGGCGCGGCGGTGTTGCTTCATCTGACGACGGCGGCCGCCTTCGCGCAGGCAACTATCGCAGGTATCGTCAAGGATTCATCCGGAGCGGTGCTGCCGGGCGTCACCGTCGAGGCCACCAGCCCTTCGCTGACCGAGAAGGCCCGCACCGCGTTGACCGACAGCACCGGACAGTACCGCATCGTGACGCTCCCGCCGGGCACCTACGAGGTGACGTTCTCGCTCACGGGGTTCAGCACGGTCAAGCGCGAAAACATCACGGTCTCAGGACAGGGTGTGATCCCGATCAACGCCGAGCTGCGCGTCGGATCGCTGCAGGAAACGATCACCGTGTCTGGCGTCTCCCCTGTTGTCGACACACAGACGACGCGGCGTGAGACGGTCGTCAATCAGGAGACGATCAACGCGCTGCCGATCACGCGCAACTACGGCGGCGTGCTCTACGCGACGCCTGGGCTCCAGGTGCAGCCCGGCGTCAATAACAACGCCTTGATGCCAGGCATGTCGCTCTTCTCGGCGCACGGCGGCATCAGTACCGAAGGACGTGTCTTCGTCGATGGCGTGTCGGTGAACGGTCCGTTCGGTCAAAACAGCGTCACGCAGTTTGCCTTCGACGTCTCCAACGCCCAGGAGATGCAGGTGCTGGTTGGCGGCGGCCTTGGTGAGTCCGAAACCGGGGGACCGATCGCCAACATCATTCCGAAGTCGGGCGGCAATGCCTTCAACGGCAACTTCTTCATGAGCGGGACGACGTCGAAGTTTCAGGGGAACAACGTCACGGATACGCTGCGTGGTCAAGGCATCGCCAACCCGCCGACGGTGCGAAAGAACTGGGACGGCAGCGCAGCGGTCGGTGGACCGATACAGCGCGATCGGCTCTGGTTCTACACGAACTTCCGCTCGGTCGGCATCGCGCAGGTGGTTGCCGGCGGCCTGGGACCCAATCGCAATCTAGGCGACAGCTCGAAATGGGCCTACGCTCCCGAGTCGAATATCGAAACGCGATTCACCGAATCGAAGCTGGATTTCTCGGGCCGTCTGACTGGTCAAGTGACGCCGCGCAATCGCGTGACGTACTCCTACCAGCCGCAGTACCGATGCCTCGGTTCCACGCTCACGACGAGCGCTGACGGCTGTCGCGTCCGCGGCAGCAACTGGATCGGTGCGCCGTTCGGCTCCGAGACCACCGCGCCGGAAGCTGGCCCGGGATATATGAGCGGTCCCGTGAGCCTGACGCAGGCGACGTGGACGTCGCCGGTGTCGAACAACCATTTGCTCGACGCCGCGATCTCACGATTCTGGTACGGCATCATCGGCTCGGGCTACATGCCGCCTGATTCGCCGATGGGGCTCGTCGGCGTGAGCGAGAGCGCGAACATCTACGGACGGCCGAACATCGCGTACCGCGCCGGTTACGGTTGGGGTGAATACGACACCGTGTCATGGAACTGGCGCGCGGCGTGGTCATACGTGACCGGAGGTCACAGCGCGAAGCTCGGATATCAGGGTACCGAGATGAAGTACGACTGGGTGAACTACACCAATCCGAGCCTGATGCGCTACAACTTCAACGCGGCGAACGCAACCAATCCCGCTACGGCGGCGGGATGTGTCACGCAGGACGGGATCGATCTGTGTCCAACGGCGGTGAACTACACGCTGTCGCAGCAGTGGGAGAACGCCAACCGTGCCGTCGCGCACTCGATATACCTGCAGGATCAGTGGACGCGCAGCCGGATGACGCTGCAGGGCGCGCTGCGTTACGACTACGTCTACAGCTGGGCGCCGGCCGAACACAACGGCACCGATCAGACGACGCGCTTCAACCTGAATCCGGTGCGGTTCGACCGCACGGTCAGCGTGTCGGGCTATCACGATCTCAGTCCGCGATTTGGCCTCGCGTATGACTTGTTTGGTGATGGCAAGACGGCGTTGAAGGCGAGCGCCGGCCGCTATCTCTCGGCGGCAACCGCCGACGGTGTGTACTCGTCGCAGAGCCCCGGCCTCAACTTCGTCCGTTCGGTCTCGAATCGTGCTTGGACCGACTCGAATCACAACTTTCTGGTCGATTGCGATCTGTTGAGCCCTGCGGCTCAGAGTCCCACAACTACCGGTTCGGCCGACGTGTGCGGCGCGCTCGTGGGTGCCAACTTGAACTTCGGCAACCTGAATCCCAACGTGGCGACCGTCGATCCCTCCATTCTGCATGGATTCGGAGTTCGTCCGTACAACTGGAGCTACGGCGGATCAGTGCAGCGAGAGCTGTATCCGGGCGTGTCGCTCGAGGTCGGATACAACCGCCGCTCGTGGGGCAACTTCTTCGTGACCTACAACCAGCTGGTGGGCCCGACCGACTACGACAAGTGGACGGTGCCTGTGCCGAGCAATCCAGACCTGCCGAACGCAGGGAGCAGCGCGACGTTCGTCGCGATCACTCCCGCGGCCGCAGCGCGAGGCGTGCAGGACTTCCAGACGAAGGAGACCAACGTCGCCGGTGAGGCACGGACCGCGTACTGGCATGGCATCGACGTCAATGCCAACGCGCGCTTGAGGGGGAGCCTGACGCTTCAGGCTGGAACGAGCACCGGGCGTGGTGTGCGCAACACGTGTGCCCTGTGGAGTGCTCGACCTCAGTTCTCGATCACCGCAGGCACCGCCCAGCCGATCGATGCCTGCGACGTCACCGAGCCCTGGCTGACGACGTTCCGGGGCCTGGCATCGTATCGTCTCCCGAAGGCCGACGTGCTCGTCAGCACCACGATTCGATCGGCGCTCACGACCGCGAGCGAGAACGCGAGCAACGGCTCGTCGCTCGCGGCCAACTACCAGCTGCCGAACACAGTGGTCCAGACGCTGCTCGGCCGGCTGCCGGCCGGCGCGTCCGCCGCGCAGACGACGACGGTGAACCTCCTGGCGCCGAGCGCGCTCTATCCGCTCGCGCGGCGCACCGAGGTCGACATGCGAATCGCGAAGATCCTCCGGTTTGGCGGCAGCAGGCTCGATGTGGGCGTTGACCTCTACAACCTGTTCAACTCCAACGCGACGACGACCTATCTCCAGACGTACCTGTATTCGAACAACGGTGCGACCTGGCTCGACCCGACGGCGATCCTGGGGCCGCGCCTCGCCCGCTTCAACGCGACGATGTCGTTCTAAGCGGCAAAAAGGGGGCGGGTCTCATTTTTCGAAACGCGTAGAATGAGCCCCGACCCCATTTTCCCCGGAGGCGGAATGACGAGACGGCATTGGCGGCGTGGGGCGGTGCTGGTGATCGCGATTGCAGCGGCGTCGATCAACATCCGCGTGGCCGCACAACTCGGAGGCGGTGGGCGGCCGCCCGACATCGCAGGCGAATGGCGGCTCGATAGTGCCGAGGATCCCGGGCAGCCGCCGCTCGCCGACTACCTCGGGCTCGCATTGAACGAGGCCGGCCGTTTGCGCGCGGACACCACACCCGAATCGATCTGGGGTACGCCGGAGTACCAGTGCCGGCCGCACTCGGCGCCGCATCAGTGGCGCGGGGTCGGTGGTGCGCGCATTCTCAAAGACCTCGATCCGATCTCGCGCGAGATCGTCGGCTATCGTCTGCAGTTCATGCGTTCGCTCGATCGGCCGATCTTCATGGACGGGCGTCAGCATCCGCCGGCGTGGGCGCCACACAGCTGGAGCGGCTTCTCGACCGGTGAGTGGGTCGGCCAGACGTTGAAGGTCACGACCACACATCTCAAGGACGGCTACTTGCGGCGCGGCGGACCGCAGACCTCCGACATGCTGACGATGACGGAGTACATCACGCGGCACGACGACATCCTCTCGATCGTCCAGGTCGTCGACGATCCGATCTACCTCGACGAACCCTACGTGCTGTCGATCACCTACACCTACGATCCGAACGGCGGTCCGCCGACCGAGAACTGCAGCGGATCGTCGTTCGCGGAGAATGGCGGCCGCGATCGGCACTGGGTGCCGCACTTCCTGCCGGGGCAGAACAGCGCCATCGGCGAGTTCATCAAGACGCAGAAGTGGATTCCGTTCGACCCGATCCGCGGCGGCGTCAAGACGATCTACCCGGAATACCGCGCCGTGCTGAACGGGGCGGCCAACGTCAACACCCTCACTGTGCCAGTGTCCAAGTCTGCCAATGACGTCGCCAAGCGCATCGCCGACGAGAGCCCGCGCGACGGTCAGGTTCACGTGCTGCCGGTACAAGGCAACATCTACATGCTCGTGGCCGACGGCACCAACGTCACCGTGTCGGTCGGGCGCGACGGGATCGCCATCGTCAACACCGGGTCTGCGCAGATGACCGACAAAGTGCTGGCGGCGCTCAGCGATCTGGAGAAGTCGGTGGTCAGCGCGCCTTCGACCAACACCTGCTTCGGTGCGAATTGTCCGGGGATGCCGAGCTGGTCGAGCCCGTACTTCAATGCAGTGATCGCGTCGCCGGCTCCGGCACGTCCGATTCGATACGTGATCAACACCAGCGCTGCGCCCGATCACGTGGCGGGCAACGAGAAGCTGGCCGCTTCGGCGAACTTCCGCCGGGCAGGAGGCGCCGCCGGATTCGGAGGCGCGGTGCGCGACCTCGGTACGACCGCGACGATCGTCGCGCACGAGGGCGTTCTCGCGGCGATGAGCACGGCCGGTGACAAGACGCCGGCCGCTCCCGAAGCGGCGTGGCCCGTCGACACGTTCTTCGACGAGTTCCACAAGCTGTCGGAGTACGTGAACGGAGAGCCGGTCATCCTCTACAGCGCGAAGGCCGCGAACACCGATGGCGACAGCTTCGTGTTCTTCCGCCACTCGGAAGTCATCGCGGCGGGCAATCTGTTCTCGACGATCAGCTATCCGCTCATCGATACCGCGAAGGGCGGGAGCATCCAGGGCGTGATCGACGGCCTCAATCACATTCTCGATCTCTCGGTCGCCGAATATCGATCGCAGGGTGGCACCTGGATCATCCCCGGGCGCGGTCGCCTTTCGGACACGGCCGACGTCGCGTCCTATCGCAACATGCTCGTGATGATTCGCGATCGCATTGCCGATCTGAAGAAGAAGGGGATGACGCTCGAACAGGTCAAGGCGGCGCGCCCGACCCTCGACTTCGACGGACGCTACGGATCCACGACCGGGCCATGGACGACGAACATGTTCATCGAGGCTGTTTATAAGACGGTGAAAGGCGCGTAATTCAAAATGCGAAATGCAAAAGGCAAAATGTAAAAGCTCACGATGCAAGAACGGCGAACACAGCAAACCGTTTTGCATTTTGCATTTTGAATTTTGCCTTACTGAAAGGAAGAACATGCGTAAGCTGCTGCTGTTGCTGATCGCTTTCGCGGCCGCCTCGACGGTATCGACTGTCTCCGCGCACCACTCGTTCGGGGCCACCTACGAGACCAGCAAGTCGATCAAGATCGAAGGCACCATCGTCCAGTTCGTCTACCGGAATCCGCATTCGTTCCTGCACGTCGAGGCGCCGGATGAGAGCGGCGCCATGCAACGATGGGCGATCGAGTGGGGCGGGACGAGCCAGCTGGCACAGGCCGGCGTGAAGCGCGATTCGCTGAAGGTTGGCGACAAGGTGATCGTCAACGGCCGCCCGTCGCGTGTGCCCGGCGAGTACCGCGTGCTGATGGTCAACCTCTCGCGGCCCGCGGACGGCTTCAGCTGGGGCCGCAACGCGAACGAAGTCGTCGATTGAGAGAGGGCCGCCTTTAGGCGGCCCGGAACGATCATGAAAAGAATCCTGCTGTTCCTCGCGATCTGTGCCCTCGCATCTTCCCCCGCGCTCGAGGCGCAGCGCGGCGGCCGCGGTCGCGCTGCCGGTCCCGCGCTCAGCCCGAAGCAGGCCGCGCCGATCGATCTCACCGGCTATTGGGTGTCGCCAATCATCGAAGACTGGAAGTACCGGATGGTCACACCGACCAAGGGTGTCTTCGACGCGGTACCGCTCAACGCCGAAGGGCGGAAGGTCGGTGACAGCTGGGACCCGGCAAAGGACGAAGCGGCAGGCGAGCAGTGCCGCGCATACGGTGCCGGCGGCATCATGCGGTTGCCTGGCCGTCTGCGCATCTCGTGGCAGGACGATACGACGCTGAAAGTAGAGACCGACACGGGGACGCAGACACGGCTGCTGCACTTCGGCAGCGTCGTCGAACCTACCGAGGCGACGTGGCAGGGGCACTCGGTGGCCCAGTGGAACGCCGCCCGCGGCCTGAAGGTCGTCACGACACATCTACGCCCCGGCTACGTCCGCAAGAACGGTGCGCCCTACGGCGAGAAAGCGGTCGTCACCGAGTACTGGGACATGAACGTGCTGCCGAACGGTGATCGCTGGCTCACGGTGATCGGCAAGGTCGAGGACCCGCAGTACTTCACGCGCGCGTACACGACCAGCTCCGACTTCAAGAAGCTTTCCGATGCCGCAGGGTGGAACCCGACCCCCTGCTCCGCGCGGTAGCGCACTCACGCCGAGAAGGAGGCTGAGACGTCGATGAAGTTGTCGATGACCTGTGGCGCCGCGCTCGTATTGTTGGCGGCACCGGCACTGGCGCAGCAGGTGGTGGCGCCTGCCGCCGGATGCACCGCGACGCCGGCGCAGATCCAGGCAAACAAGAAAGTGGCGATGGAGTTCTTCCGCCCCGGCATCAGCGGGCCCGACCGGGTCGCCCTCGCTGATCCGGGCTACATCCAGCACAATCCGGCTTTCAAGAAAGGCGCCGCGGAAGCCAAGCTTGGCGACTACGACTACTTCAAGTCCCGATTCGGTGGACCGCCCCGCGCCGGGGGACCAGGAGGTGGTGCAGGAGGCCCGGGCGGCACACGTGGCGCGGGCGCCACACCGCCGGCTGGCAATCCGTACGAGATCGTGATGGCCGAATGCGATCTCGTCACCGTGATTCACAAGAACTCACGCCCCGATCCAACGGCTCCCGATGCGTTCTACGAAGTGTTCACCTTCGATACGTTCCGCGTACGCAACGGGAAGCTGGTCGAACATTGGGATGGCGCGGTGATCAACCCGCCGGCGGCGTCAGGTGGTGCTCCTGGCGCGCCTCCGCCGGGTCGAGGGAACTGACGCAAAAAAATCGGGTTGCTCCGAAAGGCGGGGAAACGGTCGAGAGGAGGACGCCCTCTCTGTATTCAGTGTCGTCCAACCCGCGTGAGACTTCAAGACTGTTTGTTTGTTGGCGGGCCGGTTAATATCGCCGGCCCGTGTCGAAATCCACTCGTCGCGCACGGCGTCGCCAGGTGAAGCCATCCGGCTCAGGCGAGACCGCTTCGCCAGTGCTCGAACGCATACTGAGTACGCCGCAACTGGCGCAGGTCGTTCCTCGACTGCCACCGGATGTGCTGCATCGCGTCATCCAGCACTATGGACTGGAAGATTGCGCCGAGCTGATCGCGCTGGCAACCCCGGACCAGGTGGCGCAGGTCTTCGATCTCGATCTGTGGCGCGCGGCCCGGCCGGGTCGCGACGAGCAGTTCGATCCCGAGCGATTCGGTGCCTGGCTGGAAGTAATGGTAGAAGCCGGCGCCGCGGCCGCGGCAGCAACGCTCGCCGCGGTGGACGCCGATCTCGTGAGCGCCGCGCTCGCGCAGCACGTGCGCGTGTTCGACTATGCGGTAACGGCACCGTTCATCTCGCTCGACGGGGAAGTGGTGTCATCGCCTCACGCTGCAGATGGCGGACTGCGCTGCGAGGTTGGCGGTTACACGATCGTCGCAAAGCGTGCCGAGTCCTGGGATGCGATCGCCGCAGTGCTGGCGGCACTGGAGGGGGCACACGGCGATTACTTACGCAGAGTCATGGGTCGCTGCCGGCGTCTCTCGAACTCGAGGCCGGAAGAGGATGGTCTCGACGCGCTGGCAGACGTGAGCGAGCAGGCGATGTTCGACGTCGCGGTCGATCGTGAAGGCCGCCGCGAGAGTCAGGGCTACGTCTCACCGGCCCAGGCCCGCGCGTTCCTCGAGAGGGCGCGCCGAATCGATCTCGGCCGCGGTGTCCGGTGTCCCGATAACGTCATCGCGCGGGCCCATTTCCGCGACGCGGCAGCGCACGAAGTGGTGCGGTCTTCGAGCGAAATCGTCAGCCTTCCTGCGAGCCATGAAGTACCTGGCACGTCACCGGAGTCGATCGATGCCGCCGCCGCTGTCGTCGAACTATTGCACGAGGCGGGTGTCCTGCCGCGTCAACCGCGGGCGTTGCTCGACGCTCCTCGCGACCAGGTGCCGCGTCTCGCGCGCATTCACGCGCATCTGCAGTTCCTTCACGAGAATGACCCCCACGCCTATGAGATCAGGAACGGAGAGCTGGCGTTTCTGTCGAACGCGCTCATTGCTGGCACGTCCATCCAGGCCCGGACTCTTGCGGCCGCGGAGGCGTCCAACGCAGCTGCAGCGGTCTGCAATCTGGGTCTCGAGAATTGGCCTCCTCAGTGGTCGAGCGGTGATTCAGGCGCCGACCTGCCGGCGGATTTTCTGGTTCATCACGATCTCGTCAGCGTCTTCCAGGTTGGCTGGACGACGCTTCACGAGAACGTCTGCATGTATGCGGCCGAGCGGCTCGTCGGCATACTCGGCTCGATGTCGTGTGAGGATCGCGAGACGAGAGAGGCGCTCGATGCGCTTCGCATCACGATGACGAAACAGCTGCGATCGGGAACACCATGGCGCGCGCGTGACGCGCTCGATGTGATCGCGACGCTCGACACACCGTCATGGGCTGCGCTGCTCGGCCTGATTGACGAATGTCCGGTGCTGCACGCAGCCGTGAGCGCCTCGCTCACCGGGGCACGTGAGGTGAGTGCGTCTGCCTTCGAATTCATCGCAGACAACCGGCAGATCGCGACCGTACGTGAATTCATGCGGTTGCTGCCGGACAGGCTCTGACGCGCATTTCAGAGCGCGACCAGCTTCAGCCGTCCTTGCCGCCGCCGGCCATTTCGAGCCAGTCCAGTTCCTCCTCGATCTGATGAAACGCGTCGTCGCCGATCTCGTCGGTGGCCCGCATCGCGAGAACGGCGTCACGCGCCGCACGAAGGGCGGTGCGATGAATGCCGCTGTGAGCGACTCTGGGGTCGTTGTCGTCCCCTGGAGCTCCATCGGTGGACGACAGATGCGCGGTGAACTCTTCTCTGATCGCGTCGGCCGCGGGTGAGTGATCGTCCTCGAAGCTCGCGAGTCCGGCGCGCAGCGCGCGTTCGCGCGCCGCGTTGAGCTCACGGCCGACGGGATCGTCGTCTTGAAGATCGAGCGCGCGCAGCAGAAGCTCGAGCGTCAGCCCCTGGATCACCAGCGTACCGAGGACGACCGCGAATGCGGTCAGCACGATCAAGTCGCGGTACGGGAATACGGACGGCAGCGCGAGCGCGGCGGCGAGCGTGACGATGCCGCGCATGCCCGCCCATGAGATGACCAGTCCGCTTCCCACAGTCGGACGAAGCATCGGTCGCGGCGGACGAAAGCCGTGACGGCGGTCGCGCCACCTGATGACGGCATTGAACGACATGTGCCATATGAAACGCACGACGATGACCGTCACCAGCACGGCGCCGGCCACGAGGAAGTACTCTCCCTCTTCTGCCGGTTCGAGGTTGTCGAGAATCGGGCGGATCTGCAGACCGATGAAGATGAACGCCACGATGTTGACGACGAACACGACCGTCTCCCAGACCGCATAGGACGGGATGCGGATCCGCGCGGGCGTGCGTTCGGGGGCGGTCCGTGCGATCGTCACCGCGTAGCACACCATCGTGAGCACACCCGACAGACCGATCCGGTCAGCGAGTATCCAGACTCCGAAGGTGCTGATGAACTGAACGATGATCGCGGTCGGGACGTGCCGCACACGTTCGAACACAGAAAGGGACAGCCATCCGAGCGCCGGACCGACGATCACGCTGCCCACCACGGCCAGCATGAACGCAGGCGCGACAGCAGTCAGGGAGAACGCATTGACCGCGACCGCACCGACGGCGAGCCGATAGATGAGCAGGGCGCTGGCATCGTTCAACAGGCTTTCGCCCTCGAGGATCGTGAGGATGCGGCGCGGCGGTCGCAGCTGGCGCAGTACGGCGGTGGCAGCGGCGGCATCCGGTGGCGCGACGACCGCGCCGAGTGCGATTGCAGGTGCCCATGGCACCGCAGGCATCAGCGTGCGCGTGACGATGGCGACGGCAGCGGTCGTGAGGCCGACCGCAAACACGACGAGACCGGTGACCGGCAGCCAGTTGTCTCGAAGATCCCGCAGCGAAGTGTCGTATGCGGCGTCGAGCAGCACCGGCGCCACGAAGATCGCAAGCGCGAGCTCGGGCGGGAGGGAGAGTGACGGCGCGCCCGGAAGAAACGCGAGGAGCGCACCGCCGAGCGCGAGGAACACGGGATACGGGGCTCCGACCCGGCGCGCGATCGCGGCCAGCGTCACGGCCGCGAGGATCAGACCAATCAGCCCTTGGAGCCCATTCATGTCACGAGAGCCATCATACCCACGCGGCTATGACGTATGCTGCGCAGTCGTAGTGTCCGGCTTTAGCCGGACCAAGTAGGAGGGGAGAGCGATGTTTCGATACGTGCAATGGGTCGTTTCTGTCAGCGTGGTGATGGCTCTTGGCACCGCACAGGTCTCGGCACAGACGACATGCGATCGGGCCTGTTTGCGGACGATGCTCGATCAGTATCTGAACGCCGTCATCAAGCACGATCCCAATGCCGCCCCGCTCGTCGTCGGCTTCCGGCAGACGGAGAACGCGATCAACGTGCGGCCCGGCAATGGTGTCTGGAAAACGGTGACCGGTCTCGGTGCGGTGCAGCGTCGGTTTCTGGACCCGGTGAGCGGTCAGGCCGCGTACTACGGCACCGTTCAAGAAGGCAGCAGCGTGCCTATCGTCACCGTTCGCGTGCGCGTCGAGAACCGGCAGCTCACGGAAGCCGAATGGCACATCGTGCGTGCCGACGATCCTGGTCTCAACGGCCCGCGTCAGCCTGGGAGATCGCCAGCCAATCTCCACAATCCTGAGTACCTGGCGAAGAATCCGCCGCCCGATCGTGTCGTCCCGAAAGAGAAGCGTTCCGATCGCGCGACCCTCGCGCGAATTGTCGAAAGCTACTTCGACGCGATCACGTCGCACGACGGGTCGGTCGCGTTGACGCACCAGGGATGCGGTCGCGTCGAGAACGGCACCCCTGCGCCCGCCGGACGCTTCCTGCCGCCGATCGCGTCTGCCACCCCGCCGGCGGGACAGGCGGCGCCTGCAGCCGCGGGCAACAACGACTGCGTATCGGGCCTTGCGAACTTCAACGGACAGATGGTCGTCGCGCGAAGGGTTCCACTCGTGGACGAAGAGGCGCAGGTCGCGCTCGCCTATGCAGTGTTCATCCGCCGACCGGGTTCGCCGACACCGCGAAACGTGTTCAGCGAATGGTTCTTCATCGACGAGGCGAAGATCCGCACGATCTACACGGCGATGTTCTATCCAGCGCCAGAGCTCGCGGTCCCGAACTGGCCTCCATACGACGGCAACTGGCCGCTGCCTGCGACGACGGTGCCGACGCCCCCGCAGTCGCGTCAGCCGTAGGCGCGCGCGCAGCCGCCCGTCGTTTACTGACCGAGCCGGTAACTCTGCGAGGTTTCTATCTTGGCCGTTGGTGTTCTCGGCGCTGACGCAAGGAAGGTCGAGATCGTCACGCCGACTGCGATTGTCAGCATCGCGCCGACGATGGTGAAGCCGTACGCCCACAGGATGCGCGCCCATGGCCACTTCAACGGGTTGCGCCAGTTGCTGCCGAACGAGTCGTTCAGCAGCCGCAGGAAGTCGTCGGTGATCGGCTTCGGCTCGACCGCGCTCCATAACTCCAGCAGGAACCACACCGCGACCCCGATCAGCATCAGCCCGCAAAGCGCTGTGAACGCCGCATCGAGCGCGCCGCCCCGATACACGATCCGTTCGCATGGCAGCGCGACCGGAGGCGGCGCGTAGCAGTTCGAGAGATCCGACACCGCGATGATGCGGTGCGGCGAGGTCGTGATGAGAAACAGGCCGAGGCCGAGCACGATGCAGACGAGCGCGCCCATCCAGAGCTCCCACAGAGCGAGCTGAACCCACGCGCTCCTCGAGTTCGGCGGGATCGTCAGTGGACGACGCCCCCAGGGGCGGAAGTCAGGCAACCTGAGTTGCTCGTGCCCGGTCCTACTTGGTGGCCCGCTCACTGACGTCCTCGATCGTGATGACTTTGTTGGCTCCGCGATTGCCCCACGGCGGTGGGATTCCGTCCCCGACGCGAATTGTGAGCACGGGAAACGGTGGCACCTCCTCCGGCCAAGGTGTGTGGCAATCGCTAACGATGACGAGCAGATCGATCGGGCCGCTTCTCCGATCGGTGAACCAGCGCAGGCCGGCGCCGATGTCAGTACCGCCGCCGCCGTACATTTCGAGCTGCGCGGCATGGAACACCTTCTTCACATCGTGGACGACTGTATCGCAGCACGCGACGACGACGTCGGTTCTGTAGCCGAGCTGACGCGTGAGCCCGCCGAGTTCGGCGACCGCTCGCGCGAGCTGCGTGTCTTGCATCGAGGCCGATGTGTCGATCAGGAACCCGGGTCTCGGACGCGGCTGATAGAACGACGACATGATGAACTCGCCGTACGCAGCCTGCCGCCGATGCGGCCGTTGATAAGTACGATCGTATCGGCCGAGCGTGCTGTCGCGGAGCGCCTTGCGCACGGCGTGCCGAATGGTCGCCATGTAGTCGACTTTGGGCGAGAGCACGGTGCGGGCCCACACGCGCCAGCCGACGGACGCATCGCCCGCATCGCCTGAGCTGTCGAGGATCCGCTGCGCGCAGTCGCGACGCACGAGCTGTGCTTTCACCGGGTCGACGCCGGGTACTCCGCCCGCGCTCCCGTCGTCATCGGGCAACTCCCACGGGCGTCGCTCACCGTGCGCGCCCGATCCGCAGTCGTGACGCGGTGTGAGCACCCGATCATGCCGTTCGCCGTGCGCGCTCGATTGCGCGGGCGTGAGCAGTTGGCGGTAGTAGGTCTCGGCGTTCTCGCCGGTCAGCAGTCCGAACCTCGCGGGATGTGGCGGATCGTCAGGGAGTGGCAGGCCTTCGGCGGTGAGATCGTCGTTGATCTCGCAATCGGTCGCCGTGTTCCAGAGCGTGATGTCCCTCACCGCCGCGGCGTTCTTACGTGCCTCGTGCTCGCGCAGCAGATGACTGACCTCGTGGATCAGCACGGCCGCGTTTTCTTCCACCGTATGCGCGGCAAGCCATGCGTCGTTGTAGTAGAGGCGCCACCGCGAATCCACGGCCATGCTCGCGATCTGATCGGTTCGGACCGGAATGAGATTGAAGAGCGCAGGCGCGAAGTACGCGCGCTGATAGGAGGCGCGTACGCGCGCGGCCTGAAGGGCGCGCGAGTAACCATCCCGGCGTCGATCCAGGCCGCGAATCAGCTCTGTTAACCGGCTCAACATATGAGTCCGGCGCCAGCCGGACGATACCTACATACCGCGCGAGCTGCCGCTCGCGCTCTACGCTATTTTTTGTCTTTTTCTTTCTCCTTGTCTTTCTCTTTGTCCGGCGTCAGCGCACTCTTGACCCCGAGACCGACCTTCTTGGCGCCGCCGGCTGTCGCTTCAGCGCCCTTGGTCGCCCCCTTTGCGGCGGTCGCGCCGGTCGCTTTGGCGGCCGTGCCGGTCGTTTTGGCCGCATCGGCCGTCACCTTGCCGGTCGTTTTCGCGGCACTGCCTGCGGGGCTGTCTGCCGCGGCCTTTGCACCTTTGACCGTCGTGTTGCCGGTCGCCTTCGCCGCACCAGCGACCTTGGCGCCGCCGGTCTTCGCCGCGTCTCCGACCTTGCTGTCTGCCACCGCTTCGGCGCCTTTGGCTGTGGCTTTGCCAGTAGCTTTTGCCGCGTCGGCGGTCGCCGTTCCTGCCTTCTTCGCCGTTGAACTCACCGTGGTGCCGGTTTTCTTCGTCGTGTCCTTGGACGTCTCGCCGGCATTCTGCGCTGCGCCCGCGACGCTCGCTGCCAGGACGATCGCTGCTGCCAGAGAAATGGACCGGGTGCATGTCATCATCGGACGCTCTCCTGAGTGGCCCTCGAGCGGGCCAGCAGAGATTCAATCACCATTCACTGCAGCACACCAGAATCAATCGCGCGGTACGAGCCTCGCCAGCTGCATCAGTTCATAGAACGGCCGGCACTCGTCCGGCAGCGTGATGGCGCCGTCCGGTCGATTCCGTTTGTCGCAGAGCGTGCGCGCCGCTGCCGTCGGAATGTCTGCGTTCTTCCGGCAGGCGACGCCGAGCGCGATCATCGCCGACCGCCATCGCTCGGCGCTCTTGTTGTTCAATACCGCCCCGACGATCGAATAGCACACGGCATACGCGCGATCGGTCCGATCTGGCAGCACCAGACTGCGGGGGTCTTTCAAGATGTCTTCGGGGTCCGGCAGGTTCAAGTTCTCACGGTACTCGAGGAAGGGAAGCGCCTGATCGCCCACGAGGCCCGCGAGTGCCGCGGCCTGAAGAATCCGATTGCCTGGTGACACCGCCTCGATCGCGGCGAGGAGTCGTGAGGCGAGATACCACGTGCGACCTGATGGCCACGCGCCGCTGCGGCGAGCGGGATCGTCCGGCGGCGCCAGCCACGAATCACGCCCGGCCGCCTTCACATACGCGGCTATCATCGCGCGCTGCCGATGGTGATGTGTGCGCAGGTAATCGGTCGGCACCACCGGCAGATCGTTGGGAGCAGGGAAGTCGCTCACCATCATCTCGCACCACGTCTCGTGATCCATGGGGAACTCACCGTGCCACAGGCGATTCGCCATCGGAGGCTGGATCTCCTGTCCACCGGCCGCCCATTCGACCGCGTTGCTGGCGCAGAGATACACGACGCCGCCTTTCCCCGGCTCGTAATCGGGCAGCTGCAGCTCACCGCAGACGTTCTCGGTGAGCAGGCGCAGCATCGCGGCCTGCGTTGTCGGCGGCACCGTCGTCAATTCGTCGAGAAAGACGATGACCATGTAGCCCTCGTCCGCGAGACGCTTGGCGTCGCGCGCCCAGGCCATTGGCAGCAGGCGTACGCCCTCCGGAGTCGACACCGGAAAGCCGCCGAAGTCCTGCGGTTCGCGAATGGAGCCGATGAGGATGAAGACCTTGCACTTGACGCCGGCACGTGTGAATCCCGTCTCGAGGCTTTTCGTGAATTCGGTTTTCCCCACGCCGGGGAATCCGGTCATGTGCATCGGGATGCGTGCCTGCAGCCCGACGGCGATAAGTTGAACGAAGTGGGTGAAGTCCATGGGAGAGCGTACGCTCCTGCTTTAGACACCGCCGACGAGAAAACGGCGTCACAATGACTCAGAGGTGGAGATGCCGGTGAGAGCTTGTGGAATTGTGCTGTCGATCGTGCTGGCAACCTCAGCGTGCGCGCCACCGGCGGCTGCCATCTTTCCACACGGGGAGCTGGTGGACCTCTCGCACACCTATGACGCGCAGACGATTTACTGGCCCACTGCAGAGGGCTTCCAGCTGCGCAAGGATGCCGACGGCATCACCCCAGGCGGGTATTACTACGCGTCCAACAGCTTCTTCACGTCCGAGCATGGCGGCACACATATTGATGCGCCGATTCACTTCGCGCAGGGACATCAGAGCGTCGACAGGATTCCGCTCGAGCGGCTGGTGGGTCCCGCGTTCGTGATCGACGTCACGAAACAAAGCGAGAGTAATGCCGACTATCAGGTGACGCCCGACGACTTCGCGCGATTCGAGAAGGAACATGGCACGCTTCCCGAGAACAGTATCGTGCTGCTGCGTACAGGCTTTTCACGGCGGTGGCCCGATGCGGTGCGGTATCTCGGTACGGCGACGCGTGGTGAAGAGGGCGTGAAGCAGCTGCATTTTCCCGGTCTCCGTCCCGATGCCGCGCGATGGATCGTCGACAACCGTCGCATCGCTGCCATCGGCCTCGACACCGCCAGCATCGACTACGGACCGTCGACGCGCTTCGAGTCGCATCGGACGCTGTACGCGCGCGACATCCCAGCGTTCGAAAACCTCACCGCGCTCGAGCGACTGCCCGCCACGGGGGCCTACGTCATCGCGCTTCCGATGAAAATCGGCGGCGGGAGCGGCGCACCGCTTCGAGCGATTGCCATCCTGCCTCCGCGCTGAGGGGCGCAGGGTGCGCCGTACGAGAGCCGATTGTGAGCGACAGGCGTGACGTCGAGTTCCGGTTCTACGAAGAACTCAACGACTATCTGCCGCTCGAGCTGCGCAAGCGAACGTTCGTTCGATCGATCGCGGGGACACCGGCCGTGAAAGACGCCATCGAAGCGATCGGCGTGCCGCATACCGAGATCGATCTGATCCTCGTCGATGGGCGCTCGGTTCGCTTCAGCCACACGCTGCAGGGCGGCGAGCGTGTGGCCGTCTATCCCGAGTTCGAGCGCTTCGACATCACGCCGATTCATCGCCTGCGTCCGAGGCCGCTTCGTGAGCCGCGCTTCGTCGCCGACGTGCACCTCGGCGCGCTTGCGCGCTACCTGCGGCTCCTGGGATTCGACACACGCTACGGCAACGATCTGGACGACGCAGCGCTGGCGGCGCTGACGGCGCGCGAACGGCGGATCCTGCTCACGCGCGACGTGGGACTGCTGAAACGCAAGACCGTCGTGCGGGGCCAGTGGCTGCGCGATCGCGATCCCGAGCGACAGCTCGAGGAGATCGTCGACGCCCTTCACCTCGGACGCGCACTACGGCCCTTCACGCGCTGCATGATGTGCAACGGTCGGCTCGCGCCAATGTCACGCGAGGCCGCTGCCTCGCTCGTGCCGTCGCGTGCTTATCGTCGCTATCGCGTCTTCCTCCAGTGCCGGAACTGTCGTCGCGCGTATTGGCGCGGCACACATTACAAACGTCTGTTGCAACTCGTGGCGCGGATGAAAAGCCGTATTTGAAGCCGTTGTCCTGTCACTACTCACGTTCTGCGCTGCGCACGTCGGTCTGACTGACACGTTCTTTCGCGCGGCGATCAGAGACGACGACCGCCGGCGGTTTCTCTGACGCCTGCCAGCACCCGACTGGCTGACGCATTCCTCCATGCCGCGATCCGCTCGCCGGCCAATGGCATCTTCGGCGTGTGCGCTGCCGGTGTCTCGCGGCTCCCCCGTCGCAAGAGTCTGACGCTGTTGCTCCTCCATCCGCCGCTCGCGACGCCTTTGAAGCCATTGGCGACTCTCGCGTACGCGGCTCGCTCCACGCGGCACTCCGGAATACATCAGCCAGTCGGGTGCTGCTGACTGTGACGGTGAGAGTTTGCGAACCGTTGCGCCAGCCTGGCTGAAGCATGTAGTGACGCTGACATCTGCACGAGTCTAGCTAAAGCTGGACACAACATGAGAGGACTCACAGCGACTGTCAGGGACAGGCACGTCGGTCTGGCTGACATGTTCTGGAGCGCGGCGTGGAGCGAGCCGCGCACGCGAGAGTCGCCAACGGCTTCGCAGGCGACGCGAGCCGCGGAAGAGGAGCAACGGCGTCAGGCCCTTGCGACGGAGGGAGCGGCGAAGAAGCGTCAGGTCCGCGCCGGAGACGCCGTTGGCCGGCGAGCGGATCGCCGCGCGGAAGAACGTGTCAGTCAGACCGACGTGCGCAGTCGCAGACGCGCGCGAAACTGCGGAGAGTTGTGGGCGCACTACGTTCAGCGACAGATGCGTCAGGGACCTACGAGGTGATCCGGTCTTAGCCGGATCACGCGATCGCAAAAGCGCCCCAGCACGTGACGTTGGATGCAGACGGCGCGTAGGTAGATGACGCGTTCGCTCCACGTGTGCCATCGCCCAGCAGATGCAGAACACCCGTCAGGCTCAGCATCCGGCGGACACGCGCCCTCGCCTGCGTGATGCGCAGGATGCCGCCGGCAGCGCGGGTCGCATTGAGTGCGCTGATCAGCTCGCCGATACCTGAGGCGTCGATCTCTTCAAGCCCTTGCAGATCGAGCACGAGGCATCGATCGCCCCGTCGAAGCAGCCCGGCGATGGTGTCTCCCAGGGCACCGTTCAACGGCGTCCGCAGCGTGCGGTCTACCATCACTATCGAAGTCCGTGCGCGGCCGCCCATCGGGCGGTCCAGTTGGCCAACGTTCATCGTGATTCTCGCTTCCCGCCTACTTAGACGACGAACGGCGACCCCGCGGATCGACATGAGTTGTTGTGTCAGGCCTCGGTTGATGGGGTTGATGGGCTTGGTGGGGTCGATGAGGTTGATGGAGTGAGTAGGGATGATCGGGTTGGGAAAGCGTCACCTGCCTGCGCCATCCCCTACCGACGGAAGCGTCGGCCCCATCCTTGCGTTATTGGCCCGCCGGCCTCCCACAGTTCTGCGCACACTTCGCGGGAAGCACGAAGCTGCCCTTGATCTTGTCGCGATACTCGGGATACATCGTCTCCGCGCCGCCCATCGCAGCTTCGACCGGGATCCCGTAGCGTTTCTTCATTTCGTCGGTGAACGGGTTCTGCCCGGGCAGGTAGTGGGGCACACGGCCAGACTCGACACCCTCGTCGCCGACGATGCAGGGAGGGCCGCCGATGGCGACCGGATTGGTGCTCAGGTTGTACGACCGCGACAGAATGTAGGGTTCCGTCAGGTAGACCGGATCGTCCATGAACATCACCACGGTCAGCATGTCTCCGTGACGACGGAAGTGAGTGGTGATGGTGGCCTGATCGCTGCTCGGTGCGCCGTTGCGCCGGATGTAGCCGGTCTTGAGATGCGTCGTCGTGGCGATCAGCTCGTTGCCGTTCCAGACGCCCGTGGTGAATCCCGTCTGATCGTGCGGCGCGTTCTTCGACGGGCGTGGACGTCCATCCATCCAGATCGTCATCGGCGCGCGCGTTTCCCACGAGCCGACCACCCAGGCCTGAACCTTCCCGGTGATCGGATCGGGAACCGCCCACATCCTGAGGCTGAATGGTCCGGCGGCGATGTGCCACTGCGTCTGGAACCAGCAGATGCGCTCGGGCATCGAGATCGTCGACTGCGAGAAGCTCAGCGCCTTCGCGCGGCCCGATTCGTTGAAGGGCAGTCCGGCCCAGTCGTCGGGGTTCGGACCGGCGCCGCGTTCCATCGCATCTTCATGGTTGATCGAGGCCCATGATCCCGACAGGTCGATCTCGGCGCGCGCTGGCGCGGCCGACGAAAGGAACAATGCGCACGCCAGGGATGGAGCAAGCCACTTCATCGTCGACTCCATTGGTCCGGCTAAAGCCGGACACTACGTACGGACTCACTTACTACCACGTTGCCGAACATGGCGTGGGCTTCCACTTCGTGTCGCTTGGCTCTTTCTTGAACTGCGACGTGATCACGAACGGCTGCCGCAGATACATCGGGTCGGTGGTCACGATCGTCACGACCAGCAGCGGCGACCCACTGGGCTCCGTGATCAGCTCGAAGTATTCGGTCAGGCTGGCGCTGTCGCTGTAGGGGACGCCGTTCTTGCGCAAGTACCCCGCCTTCAGATTCGTCGTCGTCACCTTCATGGAGCCGTCGGTCGCACCGCGGCCGCCGCCTTCCCATGCGGCAACCGAATTCCCCTGTGTCGTGTGCGGTCCCTCGGGAGCTTTCCAGTCGCCGAAATGGAATGTTCGCGTCTGCTGGCCCGCATCAGTGTCCATCTTCAGCGTCTGCTCGTCCTGCCACGTGATGTGCAGGCGACCGGGGACGCGAAGGACGGCCGGGGCGCCGTACGATTTGCACGCGTCGCCCGATGCCTGTTCTTTTGCGGGATCCCAGGCGTCGGCGATCGCGACGGCGGCGGGTGTCATCGGCACACCCTGATAGTCGCCCTTGCTCGGCGTGACCATGCGATACCGCCAGTCCTCTGTCACGACCGATACCCAATAGCCAGTGAGATCAATCGGGGCTGCCGCTTGCGCTGTCCGCGCCGGCGCCGGACCGGCACCGCGGCCGCGTTGTGCGCCCAATTCAGAGTGCGTGATCGTCAACGCTGCAGCGACCAGCAGTACGGTACGCAGGGGCCGCCTCGAGGCGGGCCGAAGGGTCGTTCGCATCTATTTCTTACCTGTACTGAGGTTCTTGTAGACCGCTTCGATGAAGGCATCGGTGGTCCATGAGCCGGTCTTCGCGCCGTAGCGGGTTTCGTACGGCAGCGCCGGCCGTGCCGCTCTGATCTGATCGAGCGTCTTCTTCTGCATCATCAGATCCGCGATCCGATCGCGCATGGTGACCACCATGTCGCGGTAGTCGACGACTTCCATCTGTTCCGCGACGCGCCCATGCCCGGGAATGACGTACGTGCCGACGTCTTTGTAGATGAACGGCGTCGGCGCGATTGTCAGATCAATCAGCTTGTTGAGCGCATCGATCTCTCCCTGAATGGTTCCGCCGTGCGCGACATCGATCATCGGAAAACGCGTCATGTCGATCACGTCGCCGGTGACGACGACGTCCGACCCGCGGAACAACACGAAGCTGTCGGCATCGCTGTGCGCGGCCGGCTGGTACAACACCTCGATGCCCTCGTCGTTCATACGCAGCGGCTTGCGCGCCGCGAAGAAGGCTTCGGATGGAGCCGCCGCGTTGGAGTACCCGTCTTTCGTCATTCGATTGAGGACGCTTTCGTGCGCCAGAATCGACGCCGCGCCTCCGCTGGTCATCGCCGACGCGAACCCCGCATTCCCGAGCGCGTTGGTGAAGATGGTGTATCCCGCCTTGGCCAGCTTCTCGTTGCCGCCGACGAACTCAGCGTCGGCATCGGTGTTGATGACGTATCGAATCGGAAGGTCGGTCAGCTTCTTGATTGCGGCGAGCACCTGATCGGCGGCCTGCGCCGTTCCCGTGTTGACCAGCACGACACCGTCGGAGCCGATCTGCACGCCGATGTTTCCGCCGGCCCCCGCAATCATGTAGAAGTTCCTGCGAACCTTGACGACGTCGAGACCGCCTTCTTCCTGGCCGTCAACGCGGCTCGAGAACGCCGCGCACAGCGCCAGTCCGACGATGATCGCAACGGCCCTGTCGATCGATTTCTTCAAGCCAGTTTCTCCTGCGCGGAAACAGAAACGTAGGGGCCGCCTTCCTTGCAATGCCTCGTACTGTTTCGCGCGGAGTATAACCGACCTTGACGCCGTGCCGCCCGCGGAGGCTGAAGCCTTCGCTCTACGGATGTTGGCGTAGAGCGCGGGCTTCAGCCCGCGCGGCCGTGTCAGTGACTGGCGCCGGCGCGTGGCGCTTCGGGCATCGACAACGCGAGCGCCATGGCGGCCCAGCTCGTTCCCGCGGCGGAAATCCACTGGTGCTTGCCATGCGGGAAGCCGGTGTCCTTGGGCGGCTGTACCGGATAGGTGCGCGTGCGCACGAGCCACGAGCCGTCGGGGAACTGAGTGCGGAGCAGGAATGCCTTCCCGCGTTCGAACTCGAGGCTCGAGACCGATCGTCCGGCCGTCTGCAACGCCACGAGGGCCTGGCCGGTGGCGTACGCATCGGTCTCGAGCGCCGGGAGTTGAGCCCAGCCGCCGTCCTCTCGCTGCACGGCGACGAGCGCGTCGGCCGATGCGCGGATGTCGTCAGCCGAGGCACGCGCCCACACCAGCCCGAGCAGCTGCATCGCGCGCTCTTCGGTGGACCGGGGTGTCGCGGTTCGCAGCCAGGCCGCGGCTCGCTCGACGGATGCATCGGGCTGGATGCCGTAAAGCTGAATCGCGCGAAGACTCAACGCCGTGGAGGTGATGTCGTTCGATTCGAGCGGCGGTCGGATCGGCGGCAACGCGTGAAACGCGCCATCGTCACTTTGCCATGCGCCGATGACCTGCGTCATTGCCCTGGTGACCTCGTCCGCGGGGTACTGTGCGGCCGCAAGACCGAGCAGCCCATAGCTCACCGTGATGGGAGCATCAGGAATGCGGTCCCGGTTCATGACCGCTTCGTCCGCGACCTTCTCGAGCAGGCCGATGGTCGACTCCACCTGCTCGTGCGCGGCGATCTCATCGACCTGCACTCCACGTGAGCGCGCGATGCCGAGAGCCATCTGCGGCAGCGACACGTGATGACAGGAGTAGCAGGTCGACGTCCGGGTGAACTGCGCGCCGCTCCGCTGAAGCAGCGCGAGCGCTTTTTCGACCGAGGCCCTCACCCGCGGGGCATCGGATGCACCGGCCCTTCGCAGAGCCGCCACGGCTGCGGTGTTCCCGCGACGGAGCGCCCAGTCGAGCGCCGACTCGCCAACGTTGTTCAAGGTGAGCGGATCGCCGCCAAGTCTCAGCACTTCCTCCACGATCGTGGCGCTGCCAGACTCGTTGGCTGCTGCCCACATGAGCGCCGTCGATCCCGACCGATCGCGGACGTTCAGATCGGCGCCTTTGGCAATCATCAAACGGAGAAGGTCGACGCCCTGTCGCTGAATGGCGAGAACGATCGGCGCGAAACCAACGATCCGCCCCTCGTTTGGATCGGCACCTCTTTCGAGCAGCCTCCGCGCTTCAGCGGCATCGTTGTGGAGCAGCGCACCGATCAGCGGTGTGGGCGGCGTGAAGTCTGCGACCTGGGCACCCACTCCGACGGCAAGCCCCCAGACCAACAGCACTGCAGTGAGCATCTTCTTCATGACGTTCTCCAGTCACTGAAGCGATCGGGATTCGAGTCGCCTCGTCATGTCGAAGGTAGACAGCGTGCGAACCGCAGCAATTGATCTAGATCAAGAAATGCAGCCGACAGTCGTAGTGTCCGCCTTCAGGCGGACCGCAGTCGTGGGGTCCGGCGTAGCCGGACCGAATCAGTACGACACGACATTCCGTGGATTCTGCCGCATCCCGTGATCGATCGAGGTCGATCCACCACCCAAAGCGGCGATTGCCCCAATGAGTCACCACCTGCCGTGCGCTCGCGATCTGGTCCTGAAGTTGAAGCATTCGAGCCAGCACAGGAGCCAGCACATGCCGAAGAGTGGTCACAGCAGGTCAGATGGCGACTGGCGTCGCCGCCTATCGCTCGCGTTCGTAATCTGCGGCCTGCTCGTGACGTTTCCCTCGGCCGCGTTTGCGGCAGGCGAGGTCACAGGCGTGATCGGCGGCCTGATTGGCGGCGACCTCAACAACGTGATCGCGGGCAGTATCACCGTCGGTGGCGCCTTCGACAACGGCCCGTTGTACGGGGTGCGCCTGGGATGGCTCGCGCGATTCGTGGGACTCGAAGGAAGCTTCGTCTACAGCCCGAGCGGTGTGTCGCTGAATCTGCCAGCCGTACCGGCGCTCGGCCTGAACGCGAAGGTGTACTACGCCGAAGGCAACGTCCTCTTCATCTTCATTCCTGGGCCGGTCTCGCCGTTCGTGACCGGCGGCGCCGGATACCACCACTATTCGTTCGATATCTCGGCCCTCGGCCAGTCCCTGAACCTGGGTGACATCGGGAAGCTCGGATACAACTTCGGGGGCGGCGTGAAGATCAACATCAAGGTGCTGACGATTCGCGGAGAAGTGCGCGATCACCTCACCCGGATCGGCCCGAGCGACTTCAATCTCGGCTCGATTACGACCGGCCTTCTGAATACTCAGACGCTGCACAATATCGAGATCTCGGGCGGCGTCGGCGTGCGTTTCTGAACGTCCCGGGGGCGGACCCACGGTCCGCCTCCAGCCTCGGATCGCGTCCCGCTATCCGTCATCGCCCGCCAAATATCTGGCTGAGCCTCAAGGCGCTTGGTGACGCGCCCATCGTCCGATACTCTTGCCATCTGTCGATGCGGCTGCCTCGACGCGCCGCGCTGGCATCCGACTGGAGCGACATGTCCTCACTTGCGAACGAGCCGACGCCGAAGGTCCTCGACCTCGAAGTCAAGGACGCGCGCGTGATCTTCACGCCGACGTGGGAAAGCCTGCAGGAGGAGTTCGGGCGGGAGCATCTTCGCTTTCCGAAAGAAATCATCCTGCTGGGCGGCGCTCCCGGGGCGGGCAAGGGGACGCAGACGCAGTTCATCTGTCAGGCCCGCAGCTTGACCTGCCCGCCGATCGTGGTGAGCGAGCTGCTGACGACGCCCGAGATGGAGAAGATCAAGGCGCAGGGGGGCATGGTCGGCGACAAGGAAGTGCTGTCGGTCCTGCTGCGCACGCTGCTGAACGATACATACCGGGACGGCGTGGTGCTGGACGGTTTTCCGCGGACGCCCGTGCAGGTCGAGTGTCTGAAGCTGCTCGTGGACAAGATCCGCGAACTGCACGACCAGTTCGCGAACACGCCGCTGGCGATTCACTTCCGGCGTCCGACGATTCACGCGATGGTGCTGTTCGTCAGCGAGAGCACGAGCATCGCCCGTCAGCTCGGTCGCGGACGGGAGATTGCCGAATACAACAAGAAGGTCCTCGAGACCGGCATCGGCACCGCGATCGATCTGCGTGCGACCGATCTCTCCGAAGAACTCGTACGGCGGCGATATCAGGTCTTCAAAGAGCAGACGTGGAACGCGCTCACCTCATTGAGGCAGCTCTATCACTATCACTTCGTCAACGCCGAAGGCCCGGTCTCGGAGGTGCAGGCCAACATCCTGAAGGAGCTCAAATATCAGAGCTCGCTGGAGCTCGACCCGAAGACCTTCGAGCGGCTTCGGGTGCTGCCGCTCGCCGAGGAGCTCGTCGTCCACGGCCGGCAGGAGCTGGTCAAACGTCTCGACAGCTATGAACTGGAGCACCCCACGCTCCTGAAACAGATCGTGGACCTGGTGAGCACGAAGTTCATGCCGATCATCACGAGGCACGCGCTATCGGGTCGCGCACACGTGAACTCGGAAGATCCGATCTTCAACAACCCGCTCGCGATCCCGATGCTGATCGACCTGTTCTCGGAACGCGGGTACCACGCGGTCGTCGACAAGACCATTCAGCAGATTCCCGAACGCGTCGATTTGAAATCCGGTGAGATCAAATTCCGCATGAACGCGGTGTACCGGATCCAGATTCACTTCGAAGCCTCGAAGATCCGGCGCGGGTGAGCAAGCATGTAACGCACGGCGATCCGGTCACGGGCCAACCGAGAGCAGCGACGACGAACGACGGCGACCGTCTCCAACCCTGCCAGCACTCGACCGGCTGACGCCTCCGATGCGGTTGGCGGCCTTCCTGCGCGGCTCGCTCCCCGCCGGAGATGCCATAGGCCGGCGAGCGGATCGCGGCGCGGAGGAATGCGTCAGCCAGTCGGGTGCTGGTCGGTGTCGACGACGACCGGCGTCGCCGCGCGGAAGAACGTGTGAGTCAGACCGACGTGCGCAGCGACAGAACGACGGCTTCAGATCCGACCTTTCAGCGGATCGCGGAAGCGCATCTTCCGCGCGTGTCTTACGCGGACCACATGTAATGTCCACCTTCAGGCGGACCAAATACAGGGTTCCGCGTTAGCCGGACCATATTCGTCGTTCATTTTGCCTGCATTGCGTCTCCTCCCGTGTGGCAGCACGCTTGAATCAATCGACCACAGGGAGGATGAGATGTGGACGATCTTGCGTCTGCTCATCGTCGTGGTTGTGTTACTGATCGTCGGTTCGTTCCTGATGGGTTACATGGGCGGCGAACGCTACGCGTTCAGCTGGCCCAGGAGAAGCGAGCCACAAACGCAGTCATCGGACACCGTTGCCCGCGCGCGCGAGCGGGGCGCCGAGATCGGCGAGCGCGCCGGCGCCGCCGCAGCGAAAGTGGAGGAGACGGTTACTGAAGCTGCGCTCTCGGCAAAGATCAAAGCAAAGATGGCGCTCGACGACACCGTGAAGGCGCGGGCGATCGGCGTGACGACGCATGGGACGACGGTGACGCTGAAGGGAACGGTGGAATCGCGAGGCGAACGCGAACGCGCGCTGTTGTTGGCGCGCGAAACCGCTGGTGTGACGAAAGTGGTCGATGATCTTCAGGTGCGCTGATTCACCCACATAGGGGCCGCCTTGCCTGGCCGCCTCGAGCGCAGTGCGGAGGCGGCGGGCGGGCCCTATTGCTATCGTCTGTCGACGACGACCTTACCTTCCTTCAGCACGACTTTCGTCTTGAGCATCTCGTAGATGTTCAGCATCGGGTTGCCGTCGATCAGGATGATGTCGGCGAGCTTGCCTGGCTCGAGCGTCCCGATCTGATCGGCCATGCCGACGAATCGCGCGGCGTTGGGCCCGATGATGCGGTGGATATCGGCCATCGAGAAGACGATGCTGTACGACTTCAGTTCGTGCTCGAGGACGACGAGGTCTGCGGCGTTCTGGTCGGTGGAGTACGAGATCGTCTGATGGTTCGGGTCGGCGTCCCATATGCGTCGCGCGTTGACGATCGTGTAGCCGGCCTCGGTGCCGGTGGCGCGTCCTTTCGGATCGCGGTTCGCGCCGGCGATCGCTTCGGGCCACGGCTTGCCGTCACGGAAGCGCACGGTGTTGTCCTTCGGCCACTGCACCTGCGCGGGTCCGGCAGAGAGGGTATCGATGTTCGGCGCGCCGAACGCAATCAGCCCTGAGACGATCGACCCGGTCTTCGCGACACTCTCCGCCTGCTCGAAGGTCGTGAAGTCCTTGTTCGGCAGGTGCACAAGTCGGGTCACGCCGGCATCGACGGCGGCGACCATGGCGGGGCTGCTGACAGCGTGAACGTTGACCTGGATGCCGACCTTCTTCGCTTCATCGACGATCGCTTTGAGGACTTCGATCTCGGACTGCGGCGGCGCGGGCTCTGGTGTCAGTCCGATCTCTCCGGTGTGCTTGATTCCTTTCGCGGCCAACGCCTGAACGGCCGCGCGCGCTTCGGCGGGCGTCTGCCTCAGATTGATTTGACCCGAGGCGATGATGCGCGGGCCGACGAACTCGCCCTTCTCGATGCGATCGCGCAGCGCGATATTGGCCTCCGCCGGCCCGCCCCCTGCGAGGACGGTGGTGTAGCCCGCCTCGATCAGCGACTTCATCTGCGGCCCGTCGAAGTTGTTGACGTGCTTATGGCCGTCGATGAATCCCGGCATCGCAGCCATGCCTTTGGCATCGATGACGCGCAGGCCCTGCGTGGGTGTCGCGCCCGCGCTGACGGAGACGATCTTGCCGCCGCGTACGATGATCGTCCCCGAGGCGAGCACCTGACCGCTGCCCACGACGATGCGCGCGTTGGTGATCGCCACGTCCTGCGCGCTCGCCAGGTCAGAGGCGAGCAGCGCTGCTGCGGCCGCGCACACCGATACAAGCATGCTCTTCATCGATCATCACCCTTCTGATGTGTCAGTACGAGCCGCGGGATAGTAGCACGTGTAAGCGAAGCGCTCTTACTTTTGCGCGAGTCGCTCGAGCAGCGCACGCGCGCGTCCGAGGACGCTGTTGCGTTCGAGGAGCGCCTGCCGCGCCTCCTCGGGCATACGCAGGTCCTGGGCGACGAGGTTGATGAACTCCTCATCGTCGAGTCCAGGATCGGGAGGATCGACGCCGAGCGGAAGAACCTCGTAGAGCTGTGTCGTGATCCGCTCCCGCACCGTGCTGAGCGGCCCACGCTCTTCGTCCTTCAGCAGCTCCGGAATCGGGTCGACTTTCGCCAGCCGGTATGGCCGGCGCTGATCTTCGCTCGTGATGCGGAACGTCGTCAGCCCGCGGAGCAGGATCGCGTATCGACCATCAGGCAACTGCTTGTAGTCCTCGATGATCCCGGCGCATCCAACGGCGTCGATCGGTGGCCGCCCCTCGTAGTCCTTCTCGTATCCTGGACGCAGCCGCACCATGCCGATGATCTTGTCGCCCTTCAACGCGTCGGCGATCATCTCGCGGTAACGAGGCTCGTAGATCAGGAAGGGGCGCGCGTTGCCAGGGAAGAGCGCGACCTCAGGAAGAGGAAAGAGAGGAATCTCGGCTGGAATCGTCCTGACAGCCGGGTGCGCGCTTTGCGCCGAGGCGGCGGGCGAGAACGTGACGAGAAGAGCCAGGGCGATCGCAATCAGTCGCACGCGCACAGTTTACTGGCATTCAGCGGGTCCGGCTGAAGCCGGACACTACGTCGTGGTGGCCGTTTGCGAACTCCTGCGTCCCGCGTTCGAACAACGCGGAGGCGTCGGATGGTTGAAAGTCCGTTCAGTACGGACTGGTTTACGGCATACTTCTTGATCCAATCCACGGTTCTCCAGCGCAGTCCCAACATTGGAGTCCGCTGATGTTCGATACGCTCTGGCAGGACGCACGATACGCCGTCCGCTCGCTACGCCGCGCGCCGGGATTTGCGGTCGTGGCGATCGGTTCGCTGGCTGTCAGCGTCGGCTTTGCGGTCTTCATCTACAGCTTCGTCCAGCACGCACTCGCGATGACCACGGTCCCGGCCGCTCGCGCACGGTACGCCTGGTCGATGTGTTCACCAATCAACAGAATGGCACCCCCTACGGGACGAGCTCGTTTCCAGATATCGAAGACATCAGCCGGCGCACGCACGCGTTCGATCAGCTCGTGGCCTACAGCCCGTATGCCGCGGCGTTGAACGTGGATGGCGTGACGAGAATGGCCTTTGGCGAGATCGTCACAGGCAACTACTTCGAGGTGCTCGGCGTCGGAACGACGGCCGGTCGCTCACTGCAGCCGTCGGACGATCAGCCTGGTGCGCCGCGTGTCGTTGTCGTGTCGGAGGGGCTGTGGCGACGACAGTTCGGATCGAGTCCGTCTGCGATCGGGCACGTGCTGAGAATTCACAGTCAGCCGTACACGGTGGTCGGTGTGGCCGCCCGCCGCTATACCGGCGCCGCCTTCGTGCCGGTCGACTTCTGGACGCCGATGACATGGGTTGAGGACGCCGATCCGGTCGGCCTCTCCGACACCGTTCCGTCGCCAGGTCGTTCGCGACTCGAACAACGCGGCTCGCGCTGGCTCTTCGTGAAGGGTCGCCTGGCCGCAGGTCAAACCGTCGACTCCGTGCGATCGGCGATGCAGACGCTGATGACGCAGTTGGCAAGCGAGTATCCGACGACCAATGCCAGGCGGCAGTTCACGGCGCTCAACACCCACGACGTTCGCATTCATCCGGTCGTCGATTTCGCGATCACTCCGATCAGCGCGGCACTCGGTGTGATCGTGCTGCTGGTGCTGGTCGTCGCATGCGCGAACGTCTCGGGGCTGCTGCTTGCGCGCGGCGCGAACCGGCAACGTGAGATCGCCATCCGTTTCGCGATCGGCGCCAGCCGACGACGCGTGGTCCGTCAGTTGCTCACCGAGAGCCTCCTCGTTGCGGGGATGGGGAGCGCGTCTGCGATGGGTGTGCTGTGGACGCTCGCGACGATCGGCCGGGATATCTCGGCACGCGTCAACGCGCCGTTCACCGTCGAGCCGCACATCGGGCCGCCGGCGGTCTGGTTCGGCGTGGCGGTCGCGATTGCCGCGGGAATTGCCGCAGGTCTCGCGCCGGCGCTGCGAGCGACCGATCGCGGCAGGCTGATCACGCTGAGGACCCCGTCATCGATGGCGACGACCGGTGGTCGCCGATGGTCGCTTCGCGACGCGCTCATCGTGATCCAGACCGCAGGCGCGTTCGTTCCTCTCGTCGTGGCCGGTCTTCTGACGCGGAGTGTGTTCGTGTCTCAGCGCGTCGACCTCGGATTCCGGACCGATGATGTCGTGTCGATCTCGACGGGGACCTCGGTGCTCGGATACGACGTTGCGAAGGCGACGCAGTTCTACGATCAGGCTCTGACCCGCATCCGAGCGATTCCAGGGGTCGAGGCGGCGGCACTCGCGGGTCGAAAGCCGTTGGACATCAGCTATTCGAACGACACGTTCTTTCTCCGCGATCACGAATCGACCTCGGAGACCGGAGACCTGTCGCTCGTCACGAGCGTCTCGCCCGAATACTTCGACCTGTTCGACATTGCCATCGTGGAGGGGCGCCGCTTCCGTCTCTCTGACACGCCGACGTCTCCGGGAGTCGCGATCGTGACGCGGGCGTTCGCGAAGAAGTACTTTCCGGACGGACGCGCCGTCGGCAGGCATTTCCGCGCGCGAACGGCAGACGGGCCTGACTACGAAATCGTCGGCGTGTGCGCCGACTACAAAGTGGCCACACCGGGCGAGTCGCCGACGCCGTACATCCATTACGCCGTTAGCCAGAATCCGTCGACGCAGTGGCAGATACTCGTACGAGCGGTGCCAGGAACCACGGTGCCAATCGATCGCACGCGGCGCGAGCTTGGTTTCCTCGACTCGGGACTGCTCATCGATGTTCATTCGATGGCGTCGAATGTCACGAGGGTGCTCCTTCCGATTGAAGCGAGTGCCGTGGGCCTGAGCATCGTCGGCCTGGTGACGATTCTCTTTGCCGCGATCGGTCTGTATGCCGTCGTCAGCTTTATGGTGGCCCGTCGCACGCAGGAGTTCGGCGTGCGAATGGCTGTGGGCGCTTCGCCATTCCAGGTGCTGTCGTTCGTCATCCGGCACGGGCTCGCCGTTGGCGCGATCGGGATTGGTCTGGGCGCCGTGGCTGCTGCCGTGGCGGCAGGCGTGCTGACGCGCACGCTCTACGGAGTCAGCGCCGCGGATCCGCTGACGTGGATGGCCGCGCTGGCGATCGTGTTCTCGATCAGCCTGGTGGCACACGGCGTTCCAGCGAGACGGGCCGCGTCGGTGAATCCGGCGATTGCGTTGAGAGCGGAATGAAGCTCTGACCGCTAGTCGGTGCGATCCTCACTGACGCTAGTCGGTGCGATCCCGCAGTGACACTTGTCGGTGCGATCCCGCAGTGACACTTGTCGGTGCGATCCTGCTGACGCCTGTTGTCGGTGCGATCAGACTGACGCGTGTCGGTGCGATCCCGCTGACGCGTGTCGGTGCGATCTTGCATCGACCGTCCCGAGCAAGATCGCACCGACGATGAAAAGTCCGGCTAAAGCCGGACGCCACGTACGAACAGGATCGCACCGACCATTGTCAGGAGGATCGCACCGACGATGTATGTCCCGCTAAAGCCGGACGCTACGTACGAACAGGATCGCACCGACCATCGTCAGCGAGATCGCACCGACGAACGTCAGAAAGGATCGCACCGACGATGAAAAGTCCGGCTAAAGCTGGACGCTACGTACGAACAGGATCGCACCGACCATCGTCAGGAGGATCGCACCGACGAACGTCAGAAGGGATCGCACCGACGACGAATGTCCGGCTAAAGCCGGACGCTACGTACGAATGGGATCGCACCGACCAGCGTCAGAGGGATCGCACCGACGAACGTCAGACGGGATCGCACCGACGATGTATGTCCAGCTAAAGCCGGACGCTACGTATGAACAGGATCGCACCGACCAGCGTCAGATCGCACCGACCATCGTCAGGAGGATCGCACCGACCATCGTCAGAGGGATCGCACCGGCCCCCGTCAGCTCTCGATCAGCTCCGGCTCATGCATCTCCCACCAGGTGCGCGCCCGCTTCGCCGTCCACTCGGCACGCAGTGGCACTCGTCGGAGACTTTCCAGCAGGGCCTCCGCACTGGCTGGCCGGCGCGACGGATCCTTGGCCAGGCACTCGAGGACAACTGCGTCCATCTCGGAGGGGATCGCTTCTTCAGACATCGCCGATGGCGGGGGCGGCGGCGTCGTGGCGTGCTGCATCAGCACAGCGAACGTATCGTCACCCTCGAACGGTGGTCTCCCGGTGAGCAGCCAGAAAGCGACGCAGCCGAGCGCGTACAGATCGGCGCGGCCGTCGAAGCTCTGGCTCGCTGCGAGCTCGGGGGCGAGGTACGCGGGTGTGCCAAGGACCGTTCCCACCGTCGTGATCTGTGCCTGCTTCGGACGTGTGTGACGAGTCACGACGCCGAAGTCGACGACCTTCACGAAGTCGTAGTGAGGCCCGAGCCGGCATGCAAACAGATTCGCCGGCTTGATGTCGCGGTGGACGAGACCGAGCGCGTGCGCTTCGGACAGCGAGTGGCAGGCCTGAGCGAGCATGAAGACGGCGCGTTCCGTCGGGACCGGACCGTGCCGATCGATCATCCGCTGCAGATCCATGCCGCGAAGACGTTCCATCACGTAGTACGGGTTGCCGGCGTCGGTCATGCCGAAGTCGTAGAGCTGCACGGTGTGCGGCGACTGGAGCTCGGATGTCACTTGCGCTTCGCGCGCAAACCGCTGGCGTCGCACATGGCCCTCGTCGCCGCCGCCAACCTCAGGCTCGCGAACGATCTTGATCGCGGCAGGTCGGGCGAGCAGCTGATGTCGCGCCAGCCAGACGTCGCCCATGCCTCCGGCGCCGAGCCTCTCGATCAGGTTGTAGCTTCCGACTCGAAGACTGTTGTCGAGCATCTGCTCGCCAATCTCGAGTACCGGACCCTGGTTGGCCGCCAGCGCGAGGCTCAGGACGTTGCGCAGCTCGCGGAGATTCCCCGGCCATCGATAGTTTTTCAGTCGCGCGAGCGACTCCTCAGAGAGGATCGGCACCGTCCGGCCAGACTGCTCGGCCTGACGCCGCAGGATGAATGGCGCCAGAACCGGCACGTCCTCGAGCCGTGCTCGAAGCGGAGCGAGATCGAGTGTGTTCGACAGGACGCGGCGCAGTTCCGGGAGGAGACGACCGGCCGTGACCGCTTCCTCGACATCGCGCGTCGTCGACACGATGATGCGGACGTCGGATTCGGCCGCGCTGCCGCAACGGCGCGTTTCGTCGACGATGCGAAGACGGTCGGCGAGCATCAGCTGCCAATCGTGCGGCAGATGTTCGAGCCCTTCGATGTACAGCGTGCCTTCATTGGCCAGCGCCATCTTGTCGAAGATGTCGTCGCGTCGTCCGCTCTTCTCGGGTGTCCGCGTCGCATCCGGTATCAGTGCGAGGCAATTGGCACAGATGATCGCGCGCGCGGAGCGCCTGGACTGGTGATGGATCGCACGCGCGACCGCTTCATGATCGCTTCCGGGTGGCCCGTTGATCAGCCACGTGTCGTCGGACGCCGCCGCCGCCTCGATGTCCTGTCGTAGCCGAAAGGCAGCCGCGCTCTGGCCGAGCGTCACGCCATCGGTGCGGTCGCGAGCTTCGCGAAGCAGTTCCTGAGCCACGGACAGCTCGTGTGACAGCGCCTCGTTGCGCGACCGAAGCTGTCGCTGCAGATCGCGCATCGTGAGATGCGTCCGGACGCGCGCCAGCACCTCTTCAGCCTGGAACGGTTTGTTGACGAAGTCGACGGCGCCCAAATCGAGTCCGCGCGCCTTCTCACGCGGCTCGTTCAACGCGGACAGGAAGATGATGGCGGCATCGCGGGTGCGCGGATCGGCCTTGAGGCGCGCACAAGTTTCGAAGCCGTCGATGTCGGGCATCAGCACGTCGAGCAGGATCAGATCGGGCGCGGCACGCTCGGCGATCGCGATCGCGTCCTTGCCGTTCCGCGCTGCCAGCAGACGGTAGCCCTGCCCCTCGAGGGTCTGATACAGGACCTGGAGATTGGTGGGATTGTCGTCGACCAGCAGGATTTGCGGTCCCACGATCACGACTCCAGCGAATCGACGAGCTCGCGGAGCCCGTCGAAGTCGAAGTGCGCCACCAGCCGCTGCACCCGTTCGCCGACCGCGGCTTCAGCGGCGCTGCCCTGCAGCAGATGACGCGCGAGGTTCTGAATGTCGCCAACATCGCCGAGCGCGATCGCGGCTCGCAGCCGCGTGCCGACCTCCGCGCGGCGATCGAATGCCTTCAGGTCCGTGTCGGCTGATGCCGCGGCTGCATGCTCGCTGATGAACCGCGCGCCGAGATGTTTCTGCAGCATCGCGAAGAGCAGCTCGACTCGAACCGGCTTCGAGAGATAGTCCACGCAACCGGCTTCGCGCGCCCGCTGGCTGCTGTTGCCGAGGGCGCTCGCCGTCACCGCCACGACCGGAATCGCGGCAGTCATCGGATCGCGTGCGATGCGTCGGGTCGCTTCGAAGCCGTCGAGATCATCCATCTTGAGATCCATGAAGATGATCTGCGGACGATCGGCCCGTGCGCGCTCGATCGCCTCGACCCCGCCGGACGCGCCGACCGCCCGGACGCCCGCGCTCTCGAGGAGGCTGGTGAGGATGTGGCGGTTCGCGGTGCTGTCGTCGACGACCATCGCGGTGATCGACTGACCCGGCGCCAATCGCGCGTCGAGCGTGGGCACCGCGTCGCCGGTACGGGCCGCGGCGCGGACGCCGGGGCGGGCCTCCACGAGCGGCAGCATGAAGGAGAACCGCGATCCTTCGCCGAGCACGCTGTCGACCCGGAGCTCGCCCCCCATCCTCGTGATCAGGCGATCGCAGATGGTGAGACCCAGCCCGGTCCCTCCGGCAGCCGCGCCGGTCTTCGTCTGCGAGAAGGCGGAGAAAATCTTCGTCAGTGCTTCGGGTTCGATGCCCGGGCCGGTATCGGTCACTTCGAACTTCAGCTGATCGCCCTCGATCGCGATCGTGAGCCGCACCTCGCCGGCGCTGGTGAACTTGACGGCGTTCCCGAGGAGATTCAGCAGCACCTGCCGCACCCGCCGTCCGTCGATGACCACGAGCCTCGGCACATCGGACCCGATCGACGTGGTCACCCGCAGTCCCTTGCGTTCTGCGGCCTCGGAGACGATCGGTGCGAGGTTGGAGACGAGCCTGGTGAGATCGGTGACCGCGTCCTCGATATCGAGCCGGCCGGCTTCGATCTTGGAGAGATCGAGGATGTCGTTGATCAAGTCGAGCAGTTGGGAGCCGCAGGTCGCGATCGCTTCGAGCGCCTCCCGCTGTGACCCGTTGAGGCCGCGATCGCGCTGCAGCAGCTGCGCGTAGCCGAGCACGCCGTTGAGCGGCGTCCGCAGCTCGTGGCTCATGTTGGTCAGGAACTCGCTCTTCGCCCGGGTCGCCGCTTCGGCCGTCTCTTTGGCGCGGCGCAGCTCGTCGTCGCGCTCGAGCCGGCTCGAGATGTCCCTGATGAACGCGCCGAAGAAGTACCCGTGTTCGCTCTGCATCGGCGAGGTCACGGTGAGCTCGATCGGGATCTCGCGCCCCGACCGATGAAGGGCACGCAGCTCGATGCGCTGATTGACGACCGGCGCTTCACCGGTCTGATGAAAGCGACGCATGCCGCTCACATGCGCGTCGCGGAACGCGGGCGGGATGACCGTCTCGGCGAGTGACCGCCCGATCGCCTCGTCGCGCGTCCAACCGAGCGTCGCCTCCGCTTGCGCGTTCCAGGTGACGATGAGGCCGCGCGAGTCGATGCCGATGTAGGCATCGTGTGCGGTATCGATGATCGTGTGCGCGCGGGCATCACTTTCGGCCAGACGCGCGAGGGCGGTGCGCCGCTGATCCTCGGCAACCGCAATGACGATCAGATTGCCGACCGAGATGCCGAAGTTCTGCTCGTCGAGCGTCCACGCACGCGCGCTGCCGACGTGTTCGGCACAGAGCACCCCGATGGTGCGGTTGTCGTGCCGCAGCGGCACGTCGAGCATGGCGCCGATGTCGTTCGGAACGAGATACGAATCGCGGAACTCGCGGGTGCACGGGTCCACGCGCGCGTCGGCCGCGGCGATGACCCGCTCGCATTCGACCGCATCGAAGTAGGCGGGGGCATCCTGGCGGGTGAGGAGCGCACCGGATTCATATCGCGCGCGGCTGCGGTGATGGAGCCCGACGCACCGGATCGACCGGTGATCGTCGACGAACTCCCACATGCTGAGGCGCTCGACGGCCAGGGCATCGGCAGCAATCGCCAGAATGCTCTCGAGACGATCCTCGAACCGGTCACTGGGGTTCGTGTACCGCGTCGTGAGATCGGTCAGCGCGTCGCTTTGTGCGACGAGCCTGCGCTCGCTGGCGGCGAGTGACGCAGCAGCGGAGGATTGAAGCGTGCGGTCGTCCACCTGTTCTGCATCGGCGCGGCGCGTTGGATCGGGGCCGGGCCGACTGACGATATTACTTCAGAGACAGTTGGCGAACCCGATGTACGTAGGGTCCGGCTTCAGCCGGACCGCTACGACCCAGTTTGGCCTACACTGTGGGCGGCCGAGAGGTCCTCATGAACAGATATCTTGCTTGCTCGATTGGTGTCCTGCTGCTCGTCGCCGGATCCGCTGCGGCGCAGCAGAAAGCGACGATCACTGGTGTTCCGGAGATTCCGTTTACACCGGTGCCGAACTTCCTGAAGCTCCCCGCAGGTGAATCGCTGGGTGAATCGGTGGCGGTGGCCACCAACTCAAAGGGTCACATCTTCGTCTACCACCGCCGCGACACGACCCGCTTGTTCGAGTTCGACCGCAACGGCATGTTCCTCCGGGAAATCGGCAAGGGCTACTACGGCTTCGAATTCGCTCACTCGGTTCGCGTCGACAAGGACGACAACATCTGGACGGTCGATGAAGGGACCAACCTCGTCACCAAATTCAGCCCGGAAGGGAAGGTGCTGATGGTGCTCGGGCGGCGGCCGCCGCCAGTCGATGGCCCGGTCGTCTTTCCGGCCGGACCAAACCAGCCGTCGCAGAAGTACATCTTCTGCCGGCCGACTGACATCGGCTGGGATCCACAAGGCAACATCTTCGTCTCCGACGGCTACTGCAACAATCGCGTGGTGAAGTACGACAAGAACGGCCGCTTCCTCGCACAGGCCGGCAGCGAGAAGTCGGGGAGCGCGCTCGGTGAATTCAACCTGCCCCACGGACTTCAGGTCGACGAGCGCGGCAATGTCTGGGTCGCCGATCGCACCAACAACCGGTATCAGGTGCTCGACAACAATCTGAAGCCGATCAAGGAGATCACCAACCTCGGTGTCGGCTGGACGCTGTGCATCTCGCCAGGTCCACATCAGTACGTCTTCCACTCGAACTCGAACCCGAACGGCAATGCGCCCGGCACGTGGGAGACGACCGGCGAGATCTACAAGACCGAGCTCGATGGCACGGTGCTCGGCAAGTTCGGTAAACCAGGCAAGGTCGCTCCGGGGTTCCAGGTGGTCCATATGCTGGACTGCCGCAACCCCAACGAGATCGTCCTCGGCGAGATCGAATCGTGGCGGGTGCAGAAGTTCATCCTGCAGTCGACCCCGTCACGCACGTCCACGCGTTAGGAACACGACCATGGAACGATTCATAGCAGCATTGATGGTCGCGTTCGTTGCCGCGTCGATCTCGATCGTCGCGCAGAATGCGGCGCCCTCGCTCACCTTCGATGCGGCGAACCCGCTGACGCTCCCCGATGACATCTATCTGGGTGAAGTCGGCGGCGTCGCGACCAGCTCACGCGGCGACATCTACGTCTACACCAGGACCGGCCATCCGACGCTGTCGATGGCGACCGCGCGGCCGTTCGCGCATGGCGGCTCGCGGTTGTTCCAGTTCGATCGCAACGGCCGCTTCACGCGCGAGATCGGCGCCGGGCTGTACGGCTTCCTGTTTGCCGCGCAGGTCCGCGTCGATCCGCAGGACAACATATGGGTCGTCGACGAGATGTCGGCGATGGTCATGAAGTTCGATCCGCAGGGCCGGGTCGCGTTTCTGCTCGGACGCAAGGCGGAGGCGATCAACAATCCACCGCGCGCCGGCGGGGCAGGACCAGCAGGTGAAGGTGGCGGACGCGGCGGCGGGCGCGCGCCCGGCGCGGGTGCACCGCAGGATGTCTTCAACCGCCCGACCGACGTCGCCTGGGACGCACAGGGCAACATCTTCGTGGCCGACGGACTCGGCAACGCACGCATCGCCAAGTTCACCAAGGACGGTGCCTTCGTGAAGTCGTGGGGACAGCGCGGCACCGGCAACGGCGAATTCGCCAGCGTCAACAGCATTGCCGTCGACGCGCAGGGCAACGTCTACGCGGCCGATGCCGGCAATCAGCGCATCCAGGTGTTCGACAACAACGGCACCTTCAAGAGCGAGATCAAAGGCGTAGGCAATGCTCAGGCGATCTGCGTCACGCCAGGTCCGAACCAGGTGCTGTACGCCTCGAACTCCAATCCACCAACCGATATCGATGCGGCCGGTGAGATCTACAAGATGCGTCTGGACGGGACGATGCTCGGAAAATTCGGCAAGGCAGGGAAGCTGCTCAAGGAATTCGGCACCGTGAACGCGATCGACTGCCGGAGTGAGAACACGCTCTACGTCGGGGAGGTCGGGAATTTAAGGGTGCAGAAGGTCACGATCCGTTGAGTGCTGCTCAGCCGAGCCGCGGAGAGAAACGGAGAGATATGGCCACGAAGATCACAAAGTTGAGGAACGGAGTCGCTATCTAGACCATAGATTTTCCCGTGACTCGACCGTTGTGCCCTTCGTGATCTTTGTGGCCTGATTTCCTCCGTTTCTCTCGGTGGCTCAGGTGTGCGCTCGGGCAGAGCCGTCCTTCCAGTAGGACGACGCGGCTGTACCGAGCACGGCATCGTTCTATCAAGGGGTATGGCACCGCCCTTGCCTCTCTAAATGGCTGCGTCCGAAAAACACCGGTCGCGCTCGTATAATCTCCTTATCGTCGTGTGAAGGTACCCATGAGTTCCAAATCAGGATTTCTGAGCGCGTGTGCGCTCGCGCTCGTCGTCGCCGTGTCGCCCGCGGCTGTCGCGCAACCCAAGGAAGCACAGTCGCCGGCCGCAAGTCTGTCGACCGTCCGGATCGAGAACTTCGGTCGCATCGATGCCACCTACTATCGCGGTTCACAACCCGAAGGTCGCGACTACGCGGATCTCGCCGCACTGGGCGTCAAGACCGTGATCGATCTCCAGGCTGATGGCGACAATGCCGATGAGGCGAAGCTCGTCGAGACGTCAGGGATGCGCTTCTACCGCATTCCGATGACGACGCGTGTTGCGCCGAACGCCGAGCAGCTCGCGACGTTCATGCGCATCGTGAACGATCCGGCGCAGCAGCCGGTGTACGTGCACTGCGCAGGGGGCCGGCATCGCACCGGTGTCATGACGGCGGTCTATCGGATGGAGAAGGACGGCTGGACCTCGGATCAGGCGTTCAAGGAGATGAAGAAGTACGACTTCGGCTTCGATTTCCTCCATCCGGAATTCAAGAAGTTCGTGTACGCCTACCATGACAACCGCTCGACTCCGGTTCGCGATGTGAAGGCGTCAGCGGAACCTGTGGTGCCCGCTCCACTCCCAGTCGCCGGCTCGCAGAGCGAAGTGGCGGCCGCAGTGGAACGCTAGTCGTTACACGTCGCGATCAGTACACCTCCAAGGCCCAGGCATTGTAGTGTCCTGCTTTAGCTGGACCGTGTTTAGGTTCGTCGAGGGGGTTGTTCTTCTCGCGGGTCCTGTCGCCGGGTCTCCCCACTCGTCCTCGGCGCCAAAAACACTGTCACGGGTACGAAGAACTGGATCACGCAGAGGGCGCCTGCGCGGCGGGCGGGGAGGCCCCTCCCGGCGCCACCCGCTCGACGCTGCAACTCGCTTCCGAACCTAACTGACCTAACTGACCTGCGTCGAAGATCGCACCGACCGTCGTCAGCAGGATCGCACCGACCTGCGTTAGCTGGATCGCACCAACACGCGTGAGATGGATCGCACCGACCTGAGGTCCGGCTGAAGCCGGACGCTGCGTACGCCTCAAATCTCGAGCTTTCCTGTGCTGTCTCCAAAGCTCGGTTGATCCACTCCAAGCTTGTCGAGAATCGACAGCATCAGATTCGACATCGGCGTGTGCGCCGGGAACGCCAGATGGCGATCGCCTTTCAGCTGCCCTGACGCACCGCCGGCGACGAGAATCGGCAGCGGATCGTGATCGTGCTGATTGCCGTTGCTCATACTGCTGCCGTAGAGCACGACGGCGTGATCGAGCAGGGTGCCGTCGCCATCGGGCGTCGACTTCAGCTTCTCGAGGAAGTAGCCGAGCATCTGCACGTGATAGCGGTTGATCTGCGCGAACGTGTCCATGCGGGCGCGCGCGTTGGAGTGGTGCGACGCGGTGTGGAAACCATCGCGCACGCCGCTGCCGGGATACACCGCGCCGCTCGTATCGCGCGCATACATCATGGTCGAGATGCGCGTGATTTCCGACTGATAGGCGAGCACCTGCAGGTCGTACATCAGCTTGATGTGATCTTCGAACGCTTCGGGGACCCCCACCGGTGCCTCGGGGACATTTGGATTGTTCGCCGACTGCGCTGTTGCTTTCTGGATGCGCCGCTCGATCTCGCGCACGTTGTCGAGGTATTCACCGAGCCGCGCACGGTCGCCGGCGTCGAGCCCGGTCTGGAGGCGCGAGACCTTGTCGGTCACCGCATCGAGGATGCTCTTGTCCTGCTGCTTGCGCGCGAGGCGCAGCGCCGCGTTGCTGCCGTCGCCGAACAGGCGCTCGAATACGACCTGCGGACTGTTCTCCATCGGCAGCGGCAGCGTGTCGTTCCGCCACGAAATGGTGTTGTAGTACGCGCAGCCGTAGCCGGCGCCGCAGTTGAGCGCCACTTCCTCGATGCACACCTCGATCGAGGGGAGCGGCGTGTCCTGACCGATGTGATCGGCGAGCAGCTGATCGATCGTCTTGCCGCCGTGCACGGTGCCTTTCTCGGGATGCGCGCCGCTCAGGAACACCGCGGCCGAGCGCGCGTGGTCGGCGCCGGCATCGGATCCCTTGCCTCCGGCCATCGGGTGCGCGAGGTTGCTGACGACGACGAGGCGGTCGCGAAGCTTCTCGAGCGGTTTGAGCGTCTCGGTGAAGGCGAATCCGCCGCCTTCCGCCGCCGGCGTCCACTTGTCCATCGTCGCGCCGTGCGGGATGTAGATGCCGCAGAAGCGGCTCTTCGGGAGCGCGGCCGTCTTCACCAGCGCGGTGCTCGCGGGGATCATCGAGTCGAGCAGCGGCAGGGCGAGCGTGACACCCATTCCGCGAAGGAAGGTGCGGCGCGGGAGGTGTTTCTTGGTGATGAACATTGGTGTGTCTCTCTGTAATTCACAATGCAAAATTCAAAATGCAAGAAAAGGACTTGTCGTCGTTGCGGCCTCGCTCTGCCCTTTCACCCGCCGGGTGTTGCATTTTGCATGTTGAATCTTGCATTACGACCTGTCAGCCACCTTCATCTGAAACGCTGAACTCTTCACGACTCCGAGGACCAGGTCCGAGAAGCGATAGCGGTTCTTCGACGCGTCGCGCATGATCGTGCGGACGGCCGGCATGTCGTAATACTTCGTCTCGCGGCCGACGCCGTACATCATCAGCTTCTCGGTCATCGCCGCGACGAAGACATCGCCACGCGCCAGCAGGGCCTTGCGCAGTGCCGCGGGCCCGTCGATCGGTGTGCCGTCGACGAGCTGTCCCGACGCATCGATCTTCACGCCTTCATCCTCGCGGCGCCATCGTCCGATCGCATCGTAGTTCTCGAGTGACAGGCCGATCGGATCCATGATCTTGTGACAGCCGGCGCACGCGGGATTGGCACGGTGCTGCTCGATGCGCTCGCGCACCGACTTGGCGGTGGCAGTCGGTTTCTCTTCGAGCGGCGGCACATCAGGCGGCGGCGTCGGGGCCTGGCTCCCGAGGAGGTTCTCCAGGATCCATTTGCCTCTGATCACGGGCGATGTGCGGTTCGCGTTCGATGTGACGAGCAGCAGACTGCCTTGCCCCAGCAGGCCGCGACGGGCGTCAGCAGGCACCGGCACACGGCGGAAATCGGGACCATACACGTTCGGGATGCCGTAGTGCTTCGCGAGCCGCTCGTTGACGAATGTGTAGTCGGCGTCGAGCAGATCGAGGACCGAACGATCCTCGCGCATCACCGACTCGAAGAGCATCTCGGTCTCCCGCTGGAAGCCCTGGCGCAGGTTGTCGTCGAAATCGGGGAACACGGTGACGTCGGGGTTCGCGCTCTTCAAATCCCGCAGATAGAGCCACTGGTTCGCGAAGTTGGTGACCAGCGTGCGCGCCTTCGGATCGGAGAGCATCCGGCGCGTCTGCTTCTCCAGCACCGCGGGTTGATGCAGCTTGCCGTCGATCGCGAGCTTCAGCAGTTCATCATCCGGAATCGACGACCACAGGAAGAACGACAGACGCGAGGCGAGCTCTGTGTCGCTGATGCGATAGGGCGTCTTCGGCGCGACGCCGGCCGGCGTCGGCTCGAAACGGAAGATGAACTCGGGATCGGCGAGGATGCGGCGCAGCGCCATCTCGATCCCCGCTTCGAAATTGCCGGTCCGGGTCTTCTCCTGCCGATAGAAGGAGAAGAGTGCATCGACATCGGCGTCTGTCACCGCACGGCGATACGCCCTGCGCGCGAGCGTCGACATGATCTGCCTCGCACAAGCTGTCTCTTCGGCTGTGCTCACCGGCCCGCCGGCGTCGTTTGCCGGCGGGTCTCGCCGTAGCTGCGCCGAAGCACCGCCGGGTGCGGAGGCGGGCGAAGGCGGATGACACACGAATACGCGCCGCCTGCTCGGTGTGTCGCTGATGCCCGTCGGGTTGTAGGGCCCCGTGATCACGACGCGTGAGAGATGTGGCGCCGTCGTGTAGCCGTACTGCATGCCGATGAAGACGTCGTAGGTGCTCGACACCGGACGTTTGACGAGATCCTCGTTGGCCGCGTAGCTCTTGTTCAGGAACGCGACGCCGATCGTCTGCGGCCCGGCCTTCACCTTCAGCGGGAATTCGAGCCGGATGTCGGGCGTCATCCGCATGCGCGCTTCGATCGGATCGGTCGGCGTCGGCTTCGCGGGATGCGAGCCCGGCACCTCGCGCATGAAGAACATGGCCACTTCATCGAGCTTGAACAGCTTCACGCGCTGGCCGTTCAGCGTGACCTCGAGCTCTTCGCCCTCGGCACCCTCGCCGAAGACCTGACCGAAACTGAGCTTCAGCAGCGACAGCTTGATCTGATACTCACCGTCGACCGGGAAATTGTGAGTGATCGTGGTTCCGCCTCTGGTGCCGAGCGGTTGCCCTTCGAGCGCCTGGTTCTGACTCAGGTCGCCCTTGACGGTATAGGTCACCTGGTTCGGCGCGGCGTCGCGTTCCCCGACGGCGAGCCGGCTGATCTTCGCCGCGGCCGCGACGTAGCGTTCGAGCAGCGAGGGCGAGACGCCGAGCACGTCGGCGATGTTGTCGAAGCCGCGGCTCGAGTCGTCCGCAGGAAGAAGCGTCGACGAGTCGACATCGAGCGAGAGCAGATCTCGAATCGCGTTTTCGTACTCGACGCGGTTCATGCGATGCAGCGGCGCGCGTCCTGGATTGGGATTGGCCGCGGCCGCCTGATCGATGGCGTTCTCGATGCTGCTCGCGAACGTGTCGAGCGTGGCGCGGTCGGGACGCTTGGCGCCCGCCGGTGGCATCAGGCCCGCACGAACCTTGCGAACCACCTTCTCCCATGTTTCGGCGTCACGATCGAGCGCGACGGTTTCGAGCGAGAGGCCTCCCGTCTTCAGTTTCTCGTTGTGGCAGGTGACGCAGTATTGATCGATGACGGGCCGCCTGAAGGCGGCCCCTACGTCAGCGGCCCCTACGGGTACTCGCGCGGGTGGCGGCACGCTCGGTTGCTGTGCGATCAATGCCACCCAGCCGATCGCGACGACGGCGATCGCACTGGCAAGTATCCGCTTCTTCATTTCGCAGATGCTGTCGTGGACGTCGCCTGGTTGCCGATCAGCTTCTTCAAGAGCGCGATCGCCTCCGGCTTCGCGACCGGCGGCCGGATCGCGAGGAACGTGCCTTCGGCGAAGGTCATCGGGGTTCGGCCGCCGACGTCGGGCTGATCGAGCCTCGCGCCATGGTCGGCGAGGATCTGGATGATCGAGACCCACCCCCGATTCGCTGCGCCGTGGATCGCGGCGAGCTTCAAGGTGTTGGTCGCGTTCACATCAGCACCGCGCTCGAGACACAGCTTCACGGCCTCGACGTAGTCGGCCTCGGACCGCGTGAACGTCTGCGCCGGGATCCAGTTGATACCAGACGCTGCCATCAGCGCGGTCGATCCCTGAGCGGTTGCGATGTTCGGATCCGCGCCGTGCTGCAGCAGGAGCCGCATCACCTGGATGTCACCGGAGAGCGCAGAGCGGATGAAGGCAGTCTGCCCGTCGAAGTTGACCCACGAGCCATCGAACTGCATCAGGCCGTGCACGGGTGTCGTGTCGGTCCGGACGTTCGGGTCGGCGCCCTTCTCGAGCAGTGCCTTGATCAGATCGAGCGGGTCGCGGCCATCGCTGTACAAGAACGGATACTTCTCGTGATTGAAGTTGCGCAGCTCGATCGCCGCGAAGAGCGCGCCGCGGTGATAGTCGTCGGTGAGGTTCGGATTGGCACCTTTCTCGAGCAGTTCGGCCGCCAGCGCGACCTGACCGTTGAGCAGCGCGATCAGCAGCGGTGACGTGTGATTGCCGGCAGCCTGATTGACGTCGGCGCCAAGCTCGAGCAGCATCCGCGTCATCGCGACGTTCCCATCGCGCACCGCGAACAACAGTGGTGTCATGCCGCCGTCCTTCGTCGGTAGGGCACGCTGACGGATGATGCCGTTCCCCGAGGCGCCGCCCGCGCGAGCGGGCACGTATTCGCCGCGCGGCGTCGTGATGGTCGTCTGCGCCTTCACGTCCGCGCCGCGTGCGACCAGCAGCTTGACGATGTCGGAGTGATTTTCGGTGACCGCCCACATCAACGCCGTCTGCGAGCGAGTGTTGTCCTTGGCGTTGACCTTCGCGCCGCGATCGAGCAGCAGCGTGACCGCCTCGATGTTGCCGCTGCGCGACGCCGTCATGAGCGTCGTCTCACCGCCCGGCGTCGCCGTGTTCACGTCGGCTCCGGCGTCGAGCAGCCTGCGCAGGATCGCGGCGTTGCCATTGAGCGCTGCCAGACCGATCGGCGTGACGCCATAGCGCGTGGTCGCTTTCACGTCTACGCCGCGCTTGATCAGCGTGTCGACCGACTTGATGTCGTTGGCGCGGACCGCCTGGTGCAGGGGGGTGGATCCATCCGGACCCGCAGCGTTGGCAGTCGTGGACGGTGCTTGCGCTGCCGCATTCGCGGGTGCACCGACATTCGAATAAAGCAGCAACCCGCCGATCAGCCCAAGGTGACCGAGATTCCTCCAGCCCATCCGGCGTGCCCCCCTCTGTGGTGACTACTTTAACCGGAATGCAGGCCTGAATCCGCTACTTCTTCAGCGCTCCGGTGACCCCTTCCGGCGAGCAGTTGAACTTCTCGATCTTCAATGCGGACGCCGCGTACTCGTACGTCGTCCGATCGAACGGACGGGTGAAGAAGTCGGGATCTGCGAGGTCGACCTCGACGACGAGGCGCTGACGCGCGGCGTCGAGCCGCACACGCTCGACGGAGGTGAGCGCCGCGGAGTGCAGCAGCCCCTTCGTCGGTTGACCCGGCTGCTCGACGTACTGGTTCAGTACGCCGGCAGAGTAGTTGGCTGTGTCGATCACGAGCGTGTCGCCGTCCATGCGACCGATGGAGTGGCCCAGCGAGCTGCGCGGACCGTTCTTCGGATGATCCTTCGTGGTCATGTGGACCACGCGACGCACGTCCATCCACTCGTGGTGCAGCACGATGTCGTTGCCGTCGCGCACGATCTCGAGCGGTGTGCCCGGCGCGCCCCACACGCGACGGACGGCAACCGGGTCGCATCGGAACGTCGGATCGTCCTTGAACGGATCGTATGAGGCGGTCGCTTTCTGGCCAGCCGGCGTGAGGAACGTGATCATCGGCTGGGGACCGCTGGTGCTTCGATTGGGGATCGGCGCGAGCAGCCACGTGCCGAAGATGTCGGTGCGCTTCGGCAGTTCGGGCGCCGCAGGTCGCGAAGGCCCGGTGGGTCCGTTGACGCTCAGGACCTTGCCATCCGCGAGTTCGACCGTGTCGAAGAAACACATGTAGGGGCTGTGCCGCGAGAGCGACCCGGTCACGCGAATTTTGCTGCCGGCCTTCAGCAGCTGCGGCGTGATGCCGTTGCGCGTGAGCTGCGTGACGCCGTGCGATTCGCAGACGTACTCGTGCGTCCGGCCGTTCTCGTCGACGGCGTTGATGTGCACGTAGCTGTGCGGGTTCTTCGCTTCGAACTGGGTCAGCGTCCCGGAGATGCTGACCGGTTTGCTCGCGTCGAAATGCGGCGCAAAGCTGTGGTGCGGAAAGGCGTTTGAAGCGAGCGATAGGGTGCTTATCACGACGACGGTGGCGACGGCAGATCGCATAAAGGGGAGTATAGGCTTCGCCGTAGGTCAAAGGTCAAAGGTCAAAGGTCAGGTCAAAGGGGGCCAAGGGTGCCCTGGGCAAAGACGCTGGGGCCCCGGAGAAGGTGAACCTGAGACTTGGACCTGGGACCTGGACCTGAGACCTGGACCCACACCTAGACTTTTGCCCTGACCTTTGACTTTTGACATTTGACCTTTGACCTACGCGACCTCGCAGAGCAGAATTCATCTCAGGAGGTCTCCTATGACCCGGCCGATCCGCACAGCGCTTCTGTGGGCCCTCATGTCACTCGCGATCGTCGCCACCGCGCGAGCGCATCACTCGTTTTCGGCGGCGTTCGACATGAACAAGCCGGTTTCGGTTCAGGGGACGATCGTCGAGATTCGTCTCGAGAACCCGCACTCCTGGTTCTTCCTCGACGTGAAGGACCCGAGCACCGGCAAGGTCGAGCGGTGGGGCTTCGAAGCGGGAACACCGAGCGGCATGGTTCGCAACGGGTTCAAGCCCGGCATCATCAAGAAGGGCGTCGAGGTCACGATCAAAGGTTTCCACGCCAAGGATCCGTCGCAGAACATGGGCATGTTGAGGGAGCTCATTCTGGCGGACGGCACGGTGTACGGCATGTTCGGATCCCAACAGGGCCCGGCTGCCCAGTAACCGTGCGACCGGCTGAAGGCAGGAGTCGATCATGAAGGGTCGTCTGATCGCAGTAGTGGTCTTCCTCGCGTGTGTATACGCTGCGGCGTCGTTGACGCCGGGCAGGTTCAGTGCCGAGGCCCGACAAGGTGGATCGGGCGCAGCCGCAGCACCCGCAGCCGCGCCGACAGCGCCGGGCCCGGTCCCGCGGATGGCAGACGGGCATCCCGATCTGACCGGCGTGTGGTGGGGTGGTGCCGACGTCGGCGCCGCACGCGGCCGCGGCGGGGCGCGCGGCGGCGGACGTGGCGCACCAGGCGGCGCGCGTGGCACACCGCCACCGACGTTCATGAGTCTTTACAAGCCGGAGTTCGCGACCAAGGCAAAGGCCCTGAGCGACAAGGACGATCCGACTCTGCGCTGCAGGCCGACGGCGTTCGGCACGTTGAACGTCAGCATGTATGACGTCGGCGCCGTCGGACAGATCATCTCGACGCCGAAGATGGTGGTGATCTTGACGGAGACCTACCACGGGTTCCGACTCGTGCCCACCGATGGGAGGCCGCATCCAGACGATGTGCCGCCGGCGTATCGCGGAGACTCGATCGGCCACTGGGAAGAGGGCACGTTCGTCGTAGACACCAGGAACTTCACCGACAACACCTGGATGTCAGCCGAGGGACGCGTGTCGCCACACTCCGACCAGCTGCACATCGTCGAGCGCTATCGCCGCGTCGATGCGAACACGCTCGAGATCGAAGCGACCGTTGAAGATCCTGTCGTGTTGACGGCGCCCTGGACCGTGCCGAAGCAGACGCTGGTGCTGGCGCCGTTCGATCGGATCATGTCGCTCAATTGTTCAGGGATCGAGACGCAGGCGTTGATGGATGCGGCGGCGAAGCAGGAGAAGAAGTAGGTCAGGGGCTGCTCGCTTCGCGAGCAGTGGGGCTCGTCGCGTTGCGACTCGTGGGACCCGGTTGGTTTCGCAACCGGGTGGGGCCACGGCTTCGCGACGCGGTGCCGAAACACTCGCTCGAACTCCTCCGACGCCAAAGCCCTACCGCCGAAGGCGGCCCCACCGCCCGAAGGGCGGCCCTACCGCCGAAGGGCGGCCCTACCGCGAAGCGGCCCGACCGCCCCCGAAGGGGGCGGCCCTTCGTCTCACTTCCCGTCCACCGTGAACGCGAGCAACACGTTGCCGGGCATTCCGCCGAAGATTGCGTAGCCGGAGTTCACGAAGACGATTCCTCCGGCGACCACGGGACCCGGTCCGTCGATCGAACCGCCGTTGGCGGGCACACCGTTCACCGTCTCGTACTTCTGCGCGGTATCAACGTCCCAGACGATCGCACCCTTGTCGCTGCTATATGCGCGCAAGTGTCCATCGAGTCCGCCGGACAAGACGATGCCGGGAATCGCTGTCACCGCCGCTGATTGAGCGGGACTGCAACCAGGACGATCGCCGCAGCCGGGATGCGGCGTCTTCCATACGATCTCGCCGTTCTGCGGGTTGATCGCAAAGAGACCGCCGCCGGCGCGCGGATTCAGACGCGTCGCGCCTCCGCCAAGGCCACTGGGCTGCGCACCTGGAGTGCCGGCCGGCACCGGCTCGGGCTGCACATCCGACAGCGCGGCATACACGCGAGAGCCGTCGAACGCGGTGCCCCACTGCACGCCGCCCAGGGCGCTGCCTTTACCAATGGCTGTCTGCCAGAGAATCTCGCCGCCGCGATCGGGATCGATCGCATGCACCACACCCGACTTCTGACCAGCGATCAGCGCTCGGCGCCCGTTGGGAAGATCGATCAGCATCGGCGACGATCCGAAATCGAAGTCGGGGCCTTTCGCCTGCGGACAATTCGCCTGGAACGCCTCCGGCAACGCGCAGGCGATATTGAACGCGTCGTTCGGAGTCGTCTGGCGGGACCAGAGCAGCTTGCCCGTTTTCAGATCGAACGCGATGAACGCATCCGATGTGCTCGCAGGTGGATCGGAGTAGCTGTCGCCAGTCGTCACATAGACGACCCCTCGTTGAGCATCGACGGCGGGCGACGACCAGACGCCGGCACCCGACGGTCCCCAGAGCTGCACGCCTTGCGCGTTCTTGCGTACGGGTTTCGGTTCCTCCGGAATCGTGTAGCTCTTCCAGCGGACCTCGCCAGTGGCCGCGTCGATCGCGGATACGCTGCCGCGGAACTTGCAGCACTCGTATTTCGCATTGGCTCCGAGGACTTCGTCCGCCGACGAGGTGCCGACGTAGAGCGCATCGCCGGCGAGCGTGGGCGAACTCGTGATGGTCGCACCCGGATAGTTCTCCACCTGCCGCTTCCACAGCTGTTGTCCGCTGACCGCGTCGACCGCGTAGACGTTCGCTCGCTGATCGGCGAAGTAGGCGACCCACTGCCGCGATCCATTCACGGTGCGCGATCCGATGGTGATTGCCGCGCGTACGGGAGCCTCGGTCTTGAACGCCCAGTACTGGCAGCCGGTGTCGGCGCTCAGCGAGTAGACGAGCGGGGCGGCGCTTCCGACGAAGACACGTCCTCCGACGACCGTCGGCTGCGCGAACGCGCGCGTGACACCAGGGAATCCGAAAGCCCATTTCAATTTCAGGCGCGGAACCTGATTGGCGGTGAGCTGTGCCATCGCCGCCGGCTGGAAGCGGTGCTGCGCGGGCGTGGCGCCCCACCCGTTCCAGCGCGGGCGATCGTCGGCAAACGCCGTCGCGCTGGCGCTGCACGCGGCGCTGCCGGTGGTTCCCGACGCAGAGGTGCCACGCCCCAGCAGTCGCGCCAGCGAATCGACTTGTGCCGGAGTCAGCCCTGCCGCCTGCGCGCTCATGCTGCCGGTCGCCAGCGCCTGGCGGATCGCGTCGGGCGTCAACCGATTGAGTCCGTCACGGTTGGGGGCGCGCGATACACCGGCGTCATGGCACATCGCGCAGCGCTCGCCGTACAGCGCTTCGCCTTGCTGCGTCGTGGCTTGCGGCGCCTGAGCCGGAATCGATGCAGTGAGAACAGAGGAGAGCAGGAGTGTGCTGAGCATGTCGTTGAATACGGGTTAGAGACGAGGATAAGTTCCCACAGCCACGGAGATCACGAAGAGTCGCGCCACGGAGAACACGGAGAATTTGGCCACAAAGATCACGAAGATCACAACGAAGCGCAGCGAGGCACTCCGTTTCTCTCATCTTAGTGATCTTTGTGATCTTTGTGGCCCCAACACTCCGCGATCTCCGTGTTCTCCGTGGCCAAAACTCTTCGTGATCTCCGTGGCTCAGCCGAGCCAGCCCGCCGCCAGCTGTTTCTGATGCGCCGCGATCGCGTTGCGCATGAACATCGCGACTGTCACCGGGCCCACACCGCCAGGCACCGGCGTGACCCAGCTTGCCACTTCTTTCACGCTGTCGGTGTCGACGTCGCCGACGATCATCGTCTCGCCGTGGGGACCGGTGACCTGGTTGATGCCGATGTCGATGACGGCCGCGCCTGGCTTCACCATGTCGCCATGAAGGAACTTCGGTTTACCGACGGCCACCAGCACCGCGTCGGCACGCCGCGAGTGCGCGGCGACCGAGCGGGTCATGTGATGGCACACCGTGACAGTGGCGCCTTCGGCCATCAGCATGAAGGCCGCGGGCTTGCCGACGATCTCCGAATGGCCAACCATCACGACTTCGAGCCCATGGAGCGTGAGGCCGGTGGCCTTGATGAGCTCGACCGATGCCGCCGCTGTGCACGGCGCCAGCGCCAGCTCGTTGTAGACGATGTTGCCGATCGAGGCGGGGTTCATCCCTTCGAGATCCTTGAACGGATGGATCGCAGACGCGAGCGAGCGCCCATGAATGTGTGTCGGCACCGGGCGCTGCAGAATCACACCGAGCACGTCGGGGTCGTCGTTCATCTTGACGAGCCGCGCCTTGCAGTCATCCTGCGTGAGCGTGCTCGGCCACGTCTGATCTTCGAATCGCAGGCCGACTTTCTTCGCGGCGTTCGCCTGGCCGCGGACGTAGACCGCTACCTCTTTATGCTCGCCGATGCTGATCGAAACGAGGCGCCCGATCGCATGCGTCGCCTGGGCCTTTCGCACGCGTTCGGCAACTTCACTCAGAATGCGGTCCCGTACGAGTCTGCCATCCAGCAGCCGATTGTCTTTCACCTGTGTCACGGTCATGGTCATTGACCCTATGTACTCCGAAACGACTCGGCAATCCAGATCTCCGGGTGCGTCGGATCATCTGGGTGCGTCGGATCAAAGGATCACGCAGAGATCGCCGAGGTGCAGAGATCGCGGAGGCGACGGGTGATCGCCGGCCTTCGGCCGGCGAATGGATCGAGAGGAAGACGCGTAAACGAGCGCCTGCTGAACACATGTGGCGTTCGTTTCCGCGCCTTCCTCTCGATCCACGCGCGCGCAGCGCGGGTCACCCGTCGCCGGAGCGCTCCGCGATCTCCGCGCCTCGGCGATCTCTGCGTGAAAAACTCGGCTTACCCCGGCTTCCTCCACGAGCGCTACACTAACGACGCGCTATGAAACGCCTGACAGGTCATCTCTATTTCTGGGTCCTCCTCGCGATCGTCGCGGGGGCGGTACTCGGCTACGCGAAGCCCACGACGGCGGTCGCGCTTCGGCCCCTTGGCGACGGATTCATCGCGCTCGTGAAGATGCTCATCAGTCCGATCATCTTCTGCACGGTGGTGCTGGGCATTGCCGGTGCGGGCGACATGAAGAAAGTCGGCCGGGTGGGCGGCAAGGCGTTGATCTACTTCGAGGTGGTTTCGACCATCGCGCTCGTCATCGGTCTCCTGGTGATCAACGTCGTGCGTCCGGGCGACGGCTTCAACGTCGATCCGGCGACGCTCGACGCCAATGCGGTCGCCGACTACGCCAAGCGCGCGACGACGCAGACGACGACGGCGTTCGTGCTCGGGATCATTCCGGCGACCTTCTTCGACGCCTTCACCGGATCGGGCAACCTGCTGCAGGTGCTGTTCGTGGCGATTCTGTTCGGTTACGCGATGACGCACATGGGACCGCGCGGTGCGGTGGTCCATCAGTTCATCGACGCCTGCTCGCACGTGTTCTTCGCGATGATGAACGCATTGATGAAGCTGGCGCCGATTGGCGCCGGCGGGGCGATGGCGTTCACGATCGGCCGCTACGGCATCGATGCCCTGCGCCCGCTGGCGGCGTTGATGGGCAGCTTCTATCTGACGTGCGCGTTGTTCGTGCTGATCGGGTTGGGCACGATCGCCGCGTTCACCGGCTTCAACGTCGTGCGCTTCATCGCGTACATCAGAGACGAACTGCTCACCGTGCTCGGCACGGCCTCGTCCGAATCAGCGCTCGTGCCCCTGATGCAGAAGCTCGAGCGGCTGGGATGCTCCAAGTCCGTGGTCGGGCTCGTCGTGCCGTCCGGTTATTCGTTCAATCTGGATGGCACCAATATCTATCTGACCATGGCCGCGCTGTTCGTCGCGCAGGCGCTCGACATCGAGCTCTCGCTGCGACAGCAGCTGACGGTGCTCGGCGTGGCAATGTTGACCTCGAAAGGCGCATCAGGTGTGACCGGCGCCGGCTTCATCACGCTCGCCGCCACGCTGGCAGTGGTGCCCTCGATTCCGGTCGCAGGACTCGCGCTCATCCTCGGCATCGATCGCTTCATGTCCGAAGCGCGTTCGATTACCAACTTCATCGGCAACGGCGTCGCGACGATCGTGGTCGCACGCTGGGAGAACGAGCTCGATCGGGTGAAGCTGGCGCAGGAGCTTCGGGCGCCGTCCGCGTTGACGTCCACGAGTCCGAGATCGGCGTCTGAACTGCTCTAAACGACCCCTTGGGAAACGATCGCACGGCCTTGATGGCACAAGGTGACGCATGCGCAAGGGACTCGCTCTCGTCTTCGTTGCAATCGTCGCGACCGGGCTCGTACTCACAGCAGCGCAATCACCACCCGCGGGACCAACATTCGATGTCGTGTCCATCAAACGGAATGCGGCAAGTCAGGCGGGCCGCTTCGAGAATCCGATCAACCAGCAAAGACCCGACGGCGGGTTCACGATGACGCGGGTCGCGGTGGGAGTACTCATCTCGCGCGCCTACGACCCGGCGAGCCCCGGCGAGATGGTCGGATTGCCATCGTGGGCGATGGGCGAGTACTACGACGTCAGTGCCACGTCAACGTTGGCGAAGGCCACTCCCGAGGATCGTGTTGCGATGCTGCGTGCGATGCTGGCCGACCGTTTCAAGCTGGTCGCGCACTTCGAGAAGCGCGAGCAGCCTGTTTACGATCTCACGCGGGCGAGAAGTGATGGCAGGCTCGGACCCGGCATGAAACCGTCGGATATCGATTGCGCGCCGCAACTCGAGGCGCGACGGGCGGCCGCCGCGGCCGCTCTCGCTGCAGGCGCACCGCCGCCGCGGCCGGAACTCCCGGATTTCAAGTCGCCCCCACCTTCCTGTACCGTGCGAATTGTCGGTGCGCCGATGCGCGACAGACTTGGGGATGGCCAAGGCCGGTTGGGCGACCTGCTCGAAGGCGAAACGACCGTCGCCAATCTCGCCGAGGCGCTGCAATTTTCAAACCGTCGGCGGGTCGTCGACAAGACCGGGCTTTCCGGCACCTACCACATGAGGATGAGTTTCGCCGATGCACTCCCGGGCCGCGGCGGACTGGACATCGCGCCGGATCCCGATGCACCGCCGTCCGTCTTCACGGCCATTCGCGAGCAACTTGGCCTGGAGCTCGAATCGTCACAGGCACAGCGCGACACGCTCATCGTCGAACGTCTCGAACGGCCGACGGAGAACTGACGGTTACACGCCCCAGAAGCGCAGATCGCGCCGATTGTTCTTCAGCATCGGCGCCTGCCAGCGATCGTTGTCCTTCAATCCATTGAACGGCCGGTTCGTCTGCTCGAGGAACGCGCGGAAACGGTAGTGCTGGTACGCGCTGAGGACATTCACCGCGTACGACTCCGCCAGCTGGCGATCGCCCTTGATGATGATGAAGTTCTCGTCGTTCTTCGCGCTGGCGCTGGTGGAGAAGTTGTGACTGCCGGTGATCACGGTCGGATCGGACGAGAAGGGATCGATGACGACGACTTTGCTGTGGATGATGGCGTGGCCGATACCCGACAGAAACTGCTTGCGCGTGACTTCCTCGGCGAAGCTCGCGAACGGATGCGCCACGCCCTCCGGCTGGATGATGTCGAGATGGAGTGACGTGTGGGTGCGACCGTCGATCAGGCTGACGTCGACGGCGCTCTCATCTCCACGTCCGTTGGGGAGCTCACTGACGACGCCGCGCACGTAGAGATTCGGCTCGGACGATCGCGCCGCGACCGTGCTGAAAAGCCCCGTCGAACCCGGCATGAACATCAGGAACAGGATGCCGTCGCGCGCTTTCTCCACTTCGGCGCGCAGCGCTTCGAGGTCGACGCCTTTCCGCGCCCGCGTGAACCAGACAACCGACCGGATCTCACCTGCGGTGTCGTCACCGACCTTCTTCGGTTTCGAGTTGCTGTCGACGAGCGGGTCGGGGAACGCGCTCTTCGCGTCGTGGAGGCGATGCCACTGATCCAGGTAGACTTGCGCGACCGCGCGATCCGCGACGAGCAGCCCGTTGTTGACCTGCGTACAGAGCCCGGTCGGGGCCCAGTTGGTGCTGCCGGTCCACACCGCCGCCGGCTTGCCGTTCTTCCCCATGCGGACGAGGAACTTGTTGTGTCCGAGCGCCCCCGGCGATAGAAACCGATCCTTCACCTCGACCTCGCACTTCGCCGTGACCAGGCGCGCGCGGCCGTCCTCGTTCTCGTCGCGCTTTCGTGCCTCGGCCGCCGTCTCGTTCTTTCTCTTGGTGATCGATCCGTTCGCAAGCACGACATGAGCGCGCTTGCCCAGGCCACTGAGCGCAGTAATCAACTCGTCGTCGCTCATCTCGAAGAGCGCTGCGAAGACGTCGGTCTTCTCCTGCTTCGCGATCTTCAGTTGATCGAGCAGCGCCAGGCGCAGATCCCCTGACAGGAAATCGCGAATCGTCTTGTCGTCCTTGTCCGAGATCGTCTGCTTGAACTGTTTCAGCGTGAGCTTCTTCGCCTTCAGGAAGCGCGCCATGAACTGCGACATGACGAACCCGCGATTGAAGAACGCCCGGAAGGTGCCCGACGTGTTCTTGCCGAGCGTCGCGAAGGGGCTCCAGTCGCTCGCGAGAGCGAGCTGTTGTTCGAGCTCGCCGCCGGAGTTTCGGATCACCGGGATCACCCTGTACGAGACGACATCTCCAGTGTCTGCGTCGTGATCGGTCCAGGAAAACCGCTGGAAGGGCCACTCGGTCGACGGCCGCGTGACGGCCGGCTGCCCCTCGACGGCCTCACCGTGGTTCTCCTCGGTCTCGAAGCCGATGCGATTCGGCAGGAAGGTCTCGCTGACCTTGGTTCCCGCCTTCACGCGTCGGGCGATCGCAAAGCCGCGGCACTCTTCGATGGGCTCTTCAATACTCCAGAACAGCAGTGCATCGTCCTCATTGGTATAGACCTTCAGTTTCGCGCGCATCGTGGGGAGCCTCCCGGCTTCAGCGGCAAACGATCACAGCACCTGAAGTGGATAACGTTGTAGCGGACCGAAGAGAACATGGGTCGAGCGTTTGTAACGAGCGTTCATGCAGAGAACGCTGACGGGCAGGGATCGCGGAGCGCTCCGTCGCCTCCGCGATCTCTGCTCCTCTGCGATCTCTGCGTGGAATCTTTTTGTCAGCGCTCATCCCCGAGTTCCTGCAGCATTTGCCGCTGCCAGGCGATCGTCGCCGCGACTTCGTTCATCGTGAACACATGCAGCGCGCGTATGTCCGCGTTCGGGTCGCCCAGCACTCCGGCGAGATCGATCAGAAATCGCTCCGGCCCGAACGATCCTCGCGTGGCGAGATGACCGAACATGCCGCGATGCTTCATGAGATATCGCGCGGAATCGGCGACGCCAATCCGCGTGGCGATCGAGGTCAACTTCAACAGACCAACCACACCGGGAATGCCGAGATGGATCGGGAGCGCGATGCCTTCGCTCCTGATCGTCGTCACCCATGTGGCGACCGCCCCGGGGTTGAACGACATCTGCGTCGTCATCGCATGAACGAGGGGCTGCTTGGCCCTCAGGTCGCTCAGCAGCGCATCACGCGGGATGCTCACGTGTCCCTCCGGGTAGGCGGGCACACCGAGCTGGTCAAAGATCTCGCCCATGTTCTGCATTTCGCGCAGCAGCATCAGCCCGTCCTGAATCACACCTACGGGCGGCCCATCACCGCCGACGATGAACAGCCTTCGTACGCCGGCGGTCCTCAGTCGCGCGAGCACGTCGGCCAGGTGCGATCGATCGCGAATCAGTCGCGCCGCGAGATGCGGCGCGACATCGTGGCCGCGAGCACTGAGCGACTCCGCAAGACTCAGTGTGGCGTCGAGTCCGAGGCGCGGTGACGAGGTGATGGTGAGGGGAGATCGAGGCGGCAGTGCCACGGCCGCGTCCAGAGCGCCCTTCAGCGGCACCAGCTCGTAGATCGGTCTGGCGACGAGCGCCGCAAGCGCACGGCGCCGCGCGGGAGACAACGTCTGTGGAATGGACACGAGGTATTCCGTTCAGGCCGGTTGAGCCGAGTCGCATTCACGTTACATCGGTTCTCTATACTCCGCGTCTCTCGCCCGGATCACCACGGCGCACGTGCGTCGACGCGGCGCTCGCATCTGCAGGATGTCTCGTGTCCATGACCCAACTGCCGCCCGATGCCCGCGTGTCTGCGTCCGGCGACCCGCTCGATGCCGTATGGGTCGATCGCGATCTGGGCTGGCTCGAGTTCAACCGCCGCGTACTCGCCGAAGCGGTGGACGGGCGCACGCCGCTCCTCGAGCAAGCCAAGTTCCTGGCGATCTTCTCGTCGAACCTCGACGAGTTCTTCATGAAGCAGATGGCGCTGCTTCGCGACCATGACGATCCGAAGCAGCATGGGTTGATCGAAGAGATTCGCGCTCGGCTGCGTCCGCAGCTGGCACAACAGTCGGAGCACTTTCGTCGAGCGCTCGTCCCTGCGTTGTCACGCCACGGTATTCACCTGCAGCCATGGGATGCGCTCACGCTCGCGCAGCGGCTGGAGGCGTGCGAATACTTCGACTCGCAGGTCTCGCCCGCGCTCACGCCGCTCATCATCGATCCGTCGCAGCCGTTCCCGTTCTTCTCGAACCTTGTCTCTGTCGCTGGCGTTCGTGCTGGAAGATCATACGGGCCAGCGACGCGACGCGCGCGTCAAGGTACCTCCCGAACTGGTGCAATGGATCCCGCTGACGGACGACGTCGCTGTGGGCGCGTGTTCGTTCGTCTCCACCAGGTCATTCGAGAGCGCAATGCTGCAGGAGCGCTTCGAGCTGGCCGGCGACGACGTGTACGAAGTCGAGGGGGAATTGGACTATACGAGCCTCTTCCAGATAGCGAATCTCGATGTGCCAGCCTTGCGCGATGCCCCGTGGACGCCGGTGACGCCGGAGCGACTCGACAACGGTTCGAACATCTTCCAGACCCTCAGCCAGGGCGATCTGCTGGTGCATCACCCCTACGAAAGCTTCGACGAGAGCGTCGAGCGCTTCCATCAGCGCCGCCGCCGAGGACTCGCGCACGATCGCGATCAAGATGACCGTCTATCGCGTCGGCGACGACACGCCATTCGTCCGTTCGCTCATCAAGGCCGCCGAAGCGGGGAAGCAGGTGGCCTGCGTGATCGAGTTGAAAGCGCGCTTCGACGAAGAACGAAATCTCCACTGGGCGTCGGAGCTCGAGCGCGCCGGCGCGCACGTGACGGTCGGACAGTCCAACTTGAAGACGCACGCCAAGATGGCGCTGGTCGTACGGAAGGAGCCGTCTGGCGTGCGGAGCTACGCCCACATCGGCACCGTCAACGACCACGTGCGGACCGCACGCGTCTACACCGACGTCGGGCTCCTCACCTGCGATGCGCGCGTGACCGCCGATGTGGTGAATCTCTTCCACCATCTGACGGGCCGATCGGATCCGCCCGAGTTCAAGACGCTGCTGGTGGCCCCCAGCGGGATGCGGCAGGGCTTCCTCGATCTCATCGCGCGCGAGATCGCGCATCATCGCGCCGGACGTCCCACACGCATCGTCGCGAAGATGAATCAGCTCGAAGACCCTGAGACGATCGCCGCCCTGTGCGAGGCCTCGCGCGCCGGGCTCCCGATCGATCTGATCGTCCGCGGCTTCTGTTGCCTGCGGCCCGGCGTACCGGGCGTCAGCGAGTCGATTCGCATTCGTTCAGTCGTCGGCCGGTTTCTCGAGCGCTCGCGCATCTTCTACTTTGCCGACGGCAGCGCCGACCCGTACGACGGGACGTTTCTGATCGGGTCGGCCGACTGGATGCTGCGAAACCTGTCGAGCCGCGTCGAGGTGGTCGCGCCGGTGCTCGCCCGGAGCGCGCGAGAACGATTGTGGGAGACGCTCGACGTCTTGCTCAAGGACGAACGACACGCGTGGGTCATGAACGGCGATGGCACCTACACGCAACTGCGGCCGCAGGCGTCGTCTGAAGCGTTGCGACTCAGGGCACGCATCGAGCGCTCATGGACCTGATCTGCCGCAACGGGGGTCAGGATTCGTAGGCGGGAGCACCGCGCTCCCGGGCGTTACGCGGTTGCTGTCGATCGATACCATCCCCGCCGTTCGAGCAACTTCACGGTTTCGAGCACTGGGACGACGCTGACGCCGACTCCCGCGGCGAGTGCCGCATCGGCCCACGAGAAGGTGAACGTTCCGAACAGCTTCTGAAGGAACGGGACGTAGACGATCAGTCCCAGCAGCAGAAGCTCCCACACGATGGCCGCATTCAGCCACTTATTGGCGAAGGGCCGCCGCAGCACCGACCATCGATCGGATCGGTAGTTGTAAGCCTTGAAGAACTGAATCAGCACGAGCGAGACGAACGTCATTGCCATGGCTTCCGAGAGTGGACGTCCGCTGCGGAGCAGCCACGCGAACAGCCCCAGGTTCATCACAGCCGACCACAGCCCGCCGACGAGCAGCAGGACGACCAGCGGCCGGGTGAAGACGCCGGCCTGCCTGTTGCGTGGCGATCGCCGCATGAGATCGGGCTCGGGCGGATCGACGGCGAGCGCGAGCGCGGGCAGGCCGTCGGTGGCGAGGTTGACGTAGAGGATCTGGACCGCCGTGAGCGGCAGCGGCATGCCGGCGAAGGTCGCGCCCGCCATCAGGAGGATCTCGCCAACGTTCGAGGAGAGCAGAAAGGTGAGGTACTTGCGAATATTGCTGAAGACGATTCGACCTTCCTCCACCGCCGCGACGATTGTGGCGAAGTTGTCATCGAGCAGCGTGACGGCAGCGGCTTCCTTGCTGACGTCCGTTCCGGAGATGCCCATCGCGATCCCGACGTCCGCCTTCTTGAGCGCCGGGGCATCGTTCACCCCATCTCCGGTCATCGCCACGACATCGCTTCGGCCCTGCCAGGCCGAGACGACGCGCAGCTTATCGGCCGGCGACACACGTGCGTACACGCCGATGTGACCGACATCGCGCGCCAGTGTCTCGTCGCTCATCGATGTCAGTTCCTGGCCCGACACGACGCGGCGACCATCGAGCAGGCGGAGTTCGTTGGCGATCGCGGCGGCGGTGAGCGGATGATCGCCGGTGATCATCACCGGCGTGATGCCTGCATGCCGGCACGTCTCAACCGCTGCACGTGCTTCAGGTCTCGGTGGATCCATCATCCCGACGAGGCCCAGCCACGTCATCTCTCGTTCCGCATCGTCCGGCCCTGTGCATGGCTTGTGCGCCGCGGCGAGCACCCGCAAGCCGGCCGACGCCATCTGTCGCTCGAGCGTCAGAATGGCCGTGCGATCCTCATTCGAGAGGGGAGTCGCGCGTCCGTCGCGACGCCAGGTCTTGCAGTCGCGAAGGATCACCTCGACCGCGCCTTTCGAATAGGCGACGAGGCCGTTACTGCTGTCGTGAATCGTCGTCATGCGACGGCGTTCCGAGGTGAACGCGATCTCATGCCGGCGAGGCTGCTCCGCGTTGATCGCATGCTGATCGAGTCCGGCTTTCTCTGCGGCGACGACCAGCGCGCCTTCGGTCGGGTCGCCTTCGACGCGCCAGCGGCCCTGCGCATCGAGCAACACGCGCGCATCCGACGAGAGCAGGCCGGCGCGCAGCACATCTCGCACCGACGCGGGCGGCTCCACCACGACGGCGTCGCGCGTGAAGTCACCGGTCGGGTCGTAGCCGGCGCCGGCGAGGTCGAAGACACCGTCGCTCGTGGCGATGCGGCGAACGGTCATCTCGTTCTTCGTGAGCGTCCCGGTCTTGTCGGAACAGATGACTGACGTGCTCCCGAGGGTTTCGACCGCGGGCAGTCGCCTGACCAGGGCGCGGCGCGCGACCATGCGTCGAATGCCGATCGCCAGCGAAATCGTCACGACCGCCGGAAGTGCCTCGGGCACGACGGCGACGGCGAGCGCGATGCCGAAGATGAACATGTCGAGCAGCGGCATGCCGCGCCACACGCCGACGACGACGATCGCCGCGATGACCACGAGTGCTGCTTTGCCGAGCACCGACCCGAGCCGATCGAGATTCTCCTGGAGTGGAGTACGGCCCGACTCGACGGATTGGACGAGCCGGCTGATCCTGCCGAACTCCGTCGTCATGCCGGTCGCGACGACGACCGCCTGACCGCGTCCGCGGGCGACCAGCGTTCCGGCGTACGCCATGTTGTGACGATCGCCGATCGGCGCATCGGCTATGGCGATCGGTGCCGAGGACTTGTCGACGGCGACCGATTCGCCGGTCAGCGCCGCTTCGTCAATCGAGAGGTTGACCGCGAGGATGACCCGTCCATCAGCCGGAACGCGATCCCCGGCTCGCAGTTCGATCACGTCTCCAGGCACGAGATCCTTTGCAGGAATCGCAACCGCCACGCCGTCGCGGATCGCGTGTGCGACCGGCGCGGCCATCTCACGCAACGCCTCGAGCGCGCGCTCGGCCCGGTATTCCTGGATGAAGCCGAGCCCCACCGCAAACAACACGATGACGGCGATGACCACCGCCTCGAGGCCGTGACCCAGCACGCCGGAGAGCGCGGTCGCGATCAGCAGGATCACGACCAGCACGTTCTTGAACTGTGCCGCCAGCGTCCGCCATGCAGAGCTGCGTGACAGCGCCTGCAGTTCGTTCGGGCCCCAGGTGTCGAGCCGGCGTCGGGCCTCGTCCGAGGCGAGGCCGTTCGCCTTCGTGGCCAGTGCGCTCAGCGCATCGTCAACGGTCTGCTGATGCCAGGACGTCGATTCGTCCTGGGCCTCAGTCTCAACGGGCATGGCTCAGGCTCTGACGATCCTCATTGCGACGTTCTCTCACCCGGCGTTCCGAACGGACCGCCGATCGCAAGGCGTACTGGCCATGAGAATCGACGTACAGCATCCCGCACCCGACGAGTGTTTCAAAGACCGCATCGCATTCGCGGGGCGAGAGCCACCACAACTTGGCAGCCTGTCGTTTGGTGAGGCGCAGGCCGGGCCATTGGCGATATTCCGCCATCACGCGTTCGAGTGCATTCATTGCCACAGAAACCTCCAGACCGTGACCGGTCGACACTGTCCACGGTACGAAGGCGGCGAGAGAATAGACAAATAGATAGTTTGCCGAGTTGGCAGAGGCTTTCTCTATAGATGGTTTCGACTATGGAATGGCTCAACTACCACCATCTCCTCTACTTCTGGACCGTTGTGCGCGAGGGCAGCGTGTCGAAGGCGGCGGAAAAGCTGCGATTGTCGCAGCCGACCGTCAGCGCGCAGGTGCGCATGCTGGAGCAGGCGCTCGATGAGCGTCTGTTCGTGAGAAAAGGGCGCACGCAGCTGCTGACCGACGTCGGCCGCACGGTGTATCGCTACGCCGACGAAATTTTCGGCGTCGGAAGGGAACTGATTGCCACGCTCAAAGGACGTCCGTCGGGGCGGGCGATGCCGCTGACGGTCGGCGTCGCCGATGCAGTTCCCAAATTGATCGTGTACCGGCTTCTGCGCCCGGCGATTGCGCAGCCCGATGCGGTGCGGCTCGTGTGCCGCGAAGACAACGCCGAGCAGCTCGTCGCGCAGCTCGCGACCTACGCGCTCGATGTCGTGATCGCCAACGCGCCCGCTCCGGGCTATCTGCCGATCAAGGTGTTCAATCATCTGCTCGGCGAGTCCGACACGTCGTTCTTCGCGCCGAGGTCGATGGCGTCGCGGCTCAAGCGGCGGTTCCCCGCGTCGCTGTCGCAGGCGCCGATGCTCATGCCGACGACCGACAGCCCGCTGCGGCGGGCGCTCGACGAATGGTTCGATGCCGAGGGCATCACTCCGCGCATCGTCGGCGAGTTCGAGGATCCAGCGCTGATGCAGGTGTTCGGTCAGGCGGGGGACTGTCTGTTTCCGGCCCCGTCGGCGATCGCGCACGACGTGAGTCGATTCCTCGGTGTACGTGCCGTCGGCCGTCTCGAATCGGTCCGCGAACGGTATTTCGTGATCTCCGCCGAGCGCCGGCTGACACATCCCGGCGTCCTGGCGATCACCAGCGCCGCCCGCGATCAGTTGTTTAAGTAGTGTCCGCCTTTTTAGAGGCGGACAGACGTCATCATCGAAGCGACGCGGGAAACCGGAAGTCCGCCATGTTGGCATCGAGCTGCACGCCGGCGCTGTTGATCGCCATGGACGTCGAGCGATAGCCGCCGACAGCAATCAGCACATCGAGTAGTTGCTTCGTATCGAATGTCTTCGCCAGCGCCGTCCATGTGTCATCCGAGACGCGATCGTCCCGGTAAAGTTCGTCAGTCACGCGAAGGAGCGCCGTGTCGATCGGATCGCCGGGCGCGCTGTCAGGTCCGTTGACGATTCGCGCGACGTCGGCGTCGGTCATGCCGGCCCGTCGCCCGAGTCGGGAATGGGCGGCCCATTCGCACTCGGACCTGCACAGCACGCCGATCCGCATCAGCAGCGTTTCGCGCTGGCGGACGGATAACGTCGTGCCGTTGAGAATGTGCTGATTGATCGGGCCGCGCACGCGATCGGCCGTCGGATTGCGGACGAACGTGACGAACACGTTTGCGGCGCGCTGGCCGGTGCCGTTCGGATCGAAGCGCTTGCGCTGTTCGGGCGTCCAGTCTTTGGGCTCGAGCGGCGGGATGCGCGCTTCCTTGTCCACGAGGCGGATGTTGGTGCGCGTGGCCGTCGCCCTGTAGGGAATCCCGGAGGGCAGTCGTTCGGAGACCGTCGATTCGATCTCGACACCGAGCGAATTGATCGCTCCCGCATGCATCGTCAGCGTGCCCACGGTATCAACCAGGTCGACGAGCTGATTGGTGTTGTAGCGCGCGCTCAGCGCACGCCAGGTGGCTTCCGACACGAACGAGTCCACGTGAAGCTCGTCGGCCGCGCGGAGTACCGTGGACTCGAATGCGTCCCAGTCTTTCGCGTCGGGTCGCTGCGCGATGCGTCGGACTTCCGCGTCCGTGAGACCCGCCCGTCGGGATGGGGCGGCCCAATGCGCCCATAGATAGTTGGAGCGCGTCAGCCACGCCGTGCGGAGACCGAGCAGCGCGCGGTGCCGCGGCGGCAGCGTCGATTCGCTCGAGACGTAGCGTTCGAAGGGCAGGATGTGATCGGCGAGGACAGGATGATTCAGGTACGTGGCGACCGCGTTGGGCATCTCCGAGGTGCCGTACTTCGCAGCCAGCGATCGCTGCTCGTCGGTCCGCTGGCTTTCAGGGACCGGCGCGACTCGCGGACCCGCGGCACGCGTTTGAACGATGAGAGCGCTCAGCAGCACGAGCGACGCAACCGCGTTCCTCATCACGTCTCTCCTTAGTCGTAGCGCGCGACAGCCCGTGCGTTACTTCTTTGCGGGCTGAATCAGCTCGATCCGGTTGCCGGCGGGATCGACCGCAATGCCGATGACGATGCCGGTGTCCCGGAAGGGGCGCGGCTCACCGGTCATCGATCCGCCGGCGGCTTTGATCGCGGCGACGGTGCCCGCCATATCGGTCACGTTGAAGATGACGTGTGCGATCGGATCCTTCGCGTCATCGGAGTCGCGGTGCATGATGACGAGTGGCGGCAGCTTGTTGGCCTTAGCCGCGTCGACGGTCGGACCGAAGTTCACGAAGACTTCAGGGCCGCCCGGGACGTCAATCCGATTGACCTCGTGCATGCCGAACGCCGACTGATAGAACTTCGCCAGAGCCACGGTGTCCTTCGCACCGATGCGCAACGAGTTCATCGTCACGTCGGCACGCGCGACGCCCGCCATCAGCAGCGCTGAGCACGCGATTCCTGCGATTCTACCGAGGTGGTTCATTGTGTTCTCCATGTCGTAAGCCGGGCCGCCTTCAGGCGGCGCACGTTCAAGGCTGCGGCAAAGGCGACGTCGGGTTCGACGGCGCAACGAGGTCCTTCGCGAAGAACGGCAGCACGTTCCGCTCGATCCGTTCGCGAACGTGATCGGTGTGGTCGCCGTCGTACTCCTCGTAGTAATGCGGGATCCTCAGGCGCGTCAGCGCATCGTGCAACTGCTTGTTCGACGCGAGCAGCGGATCCTTCGTGCCGATTTCGACGGCGATCGCGTAGTACCTCTTCAAATCGTCGACATGCTGCTCGAGCATCTCGAGCGGTGAATTGGCCACCCACTTGGCGACGATCTCCGGGCGCACCTTGCCGTCTTTCACCGGGAGGTCGAGAAACAGCGGAGGATTCTTCGGGTTCGGCGACCACGCTGCCGCCGACGCGAGGCTCGTGGACGGGCCGAATCCCGGGGCGCGCGCCGCTTCCTCGGCCTGTTCGCGGGTCTTGATCGCCTCCGACGCCGCCATCGCTTGTGGATTCGGACTGCGGTTTGCGCTCAGACAGCACGCGCTCATGATGTAGAGGCTCATGAACACATCGGGACGCTTCATCCCGATCCGAAGCGCGCCGTAGCCCCCCATCGAGTGGCCGCCGAGGCCGCGACTCCTGCGATCGGCGAGGGTGCGGTAGTGGCTGTCGATGTAGGCGACGAGATCCTCGGCGATGAACCGTTCCCAATCACCGGTCGTCGGTGAATTGGAATACATGCTCCCTTTGTGCAGCGTGAACGCGCTGGGTGTGACGACGATCTGGGCGCTGAAGCCTTGCGCGACGGCGAGTCGGTCGGCGCTCTCCCGAAGGCTGGCGAGTCGTTCGGTGAAGGTGTTCTCGCGTCCGCCGTAGCCGTGCAGCAGATACACCACAGGATAACGGCGCGTCTGATCGCTCGAATAGCCTGGTGGCAGATACACCGTGACGTCGCGGTCGGGCGAGTCGCCCTCGAGGTTCCCCTCGAGTGCCTTGCCGTGCACTGTGATGTGTTCGACGGCCCCTGGCCCTACGGCCGTGCCCACAGCAGCCCCGCGCCCACCGCGGCCCTGCGCATCGACGATCGCCGAGGCAGCAACCCCGGCAGCCACGACCAGTGCAACCAACGCTCTCATCACGATGTGTCCTCTGACGAGGAGGGATTCTATCTCGGTCACGCTGAGACTCGGCGATCTCTGCGTGAACGCGTTTTTCCGTGTCCACAACGCAGTAGGTCAAAAGTCAAAGATCGACACCTACACCTTTGACTTCACTTTTGACCTTTGACCTTTGACCTTGATCTGTGACCTACGTACCGCGCTTCCGGGCCCTCTTCGGGACGAACGCCAGAAAGCGCCGCGGGTTGTCGACCATGATGCGATGCAGCAGGTCGTCGGTGACGCCTGCGGCTTTCAGCTTCGGCACGAACACCGTCAGCGTCTTCGAGTAGCCGCGCGAGGCATCCGACGAGAAGAGCAGCCGGTCCGCAAACCCCGCCTCGAGGAGCGACATCACCAGCGGTACCTGCTGCGCGTCGCCATTGCCGCCCTGACGATCGAAGGCGACGAACGCGCCGCGTCGACAGATGGTCTTGTGCACGTAGATGTTCGGATCGACGAGGTTGCCGAGGTGACCGATCGCGACGCGATTCGGATTGACGCCGGCGTCTTCGAGAATATCGAGCTGCTCGATCGCCGCTTTCCCCGGGATGCCGGTGTGCGTGAAGATCGGCAGGCTCGTCAACGTGTGCGCCTTGCCGACAGCGCGAAACACCTTGCGCTCGTCGACAGTCATCTCGTCCCATGATCCGATCTCGCCGAACGCACCGGCCGGATCGTCGTCCGCCTGCTTGACGAGCGCTTCGACGATCTGTCCTTCGCTCATCGTCGAGATCTCTTTCGGATAGAAGGGCTGCGAGTAGAACCCGCAGCCGGCGACGACCGGCATGCCGGACTTCATCGCCGCCTGCCGCACAAAAGCCAGATCGCGACCCATGTCCGGATGGCCGCCGTCGACGATGCAGGCGACGCCGTCGCGTTTGGCAGTGGCGAGCTCCTCAGCCATCAGGGCGACGTCGCGCATCGGGTCGGCGCCAGGCGGAGGGGGCGGTGGTCCACCCGCCCGAGGCGGCAGCGCCGGGAGACCTTGCGCGGCGCGCACGGCCGCTGATGCAGCGCGGAATTTGTCGTTGAAATCAGGGCCGAGCGACATGTGCTCGTGGAACAGCGTGGCGCCGCCGGCCAGCTCCTCGGGCGCATAGTCCCTGGAGAGCGTTCTGATGATCGCGCCCTTCGGGAACGGCGGCGTCTGCGCGAACGCGGCTCCGGGGACGGCCGCGGCGCATGCGGCGCTCATCCCAATCAATTCCATCGCCTCGCGGCGTGTCATCCTGCGCGACCCGGACTCTGACATCGTCCTCTCCCAGAAGTGGCGACAGTATGTGCGATAACGCAGGTCAAAGGGTAAATGCCTCTTGACCTTTGCCCTGCGGGGTTCCCTGAGCTCCCTGATAGACTCGAATTCAATGCCGTCACTCCGCCGCGCCCTTGGTTACGTCTCCCTTCGCTGGAAGGATCCGTCCACCTGCGAAGCCTGTGGCAGCGACTTCAAGTGCGGCGCCACGATCACCGGCTGCTGGTGCATGGACGTGAAAGTCAGCAAGGAGACGCGGGCGAGCCTTCGCGGTCGCTACGAGAACTGCCTGTGTCGCGAGTGCCTCGAACGGGAAGGGGCACGATGAAATGAGGAGTCTTTCATGCGTGTGTGGGGAATCACCGCGGCGACTCTCGTACTGCTGACTGCGGGCATCGTGACCGCGGCACGTCGAGAAACCCAGTCTTCGGCGCGGGCGACGAGCACGGGCGACGTGCTCCCGTTCAAGGCGACCGAGGCGACGCTCGCCAATGGGCTGAAGGTCATCGTCATCCCGACCGGCTTTCCAAATCTGGTCAGCGTCCAGATTCCGGTCCAGACCGGTTCACGCAATGAAGTCGAGGCGGGCAAGTCGGGCTTCGCCCACTTCTTCGAACACCTGATGTTCCGCGGCACGCCGATGACGCCGCCCGACAGGTACCGCCAGATCATGTCGAAGGCAGGCGCGCGCGATAACGCGGGCACCGGCGACGACTCGACGCATTACTACTCGACGTTCGCCAAGGAGGATCTCGAAACGATTCTCGCGACCTACGCCGACATGTTTCAGAACCTCGCCTACTCGGAGGCCGACTTCAAGACCGAAGCGCGAGCGATCCTCGGCGAATACAACAAGAACAGCGCGGAACCGCTCGAGAAACTGCTCGAGGTGCAGCGCGACACGTTCTTCAAGGTGCACACCTACAAGCACACGACGATGGGGTTCATCAACGACATCGAGAACATGCCGAACGAGTACGAGTACTCGAAGGTGTTCTTTCAGCGTTGGTACCGGCCTCAGTACACGACCGTCGTCGTGGCGGGTGATGTGACGCCGAACAAAGTGCTTCCACTGATCGAAAAGTACTGGGGTGGTTGGAAGGGCGGCGGTGCCGCGCCGCCGGCGATCCCGAAGGAGCCGGCACCAAAAACCCCTCTCTATGCGCACGTGCCCTGGCCCGGCGAGACGTCGCCCTGGGTCACGGTTGCGTTTCCCGGTCCTGCGTTCGACGAGAGCGCGAAAGACACCGCGGCCCTGAGCGTGATCAGCGACTTGTACTTCGGAGAAACGTCGGACTTGTACAAGAAGCTGGTCGTCACCGAGCAGAAAGTCGATCAGCTCCTCGCCGATCCGCCCTCGAGCGTCGACCCGTCGCTCTTCACGGTCCTGGCCCGGATCAAGGACCCGGCCGACGCGGCGTACGTTCGCGATCAGATCCTCGGGACGTTCGCACGCGCACGCGCGTCACGCATGTCGGCGCAGCGGGTCAACGACGCGAAGTCGTACAACCGGTACTCGCTCGCGCGAAGCATCGACAGCACCGAGCGCGTCGCCGCGGTCGTTGCGCGCTACGTCTCGTTCCACCGCTCCTATCAGACGGTGAACGCGTTCTATCGCACGCTCGACTCGGTGACTCCGGACGATCTCCAGAACGCGGCGCGCAAGTACTTCACCGACAACGGTCTGATCGTGACGACCCTGTCGCATGCGCCGTTGGCTGCGGGCATCGAACGTGCGCCCACGCTCGCGTCGTTCGACGTGCCCGCATCGAGCGCAACCGAGCCGAAGCCGGTCACCGCCTGGGTATCACTCCGGCCGGCCGCTGGATCGGGATCGCCGATCCCGCTCGTGCTCCAGCGATCGATGCAGCCGCAGCTGGTCGTGAACATGCTGTTCTCGGTGGGATCGGCTCACGATCCGGCGGGGAAGGAGGGGCTCGCCGCGTTGACGGCGGCCATGCTCTCCAACGCCGGGTCGAAGGCTTTGACGATCGATCAGATCGATAGGATGATGTATCCGACTGCCGGCTCGTTCGATGCGCGCGCCGACAAGGAGATGACCGCCTTCACCGCATCGATTCATCGCGACAAGTGGCATATGTTCGTGGAAGTGGCGCTGTCGCAACTCCTCGAGCCGGGATGGCGGCCGGAGGACTTCGAGCGTCTCAAGACGCGTCAGATGAACGCGCTCGTGCAGGACCTTCGATCCAACAACGAGGAGGAGCTCGGTAAGGAACGTCTGCAGACCGACATCTTCCGCGGCACGCCATACGGACACGTCGCGCTCGGCACGGTCGCGGGGATCAACGCGATCACGCTCGACGATGTGAAGACGTTCGCGCGGCAGATGTTCACACGAGCGAACCTGACGCTCGGCGTGAGCGGAGACGCTTCGGAGGAGCAGATTCGCACTCTGCAGGATCGGCTGCGTGCCGAGCTGCCGGGAGGGACCGCGACGGCGCGGCCGGCGATCACCGTTCCGCCGCTGACTGCCAGTCACGTCGAGATCATCGAAAAGGAGACACGCGCGACCGCGATCTCGTTCGGCTTCCCGATCGACGTCACGCGGTCCCATCCTGATTTCGCCGCGCTGTCGATCGTCCGATCGTGGCTGGGCGAGCATCGGATTGCGTCGGGGCAGCTGTATCAGCGGATTCGCGAGGTGAGAGGCATCAACTACGGCGACTACGCCTACATCGAAGCCTTCCCGCGCGGCATGTTCCAGTTCTTCCCGGACTCCAATGTGGCGCGCAGCCATCAGATCTTCGAGATCTGGATTCGACCGGTCGTCCCCGTCAACGCCCATATGACGCTGCGGATTGCGACCTACGAGCTGCAGAAGCTCCTCGAGCACGGGCTCACGCGGGAGCAGTTCGAGGAGACGCGCGAGTACCTGATGAAGAACGTCTACGTGATGACCGCGCGCCAGGCGCAGCAGCTCGGGTACGCGCTCGACTCGAAGTGGTACGGCATCGGCGAGTTCACCGACTACATGCGCGAGCGGCTGCGCGCGCTGACGGTCGACGACGTCAACGCCGCCATCAAGCGAAATCTGGCTGGGAAGAATGCGTCGATCGTGATTGTCACGAAGGATGCCGCCGGCTTGAAGCAGGCGCTCGCCTCGGACGCGCCGTCGACGATCAAATACGACGGAGAGAAGCCGGCATCGCTGCTCGCCGAGGACCGCGTCATCGGATCGCTCAAGCTCAGTTTCAATCCGAGCGAGGTGACGATTACGCCCGTGTCAGAGGTGTTCGCCAAATAGCAGGCAGCGGAGGCGCGGGCCGTCACTGGTTATTGATCTCTTTCGTCCGACTCCGATTGCGCCAACCAGGTTGACGCATCCTTCCGCGCGGCGAGCGGATCGCGGCGCAGAGGAATGCGTCAGCCAGTCGGGTGCTGGCAGCGATCCGCTACCAGATTCTCACCCGATCCGGTGGCGCGAGAAACAGCCGCTGGCCGGGCTTCACGTCGAACGCGGGGTACCACGCATCGAGGTTGCGCACGGTGTTCGACCGGAACTCGTCGGGCGCATGGCTGTCGGTGACGAGGAGCTGACGGGCGAACGCCTCTCGACGTTTTGCCTGCCACGATTGCCCGAAGCTGATGAAGAAGGCGCGATCGCTGTCGGGCGTCGCGTTTCCCAGGGCGCGGTAGGCATCATAGGCGGCGGAGAGCCCGGCGACGTCCGCGATGTTTTCGCTGAGCGTCAGCTTGCCGTTGACATGCACGCCGGGGAACGGGGTGTACGCGTCGTACTGCGCCACGAGCTTCGCGGCGGCTGCCTTGAAGTGCGCGAGATCCTGGGGCGTCCACCAGTTGGCGAATCGGCCGGTCGCGTCGAACTGGCTCCCGGTATCGTCGAAGCTGTGGCTGATCTCGTGGCCGATGATCGCGCCGATCGCGCCGTAGTTGTTCGCGGCCGGCGCCGCCGGGTCGTAGAACGGCGGCTCGAGAATCGCGGCCGGGAAGTTCAGCGCGTTCTGGACCGGAAGGTTCAAGGCGTTCACGGTCTGCGGGTCCATCCACCATTCATACCGATCAGGTGGGCGTGACAGCTTGCCGCGCTGATACTCGTAGTCGGCCAGCGATGCGCGTTCGGTGTTTTCGAACGCCTCCCCCTTGACGATCTGCAGCGTCGAGTACTCGCGCCAGCTGTCGGGGTATCCGATCCCGACGATGAGGCTCTTGAGCTTCGCCTTCGCGCTGGCCCTGGTCGACGCCGCCATCCAGGTTAGATCGTCGATCCGCTGCTCGAAGGCGGCGACTTCCGCCGAAATGATCGTCTGGAGCCGCGCTTTCGCTTCGGGCGGGAAGTGTTTCTGCACATACATCTTCCCGACCGCCTGACCGAGTGCGCCGTTGGTGGCGTCGACCGCGCGCTTCCAGCGATCCCGCTGCTGCTTCGTTCCCGTGAGCGTCGTGCCGTAAAACGCGAACCCTTCGTCGGCGAACGCTTTGGGAAGGAGGGCCAGGTTGCGGTCGACGGCGCGAAACGCGAGATACTCGCGCCAGACCGGCAGCGGCTGCGATGCCACGAGCTTCGCGATGCCGGCGATCGCGTCCGGCTGCCACACGATCAACGTCGGCGCAGCGTTGAGGCCGGCGGCCTCGAAGAGGGCGTCCCAGTCGAGCCCCGGCGCCCTCTTCGCAAACTCGGCGCGAGCCCAGTGGTTGTTGGCCTTGGCAACGTCGCTCGACGCGGTACGCGTCCAGTGCGCGGTGGCGATCTTTCGCTCGAGCTCGTAGATGCGTTCCGACGTGGCCGGTGGATCGGGCATGCCGGCAAGTTTCAGCACAGTCACCACGTGCGCTTTGTACGCGGTGCGGATGCGCTCCATCTCGTCGCCCTTGTCCAGGTAGTAGTCGCGATCGGGAAGTCCAAGGCCTCCCTGGAGCATGTACGGGATCTGGTGGGTGGGGTCGTTCAGATCCTGCGCGAACCACAGGCCGAAGAGGTGATCGGTGTAGAGGTTCGTCGCGTTCAGCGGATCGACGTCGGCGCGAAGCGTCTGACCGATCCCTCGCGCCAGCGCGCGTCGATCGGCGATCGCCTTGATCGCATCGAGGGTGGGACCGAGTGGCGCGAGGCCGCGTTTCTCGATCGTTGCGTCGTCCATGAACGCGGCGTAGAAGTCGCCGACCTTGCGTTCTTCGGAGCCGGCGGCCGCTTTGCCCGACGCGGCCGCTTCGAGCAGGTCCTTCGTGCGCTGCTGCGACAGCTCGGCCAGCACGTTGACGGTGCCGTAGCTGCTGCGATCGGCCGGGATCTCCGTCTTCGTCAGCCAGCCGCCGTTTGCGTACCTGAAGAAGTCGTCGCCGGGTGCGACCGACGTATCCATCGCCGCGCGATTGATGTCGTGCGCGGCTGCGTTGGAGGCCCCTGGTACGGTGGACGTGGTTGAACCCGCGGTCGCCGCGCCAGAGTCAGCGCGGCAGCCGCAGACGACGATGAATGCGATGAGCGGGACGAGGGCTTTGAGGCGCGTCATAGATCAAATGGTAAGGCGCGTCCTTTCGGCCGCCGACCTTTTCGATCCGCCGACGTCAGAGGTTGGGATCGGCGCTGCCGACGAGCTCGAGGTTCAGGCCGTTGGGATCTTTCACGAACACGTTGCGGATCGTGTCGCTCCATTCAACGAGCTCTTCGTTGCGGGAGAGAATCCGCCCGCCGCTCGCCTTGATTCTGGTCAGCACGTCCTTGATGTGCCCGACCCGGATGGCCATGCCGCACGCCATCGCATCGGTCACGCGCAGATCGAACGGCTTGCGTTGCACCCCTTTGACTTCGATGAACTGGATCCGCGCCGGACTGCCGGAGATCACGCCGCTCGAGATCCGATAGGACGCGCCCTTCGGGAGCCCCATCAGATCCAGCATCGTCTGGTCGCTCGAGAACTTGTCAGCCGCGGGCATCTCCATGCCGAGCACGCCGTTCCAGTACTTCAGCGTTTCGTCCATGTCGCGCACGGTGAGCGCCATGATTGCGCCGACGACCTGACTCGGCGGGGCAGGCGCGACGGGTTGATTACCCCGTGCGGGTGGCGCCGGGATCGCGTCGGTCTGGGCGACGATCGCCGGCGTGGCCTGGATGGCCTCGACGAAGTAGCCGTCAGGGTCGCGCATGATGATCGCCTTCGCGGTGCCGATCGGCGTCGGCGCCGTGACCGGCATGCCGCCCTTCGTGACGATCGGCGCGCTGACCTTCTTGGCGTTCGCGACGACCTCGTCGAGATTCCGGACGAGGATCTTCATCATCGGCGCGCCTGGATCCTGAATATCGGGCTGCTTGTTCGTCTGGCGTTCGAGATCGCCGAACTGGGTGAGCTCGAAGTTGAATGCTCCCCGCAGCTGCGTCATCGCCACGCGGAGTGTTGCGGTCGGAGAATTCGTGAGGACCCGCGGGCCCTTCGGGTCGAAGCCGCGCACCTGACCACTCAGCCCGAACACGCTCTGATAGAACGCGAGCGTCTTCTCCACATCGTTGGTGGAGTGGATCGCGTGCATCAGGCCGATGACGCCCGTCTTGTTCGTGGGATTCGGCACCTGTCCCTGGGCAGCGACGAGAACGCTGAGCAGGCAGGTGGCAAGGGCAACAGGAAGGACGCGCATGAGGCCTCTCCTTATCAAAGGTATGCCGCCTGAGAATACTCGATGTCGGCACGCGGAGGGGGGCGGGCAATAAGATCTCACGCAGAGATCGCGGAGGCGCAGAGATCGCGGAGCGCTCCAGCGACGGGTGGCTCGCGCTACGCGCGAGTGGATAGAGAGGAAGTGAAGAAAACGAGCGCCCTTCAATGCAGCTGGCGTTCGTTTTCTTCGCTTCCTCTCTATCCATCCGCCGGCCGCAGGCCGGCGACCACCCGTCGCCTCCGCGATCTCTGCGCCTCCGCGATCTCTGCGTGAACAACGCTATGATCCCGCAACGAAGGAGAACGACCGTGCGGACACTATTGAAGCCGGTGGTGGTCATCTTGCTGTGCTGGACTGTGCTCGCGGGACCGATGGCTGCTGCTACGTCCACTGCGAGGCCGGAAGACGTGGGGCTGTCCAGCGAGCGTCTCAAGCGGATCGGCGAGCTGATGCAGCGTCAGATTGCGGCGAAGAGTTTTGCCGGCGCGGTCACGCTGGTCGCGCGCAACGGCCGCATCGCGCACTTCGAAACGCACGGGCTGATGGACCTCGACACCAAGAAGCCGATGCAGAAGGACGCGATCTTCCGCATCATGTCGATGACCAAGCCGGTCGTTGGCGTCGCGGTGCTGATGCTGGTCGAGGAAGGCAAGCTACGGCTCACCGATCCGGTGACGAAGTTCATCCCCGAGCTGCAGGGCATGTCGGCCACAGTGCTGAACACCGACGGGCGCATCGCGCCGGCGCCATCGGGCGCGGTGTCCGCGCCGCCGGCGACGCGCACGGTGCCGGTCGATCGCGATATCACCGTTCGCGATCTGCTGACCCATACCTCGGGGTTGATGAGCGGCGGCACGAGCGCCGCACGTGCGAGCGAGGTCATGCCCAAGCCAGGTGAGGCGCTCGCGCAGGTCATGCCTCGCCTGAAGCAGGTGCCGCTCGATTTCCAGCCCGGCTCGCATTGGGCCTACAGCGCGCAGTTCGGGTTCGATGTCCTCGTTCGCGTCGTCGAGGTCGCATCGGGCGTGCCGTTCGATCAATTCGCGCGGCACCGGATCTTCGAACCGCTGGGGATGAAGGACACGTTCTTCTATCCCGCGGAAGGGAACGCACGCATCGCGACGTTGTACGAAGTGGCCAATGCCACGCTGCGAAAAGCGGCGAATCCGGTGTTCATGAACGGATCCTACCTGTCAGGTGGCGGCGGCCTGTTCAGCACCGCCGAAGACTACCTGCAGTTTGCGTTGATGCTGCTCGACAAGGGGCAGCTCGATGGCAAGCGGCTGCTGAGCGCGAAGACGGTGGACCTGATGACGACGGTGTTCGCGCCTGATACCGTGCCCGGTCGGCTGGCGGGCGAAGGCTTCGGACTGAGCGTGCGCGTCGTCAGCGATCCGGCGGCGCGAAATACGTTCGTCTCCAAGGGTACCTTCGGCTGGAGCGGCGCGTTCAACACGCACTTCTTCATCGATCCAGTCGAGCGCATGGTCGGCATCTTCATGACGCAGAGTGCGTACCTCCCGACACGCGGAGAGATCCGGGATGATTTCGAGACGGCGGTGATGCAGTCGATCGTCGGAAGCGGCGGTGCGGGCGGGACGAACTAGCTGCCTAGTGGCGTTGGACAAAGAATCACGCCGAGATCGCCGAGGCGCAGAGATCGCGGAGGCGCCACCCGTCGCCGGAGCGCTCCGCGATCCCCGCGCCTCGGCGATCTCTGCGTGAAACCTTTTACAGGCGGCCGGCGAGTGCTGCACCCTCACACAGCGAACGGAGCTTGGCCCACGCAATCTGGGGGTGCGTGCGCCCTCCAAATCCGCAGTCGGTGCCCGCGATCACCCGCTCGGGCCCGACCAGGCGCGCGAAGCGTCGAATGCGCTGCGCGACGAGTTCCGGATGTTCGATGAGATCGGTCGAGTGCGACACGACGCCCGGCATGATCACTTTGTCATCCGGCAGCTTCACCTGCTCCCAGATCTGCCACTCGTGCTCGTGCCTCACGTTGGCGGCTTCGAACGAGTAGTACCTCGCCTTCACGTGCAGCATCACGTCGACGATATCGGCCAGCGGGAGATCGAATGCGTGGGGCCCGTGCCAGCTGCCCCAGCACAAGTGATAGCGGACGCGTTCGATGGGAACGTTGCGAAGCGCGGTATTGAGCGCGTCGATCCGCATCAGGCAGTACTTCCTGAACGGCTCCAGGCCCATCCCGATGCCGATGCGATCCCACAGCGCCACCAGCCACGCGTCGTCGATCTGCAGGAGGAAGCCGGCATTGGCGATCGCTTCGTACTCGACCCGCAACGCTTCGGCGAGCGCGACGACGAATTCCTCCGAGCTGCGGTAGTACTCGTTGGCGCGATAAGGTTCGAGACTGGCGGGCGCCGTGCTCGTCAGAAAGCAGTCGCGCGAATCACCGACGACCGATCGAAACAGCGAGAGCTCGCGCTCGAGCGCGGGCGCGCCGGTGTAGGTGATCGGCGACGTGCACGCGAGATAACGACGCCGGGTGCTCATCCGCTGATCGGGCATGAAGAACAGCGTCTGACGATCAGCGGCATACCGATAGAAATCGGCAAACGCTTCGCGATCCTTGCCGGCCGCGATGATCGAACCCGACGCCGGCGTCGGACGCTCCTCGAAGCCGCCGAGACGGCCGTCCATGAACGCGAGCCAGTCGCCGCCCTTCGTCAGCTCGCCTTCGTTGATGACGTCGACGTGGATGGATCGCTGCTGATCGACGACCCACTGAACACTGAGTCGGAGATGGTCATCTGAACGCGGCGAGACGGGATTGAAGCCAGCCGGTCCAGGAAGGCTTCCGACATGCGTGGTCAAGATCTTCATCGAATGCGGCTACCTTATATCCTGACTGACGAATATGGAGGCGACCGTCCGGCTAAGAACATACGTTCCTCACGCCAATTACCTGATAAGGTGCGGTCTGTTAGTTGCAGAGCCGTAAGATATGGTAGCCAACCGGCGGAGCCGACTCGTCGTCATCGGAGGCTCGGCAGGGGGGATCGAAGCGCTCAGGACGCTCGCATCCAATCTCCCGGAAGATTTTTCCGCGCCAATTTGCGTGGTGCTGCATACGGCACCCGATTCGCCGGGCCTGTTGCCGTCGATTCTTGCCCGTTCGGGAGCGCTTCCCGCCGAGCACGCGACATCCGGCGTACGTATGCAGCCCGGACATTTTTACGTAGCACCACCAGATCATCATCTGATGATCGAGCCCGGCGCGCTTCAGCTGACGAAGGGTCCGCGCGAGAACCGCTTCAGGCCCGCCATCGATCCGCTGTTTCGCTCGGCGGCTCAAACCTACGGCCCTGCTGTCATCGGCGTGCTCGTGTCCGGCGGGCTCGACGATGGAACAGCCGGCTTGCACTCCATCAAGCGTCTTGGTGGTGCCACGGTCATCCAGGACCCGGGTGAAGCACTGTATCCGTCCATGCCGGCGAACGCGGCACGACATGTCGCCATCGACTACTGCGTCCCCATGGCCGAGATGGGACCGCTCCTGACACAACTTGCCGATAGGCCGTTGCCCGGAGCGCCTCGGCCGGAGACACCGCCAGCACTGGAGGTCGAAGTGGAGATTGCGAAGGAAAGGAACCCGATCGATGCGGGCGTCCAGCAACTCGGCGCCCCATCGTCGATCGCCTGTCCGGAGTGTCACGGCGTACTGTTGCAAGTCGCCGACGACGGCCTCCTGCGTTTCAGATGCCACACCGGCCACGCCTACTCGGTCGAGACGCTCATCGCAGCCATCGGCGAGGGGATCGAGGCGACCCTATGGGCAGGGGTACGGTCGCTCGAAGAGGCGCAGATCCTCCTCAAACAACTGGCCGAGCACATGAGGCGCCATGATGAGGCTGCGATGCGGGATCTCGTCGCGAGGTCAAAAGCCGCGGGTGCAGACGCCGAGGCAGTGCGCAAAATCGCTCTCAGCCGTGAGGCGCTGAAGACGACACTCTGACGTGCGCTGTTCCCCCCTTGACCGGTAACGGTGATACCCTGAGCGCGATCAGGGTTTCCCGTGTCGCAACGGGGGACCAGCCATTCCATGGACAGCAACGAATTCCTCATCGTCGGGATCGGCGCCTCGGCGGGTGGCATTCGCGCATTCAAGGAGTTCTTCGAGCACGTCCCGGCCGATAGCGGCATCGCGTACGTTCTCGTGCTGCACCTGTCGCCGGAACACGAGAGCCACCTCGCCGAAGTGCTGCAGGTATCGGCGGCGATTCCAGTCGTCGAAGTGCGCGACCGGGTGCGCGTCGAGCCGAACCACGCCTACGTCATCTCGCCGAACGTCAGCATGACGCTGCTCGACGGCCACCTCTCGGCATCCGAGATTACGCGGATTGAAGAGCGCCGGGCACCGGTGGACGTGTTCTTTCGTACGCTGGCCGATGCGCACGGCGCGTACTCGGTCTGCGTCGTGCTCTCGGGCACAGGTGCCAATGGTTCGATGGGGTTGAAGCGTGTCAAGGAACGCGGCGGGATCTGCCTGGTGCAGGATCCCGAGGAAGCCGACTACCCCGACATGCCGCGGCATGCGATCGCCACCGAGCTGGTCGATCAGGTGTTGCCGGTCGGGGAGATGCCGGCGCGCATCCTCGCGTATCGCGATCGCCTCGGCACGGTTCGGATCCCTGAAGAGCCCGGCGAGCGCATCGAATCGGACGAGCGCGCGCTGCGCGAGATCTTCGCGCGCGTTCGCACCCGGACGGGACACGACTTCAGCAACTACAAGCGCGCGACCGTGCTGCGCCGGATCGAACGGCGCATCGGCGTCCATCAGCTCACCGATCTGGCATCGTACGCGCACTTCATGCAGGAGCGGCCCGAAGAAGCGTCGGCGCTGCTCAAGGACCTGCTGATCAGCGTCACCTCCTTCTTTCGCGATCCCGAGTCGTTTGCGGCACTCGAACGGACCGTGTTGCCGAGAATCTTCGCGGACAAGGGCGAGGACGATCAGGTTCGCGTCTGGGTGGCGGGCTGCGCGACCGGCGAGGAGGCGTACTCGATCGCGATGCTGCTGACCGAGTTCGGCGCGAACGTACCCGGTGGTCCGTCCTTGCAGGTGTTTGCCACCGACATCGACGAAGCGGCCGTGGCGGCCGCCCGCGAAGGGCTATACACGCTGAACGATGCCGCCGACGTCTCGCCCGAGCGGCTGCGCCGGTTCTTCACCAAAGAGGGCGAACGGTACCGCGTCCGGAAGGAGATCCGCGAGATCGTGCTCTTCGCGCACCACAATCTCATCAAGGATCCGCCGTTCTCGCATCTCGACCTGGTCTCGTGCCGTAACCTGCTGATCTATCTCAATCGTGCGGCGCAGAATCGCGTCATCGAGGTGCTGCATTTTGCGTTGACCCCGAGTGGGTACCTGCTCCTCGGGTCGTCCGAGTCGGTCGACGGCGCCGGCGACCTGTTCGCGACCGTCGACAAGTCGACGCATCTGTTTCAGAGCCGGCCCGTGCCCGCGCGATTTTCGGTGCCGCTGGTCGCCATTTCGCCGCGCCAGAAGGACGCGCCGTCCGGAGACCGAGCGTCGGAAGTGCGGGTGCGCGAGCGACAGTCGTATCCGGATCTGCACCAGCGTCTGCTGGAGCAGTATGCGCCGCCCTCGCTGGTCGTGAACGAGGAACACGACATCGTCCATCTCTCCGAGCGGGCGGGCCGCTATCTCCAGTTCGGGGGAGGAGAGCCGTCGCAGAACGTGCTTCGGACGGTGCGGCCGGAGATGAGGCTCGAACTGCGCACGGCGCTCTACCAGGCGGCTCAAAACCGCACGAACGTCGACGCACGCGGACTGAAGGTCCGCATCGACGATCACCAGGTGCTGGTCGATGTGTTCGTGAAGCCAGTGCTGCGCAATGAAGATCCGGCGCGCGGATTCTTCCTCATCGTGTTCAACGAGTCGGATGACGGTGGTGAAGTCACCACTTCCGAGTCTTCGGCCTCGGTCAGCTCGACGGAGCCTGCCCGGCAACTCGAAGAGGAGGTCATTCGGCTGAAGTCCCAGCTGCGCGCCACGATCGAGCAGCACGAAACGCAGGCCGAGGAGCTGAAGGCGTCGAACGAAGAGCTCCAGGCGATCAACGAAGAGCTGCGGTCGGCGACCGAGGAGCTCGAAACGAGCAAGGAAGAACTGCAGTCCGTGAACGAGGAGCTGCGGACCGTCAATCAGGAGCTCAAGGTCAAGATCGAAGAGCAGTCGCAGGCCAACAACGACATCCAGAACCTGGTCAACTCGACCGATATCGGCACCATCTTCCTGGACCGCTCCTCGCGCATCAAGCTGTTCACGCCGAGAGCCCGCGACATCTTCTCGCTGATCCCGAGCGATCGCGGCCGTCCGCTCTCTGACATCAACTCGCACCTGATCAATACCGACCTGCAGTCGGACATCGACAGGGTGCTCGATGACCTCGAGCGGGTCGAGCGCGAGGTACAGACCAAAGACGGCCGATGGCAGATGATGCGGCTGGCGCCGTACCGCACCTATGACGAGCGCATCGACGGCGTTGTCATGACGTTCGTCGACGTGACCGAACGCCGCGCGTCCGAACAGCACCTGCGGGAGGCCGATCGCCGCAAGAACGAATTCCTCGCGACGCTGGCACATGAGCTCCGGAATCCGCTCGCGCCCCTGCGGACGGCGCTCGATATTCTGAATCTGCCCGAGGTGTCGGCGAAGTCCGCGGAACAGGCGCGTCTCACCATGCGCCGGCAGCTGACCCATCTGATGCGTCTGGTCGATGACCTCCTGGACATCTCACGCATCACGCTCGACAAGGTGACGCTGCGGCGCGAACGCATCTCGCTCTCCGAATGCGTCAACGTCGCGGTGGAAGCGAACCAGCCGTCGATCGACCGCGCAGGTCAACGCCTCGTTGTGAGCCTGCCGCAGGAGACGTTGTATCTCGATGCAGATCCGGTTCGAATCTCGCAGGCGATCTCGAACTTGCTCAACAACGCGACGAAGTACTCGAGCCGGAGCGGCTCGATCGCCATTACCGTGGCTCGCGAGGACGGACGTGCCAGCATCTCCGTGAAAGACGACGGGCGCGGGCTCAATGCCGACGTGCTTCCGCACATCTTCGACATCTTCATGCAGGTGACCGACGACGGCTCGCCGCAGAGCGGTCTCGGGCTGGGCCTGACGCTGGTGCGGGCACTGGTCCGGCTGCATGGCGGCACCGTCGAGGCGCACAGTGCCGGCATCGGCCACGGCAGCGAGTTCGTGATCAAGCTGCCGCTGGCGTCGGGACCGTCTGCTGTCCGGAATGAACCGGCGCTGGCAGCGGAGATCTCCCGTCACCGCATCGTTGTCGTGGACGACAACGAGGACACATCGAACAGCCTGGGCCTCCTCCTCAGCATGCTGGGCGCCGACGTTCGCGTCGTCTACGATGCGGCGAGTGCGCTGGCGCTGGTCGATAGCTATCGGCCTACGGTGATGATCCTGGACATCGGGATGCCGGTGATGAACGGCGTCGAACTGGCGAAGCAGATTCGCCAGCGGCGCGACGGGAGCATCACGCTGGTGGCGATCAGCGGGTGGGGACAGGAACAGGACAAGAAGCGCGCGCTCGAGGTGTTCGACCACTTCTTCACCAAACCCGTCGGCATGAACGCGCTGCAGGATGTACTCAACGGGCCCAGCAAGCCGGCTTGACCGCGCCTCGGCCCGGGCCGCCTGAAGGCGGCCCAACGCACTCGGCCCGAGGTTACAATCGAGTCGCGTTCAGGGGCCATGATCTTCAGGCGCGCGATTCGTGTTGCCACGCTTCTCAGCCTGACCGCGGCGTTCTCCGCGGTGCATGCTCGAGCACCACAAGGGAACGCCGCGCCAGAGGGAGCCGACACGCATACTGGATGGAGTGCGTATGGCGGCGGTCCCGAGCAGATTCGCTATTCCAGCCTCACGCAGATCGACAAAGACAACGTCAAGCAGCTCCAGGTGGCGTGGACCTTCGATTCGGGCGAGACCGGAGGTCTGCAGACCAATCCCATCGCCATCAACGGCACACTCTTCACGACGACGCCGAGTCACAAAGTCGTCGCGCTCGATGCCGCAACCGGTGTCGCGCGATGGACGTTCGATTCGGGGATGCCGGGCCGGGGGCCGAATCGCGGCGTGACCTACTGGGCCGAGGGCAGCGACGCGCGTGTGTTCACGGCGCAGGGGTCGTACATCTACTCACTCGATCCCAAAACAGGGAAGCCCGATCCGAAATTCGGGAAAGACGGTCGCATCGATTTGCGCGAGGGGCTCGATCGTGAAGCGGCGAGCCAATCGATCGCGTTGACCACGCCAGGCGTGATCTACAAGAACATGCTGATCGTCGGCGGACGCGTGGGCGAAGGCTGGCCTTCGTCTCCCGGCGACATCCGTGCGTTCGACGTGAAGACCGGTACCCAGCGGTGGACGTTTCATACGATCCCGCACCCCGGTGAGGCTGGGTACGAAACCTGGCCGGGTGATGCGTGGAAAACGGCGGGCGGCGCGAACAACTGGGCGGGTATGGCGGTCGATGCCCAGCGCGGGATCGTCTACGCGCCGACTGGATCCGCGGCGCCCGACTTCTACGGAGCCGCGCGTCTCGGCGACAACCTCTTTGCGAACTCGCTGCTCGCGCTCGACGCCGATACCGGCCGGCGCCTCTGGCACTTTCAAGCCGTTCGGCACGACATCTGGGATCGCGACTTTCCGTCGCCGCCGAGTCTCGTCACGCTGACCCGCAATGGCCGCCGTGTCGAGGCGGTCGCGCAGGTCACGAAGAACGGCTACGTCTTCGTCTTCGATCGCGGGTCGGGCGAGTCGCTGTATCCACTCGAGTACCGCGCGTTTCCAGCGAGCCTCGTCGACGGCGAACGCACCGCCCGCACGCAGCCGATTCCGCTGAAGCCGGCGCCGTTCGCGCGGCAGCAGTTGACGGAGACGATGCTGACCACGCGAACGCCGGCGGCGAACCTCGAGGCACGGAAGGCGCTGGGGTCGTTCCGAATCGGCGGACCGTTCGCGCCGCTCGGCGTCAACACGCAGACGGTGGTCTTTCCGGGATTCGATGGGGGAGCCGAGTGGGGCGGTACGGCGTTCGATCCGGCGACAGGGATTCTGTACGTGAACGCCAACGAGATGGCGTGGACTGGTGGACTCGCGCCGAATGACGCGAGCGAATCGAGTCCTGCAGCGGGCGCGCCGAAATATCGATTCACCGGCTACAGGAAGTTTCTCGACGCCGATGGCTATCCGGCAATCGCGCCGCCGTGGGGCACGCTCAACGCCATCAATCTGAATACCGGCGAGTACGCCTGGAAGATTCCGCTCGGTGAGTACCCGGAGCTCGCCGCCAAGGGGCTGACGAAGACCGGCAGCGAGAACTATGGCGGACCGATCGTCACCGCGGGTGGATTGGTGTTCATCGGCGCCACCAATTTCGATCGCAAGTTCCGCGCGTTCGACAAGGCAACGGGCGCGCTGCTGTGGGAAACGACACTGCCGTTTGCGGGCAACGGGACGCCTGCAACCTACCAGGTGAGTGGACGTCAGTTCATCGTCGTTCCAGCCGGCGGAGGCAAAGACACGGCGCGCGGCGCCGGCAAGACGGCCCCGAAGTCAGGTGGGGTGTACGTTGCCTTCGCGTTGCCAAAGAAGTGATAGCGGGTGCGTATCGAACTACTGGTAAACGATCACGCAGAGATCGCAGAGGAGCAGGGATCGCGGAGGCGACGGGTGGTCGCCGGCCTCCGGCCGGCGGATGGATCGAGAGGACGCTAAGAAAACGAGCGCCCGTTATTGCGGTTGGCGTTCGTTTCTTAGCGTCCTCTCGATCCACCCGCGCGACGCGCGGGCCACCCGTCGCCGGAGCCCTCTGCGATCTCCGCGCCTCTGCGTGCTCTGCGTGAACCTTTCACTACTTCGATTCACTCATCCGGGAAATCGTTCACGATGCGCTCGATCCCTTCCAACATCGTTGGTGCCCCGAAATTGAGCAGCAGGCCGACGCGGTAATCCCCGAGACGAAGGTACGTATAGACCTGCCGGCGAAACGTAGGATTCGAGGCCTCGACGGCTTTCACTTCGATGAGCACCTTTTCTTCAACGACGATATCGGCGCGGTAGGCGCAGTCGATACGAACACTGTGATACATCAACGGCAGCGGCTTCTGCCGTTCGACCTTCAGGTGCGCGCGCATCAAGCCCTGGCAGAGACAGGCGTTGTACGCGCGCTCCAGCAGGCCCGGCCCGAACGTCTTGTGAATGGGAATTGCGGCACCGATGATCTTCGATGTGATCTCATTGAGTTCCTTGGCTGTCGGTTTCGTCATGCCATAGGAAACTGCTAACACCATGCCGCGATCGTTCGCGCGAGTGTGACTCGAATTCGAGTCGGACGCAGTTCGTTGTTCGCAATTTCTGACACGTGCGCTTTTGCCAGAGTGGCAGAAACCGCAAGCTACTATCGCAGCGCTGGAGGATCACGCAGGGATCGCCGAGGGGCAGAGATCGCGGAGGCGACGGGTGGTTGCCGGCCTCCGGCCGGCGGATGGATCGAGAGGACGCGAAGAAAACGAGCGCCCGTTATTGCGGTTGGCGTTCGTTTTCTTCGCGTCCTCTCGATCCACCCGCGCGCCGCGCGGGCCACCCGTCGCCGGAGCTCTCCGCGATCTCCGCGCCTCTGCGTGCTCTGCGTGAACGCTGTTTCAGGCTTCCCAATTGAGCGATTCCTGCTTCCTGATTCCTGTCAGGTTACTTACCGACTACCAGATCCCACGATCGATACGCGCGTTCCAGCACGCCGTCGACGTCCTCTGACAATAGAAACCGATCGCGAACGAGGTCGCCGGTGGCGCGCTTTACGCGGAGGAGGTAGTCGTCGCGACCGATGTAGCGCTCCTCGATCGATCGGCGCGAGTCGCCCGAGCGTTCGCGATCTGCGCGGGTGCGCGGGAATGGATCGAAAGCGCCGACGAGTCCTGCAAGGTACCGCAGTCCACTGAGAGGAAACGTCGAGACGTTCCAGCCGGTATACGTGCCGAGTGGTACGGCCACTTCCGGCATCGCGATCCCGCCTTCGTCGTTGCCGTCTTCGTTCACCTGCGGCACCAGGACCGGATAGGGGGCGCCGAGCGCGGGGGGCTCTTTGGTGATCACGCGGCTCGAAGCGTAATCAGAGCCGTAGTCCATGTGCCAGACGCCCGGCATGTAGTCGGCGAACGGCAGCGTCTGAATCTTCGGGAAGCGAACCTTGTCGCGAGGCACCAGCTGGCGGCGCGCGAGCGTCGGGTAGCGTGACGGGGGCGGCTCGGTGCCGGCGACCAGCCATCGATCGAGATCGATGAGGAGCGCGCGGAGTACCCATCGTTGATCGGCAAAGTTGAGCGGGTAGCGTGTGCCTTGCGGCGATGGCGGCAACGAGCCCGACGCGTGCGGTGTGCTGGTCAGGAAGTAGAGACGCGAGGTCGACGCGAACGGCACGTCAGTCGTGCCCGTCTCGTTGGTCTGCGTGAGCGACCCCGCCCGGGCCCAATACTCGGTCGATGAGAACGTATAGAAGATGCGCGGCACCGTCGACGAGGACGTCGCCTTCGCCAGAAGACCCTCGTCGGTGAACGGAGGTAGATCGACGGGACGGAAAATCGAGAGCACTGAATTGCCCGCCTGACCCGGCATCGCGAAGCGGTGATTGAAGCTGCCGCCGCCGGCGCCCGCCGACGCGATCATCAACCCATCGAATGCCGCCCGTCCGCGCTCGTCCTGGTTGAAGCCATCGCGCACGAACTCGCGAAGGAAGCGTCCACTCTGCGAGTAGCCGAATCCGATGACGCGCTTCATCAGCGCCGGGTTCTCGCGAAGGGTGGCACCGCTCGCGCCGGTCTTGAGATACGAAGCGAAGTCGCGGACCGCTGCCAGCCCGAGACCGGCGACCGGCGATCCGGTGGCGCGGTAGATCAGCTCGTTGACGCCCGCTTCGGATCCGTCCGGCCAGCGGACGATGCATCCATCGCGAGTGAGCTGCCAGCTGTCTCGCGGAAGCAGGCGTGGGGGAGCAGCGATCGCGTTGCGGAACGTGACCGTCGCGTCAGACTGCGTGGGATCGGCGGCGCAGTAGGCGAGTCGACTGCCGGTCGGTCCAGGAGTAGGACCGGTCTTGATATCGGTCACGCGAACGAGTCCGCTGACCGGCGCAGTCGGTACGCGCAACGCAAGACCATCGCCCTTCTCGACGTCGAACTGCCATCCGAGAAACGCAACCGTGAAGCCCTGCTTGAGCAGAAAGCCGTCGCCCAGACTCCAGTTCTCGGGCGAGAGGTCACGCTGCCGGGCCGCGCTCATGAGGCCGAGCGCCTGATCGCGTCCGCGGTTGACGATCTCGAGGAACACCGTGCCACGGGCGGACGCCGCTGACTTCGGGAGGAAGAGCAGCAGGTCACCGTCGAATTCGACTTTGCCGTCGGCATTCTTCGGCGCGAACGCGATGTCGGCGATCGCCTGATTGACCGGCAGCTTCGGATCGACCGCGTAATGGACGCGCGCGATGACCCGTTCGTGTGTGCCGGCATCGTCGCGTCGCAGCACATCGATCTTGACGACCTCGGCTGCCGCCACGGTGGGCAGCAGGAGGACGAGGAGGATTTGATAGAAGAAGGTGAACAGTGCGCGCATCGGATTATCGCCGCGCACAACTATGCCACGGAGGGCGCGGAGATTGTTGTGTCACGGAGATCACGGAGGTTGGCCACGGAGATCACGGAGGTCTTGGGCCACAAAGGACCGTTGCTCGTCTTTGTGATCTTGAGTGCCTGTCCACTCTCCGTGTCCCCCTTTGTGTTCTTCGTGATCTTTGTGGCCCCAATTCCTCTGTCTCTCTCGGTGGGTTCTTCCGTCCCCAGAGCATGGCCACGAAGGCCACGGAGGTTCACGCAGAGCACGCAGAGGAGGCGGAGAGCGCAGAGCGCTCCGGCGACGGGTGGCCCGCGCTCCGCGCGGGTGGATCGAGAGGAAGCGAAGAAAACGAGCGCCCTTCAATGCAGGTGGCGTTCGTCTTCTTCGTTTCCTCTCGATCCATTCGCCGGCCGCAGGCCGGCGACCACCCGTCGCCTCCGCGATCTCCGCCTCTCTGCGATCCCTGCGTGATCATCCGCGCTGGGCTTGATCCCGATCAAGGCTGAGCTCGAAATGGCAGAATGTCGCCGGTCCCCATCCAAGGAGTCCGATGAACACACCGGCAGTCCTCATCTGCGTTGCACTTCTTGCGGGTTACACGTCTCAGTCGGCGTTCTCGGTTTCAGCCGCGCAGGCAGGAGGGCCGGGCGTGGCGCACCTCGATCGGAATGATGGCGTGGCGCTGCAGGCGCTCGGGTACGACGCACTTCGACAGGACGACACCAAGACCGCGATTGCTGCGTTCACCGAGCTCGCCCGCACTCACCCCCAGGACCCCAGCGCACAGGACTCGTTGGGAGAGGCGCTCATGGCGGCCGGTCGATTCAAGGACGCCGAGGCGGCGTTTCGAAAAGCACTGGCGCTGTCGCCCCGGTTCTGGCAGGCACACGAAGGTATCGCGTTCGCGAGATTCTATGCGGGCGATACCGCCGGAGCGCACGAGCAATGGACCAGAGCCAGGGAGCTCGGAACGGGTCCCGTCAACACGTTTCGCATCGACGCCGACTTGGCGGCTGCCGCGCTGGCCACGAACGACACGGTGGAGGCGATTCGGATTCTGGTGGACACGGCACGAGGCGGAGACCAGGACCCGCAGCGCGTTGCTGCAGCAGGTTCTCTTCTCGCCCAGACGCTCATCGTTGCGGAGCGCCCGCGGGATGCGTTGACGGTCGTGGCCGAAGTCCTGAAGGTGGTTGACAGTGGACAGCTGCCGCCAGGGCCGACGCTCAACCATCGCCGGAACGCGCTTCGAGCGCGGGTCGCTGCGGAAGCGCTGCTGCGAGACGTCGCGGCAGCGAGGAAGACCTCGGCTGCGCTCGATGCGGACGCTGCATCGCACGCCGACGAGGGGGTCGCTCAGGATGCGATGCATTTCGGAAGGGGAGCACTTGCCGCAGCATCAGGAAGCTGGGCCGCCGCGCGCGGGCACTTCGATCAGTGCGCAGGCGCGGACCTGTGGTGCAGGTGGCACGGCGTCATGGCTGCAAAGAAGGCGGGCGACAACGCAGGAGCAGCGGCGGGGCGGGACTCGTTGCTCAAACTGTACCTGCGCTCCTCGGGACACATGATCATCCGCTCGAAGCTGACCAATATCGAAGCGTAAGCACTCGTGCCAGTGGAGTTACACGCTCGGAGAAAGCACGGACTCCGCTCAGCCGCCGCTCGTGGAGATTCGATCGGATTGAGCGTATTTGGAGCGACAATCCGATCCTCATTTGGAGGTGCCTGATGAGTCACAGAATGCTCCTCACGTCGGCAGCCTTCGTCCTCGGCTGCGCGGTCAGTCTCGTTGCGCAGGACAAACCCAAGACACTCACGGCGATCGGGCCGGTCTCCAAAATCGCGGGCGACACGCTGACGGTCGACACGGACAAAGGGGCGATGGAGTTCTCGACGACGAACGCGACGGTGGTGAAAGTGCAGGGCGGCTCGTCGAAGACTCGCGCGGCAAAGGAGGCCGGCGCCGCGGGCCTCAAGATCACCGACGCGGTGCATGTCGGTGACCAGGTCTCCGTGAAGTACACGGATACTGCGGGTAAGAAAGTCGCCTCTGAAATCGATGTGAAGACGAAACGACCGGCGAGCGCTCAGCCGCCGCCAAAGTAAGCGGAGTGAGCGGCCGAGACGAATCGCACGAGATCGGGCAGCTCGAGGAGGGAGACGATCCCGCCCGCCGGATTGTGGGCGGTCAGCTTCATCGCTTCGTCCGGGTCGTTCATCATCAGGATGCCGTGCACGCCGGCGGCTCGCGCGGCTGCGAGTCCGTCGGCGCTGTCGGTGATGAAGAGCGCGTGATCGGGAGCAATCTGCGCGGCGTCGAGCGCGTTTCGCAGCATCGCGCCCCGGTCGCCCCTCGTCGCTTCGACGCTGCTCACGCCGTCGAAAAGGTCGCGCAGGCCTGACGAGTCGAGAAAGCGTGCGAGTTCGTTCTGCGGCAGCACGGACGCCGCGATCAGCGTGAGGCCGAGGGCTTTCAACTCCGTGAGCGCAGGCAGGGCATCGTCGTAGGGAGGTGCCAGCAGGGAGTCGGTCAGGCTGCCGACGGGCTCGAAGATGATGGCGTCGATGTGGTTCATGGTGTGGTGGGCCGCCTTCCGACTACGCGCTTCTGGCTACGGCGGACAGGCAAGGCGGCCCCTACGTACGAAGCTTGTCGAGGCCAGACGCGAGCAGCCCCTTCGCCATCTCGATCTTCATCGCGTTGTACTTGAGCGGTGCAGCGTTGGTGAGCGCACGCGGCACCACTTGATCGATCAGCGCCGCGTCGAGCGTCTTGCCCCGAAGAGAATCCTCGACCGCCCGCTCGCGCACGGGCTTGCCCGCGATGCCGCCGAACACCACCCGTGCATCGTCGATCACGCTGCCTCGCATCTCGAGGTTCAGCGCGAGGGCGGCCATCGCGAAGTCCCACACGCCGCGAGGACGCAGCTTTTCAAACGACGTCCGCGCATTCGGCCTGGGGGGCGGCAGGATGATCTCGGTCAGGATCTCGTTGTGCCGTACGACATGCGATTGAATACGGCCATCGACCATCATGTCGCCCGGCACGAGCTTCTCGAGCGACAGCTCCTGTATCCCGGTCGGCGTCGCAAGCTTCACCGTGGCATCGTAGGGAATCAGCGCCGTCGCCGCATCGCCAGGATAGACGGCGTAGCACAGACGACCGCCCATCGCCGAGTGATAGTAGCTGTTGTCGCCGATCGCGCCGTAACAGAGATACCCGCCGTTGCGCCAGCAGCTGTAGCCGCCACGGAGATACTGACACCACACCTCTTGCAGTAGATCTCCGCCAAGCGTCGACGCGTTGCGCAGCTCGGGGGAGGAGATCATGCCGGTGGCCTTCGACAACATCGGGTATCGCTTCGCAATGAGCTCCGAGTCGACGATCTCCGCGAGCTTGGTCAGCGCGCCGATGCGGACGCCGCCGTTCGCGTCTTCCCTGATGTAGCGGAGGTCGTTGATCTTCTTGATGTCGACGAGATACGCGGGCGCCTGCGTCAACCGGTTCTTGAGGCGAACGAGGAGATCGGTGCCGCCCGCATACACTGCGGCCTGAGTTCCATGCGACGACAGGATGCGTATCGCTTCGTCGGTGGTGGTCGGCCGATAGACGGCGATCTTTTTCATAGGTCTCGTGCGCCGCCCCTACGTACGGCCTCGACGAAGGCCGGCCATGATCTTGTCGCGCGTGATCGGGTGCTCGCGGATTCGCACGCCGCACGCGTTGTAGATCGCATTGGCCAATGCGCCCGGCACCGCTCCGATGCTCGTCTCGCTGAAGCTCTTGATCCCGTAGAACCAGCGCGGCTCGAGGCTGTCGATGTAGACCTGCGTCTGCGTGGGCACGTCCATGATCGTCGGCAGGCGATAGGAGAGGTAGCCGACACTGTAGTGGCGCGTGCCCGGGAACTCGCGGTCCCAAGGAATCGGATCGGTCGCGACCTGCGTGCTCTCGACCAGCGACCCGATCATGTCCGCCTCGGCGACGAGCGGGTTGATGACGATGCCGGTGTCGTGCACGTAGGTGGCACGGATGAAGCGCCAGTCGCCGGTCCACGTATCGACTTCCACCTCGACGAAGCAGGCGCCGACACCCTTGTTCTGACCGGTGCGCTCGCCTCCGGCGACGCCGCGGCCGACCGCCCGGATGCTGCCGCCGCTGGCGCGCGCCAGCGCGGCGAACGTGACGACCTGCTTCGGATTGTCTGCGGCAGCGATCCTGCCGTCGGCGATCCGGAGCGAGCCGGCCTCGATCTTCAGGACACCCGCCGCGCGCGCGAGCAGATCCTTGCGCAGCGTGTCGGCGGCGTTGAACGTCGCGGCTCCCTGCAGCGTGATCGTCCGGCCGCCGAACCATTCGTCGCTCGATGGCGCGATGTTGGTATCGCCCCACGCGATGCGGATCGCATCGCGATTCGAGAATCCGAGCATTTCGGCGACGACCTGCGCGATCGCCGTGCCGGCATTCGATCCGCTGTCCGGCAGCGCAATCTTCATCGTCACCAACCCGTCGCCGCCGACTTCGATCTCGGAACCGAAGACCGACGCATCGGGCGCCGCCGCGAGCGCGGCGAACGCGGGCTCGCCCTCGTGATAGCCCATGAGGCCGCCATGGTGCTGCGTCATCCCGAGGCCCATGCCGCGTTTGAATCGACCCGCCGCGCCACCAGGCTTCGCGTTGCGCTTGTCCCAGCCGAATACTTTGGCGCCTTCGGTCAGCACTTCGACCGACGCGAACGAGTCGTACGGATAGCGATCGTCGCCCGGCGTGGGCCGTGTGATGTGCTTCATGCGGAACTCGATGGGATCGAGGCCGAGCGTCTCGGCCATCTCGTCCATCATCGCTTCCCATGACCACTTCGTTTCCTGCTGGATGTAACTGCGAGACGGTCCGGGCCGGGGTGCGTTGGTCTTGTACGCAGACCACACCGAGCGCCAGTGCGGCACGCGCGAGGTGTAGAGCTCGAGCTGATTCGTGGCGTTCCCGGGACCCGATGCGTGATACCCGGTTTCGACGTCGCCGACGCTCAAGAGGATCTCGTGCTGCAGCGCGACGATCTGTCCGTCCTTCTTCGCGCCGACTTTGAACCGCGTCAACGTCTCAGGCTTGATCAGCAGCTGCGCGAGCTCCTGATCCTTCGGCAGCATGATCTTCACGGGACGCCCGGTGACCTTGGCGAGGTGGGCCATCAGCGGATAGAAACGTTCGGCGGCGAGGCGCCCTGAGCCGAACGTCGACCCGTTCCACTTGTTGATGAACCGGATCTTCGAGGCCTCGATGCCCAGCGACGCGGCCAGCGCGCTTCGCACCGGATAGATGCCCTGGCCCATGCCCCAGATCGTCAGCCTGTCACCATCCCACTTCGCGACGCTGCCACTCGGCTGCATCGGCACCGACACGCCGCCGGCGAAGTGATACACGAACTCCTTCACGACGTCGGCTTCCGCGAAGCCACGCTCGACGTCGCCCGCTTTCGATTCCCACGAACGAATCAGGTTACCCCTTCCGCCACGCAGGTCGGGCGCGCCGGGAGCGAGCACGTCCGTGATCGTCGAGACGAAGGGGAGCACCTCGTAGTCCACCTGTATTGCCGCAATCGCATCGTCGGCGAGATCTTCGGTCTCCGCCGCGACAATCGCGACGACCTCGCCCTGAAGGTTCATGTCGCGGGGCAGAGCAGGCGGCACGAGACGATTCCCGTTCGGCGTGGTCACGACCGGCCCTATAGTCGTCGTCGTAGTGTCCGGCTTTAGCCGGACCTCCGGCGCATTCTTGTAGGTAAGGACATGCGCGACGCCCGGCATCTTCTCGGCAGCGGACGTATCGATGTCCGTGATCCGGGCGCGCGGATGCGGACACGTGAGGAACCGCGCGAACAGCATGTTGGGAAACCGCACGCGGCTTGCGTACTCGGCTTTGCCCGTGAAACGCGGAATCGACACCTCTGCGAGCGGCGGCATCGACTGGCCGATCACCTTCAGATCGCGGGGCGCGTAGCCTTGCCACTTCCTGGTGACCGTCTTGCCCGGCCCTTCGATCAACTCGTCGCCCGGCGCGTGCCCGCCATGCGTCGCGAAGTCGCGCACCATCGGCAGCTTGATGTGGACGATGGAGTGCGGCTCGACCGGCGATTCTTTCTCGCCACGCAGTACGGCGGCGCTCTCGATAACGGTGCGGATGATTGACGGGTAAGCGGCGCAGCGGCAGATGTGCCCGGCGAGCGCTGCCTTCACCTGATCCTCCGAAGGCGTGAGGTTTTTATCGAGCAGGCCTTTCGCCGTCACGACCCAGCCCGCGGTACAAAAGCCGCAGTCGGCGGCGACGTGCTGGTGACCGATGCGCTGCAATGGATGCAGGTTCTTCTCGTCTCCGACACCTTCGACGGTCAGGATCTTCCGGCCAGCCGCCTCCATCGCGAGCGTGTGACAGGAGTAAAAGGGCACACCGTCGATGAGCACGCTGCAGGCCCCACAGCTCGCCTTGTTGCAGCTGCGGTTCGTACCGGTGAGTCCGAGCTTGACCGCCAGGACTTCCCACAACGTCGTGCGCGCTTCGTACGCTGCGGTAAACGTCTTGCCGTTGATCAGGAAGGCGCTCTGTTCCTGGGTGATGGGCGTCGGGAGCGAGACCGGAGACGCTTGCGCGAGCGGCGCCGCGATCGCCGACGGCACAGCTCGCACGCCGACCGCAGTCAACGCGATCCCTTGCCCGGCAGCCTTCAGGAAATCTCTGCGCGAGAACATCGGGCCCTCCAGCGCGGCGCTGGCATGCTGTCACAACGCGGTGGCGATTTCCAGCTTGTGCGTTTTCCGAGCGCCGGAGATTGCGGAGAAACGGTTTCGCACGGAGACACGGAGGCACGGAGGACGGACGGAGGCAACCTGTCTCGAACGATTCTGACGCCCGTGCCGCAACGTTCGCCGAATCAGTGAGCCTCCGTCCGACCTCCGTTGCTCCGTGTCTCCGTGCGAAACCGTGCCTCCGCCAACCTCCGTGCCCTTCTCGATCACAGTTGCCCACTCTTCGAATCGAGCGTGGCAAGGACGCGCTGATACTCGGGATCTCGGAAGCGCGCGGGGTGAAACGCCGGGGCGTAATCGGGGCGCGGGCGATCGAGGATATAGGTCGCCAGCATTTCGGCAGCAGCTTGCGAGGCCATGATGCCGTAACCGGAGAGCGCTCCCAGAATGAACGCGCCATCGATCGCGGTTGGACCGATGAGCGGGCGATTGTCGGGAGTCTTGCAGTAGTAGCCGCCATCCACGACTAGGGGCACGCCGCGCTGCACGCATGTGTCGAGGCCAGGGACCATGACCGCAAGGCCGCGCATCACGACGTCACCGTAGTCGTGCGCGAAGACGGGAGGAAACGTGGGACGCTCGATGCGCGCGTCGTAGGTCCAGATACCGAGGATCGATCGCGCGCCGCGCGGACGGAAATGCACTGCGGGTGGAAATGTGCCGAGAGGACCGAGGTCGACGATGTCGTTCCAGATCATCAGCGGAGCGTCCCTGGGGATCACGCCGTCATCGTCCTCGAACGAGATCTTGCCGTGCAGCTCGTTGAGAATCGGAACGTCGAGATCGAGCTTGTCCGTCCATTCCGTCAGCAGCGGACCGGCGGCCAGGACGAAGACCCGCGCGTCGATACGTGTCCCCGACGCGAGGGTCGCCGCGACGAGGCGTCCGTTCTCGACGACGAGCCCCGCGACTGCGTCGTGGATCACCTCGATTCCGCGCGCGCACGAGCGCTCGAGCAGGTGCTGACCCAACTTGGCCGCGTTCATGAAGCCGGCGCGTCGAACGTGAAGCATCGCTCGCACGCGGTCGGTGATGAATGGATAGCGCTGCAGAATGGTCCGCGCGTCGTCGACGAACTCTGTCGTGGGACCGGCGTGCGTGCGCAGCCGCTCGGCCTCTGCGGCGTCAGCCGTCAGAAACACGTATCCGCGTCGATTGAGCTCGAATGCGTGGCCGCTCTCGCGATCGAGCTCGTCGAGCAGATCGATGCTGCGGTCCATGAAGCGCGCCATCGTGCTGTCCGGCCCGGGCCAGTAGTTGCGATACGCTTCCGTCCCCTTGCTGCTCGTGAGCGACAGCGGTTCACGGGGATCGACGAGCACGATTCGGGAGACGCCTGCGCGCACCGCGAGCTGGTGCGCCGCCGCGACGCCAGTCATACCGGCGCCCGCGATCACGATGTCGGCGACTCGAGCCAAAGCAAACGGAGGATAGCCCACTCGACTCGGCCCCTGCGTGGCCCCTTGCTCGGGGAAGGCCCAGTTTCAGGCTCGGCCCTTGCTGGAAGTCGCTCGGAGCACGGCCGTCAATCAGTAGATGAGCTCGTCACAAAAGGCCCAGGTGGACGTAAAATACTGGGGCCGCTTGCCCATGGAGGTCGTGATGGGACGTAAAGGTGCATTGATTCTTGGTGCGCTACTGGTGATCGTGCTCTGTGCCGCTCCGGCGAGAGCGCAAGTCAGCGTGGCGGTTGGAGTAGGGACACCGGTGGTGGGGGCGAGCGTCGTTGTGGGTGCTCCATACTACGTACCGTACGCAGTCCCGTATCCGTATTACTACGGGCCTTACCCGTACTACTACGCTCCGTACGCGGTCCCGTACGCACGCGTCTACTATCCCGGGCACCCCGTTTATTACGGAGGCCGCGCATACTACGGCGGCCGCGCGTACTACGGCAATCGCGGACCCTACTATCGCGGCGGTTCCCCGAACTACTACCGGGGAAACGTGGCAGTACGGGGGTATAGCGGCGGTGCTCGCGTCGTCTCGCATGGCAATTCCGGCGGGGGCGGGCACCATGGCGGCGGCGGGCATCGACACTGACGTCTAGCGTCAGGCGCACACGCGACCGCGTCGTCGCCCTGCGACTTCATCGCTGACGATGTCGACTCGCGGCGCCGGACTGTGGAAACTCGGCGTGGTGGCCGGGTGCGTGATCGGCGCCGTGATGATCGTGGCGCTGGTAATGGCTCCGGCCGACACGGCGGGGCCATGCACGGTCCTCAGCGGCCCGATAATGTTGCCCGAGATTCCTGAGGCAAGCGGGCTCGCGATCAGTCGACGTACGCCTGGCCTGATCTGGTCTCACAACGATTCAGGAAATGCAGAAATCCTTTTCGCACTCGACGCTGCGGGCAATCTCCGCGGCCGGGTGCGTGTTCCAGCTCGCGCGCGCGACTGGGAAGATGTATCGGCAGCACCGTGTGGGTCTGGCGCGTGCCTCTACATCGCCGACATTGGCGACAACGGCCTGACGCGCCGGCGAATCCGAATCTATCGTGTGCCGGAACCGGCACCCACCGACGCCGACACCGCGACTCCCGAAGTCTTCGACGCGACATATGCGGACGGTCCTCACAATGCTGAGGCGATGTTCGTCATCGGTGAAGGCCTTTTCATCATCACGAGAGACCGTGTCGGAGGCCTCTATCGATCGAACCCGGCGTCCCCCGCGTCGGCGGGTGCGCTCACGTTTCAGCGCATCGGCCAGCTCGGGTTGGAGGCGGTCACGGATGCCGAGGCGTCGCCGGATCAGTCTCGAGTCGTTGTGAGAACGTCACGCGAAGCGCTGGTTTACCAATCCAAGGAACTGACGGGTGGACAGGCCCGACCCTCCGTGCGCATTCCCATTGCCAGATTGAGGGAACCACAAGGCGAGGGTGTCGCACTTGACGACGACTCCACGCTGTACGTGGCGAGTGAGGGGGGACCGCTGAATCGCGCCGGCCGTTTCTTCCGTTTGAGATGCTCATGAGAATCCGTTCGTCCTCAGTCGCCGCGCAGCACGACCTGGGGCTCGACGCGCGTCGCGTGGCGCGCAGGGATGTAGGACGCGAGGGACGCGACCAGCGCGAATAACGCCGGCATCGTCGTGAATGTGGCCGCGTCGAGCGGCGTCAGCTCGAAGAGGAGACTCTGCACGTACTTCGTCAATGAAGCCGCCGCGCCGACGCCGATGACGAGCCCGGCGATTGTGAGCATCGTGCTCTGACGCAGCACGAGGCCGAGCACGTTCGCGCGCTGTGCACCGAGCGCCACGCGAATGCCGATCTCGTGCGTGCGCTGAGCGACGCCATAGGCGACGATGCCGTAGAGGCCGAACAGCGCCAGGATCAGCGCCACCGCGCTGAAGATCCCGATGAGCACCATCGAGTCGCGCGGCGCGTCCACCTGACGGGCGAAGTAGTCGTCCATCATCTCGACCTGGCTCACCGGCAGGCTGCGATCGACCTCCGCCAACGCCCTTCGAAGAGACGGCATGATCGTCGCGAGCGGCTGATCGATTCGCAACATGTAATAGATGTTGACGCGGCTCTGGCCGTAGGGCACGCGCGAGCGTAGCGACTCCTGTAGAAGCGGCACGTAGAGACCAGGCGCCGGCGAGCGGTCCCATCGGCTGGACGGCGTGTCGCCAACAACACCGACGATCTCGCGTGGCGGATCACCCGGTACGATCGTCACCGTCACGCGCTGTCCGATCGGATTCTCAGTGGGCCAGTACCGTCGCGCCATACTCTCGTTGATGATCGCGACCGGCGCACTCTCGCGTGTGTCGCGCGAGGTGAACTCACGCCCTTGCTTCACCGGCACGCGAATCGTCTTGAAGAAACCAGACGTGACCAGCGAGTAGTTCACAAACGGCTCGGTCGTCCGGATCGCCAACCCGGCGATGGGCGCGACTCCTCCTTCAATCGGCCGGCCCTCGATCCTGAACGGTGCCTGCAGGACTGCACCAGCCACGATCTCGACATTGGTGCCAGCGACTGACTCGACACCCGGAACCTGCTGCAGTCGATCGCGGACATTCTCGAAGGTCTGGGCGACGACAGGATTCACTTCGAGCTGGATGAAGCCGTTCTGGTTGCCGACCTGGCGCAATCCCTTGTTGGCCGGGACACGCGTCTGGAACCACGCGACGCGCGACGAATCGAGTCCGAGGTTCAGACGCTGCAGGTTCCAGAAGCTCTTGATCAGGAGGCCCGCGCCCACGAGCAGGACGAGCGTGAGCGCGACCTGTGCCACCACGAGCGCCCCCTGCACGCGACGCGACGCCCGTCCCGCAGTCGCCGCGCGTGCCGATTCCTTGAGTGGAGTCGCGAGGCTTGGCGTCGCCACGCTGAGCAACGGGATCAGGCCGAACGCGACAGCGGTGAGGATCGAGACGGCGATCGTGACCGCGAGCACTCGTCCGTCGACGTCGATCTGCTGGACGTTCGACAGCCATGGCGGCGCGGCGACGCTGAGCGCGCGCACACCCATCTTCGCGAGCCCGATTCCGAGAACGGTGCCGGCCAGCGACAGCATCAGGCTCTCGGTGAGAAAGAGTCGGATGATGCGTATCGGGCTCGCGCCGAGCGCGCGACGAATCGCAACTTCGCGGTGTCGTGCCGTGGCGCGTACGAGGAGCAGTCCGGCCACGTTCGCACAGGCGATCAGGAGCACGAATCCAACCGCTCCCTGCAGCACGTTCAGGATGCGGCGCAGATTCCCGAACAGCGCGCTTTCGATCGGCTGCACGCGAATGCCCCGTCCCTTCTGTGGTCCCGGATCTTCCTTCGCGAGCCTGGCGTTGATGGCTTCAATATCCGACTGTGCCTGTTCGAGAGAGACACCGGCCTTCACCCGACCGATGATCGTCAACACTCTGTTGACGCCGCGTGCCTGGACTTGAAACGGGCTGAACGAGCTCGGAATCCAGAAGTCGGCCGCGGTGTTGAACACGCCGAAGCCTGGCGGCATGACGCCGACGATGACGCTCGGTGAGCCATCGAGGATCATCGTCCGGTTCAACACGCCCGGATCGGCGGCGAAACGCGTACGCCACAACCGATCGCTGATGACGACCACGCCGTCACCGAAACCAACCCTGTCTTCCTCCGGTGTGAAGAAGCGACCAAGCTGCGGGTGAGCGGCGAGCGCCCGAAACGCCGATGCGCTGAACCGCGCGCCCGCGAGCCGTTCCGCCGGCTCGCCATCGCGTTCTGCGTTGACGGTGCTCTGCCAGCCGAGCGTCGTTCCGACCGCGTCGAACGTGTGATTCTCGTCTCGCCACGCGAAGTACTCGACGATGCGCGCCCCCTCGTTCGACCGCGGATCGCCGGCAGGCGTCGTCCAGATCATGACGAGACGATCAGGGTCTGGAACGGGTGAGCCTCGCAATGACGAGGCGCGCAGCACGCTGAAGATGGCGGTATTCGCGCCGATGCCGAGCGCGAGCATCACGACGGCAGCGATCGTGAAGCCCCAGCTTCGGAGAAGCGCCCGAAACGCGCTGCGGATGTCGTGTCTGAGGATGTCCATTCCGGCTCCCTCGTATGCGGGGGCTTACAAGCGGCAGGCCATGGAGCTCAGCGTCTAAATTCAGACATGCCAGAACTTAGGACGCTCGCGTTGATCGCTGCTGTTCGGTGATGGGACGCCGTCGTTCGACGGCGGACACAGCGGCCCCGGTGGATGCAGAATGGCTGGCATGCAGATCAGCCGATGCTTCCTCATCATCGTGTCCCTGCTCTCGTCGTCCCTTATCGCGCAGGCCCCATCCTCGGAATTGCTTCGACCGGTGGCCACGATGAAGCAGTTGATGCTGGAGATCATTCACCCTTCGTCGAACGACGTCCAGCTCGCCGCGAGTCGCGCGCCGGCCACCGATCAGGAATGGGCGGCGCTGAAACGCAGCGCGATGATCCTCGCCGAATCAGGCAACCTGCTGATCATGAGAAACAGTGCGGCCGACTGGGTCTCCGCGTCGCGTTCGCTGATCGATGTCGGGAGCGCGGCGTACAAAGCAGGGGAGTCGCACGATGCCAAAGCGCTCGGTGCACTCGCCGATCGTCTCGACGCGTCGTGTACGAGCTGTCACCAGAAATTCCGGCCGGCTCTCTTCGATCCCGATCCGCGGCGTTGACGGCGAGCGAGCCGACGCCGCGCGCGGTCACTGCTCGCGCAAGACCACCAGCGGATCGGCTCGTGTCATCACCAGCCGATCGGGATCGGGAAGGGCGTCTACTGTTCTCGCCGGGACGGAGGCGCGGCCTGGGTGAGGTTGACCTGAATGCGCCGCCTGAATTTGACAGGCATGCCGTCGCGTTTTGCCGGCTGGTACGTCCAGGTCTTCGCGGCCGATATGAGGATTCGGTTGTAAAGCGGATCGACCGATTCGACCATCGTTGCCGATTCGACCGCGCCGTTCTCGTCGATGACGATGTCGATGACGCCGACCTTCGGTGTGGTCACCTTACCGGGATACGGAGGCAGGATCTGCCGCACCATGACCGGTTCAACAACGTTGGGAGTGTCCTTCGTGTACACCTCCACAACGCGCGTTGCCGCGGCAGGCGCAGGGCCAGGCCCGGGGCCGGACCCGGCGCCTGGCAACGGCGGCGGCACGATTGGTCCAGATGCCACGGCCGCAGGCGCGGCCGACTGCGGTGCAGGCGGCGGCGTCAGCGCCCTGATCGCCAGGTCGTTGAAGCCGGTTGCCAGGACACGCAGATCCGACAGTGGTGGCTGACCGGCGGCTTGCGCGATGTCGGGTTCGGAGAGCGCGATCAGGAGCTGGGTAAAGCCTTCGCGCGCCGTCTTGTATTCGTTGCGATCGAAGGCCGCCTTCGCGGTGACGTAGCGCTGCTGGATGATTCCCGGCAACAGCTTCTTCCGGGCGTTGGTGAAGAGGGTCCGGAGCCGCGGTGGAACGTCATCGAGGTTTGGATGGTAGAGCGGATCGCGCGTGATCATGGCGTCGATCGCTGCGGACGCTTCGTCGACGCTTCCGAGCGCGACGAGACAGAAGGTGCGATAGAGATCGATCGCCTGCCGATCGGAAGTCGAGGGGTTGGCTTTAATCAACCCGTCCAACATGTTCAGCGCGCTTTTGTACTCGGCCGACGCGTACAGCTGCCGCGCCGAGGTCAGCGACTCCTGAGCCGAAGGCCGCAGGGACAACACAAGGACAAGTGCGGTGGTCAGACACACCGCGAAGGACCGCCTGTTCATCTGGTTCTTGGGGCGTTCATTTGGTTCTCAGGTCGGCGCCTACTTTTGCCGCGGCACCGAGTGTCACGGTAACCGTCGTGCGCCGTTCTCCCAAGTCGGGGTGACGTAACACGATTTCGTGGACGCCGATCGGCACCTGGATGCTTCCAATCGGCGTTTCGCCGACGGGCATTCCGTCGACGAACGCCTCGGCCCACGGCACCGCATTGATCGCGAGCGTGCCATTGGGCCAATTGAGACGCACCGAAGAGACCTGACCGGCCGTGATCTGCACTGAGCGACGCTCGCGATACCCGAGCGATTCGTTCACGATGTCCAGATCGTGTCGGCCCACAGGAAGCATGATGCGATCGATCCGGTTGCTCCCGATGAACCGATCGCTCTCGAACACCTGTACGTCGGCTGGTGCCGCCACGGTGACCCACCCCGCGGTACTACCGGTGCCAGCACGCGGCCCCAGGGGCACGAACAGTGATGCGGTCTTCCCCGGTTCGATCAGCACGCGTTCGGTCACCGTTCCCGCGTCGGATGCGAGCTGCACCGTGTGTGGTCCCGGAGGGAGGTCGGCAACGCTGACGGGAGATCGGCCCACACTGCGCCCGTCGACCGCGACCGCCGCCGCCGGCGGATCGGTCCGCACCTGCAACTCGCCGTTCGTGGTCGGCGATGCCGCGGCTGCGGCCGCGGCCGGCAGGTCGAAGAACTGTGAGACTTCGCCGCCCGATTTGATCGTGATCGGGAACTGACGCGATCCGCGATCGGTGACCAGCTCAACGGTGTGCTGGCCAGGTGGCAATTCGACGCCGAGCGGTGTCACACCGCGCCGGACGCTGTCGATGACGACTTGGACGCCGACAGGATTGGTCGAAATCGAGTACGTACCAGTCGGGGCGCCTCCCGGTGTTTTCAGCAGGCCCAACGCGAAGGCTGCGACGATCAGACTCCCCACTGCAAGCACAGCGATCCCGGCGTAGCGAAAACGACGCGTCCAGTCAGCGTGGATGGGTGCAGCGCTTCTCCGCGGAAGCACTTCGTCGTCGAGAGCAAGATCGGCGAGCAGCGCCTCCGCCTCGATCTCCTCCGCAAAGGGCTCATCGACCACGCTCGCAGGTTCCTCGGCCGCAGCAGGAGCATATGGAGCCTGAGGAGGAGCAAACGGCGCCGGAGGAGGCGCAAATGGAGCGGGAGCGGATGCGACTGGAGCCGGAGCGGGAGCGACTGGAGCAGGAGCCGCAGCAGCGAGTGGCGGAGTCCCCGGACGCGGCGGCGAATGCAGCGGATACCGTGCCAGAAACGCGCGCAACGCTTCGATTCGTGGCGTGAGGTCGACGTCCGAGGCGACGTCGTCGCCGACGGGGTCGTCGGGTAACGCGTCGTCGGGAATCTCGGTTGGCGGCCGACGTACGTCGAGCGTCAGGCATCGTGCCTGGAACATGTGGAAGGCGTCGCGTTCGAGCGCCGCCTCCTCGGGGCCGATGGCCCCGTCGAGCTCCGCCGCCGCTTCCAAAGCGGAACGGAACGATCGACGTGCATCGAGCTGCATCGCGCGGCCCAGCCACTCGCGGAGCGAGGGGGACAGCGGCTCGAGCACGCCCACTGCCGATCGCACGGATGCAGAACCGAGCGCCTCCCCCAACCCTGTGGGGTAGACGTCGCTCGTCAGGCGGCGTCCGAGGACCAGGGCGAGACACACGAGACCGATTTGCGCCATATCCGTGCGAGCGTCGAACGCCGGCGCAGCCGGAGGCGGAGGCAACGGAACCCGCAGCTCGTTCCAGTAGCGATCGCGCGAGTAGCGAAGCTGCTCGAGGATCGCGCCGACCGCGCCGTCGGCCAGCACGAGCTGACCATCCGGCGTGATGATGATCCGTTCCGGACCGATGGCGCCGTGAGCAATGCCGGCCAGCAGATCGCACCAGGCCGCCGAGGCGCGAACGAGCTGTCGCAGAAGGCAGCGCACCGCATTGAGATCGAGTGAGAGCGAGCGCTTCTCGGCGGCGGCCAGGAGCGACGACAGTCGCACGCCTGGGACGTAATCGGAGAAGACCAGAAGCGTGCGCGCCTGCTGGTCGAGAATGACCGCCCGGAGATGGGCGAAGTGCACGTCCCTGACCGGACTCAGTCGACTTGCGCGCTCGCGCAGGCTGAGTTCGAGAGCAGAGGCGTCACCTAGCGTCGAGCTCAGCCGTAGGACTTCGAGACGCTCACCACGAGCGCCGATGGCCTGTCGACGTTCGCCAAATCCGTCAGTGAAATTTGGCTGAGCTTCGGGACCGAGCGATTCCGCGACTGCGAGATCCATAAGTCCTTTTACGCTTTTGGGGCCGCGGCTGCGATTCTCGTACCGAGCTGAACCGCTCCAACCGCCGGCGATCTCAGCGACCCGAACGCCCGCCTTTAGGGCTAGTGTAAAGATGGGCTCGAGTCGTGTAGCGGATCATAACGCCGGAGTGTCCGCATTGGTCGCTCGACCTGCAGCAATTGCCTGAAATAATTCGAACTCGGTCACCGGCTTGACAAGGTGTGCATCGAACCCGGCTTCCGCCGTTTTCTGGCGATCATAGGGCTGCGCCCAGCCGGTCAAGGCGACGATCAGGGCCCGGGACCCCCACGTCCGCCTGCGCATACTTCTCACGGTTTCATACCCGTCCATCTTCGGCATCCCGAGATCGAGAATCACCACCTGCGGCTGGAACGATTCCCCGATGGTCATCGCCTCGATGCCGTCGTTCGCCGAACGCACGTCGTGCCCCGCCACCTGCAGCTGCATCGACAGCGCCTCGACCGCATCGGGATGATCGTCGACCACGAGGATGCGGCACGGACCGACCTGCGGCGCCGACGTCGATGGCGGCAATATGACTGATTCATCGGGACGGGCGACGCCCTGCGTCGCCCACAACGGCAGACGCAACGTGATCTCCGTCCCCTGGCCTGGTCCGGCGCTGTGCGCGGCGACGGTTCCGCCGTGCATTTCGACCAGGCGTCGGACGAGCGCCAGGCCGATGCCGAGTCCTCCCTGCACGCTGTCGGATTTGGCATGGGCCTGTGTGAAGAGATCGAAGATGCGAGGCATCTGCTCGTTCGAGATGCCGATCCCGTTGTCCTTGACGGTGATGGCGACCGACGTCCCTTCGCGCGCGACCTTGAGCAGGATGCGCCCGCCCGGCTCCATGAACTTCACGGCGTTGTTGAGCAGGTTGCCGACGACCTGCGTCAGGCGTGCCTTGTCGCCTTCGACCGAGAGCACTTCGTCCGACAGATCGAGCGTGAGCGTATGGTGCCGTTCATCGATCGCGGGCCGCGCGGTCTCCACCGCCCGCGCGACCACGGCGCCGATCAGCACGCGCTCGCGATGCAGCGTGATCATCCCGCGCGTGATGCGCGACACGTCGAGTAGGTCGTCGACGAGGAACACCAGATGCTGAACCTGGCGTTCGAGCACGTCACGCGCCCGGTCGCGCTGTGATTCGGACAACTCCTTGAGTCGCAGCAGCTGCACGGCGGTGCTGATCGGCGCGAGCGGATTGCGGAGTTCGTGCGCGAGCATCGCCAGGAACTCGTCCTTCCGACGATCCGCTTCTTTCAGCGCTGCCGTCGAGGCCTCGAGTGCCGCGGTGCGTTCGCTCACGCGGCGCTCGAGCTCGGCGTTGAGACGTTCGAGCGCGCGTGTCTTGCGATACAGATCGGCGAACACGCTGACCTTGGCCCGCAGGATCTCCGGCACGACCGGGACGGGCACGTAGTCGACCCCGCCGCTCTCGTATCCGCGCAGACGATCGAGGTCCGTCATCAGCACCGCGGACACGAAGATGATCGACGTCTTCTGGAAGCGGGGATGCTGCCGGATCATCGACGCCAGCTCGTATCCGTCGAGGTCGGGCATGCACACGTCGACGAGCACGACGGCGATCTCCGTTCGCAGGAGACAGTCGAGCGCTTCGGTCGCCGAACTTGCGGTCAGAAGGTTTTCGCCCAGCTCGCTCAGGATCGATTCGTACGTGAGCAGCTTCGATGGCTGGTCGTCGACCAGCAGGATGTTGACTCGATTGACCCGCGTGCTGCCACTCATGATTGGTCGCCTTATCGATGGAGCCACATACGAAGCACCGACAGGAGCTGTTCGGTGTTCACCGGTTTCGCCAGATAGTCGGAGGCACCCGCCTCGAAGCATTTCTCGCGGTCGCCCTTCATCGCCTTGGCGGTGAGCGCCACGATCGGCAGTCGCTGGAATGCCGAGTTGGTTCTGATGCGACGGATGGTCTGATAGCCGTCCATCTCCGGCATCATGATATCCATCAATACGATCGACAGGTTGGACGTTTTTTCCATCAGGTCGATCGCTTCGCTGCCGGTATTGGCCGTCAGGACGTGCATCCCGCGCCGCTCGAGCACGCTGCTCAGGGCGAAGATGTTGCGCACGTCATCGTCGACGACCAGCACGGCCTTGCCCACGAGGTCGTCGTCGGAACGGTGCAGCCGTTCGAGCATGCGCTGTTTCTCGACCGGCAGGTCGGAGACGACGCGATGGAGGAACAGCGACGTTTCGTCGAGCAGCCGTTCGGGCGACTCCACGCCTTTGACCACCACGCTGCGCGCCAGCGTGTGCAGGCGCGCGTCCTCTTCGGCTGAGAGCTCTCGACCAGTGAAGACGACCACCGGCACGTCCGCGAAGTTCTGGTTCTGACTGATCCGTTCCAGCACCTCGAAGCCCGACATGTCCGGCAGCCGCAGATCGAGGACCACGCAGTCACACATCTGCTCGCTCATCGCCGCGAGCGCGGCCGCGCCGGTATCGGCCATCACGATTTCGATGTCGTCGTGCCCGAGGAGCTGTTGCACGCTCAACTGTTCGGCGGGGTTGTCTTCGACGACGAGCAGACGCTTGCGGCGCGGGATCGCATAGGACCGGATGCGCGCGATCGCGGCCTCGAGGCCCTGCTTCGTGGTCGGCTTGCTGATGAAGGAGAACGCGCCGCGCGCCAGCCCGTGCCGCCGATCTTCGTCGAGCGTGAGGATCTGAACCGGGATGTGCCGCGTCTCGGGGTCCTGCTTCAACTGACTCAGTACCGTCCATCCCAGCATGTCGGGCAGGAACACGTCGAGCGACACCGCGGTCGGCCGATATTGCCGCGCGAGGGCGAGCGCGTCGCCGCCTCGCATCGCCACCACCGGCTTGATGCCGTTGTTGCGCGCCAGATCGACGAGAATGCGCGCGTAATGCACGTCGTCTTCGACCACCAGGAGCGTCGGGTCTCCCGGCTTGATGATGTCACGGTCGTCTTCGACGACCTCCACCGAACGCTCGGGGATACGTGCCGCCGGGAACGTGACGACCGGCGCAGGCGACCGTGCCACCAGTGTCGACGCCGGTTCGGCCGGATCGGCGGCGGTGGAGGGGCCGGCATAGCGAAGCGGGAGATAGAGCGTGAACGTACTGCCGACACCTGGCGCGCTGCGCAGCTGAATCTCGCCGCCGAGCAGGCTCGAGAGCTCGCGGCTGATCGCGAGACCGAGCCCCGTGCCGCCGTACTTGCGGTTCGTGCTCGCGTCCGCCTGCTGAAACGCTTCGAAGATGATCCGCTGCTTCTCCGGCGGGATGCCGATGCCGGTGTCGGCGACTTCGAACGAGACCACGCGGCCGGCCTGACTGAGGACGGGATGGTTGGTCGTCCATCCCCCGGTCACTTCCGAGACGCTCAGACGTACGCCGCCCTGGGCCGTGAACTTGAAGGCGTTCGACAGCAGGTTCTTCAACACCTGCTGCAGTCGCTTCGAGTCGGTGACGATGCTGCGGCCCAGCCCCGAGTCGACGCTGACGTCGAACGACAGCCCGCGATTCTCGGCATCGTGCGAGAACGTTCGGACCACCATGTCGAGCAGGTTGGTGAAGAAGATCTCTTCGGCCTCCACCGTCACCGTTCCCGACTCGATCTTCGATAGATCGAGGATGTCGGTGATCAGATTGAGGAGATCGGTCCCGGCGCCCTGAATCGTGCGGGCGAATTCCACCTGCCTGCCGGTGAGGTTGCCTTCGGGGTTGTCCGAGAGCTGTTGGCCGAGGATCAGGATGCTGTTGAGCGGCGTGCGCAGCTCGTGCGACATGTTGGCGAGGAACTCGGACTTGTACTTCGAGGTGAGCGCGAGCTCCTCGGCCTTGTCTTCGAGCGCGCGCCGCGCCTGTTCGATCTCTTGATTCTTGCGTTCGACTTCGGCGTTCTGCTCGGCCAGCTGCTGCGCCTTCAGCGCGAGCTCGTCGTTGGTCTGCTGCAGCTCCTTCTGCTGTGTCTGTAGCTCGCCGGCGAGCTCCTGCGACTGCTTCAGCAGTCCCTCGGTCTGCATCGTCGCTTCGATGCTGTTCAGCACGATGCCGATGCTGGCAGTGAGCTGCTCGAGGAACGCGAGGTAGGTCTCGGAGAAATCACGCAGCGAGGCGATGCCGATCACCGCTTTGATCTGGCCTTCGAAGACGACCGGGAAGACGACCAGATTGCGGGGCAGGGCGTGGAAGAACACCGACCCCACCGTGACCGTGTCGCGCGGCACATCGGACACGAAGATGCGCCGCTTGTCGCGGGCGCACTGTCCGATGAAGCCTTCGCCGATCTTCAACTGCGCCGGATACGGACTGTCCGAGACCTCGGCGTAGCTCGCGAGCATTTTCAGCATCGGCGTCGGCTCGACGTCCATCTGGTAGATGACGCCCTGATGCGCGCTGACCAGCGGCACCAGCTCCGAGAGCAGGAGCTTGCCGACGGTCGCGAGATCGCGTTGTCCCTGGAGCATGCCGGTGAAGCGCGCGAGGTTCGTCTTCAACCAGTCCTGCTCGGTGTTGCGGTCGGTCGTCAACCGCAGGTTGTCGATCATCGTGTTGATGTTGTCTTTGAGCTCGGCGACCTCGCCGCGCGCGTCGACCTGAATCGATCGCGTGAGGTCGCCCTTGGTGACCGCGGTGGCGACTTCGGCGATCGCGCGCACCTGCGTGGTCAGGTTGGCGGCCAGCAGGTTCACGTTGCCGGTGAGGTCCTTCCAGGTGCCCGCCGCGCCGGGCACGTTGGCCTGCCCACCGAGGCGGCCTTCGACGCCGACTTCGCGCGCGACCGACGTGACCTGATCGGCGAAGGTCGCGAGCGTTCCGGTCATGTCGTTGATGGTGTCGGCCAGCGCGGCGACTTCACCCTTCGCTTTCACGGTCAGGTTCTGCTGCAGGTCGCCGTTGGCGACCGCGGTGACGACCTTGACGATGCCGCGCACCTGCTCGGTGAGGTTGGCGGCCATGACGTTGACGTTGTCGGTGAGGTCTTTCCACGTGCCGGCCACGTCGGGCACCTGGGCCTGTCCGCCGAGGAGGCCTTCGGTGCCGACCTCGCGGGCCACGCGCGTGACTTCCGCCGCGAACGCATTGAGCTGATCGACCATCGTGTTGATGGTGTTCTTCAGTTCCAGGATCTCGCCCTTGACGTCGACCGTGATCTTGCGTGACAGGTCGCCGCGCGCGACCGCGGTCGTGACTTCCGCGATGTTGCGGACCTGGGTCGTGAGGTTCGCGGCGAGCAGGTTGACGTTGTCGGTCAGGTCCTTCCACGTCCCGCCGACACCGGGCACCACCGCCTGCCCGCCGAGTCGTCCGTCGGTGCCGACCTCGCGTGCTACTCGCGTGACTTCGGCGGCAAACGATCGCAGCTGCTCGACCATCGTGTTGAGCGTGTCCTTGAGCAGCAGGAGTTCGCCGCGCACATCGACCGTGATCTTCTTCGAGAGATCGCCGCCGGCGATGGCGGTGGCGACTTCGGCGATGTTTCTCACCTGCGCGGTGAGGTTGCTCGCCATCGAGTTGACGTTGTCGGTGAGGTCCTTCCACGTCCCGGCCACGCCCTGCACCTGCGCCTGGCCTCCGAGCTTGCCTTCGGTGCCGACTTCGCGGGCGACGCGCGTCACCTCGGCGGCGAACGCGTTGAGCTGATCGACCATCGTGTTGATCGTGTTCTTCAGCTCGAGGATCTCGCCGCTGACGTCGACCGTGATCTTCTTCGACAGGTCGCCGCTCGCGATCGCGGTGGCGACTTCGGCGATGTTTCTCACCTGCGCGGTGAGGTTGTTCGCCATCCAGTTGACCGAGTCGGTGAGATCCTTCCACGTACCCGCGACACCGAGCACCTTGGCCTGGCCGCCCAGCCGTCCCTCGGTGCCGACCTCGCGTGCCACCCGCGTCACTTCGCCGGCGAAGGCGTTCAACTGATCGACCATCGTGTTGATGGTCTCTTTCAGCAGCAGGATCTCGCCGCTGACGTTCACCGTGATCTTCTTCGACAGGTCGCCGCCGGCGATGGCGGTGGCGACGTCGGCGATGTTTCTCACCTGCGCAGTGAGGTTGCTGGCCATGAAGTTGACGTTGTCGGTGAGATCTTTCCACGTGCCGGCGGCGCCGGGCACCTCCGCCTGACCACCGAGCTTGCCGTCGGTGCCGACCTCGCGCGCCACCCGCGTGACTTCCGACGCGAACGCATTGAGCTGATCGACCATCGTGTTGATCGTGTTCTTCAGCTCGAGAATCTCGCCGCGCACGTCGACCGTGATCTTCCGCGACAGATCGCCGCGCGCGACTGCCGTGGTCACCTCGGCGATGTTGCGGACCTGGCCGGTGAGGTTCCGCGCCATCGCGTTGACCGAGTCGGTGAGGTCCTTCCACGTGCCGGCGACGCCGGGCACCACCGCCTGGCCGCCGAGCCGCCCTTCGGTGCCGACTTCCTGCGCGACCCGCGTCACCTCCGACGCGAACGATCGCAGTTGATCGACCATCGTGTTGATCGCTTCCTTCAGCTGCAGGATCTCGCCGCGGACATCGACGGTGATCTTGCGCGAGAGGTCGCCGTTGGCGACCGCAATCGTCACCTCCGAGATGTTGCGCACCTGGCCGGTCAGGTTGCTCGCCATCGAGTTGACGCTGTCGGTGAGATCCTTCCAGACGCCGCTGACGTTGCGGACGGCGGCCTGACCACCGAGCTTGCCATCGGTGCCGACCTCGCGCGCCACCCGCGTCACTTCCGAGGTGAACACCCCCAGCTGCTCGATCATCGTGTTGACGATCGTGGCCGAGCGCAGGAACTCGCCTTCGAGCGGACGGCCGTCGACATCGACCCGGACGGTCTGCAGCAGGTCGCCCTTGGCGACTGCAGCGAGCACGCGTGTGACTTCTGTCGTCGGCCACAGCAGATCGTCGATCAGCGTGTTGACCGACGTTTCCATCTCGCCCCACGCTCCGCCCACGCGACCGAACTTCACGCGCTGCCGGGTCTTGCCGCGCTTGCCGACAACGGTGCCGACGCGTTCGAGCTCGTCGGCGATGCGGGCGTTGGCCGCGACGATCTCGTTGAACGTGTCGGCGATCTTTCCCTCGAGACCCGTCCAGTTGCCGGGAAGACGAACCGAAAAGTCACCGTCTCGGACGGCCTGGAGCGCGTTCAGGAGTTCTGAAAGGTCGGTGCGCTGACTCGTCAGGACGTCGGTGGGTAAAGCAGTATCGGCCTGGTGCATGGAGATCACCCGGTGGGTCAGTGTTCAATTAAGGGACTCGGCAGTATCAACCACCAACGAGGGCACCCGCAATACGGAGTCCACCTGAGGACGACCAGAGCGGCTTGAAGCCTGCGGAGGGAGCGAAGGGACCCGCTCCAGACGCCAGATGCTAGGATCGTGCAGCATCACTGCCAGTCCACAACCCTTCCGATTTCGGGAAAAAACCCTACGTGACACATCCAATTGAGTTGGGTCTCGATACGTTTGGCGACGTGACCGTGGGCACCGATGGCGCATCCCTGGCCCAGGCCGAGGTCCTGCGTCATGTGCTCGATGAGGGCGTGCTCGCCGACGACCTTGGACTCGCGTTCTTTGGCGTCGGCGAACATCACCGCAAGGATTTTTCGATTTCCGCACCAGAGGTCGTGCTCGCCGCCATTGCCAGCCGCACCACGCGCATTCAACTGGGGACCGCGGTCACCGTGCTGAGCACGGACGATCCGGTTCGGGTCTTCGAGCGGTTCTCGACGCTCAACGCCCTCTCTCATGGACGCGCAGAAGTGCTCGTTGGTCGCGGATCGTTTACGGAGTCGTTTCCGTTGTTCGGCTACGACCTGTCGAACTATGAGCCGCTGTTCGAAGAGAAGCTCAACCTCTTCGTCGAGCTGCTGAAAGGGCAGCCGGTCACGTGGAAGGGGCAGCTGCGCGCGCCGCTCTCGAACCAGATCATCTATCCGCAGAGCGAGACCGGGACACTGCGGACCTGGGTGGCCGTCGGCGGAAGCCCCGAATCGGTGGTTCGCGCCGCTCACTACGGTCTGCCGCTGATGCTCGCGATCATCGGCGGCAGCCCGCAACGGTTCACCGGGTACTCAGAGCTCTATCGGCAGATGCTCCAGCGCTTCGGCAAGCCGATGCTCCCGATCGGCGTGCATTCGCCCGGTCACGTCGCAGACACCGACGAGCAGGCCAAGGAAGAACTGTGGCCGCACTACGCCGGGCTGATGAACCGCATCGGCGCCGAACGTGGATGGCAGCCGATCGGCCGCGCGCATTTCGAACGAGAAGCCGCCGACGGCGCGCTCTTCGTCGGTTCACCCGAGACGGTGGCGGCCAAGATCGTGAAGACGGTGAGAACACTCGGTCTCTCGCGCTTCGATCTCAAGTACAGCAACGGCACGCTGCCTCACGAGAAGTTGATGAAGAGCATCGAGCTGTATGGGACGAGGGTCGTACCGATCGTGCGCGATCAGCTCGGGTGAAGGTAACGGAGGGGACGGAGGAACGGATCAATTGATCTCTCTCCCTTCGAGCCCGTGACCTCCGTTTTCGCCGTTTGCCCCGTGTGCCCAGTGTGATTCCCGGTTCCCCCGTTGTTCCCCGTTGTCTCCGCGTGAGTCCTTCTGCGTTCCCCCGTCATCTCCGTTACCATCGCCCCATGTGGCTCTCGTGCCTCCTCGCCTTCATCAGCAGCGCCTGCACCCTCGTCATCGAACTGATTGCGGGGCGCATCATGGCGCCGTATATCGGCGTGTCGCTCTATACCTGGACGAGCATCATCGGCGTCGTGCTGGCGGGCATTTCCGGCGGCAACTTCTTCGGCGGCTTCGTGGCCGACCGTCACGCCTCGCGTCGTACGCTCGGAGTGGTCTTCGTACTGGGCAGCCTTGCGAGTGCCGCGATTCTGGTCGTCACGCACGCGATTGAAGGCGCCTCCCTCGGCCTCTCGTTTCTTCCGCGCATCGTCGTCTCGATCACCCTCATCTTCTTCCTGCCAAGCTTCGTGCTCGGCATGGTGTCGCCAATGGTCGTGAAGCTCGCCCTTGCCGATCTCGAACGCGGCGGCCACACGGTGGGGACGATCTACGCGGCATCGACGGTGGGATCGATCGTCGGGACGTTCCTCACCGGCTTCTGGCTGATCTCCTGGCTCGGGACGCGGACGATCGTGTGGCTCGTGGCGGCGATCCTGCTCGCAACCGGGCTCGCCGTCGGCGCGCTGCCGATCGGCAGGAAGAGCAGAGCGGCGGCCGCGGCAGCGGGCGTGCTCGTGCTGTTCGCGCTTCGCGCGGAGACTCTCGACCGCTACCGCGCGCCCTGCGACATCGAATCGAACTATTACTGCATCAAAGTGATCGAGACCTTCGAGAACGGGCATGTGGGCCGCGTGCTGATGCTCGATCGGCTGATACACAGCTACGTCGTGCTCGACGATCCCACGGTGCTCGACTACGGATACGAGCAGGCCTACTCGAACCTGACACGAGTGCATGCGACCGGGCGATCGCAGCTCGACACGCTCTTCATCGGGGGCGGCGGCTACTCGTTCCCGCGCTATGTCGAAGCCACCTATCCCTCGTCCACCGTCGACGTCGTCGAGATCGATCCGGCCGTCATCGCGGTCGCACACCAGCGGCTTGGTCTGCCCGCCACCTCGCGGATTCGTTCCTTCAACCAGGACGCGCGCGTGTTCCTGGCGGAACGGGCCGATGCCAGGCGCTACGACATCGCGTACGGAGACGCCTTCAACGATCTCTCGATTCCGTACCATCTGACGACGGTCGAGTTCAATCGCATCGTCGCCGATCGCTTGAAGCCAGATGGGATCTATCTGACGAACATCATCGACAGGTTCGACGGGGGCGAGTTCCTGAAGGCGTACGCCAACGCGTTGCGCGCGGTGTTTCCGCACGTGTACGTCTTCGGTCGCGGCGAATCGTTCCGTCCCTTCGATCGGAACACCTACGTGCTCATGGCCGCGAAGCAGCCGCTCGATCGGGAGCGGTTCGACGCGATCACGTCACGTGACGATGCCTATTCGCGAACCACGTTGCTGCCGGACGAGCGTCTGAAGGCCTATCTCGTCTCCGGACGGGCGATCACGCTGACGGACGATTTCGTGCCCGTGGATCAGTTGCTCGCCAATCTCTTCATCGAACGCGGGAATTAGCGCGCTAGAATTCAACCGGTCGTATGGCGTTCGAGCCTGGCACCCGTCTGGGACCCTACGAAATCATCGTGCCCATCGGTGAAGGTGGAATGGGCGAGGTGTATCGGGCGCGCGACACGCGGCTCGATCGGACGGTTGCGATCAAAGTGCTGAGCGGCTCTCTTGCCGCGGACGCTGAATCCCGTCAGCGCTTCGAGCAGGAAGCGCGCGCGATTGCCGCGCTCAACGATCCGCACATCTGCACGATTCACGACATCGGCCGGCACGGCGATCTCGACTACATCGTCCTCGAGCACCTCGAAGGCGAGACACTGGCGTCGCGCGTGATGCGAACGCCGATCGTGCCGGTCGACGAGGCGCTGGCGATCGCGGTCCAGATCGGTGATGCGCTCGATCGGGCGCACCGCGCCGGGATCTCGCATCGCGATCTGAAGCCCGGCAACGTGATGCTGATCAAGCGGCCGGGTGCGACGGGCGCACCTGATGTGAAGCTCCTCGACTTCGGACTCGCGTCGCGAACCGCGACATCGCGTCCGTCAGGGCTCGACGCCTCGCTGGCTGCCACCATGGCGCCCTCGATGGTGGCGACGCGTCCGCCGAGTGCCACGGTGTCGAGCGGCTTTTCGGGCACCGTGCAGTACATGTCACCCGAGCAGCTCGATGGCGGCGAAGGCGATCATCGCGTCGACATCTTCGCGTTCGGCTGCGTGCTCTACGAAATGCTGGCCGGACGCAAGGCGTTCGAGGGAAAGACGGCCATGACGGCGATCGCCGCGATCATGAGCAGCGAGCCGCCACCAATTCCCGCATTGCAATCGCAGCCCCACCTCGATCACCTGCTGAATCGCTGTCTCGAAAAGGACCGCGATCGCCGCTGGCAGAGCATCGGCGACGTCACTGGAGAGCTGCGCTGGGCGATGGAGCATCCGATGCCTGCCGTTGGGGCCGTCGCGCCGCCGACGCTGCGCAGCCGGATGTGGGGGTTGGTTGGAATCGGGGCGCTCCTTCTGGCGTTCTTGGCCGTTGGCCTCACGTATCGTGCGATCCGTCGCATGACGAGACCGAACGACGTGCCATCGTTCCGCCTCGAGCTCACGACGCCGCCCACCGACGATCCGACGATGGCGTTGACAGGAGACGGCCGGCAGATTGCGTTCATCGCGAATCAAAACCGCATACCGATGTTGTGGGTGCGCTCCATCGATGGCCCCGAAAGCCGCGTGCTTCCCGGCACCGAGAACGCGAGCAATCCGTTCTGGTCGCCCGACGGCCGCAGCATCGGGTTCTTTGCCGACGGGAAAGTGAAGCGCATCGACGTGGACGGTGGGCGTCCGATTGCGGTCGCGGATGCCGCAAACGGTCGCGGCGGCTCGTGGAACAGCGATGGCGTGATCCTGTTCTCTCCGGGCGTCCAGGATCCGATCATGCGCGTCTCGATTCGGGGCGGCCGTGCCGAGCGGGCCACCGAGCCCAACGCCGGGGGCTCGGGCCCCGATCACCGGTGGCCTCAGTTCCTGCCAGACGGCAAGCGATTTCTATTTTCATCGACGCTCGGCGCCGCGGAGACGAGAGGGATCTTCATCGGCTCCCTCGACAAGACGACGCCGGTTCGTGTTCTCGCAGCAGCGGCAGGAGGCTTCGCTCCGCCGGACAGACTCCTCTCGACGCGACAGGGCGTTTTGGAGGCATACAACTTCAACGCCGACACCGGCACGGTGAGCGGGGATCCAGTGGTGATTGCGCAAGGGTTTCTCGGTGGTCCCGCCGCGGTCGCCGCGTCAACCACAGGTGTGCTCGCATACCGCACGGGCAGCGCGCAGCGGCGGCAGCTCGTATGGGTCGATCGCAAGGGAACCGTGCTGCGCGCGATCGGCGAGCCCGACACAGGCAACAACGGCTCGCCCGAGCTGAGCGCCGACGAACAATCCGCCGCTGTCTTCAGTGGACGCAGCGGCGACAACGACATCTGGATCATCGAACTCGCACGCGGTCTGGCCCGGCGGGTCACCGACGGCCCGCCGGCGGACGCGCATCCGTTGTGGGATCCGGATGGTCAGCATGTCGTCTACAACTCGGGGCGATTTCCCGGAAGCGGCGGCGCGACGCGACAATCGATCACCGGCGGACCTCCCGAACCATTGTTTGCGAGCGACGTGCGCGGAGCGGCGCTGTCGTGGACGCGCGATCGCCGCTATGTGCTGCTTCGACGTGCGAACGACAAAACCGGGCAGGATCTCGTCGCCGTGTCGATGATGGGCGAGCCGCGCGAGATTGCCGTCGCGGCATCGCCGTTCGATGAAACCGAAGGGCAGTTCTCGCCGGATGGGAAATGGGTGGCCCTGGTCTCGATCGAGAGCGGACGGACCGAGGTGTACGTCCAGTCGTTTCCGGAAGGCAAGTCGCGCGCGCAGGTGTCGACGGGCGGCGGCACACAAGTGCGCTGGTCTGCCGATGGAAGAGAGATCTTCTATCTTGCCCCCGACGGCGAGCTCATGGCCGTAGCGGTCGCGCTTGGCGGCGCCGCGCCTGTTGTGAAACTGCCGGTGGTGTTGTTCCAGACCTATCTGGCTACCGGCACGAACGTCGTTGGCAACAAGCCGCAATACGCGGTCGCTCGTGACGGCCGCTTCCTCCTCAACACCGCGGTCGAGAGCCCCGCCGCGCCGATCGTCATCACGAACGACTGGATGAAAAGACTCTCGAAATAGAATCCTCGACGAATACTGAACAGTGAACAGAGACTGGAACCCGGAACCTCAACCCTGACTAGTGAACCTCGAACTGTGCCTTGCTCCTGATTCCTGATTCCTGCTTCCTGATTCCTTTATTAGGATAGGCACGTGCCCCTGCAACAACTGCTCGGAGCCAGCCCGGCACTGGCCGCGGTTCGTGACGAACTTGCCCGTCTGCTTGCGCGACCTGCGGCTCCGCAAAAACGGTTGCCTCCTGTTCTCATCACCGGTGAGACCGGCACCGGCAAAGGCCTCGTCGCGCATCTGATTCACGAAATGGGCCCGCGTTCCAGTGCGGCATTCGTCGACGTGAACTGCGCCGCGATTCCCGACACGTTGCTCGAAGCGGAGCTCTTCGGGTTCGAGCGCGGGGCGTTCACGGATGCACGGCAGGCCAAGTCGGGTCTGCTTCAGGTCGCCCACCGCGGAACGATCTTCCTCGACGAGATCGGGCTGATGCCGGACGGCTTGCAGGTGAAGCTGCTCAAGGCGCTCGAAGATCGCACCGTCAGACGTCTCGGCAGCACCAGAGCGGAGCCGGCCGATGCGTGGGTGCTCGCGGCGACGAGCGAAGATCTGGGTGCCGCGATCCGTACGCGCCGGTTCCGCGAGGATCTCTACCATCGTCTGGCCGTGATGACCGTGCGGCTGCCCGCGTTGCGCGAGCGCGGTGCCGACGTCGTGATGCTGGCCCGCCACTTTCTCGATCAGGCCTGCAGCGAGTACGGATTGCCGGCCAAGTCGCTGTCATCGGATGCGGAGGCGGCGCTGGTCGCGCACTCATGGCCGGGCAACGTGCGGGAGCTGGCCAACGTCATGGAGCGGGTGGCACTGCTCACTGACGCGTCGACGGTGTCGGCCGATCGGTTGCAGCTCCCGCGGACGCCGCGCGTCGCGCCCGCGCCCTCGTCGGGCGCGAACGTGAACGATCAGCTCGCGGTGATGGAGCGCGCGCGCCTCGAAGACGCGCTGCGGATTGAAGGATGGAACATCTCCCGCGCCGCGGCGCGGCTGGGACTGGCCCGGAACACCCTGCGCTATCGGATGGAGCGGCACGGCCTCTTCGATGAAGGTACCCACCCCCGTCGACGACCTGAATCAGCGGCGCGATCCGACGAGCAGAACGGCCTGCCATCGATGACGAAGGCGGCCGCGCCGATCCGATGGGAGCGGACGCGCGTCACGCTGCTTCAGGCTGCGGTGCTCGAATCGAGCCCGGCGCCCGCCGATCACGAACGCACGCACACGCTCGAGCAGGTCGCGACCAAGGCGAGCGCGTTCGGGGGACGTGTCATCGAAGTGGGCACGACGTCGGTCAAGGCGGCGTTCGGTCTCGATGTCGTCGAAGAGGCGGCTCGCCACGCCGCGCATGCGGCGTTTGCCGTGCTCCGCGACGTCGGTGCGTCGCGGGCCCCGCTCGTGCGGATCGCCCTGCACACCGACGAGATGCTGGTGGGTCGCATGGAGGACCGAGTCGAAATCGATGCCGACGCGCGCTGGACGGCGGAGGCCCTGCTCGAGCAGATGCTGACGTTGTATCCAGGGGAGCCGATCCTCGCGTCGGAATCGACGCGTGGCTTTCTCGAGCGGCGATTCGACGTCGAGCCGGTTGGCAGCGCATCGGGCAATCGGCAGCCGTGGCGCGTTCTCGGTCTGGCCGACACCGATCGCCACGCGACTCCCTTCGTCTCACGTGTTCACGAACTGGCCCTGCTCGGCGATCTGCTGACGCAAGTCGAGGACGGCCGCGGCCGCGCGCTGCTGCTCAACGGCGATCCCGGCATCGGGAAGACGCGGCTCTTACAGGAGTTCCGAAGGCTGACGCGACAGCGCGCCGCATGGCTGCAGGGCTCCGCCGTGTCATTCGGGAGCGCCCGGCCGCTCCATCCGCTGATCGATCTGCTCAAGAACATGTTCGCGGTCCAGCCGAACGACTCCGACGAGGCAATCGCCGATCGGGTCGATCGCGCGACGGCGCTCCTCGACGAAGATGTTCGCGCGTCGGTGCCGTTTCTGCGATCGCTGCTCTCGATCGGCGCGAGCGAGCCGTCGGTCGAACGGCTCGATCCGAAGTTGCGGCGCGCGGCGACGTTCGAGGCGATTGGCCGGCTGCTGCATGCCCTTTCGACCGTCCGGCCGCTCATCATCGTGCTCGAGGATCTGCACTGGATGGATCCGGCGACGGGCGAGTTTCTGGCGATGATGGCCGAGAGCCTGATGTCCGGACGGATTCTGTTGTGCGCGACGCATCGGACCGGATACACGATGCCGTTCGCGCAGGGCACCTTCGGGACCCAGTTGACGTTGTCGAAGGTGTCTCGCTCGGATGCCGGCGCGATTGGATGCGGGCTCGTGGGCGCGGCAACGCTGTCGGCGGAGTTGCAGCAACTGCTCGACGACAAAGCCGAAGGCAATCCCTTCTTCGTCGAAGAGGTCCTGCGATCGCTCGACGAGCGCGGACTGCTCAAACGCCGCGGCGACGAGATGGCGCTGGTTCGTCCGATCGCGAAGATCGAACTCCCGGACAGCGTCAGGGACGTCGTGCTCGGACGGCTCGGACGGCTCGATCCCGCTTCGCGCGACGTGCTTCGCGTTGCCGCGGTGATCGGCCGTGAATTTCCGCGGCGCGTCCTCGAGCGCGTGATTTCCGACGCGCCGGCGGCACTGGAGGAACGACTCCGGGCGCTTCGCTCGGCCGAGTTGATTCACAACGCCCGCATCTGGCCCGAGGTCGTCTACGCATTCAGGCATGCCTTGACGCATGAAGTGGCGTACGAGGCGCAGCCCGAACCCGAGCGGCGATCGCAACATGCTCGCATCGGCGATGCGGTCGAACAGGTGTACGCCGATCGCGTGTCCGAGCAGTACGGCGTCCTCGCGCATCATTACACGCAGGCGCAGCGATGGGACAAGGCTCTCGAGTATCTGATGGCCGCGGCGGAGCAGGCCGAGCGGAGCTTTTCGACGCACGAAGCGCTCGCGCTCTACGACGAGGCTTTCGGGGCCGCACAACGCCTGTCCGGAGCCGTCGGTAACACCGAGACGCTGATCAAGATTCACCAGGCGAAAGCCCGCTTGTACTTCGTCACCAGTGAGTTCGATCGCTCCGAGGCGGAAGGCGAACGGATCCTGCCGCTGGCGCGATTGATCGGTGACCGTGGCAAGGAGGCCGACGCGCTTGCGGCGATTGCGTGGGGCGCCACGTGGGGCCGTCAGATCGAGTTGGCGTTGCGATCCGCGCGCGAGGCGATCGCCGTGGCCGAACCGGCCGGTGCGCAGTTCGCGCACGGCCGTGCCTACCTCACCATCGGATTCGTCCGCGGCGTGACCGGCGTGCTCGAGGAAAGCGCTCCCGCACTCGACAAGGCGATCGCGATCAGCACGGCCGCCGGCGATACCGTCAATCGCTCGCTCTCGCTGTCAGTCGCGGGCCTCGTCCGGAACTGGGCGGGCGAGTACGACGAGGCATCACGCCTGCAAAGAGAAGGAATGGAGATTGCCCGCGAGCGCGGTCAGCTGATGCCACTCCTGTTCAGTTGTTTCATATACGGGCTGACGCTGACGGCCAAGGGCGAGTACGACGAGGCCTATGCGCTGTTCACCGAAGGCCTGTCGCTCGCGAAACGTATTGGCGACGAAGCGATTCACCATCGATTGCTCAATTGCCTGGGTTGGCTGTATGCCGAGCTGGGCGATCTCGACGAGGCCGCGGCGCTCAACGCCACGAGCGCGCAGATCGGACGTCGTCGTCGCGATCCGGGCTCGCAGCCGAACGCGGAGCTCAATCTTGCCGAGATCTTCAGCGCGCGCGGCGACGGGGCGCACGCCCAGGATCAGTACGACAGCGTCTTCAAGTACTACGCGAATCCGTCCGCCAGCCTGTGGATGCGGTTCCGCTATTCGATTCGCATGTTCGCGGGTATGGGCGAACTGGCGGTCGCGCGCGGAGATCTCCAGACGGCGCGGCGCCACAGCGCGGAGTGTCTCGACCTGGCCACTCGCACCAATGCACGCAAGAATCTGGTGAAAGGGTGGCGGCTCGCAGGCGCGATCGCCAGCGCCGAGCGCGACTGGGACGCCGCCGAACGCCACTTCCGCAAGGCGCGCGATCTCGCGGTGACGCTCGGCAACCCTGCTCAGCATTGGAAAACGGAACTGGCCCTCGGGCATTTCTTCGCCGACGCAGGACGAGCCGACGAGGCGCAGCAGGCCTACGCGCGATCGTTCGATGTGATGCGCAAAGTGCGGGACGGCCTGCGTGACCCGCGTCTGCGTGAGGCGTTCGCGAGAAATCCCGACCTGGCGCGCGTGCAGTCGTTGATCGCGCCAACGTGAGGAATCAGGAAGCACGAATCAGGATGCAGGAGGAATCAGGCTCGAGGCGCTAACGCCTTCTGCCTCGCCCAGGCCTGCTTCCCGCTTCCTGAATCCTGATTCCCAGGGAAGACCGAGGCGGGCGCAGCCCGCCTCGGTTCCCTTCGGCTACGACAGGATGAGCGACTGTCGCGGCCGCCGTGCACCGAAGAACAGAATCGTTGCGGTCGCCATCAGCCTGATTCCTGATTCCTGCATCCTGATTCCTATCAGTTGAATGAGTCGCACGACACGTCCGTGTGCCAGTTCACGAAGGTGCCGGTGGGGCTGTCCTTCCAGGCCCAGACGTGGAGCGTATAGAACGCCGGGAGCCCGAAGCGGTTCGGGGCGTCGAACCGATGAAGGAGCTGTCCCATGAGTTGTGGCGGCTCGCCGGGATGTGCGGCATCCCAGGCGTCGGCGAACACCAGGAAGTCGGCGCCGGTGATCTTCAGGCGTCCGCTCGGCGTCGGCTCGTACAGGATGATCTCGGGGTGCGCGGGGTCGAGCTCGCCGTCCATGACGAGTGGCAGGTTCACGTAGTGGAGGCCCATCGCTCCTATGTCCGGTCCACTGACGCACCCGAACATCAAGTGATAATCCTCGCCCTCGGCGACGGCCACATCCTTGAATCGCACCGTTGCCTCACGCACGGCCTGAACGAGCGCATTCGTATCTCCCTTGCCGTTCGACCCGTGGTTGTGCTCCTGCGCGATCACGCCGGTCGACGTGACGCACATCGCCGCGAGCACACCGACGATCACCCTGTTCACTGGCACCAGAAAACGTCCGACTGTCATTGTCAAACCTCCTGAAGTGGAGCGTGTTGCCGCTCATCATGACGAGCCATGTGTTCAAGCCCCTGAGAGAAATCGTGCGAGAAATGGTGAGAGGAGCGGAATGTCGTCACGCGCCTGCGCGCGTGGTCTCGACGGTGTCGGGCGTCCGCTTCCCTCCGATCGGAATGAGCATGGGGACGCGCCGCCTGTCGCCCGGATATTCGGGATGCGCGGTGACGAGGTCGTGCTCTTCGAGGTGAATCGCGACCAGGATGTAAGCCGTGCACGTCACCGCGAAGAGCAGGTGGGTCATCGTCATCGTCGGCGTGGCCCAGAACGCGAACAGCCATCCGACGTAGAGCGGATGTCTCACGAGTCGATACGGGCCCGGCGTGACGAAACTGAGCGGCCGATACTCACGACCGATAAGATGCAGCCACACCTGCCGCAGACCGAACAGATCGAAGTGGTTGATGAGGAACGTGGTGACGAGCACCAGCAGGAAGCCGAAGGCGAAGAGACCGTAGAGCACTCCTCGTCGGATTGGATCCTGAACGTCCCAGATCACACCGCAGAGCGGGCTCCGCTGCCAGAAGAGCAGGATGAGAGCAAGGCTGCTGGCGAGCACGTACGTGCTTCGCTCGGCCGCCTGCGGGATCAGCGTGAGCAGACCGCGCTTGAACCACGGCCGCGCCATGACGCTGTGCTGCACGGCGAAGAAACCGAGCAGCCCCAGGTTGATCAGAAGTGCCGTGCCGAAGGATGCGGTCGGCGCCGAGTCGAGCGACTTCTCCACGAGCAGATTGCCGACGAAGCCTGCGGCGTAGAGATAAGTAACGAAGAACACCGCGTAGGAAATCACTCCGTACGCGAACACCAGCAGCCTGCTCATCTCATGTCTCCAGTCGTGGGGGAGAGTCGAGGGAGGCGATCGACGAGCCAGCCGATCGCGGCGACCGCATCAATCGCGCGCCGCGCGAGAAATCCGCCGATTCGTCCGATGAGCGTTCGATGGGCGGTGTACCCGTAATTGGCCATCACGGCCACGATCAGCATCAGGAACAGACCGACGACGCCAAGTGCGTGCTCGAATTCGATTGAGAGAAGCGGGTTACTCATCACACCCTCCCGTGACCTTTCCGCGGCAGAGCGTGGGCAACCGCCGTGCCCTGGGTGCTAATTGCCTAAGTCACAGCAGCACAGAAGGATGCGCTTTGAAGACGATGGCGGACGCGGGTGTCGGCTGCCGAAATTTGGGCAGTTCGACAGTGACGATGGCCCAATGGCGGTGGAAGGAAAGCGCGCCGTGTTCCTGGCACGCGACCTGCTCAATCCGATGCGCGCGGGTGTGCAACCTCGAGGGAATTCATGATGCGTTTATTGAACACGGCGCTGCTCACGGTCGCGGTCGCGCTCATCGGAATCACCACGGGACACGCTCGCGACAGCAGGCTCAGGATCGACGTCTCACCGCACGTGTCCACCGCGCCCGCGAACATCCGGGTGGTCGCGCACGTCGAGCCGAACGAACTGAACAGGGGACTCCAGGTGACCGCCGACTCGGGCGGTTTCTATCGCAGCAGCTTCACACCGATGGATGGGCTCGAAGCCGCAGAGGTCACGGAGACGATGCTGAAGAACCTGCCGGGCGGCGACTATGAGATCTCGGTCGCCCTCGTCGACGTCCGCGGAAAAGCGATCGTGGAACGCGCGGCCGTGACTGTGACGTCGCCGCAGACGCGGTGATCGAAATCGGGCCACGATCTCTGTGGCTCTAATCTCCGTGTCTCTCTGTGATCTCCGTGGCTCGAGTCTTCGTGGCTACGGGGCACACGTGAGAAGAAGCGCGGTCTGCTCGCCGATGCATTCCCCCGGGCGATAGAAGGTCAGCAGGCGGCCGCCCACGATCACGCCCATCCACGCACACAATGAAATCACCGCGATCACTTTGGCGTGAACCGGCGCGTCGAGCGACGCGTTCGCGCTGAAGACGCGGCGATAGGACGTGAGGTAGAAGGTCGCCGCGTTGAGGCCGCCAATCGTCATGAACAGCAGCTTGAAGTGGAACGACGGGTTGTAGATGTACTGATCGGGCTCGGTCAGCAGGAACATGAGGCCGCTGCAGATGTTGATCGCGAACCCGAGGAGCCCCCACGGAATGAATCGATGCACGGCGGCGATCGGCACACGCTTGGCGACGCCGAGCAGGCGGAGATCGAACATCCCGACGCAGCCGATCAGGAGACACAGTCCGAGGAAGTGAAGGCTCTCGGCGATCGGCCAGGCCCAATGCGTGCGCATCAGTGTCGCGACCGGTGAGTGCGCGATGATCGTTCGAACGAGCCAGATCTGGATGGCGTGCATGATCAGTGCAACTGCGTCAGACGCGTGTAGGTGTAGGCGAGCAGACGTCCCGCCGTGATCGCGCCCGTCCAACACGCCAGAGAGATGATCGCGAGGCGTCGTACGGGCGGCCCGATCGCCGCGATCGGCTGGGCGTCACCGTCGCGAAAAATGCGACGGCTGATCTTCACGAACAGCAGCATCCCGATCGCGATGAGCGCGAGCTTCAGATAGAAGACCGGGTTGGTGAGCGCTTTCGTGGGATAGCCGATCAACAGCAGCACGCCCGACGCGGCATTCAACCAGAACCCGAACCACAGGACCGGCACGAATCGTCGCATGTCGGCCAGCGGCACGCCCGGCGCCACGCCCAGGATGCGCAGATCGATCGCCGCGTTGATGCCGACCGCGAAGCCCATGCCGATGGCGTGGAACGTCAGGATGCCCGGAAAGGCGAACATCGAGTCGGAGCCGACGATCCATTGACTGAGGGAGGTCGATTCGAGCCAGAGCAGAAAGGGATCTAGGGTCATGGGTTCAGTGGGTTCATGGGGCTCAGTGGGTTCCGGGGGTTCACCGGTTCCCCGCCACGGTTTCGAGTTCTCCGCCAACCGTAGCGGGGGATTATTACCCGTGTGTTACCGCGGGCGGAGATGAATTGAAATAGCGGGTAATCGCTGTAACACTCCCGGGAGGTGGCCATCACATTCCGATCGCCGGGCGGCGCGTGGGACCGCGGTGCGTGGGCGTTCGCGCTGCTCGTCGTCGTCATGCTCCTGCCGGCGGCGTTCGTGCTCTGGTTCATGAACGAGGCGATCAGCACGCAGGCGGCTTCTACGCAACAGCGCGTGCTGGAGGCCTATCGGGGGCAACTGCGTCTCGTTCGCTCGCGCATCGATGCGCATTGGCGCGAACAGGCCGCGAGACTCGATGGTTCGGGGCATGCTGAGGCGCGCTTTCTGCGCCTGATGCAGGAGGGCACCGCCGACGGCGCGGTGTTTCTCGACGGCGACGGTCTGGTGGAATACCCCGATCGCGTGCGCCCAGGGTCGGCCGCATTGACGATCGAGGCTCGCCTCATGGCGGCCGAGCGGCTCGATCGCGCTACTGCGAAACCGGCGATCGACGAGCTCGCGACTCGGCTGAACGACTACTCGATCCCGCTCGCGGCGGCCGAGCGCCTGGCGTTCATGGAACGGCTTCGCGCGCTCTCGCCGAACGTCCCTCTGCCGACGCAGGCGGCGCTTCGCCTGTCGATCGATCTCCTCGCGGCCGAGCGCCCGGCGCCCGAGCCCGAGGCCCTGCGCGAGACCGCCCTCCGTGATGTGTGGGCGCTGACCTCACACGACGATCACGTCATCGCTCTGTACCGCACTGGACGACTCGAGGCGATGATGCACGACTTCCTGCATCAGGTGACGCCGGCCGGGGTCGTCTTCATCGCAACGCCTCCCGATGTGCCGGCGAGTGCCGAAGCGATTGCCGCCGGCTCGTGGCTGCCTGGCTGGCAGGTGACGTTCGAGGCAACGGACCCCACCTCGTTCGAGGACGCCGGCCGGACCCGTCGCACGGAGTACATTTCGGTTGCCCTCGCGGGGGTCGCGATCGTGACGATCGCGGGCGTGGTCGGCGGCGGCATGCTGCGCCGGCATCTGCACCTCGCACGCGTCAAGACCGATCTCGTGGCCGCGGCCTCGCACGAGTTGCGCACGCCGCTGACGTCGATGCGCCTGCTGGTCGACAACCTGCTGAACGATGCGGTGCTCGACCCGAAGAAAACGCGCGAGTACCTCGAGATGATGGCGATCGAGAATGCGCGCCTGAGCCGTCTGATCGAGAACTTCTTGACGTTCTCGCGTCTCGAACGCGATCAGTACCGGTTCGATTTCACGCCGGTGCGGCCATCCGATATCGTCGCCGCCGCCGTCACCGCGATCCGCGAACGCCTGCCGGCCGCGTGCGACCTTCGCGTCGACGTCGAGCCGGGCCTGCCTGCGGTGATGGCCGATGCCGATGCGCTCGGGACGGCGCTCATCAACCTGCTCGACAACGCGCTGAAGTACACACCGGCCGACAAGCGGATTCTCGTGCGTGCGCGTCGTGACGGAGGCTCGTTCGTGGCGTTCGCCGTGGAAGACAACGGGATCGGCATCCCCATCCGCGAACAGCGACGGATCTTCCGCCGCTTCTATCGCGTCGATCAGCGACTGTCGCAGGAGACCACCGGCGTCGGCCTCGGTCTCAGCATCGTCGAGCTGATCGCCCGTGCCCATGGTGGGACGGTGACCGTGCGGAGCGCGCCCGGCGCGGGAAGCACGTTCGCCCTGAGGCTGCCGAGCGCAGGCGCGGGGGCGGCAGCGTGACGGCGGGCGCGCGCGTGCTAATAATCGAAGACGAGCCGCCACTCGCGCGCGGGCTGTCGGACGCGCTTCGCGCGAACGGCTTCGACGTGACCGTGGCCCCTGACGGCGAGCGTGGTCTCGACGCCGCGCTTCGCGGCGACGCCGATCTGATCCTGCTCGACGTGATGCTGCCGAAGGTGAACGGCTACGAGATCTGCCGCGCGGTCCGGTCGCAGGGGCTCGAGATGCCGATTCTGATGCTGACGGCGAAGGGTCGCGAGCAGGACGTGATCCTCGGCCTCAATCTCGGCGCCGACGACTACATCACGAAGCCGTTTCGCGTCGGCGAAGTGATGGCCCGGGCGCGCGCGTTTCTACGGCGACGGGGGCCGGCGCCGACGTCATTTCGATTCGGGGAATGCGATGTGGATCTGCGCGCGCGCCGCGTCACGCGGCGCGGTGCGACGATCGATTTGACCGCGAAAGAATTCGCGATGCTGGCCTACTTCTGCACGCGGCCCGGCTGCGCCCTTTCGCGCGACGTCATCCTGGGCGCGGTGTGGGGCAACGCCGTGTTCGTCACACCGCGCAGCATCGATCGGTGTGTCGCAACCTTGCGCGCGAAAGTCGAACCCGATCCGCATCGACCGATCTACATCCAGACGCTCCGCGACATCGGCTACCGCTTCGAGCCCAACGGCTCGACGACGTCGTGACCCGCGTGCGTCGCGTACTACTTCGATGGGTCGCCGGTTGGCGGGGGAGCGTGGTCGGTCTTCGCGGGCGGGCCGAGCAGCTCGGTGAAGATCGGCTTCAACGCGTCGGCCCAGATCTGATAGCCGGCGACCGTTGGATGCAGCTTGTCGCCCGCGTTCATGACGCCGTCGAGCAAGCGCCCGTCGCGGTCGGCCAGCCTGTCGTTGATGTTCAGGAAGCGAATCGCGCTACCGTCGGCCAGCATGGCGAGGTTGCGGTTGATGGCGTCGATCGTCGGCATGACCGCGATGTTGTCGTTGCGCGGAAAGATTGCGGTCAGGACGATCGTCGCGCGCGGCGCCTGTTGTCGCATCAGGTCCGCGATCGCCCGCAGGCCGCGCGTGACATCGGTGGCCTTGGTGTCACGTCCTTCTGCCGCGACCGTGTTGCCGACGTTGTTGGTGCCTGCGAGCAGCACGATCACCTTCGGCTGAACCCCGTCCAGCTCACCGTGCTGCAGTCGCCACAGGATGTTCTGCGTCGTATCGGCACCCCAGCCGAAGTTGGCTGCGTTCCATCCGAAGAAGTTCTGATTCCAGTTCGCGAGCAGTTCGGGGTAGTCGGTCGCGCCCCATCGGCGGACGATCGAGTCGCCTTCGAAGTAGATGTCGATGCCGCCGCGATGCGCTTTCTCGAGGAGTTGCTCGTGGGCGATCTGCGAGTTGCGATCGGTGCGGGCGATCGGCACGTCGGCGGCTTGCGCGCTCGCGAGGGTGGGAAAGAGGAGGGCGAACGTGAAGATCGTCCGGCTAAAGCCGGACACTACGTCTACGGTCAGCCTGAAGGCGGACACTACGTACGTGGGCGCTTCAGCTGACGATCCGCCCACGGGATGAAGTATTTCCAGTTCGGGCCGTCCGTGTGACCGCCGTCGTGCTGACGCCAGGCGAGCTGGCCATCGAGCATACTGACGTTGACGGCTGGCATCTTCTCGGTCTTGTAGTTGTCGGAGGTGCCGAAAGGTTTCGCGCCGAGCAAACGGAACACAGGCCCTGCGGCGACAGCCGCCATGTAGCTGCCCTGATGATCCAGCCAGCGTGCGTCGCCCTTCTCGGGGACGCCGTAGCTGATGAACACAGGACGTGGCGCGCACAACGCGATCAGCTCGTGCGCATCGACCGGAATGTCGCCAGCGTTCTTGCTGCCGAAGGACGCGTCGGCCGCGCCGTATTTCATGAAGTTGCCAGCCATCCAGTGATACTCCCCGGCGCCGGTCAGGTTCTCGACCTGCTCGCCCCAATTGCGGCGATGCAGCTTCGCCCCGCCTTCACCAGAAGAGCCGACGAGCACCACCGCGAACCTCACGTCGTACGCCATCGTGATGAGCGCCGCCTTGCCGTACCGTGACACGCCTTCGATGCCCACACGTCTGGCATCGACGGCCTTGTCGGTCTCGAGATAATCGAGACCACGCGACGCGCCCCACGCCCATGCACGGAGAGAACCCCAGTCCTCAGGCTTCCGTGGTCGTCCCTTGTTGGCCAACCCGATGATGCCGCGCGTCAGCCCCGCACCGTTATCCGCTTGAACGCTCGTCGGACTCAGTGATGCGAAGCCCCAGCCATCGGCGATCAGCTGTTCCGTCGCAGGAGGATCGCTGCCAGCAGTGGGAGGAGGGCCGCCCCGTCCTGCGGGCGGTGCCGGTCCGCCCGCAGCCTGCGGCAGTACGCCGCCGCCGAACATGGTCATCACCGGTACCGGCCCCTTCGCATCGGCCGGCGTCACGAGCGACATCTGAATGTCGACGCTGATGTCGGGATACGCAGCGTTGTCGACATGTCCCAAGAGCTGTTTGCCGATCACCGGATGACCGCCCATCATTCCGTTCGTGGTTCTCGTGATCGACCAGGTGACCTTCGGTACATCTCGCGGTACGCGTCCGAGTACTTCCCGATCGAAGCCCTCGACGATTTCAGGGCGTCGCTGCTTCCACCACGCCTCTCCGCTGGTGACCTTCTTGCCGTTCTCGAGCGTGAGCGCGTCAGGCAGATCGGGATAGGGATTGGCCGTCGCTTCGTCGTAATTGGCGTGGTTGGGCGCAGACTCGTTGCCGCTCGGGCCCGGTCGCAGCGTCCGGATCCCGAGCTGAGCCATCATGTTCTGGTGATCCTCTGCCGTTGTCCAGCCTCTGGTCTCCGTCCCTGATGGAGCCTGTCCGCGCAACGCGGAGGTCGACCCGAGTGCGATCAGCAGAGCGAGGAATGCAATCGGATACGCGACCAGATTCGCGACGTGGCGGCTCATGCGCTTCTCCTCGATACAGGAAAACGAGTATACGCCTCAGGCGATTGCCCACGACATGGCGCGACCAACTATCGGCGACGCGGCCGATCCTTCGAAACGCTTGGTGAACCAATAGAGATTCGTCGCGACACTCTCTTCGTCTGAAGGCCTGAGTCTTGCACCTCACGCCGCATGCGACGAAAACGGATGCGGCTTGTCGTGGCAACGCTCGCCCTGGCCACGACGGCGTGCGCCGGAGGGCCGCGTCAGAGACCGCTGCCCACCAAGCCGATTGACACAGGCGAGAACACCACCAACGCGGTTCGAAAACAGCTCGAAGGACGATGGGTGCTCGTGGCCTATCGCGCCACGACGCCTGACGGCAAATCACTGGACATCGACGCTGACGGCCATCTCCTGTTCGATGGTTTCGGCACGCTGCAGATCGAATACAAGATCAGCGACGTCGGCATGCAGACGCTGTCGACGCTGGGCATCAGATCGCCCAACCCCACGATCTCGACCAACGGCAGAGTGGTCATCGACACGCACAAGCATCTGATCACGTACGCCTCGGACGACTTCACCACGAAGTTGCTCGCGGCCGATCCCGAACTGGCCAGGAGACGATCGAACCCGTACGCGCTTGAACGGGTCCGGACGTACGCGTTCGATTCGGACGGCCTGCTGACGCTCACGACGCACTACGACGACGGCAAGGAAGCGTTGATGAGCCGATGGAAGAGAGCCTCGTGAGGCGACGCAGGAGCTGGGGCGACGCGGGGAGCTGGGGTTGATAAGGTTGATGGGGTTGATAAGGTTGATAAGGTTGATGGGGTAGGGAACCCGAACTGCCCTACCTGCCCCACCTACGCTACCTGCCCCATCCACCCTACCTGCCCCATCCACTCTACCTGCCCCATCCACCCCTTCCTGCCCCAGCAGGCCCAGCCCCCGTCTGCGCTTTCGAAATCGATCTGTATTGACCTCGCGCGCGATATTTGTTTTATTATGTAAAACAAATGCCGCCCCGTGGAGACCTTCTCGGTTCGCTCGAACAGATCGTGCTGCTCGCTCTCGTGCAGCTGGGCGACGACGCCTACGGGATGACAGTGCGTCGTGAGATCGAAACCCGCACTGGGCGCAATGTGTCGATCGGCGCCATCTACGCCACGCTCGAACGCCTCGAAGGCAAGGGGTACGTCAGCTCGTTCACGGGCGATCCCACACCCGCGCGGGGCGGGCGAGCGCGACGGCACTTCCGCATCGAGGGCGAAGGGCGCCGCGCGCTGCGCACCGCGCAGGACGCGCTTCGCAAGATGAGCGCGGGTCTTGGCGCGCGATGGGAGATTGCATGAGGCGGTGGCTGTCGACGTGAACGCGTCACGCGATCGCGCAGCTCGTTCCGGTGCAGGCGCTCGACGGGGCGCTCGGCGATCTCGCGGAAGAGTACACGCTGCGAGCGCAGCGAACGTCCTGGCTGCGTGGTCAGCGCGCTTCCTGGTGTTCTGGTTGGTCTCGCCGCATTCGCGCTTGGCGGCTATCTCGCTGCGGTGGTGCGGCCGGCGGCGACCAAAGTGCTCGCCGCGATGATCGTACTGGTCGTAGGGACGTTCATGATCGCGGGAGTTGGACAAGCGCCGCTCTGGTATGGCCTGGCGTTTCTGGTGTTCGGTCCGTTGACTGCGATCGCAGGTGGAGCATGGCGAAACAGATTGTCGTGATTATGTGTCTGTGCGTGCTGTCGGCCGCGTCGTGTGTAGCGCCGCGGGCCGACGAGCAGGCGCCGCCGTCGCTCGACGAGATCGTCGGCTTGGAACGAGCGGCGCTCGATCGCTGGGTGCATTTGGATCCGCGGGGCTATCTCGATCTCTATGCCCCGGAAGTCACTTACTTCGATCCGCAACGAGAGAAGCGCATCGACGGCGTCGATACTCTGCGGACGCTGTTGGCGCCGATCAAGGATGTGAAGCTGCCGTTCACCAACCCGCGCTACGACATGATCGGTCCGCATTTGCAGACGCACGGCGACACGGCGCTGCTTACGTTCAACCTGGTAAGCTACGGCACATTTCCCGGCAAGGGTGAAGTGGTAGTGGCGCGGTGGAATTCGAGCGAGGTGTACGCGCGGGTGCAAGGGAAGTGGAGGATCATCCACAGCCACTGGTCGTACACGAAGCCGGAGTTGAAGCCGCCGACGCTTTGAGCCGGGGCGCCTCGACCCTGGGCCTGGGCTGGTAGGGTTGATGGGGCTGGTAGGGTTGATGGGGTTGATGGGTTGATAGGGCAGGGATCGGACAATCGCTTCGCCCTATCAGCCCAATCCACCCCACCCGCCCCATCCACCCTACCCGCCCCTTAGAAATCGATCTGCATATTGAGCCGCACGTACCGCGCCGGCAGGATAGCGTTCGGAGTGAGCCATGTGCTCGGTGCGCCGGTCGTTGAATTTGGTGCGATGTAGCCCTGGTTATACAGGGTCACGACGTCGGTGTTCATGACGTTGTAGATGTCGACGCCGAACTGGGTACGCGTCTGGCCAAACTTGATGATCTTCGCGATGCGCACGTCCAGGTTGTTCTGCCGCGCCCCGTACAGGGTTCCCGGCGCGACCAGATTGACGGTGACGTTCTGGGTGCAAGCGCCGGTTGGCGCGGGACACGCAGACAGATTTCGGCCGAGTGACGGCGCCGCGATCGCGTTGCTCGCGACGTAGTTGGCCGCGAGCTGCGGACCAGGGTCACTGCGCCACGTGCCGCTCAGCTGCAGATCGATCTTCGGCACGATGTAGGTCGCAAGACCACGGTACGAGCTGAGGAACGGCTCGACGATGTGGCAATAGGGGTCGGTCAAAGCGCCGGTTGACGTCGTCACACGCGTGGTCTGTACGGCGGTTGTACTCGCCCAGTTATAGGTTTCGGGCAGCGCGGCTCGCAGCGCGCAGTTGTCCTGGAGCCTGCGGCCAGTGCTCAAGCCGCCCTGGACCGTGAGCCCGTTGCGGAGACGTGCGTTCACGCTGGCATCGACGCCCTGCCAGTTCTCGATCTGCTTGTCGGCAAAATTCTTCGAGAGCTGCGAGTACAGATCTTCCTGACCGACCTTGTCGAACACCAGGTTGTACAGTCCGCTCACAGTGCCGCCACCACCGCCCGGCAGTCGCGGATCGGCCGGAATCGGGATGCTGAACGGCGTGTAGTCGGCGGTTGTCGTCAGACGATTGTTCGCGGTGTAAAAATTCCCGAACCATCGGCGGATGTATCCCACCGTGACACCCACGCGCGGCACTATTTGCTGCTGCACCGAGACGCCCATCTCCCAGTTGTAGTTGCGCTTGCCCCAGCCGTGAATGAGATCGGGGTCGAACGACTTGGTGAAGATCTCCTTGCCGAAGTTCTGGTTGTCCATGCGGCCGCATTCGCCGTTCGCGTTCGGGTTGATCAGATCGCAATCGGGAATGTAGTTGCCATTTCGCGGATCGCCGGCGGGGAACGTGTTGGTGTCGTTCCAGGTCCGGGTGGTCTGCAGCGCCATGCGGATCAGGGGGTTGAGATCGAGGTCGCTGTTGCTCGCGGTGAGTGCGGTGAGGTACTTGCCGATGTTTACTTTGAGCGCGGTCTTGCCGTCGCCGAACAGATCGTACGACGCGCCGAGTCGGGGCGTGATGTCCCTCCAATGGATCTCGTCGGTCGATCCGGCCGCCCAGGAGACTGGCGTCGGCATCAATTGGTAGTCAGGTCCTCCGGCGCTGACGTCCGGGTAACTGGTGCCGATGCCGTCGTATCGCACGCCGCCCTGAAGGGTGAGGCGATTACGCGTGTAGGTGTCCTGCGCGAAGAACGACGTCATCAGGATGTTGCGTTGGAGTTTTACGGTGCCGGGGTACACCGCCGTCTGGTTCAACTGGTTCGGCACGCCGTTGTTGAACCGGTACTGAATGAACGGCGTGAAGTTGAAGTACGCCTGACTCGGGTGACTGAGGTTGCCCTGGTACCCGAACTTCATGTTGTGCGCCCCAGGAATGTACGAGGCCGCCGCGCGCATCTGCGCCAGCGTGCCGATCTGATGGCGTTCGAATCCCTGCTGGAGCGGCTGGTTGAAACGGTAGATGAGGCCGGCAATCCCGGGAATCGTCGGATCGTTCGGATAGCCGTTGTTGCGCGGACAGCCGCCAGAGCACTGTTCGACGACGGAGATCAGCGCATCGTTGTGCGAGCCGTCTACGCGCGGCGCGAAGTTCGCGTAGCGCGAGAGATAGTCGCCCCAGCCGGCCTCGAACAACAACCGGTTGGTAAACGGCGATGACCAGGTCGCCTGCTGAATGTGACCAGGCGTGTAGTACCGCATGCCCTGCGCCTCGGGCGTGCGGGTCGCGGCGCCGCCTCCGGTCTTGTTCTGCCGATCGTACTGCTCCGAGTGGCTGAACGCGAACTTGTTGCGCGGCGATGCCTGCCACGTGAGTCGCGCGATGCCGTTTCTCGTCAAGCTGTCGACGAAGGCGGGACGCGATGTATCGAACTCCACGAGCCACTTCGTTGGATCGCCGGCGTTCTTGTTGAAGAACATGCCAGGCACGGTGTTTTCGGCGACGACTTCGCGATAGGTGAGATAGAACCAGAGCTTGTCGCGGACGATGCGACCACCACCCATCGGGTTGAAGTCATACACCTTCTTCAACTCCTGCGGCGACCGCAGTCCAGCGGCTTTGAGGGCATCTGTGTAGTTGCTGCCCTGCATGGAGCCGTTCGCGCCCGACAGGAAGAATGTGCCGTTGAAGTTGTTGCCGCCATCGCGCGGGATGATGTTGAGGAGGATGCCGGCAGTTTCCGCCTCGCCCAATCCTCCCGATGTCGTCAGCACCACTTCCTGCGCGCCGGCGACATTCGAAACCGCGGCGTTCGAATTCGCGCCGGCCCATCCGGTGTTGATGCCGTCGTGGAACGTCCGCGAGTCAGAGGCGCGGGCACCGTGAATGAAGCCGGCCATACCCCCGCTGCCGCCGGTGATCCCGCCGGAGTCGCCGCCGCCGCTCAGACCAGGAATGAGCGCCTGAAGACCGTTGGCGCTGCGCGAAGAGGGGATTGCCGCCAATACGTCCTTGTCGACGATGGTTTGCGTCCTGGTGCTTTGTACGTCGACGATCGGCGACTCGCCGCTGACGGTGATCGTCTCCTGAAGCGATCCCACTTTCAGGTCGGCATTGATCGTGGCGATGAAGTCGCCGTTCAGCTCGACGCCTTCGCGTTTGTACGCGTTGAATCCCGTGAGCGAGAACGTGACGACGTAAGTACCGGGTCGCAGATCGACGATGCGGTACTGGCCCGTGTCGTCGGTGATGACGACGCGGACGCGTTCAATCAGAACCGGACTGGATGCTTCGACAGTGACGCCAGGAAGAACCGCACCGGAGACGTCCTTGACGACGCCGGTGATGGCGGCCTGTGCGAAGACCGCCGAGGGTACGACCACGAGTAACCAGAGGGCCACGACCGATCGCCGCGCGAAGATACACATTGGGCTCCTCCTGACACGCTGTTACCAAGGGAGACGGGGAATGTGTGGGTTCGCAAGAGTGCTGACGTGCCAAAGAAGAAGACGTGAAGAAGCCGGAGGTATTGAAGGCAGATCGCGGCCCGACTCGAACCGGAGCCGAGGGTCGGCGCAGGGCAAGCCGACAGGGAAGAGTCAAGCAGGGACCTTCGGCGCGAAGTATATCCGCCTTCGCCGATTTGCGGCTACGACGTGACAGGTCCATGTCGGCGCTTCGCGCTACGGCGGACAACCCCATGCGTCGCTTTACGGCTTCCGAGGGGCCTGATGGCGCGGCTTCGCAGTGCGGCGGGGCCTCAATCGCCGCGTCGTGTGGTGACCACAAAATGAGCTAACGCACGGTGCCGTAACGACAAAGCCGGCGCGCCCTCTGCGGAAGCGCCCGACCGTCAGGCTACACTTGACGCGTGTGACGGCTGAACTCCATCCCCGGTTGCGTACGGTGCTCGAAAACCCGACGGCCAGCGACTCTTTGGTCGTCATCATCGAACTGCCGACCGTCGTCGTGGAACCGCGCGGAAGCCGATCCGAGAGAACTGCTCGAGCGATGTCGGCCTTTCGCGCGATCGCCGATCCTGTCAAGGCCGCAGTGGAGCGCCTTGGTGGCGAAGTGATCGATGAGGCATGGATCAATTCGACGATCAAGTGCCGCATTCCGGCGACTGCGCTCAACGCGCTGGCCGGACGAGACGATATCAAGAAGATCGATCTCCCGCGTTCCCTCGCGCGATGACGATCACACGATACTGATCAAGCCACTCCCTTGCGTATTCACGTCGAGTCCCGGCAGCGGCTTGCACATCGCTATCAACGCCGCCCGCACTTCGTCCGGTGTCAGTTCCGGATTCCGGCCGAGCAGAAGGGCCGCAAGCCCTGACACGTGAGCGGCGGCGAAGCTCGTACCCTGAAACCCTGGAACAAACGTGTCGAAGATCGTGCAACTGCTGACGAGGTCGACGAGCTCACCCCCAGGAGCGACGAGGTGCGGCCGTTGCATTCCATGAGCGGTAGGTCCACGACTGCTGTATGCGGGTACGCTGGTACCAGTGCGATTGGTGGCGCCCACCGCAATGACGCCGTCGGCATCTGCGGGCGTCGTGAGCGAACCGGAACCCGGGCCCTCGTTTCCGACGCTCGTGACCACGACGACACCGCTGGCCCAGGCGTTGTTGCAGGCGAGGGCTTCGCGTGACTGCCCGTTCATGACGGCATCGTCGTCCGGAATAGCTCGCCAGGAGCAATTCGCGATGTGCGCACCGTCATGAATCGAGTGCTCGATCGCTTTCGCGCCATCGAAATCGTCACCCGCGGGAAACAGTTCGTTGTTGGGCAACACCTTGTAGTTGTAGAAAGTGATCGCGGGCGCCATCCCGAGCAGTCCGGCACTCGATCCGATGATGCCCGCCACTGCCGTTCCGTGCGGGGCCTGCGGGTGGGTCGCAGGCGTTGTGTCCCATTCTTCCGAGATGTAGTTCCGCTTCCGGAACACGCGACCCGTCAGGCTCGGGTGGCTGCTGTGAATCTCGGTATCGATCACGGCCACGATCACTCCGACGCCTGAAACGTTGTGTGAGGCTCGATATGCGGGAGCTCCGACCAAAGGGGCGGTCGCGTTGATCTCTCGCCGCAACCTGCGAGGAACGTCAACTCGTTTGACCCGGGGATCCTCGTGAACTCCGGCAACCGACAGCGCGTATGCCGGAGTCCGAATCGACGCGTTCACCCAGCACGCGTCAACTGAACGAATCGGTACCGCGCGGTCTTCGCCATCAGCCGCCCTCTGGACGTCACGACGCGATGCTCGTTCGAGTGCGTCGATGATGTCACTGGTGCTGTCGAAGAAGAGTTGACGCCGTTGCTCGACATCCCGTCGGCGCAATAGAGATGCAGCGGCGAGCTCGGGATACGACTCACCGCTCTCTTTCAACAAGTCCGCAAGGGCGCGGCGCGCGCGAGTCAGCGTCTCGTGACTGGCGTGCGTCATCGTCCTCGGTGGGGCTTTGGATTCCAGTTCCAGAATCGTTGCGCGCGGCTGGCGAGCCGGCGTCCCAGCGTCAGCTCGCGTCCCTCCGTGATGCAACGCGAACGCATCTGAGCACTTCTGCTCAATGGTGGCGCCGAGCTCGTTCCGAATTCTGTTTCGACAATCCTTCAGTACGCTCACGTCACCTCACCTCAGTTTCTACGTGATATCGCTGGCCCGCCGCGGAGGCGTGTCCTCGCGAGCGATTTCGCGCGATGGCTCAGGAGCACCAGACTCCGACCGCGCCGAATCGCTTGCGACAATGCTCTACCACGACTGCCGAGGCGGCGCGCATCACCTCAACGTCGACACTGCGTTTGTCGCGGAGGGATGCGATTGCCTTGGCAATGATCCCGTGTTGTTCGGCGGCGCTCAGCACGTTCGCCTTCTCGTCATTCCATAGGGCGACGCTCAATCGAACCGAGAAGGGCCGCTGGTAGGTCTGCATCCAATCATCGATGGCGTCCTGATCGATTGGAGTCGGCTGACAGCTGTACTTGATCTTGGCCGCGACTTCAGAAAGGACCTCGTCCGCGCTTGGGTTCACTGCCACGCCAGGGTTCTGCAAAGCGTTGGGGTTGTCGAGCGCCATTTGACTCCTCCTTTTGTGCGCATCACGCGCCAGCCTCTGGTTGATTCGCAAACGCGCCGAGTTGCTTCCAGAGATCGCCTGCGGTCTGGGGGCGGCGATTCTGTTCCGTGCGAAGCGCAGCCTCCAGGTAGTCGGCGACCTCGGGATAGGCCAGTGCCCGAATCTGCGCGACCGCCAGCGATGTCGCCCTCGGCAGATCCGATGTCGAGTGGACTTCGAGGAACGGGTTCACGCCCAGCACGCTCTCGCAGAACACCACGCACATCGCCCAGAGATCGAGCGCAGGTCCGGGCGGCGCGCCATCACGAACCTCGGGCGAGAGATATGGAAGCGTGCCGGCAACGGGGCCATGACTACGTGAAGTCTCTGCGTGCTCTCCGCGGTCCTCCTGCGACGGTGTCCGAGCGATCGCGCGCGTCAACCCGAAATCCAGGAACTTCGGCACGTCGTTCGCGGCGAAGCCGATGTTGCTCGGTTTGATGTCCCCGTGATAGAGCCCGGCACGATGCATTTGTTCCAGGGCAGGAGTCAGCGACAAGAGAATCCCCGCCGCCTCCGAGGGCCGCAGCCTGCCTCTGCGCAGTCGCGCTGCGAGGGTGCCGCCCGGCAGAAACTCCATGACCAGCACTGGAGTGCCGCGCCACAACTCGGTGCTATAGAGAATGGCGACGTGTGAGTGAGAGAGCCCTGCCATCGTCTGCGCTTCGGTGGTCAATCGCGACGCAGCGGTTTCCGAGAGAGACGGAAGCGTTTTCACGGCGACGTCACGTTTGAGTCGCACATCGACGCCCTTGTACACGACTCCCATGCCGCCGGCGCCGAGCTTCTGCCTGATCTCAAGACGGCCGCCGAGCCGTTTGGGAAGAACCGCAGGTTCCCACGATCCACCACATGTGCATTTGCGGTCGACCGAAGACCAGGTCTCGACGAGTCCGCAGCGATCGCATTGGATCGCGACTTCATCTAACTCCTTTACAGCGTCGACCGCCGGAACTGCGTCGGCGTGCAACACGTCGCACGCGAGGCTTGCGGCCGCAGATCCCGCTCGAAGGAAACGGAAATCATCCTGAGAGAAAGCGATGGCGTTCCGCCGGCTCTTGAGCGAGATCGCGCCGAGCAGTCCCTTTTGGCGGCCCGCGAGCACAGGCACGATTACCGCGATGTTCTGTTGAGTAATCCATCGCCGATCCTCGTCCGTCACTAACCCGAAGTAGGACTGTTTGTATCGCGGGGACACGATGCACGGTTCGCGCCCACCTTCGAGCAGGACTGGAATGAGAGACCGGCGGGGTAGCGGGACATCACCCTCGCGGCTTGGCACGAGGCGGCCCGAATGAACGAGGTATGCGGCACTGGTGGCCTGAAGCGCCTGCTCCGACGCGCGCGCGAACAGCGAGGTAATCTCGAGAGGCGTCCGCATCTCGTTCAGCCGGTCCGTCATGTGCGCCAGCATCGCCGAGGGATCCGCGCCTTCCGGAAACGCCCATCGATCGACCAGACGCATGAGCGGAGATCGGAACAGCAACGCGACGCCAGCGAACGCAGACAGCAAAATGAGGACCTGCGCTTCACGTATTTCCATCAGTTCAGCCATGGAGCGGTGCCGGTGGACATAGATGAACCCGAGTAGCGCGACGAGTGGGACCACGCTTCCCCATGTGATCAGCCACTTGGCCAACAGATACCGGAGACCCTGCTGGATGGCCACTCGTACATCTAGAACGTCGTGGACCTTCACTGTGTACGCGGTGATGATCGGTAGCGCAAATAAAGGTGGGTAGAGCACCCACCCACCCCACCACAAGGCTTGAGGTGTGTGCATTAGGCGGGCGTAGGACGGGAAGATCCCCTCGGCTATCACCTCGAGAAGGGTTGGACCGATGGACAACGCGATGGCGTACAGGAAGGCTCGGACGCGAGCCGCTTCGGGACCGCTGGCTTTTCGCCCTCTGATCGCGATGACGGCGAGGGCCGGGAGCGCGCTCGCGACCAGGATGTTCCAGAACCATGGGTCAAAGCCGGTTGCCCGTTGCAGCGGCGCGGTCATCGTTGTCAGAGAGCCGCCAGGGCTGAGGACGGGCATGAAATTGATGGCGAACAGCGCCACACCGAGAGCCATCGTCAGATGCAATGCGCCGACGCACACGGCGTCGAGCCGGCTGAAACGGCTGACGAGTGGAAACTCGCGCGCAAACTGCCACAAGGCAGCCGGGAAGAAGGATTCGGGCCGGATCGCGGCGGCAAGCTGCAGCCACCACGCGTCCGGCCACTGCTGCACGAGCGCAGCGGCCCCTCGCATCGAAAACGCCGCGGCGTTCGTCCAGTAGGCAAGGGCCAGCGCGCGTGCTCGACGATCCGTGCTGCCGGCGTCGAGAAACAGCGCAGCGCCAGCAAACACGAGGAGAATGAGTGTACGAATCGCCGCGCCACCTGGTGCCGGGCCGAGCATGATCTGAATGCCGCCCGCGACACCGAGCGCGCAGCACGCAATCGCAGCGATCCGCGCGAATTCGAACAGTGCCGGGAGCCGCGGACGCGCCGAGGTCGTTCCGGGGCGAGAGGTCGCGCCGGCATTGAGACGCGAGAGAACTTCAAGTCCTTCTGCGACGCTGAGGCCTTTTGACGAGGCAAGGCGATCTCTGGCGGCAGGCCAATCGACGGCCTCGCCGTTCGTCACGGCGTCGACGAGGTCGGTGATTGCTCTTTCAGCCACCGGACAGTCTCTCTGCCATCTTGAGGACCGCCCGGTGCAGCGCAACCCGCGCAGCGTCCTTGGTCGGGCGATTGGTAATTAGCGCAAGCTGCTCGTAGGTGTAGCCGAGTTCGAGACGCCCGACCACAAGAAGACGTTCGTCCTCGGTGAGTGTGGCGAGCGTACGCTTGTACTTTTCTTCCTGTTCGGCATCCATCACTCTGTCGAACTGCGATGGCCCCTCGTCGGCGACGTTGTCAGCGGCATCCTCGAGGTCGACGGACGGCCGTCGTCGGACACGACGCATTTCATCGAGGATCCTGTTCTCGACGCCGCGTCGCAGATAGGCCTGGAGTGTGCCCTTACCTCGATCCTCGAAGAGATCCAGGCGTCGGAACGAGCGCATCAGCACGTCTTGAACGATGTCGGCGGTATCTGTCACCGAACGGGCCCATCGTGGCAGGCGACCACGCGCCCATCGTCGGAGAGACGCTGCTTGTCGGCGAAAGAGGCGGCTCACGGCCCGCTCGTCACCGGCGCGCGCGCGGTCCAATAGCTCCCTGGAAGACACCACCGTCGATCGGGGGGCGTTCTCGCTCGGCTTGCGGGCCATTGTCGCGGAAGTGGAGCGATATCATCCCACAAGTTAAGGTCATCGGTTGATCCCCCGAATCCAGTCCGTTCCACTCGTTCCGGATTCGCACACTACGAATGCGTCGGCAGGTTCGGCGCGGAGGGGCGTTAACTCGATCTGAAGCAGATGCCGCGAGCGTGATTCGTAAGCGCGTCAGGCGTTTTCGTCGTAACCCCATGCAAATAACGCCATATACGCCTCTTCTCCGCTTGACACGGTCGATCGGTCCGCGTAGATAAAGCATGAGGGTTCAGGCGTTTCGGTGCGTCATCGAGGGGGTACTTCTGTGTTCAAGCGACTGCTGGTTGCCGGATGCGTGGCGTTCATGACGGTGGCGCTCGTGGCCGGCCAGACCGGGACCACGAACGGGGCCGGTGCGACGAAGGCAAGTGGAGCGGCTAAGCCAGGTGGGGCGAGCAAGGCTGGTCAGGCGGGCGGGGCGGCCAAGGTCGCGGCTTCTGCACAGGCGCCGGCGGTTGCGAAGACCGCACCGACTTCGCTGGTTCCCGACGTCGATGCCAAGGCGGTCGTCAATCAATACTGCGTCACGTGCCACAACGCACGACTGAAGACCGGCGGTCTCGTCCTCGAGGACTTCGATTTCACGCACGTTGCCGATCACGCGCAGACCGCCGAGCTCGTCGTCCGCAAGCTGCGCGCCGGCCTGATGCCGCCGACCAACTCCCGTCGTCCCGACCCGGCGACCATGAACGCACTGATCGGATGGATGGAAGGCGAGCTCGATCGCACGTCGACGACGCATCTGCCTGCGCCTGGTCTCCATCGCTTGAACCGCACCGAGTACGCCAACGCGATTCGCGATCTGCTGGCGCTCGAAGTGAACTCGACGAAGTTCCTCCCTTCGGACGACTCGACGCGCGGCTTCGACAACATCGCCGGCGCGCTCACGATGTCGCCTGCGCTGATGGAAGCGTATCTGTCCGCAGCCGGAAAGATCAGCCGGCTCGCGATCGGCGACGTGAACTCGCCGCGGCAGGAAGTGTTCGACGTGCCGCCCGATACCGCGCAGAACCATCACATCGAGGGACTGCCGTTTGGTACCCGGGGCGGCATGCTGATCCCCTACGAGTTCCCGGCCGACGGCATGTACTCCTTCAAGGTGAAGGGGGTCACCGGTTACTTCCAGGCGGTGCTCGGGCAGATCACCGGCGAGCAGCTCGAGGTCACCGTCGACGGCGAACGGGTGAAGCTGTTCGACTGGGACAAGGAGATCAAGAACACCACGGGCAATGGACGGTCGACGCCGCGCGTGCCGGTGACCGCCGGCCTCCACACGGTGGGGGTGACGTTCATCGCGACCAACGATCTGCCCGGAACGGAATTGAACCGGCCGTTCCAGCGCACGATGAACACGCCCGGCGAGATCCCGGGCTTCCAGTTCTATCCGCATGTCGGCCAGGTCACGATCGAAGGACCGTTCGACGCGAAAGGGGCGCACGACACCGCCAGCCGACGAAAGATCTTCGTGTGCACACCGAAGACGGTGCGTGAAGAGCCCGGATGTGCACGGACGATCGTGTCAACGCTGGCCAGGCGCGCCTTCCGACGCCCTGTCACCGCCGCCGATGTGAACGGCCTGCTCGAGTTCTACAAGGATGGACGCGAAGAGGGTGGCAGCTTCGACCAGGGCATCGAAGCCGCGCTGCAGCGCATCCTGACGGATCCCGAGTTCATCTATCGGGGCGAACGCGAGCCGGCATCGCTGGCCCCGGGAAAGACGTATCGCATCAGCGATCTCGCGCTCGCCTCGCGGTTGTCGTTCTTCCTGTGGAGCAGCATTCCCGACGACGAGCTGATTGATGCGGCGGCACAGGGCAAGCTGAAGGATCCGGCCGTGCTCGAGCGGCAGGTGAAGCGGATGCTCGCCGATCCGAAGTCGCAGGCGCTCGTCGACAACTTCACCGGGCAGTGGCTGAACGTTCGCGGGCTGAAGGTCAGCGAGCCGGTGGTGAACCTGTTCCCCGACTTCGACGACAACCTTCGCAGCGCCTACGAACGCGAAATCGAACTGTTCTTCGCCAGCATCGTTCAGGACGATCGCAGCGTGCTGGATCTCTTGACCGGGAACGAGACGTTCGTCAACGAGCGGCTCGCGAAACAGTACGGCATCCCGAACGTCTACGGATCGCAGTTCCGTCGCGTGACGCTGCCGCCGGACCTCGACATGCGGCGTGGGTTGCTCGGCAAGGGCGCGATGCTGACCGTGACGTCCGCGGCCGCGCGCACATCACCGGTGACGCGAGGCAAGTGGTTCCTGACCACGTTCCTCGGCGTCGAGCCGCCGCAGCCGCCGCCCGACGTCCCGGCGTTCAAGGAGCGGACCGCCGACACGACCGGGAACAGCAAGCCCCCGACGATGCGGAAGCAGCTCGAGATGCATCGCATCAGCCCGACGTGTTCGGCCTGTCATCAGATCTTCGAGCCGATGGGGCTGGCCCTGGAGAACTTCGACGCAGTCGGCACCTGGCGGACCCTGGATGAAGGCACACCGATCGACGCGACCGGCGTCATGCCCGACGGGACGAAGATCGACGGCGTCGTGAGCCTGCGAGACTCACTGGTTCGCCGCTCCGATCAGTTCGTCCGCGTCGTCACCGAAAAGCTCCTGACTTACGCCCTCGGCCGCGGCATGGAGTATCAGGACATGCCGATGGTGCGCGCGGTCGCGCGCGAGGCGGCACCGAGCCAGTATCGCTTCTCGGCGCTGGTGATGGGGATCGTGAAGAGCGACATGTTCCAGATGAATCAGAAACTGGTTGACCGCGCGGAGCAGCGCGCGGCGCGTTAGTACAGCAGCGCACGCCCTACTAAACGGAGTCATAGATGTTTCTGCCCAAGAAGCACATTTCCAGACGAACGGTGTTACGCGGCGCCGGCGCGATGTTGTCGCTGCCGCTGCTCGACGCCATGATCCCGGCAGCGACGGCACTCGCCCAAACCGCGGCGAAAGGGAAGCCGCGATTCGTCGGCTGTTTCGTCCCGCATGGCATGGCGCCCGGTTACTGGGTGCCGAAGATTGAAGGGGCGCTCGACGCGGAGCTGCCGTACAACTGGAAGCCGCTCGAACCGTTCCGGAATCAGACGGTGATTCTGAGCGGTCTCCACTCGCGATCGGCCGAGCCGCCTCCGGGCGTGACCGGTGCCGATCACTGGGTCGCCGCGGCGTTTCTGTGTGCGAACAAGCCGAAGAAGACGACGGGCGCCGACGTCTTTGCCGGCACGACGATCGATCAGATCATCGCGCAGAAAATCGGGCAGGAAAACCTGATGCCGTCGATGCAGCTCGCGGTCGAGGATCCCGGCGCGAGCTCGAGCAACTGCGGCGAGGGATACAGCTGCACCTACACGAACACGATCTCGTGGTCGTCGCCGACGTCGCCGCTCCCCATGGAGCTCAATCCGCAGGTCGTGTTCGAGCGGATGTTCGGCGATGGCAGCACCGCCGATCAGCGCGCGCGGCGTCGGAAGCGGGACAGCAGCATTCTCGATTCACTGACCGGCAGCCTGTCGCGGCTGCGCAGCGACGTCAGCGTGTCGGATCGTCAGCGGCTCGATGACTACGCCACCAACGTGCGGGAGATCGAGCGCCGGCTGCAGATCGCAATGAAGGCGTCGACCGTGGCGCCGGAGAGCATGCCGGTGCCGGTTGGCGTGCCGCAGACCTTCGACGAGCACATCAAGCTGCAGTTCGATCTCATGGCGCTGGCATTCCAGGCTGACATCACCCGCGTCGGCACGCTGCTGTTCGCGCGCGATCTCACCGGGCGCACGTATCCCGAGAGCGAAGCCCCGACATCCGGATTCCATGGCGTGTCGCATCACGGCGAGGATCCCCGGCGCATCTTCGATCTCGCCAAGATCAACGTCTATCACGTGAAGATGCTGGCGCATCTCATCGACCGTCTGGCGAAGACGCAGGACGGCGATGGCACGCTGCTCGATCAGTCGCTCGTGTTGTATGGCAGCAACATGGGCAACTCGAATCAGCACGTGCACTACGACGTGCCCCATGTGCTCGTCGGCGGCGCCAACGGCAAGATGAAGGGCGGACGTCACATTGCATTTCCGTCGAAGACAGTTCCGACGGGGAATCTGCTCCTCAGCGTGCTCGACAAGTACGACATCCATCAGGACAGCATCGGCGACAGCACCGGACGGCTGGAGGCGTTGTGAGAACGACGAGGATGCTTCGAAGCAGCCGCATCAGGCTTTGTGTCCTGTGTGTTCTGTGCGGCCTATCTCTCTCCGTGTTCTCTGTGGCTGGCGCGGGGAAGAGCGATGTCGCCGACGCGGCAATGCGGGGCGACAAGGCCGCGGTGAGAAAGCTGATCGCCGCGAAGGCCGACGTCAACGCGGCTCAGGCCGATGGCGCGACGGCGCTGCATTGGGCGGTGTATCACGCGGATCGCGCGCTCGTCACCGAACTGATCCGAGCGGGCGCCAATCCGAAGGCGGCCAACCGCGAAGGGGCCACGCCGCTGTGGCTCGCCTCCGTGAATGGCGATGCGGCGGTGCTGGCGGCGCTGCTCGAAGGCGGAGCGGACGCCAATGAGAAGTTGCCGCTCGGTCGCACGCCGCTCATGATCGCGTCGCGCACCGGCAAGCTCGATGCGATGAAGGTACTCATCGATCATGGCGCCGATGTGAATGCCAAGGAGACCGCGCGTGGAACGACGCCGCTGATGTGGGCGGCTGACGAAGGGCACGCCGAGGCGGTGAAGCTGCTCATCGATCGCGGCGCCGACTTCAAAGCGCACTCGAATCCCGCGCCGCGCGGACGAGGGCCGGCGCTCGGCAAGGCCAACGATCCGAGAAAGGCGGTTGCGGCGCAGGGCGCAGCGCTGGCTGCCGGCAACGCGCTCGATTTGACTCAGATTCGCGTCGCCGCAGAAGGCCGCGGAGCGGGTGCCGGAGCCAGAGCAGGTGGCGCCGGTGGGGGAACCGGGGCCGGAGGCGCGGCGGCGGCTGGTGGCGGGAGAGGACGCGGAGGCCGGGGGCGCGGTGCAGCGAATGGGGATGCGGCCGATGCCGTCGACTTCTCGAACGACGATGCGGCTGCGGCAGTCGGCCTGTTCCGCAGAACGCCGGCGCCGAACGACGGCGGTCAGCTGACGCCGCTGGTGTATGCGGTTCGCGCCAACGATCTCGACACGGTGAAGGTCCTGCTCGCTGCGGGTGCCGACATCAACCAGACCACGGGGTACGGATGGAGTCCGCTGCTCGTTGCGACCCAGAACAGGTACTACAAGCTGGGCGCGTATCTGCTCGATCACGGCGCCGACGTGAACGTCGCCAACAAAGGCGGGTGGACCCCTCTCTACCTCGCGACTGATAACCGCAACATCGAGTCGGGCGACTACCCAGTCCGCAAGGGCGACATGGATCACCTCGACTTCATCAAGGTCCTGGTCGACAAAGGCGCCAACGTGAACGCGCGGGTGAAAGACAGCACCGAGACGCGCACCGTCTTCACCAATCAGTGGCTCGACGAGAACGGCGCGACGGCGTTCCTGCGCGCGTCGCAGTCGGGTGATGTGGAGCTGATGAAGCTGCTGCTCTCGAAGGGCGCCGATCCGAAGATCAACACGGTGCTCAACGTCAGCCCGCTGCATGTGGCCGCTGGGATCGGCTGGGTGGAAGGCATCACGTACGAGTGGTCACCGCAGGCGACCTTCGAAGCGGTGAAGATGCTGATCGATCTCGGCCTCGACGTGAACCTGCAGGCCGACACCGGCCGCACCGCGCTCCATGGCGCGGCGCACAAAGGGCGCAACGACGTCGTGCAGATCCTCGTCGATCACGGCGCGAAGCTCGATGTGCGCGACTACGGCAACACCGACAACCGCGGCGGCAAACTCGCCGTGCACACGTGGGAGCCGGTCGATTACGCCGACGGTCTCGTGCGCGTGGGCGTGCAGTCAGCGATCCCGCATCCCGAGACCGGACTCTTGATCCGAAAGCTGATGACGGAGAAGGGGCTGCAGGCGCCGCCGGTCGGAAGGACACTCGAGTCGATCTGTATCACCGACGCGTGCGACTCCGGGAATTGAGATTACAGGAGGATACGGAGGGATCACACGGAGGGATCACACGGAGGAAACGAAGGAAACGGAGAAAGATAGATCTGATCTCCGTTATCTCCGTTGCCTCCGTGTGAATGTTCTCCGTTCCCTCTGCGTCCCGGTTCGCGTTAGGGGTGCGACGACGTCCCCGCCGCATCCTTCGCTCTTTCGGCTCGCGAGGTGTGCACGTAATCGGGAATGGTCCGATTCCCCTCGTGGCACGCGTACTCCCACCACTCGTACTTGTTATCCAGCTTCAGCGGGAATCGCGTGGTCCACGGCCGCGTCAGGACGACTGGATCCTCGGTCTTTATTTCGTAGAGGATGAAATCGTTGTTGAGACGCGTGAGCCGCTCGGTGATCTTCATCTGTTCGCTGGTCGGCATGCGGTTGCCCTGCGGCGATCCCATCACCCCGATGTTGGTCATCGACGCGCCGGCTTTGAAGTTCGTGGTCACGATGACCAGCGTGTTGCCTTCCCAGTGACCGCGTGATTCACCCATCCACTCCTTGATCGCCGGCGAGACGCCCGGGCGTCCGTCGACCGGTATCATGCGTGCCTCGTGGATCATCTCCATGTTGAAGATGACGTAGCCGGGCACCTGCAGGATCTGGACGCCGTTGTTGTAGCGGAACGGGAACATCGACGAGGGCATGCCGCGTGTGATGCAGCGATCCCACGTGTCGAAATCCTCGGGGCCGTCCCAGGTCTGCTTTTCCTGCTGATTCAGCGCCCAGCTGCTCTTCATCAACGCCGAGAGGCGCTTGCCCTCCGGCGTCAGCTCGGGAAGCTTGCCGTTCGGCGGATCGACGATGAGCGAGGTCTGACGCTGGACGCTGGTCGGGTCGGTCACGCCCGACAGGAGCGCGCGACCGAAGTTGCCCTCCGCAATCGCCTGGGCGTGCGGGTCGACGCGTTTGGCCGCCGCGCCAATCCGCCCGTTGTATTCCTCTTCGGTCAGGAACGCTTTGTTGAGATCGCACGGCGGGGCCGGGGGACCGCCTGGTCGACCTCCGCCGCCGGCGCAACGCTCGAGCGGGACGCTGCCCACGTATGAGATCGGCCACATTCCCTGCAGATCAGGATCACCCCATGGCGTCTTCGGATGAACCCATCCAGCGGGGGTACCGACAAAGTGATTCGCTTCGCTCGGAGCGATGCCGCCCTGCCCGTGAGCTGTCACGACGAACACCGCCGCGGCGAATGCACCGAGCGCGACGCGACGAATCGGATGAAGAATATTGGGCATTCTCAGTAGTATCGCATGTGAGACGAAGGGAGCCCGTCATGACTGATGCCGAACGCTACCTCGCCAACTCGCAAGACGAGTTGGAGAGCGCAGCCATCTATCGCACGATTGCATCACGGTCGTGTCGGGTTCGGAGTCCAGGGTTTCAGAATGACCCGGCCCACGCTCTACACGTCTGCCCGCGGCCGGACCCGGCTGGCGACGATGAGCGCCACACCGGCAGCCGCGGCGACGATGCCCAATGTCTGCGGGATGTTGACGTGCTTTTCCGTTTGCGTCTCGACCTCGAGCGGTCCCAGGTCGACCGCCTTGTGCCGGTCGGTGTACGTGATCATCGGGGCCGCCAGCATGAGCAGCCCGGCGATCAACAGGACGATGCCGGCTCCGAGTAGTCCTTTCATCAGACATCCTCCGATCAGTTGAACAACTGACAGGAGCAGGTTTTGTGCCTTGCCGGCTTGCAACGCCGGCGATGGATTCCAGGAGGATTCCCGCCATATTTCGTGGGGCGCTCCCGCAGCTGAGGCCGAAGCCTGCTCACGACGAGTTGATATTTCCTACCCGTGAATTCTGTGAGGGCGAGGATGGCGCGGGCTTCGGGTTGTAGTGTCGTGGCATGACCCGTGCTCCCTGCGTGTCGGAGAGGTGACCATGCTGTGGACAATTTTCGTTGTGCTGCTACTGCTGTGGTTCCTGGGCGTCGTCAGCTCCTATACTTTGGGTGGGTTCATCCATGTGCTGCTGGTGCTCGCGGTCATCGCGATCCTGGTCCAGCTGATATCGGGCAGACGGACGACGATTTGACGACGTCGCCGATTGCACGCCGGTGACGCGAGCCGGTGACGCGAGGCTGATCGCGACCCGAGGCTGCATTCCGGGCGGCTTCCCGGGGTGCGGCCGCTTGTCACCAAACCGTGCGGGGTTGAACTCCATAAGTGACAGCACGGTGTGTCACGCGTGTGACCGCTGCTGCACGCCCGAAAACCAGCAGGTTCCGATTGGAACGGTCCGTGCTCGAAAGTGGCCGTCGCCCAGGGCGCCGTACGCCTCGACCAGGCGCTACAGGAGATACTGAAGCCTTGGGCACTTCGTGGCGGAGGTCAGTCCATATGCGGAAGGTCACCGTCTGGGGCGTAGGTATTCTCATAGCGGTCACGACGCTGACGACGGCGACAGTCGCTCAAGCGCAATATTTCGGCCGCAATAAAGTCCAATATCGCAGCTTCAAGTTCGAAGTGCTCAAGACAGAGCATTTCGACATCTATTTCTACGAAGAGGAGCGTGCCGCTGCTGCCGACGTCGGCCGGCTGGCGGAGCGCTGGTACGCGCGTCTGTCCAATATGCTCGATCACGCGCTGAGCAACCGCCAGCCGATCGTGCTCTATCAATCTCACGCAGATTTCGAACAGACCAACGTCGTCGGTGGGGAAGTCGGCGAGGGGACCGGTGGCGTGACCGAAGGGCTGAAGCGGCGCGTAGTGCTGCCGCTCACCGGCGCACTGAGGGAAACGGATCACGTGCTCGGTCACGAGCTGGTGCACGCGTTCCAGTACGACATGGCCCGGCTCGATGAGGATCAGCCCGGAGGCGCGTCGATCGAGCGGCTGCCGCTCTGGTTCGTCGAGGGGATGGCCGAATACCTGTCGCTCGGTCCCGTCGATCCCAACACGGCGATGTGGGTCCGCGACGCAGTGCGCCACGACCAGCTGCCCGACATCGGCAAGCTCAATGACCCGAGGTTCTTTCCCTATCGTTGGGGGCAGACGTTCTGGGCTTACGTTGGTGGCAAGTACGGCGATCGCATGGTCGGCAACATCTTCACCGATGCGTTGCGCAACGGTCCCGAACAGGCGCTCGAAACCGAGCTCGGGGTGAAGGCGAAGGAGCTGTCGGCGAACTGGCAGTCGACGATCCGCGAGCAGTACGGCCCGGTCCTCGAAGCAACCAAGAGGCCTGCCGCATTCGGTCGGCCGCTCAGTCCGGAGGTCCTGCTCGAAAAGAAGAACCCGCCGCTGTACTCATCGCCGGTTCTCAGCCCCGATGGCAAGCAGGTGGTGGTCTTTTCCGAACGAGGTCTGCTGTCGGTCGACATGTATCTTGCTGACGCCGACCACGGCGGCGTGATCCGCAAGCTTGTGAGCACCGCCATCGATCCGCACTTCAGCAGCTTGCAGTTCATCAACTCGGCGGGTTCCTGGCGGCCAACCGGCCGTGAGTTCGTCATTGGTGCAGTGCGGGGCGGTCGTCCGGTCCTGGCCTTCATCGATACCGAGAACGGGAAAACGCTTCGCGAGAAGCCGTTCCCGGAGCTCGGCGAAATCCTGAACCCGGCGTGGTCACCCGACGGCAACAAGATCGCGTTCTCCGCGATGGTTGGCGGCTTTTCGGACCTGTATCTCTACGATATGAAGGCCGACTCGCTGCGCAAGCTGACCGACGATCAGTACGCAGATCTTCAGCCCGCCTGGTCGCCTGACGGCACGCGCATCGCGTTTGTCACCGATCGCTTTACGACCAAGCTGCCGGTGCTGGCCGCCGGCGCCTATGGTCTCGCGTTGATGGATCCGACCACTGGCAGCGTCGAACGGCTGCAGACATTCGACGAAGCCAAGAACATCAACCCGCAATGGTCGAATGACGGACAGACGCTGTATTTCATCTCGGATCCGTATGGTGTTTCGAACGTGTTCGCGCTCGATCTCGCCGCCAGGTCGGTGCGTCAGATCACGAACCTCGATACCGGCGTGAGCGGCATTACTGACATCAGCCCCGCGCTCTCGATCGCGAGCAAGATGCGTCGTGTGGCATTCAGCGTTCACGATGAGAAGCACCCGACCGTGTATATCACCGACAACGCCACCGTCATGGCCGGGACGAAACCGGCTGCGACATGGACCGAGGTCGCCGCAGGAATCCTACCGCCCGAACGTCGCGCGTCGCCCGAGCTGGTCGCGTCGCTGAACGATCCGCAGAAAGGGCTTCCCGCGGAAGGCACCGCCACGACCGAGCCATACAAACCGAAGCTGTCGCTCGATGCCGTCGGCCAGCCGTACGTTGCCGCGGGCTTCAGCCGATTCGGGCCGGCTTTTGGCGGTGGCATCTCGTTCCTCTGGAGCGACGCCCTCGGCAATCACAACCTCGCCGCGCTGGTGAACGCCCAGACCTACGGCGGGCAGTTCTCCGACATCCTCAAGGACAGCGGGGCGATGATCTCGTACACCAACTTGACGCATCGCTGGGACTGGGGCGTCGCTGTCGAACAGTTCCCGTATCTGTCTGGTGGCATCGCAACGGGCCTGGGGTCCGCCCCGAATGGGCAGACGGTGTTCGTCCAGCAGGATATCCTCCTGCGGCAGACGTTCGGCTCTGCGACCGGGATGGTGGCCCGTCCTTTCAGCTCGACTCGCCGAGTCGAGTTCAGCGGCGGCTATCAGCATGTGGGACTCGAGCAGGAAGTACGCACGCGAACCGCATCGCTGCAGACCGGAGCCCTGCTGAGTGACGAGACCACGACGACGCAACTTCAGGAACCGCTTGGCCTGGTTAACACCGGCGCAGCGTTTGTCGTCGACAGTGCCGTGCTCGGCGCGACCAGCCCGGTGGCCGGCGAGCGATCGCGTTTCGAAGCCACGCCGTACTTCGGCACGATCAACTTCACGACCGCGCTGTTGGATTATCGGCGCTACATCATGCCGGCGAACTTCTACACCATCGCGGTGCGAGTGTTGCACTACGGGCGGTACGGATCGGGCAGCGAGGATCCCAGACTCGCGCCGCTCTATATCGGCTATCCGCAGTTGGTGCGCGGCTACGACATTGGAACGATTTCGGCGTCTGAGTGCACCCCAACGCCGAGCGGTTCGTGCACTCAAATCGATCGACTCATCGGGTCGCGAATGCTGATTGGCAACGTGGAGTTCCGATTCCCGTTGTTGCGTCCGTTCGGCGCGACGGGCCGCATGTATGGGCCGGTTCCCACGGAAGTGGCGTTCTTCGCTGACAGCGGATCGGCATGGAACAGCGGGCAGAAGCCGAGCATCCTCGGCGGCAGTCGAGAGTCGGTGCAAAGTGCGGGTGTCACGCTGCGCGTCAACCTCTTCAACTTTGCCGTGGGGCAGTTCGACTTCGCCCATCCATTCCAGCGTCCCGGACAGGGATGGGTCTGGAGCTTCAGCTTCACGCCGGGCTTCTGAGCCCGACAGTCGAGGGGCGCGGGGAAATCCGCGTCCCTCGGAAATCCTTCCCCACGCCTGATCGCGAGAGGCGCCCGCGAACACGATTTGCACACGCGTTTCGCCCATCTGTGTCGCGGCAGGGATTGTGCTGCTGATGTCTACACACGCGGAACGGGAGGGAATCATGTCTCGCATCCTGGTCCTCTACGGCACGACCGATGGGCACACACGGCGGATCGCTGCCTCGCTTGGCGCCGCACTCCGAGTACGAGGCGCAGAGGTTGATGTCATCCGAGCCGGCAGGCCCGGCCCCTCACCGAATGACTACGACGGCATCGTCGTCGCCGCGTCGGTGCATGCCGGCGGCTTTCAACGCCCGGTCAAACATTGGGTGCTGACCCACGCTTACGAGTTCGGCAACAAGCCGACGGCGTTCGTGTCGGTGTGCCTCGGGGTTCTTCAACAGGATCCTGCCGTGCAGAACGAGCTGCACGCCATCGTGAACCGATTCCTTCTTGCGACCAATTGGCGACCGACAATCACGAAGCCGGTTGCGGGAGCGTTGCTCTACCGGCAGTACAACTGGATCAAGCGATGGGTCATGAAGCGGATCGTCGCGAGGGCGGGCGGGGATGTCGACACGAGCCGGGACTACGAGTACACGGACTGGAACGATCTCCGCACGTTCGCTGACCAGTTCGGTGCGCTCGTTGGCGTCGGCCGCGGCGCGGTCAGCGAGCACGCCGGCCGGCGCGCAGTCACTGCAGCGGTCGCGCTGCTGGCTGTGCTTGGCGTTGCCCAAGGCGCGTGGGCCCAGAACGGCGATCCCGCCGGCGACTGGCAACATGGCTCGATGCTTTCCGGCTTCTTCGGTGGCCAGGCTGCCTCGTCCCAGATCAGCCCGGCGGCGGGTGCCGGATTCGGATGGGCAGTGACGCCTCATCTCGCATTGGAAGCGCGCGGAACCTGGTTCCACGTGAACGACGGATCTACGGATTTCGCAGCGACGCTTGGCGCGCACCTGCCGGTATTCGTGCGGCGTTCAGTGATGCCGTTTCTGACCGCCGGTGCCGGCGTGTATCTGGCCACCATCAACGCGAGCTCCGATTCCATCCCCGCGTTTTATCGCAACCGTCTGGCCGCCGATGCGGTCGGGACTCGGACGTTTCAGGATTTCCAGGTCACGCTCGGTGGGGGCGTGGACGTGCTCATGTCCAGCCATGTCGCGCTGCGTCCGGAAGCCGGCGTCATGATCATCACGTCGGGATCGAATGCGCGCACCGTTGGCATGTTCGGCCTGCACTTCGTCTATCACATCCCACCACAGAAAGTGGGTCAGTGAGCTGAAATGCAAAATGCGAAATGCGAAATGAAGGAAGAACTCTTCGGATGACTTCCAACGTTTTGCATTTTGCATTTTGAATTTCGCATTTTGAATTACAGCACTTAATCCTTATGGTCACCGAGGACCAGAGTGCGGTCGTCGCGTTCCTCGCATCGCCGGCTGCTCACGGCGGCGTGAGCGTCGAGCGGATCGACACGCACTCGGCCATCGTTTTCCTCGCGGGGCAGCGTGCCTGGAAGCTGAAACGCGCCGTGCGTTTCGATTATCTGGATTTCTCGAGTCCGGAGCGGCGCAAGGTCTTGTGCGAGGCCGAGGTGCGCCTCAATCGCCGCACCGCGCCGGCGTTGTATCACGGCGTCGTGCCGGTGACGCGTGACGCGCATGGCTCGCTCGCGATCGGTGGCGCTGGTGCGCCGGTCGACTGGCTCGTCGAGATGTCGCGATTCGATCAGGAGGCGCTTCTCGATCGTCTCGCCGCGAAGGGTCGGCTCGCGCTCGACATGATGGCGCCGCTTGCGGACGCTGTCGCGCGGTTCCATGCGGCTGCCGAGCCGCGGTCGGATCACGGCGGCGCTGACGGCATGCGTTGGGTGATCGAGGGGAATGCGTCGGGGTTTGGCGACCACCGCGACCTGCTGGATCCATCGACGTGTGCCCGGCTCACCGACGACTCGCTCGCGGAACTCGATCGCCGTGCCGCACGCCTCGACGCCAGGCGCGGACGTGGGCTCGTCCGCCAATGTCACGGCGATCTCCACCTTCGCAACATCGTCTGGATCGACGATCGGCCGACGCTGTTCGACGCGGTCGAATTCAACGACGAGATCGCGTGCACCGACGTCCTCTACGACCTCGCATTCCTCGTGATGGACCTGTGGCGGCGCCAGCTGCCGCGCCACGCCAACAGTGTGTGGAACGGCTATCTGTCACGAACCGGCGATATCGACGGCGTTTCGCTGATGCCGCTGTTTCTCTCGTGTCGGGCCGCAGTGCGAGCCAAGACCAGCGCGACGGCGGCGCGGGTGCAGCCAGATCCGCGCCAGGCCGGGAGTCTTCGCGAGCACGCGCGCACCTATCTCACGTTGGCTGAGCGCCTCCTGCGATCGTCGCCACCTGTCCTGGTTGCGGTCGGCGGCCTGTCCGGATCGGGTAAGTCGACGTTGGCGTTCGCCCTTGCACCCGCCGTCGGTACAGTGCCGGGAGCTCTCGTGTTTCGCTCCGACTCGGTCCGCAAACAGCTGTGCGGAGTGTCAGAACTGGAGCAGCTTGGGCCGGAGGGTTACACGCCTGGTGTGTCCGCGCGGGTGTACGCGACGCTTGGGGATCGCGCTCGACTCACCATCACCAGCGGCCACGCCGCGATCGTGGATGCGGTCTATGCGCGACCGGAGGAACGGGAGGCGATCGAATCGATCGCTGCTGACGCGGGTATCCCGTTCGTCGGCCTCTGGCTCGACGCTCCCGAAAAAACGCTCATCGAGCGCGTGGAGCATCGTCGCATGGATCCGTCGGATGCCGATGCAGCGGTCATCCGCCGTCAGCATTCGCAGGAGATCGGTGCAATGCGATGGAATCGTGTCGACGCGGGACGGCCGGTCGACGACGTTCTGCGCGATGCGCTGCGTTTCGTCTCCGACGGCCGCACCGTCGCGCAGTGAGTGCGTCAGCCAGTCGGGTGCTGGTCGGTGTCAGAGGCGGCAGTCGCTCGTCGTCGTGCGTTCTTTGCCCACTCCGATTGCGCCAACCGTGTTGATGCCTCCTTCCGCGCGGCGATCCGCTCGCTTGCGGTTGGCGGCATTCTGAGGGCTGGCCGACGATCTGCGTTACGGCAGAAGAACCGCAGCACCTGAAACACGACCGCCACGGAGATCGTCGAGCGCGCGGTTGGCATCTGCGAGCGCATAGGGTTGCGTATGCGTGTGTAGTGGGATCTTCGACGCCAGATCGAAGAACTCCCTTGCGTCGTCGCGTGTGAGGTTCGCGACAGAGCGGACCATTCGTTCGCCCCACAGCAGACGGTACGGGAATGCGGGAATATCGCTCATATGAATCCCAGCGCAGACGACCACGGCACCAGGCGCGGTTCGTGACAGCGCTTCGGGAATCAGACCGCCGACGGGCGCGAAGATGATGGCGCAGTCGATGGGCGATGGCGGCGGGGCATCGGACCACCCGGCCCAGGACGCACCGACGTCGCGAGCGAGCTGTCTCGCGCGGTCGTCTCCGGGCGTCACGAACGCGAAGACCTCGCGGTCTTGATGTACGGCAACCTGCGCGATGATGTGAGCGGCAGCACCGAAGCCATAGATCCCGAGGCGACGGCCTGTCCCGGTCATGCGATAGGCGCGATATCCGATCAGGCCCGCGCACAACAGTGGCGCGACATGTTCATCGTCATACCCCGACGGCAGCGGGAAGCAGAAGCGATAATCCGCGACCGCGTAGTCCGCGTAGCCACCGTTGACCTGATACCCTGTGTAACGGGCACGCGTGCAGAGATTCTCTCGTCCGCTGCGACAGAACTCGCATGTGCCGCACGACCAGGCGAGCCAGGGGATGCCGACCCGGTCTCCGGGCGTGAACGTCCGGACGTCGCTGCCAACCTGCTCGACGGTGCCGGCGATTTCATGACCAGGCACGATTGGAAGCGTCGGGTCGGGGAGTTCTCCGTCGACGACATGCAGGTCGGTTCGGCACACACCGCAGGCGTGCACTCGAACGAGGACTTGTCCCGCTTGCGGCGTCGGGACGGGCATCTCGACCGACTCGAGACGGCCTCCCCCCGACCTGGTCAGTTGCATCGCGCGCATCGCGGTAGATTTGATAGTACCGCCTCCGATGTTCAGGCACTCCACCAGCCTTCCCCAGTTCGCCGATCGACACGCCGCGGGACGAGCGCTCGCCGAACGGCTCGCCTCATTCCAGGGTCGGCATGATGTCGTCGTGCTCGCGCTGCCACGAGGCGGTGTGCCCGTCGCGTGCGAGGTGGCGCGCGCACTCGATGCCCCGCTCGATGTGTTCGTCGTCCGCAAGCTCGGCGTGCCCGGCCATGAGGAGTTGGCAATGGGAGCGATGGCGAGCGGGGATGTCCGCGTGCTCAACGACGACGTGCTGAACTGGTATCACTTGACGAATGAAGACGTCGAGACGGTGGCTCGGCACGAGGGGGCGGAACTGAAGCGTCGGGAACGTCTCTACCGCGACGGCCGTCCGCTGATGCCTGTCGAAGGACGTGTCGTGATTCTCATCGACGATGGTCTCGCGACCGGATCGACGATGCGCGCCGCTGTCGGCGCGGTTCGGCGCCTGCACCCGGCGCGCATCGTCGTGGCCGTGCCGGTCGGGGCACGGGACACCTGCAGCGCATTGCAGAAGACCGCGGACGACGTCGTGTGTGTCCTGATGCCCGAATCGTTCTCCGCTGTCGGGCAGTGGTACGTCGATTTCTCGCAGACGACAGACGAAGAGGTGCGGCAGCTGATGTCCTCGTGTGGGAAAGGGCCAGCCTGACCGCAGATCGGCCCTTCAGCATCCGCGAACCGCGGGTTCTTCCGTGCTCGTGCGAAAGAGTTCCCACCTCCGCCTGCCGCGCCTTCTATTTCTCATTGGTGGAGGGTGCCGATCGTTGGCACGCTTGCTGCCTCACGCGCGGATGTGCGTGTTGACCACGCGCTCGGAGGTGAGTCCCATGCCACGCCTTCTGACATTCGCTGCCGTTCTGGCGCTCGCCGCGCCAGCCTTCGCCACCATCCCGCCACGCGCAGTCGGGGCACAGGAGCTTCGGGAGTACAAGGCCGTCTCGACATTCGCGAAGGCGGTCGATCAATACGTGCTGATGCGGCGGATTACAGAACCGCTGCCACCCGACATGATGTGTCTGCCCGATGGCACGATCGCCAAAGTCAACGACCTGGCTGTGACGCCATTCGACGCGCGCCCGGTTCCACGTGAGGGCGACGTGTTCTCCCCGGACGTCGCAGACGTCTTCCGCGAACGCATCGTGCGCGCGATTCGACAATTCGAAGTCAACGTCTGGGATCTCGTGTCGGATATGAACGAGGAGGAGAGTGTGGCTCCGCCTGTCGTGGTCGGTGAACCGCTGCCACGGGGCGTCGGCGAGGGCCCGGTCCGATGGCTCACCGCAGTGCTGCCGGTATTGCCTGAAGGGTTGGAATATCGGCTCGCAGGCAGAGACCTCGTGCTGTTCGATACGCAGGCGAAGACCGTCGTCGATGTGCTGCGCGTCGCGGTGCCAGTGTATTGAGGTCGACTGGCGCGGTTTGCGATTCGGCGAACTACTCGGCGCGCAGGGCGATCGTGGGGTCCACGCGCGATGCGCGTCGAGCAGGGATTCCGGCGGCGACGAGTGTGACGGTGAGGATGAGAGGAAGCGTCGCGAGCATCAGCCTCAGGTCATAGCGCGGCCCGATGGGGACGAGCAGCGGAAGGGCGCGCGCCGTGGCGGCGCTGAGCACGAGCCCGATCGAAAGACCCACCCAGGCTGGCGCCATTCCCTGATTCACGATCATGGCAAGTACGCGGCGTGGGCCCGCGCCAATCGCCATCCGTACGCCGATCTCGCGAGTGCGGCGTCCGACGTCGTACGAGACGAGCCCATACAGACCGACCACTGAGAGCAGCAATCCCATGAGGCCGAGCGCGCCGATGAGGCCGACCGCGAGACCGTTGATGTTCGTGGCCCGCGCCTCGTAGAAGTGCTCCATCGTCTGCGTGTCGAACACGGGGATATCGCCGTCGATGCGGCGCACCATCTCGCGCAGTGGCCCGAGCAGGCCGGCGGAGTCTCCGGATGTTTGCACCAGGACCGCCATGTTGCCGCGCGGCTCCTGACGGAAGGGGAAGTAGGCGACCTCGAATGCTGGTTCGCCGGTGTAGATGTAGGTCGACGTCCTGGCGACGCCGACGATCTGAATCCACCGTCCTTGCGCAGAACCGAGCCGGAACCGCCGCCCGATCACATCTTGCAGCGGCCAGTAATGACGCGCGAACGCCTCGTTCACGATCGCGACGCGCGGAGCTTCCGCGGTGTCGGTGTTCTTGAACGCACGCCCCGATAGAATCGGAATCGCCAAGGTGTCGAAGAAGCTCTCATCGACACTGGTGTTGTAGAGCCGGACGCCGGTCTGCCCGTCGTCGAGGTGATACCCCTCCGGCACCATCGACGTGACCTCGAGCCCCCACAGCGGCGCTTCAGATGCGATGGCCGCCGACCTTGCGCCAGGGAGACGCTTCGCTTCGTCGAGGACGCGCTCGAAGAGACGGCGCGACTCGTCGATTGTATAGCGCGCCTGACTGGGATCGAGCCTCGCCATGGCGATGTGTGACACGCGGAAGCCCGGCCCCGCGTTGAGCTCGCGTTGGAAGATCTGGAACACGAAGGCTCCGATCGTCAGTACCGGCAACGACACCGCGACCTGTGCGGCCACCAGCGCATGGCGCCCTTGCAGCCGACGGCGTTTCGACGGGTTCATGTCGGTCGTTTTCACCGCTCGTGCGAGATCGAGGCGTGCTGTCTGAATCGCGGGGCCGAGGCCGAAGGCAAACACGCTGACGAGTGCAGCGGCGAGTGCAAACGACAGCGTCCGGTGATCCATCTCAAATGTCGGATACCTGATGATCTCGGTCGGCCACTCGATCTGACGGAACACTTCGATGCCGGCGTAGCCGACGGCCAGTCCGCACGCGCTCCCCGCCACCGCAATCGTGACGCTCTCGGCCAGAAGTTGCATGACGATCCGCGTCCGACTGGCGCCGATCGCGAGGCGAAGCGCGATCTCGCGCGCGCGGACCGGCGCGCGGCTCGCCAGCAGTCCAGCCACGTTGGCGCAGGCCACCAGCAGCACGGCGACGGAAAGCACGCTCAGCAGGACGAGCGTGCGTGTATCCACGGGCCGACGCTCGAGCCGCATCTGCGTCTGCGTCTGTGTGGTTATCGCGTGATGCCGGTTGGTTGCCGGAAACGTCTGCTCCAGCTCGGAGCCGATGGTCGCGAGTTCGGCTCGAGCGGCACGGGCTGTCACATTCGGCCTCAAACGCCCTTCTACAGTCAGCACTCTGAGGCTGCGATCATCGAGAGGGCTGATGGGCACCGTGCCCATCACGCGCGGCCACATCGCCAGCGGTAGAAAGATGTCGTGCGGTGTGAATGGATCGAGGCCGTTGAACGAACTCGGCGCCACGCCGACAATCGTGAAGTCAGTGGCGGCGATCCGAATGGTTCGCCCGAGCACGTTTCGATCGCGGGCGAACTCCCTCTGCCAGGCATCGTCGCTGAGGATTGCCACCGCGTCGCGACCCGGCACCATGTCTTCGTCGGGCAGGAACGCTCGCCCGATCTGGAGGCTGACGCCGAGCACGTCGAAGTAGTTAGCGCTGACGAGCGCGGCGACCTTGATGCGAGCGGGTGTATGCGGATGCGCGGCGAAGCCGACCGATTTGAATCCATAGGCGGCGAGGCCGTCGAAGGAACGGCTGCGGTCGCGAATGTCCGCATAGTCGGCATACGACGTGCGCAGCTGCGTTCCGATCCCGCGATCTACTCTCGACCCGACGATCAGCAGATCATCGGGCCGTGACACCGCGACGGGAGGCCGCAGCAGCAATGCATCGACGGCGCTGAAGATGGCGACGTTGGCGCCGCTGCCGAACGCGATCGAAATGACCGCGATCACGGAGAAGACTGGTGCCGTGACAAAGACACGAACACCGTGTCGCATGTCCTGCCAGCACCAAGCGAGTGCGCGTGTCATTGCGATCGCTAGCACTCTACTCGCTGCGCAGCGCGATCGTCGGGTCGACACTGATCGCGCGTCGCATCGGGAAGAATGCAGCCACGAGCGCCACCAGCGCCAGCAGCAGGCTCATCGACGCGAACGTGGCAGGATCGGTCGGAGTCACTCCCCAGAGCTGGGATTGGAGCATGCGGGTTGCAATGAGCGCACCGATCAGCCCCGTCAGCAGCCCGAACGAGACGACGAGCATCGTGCGACGGCCGACGACGGCGGCCACTTCATGCGCCGCGGCACCCAACGCGACGCGTATGCCGATTTCGCGCGTGCGCTGGGCCACTGTGTAAGCCATGACGCCGTAGATCCCGATTACGGCAAGGAGCATGGCGACCAGCGCGAACGCGGTCACGGCAAACACGAAATACCCGCGCTGTGGAACGACCGCTGCGAGACGCTGTTCCATCGTGCCGACCGTCGCGAGCGGCCGATCGGGATCAACGCTCGCGACCACGCGTCGCGCTGAGGGTAGAAGGTTCATGGGGTCTCCGGACGTCCTGACCATGAACACCATCTGGCCGAACATCGTCGTGCCGGTCGGATATCGCGTCGGCTGCTGCAGGAACGGTGTGTAGATGACTGGACGCAGTTCGCCCCGCAGCGTCAACGGAATGTCGCGAACGATCCCGACGACCGTACGCGGGCGTTCGGCTGGCACGTTCGGAATCGTGAACTGTCGGCCGACCGGATTCACGCCAGGCCAGAAGCGATGGGCGGCGCTTTCGTTGACGATGGCCACCCACTGCGAGGTCGCGACGTCCTGCTGCGCGAAGTCACGGCCCGACACGATCGGCGTCTTGACCGACGTGAAGAACGACGGCGTCACCAGGAAGTAGGCGGCGACGAGAGAACGACGGTCCACCACATGCGTGGCAGCGGCGCCCGCGACGCCGATGGCCAGGCTCGCCGATGGCTCGGAGGTGGATGAGGTCGTCGTCGAGTCGACGTTGATGAACGTCGAAGGGACCACGACGCTGTTGACGAGAGGAAAGGACACGCCGGCCACCGATTCGACACCGGGCAAGGCGGCGAGATCGCGATACACGCGCTCCAACAGAATCGACGGCGGCGGGCTGATCTCGAAGAACGAACGTCCGTCTGCCGTCGTCTGGCGATGCAAATAGTCGCCGAGCGGGATGTGCAGCTCGAACGTCAGCATGTTGGTCGGATCGAACTGAAGGTCGCGTGAGACGATGCGCACGAAGCTCTTCATGAGGAGGCCGGCACCGACCAAAAGCACGATGGTCACGGCGATCTGTGCGGCGACGAGCGCGCTCCGGAAGCGTGGCCGCCGAATCGCGCCCCCACCAACCGGTTCTCTGAGCGGGTCGGTCAGCCGCGACCGTGCGTGCATGAGCGCGGGGCCCAAGCCGTAGACGAGGCCAGTCGCAACCGCGATGACCGCGGTGGCGCCCAGCGTGCGCAGGCTCAAAGGAACTTCGAGGATGCCCACTCCGCCTGGCGGGGGTTCCATCGCGACCAGTGCGCGAATGCCGATCCAGGCGACGGTGAGCCCGAGCAGTCCGCCTCCGGTCGAGAGCAGAATGCTCTCGGTCAGGAGTTGTCGCACGATTCGCCCGCGTCCCGCGCCGAGCGCGGCGCGCAAGGCGATTTCCGGTCCGCGTGCGAGGCCGCGCGCGGTCAGCAGTCCGGCCAGGTTCAAGCACGCGACCAGCAGGACCAGCGCGACTGCCGCTTCGAGCGTGTACAACCGGTCGCGGGTCCAGCCGAACATCGCCTCGCGCAGCGGCTTCACACGCACGCCCCAGCCCTCGTGTCGATCGGGATCGCGGGCCACGAGTCTCGCCGAGATCGCGCCGATGTCCGATTGCGCCTGTTCGATCGTGACACCGGGCTTGAGTCGCGCTGTGACGACGAAGAACCGCTGCGGATTGCGCTCCTGCGCGCGATCCATGCGAAACGGAATCCAGTAGTCGTTGGAGTCGCTGGGATACTGAAAGCCTGTTGGCATCACGCCCACGACCGTCCGGTTGACGCGATCGAGCCGCAGTTCACGTCCGATGATGTCGCTGCGTCCGCCGAATCGCTGCTGCCAGAGCCGATGGCTGATGATGATGACGCGTGCGGGGACGTCGCCTGTCGTATCGTCGAGTACGAACACGCGCCCCAACGTGGGTTTCACGCCGAGCGCAGAAAACGTATCTGGCGTAATCAACTGGCCGCCGATGCGTTCGGGCGGAGCGCCCTCGGATTCGGCACCGAAGTCTGCGCTGTTGCCCATGGAGGCGCCGATCAGATCGAATGATCGATTCTCGTCGAGCCAGGCGAAGTAGTCCGAGACGAGCGCGTGAGTTTCCTGTTCGGGACCGTCGAACGGGTAGGTGCGGAGCACGACGAGACGATCGTCGTGCGGGATCGGCAGCCCGCCGCGAAGCACCGCGTCGATGACGCTCAGCATCGCGGTGTTGGCACCAATGCCGAGCGCCAAGGACAGCACGGCGACCAGCGTGAACCCCGGATTCCGGCGCAGCATGCGAAGTCCGTAGACCACATCCTGGCGGACGTCCTGCACCCACGTGACCGCGCGCGTGTCGCGGCACTGCTCTTCGAGGAGCGGGATGTTGCCAATTGCGCGCCTCGCTGCATTCCGCGCCTGATCGGCGGTCATCCCGTTGTCGATGTATTCGGCGACGAGCTGGTCGAAGTGGAACGAGAGTTCGTCAGAGAGCTCGAGGTCGACCGAGTCCCTTCGAAACAGCGAACGAAGCCGCTGACGGGCGATTCGCAGGAATCGGCGGAGCGACATCGCGATGGCTCACGCTCGTTCGAGGAGCAACCCCACCGCTGACGAGAGGCGTTTCCACGTTTCGAGCTCGCGTTCGAGTTGACGCTTGCCCTCACGCGTGAGCGTATAGAACTTCGCGCTGCGGCCCTGGTCGGTGCCTTTCCATTCGGCGTCGATCCACCCTTGCTGCTCGAGACGATGGAGCGCGGGGTAGAGAGAGCCTTGCTGTACGGCGAGCACATCGTTCGAAAGCAGCTGAATGCGCTTCGAGATCGCCCAACCGTGCAGCGAGCCGCGCGAGAGCGTCTTGAGGATCAGCAGATCGAGCGTGCCTTGCAGCAGATCAGAGGGTTTCGGCATTCGGAGCCTCTCGAGTGGTTGACAAGCATACCTCGATTATCGACAATAGCATACCTAGAACATCGACACTAGACGGAGCGTTGTTCCCATGTGCGTGCGTCGATTCGTCAGGGTCTCCGTTCTTTCCTGCGGTCTCATCGCGGTGCTCGGCGCGGGCCGCCAGGCAGGAGACGTGCGGCTGCGCGATCTCGGCGGTCACGAGCTGACACCGTTCACCACCGGCACGCGCGCGAGCGTCGTCTTCTTTATTGCGACTGATTGTCCGGTCTCGAACGGCTACGCTCCCGAGATTCAGCGCGTGTGCGGCGAGTACCGCCCTCGCGGCGTCGGCTGCTCGTTGGTGTACGAAGACGTCGACACGGCGAGCGCTTCGCAGACACTCGACGCGCAGGTTCGCAGGCATCTCGGGGAATTCAAGTACGAATCGATCCCCGCGGCGATCGATCGCGAGCGAGCGGCGGCGACGCACGCACGGGCGTCGATCACGCCCACCGCAGTCGTCGTCGATCGCAGCGGTGCCGTCCGCTATCGCGGGCGTGTCGACAATCTCTACGCCGCATTGGGCAAGACGCGTCAGCAGGTCACGTCACACGATCTCAGAGACGCGCTCGACGCCGTGCTCGCGGGTCACCCCGTAACACATCCTGAGACCGAGGCGATCGGTTGCTATATCACCGACCCTGCACTGTTGAGGACGCACCATCATGAGTAGACGCATCCTGCTCTGCCTGCTTTCGCTCGTCGCGTTGTGGCCGGTCGTCGGATTGTCCCAGGTGGCAAAGCCGCAATCGGTCGCGCCTGTCCACCGGAGTCCGGGCGAAGGCGGCCCCGTGACCTTCACCGAAACGATTGCGCCGATCGTGTACGCGAACTGCGTCACGTGCCATCGTCCTGGTGAGGCTGCGCCGTTCTCGCTGATCTCGTACGAAGACGTCGCCAAGCGAGGCGCACTGATCGCACGAGTGACTCAGGCGCGCTACATGCCGCCGTGGCACGCCACCCACGGCTACGGCGAGTTCGCCGACGAGCGACGTCTCACCGACGAACAGATCGCCGCGATCGGCGAGTGGGTCAATCACGGCATGCCCAAAGGCGACAGCGCCAAGATGCCCAGGGTGCCCGAGTTTGCCGATGGCTGGCATTTGGGCAAGCCCGATCTGATTGTCGAGATGCCCCTCGGTTACGACGTACCCGCCGCCGGCCCCGATCAGTTTCGCAATTTCGTGATTCCGACCAAGCTCACGGAGGACAAATGGGTGCGCGCCGTCGAATTCAGGCCGAGCGCGCGGAAGGTCGTGCATCACGCGATATTCAGCTGGATCAAGGGCGGCTCGGCGGCGTCGCGCGACGGCGCCGACGGCAAACCCGGATTTCCGGGAATAGGCCTGCCGAGTCTTGGGGACGCGAATTCAGGACCGCTCGGCGGATGGGCCACCGGCGGCACGCCGGCGTTCCTTCCCGAGGGCCTGGCGTCGCGTTTGCCGGCGGGCTCCGACTTCGTGCTGCAGATTCACTTTCATCTGTCCGGTAAGCCGGAAACGGAGCGATCATCGGTTGGCTTCTACTTCGCCGACAAGGCGCCGGAACGGACGCTCATCAACGTCGACGCTCCCGCGTTGTTCGCCTTCGGGAAGGGCCTGGACATCCCTCCCGGGGTCAAGGACCACTCAATCGAAGACTCGTTCGTGTTGCCTGTGGATGTACGCGCGTACGGCATCGGCGCCCACGCGCATTATCTCGGCAAGGAAATGAAGGCCGAGGCCCTGCTGCCCGACGGAACCATCAGGCACTTGCTGTGGATTCGCGACTGGGATTTCAACTGGCAGGATTCGTACACCTATAAGCAGCCGCTCGATCTTCCGAAGGGGACTCGCATCGATGTGAAGGTGGGCTACGACAATTCGACTGACAACCCGAGGAACCCGAGAACCCCGCCGCGCAGGGTCAAGTTCGGTCTTCAGTCGCAGGACGAGATGGGCGCGGTCAGCCTCATAGCCGTCGCCAACACCCAGGAAGACGAGAAGACGCTCATTACATTCCTCGGTGAACGTGCCCGTACCGCAGGGCAGGCCGGATTCAAGAATGGAGACCTTGCCCGCATTCAACAGTTCCTGCGCGTCGCAGAGGCTCCGTCTGAGCGCATCACCCTCGTCGATCGGCAGGGCGCCAGTGTCGCCAGCATCGGCGAGACCGGCCTGTTCGCCCAGCCGGCGTTTTCGCCGGATGGTTCTCGTGTTGCCGCCGTCTTCACGAATCGCGAGTCGGGCAACAGAGATATCTGGATCTACGATGCTGCAGGCAAGCCGGGCCGGGCGCTGACCACCGACGAAGAAGCCGATTCCACGCCAGTGTGGTCGCCCGACGGACGACAGATCGCTTATGTACGTGCCGACGCAGATGCAAACGGCATCTACATTCGCGCCGCCGACGGCCCCGGCCGCGCAGAACTCGTCTACAAACACACCAATGGGGCGCCGCTGTTTCTGACCGACTGGTCGAATGCCGGCTTGCTCTGTTTCTGGACCGGTGACTCGCTCCATGTGCTCCCGCTCAATGGAGATCGCAAGCCGGTCGAATTGTTCAAGGGTCGCGGCGGGCGCATCTCGCCTGATGGCCGCTTGATCGCCTACAGCGATAACAACGGCGGCGGTCCGATGAAGACCTACGTGCGGCCGCTCAACGTCTCTGCACCCGCGACAGAGGCAGTACAGGTTCACGACGGAACAGCCCTCGGCGGTCTGGTGTGGCGTACCGACGGGAAGGCCCTGATCTTTGCCTCGCTCCAAATTCTGCAGGTGAGCGGGGTATGGCAAGTCGACATCAGTGAAACGCCCACGCTCGCAGTTGGCCGGCCGCAAATGCTATTCAAGCCCGTGGGTCTTGCAAGCCCCGCGCAGTTGAGCAGCTTCGCGACTCGCGACTTGGAGCGGTTCTTGACGCTGGTTCCGGTTCGCTAGGAAGCAGGAATCAGGAAGCCGGCGTGAACCCGCGCCACACGAGTCCGGACGCCAGCAGAGCACACGCGATGTACGTAGGGTCCGGCTTCAGCCGGACCGTGACAATCGTATGAGCGCGAACGGGAACCCGGTTCAAGCGATATGGCAGAAGCTCGATCTGATGACGCCGATGGCGTTGCGGGTCGCGGCAACGTTGAGGCTCGCCGATCACATCGGCGATTCGCCGCGCACCGATGAAGAGATCGCCGCGCGTGCGAGTGCCGATCGTGACGCGGTGGCGCGGCTGCTGAGCTTCCTCGCGGCGCGCGGCATTTTCAGTGAGCCTGCACCGGGCTGCTTCGCTGTCAACGAAATGGCCGCGGTCCTGCGCGACGATCACCCGAGCGGGACACGACGCTGGATCGATCTGAACGGCTTCGGTGGCGACATGGATCGAGCGGTCTTCGAGCTGCTCGATGCCGTGCGCGGTACGCGCAAGCCCGCGAATGCCGCGCCCGAGACCGCCGCTTCCTTTGACTCGCTGATGGAAGCGGGCACGCGCGCTCAGGCGGCTCCCCTGATCGCGGCATGCGATTTCGCCGGCGTCTCGCACGTCGTCGATGTCGGCGGCGGTACGGGGGTACTGCTCGCTGAAGCGCTGCGCGTCCATCCGTCGCTGCGAGGCATGCTGATCGAGTTGCCTGGCACCGCTGCGAACGCGCGCAGCCAACTCGCCGCTGCGGGCGTCGCCGAACGGTGCGAGGTGATGGCGGGCAGCATGTTCGACGTCGCGATGCCGGCCGCGGACGCGTACATCCTCAAGTTCCTGCTTCATGGGTGCAACGACGCTGATGCAATCGGTGTGCTGCGCCGCTGCCGCGAGGCCAGCGCGGCTGGCAGCCGGGTCTGGATCATGGAGCGCACCGTGGCCGACGGCGACGGCCTCGCGCAATTCACTGGCATGGATCTGCTGATGCTGGTGCTCAACGAAGGACGCGAGCGCACCATCGCCGCGTACTCTGCGCTCGCTGACCAGGCTGGTCTTGTTTTGCGTACCGCCACGCCGACTCGAGCACAGATACACGTGCTGGAGATGGTGCACAGCAGGAATCAGGAAGCAGGAATCAGGAAGCAGGCCTGAATCCTCGCGCCGCGAGCGAGGCAGCAAGCAGCGCACAGGCGATGTTCGGTGACCATGCGATGATCGGCACCGGCAGCATCGTCCAGACTTCCGCCCTACTGGCCTCCATCAACAGCATCCAATACGCGATACAGAGTCCGAATGCGGTGAGAACAACAGCGCGACGAGTCATGCGACGCGTACGAACCGCCATGGCGAGGGCTAAGGTGGCCAGGATGAGGGGCGCAGCCGAAATCGAGAAGCGCATGTGATAGGTCATCGCGAGTCGTCGTTGTTGGTCAGGTCTCAGCGAGATCTGCCGACGAAGCTCGCTCAGGCTCATCTCGCGAGGGCCGCGCGCCGGTTTACCCGATACGAGTTCGCCGCGGAACAGCGCGCGGGATTCGACGTTTTGGAATACAGTCTCGCTAAATGCCTGGTTGCTATCTGGGACAATCCAGGCCACATCGGCAAACATGACGACCGCGCACGCGAAGGCCGCGACCAGAAGCGCAAGGATACATTTTCGCGTGACTCGCCCTCGGTCGACGCCGGCCGCAATTGCGAGAGCGATGGCGAATGGAATGCTGAGCGTCAGCGCCGACGGAATCACGTAAATGGTTAGCCAGGCAGCGTCGACCTCGTCGAGCCAGTGCTGCATCTGCATGTACTCGAGGATCGTCGTGAGGAGGATAGCCGCCATCCCAAAGATCAACCCCGTGCGTCGCAGGAGCGTTCGCTCGCCAGGGCTCCATGTGCTCAACGTGTCTACGGTGGCCGCCAACGCGGCAAAGAGCAATACCCTTGCGACGGCGGCGTGGCCCTCGAGCCATTTCCACCGCGCGCGCCAGAGTGATCCGTTGCGTCGCGCTTCTGCATATTCGAGTTGGAGATCGCTTACGACAGGATCGACCAGCCGTCTCATCGTCTGCGTACTGCAGAAGCGGCTGGCCAATGCCCGTAGACATAGGCCTGGTGGCTTCATCGCGCGAATCCTGGTGTGAGGTGTGCGGCGGCTGCCGCCCACGCGGCTTGCACGCGGCGGCCGAGGGCAGTCGGCTCATAAAGACGACGGGGCAGCCCGCCCGCCTCAGCCGGCGCGGCCTCGGTGCGTGAGGTGATGTAGCCCTTGTCCTCCATGCGCCCGAGCGTCACGTAGACGGTGCCCCGTTTCAGCTGCCGGCGCGAGCTCGCTACCAGCTCGAGTCCGTACATCGTCCCGTGCTCGATCAGCAGGTCGAGGATCAACGATTCCTTGGGAGAAAGGCGAGGAGGATGCGGAGCGCGGCGGGGCACAGCTTGGATCTTACATATTGTAAGACTGCTGTCAAGCGCAGAAGCCTAGAGCGCAAAGCCCAGAGACGGGAGCCTCATCTTGACTCTCCCCCTGGGACAGACTTCACTCTAAGTCGGTCCGGCTGAAGCCGGACCCTACGTTTGCGACGGCGCCCAGGGAAGCCGGAGGCCACGTCTACGCATGGCAAAGTCGTACCGCGTGCACGAGTTCGCCGAGATGGCCGGCGTGACGGTCAAGGCGCTGCATCACTACGATCGCATCGGCCTGCTGAAGCCGGCGCGAACAGCGGCTGGCTATCGTGCGTACCGCCTTGCCGATCTCGCGCGTCTCGAGCAGATCATCGCGCTCAAGGCGCTCGGCATCCCGCTGAAGCAGATTCGTTCGATCCTCGAGCGGGAGCCGCTGCCGCTTCGGACGACGTTCCGCCAGCAGCGCGAAGTGCTCGAGGAGAAACGGCGGACGCTCGATCGCGCCATCGAGGCGCTGATCGAGGCCGAGCGCGCGATCGAGCGCGACCCCTCGACCGAGCCGCAGATTCTCACGCAGGTGATCAAGGTGATGAGTAGCGAAGACGTCGACGCGATGCGGAAGTACTACAGCGACGAGGCGTGGGAGCAGTGGAAGCACTACTACGATGATTGGCCGTCGGAGGAATGGCGCGCGCTCTATCGCGAGGCCGGCGGCATGCTCGACGTCGACCCGGCTGACGACCGTGCCCAGACGCTGGCCGATCGGTGGATGGCGCTCGCGCAGCGTTCCCCCGCCGGTGCCGTGCGCACAGGTCTGATGAAGGCATGGGTCGATCGCGAGCATTGGCCCGCGTCGCTCAAGCGCCGCCTGGCCGAGTTCGATGTCGAACGCGCGACCGAGTTCGTCAACAACGCGTTGTGGATCCGGTGGGATCGGGAACGGGAAGAGCGCGCGCAGCGCGGTGAGGTCGCTCCGCGTGCCAGTCCATCACGCCGGGCGCTGTTCCAGGACTGGACGCGTCTGGTGGGGACGGACCCCGTGGGACCCGCCGCGCAATCGTTGGCGGTGCGCTGGCGCGAGCTGCTTGAGTACGAGTCGGGGGGCGATGAGGAGATAAAGGCCGATGTCCGACGGGCCTTCCGCAGCCGTCAGGCCTGGCCAATCGGCATGAAACGCTACTTTGCCTCGCTCTATGAAACCGACCTGGATACCTGGGACCAGGTGACGGATTTCATGGAACGCGCCGGCGCCTGAGCCGATAATGCCCTGATTCGCACCTTGGAATCAGAGGCATCGACGACATGAACCCTCGAGCGGCTGCAGCGTATGCCGCAGCGGTGGTAGCCGTGCTCAACGTGCCGTTCGGCACCGGCGTCGCTGCGGCCGACCTGCATCCGAAAACCATTGCCGCCTTCGATCGCTACATTGCGCTGACGGAAGCCCGGCTGCAGAAAGATCCTGCGTTCCTCTGGATCGATAGTCTGCCCGCATCGCGACGTCAGCAGGTGCGTGATCAGATCCGCCGGAACGAGCTCGCGATCGAGCGTCTCACGACCAGGGACGGCTGGCGCGACATCGACGTGCCCGATGGGATGATTCATCACTGGATTGGAACCGCCTTCGTCAGCGGGGCGACGATCGATCAGGCGCTGACCGTCCTTCAGAGCTACGACAAGCACCAGCAGATCTACGCGCCGACCGTTGCCGGCTCGAAGTTGCTTGCGCACGACGGCGATCGCTTCCGCTTCTTCCTCCGCTTCATGATGAAGAAGGTCATCACCGTGGTTGTCAACAGCGAGCACGAGGCGCGATTCCGGCGCCCCGCGAACGATCGCGCGGAAGGGTGGATCGCGAGCACGCGCATCGCCGAAGTGGAGAACCCGGGAACACCGGACGAACGTGAGAAACCGGTTGGACGCGACGGTGGCTACCTCTGGCGCCTCAATACGTATTGGCGCCTGCTGGCTCGCGACGGCGGGCTGTACATCCAGTGCGAGTCGGTCTCACTGACCAGGGGAATTCCGATCGGACTGGGATGGGTGGTTGGTCCGTTCGTGACGAGCATTCCACGCGAGTCGCTGACGTTCACGCTCGACACCACGCGTCGACAGCTCGAAGGGGCGCGGCGGTGAGCCGTCGCGGTTCAGAGAAGAACGACCTGCGGGGTGCCGACGCCGACCTGCTGAAGATTCTCGCGCTGCAATCCGGCGATCCTCGACGGATTCGAGGGGCGCTGAACACAGGTCAGGCAGCGCCGCCCGCACTGATTCCACAAGTGATTCAGCTGCTCGGCGTCGACGCCCTGGCAAACGACGCGATGCGCGCACTACGCGTCGTGGCCGCCAGCCGGCCGGGTGCGCTCATCGATGCGTTAATCGATGTGCGCCTCACAGCGGTCCTGCGACGACGTCTGGCCAGGGTGATGTCGGTGTGCCGGACACCTGACGTGGTCAATGCCTTGTTGCAGGGAATCGACGACGAGCACAGGGACGTGCGAGTGCAGTGTGCCCGGACCCTCTTTCTCATTCGGCGCCGTCATCCCGATCTCCACGTGGATGGCGAGCGCGTCATGACGCGCATCCGGAACGAGCTGGATGCGGGTGCCGGCGATGTCGGGCTCGTGTTCACGCTGCTCGCCCTGGTCTATCCGGCCACGCCCATCCGCGTGGCCTATCGCAGCCTTCGGGGATCCAACGTTCACGCGCGAGGGTTTGCGATCGAGTACCTGCGTGGGATCCTTCCGGTTGAGGTCAGCGAGAAGCTGGTTCCTGTGGTCGCCCGAATTGGCGGGCGGCGGTGACCAAAGTCGCAGTATGGGTGGAACTTCTCGGGAGACGTCTAGCGGTTTGCCTCACGCTGACCGCCGCACCTGGCACATACGGCCGGTGTAGGCGGTCAGTGGAGTGGCAGCTGCTCGATGAGGAGTCAGCCACCGTGTTGTCACGTAGCAAACAGCATGCCGTAATGCGACTCGAATTGCGCGCTGCGAATTCGCGTCCATCCATGCGAGACTGCTGTGCCCGTAAAAGGTTCAGTGTCCTATTGATTCTCGTCCCGAGCCGCTCATCGATCATGAATTCGCTGTTGCGTCCAAGCCTCACTGGCGATTCAATACGTGGACGGAACCTGTATCAATCCGGCCCCACATCGGACGCCAACCGTCGCCGCCGACAACAGGAAAGTGATCGGCGCTCTGAACCTTTATCGGAATATTCCTCGTCTAAGGCTTGTCGTACCCCCTGTGGCCGCTTGTTCGTGAGGAGATGACCATGAAAGTGATTGCCGCGCTCGCTCTGGGACTCGTTCTGTTCGCCGCTGCCCCGGCGTTGGCGCATGACGTCGATGGAAAGTGGGCCGGAACGGTCAACACGCCGATGGGTGATTTCCCGGTCGCCTATGAGTTCAAAGCCGATGGGACGAAGCTGACCGGCTCGACCACCGGACCCGATGGCGGACAGATCCCGATCAAGGACGGCAAGGTGGATGGCAACAACATCTCCTTCGGCGTCACCCTGGACTTCGGCGGAATGCCGCTGGAGCTCTCGTACAAGGGCGTGGTCTCTGGGAGCGAGATCAAGATCACCGGTGAATTCGCCGGCATGCCGTTCGAGTTCACAGTGAAGAAAGCGTGAACCTCAGCCGCAGGGCGCGTTCGTACGGACGCGCTATCACGATCGTCGTCGCTGCCTTCATCGCCACGCGAGTCGCGGCGCAGCAACCGGGGGTCCATCCGGTCAGCGGACGCGTGTACGCGCAGACGATGGGCGTGCAGGGCGCCTCGTGGCTCGAGCGCGGCGAGCGGGAACGAGAAGAGGATCCAGACCTGGCGATTCGGCTGCTGAAGATCCAGAAAGGATCGACGGTGGCCGATGTGGGTGCCGGTTCCGGGTACATCACGCTGAAGCTGGCGCGAGCGGTCGGTCCGATGGGGAAGGTCTACGCCAACGATATTCAACAGGGGATGCTCGATCTCCTGCAGAAGAACGTTGCGAAAGCCAAGGCGGCCAACGTCATCCCGGTGCTCGGCGCGATCGACGATCCCAAGCTGCCAGCCGATTCGATCGACCTCGCGATCATGGTCGACGTCTACCATGAATTTTCGCAGCCGCAGAAGATGCTGCAAGGTCTGCGCGAGGCGTTGAAATCGACTGGGCGGCTCGTCCTGCTCGAATACCGCGCCGAAGATCCCGACATTCCGATCCGGCCCGAGCACAAGATGTCGAAGGCGCAGGTGAAGCAGGAGATCGAACACGAGGGCTTCAAGCAGTCGCGCGTCTTCGACGATTTGCCGTGGCAGCACCTCTTCATCTTCACGAAGGCCCTTTGAAACGGGTCGTCCATGATCAAGTCGAGGCCTGATACCACTTCCGACCTCGTCGAGGATCAGTCTCAAAGCCCCAAGTAGCGGAGTTCACGAAGAACCGTGTCTCCGTCGTCTTCGTTCTCAATGGTCTCTGGCGGTCACGAACCACCACGCGACCGGAATGCCGAGCGCGATGACGCCTGCGCCGAGCGCGGTCTGTTTCGGTTGACCGATCACGAAGAGTGCGAGCAAGACGACGATCAAAACGAGGAACAGCACGATCGGCAAGGGGTAGAGCGGCGTCTGAAACACGCCGCGATCGTCGCGTGGCCTCGGCAGGAACAGAATCGCCGACGCTGATAGCCCAAGGAAGAAGACCGCGCACGGCACGAAGTACCCCAGGATCTCGTTGAACGTGCCGAGCACGACCAGCATCGAAGCGAGAGTGACCTGCACCAGCGTGGATGCGGGCACGGAACCTCGCTTCCCGTCCACTCGCGCGAGATGCGCGGGGAACAGGCCGTCGCGCGCCATGGCGACGTAGAGGCGCGGTGCGCCAAGCAGCGTCGCGGCGAGACTGCCGGACACGGCGACGACGACCATCGCGGCGAGGAGACGGCCGCCGGCCGCACCGAACAGGTTGGCACCGACTTGCGAGACGAACGCCTCGTCGGTGGCAGGCATGGGTCCGGAGGAACCCAGCATGTAGGCAACGCTGGCGAACGCGTAGATCGCCGTCACGAGCACGATGCCGCCGACGAGCGCCCTCGGCATCGTCCGGCGCGGCGCGGCGACGTCTTCCGCCATTCGTCCGAATTCCCACCAACCGCCAAACGCAAAGAACGCTGCTATCAGCGAAGCCGCAACCGCCTGCGCTGGTGGCACCGCGGTCGCTTCGATGCGAAGGTGGCCCGATCCTGCTCGTGCGATCGCCGTCGCCGCGAGCACGGCGACGATCGTCAGCTTCGCAGCGGCCGTCCACCTCATGACGTGCGCGTTGACGTTGACGCCCATGACCGCCAGGACGCCGAAGAGGACAATGGCCGCGAGAGCAGTCGGCGCAATGAGATCGCTCGAGCCTCCGAGCGCGGCGATCGCGTATTGAGCGAGCCCGATCCCGAGAGCCGCGGTAACGCCTGGATCCACTACGAGCATCGTCATCCACCCGTGGATGAACGCGGTGTGAGAGCCGAACGCTTCGCGCAGGAAGATATATGCGCCGCCGGCCTTCGGAAACCTCGTACTGAGCTCGGCGTAGGTCAGCGCTCCTGCCGCACTGAACAGGCCCATCACGAACCACACCGAGAGCGCTGCCTCGAGGCTGCCAACCGTGCGCATCATCGTCGCGGGCGTGAGAAAGATCCCGACGCCAACGACTTGGCTCACCACCATGGCTGTGGCGGCCCACGTTCCAAGACGTCGCGACGCTGAATTCACGTCTGAAGTCGAGATCACAGAGACATGGTTCGCACGGAGTCACGGAGTAACGGAGGCCGGACGGAGCCGATCCCCTTACAGGCACAGGGTGCGCGGATGGGGACGCCGGCCGTCGGCCGGCGTATGAGATGAGAGTCGCTCACGAAAACAATCGCGCTCGAAAACAATGTCCGCGCTTGTTTTCGTG
>DASWZV010000089.1:0-2824 GCA_036407095.1 Vicinamibacterales bacterium | reverse complement strand
CGCCGGTACGGGACCGGAAACGGTCCCACGAAGCGACGTCGATGGGGCGCCCGAAGGGCACCACCGGCATCACGGCGCCGACGATCGCCGGGGCGTCCGCAATGATGTCGACAGTCGTGTCCGGATCGATCGCCCATGTCTGCGCATCGCAATCGACGAAGTACGGAACGAGACCGGCCATCGTCACCGCGTGCGCGGATGCGATGAAGGTCCACGCGGGCAGGACGCAGAGTGTCCCCGGTCGCGCGCCGACCGACGTGAGCGCGAGCGTCAGGCCGATGGTTGCGTTGGAAACGGTCGTGGCCGTCTCCCCGGTCAGGCCGTAGCGTGCGGCCAGCCGATCTTCGAACGTTCGCACGAGCGGGCCGAAGTTGCTGTAGATGCGCGATGAGTCGATCGATCTCAAGTACGGAGTCAGCCGCTCCGAGGACGGGAGCTTGGGACGCATCGTCGGAATGGTTGTCGCGTGAATCATCCCCATTGAGTCGTCGGCTGAGGCGATAAAGTGTAGCATCAAGAGCCTGCGGCACCTTCGGTCGAGCTGACTCATGACCCGACGCGACCTTCTGGCGCTGCTTGGCGCCGCCGCCGTGTTTCCGATGCCGCGAGACCTCGTCGAGGCTCGCGCGTCTTCGGAGAGGCTGTCGCCGTTCTCTCTCCACGATGTCCGGCTGCTCGACGGCCCGTTTCTCGAGGCACAGAAGCGGGATCTCGCCTACCTGCTCTCGCTGCAACCCGATCGCCTGCTGCACAATTTCAGGGTGAACGCCGGCCTCGAGCCGAAGGCGCGGGTGTACGGAGGTTGGGAATCCGAGGAACCCTGGGTCAGTATCCGCTGCCACGGGCACACGCTCGGTCATTACCTCTCCGCGGCGTCCTTGATGTACGCCTCGACCGGTGATCCACGGATGCAGCAGCGCGTGGACTACATCGTCAGCGAGCTGCATGTGTGTCAGGAAGCCGCGCGGACCGGTCTCGTGTGCGCGTTCCCGGATGGTCCAGCGCAGCTGGACAACGCCGTGGCCGGGCACCAATTCGTTGGCGTGCCCTGGTACACGATGCACAAGGTGTTCGCCGGCCTCCGCGATGCCCACGTTCACACGGGCAGCAAAAGAGCGCTCGACGTCCTGAAGAGGCTCGCCGACTGGACCGCGGCGGCAACGGCGCCGATGACCGACGAGGCGTTCCAGCGCATGCTGCGAACGGAGCACGGCGGCATGAACGAGGTGCTTGCGGACATCGCCGAGCTGACCGGCGATTCGACGTACCTCGTCCTCGCGCGCCGGTTCTGTGACGAGGCGCTGCTCTCGTCGCTCGCGCGATCGAGCGACGTCCTCGACGGGCTGCACTCCAACACGCAGATCCCGAAGGTCGTCGGGTTCCAGCGGCTGTTCGAGCGGACGGGCGACGGGCGATACCGCGACGCGGCGCGGTTCTTCTGGCGCACGGTCGTCGAGCGTCGCTCGTTCGTCACGGGCGGTCACGGAGACAACGAACACTTCTTCCCGTCGTCTGAGTTCGCGAAGCATCTCGGGTCGGCCAAAACGATGGAGACGTGTTGCACTCACAACATGCTGCGGTTGACACGGCAGCTCTTCCTGGACGATCCGTCCGCCCGCTACTTCGACTACTACGAGCGCGCGCTCTACAACGGCATTCTCGCGTCTCAAGATCCCGAGAGCGGGATGACGACCTACTTCCAGGCGACACGGCCCGGGTACGTGCGGCTCTTCCACACGCCCGACAGATCGTTCTGGTGTTGCACCGGCACCGGAATGGAGAACCACGCGAAGTACGGAGACTCGATCTACTACCGCAGCGCCGACGCCGTGTGGATCAACCTCTTCATTCCTTCGGTCGTGACATGGAGGGACGTCGGCCTGACCCTGCGCCAGGAGACGGCGTTTCCGGAACGGCCATCGGTCCGTCTCGCCGTCAGCGCCGAGCGGCCCGTGCGCGTGACGGTCAATATCCGGCGCCCTGGCTGGTGCACCGGCATGAACATCCGCGTGAACGGCCGCCGCTGGGATGGCACCGTCGGCGCGAGCGGCTACGTCGCCATCGATCGCGAATGGCGGACGCCCGATCGCGTGGAGATTGACCTGCCCATGACCCTTCGCGGCGAGCCGCTGAACGCAACGACCGACGTGGTGGCGTTGCTATACGGCCCCATCGTCCTTGCCGGCCGCCTCGGTCGCGAGGGTCTCGCCCCTGGCAATCAGATCATCGTGAACGAGCGCGAGTCGGGGACGATGTTGAATGCGGCGATTGAGGTTCCCATTCTCGTTGGTTCGCTCGCGACGCTGACCAAGCACTGCCGCCAGGATCCGCACGACCCGCTGGCCTTCCACACGGTTGGCCTCGGACGCCCGCGCGATGTGGAACTCGCGCCGTACTACCGGCTTGCGCACGAGCGCTACAACTTGTATTGGACGATCGCCCGGGCGTGATCGACGCGTGGCCGAATCCGTAAGCTGGGCCGTAACCTCCGGTCCGGCGTCGGCCGCTCCATTGGACATCGCATAGGAGATCTGGTACGGTTCTTTGGCATGTCCAAAGGGGTCGCGCGCGCGTGGCGGTCGTTGACCGGTCGCGTCCGCGGCATGTTGGGCCGCACGGACGATCGCGAGTTCGACGCGGAGCTGGAGGAGCATCTCCACCTGCTCGCGGAACGCTTCGAACGTCAGGGGCTCGCCCCGGACGAGGCCCTGATTGCGGCCCGGCGCCAATTCGGCAACACGACCCGCCTGCGGGAAGATCGGTGGGAGCTGCAGACGATCGCGGTGATCGAGTCGCTGTGGATCGACCTGCGTCACGCCGGGCG
>DASWZV010000088.1:0-4838 GCA_036407095.1 Vicinamibacterales bacterium | reverse complement strand
GACTTGAGATTGCGCTCCGCCTGCAGCTGATGCAGCACATTGGCGAGCTTGCGGTACTGCTCGACGGAAACGTGAGAGACCTCATGATCGACGACGACCTTGCCATCGACGCTCTCACTGAAGGCGGTGAACGGATTGCGGCCGACGGTGCGCGGAGCAGTCACCTTGCTCCGAACGTGCATCGCGGCGTTCTCGACCTCTGGAGCGTGGCCATTGTCGCGCTCGATCGGATAACTCTCCAGCGGTATCGGCGCAGGCCTGATGTCGGGCTCGCCAACCGTCGCACGGCGCAACGCTTCGTCTATACGGCTCATGCAGGTGTCTCTCCGCCTCCAGTTCGGCGCTGTGCCATGCCAAAAATAGAAAACCGACGAGGACGTTCCGAGACCGCCCGGACTGGCTCGTCGCTGTCAGCCGACCCGACACCCTCGGGGTCCGTCAGAATCGGCCCTTCCTCTCGCGAGCTGTCAAGAATCAGTTGCGATCCTCCGCTGAGCGTGCTGTGCGACAAATCGAAATCGCGCACCACCTCGAGAATCAGGTCCCGGCCGACGGGCTGACATCCCGCGGCGAAGCCGCTGACCAACGCGTTGTCGCAAATCACGCTGATCGTTCTGGCCACTCCGTGCGAATGCTCGTGGATGAGCATGACGGCCTCGCGCGTGAACAGCCGCGCGGCCTCTCCTCCGGCGCAGCGAATCCGATAGGCGATGTAGGCCGCTGTTTCCGGCAGCGTGAACGGTCGAATTTCACACCGCAGCGCCACCCGCTGCTTGAGCTGACGAAGACCCGTTTGATTGAGCTTCTCGGCCAACTCCGGCTGACCGGCCAACACGAGCGGCAGCAGCTTCTCTGTGTCCGTCTCGATGTTCGCGAGCAGGCGCACTTCCTCCAACAGATCCTCACTCAGCCGCTGCGCTTCGTCGACGACCAGCGCGGTGATCAGGCCGTCCTTGCGGCGGTCACGAAGAAAGGGCTCGAGCTCCGCCAAGAAAGCGGCTTTCGACACACTGGCGGCTGCGCTAAGGCCGAACGCGCGCGCCAACGCCTCCACGAACTCATTTCGAGACAGGGTTGGATTGGTCAGGTGCACCGAGCGCACGTGCTTGCAGGCGGCGGACTCTAGCGCGGTGCGCAACAGCGTCGTCTTTCCCGTTCCAGCTTCGCCAATCAGCAGCGTAACGGGCTTCGCGGTCGAGAGTCCGTACTGAAGGTTTGCGAGCGCCTCCCGATGCTGGGCGGTCAAGTACAGATACGCCGGATTGGGCGTCAGCTCGAAAGGAGCTTCCCGAAGGGCGTAATGGCGAAGATACATAGGGGCTCCGACCACCAGGTCAGAGAATCTCCAATCGCCAGAGCAACAGTGCCGCGCCAGAACTGGCAACCATCACCAGCACGGTCAGTCCGATGAGCAGCCTTCGCCGCCTGTAGGACTGACGCTCGCGTTCCGACGACATCATCGGCACGAGGGCGAGAACCGGCAGCTGAACGACGCGCGTGATGTCGTCCTCGGTTCGCAGCGTCGCGTCGCGATACTCGAGGAGAGCGATGAAACCAAGGCCGATCGCGAGCCCGAGCGCGGCACCGACGGCGTTGATCATCATCACGTTCGGGCTGAACGGGCGTTCGGGTACGCGGGCAGGATCCAGTACCTTGAACTGCTCGCCGACTTGGCGGCGCTCGAGGTTCGCGGCTACCTTGGAGTCCTCGCGCTTCGTCAGAAGAGTCGTGTAGGCGCCTTGGAGGGTTGAGTAGTCGCGAGTCAGCTCGGTGAGTTCCGATTCACGTGTAGGCGCGGCATCCACTTTCGCCTGATACGACGCGACTGATTCCTGGAGTTGCCGCTCCTGTGCCTGTTTACGCAGCACCTGCGCGTCGATGCTGCGGAGCTCGGCGGTCAGCTCGCCGATACGGTTCCGACGCTGGATCTCGGCAGCACTCACGGGCGGAGGCGCCGCGGACTTTGGCGCACTGCTCTCCGCCTGAACCTTCGCCTCGAGCTCCTCGATCTGACGCTTCGCCGCCACCACGTCGGGATGCTCGGCCGTGTAGTGCAACTGCAGGGCGCGAAGCCTGGCCCTCGCGACGTCGAGCAGCTGCGCGCTCGACATGGCTGGCGCCGGCGCGTCAGGCCCGTTGGTAGTCGGCGCGTTCTCGATCGTCGATGGGGCGGACTGGACATCGGCCAGTTGCCGCTCGAGCACGAGGCGCCTGTCCCGATCGCGGTTTATCGATTCGTTCAGGGCCTGCAGCTGCATCTGCGCGTTCTGAATCGCCTGGAGGTTCGTTTGCACCTGCGTCGGCAGCTGGCCTGCGTAGCGACGACGGTAGTCTTCCAGTTTCTTCTCGTGCTCCACGAGCCTTCGACGCGCATCCTCCAACTGCGAATCGAGAAACTGGTTCGTTCCCTCAGCCTGCACTTCTCGATCGCGAAGATTCTCCTCTATGAAGATCGACGCCAGGCGCTCCGTCACTTTCTGGGCGATGCCGGGATTGCCGCTGACGAAACTCACTTTGAAGGCGTCCCCCCGCTCGACGGCGACATCGATGCTGCGCCGCATGGCCTCGATGACGTCCTCCATCGGAGCCTTCTCCCGCATCTCGGGATAGAGGTTGAAGTCGCGAACGATGCGCTCGAGCCGCGAGCGACTGAGGATCTGTTCGCGCAGCGACGACAGGCGGTCTTCGATCTTGGTTGTGACCGTGGAACGGACGTAGCTTTCTGGAACCCGCTGTGGGATCACCAGAATCAGTGTCTCCGATCGGTACCGCTTCGGGAGCCGAAGCGAGACCGCCGCAGCTGAAACGGCGGCCATCACGAACGGCACCACCAGCAGCCATCGGCGCCGCCAGAGAATCCGCAGAACGTCTTCCGGGGTGTACTTCTTTCCAGGCAGCACGGCTATTTTCTCATGAGAGGAAGCCAGGTGGTCAGGCCAACCCGCACAGTGTTCCGGTCCAGTGCCTGCGGAACTCCTGCGGTAGTCGTGAGAATGGCCTGACCGAGGTTGTAGCTGTAGTAGACGTATTCCGCGAACAATGCCCAGCTCTTTGTGATCGCCGACCGTAGGCGAGCGGAGCCGGTGTATGTTCGAAAGTCGTTTTGCTCCAATGAGACGACCGCGGACTTGCCAAACGAGAGACCACCAGCAACATGCAAATCCACCCGCCGGTTGAGGAATCCGTCAAGAGAGGTGTTCACCGAGTCGGAAAAAAGGGGATCACGGATGCCGGGGACGAACCCCAAGCTTCGGTCGTAAGCCACGCGTGCTCGCCACGTCCGCCCCATATCGTGGCTCAGGCCGGCACCCGCGACGAGTCGATATTGAAGCCCCTGCTCCGTATTCGAATCGAAGGTTGGCGTCGTTACCAAAGACGAACCAACGCTGAAGTCGATATGTGTCCTGCGCGAAAACGACAACGGACGGTGGTAATCCACGCCGATATCGATGTCGTGCGCCTCGACGGACTGTGGGCGCACCTCGTACGAATATTGACCCTCACGATACGTGTAGCCCAGGTGCAGCGTCGAATAGCGCGAAATGCTGTAAAGATACCGACCACCAACACTGTAGGAACGAAGATCCTGACGGTCGATTACGCCAGTCGCAAGATCGGTATAGCTGTATGTGCCCGCCACACTGATGCTCGAGCGCTGCGTCAGATCTCTGGTCAGTGCTGCTGACGTGTAGTAGATCAGTGCGGGGTCATTGTGAACGGCGTAATCCCTGCCAGGTCCGACAGTAGTAACCGTTCCCGCGACCTCTGTACTGTCGAACTGCGGAAACAATCCATAGAAATACGCAGGAGAGTAATTGACGCTTTGATCGACTGAAAAATGGGTTCGCCGGGAACCCATAGAGAGGCCGAACGATCCGAAGTATGTCGTACCGAGAAACTCATGTTCCGGTTGATAGTACCGAACGCTCGCTGAGGACATCGCACTCAGCTGGACACCGTCCGATCCCCATACGTAGGTCAATGCCGGCGAAAAATCGGTGTAGACGCCGCTCAGCGGCGGACCGACAGCGGCACCAACCCCGGTGGCACCGTTGTCCGCCAGGACGTCGTCGTCGTACCCCTCCGCCACAGAGATCGTGACGTCCAAGCTCTGCTTCACGGACGGATCGTTGGTCGCACCGCCGAACAGGGCCTTGTACGGCCGCAGGGACTGGGTCTGCGCCGCGGCTGGAGTCGCAGCGCACACCGACAGCAGCACGATAATCGGAGTGAGGTGGTGCTTCACGGTCGAACCTATAGTGGCTACGGGACAATCACGGTGTCGCCGGGTTTCAACGTGATGTTCTGCTCGACGTGCTTCTGCTTCGTGACGTCCTTGTAATTGAACTTGAACGACTGCTGCTGACCGCCCTCGTTCCGCATGATCGTGATGTTCTTCGAGTCGGCGTACTCGAGCAGGCCGCCCGCCAGGGCGATCAGCTGAAGGACGTTCATCTCTCCTATCAGCGGATACGTGCCGGCCTTGCCGACATTTCCAGTGATGAACACCTTCCGGCTGCGAATCTCCTTCACGACAACGGTGGCGTTCGGGTCCGCGATGTACTTGGAGGCCCCCTTCACCAGCTCGGCTCGCAACTGGTCGGGGGTGAGCCCGACCGCCTGCACATCGTTCAAGAGCGGTAGCGAGATCTTGCCGTCCGGTCGGACGACAACGTCCGCGGACATGTTCTTCTCCTGCCAGAAGACGATCGACAGCACGTCCTCGGCTCCAATCACGTAACCCGCCGGCAGCGGTACAGACGCCACAGCCGTCACCGGCGTCTCCGCCGGCGGGGCCGGTTTGGCGACGGACTGCTGCTGCGCACGTACCGGTAAAA
>DASWZV010000087.1:0-2887 GCA_036407095.1 Vicinamibacterales bacterium | reverse complement strand
AGGGAGTGGCGTGATGAAACTCACCGCGGTCATCGCCCAGAAGGAGATCCGCGATCACTTTCGTGACAGGCGGTCACTTCTGTCGTCCGCCATGCTGGCGTTGATGGGGCCCGGTGTCGTCTTTCTCGTCTCGCTGTCCGGACGAACGCGAGGACCAGAGGGTGAGCCCATCCTCATCGGAATGCTATCGGTCTTTGCCCTGGTAGCAGCGTTCTCCGGCGCGGCTGACATCGCGATGGACGTGGCAGCCGGAGAGCGCGAGCGGCGCTCCCTCGGACCGCTGCTGCTCAATCCGGTATCCGCCTCGAAAGTCATCGTCGGCAAGTGGATCGCCGTCACTGCGTTCGCGCTGGCCGGCGTCATCGTCAACGGTGCTGGCGTAACGCTCGTGCTTTCGTCAGCCGACCCTTCGATACTCGGTCGCCGAGGTCTGCAGCTGATGGTGTGGGTCGGTCTTGGCCTGGTTCCGTTGGCTGCTTTCGGTGCATCAACGAACCTACTTGTTGCAATTCTGTGCCGGACGACGAAGGAAGCACACACGGCAGCGCGAAACCTGACGTTCGTGCCGATGCTGATCGGGGTGTTTCTCGTGTTCTTTCCCGGGTGGGTCGATCGAGTGTGGTTTCTGTTCCCGATCATCGGTCAGCAGGCACTGATGGGGCTGACAGACTCAGCGGTTCCTCTGTTGCGGGCCCTGCTCCTCGCGCTGGTGACGGCCTCGGCGGCCGTGGTGCCGCTCGTCGCTGCCACGTGGGTGTTAGGTCGTGGAAACGTGTTGTCAGCGTGACTCTTCCCGATGATGGTTCAACGGGAATACCACGACGATCGCCCGACGATCTACAGCACTGGTTCGATGAGATCCTTCGGCAGTACGGGGCGGCACTGAGCCGACTCGCGGCGAGCTACACAAGGGCATCCGGCGAGCGCGAGGACTTGCTGCAGGACATCGTATTCGCTGTCTGGCGCGCGCTGCCGCGGTTCCGAGGGGAATCGTCTGAGCGAACCTTCCTGTTTCGGATCGCCCACAACCGTGCCATCACCCACGTGGCGCAGCGTCGTCCGGCGACGGTTGCGACCGATGACGAGCTGGAGATACCCGACACCAGCCCCGACCCGGAGCGGGCGTTCTCTGCGCACCAGGAGGGCGGCCGGCTTCTTGAAGCGATCCGGCAACTGCCCGTGGGCTACGCGCAAGTTGTCACGCTCACCCTCGAGGGGATGAGCTATGCGGAGGTCGGCGAAGTACTCGGGATCAGCGAAGCCAACGTAGGTGCCCGGCTGACGCGGTCGCGAGAGATGCTGCGAAAGGTGCTGAGAACAGCCGATGAACGACATTGAACTCGAAGGATGGCGTGCTCAGTGGCAGACGGTGGCGCTCCCGCCGACGGATCTGAGAGCCCGCGTGGAGCGGGAGACGCGGATGATGCGGCGCTCGGTCGTGGGCGAACTCGTCGTCACGGTCGCGTGTGGTGGCGGCAGCGTCGCATGGGCGGTACTATCCCGACGGACAGACGTTCTCGTGCTCGCGTTCGGCACGTGGGTCTTCATCGTCATCGCCTGGGCGATCTCTCTTTTTCTCCGGCGCGATGCGTGGGCTCCCGCAGCCGTGAGCACGGCTGCGTTTCTGGACCTGTCGATCCTGCGGTGCCGACGACGCCGTGAAGCAATTGTCGCGCAGGGCATCCTGTACGTACTCATTCTCGTGTTCGATCTGGCCTGGATCTATCTTTTCGGACGGCAGCGCGATTCGCGGGACATCTTGTCATTGCTCACCAGTGGCGCCATCGCCTGGATCTGGCCGGTGACGGCCGCGCTCGGGTTCGCGGCCGTGCGTTGGCATGAGAGGCTCACCCGAGAACTCGAGACGCTACAGCGGGTCCGTGCGTCTCTCGCCGACAATGGCCGTCAGCCCACCGGAGAAGAGCCATGGCAATTACAGATCGAGACCGCGAGAGGATCCGGGAAGAAGAAACGACGCGGTGGCTTGTCCGCCAGGAGCTGAGACGTCGCAAGCGACCGCAGCTCGTGGTGATCGCCGCCGCGTGGACACTTGTCCTGGCGATTCTGGCCGTCGTGTTGACGCACTACGGCCGCTGAAACCTTTAAGAGCGCGCGTCCTCCAGCGCGGTGGGGTGGAGGCGCCTCCCCGTGACAGTCTTTCTTGGCGCCGAGCACGACGTGGGGCTGTTCGCGAACAGGACCCGCCTCGGCTGATTTCGCAACGCCTCAAAATTAGTCGTCTCAGGTAAATCCCTCAACCTCTGACGGCGGCGAGCTTGAAGCTGCCGGCCAAAACGCCGAACCAGAAGTCATACAGGGAAGAGTGCGGGCCCAACTCGAGCTGGGATGTGAATTCTGATGGGCCGCGCCGTGATTACAAAAATGTCGTCATGCCTCCGTTGAGCGAATATGCCAGCTTCATCCTCGACCGAATGGAACCGGATCGCCGCTACGAACAGGACGATCTTCGCGGCTTGGTCCCCGACACCGGCATCGAAGGTCTGCGCGAGATCATGCACGAGCTGTGGATCAACCGCCAGGTGGAGCGCGTTGGCTCCTCTGGCTGGCGGCGCCATCGGTCTGCGCCACCCCATCTTCGTCGTCCAGTCCGCCGCGAGGTTCAGCCTGCCAAGCCCGAAGATTTATTCGATCACGAGACGTTCGCGGACTTCTTCAAGTGAACCGTATCGACTCGTCCGGAGCCTCCGAGTGTCGGCCCGGTCACTCGTACCGAAGGGCCGTCATGGGATCGATCCGCGTCGCCCGACGCGCGGGCACATAGGACGCGAGCGACGTCACCGCAACAAAGAACGCCACGACGGCAACATATGTCAGAGGATCGAGAGGCGTGACGTCGTACAGCATGCCTTCGATGTACCGCGTCAAT
>DASWZV010000086.1:0-3162 GCA_036407095.1 Vicinamibacterales bacterium | reverse complement strand
GGTGCCCGCGTTGCGCGCCAGTTTCGTGTTGCCCGTGGATGCCCTGCGCGTCGAGTAGTGGTTGCGGCACGCGGAGTCAGGGCGTTAATTACCGAGCAAACACCTGACGGGCGAGAAGCGAACGAGAACCCGCAGCCGATGTTGCGACGATCATCGGCGACGCTTCGGAGTGCTTGCCGTCGAGCCTGTCGCCGATTGGGCTTCCCTTCGAGACCGAATCATAACGCCCGCGCTGATCGGGCAGAGGCCGTTCCTGTTTGGCTGGTCGTGCTCATCCTGCTCGTGATCCGAGCGGATCGAACCTGGATCGTTCGAAGGGACTGCCGGTCCGCAGCCCAATCATCGACGTTCGCGACTCAAATTGTGGGCTCGGCCAATACTCGCCAGAACGGTTCGACTTACCGGAAGGCGCGCTCTCGGCGCTGCGATTGTCGCCGACCGAGTTCGTGAAGAAGATGGATTACGGGGTAAGTCGCTGTCAACTCACCCCTCCCCGTCCTCTCTTCCGCACCAACAATGAATTCAACGATCGACACCCCCCGGCACCCTGCCACACGGGCGGGTCCTCATGGGGTGTAGATGTTGATCTTTTGAATGCGGTTGATGGCAACTGCGGTTCCACTGCTCGTGGCTGCCAGCCATTCCACCGTGTGCAGGCCAGGCGTGACACCGATCTTGAGCCACTGGAAGCTCGTGCCGATGACGCCGGACGGCGCGGCGCCATTGTTCGTGGCGACCCTGACGTAGGCGATGCCTGGGCTGGCGACGCTCCCGTCCACCAGGAGCCGCATGCGCGCTTGTGCTCCCGCATCGAGGCTGTTGATTTCTGAAGAGACTTCGATGTGGAGCGTGCACGTGCTCGAGCCGGGACACGTGATGGCAGTGGGCGTGAGCAGATGCACGAATGAAGTTCCGAAGGTCACCGACCCCGAGAAGATGGGCGTGAAGGCCCTCAGATTGGTCTTCTGCAGCTCGCGGCCCGGAGCGTCCTGGGCAAAGCCAGACCCGGAGATCATCACCACCGCCGCACCGACGAGGACGAGAACGCGCTTGCTGGTCATGGTCAGCCTCCCACCAAATTGCGTCACGAAGTAACCCGTCAGGAGACACGTCGCGTTCCGTAGCGTGCGATCCTATCGCTGGGGGACAGGTTGTCGCTTGATGCCGCCGGCGGCCGCCGCGGCAATGCGCGCCAGAATGGCCTTGGCTTCCATCTGCACGTACGGATTGGGATCTGTTTGCGCCGCCTCTGCCACGCTCACCAGCTCCGGCCCGTCCGGGAAGTACTGGAGCGCCTGGAGGCGTATCAACGCCGAGGAATCGCTGACCACGAGAGCGGTCAAGCGGTCGGGCGGAATCTGCAGTCCACGTCCGAAGGCGAGATCCAGCACCTTCGCGCGCATGGTCTCGTCCGGGTCGGCCAACGCGGTCAGCACCGCGTCTATGGCCGTCGCGCCACGTCGTTCGATCAGCGCCTTGAGCGCACGGAAGCGGGTGTCGGGATCCGGATCGGCGAGCCGCCTGTCGACGTCCGCGTCGCTCGCCCACACCGCGGTATCGAGGGGAGCGAGCGCCTCTCCGCGGCCTCGGGGAAACACCCAGAGCCTCTCGATGACGGGCGACGAAGGTGCGCCACCGTAATAGAAGAACGCGTCATAGGCGTCCACGATCCGACGCAGGCCTTCGTCGACCGGCACGTCCGCGATCACGATCGAGACGGAGTCGGCCTCGAGCTCCGACGCGACGCTGATCGCGAGGTGCGCCGTGCAGCGGGATATCGCGCGGAGCAGTATGGCCAGTGATTGGTCGGCTGCGCGCACGCTCAAGCGTCCGTCGCGCACGACAACGGCATCATCGAGCTGTCGGCACGGTAAGCCTGGACGCGTCGGCTGGCGTTGCCCTGTTTCTGCTGCGCTGCCGCCAGCCGGAACTGGTTCCGACGTCCCAGGTGGCAACGGGTTGTTGACTGGGCGCGATTGCCCGATGGCGAGAGCCGACGGGAGCAGCACCGCGAGCGCAGGTATCGCGATCGCCCTGACGCGCATGATGCCTTCACCTCCGTCCACCGAGTTTCAGTCACTGCGCCGGCGAGCGTTACCCGAGTTCAGCAGTATCCTCGCGACCTACCCGTCGGCGGCGCGCTCGACCGCAGCCGTTTGCCGCATCCCTTCAGCTCAACTTGCCTCGGGGCATCGGTAAGAAACTCGCGATACGTCCGCCTAAACAGGCAGGATTCTGCCGCTTACGCAGTCCTGGTGGCAGTTACTTGGGGTTAGGTGTCGGCTTCCTTGAAAGGTGCGCTGGAGCGGCTTGGACCCGCGGTGTGCGTTTCCGTTTGTCGGGGCGTTATTCGAAGTGATCGCCGACCGGACCTCTCAGACTCAACGGGAGGTGACCCTTGGTGTCGTACGCCCCTGCTTGTGAGCCGCCCGGCTCCGCCGAGACCTCGCCACATCAAGACTTGGCAGCGGACCTCATCGAAGTGGCGCTCGAGAAGCTGCTGGCGAGCGAGACGCTCCAGAGCAGTACTCGCTTGCGCCGTTTCCTGGAGCATGTCGTTCGACACGCGTTGGCTGGCGACGCCGATTCGCTGAAGGAATACGCCCTCGGTGTCGATGTGTTCGACCGCGGTGATCGGTTCGACCCGCGTGAGGATGCGATCGTGCGAGTCGAGGCCCGGAGACTGCGTGAAAAGCTGCACACGTACTATCACACCGAAGGCGCGACCGAGCTGGTGACCATCAGCATCCCGGCAGGTGCCTACCGACCGGTCTTTCAACTGCACGAGAGCCCTCCCGTTGCAATTCTGGATGACCCGGACGCGCTCTGTTGCCAGGCTGAGTCGCTTATCCTTCGCGCGATGCCGGAAACGATCGCGCGGGCACGACATTACCTGCGGCGGGCCATTGAGCGCTGGCCAGCGCGTCCCGAGCTGCACGTGATGCTGGCGTCGGCCACGCTGAGCGACATCGTGATGGAGTTCCACGTGCCGAGCGAAGGGATGCCCCTGGTGCGCCGGTCGGCTCTGGAGGCGCTGCGGCTCGACCCTCGGAGGGGAGACGCGCATATGTATGCGGCAATCCCGCAGATTCTGTGTCGAGACAAGACGGCGGCCCTCGAGGGCGCTCAACGCGCGCTGCGGCTCGCGGCAGGCAACCCCGT
>DASWZV010000085.1:0-219411 GCA_036407095.1 Vicinamibacterales bacterium | reverse complement strand
GCGACTGACCCAGCACCTTGAAGGTCTTGGGATCCTTCAGCGTCACCGTCTTGGGAATCGGCAGCGCGGCTGCCTTGTCGACGAGCGCGCCGTAACTGACCTTGCGTCCGCTGGCCTGATGAATCACGACGCCGTTGTCGGTGGTGCAGCTGTTCTCCGGCACGCCCCACGTCTGCGCGGCAGCGGTCACGAGCATCATGCGCGCGGCCGCACCCGATTCGCGCAGCGTCTTCCACATGCCGCGCACGCTGTTGCTGCCGGCGGTGAGCTGCTGTCCGCCGAAGTTCGGGTTGCCGTATTTCGGATCGGCGCCCGCCCACTCGGTCTTGATCTTCTTCCAATCGAAGTCGAGCTCTTCGGCCACGAGCATCGGCATCGACGTCATCACGCCCTGGCCCATTTCGAGCATCGTGAGCATGATGCGCACGCTGTCGTCGGCGTTGATACGGATCCAGATGTTGGGGTCGAACGTGCCGGCAGCGTTCAGCGCGGTGGCACCACGCCGCGGCAGATACGCGCCGATCATGAAGCCGCCGCCCGCGGCAGTGGCCGTCTTGAGGAACGTGCGGCGAGAGAGGTTGGCTGATCGCGTCATGTGTCCCTCCCTCTAGGCGCGAGCCGCGCGACGGATCGCGCGCTTGATGCGTTGATACGTACCGCAGCGGCAGATGTTGCCCGTCATCGCGGTATCGATCTGCGCGTCGGTGGGCTTCGGCGTCTTGGCGAGCAGCGCCGCCGCCGACATGATCTGACCGGACTGGCAGTAGCCGCACTGCGGCACCTGCTCGGCGACCCACGCCACCTGAAGCGGATGATTCGAGTTCGGCGACAGCCCTTCGATCGTGGTGATCTTCTTGCCGACCGCCGCCGACGCCGCAGTGAGACACGCACGCGTGGCAACGCCGTCGAGATGCACGGTGCACGCGCCGCACTGTCCGAGGCCGCAGCCGAACTTCGTACCGGTCAAGCCGAGCGTGTCGCGCAGCACCCAGAGGAGGGGCATGTCGGGGCTGACGTCGACATCACGCTTCGTCCCGTTGACGTCCAGAGAGAGCATGAGGACTCCTTCGCTCGTAGTTCCGGAGTGCCGACGTTCCCGAGTTCCGGAGTGCTACGAAATCGGTCCCATTATCGCTCTGTCAGAGTGTTTTGAGGTACTCGAGCAGGTCCTCGCGCTGATCAGTGGGAAGCTGCTGGCCGTAGACGTGTCCGGCGTTGCTGTTGCCCTTGAGCGTGGTGTCGAACCGCACGCCGTCGCGCTGGGCATCCGGGCCGCTGCTGACGAAGCCCACGTCGTTCCAGTCGTAGACGTCGTAGGCGCGGTAGAACTGCGCCGGCCGTGTCTCCGGCCACAGCAAGGCACGCAGGGTCGGAACCGATCCGTTGTGGAGGTACGGCGCCCGCAGCCACAGCCCGTCGAGCGGCATGTTCGCGTAGCCGTCGGTCTTCCGGAAGTGCGAGAAGCGCCAGGGATACCCTTCACCCAGTGTGTTCATCTTCACCGCGAGCTCAGGGGTGAACGATCGCACCCGCTCCGGATCGGTGCCGACACGCGCCTGCTGCGTTACCTGTCCGATGTCCTTTGCGCCGAAGTCGTGGCACGACGCGCACTCGGTCGCATACACCGCGCGGCCGCGCGCCGCTCGAGCCTGATCGATCCGCTCGGCCGGGAACGCCGGCGCCTTCAGGTCCATGATCCACGCTTCGATGCGGCCGAGCGCCTCCACGTCGAGCGACTGCGGCGTCGCCCCGGCACCGATCGCCGCGCTCTTGTTCCGCTCTTCGACCAGGTTGTTGTTGCCGTCCCAGTGCAGCCACAGCGTGCGCCGCGGACGCTGGTTCCACAACGACGGCAGATCGACGGTGCCCACACTGTCGTCCTTGGACATGTCGAACCCGAACATCACCTTGTAAGGGTTGAACGTGTCGACGCGGCCGGGCCCCTGCGGTGGACGTGAATCGAACCACGAGTTGCCGCGCGCGCCATCGAGGATGCCGTCTTTCGTGCGGCGCACGCCGAGCAGGCGGTAGCCCATGCGATCGAGGAAGCCGAAGTTCGGGTTGATCTTCTCGATCGCCGCGATCAGCGTGTCGGCCGTGAACCGTGGATCCTGCGCGCAGGCGGTGAGAAATCGCAGATAGCCCTGCACGTCCATGCCGTGCGACGGCATGCCGAGCACGATGCGACGCGTGGATCCGGCGGCGTCGCGCACGGTGCCGGCGTGGCACGTGGCGCAGTTCAGTCCCACGACCTCGGTGAGCTGGCTCTTCGTGTGCGTGGTGCCGATCGGATGATCGCGATCGGGCGACTCGTAGATGAATCCGAGCTTTTCCCAGCCGTTGCCCGGCCGATTCGGCAGCTTGTCGGCAAACACGATCGGCAGCACGCGCCAGATCCAATACGGCACGCCGGCACGTGCTTCGGTGCCGATCGCGCCGTACTTGAAGTGCTCGACGATGTCGGTCGGCTGCTGCGGTCCACCGCCGCACTGCACCATCGTCACCGTGATCGCGAAGAGCGCGAACGCCGCCTTGATCAGTCGCTGCATCATCACCTTCGTACGTAGGGGCCGCCTTCAGGCGGCCCATGAAGGGCCGGCTGAAGCCGGCCCCCAGCGAATGCGTTATTGTCCCGGCGGCACGGGCGGCGTGACCGCCTTCCACGGCGCGAACGCGTTGGTCACACCCGCGAGCGCCGGCGCCAGCTGCGGGAAATGACGACGCAGCACCGAGAGCATCGAGTTGGTCCTGATGTAGTTCAATCCGAACTCGGTGTAGATCGCGGGCGTCCAGTCGTCCGTGAAGAACCGATCGCTCTTGAGCCGGCGCGACGCCATCAGGATGAACACGCGGAACGCCGTGTCGCTGAAGCCGAAGCCGGGCGGCAGCGGCTCGGCATACAAGCCGGTCATCAGATCGACCTTCTCGATGTCGCCGTAGACGTCCTTGATTTGCTTCCGCCACACCGGATTGTCGGTGAGCTCGTCGAACGACTTCACCGGATCCTTGTGCAGCAGCCGGCGGAACTGGTTGTAGCGCGGCACGCCGCGCTCGCGATCGCGGAAGATGTCGACCGCCGCGAGATCGAGATGCTCGCCGTCGTCGCGCGTCAGGTTCTGCAGGTGCTTCGGATAGTTGTGCAGGGTGACCGCACCCGGATGCGACACGCCGAACGAATAGAACAGATCCGGCATCGAGTGCCGTTCGGCCACGCCCGGCGTTTTGCGCCCGGTGACGTCCGGCAACTGCAGCGTCTCGACGAGGCGGCCGGTGGCCAGCGAGCGGAACGCGATCTCGTCGGGCATCAGCGGATGCATGCGATAGACGGAGACGAACTCCTCGGTGAGCGAGTACGGCGCCGTGTGGTGATCGTGCTTCGATCCGACGATGCCTCCGAGCGCCTCGCTGTCGTCGACGAGCATGGCGAGTTCCTCTGCGTCCTCGCCCACGAGACCCGACCAGTTGATGTGCATCGCCTGATAGGTGATCGGGTTCGGCAGGATGGCCGGCGTCCAGTCGACGGTGTGGATCTTGGCCATGAGCGCCGAGTTGATCAGTCTCGCCTTGACGAAGATCTGCTCGTCGGTCCAGTTCGGATTCTGGTGCGCGAGCAGATCGGCGATGTAGTTGTGCTCCAGCGTGAAGAGCGTGTGGAGCATCGCCAGCCCGATCCACCAGTTGTCGGTGAAGCCGCTGAAGCTGACGCCGGTTTCCGGGTCGGTGGGCAGGAGACCCGTCGGCTCGATCCGCAGCTTGCCGCCAACCTTGGCGCGCACCTTGGACGCGACGTCGGCGTTGCAGCCGTACAACATCGACGCGTCCCACCAGTGACTATTCAGATTCGCGTACGCGGGCGGCCGCGTCGATCCCGCTGGTGCAGGATCGGGCTCGGTCCGCGGCAGCGTCATCGTCTTGTCGCTCCAGTCGTCGCCGGGCGCGAGCGGGATGTCGACTGTCTGCGTCGCCGATCGCTTGTGGACGAACCAGTCGTGGACCATGAACTGAATCCACGCGCCGGCGAGCAGGTTGAGGATCGTCGCCGGCTGAAACTGTTCGCGCGTCATCAGCGTGCGGCTGACCACGCGGGGACTGGGATTCATCAGATTCGCGGTGTCGGGCTTCACCTGATCGAGCGGGAAGTTGCGTCCGAAGCGGCGGCCGACCGATCCCATCGCTGGGTAGGTGAGATCGTCGTAGGTGCCATCGACGGTCCGGCCCGCGCGGACGGTGGCATCCGCGGTGGCCGGATCTTTTTTCTCGAGCGGCGGCTCTTCGGTGTCGTGAAGATTCTTCTGCCGCAGCTCGTTGCGAATCGTTCCGAGCCTCGCCAGAGCCAGATTACGCGGTAGCTCGTACCACTGCTTCTTGCGCAGAAGACCAGTGATCTTCTGAATGAGATCCTCAGACATGCAGCAGCTCCAACTAGACGAAGGGAGGCGGCTGGAACACCGACATGATCTGCGCCAGCATCGCCTCACGTGAGGGGAAGCGCGACTCTTCGTAGCAGCCGAGCGGGTTCTCGACCACGTTGACGAGGCACTTGTTGCAGTAGGTGCACGGCTTGTCCGCGCGATCCTGTCCGCGTTTGAAGTACTGAATCAGGTCGTTGTTGGCGATGAGCGGCCGCGCGGCGCTCACCGCATCGCAATCGCCGCGTTTGATCGCGCCGGCGATGACCGATCCGGTCTGGAATCCGCCGGTCACGATCACCGGCACGGTGACCGCCTGCTTCACCTTGCGCGCGTCTGGCAGCAGCTGGCCTTCGATCTCGTTCGGCTTCGGCGCCGCGTCCTGCCACTGCCGGCGCGCCAGATCTGGCGCCGTCCGAAACAACAGGTAATTACGGAACGCGCGATCGCCGGCCGAGATCACGGTGTCGTAGGTCTTCGTCAGCTCTTCGACCGGCAGGTCGATGCCCGCCGGATTCTTGGGGTGCGGGAAGAAACTGCCGGTCGACACATGAATCGCGTCGACGCCGTCCTCCACCAGCCACTTGCAGACCTGCACCGATTCCTCGGCCGTGTTGCCCGACGACCCCTTATGGAACAGGGCCACGGCATTGTTGAACTCCTGCACGCTGATCTTCATTTGCAGGTGGAAATCGCTGCCGACCTTCTTGCGAATCGCCCGCACGATCTCGCGCACGAAGCGGGCGCGGTTCTCGAGCGGCCCGCCGTATTCGTCCTTGCGGTCGTTGATCGCCGAGCTGAGGAACTGAGTGATGAGATACCCGTTGGCGCCGTGCAGTTCGACGCCGTCGAGACCGGCTTCGCGGGCACGACGTGCGCCCTCGGCGAAGTAGTTCACCACCTCGGTGATCTGCGCCTTCGTCATCGCCTCGGTCGGGAACCCGTGCTGCGGCTCGTCCTCGTCGGTCGAGCTGAGCGCCGTCGCGTATTCGATGCCCGGGAGATCGCGCTGGCGGCCGCTGTGACTGAGCTGCAGGATGTACTTGCAGTCGTGCTCGTGGACGGCGTTGCCGAGCGCGCGCCAGAACGGAATCTTGTCGTCGCTGTTGATCATCGCGTAGTTGGGCACGATGCGGCCGCGCAGGTGCACCGGGACGAACGACGAGATGATGGCGCCGACGCCGCCTTTGGCGAATTTCACCTCCCAGTTGATGCGTGCCTGATTGCCCGATCCGTCGAAGTTATCGAAACGACCCGAGACATTCGAGCGGAAGATGCGGTTCTTGACTGTCAGATTGCGGAACTTCAGCGGCTGAAAGATCTCATCGAAGGCCACGAAACCTCCGGGGAAGTGACTGTGTGTGGAGTTGTGCCACCGTAACGTGAGCCGGCACGGCTGTCAACGATGGATGCATGCGGTCTTCTGGCTGAATGAGCTTGGGCAAAGGACAGTAATTCAGGGTTCATCGAGTAACAACGTATGAACCCCTGGCTGCGAACAGGCGAACGACGAACCGTGAACTGGAATGCGGAACTGGAACCCCCGGACGTCCGAACGACGAACTACGGGCTCGTGAGCGTCGTCGACACCAGATCGCCAAGCTGCTCAGGGGTGTATTGATTGCCTTCGATCGACGCCACGATCGTGCCGCTGCGATTGATGACCACGGTGCGCAACGAGTGATTCAGCAGTCCTTCATCTGGAAACGACTCGACGCCGAACGTCGCACACACCTTGCGGACGTCGGCCACAGCACCGGTGAGGAAGTGCCACGTCTTCGGATCCGCCTTCCACTGCGATGCGTACTCGGCAAGCACCTCTGGGGTGTCGCGCTCCGGGTCGAACGTGACCGTCAGCAGCACGAGATCGCGGCCGAGTTCTTTCTGAAAGCGCTTCTGCAGCACCCCGAAGTTGTTCGACACGCGAAGACAGAACTGCGGCAATGCGCAGCGTGTGTAGATGAAGTTCACGGCCAGCACCTTGCCCGCCAGGCTCGAGAAGGCCACGCGCTGCCGCGCCTGATCGATCAAAGTGAAGTCGGGAACCCTGTTGCCGACTTCGAGACGAGGCGTCGACAGACCGGCCATCTTCTTCATCACCGCCAGCCGCTGCGCCGCCTTGGGATCCTTCTCGACGCTCTGATAGCGGCGGACGATGATCTTATTTGCGTAGGCCGAACTCGAACCGACGGTCAAGGTGAACTCGACGAGGGCACCGGGCACGACACCCTGCAGTTCCTTCGGGTCGCGCACCTCGAACGGCATCGTCATCGAGTCCATCAGCCCGACAATCTTCTCGTGCGAGACGACGAAGGTGCTTTTTGCGGCGTCCACTCTGAGTACCATGCCTTTGACGATGTAGTCCTTGTCCGCGGCGTGGACCAGGGCCACCGCGATCATCGCGATGGTGAGAACGGCCCCACCGCCGCGCCGAAGCCACAGGCGAAGGCGGGCGGCCCCATCAACCCCATCAACCCTATCAACCCAACCCGCCCTACTTGGCATGGGCGCCCCCGAGCGGAGCGAGTTTACGCGTCAACGGGACGATGCGATCGGACATCTCGTGGATCTCGATGGCGCGGTTCTTGGTGACGTTCGCGAAATGCTGCTTCGTTCCGCTCGCCGGCCAGACGATGTCGAGGTCGACACGCCGGGCCGCTTTTCCGAGCCCGATGTGCTGCTGGAGCGGCGATGCCCCGAATGAGCCGCCGCTGTTCACCGTGCGATGCACGGCACGCGTCGCGCCGGTCGCATCCTCGACTGTCGCGGTAATCCGCGCGCCGATGGCCGCCCGGTTCGTCTTCACCCCGACGAGGTTCACCTCGAGCCAGTCGTTGCCGTTGCCCGGATTTTCGAACAGGCGGAAGGCATGGGCGTCGCCCGGCGTCGCCCCGCCGACCTTGAAGATGATCTCCTCGTCCCCGTCGTTGTCGAGATCGGCAAACGCCACGCCGTGACCCTTGTGCATTTCTCCGGTGCCCGACGACACCGTCACGTCGGCAAACGACTTGCCCTCCCGGTTTCGCAGCAGCACGCTCGGCTTCAGGGCGGCGTACGACGGGCTGCCGGTGCCGAGAAAAATATCGAGGAACCCGTCGTTGTCGATGTCGCCGAAATTCGATCCCATCGGCATGTACGCCTTCGCCAGATTGGCCTCCGTCGTCACATCACGAAAGGTGCCGTTCCCCTGGTTGTGATAGAGCTTCATCGTCTGGGCGTTCAGCGGCAGGCCCAGGTAGGAGCGCGCCGTCTCTTCGATCGAGAGAAAGTAGCTCGTGACGAACAGATCGTCCCAGCCGTCGTTGTCGTAATCGAAGAACCACGCCGGAAAGCCGCGGTCCGCGCCCGGCACGCCGGCCTTGCCGGCGACGTCGGTGAACGTGCGATCGCGATTGTTGTGATAGAGGAAGTTCGTGCCACGCAGGTTCGACACGTACAGATCGGGATACCCGTCGTTGTCGTAGTCGCCGGCGTGTACTGCTTTGGTGAACGCCGTGCGCGCGACGCCCGCCTTGACGCCGATGTCCTCGAAGGTGCCGTCGCCGCGATTGTGAAACAGCTGCGCCGGGGCGTCTTCGTTGCCGACGAACAGATCGATCCAGCCGTCGTTGTCGATGTCGACCCATACCGCCGTCTGCGTGCTCGTCGCCGGCTTCGCCAGTCCGCTCGCCACGGTGACATCCGTGAAGGTGCCGTCGCAGTTGTTGCGCAGCAGCGATTTGCGCTGGGCAAGCTCCCACCCGCCGCGCAGCACCAGCACATCGCGGCAGCCGTCGTTGTTGTAGTCGACCTGCAGGAGATTCAGCCCGCCGAGTTGATCGGCGAGCCCGGCCTGAACGGAGCGATCGACGAACGTCCCCTGCTCGGTGCGGTGAAACAATTGCATCTTCCCGCAGCTGTCGAAGTTCGACGTGAAGATGTCGAAGCGCCCGTCGTTATCGAAATCATCGACGATCACGCCGCCGGCTGACGAGAACGAATCGATTCCCGCGGCAGAGGCAACGTCGACGAACCGGCCGACGGTCTCGGAGGACACAAAGGCATTCGTGTCGATACGGTGCGGTACCGGCACCGCCTCCGGGTATCCGGCCGTCGCCATGTACGCGACGTTGAGCAGCCACTTCGCCTCGATGTCAGCTGGCGAGGCGTCCAACAGTTTCAGGAAGTAGCCCGACGCCTTGTCCATGTCTTCCGAGCGCTCGAGCCGTCCTCTCCCCTGCAGCGATAACAGGCAGCGATCGCCGGGCGCGCGATAGAGCCCGTTGTCCATCTCCGCTTTGTGCATGTGCGCCACGCCGAGGCTCTGCAGCAGATCGGGAATGGCGGCGGGCTGATCCGATTGCGCGATCCGGTACGCCTGTTCGAACTGCGCGATCGCGGCGGACATCTCGCCGTCGTACGCGAGCAGCTGGCCATAGGCGAGATACGCTTCCATGATGTCCTGCGGCGAGAACTGCCGGCGTGTCTCGGCGATGTCGGGACCGAGCCGTCGCGCGAGCGCCGTTTTCACGTTGTTCACGGACTGCTGACGCAGCTCACAGATCGTCCGCGGGTTCTGATTCCAGTCGTCAGGCTTCTGAAGGCTGTTCAGCGCGGTGTTGGCTTCGCCAAAGCCGTCGACGCTGACGGTCGCGCGCACGCGGCCGACCGAGGACAGCGCCAGAATCTCGCTGCCGCGGATCGATGAGCCCGATGTCGATCGTTCACGCTGAACGATCGCGAAACCGGTTGGCAGCGCGATCACATTGCTGACGCTCACAGCATCGAGCGTACGGAGCGCCTCGCGGAGCTCTTCACGCAGCTCGGTGAGCGCCACTGGCCCGATCAGGCCTCCCCGATCTGCCGACGGATCGCTCGACTCGGTGCGCGCAAGCGCGGCAAAGCTCGCGCCGGCGAGCAGCTGTTCGCGGATCTGCTGCGCCTTCTCCGCGGTGCTGACGACGATGATGCGGAAGGAGACGCGGGCGTCGGCCGGCGCGGTCTGCCGCGCGCTCAGCAGAGCGGCCAGTCCGATCGCCGCAACGACAGAGATCGCGATCGATATAGACCGCCGATCTCGACGATTTCCCAGCATTGTCCGCGTATGATAGCTGCTCAGAGACACGGAGGTGGACGGGAACCGTCTCGCACGGAGACACGGAGACACGGAGGTCGGACGGAGGCTGATTGATTGCGAACAGGTCCGCGCGGATGGGGGCGCCGGCCTGCGGCCGGCGCACGGATGAGAGCCGCACACGAAAACAAGCGCGCGGGGTGGCAGGCCGCGCTTGTTTTCGTGCGCGACTCTTCATCCATCGCGCGCGTAGCGCGCAGCCCCACCCGCGCCTGTTGGCCGAGCGCAAGCGTCGTCGCTCCGTCTGGCCTCCGTTGCTTCGTGTCTCCGTGCGAAACCGTTTCTCCGTAATCTCCGTTACTTTTGGAGGATCCATGTCCGTGAAACGAGGCCTGATCGCCGCCGCGCTCATCGCTGTCGCTGCACCCGCGTTCGCGCAGCAGGCGCCCGACGGCGCAGCGGTCTTCACCCGCGCGTGCGCGAGCTGCCACAACGAAGACCAGAAGACGGCGCCGACACGCGACGTGCTGCGGCAGATGACGCCCGAGTCGATCTTCAACGCGATGACGCTGGGGCGCATGCAGATTCAGGCGATCGGCCTCTCCGAGGCGGAGCAGCGTGCGGTGGCAGTCTTCCTCACCGGAAAGCCGTTCGCGCCGCCGAAGCCGGTCGAGGTCGTCAACAAGTGCGCCTCGTCGCCGGCGATGAAAGCGCCGGCCAACTCGGGTGAATGGAACGGGTGGGGCGGCAGCGCAGCCAACACGCGTTATCAACCGAGCGGCGGACTGACGGCGTCAGATCTGCCGAAGTTGAAACTCAAGTGGGCCTTCGGCTACCACACCGTCACGTCGGCGCGAGCACAGCCGACGCTCGCGGGCGGACGGCTGTTCGTCGCGAGCGAGAACGGCGAGGTCCACGCGCTCGATCCGAAGACCGGCTGCACGCACTGGACGTACAAAGCGCAGGCGGGCGTGCGGACCGCGATGTCGGTCGGCGCGTACAAGACCGGGAACGCATCGGGTCTCGCCGTCTTTTTCGGCGACTCGCGCGCCAACGCGTACGCGGTAGATGCCAACACCGGCAAAGAGCTCTGGGTGCGCAAGGTCGACGACCACAAGTTCGCGGCGATCACGGGCGCGCCGACCTATTACAACGGACGGCTGTTCGTGCCAGTGCAGGGCCTGAGCGAAGAGGGACAGGGCGGCCAGGCGAAGTACGAGTGCTGCACCTTCCGCGGCAGCGTGTCGGCGCTCGACGCCAACACCGGTCAGGTGCTGTGGAAGCGCTACACCATCGACGAGCCGAAACCGCGGGCGAAGAACAAGGACGGCGTGCAGCAGTGGGGTCCGGCAGGTGGCGGCATCTGGTCGTCGCCGACGGTCGATCCCCGGCGCAACATGGTGTACATCGCCACCGGCAACAACTACGCCGAGCCCTCGCAGCCGACGACCGACGCGGTGCTCGCCCTCGACATGGGGAGTGGCGTCGTCAAGTGGGTGAGACAGGTCACTCCCGACGACAACTGGACACTGGGATGTCAGGCGAAGAATCCCGACAATCCCAACTGCCCCGGCACGCTCGGCCCCGATCACGACTTTTCGGCCTCACCGACGCTGGCCACTGTCAACGGACGCGACCTGATCGTGCTGCCGCAGAAGTCGGGCATGTCCTACGCTCTCGATCCCGATAAGGAAGGCGACGTCGTGTGGCGGTACCGCATCGGGCAGGGCAGCGGCCTCGGAGGTCAGTGGGGCGGAGCCGTGGATCGTGACAACGCCTACTTCGGCGTTTCCGATCTGCTCTCGCAGAATCCCGGCGGCATTCGCGCGGTCAAGCTCGCGACCGGCGAGCAGGTGTGGAGCGTCGGCCCGCAGGAACGCCTGTGCGACAAGAGCAAGCCCACGTGCCGCGCGTCGCAGGGCGCGGCGGTCACGGTGATCCCGGGCGCCGTGCTCTCCGGATCGCTCGACGGCGGCATGCGCGCCTACTCCACCAAGGACGGCGCGATCCTGTGGACGTTCGACAGCAACAAGGACTTCCCGACGGTCAACGGTGTGAAAGCGAACGGCGGCGGGCTCGAGGGCGGCGGCGCGATCGTCTCGGGCGGCATGCTGTTCTTCAACTCGGGGTACGGCGGGTTCGTCGGTAATGGCGGCAACGTGCTGCTCGCATTCGGCATCGATTAGGAGCAAAGGGATGCTTCGTAACCGCCCTACACTGCGCGTCATCGCGACATTGGTGGTTGTCGTCGCATCCGCGTACGCTTCTCCGGCGTCAGCGCAGCTGACGCTGGCGAAGGACAACGCGATCGTCTACGGGCATCATCACATCGCCGCCAGCGACATTCCAGCGCACATGAAGTTCTTCGTCGACGCGCTCGGCGGCACCAAGACGACGTTCGGGCCCAACAAGCTGGAGATCGTCACGTTCCCCAACGTGCTGATCTTCTTCCGCAACCAGAAGCCGACCGGCGGCACGCGCGGCACGACGGTCAATCACATCGGCTTCTCAGTGCCGGATCTCAGAGCAGCTGTCGCACGCATCAAGGCCAACGGCTTTCCGATGATCACGCGCACGGAAGTCGCCGCGACGCAGCAGGTCGTCGACGACATCGCGCCGATCAACGCGAACGTCTCGATCGCTTTCGCGCTCGGTCCCGACGACCTCAAGGTCGAGCTCGTCGAGCAGAAACAGCAGACCGTGCCGATCGCACTCCATCACGTCCACTTCTTCGGGCCGCAGAACACCGAGATGCAGGCGTGGTACGCGAAAGTCTTCGGCGCAAAGCCGCGAACCGGCGGCAACTTCCCCGCCGCCGATCTACCGGGCGTCGCACTCAACTTCTCGCCCTCGCCCGATCCCGTGGCTGGCACGTCCGGGCGCTCGCTCGATCACATCGGATTCGAGATTCGAGATCTGGAAGCCTTCTGCAAGAAGCTCGAAGCAATGGGCATCAAGCTGAACGTGCCCTATCGCAAGGCGGAAGCGCTGGGATTGGGCGTCGCCTTCGTCACCGATCCGTGGGGCACGTCGATCGAGCTCAACGAAGGCCTGGGAAAGGTGAATTAGCGGCCATCGAGTAGGGGACTGGTCACTCATTCGAAATCACGGATGGTCCTCGTCCAGCCCGCCGGCTCGCGCGTTCGATTCCGCGTCCTGCGGATGGCCTTTCTGCTGGCCATCGTCACCTATCTCGATCGCGTCTGCATCTCCGTCGCGGCGCCGTACATCATCGAGGAGCTGGGCATCACGCTCCTCCAGATGGGCACCGCGTTCTCCGCGTTCACGCTCGCGTATTCGCTGTTCGAGGTGCCTTCGGGCTGGCTCGGCGATCGGATCGGGGCGAGGCACGTGCTCACGCGTATCGTCCTGTGGTGGTCGGCGTTCACGATGCTGACGGGGCTGGTGCGGGGTTTTCAATCCCTCGTCGCTGTCCGGTTCCTGTTCGGCGCGGGCGAGGCGGGTGCATTTCCCAACGTCATGCGCAGCTTCGCCACCTGGTTTCCGGCACCCGAGCGTGGGAAGGCGAGCGGCGTGGTGTTTCTCGGCACACGCCTCGGCGGCGCGCTGGCCGCTCCGCTGGTCCTGGTGTTGATCCAGTGGTGGGGCTGGCGTGCCTGCTTCCTTGCCTTCGGCGTACTCGGCGTCGCGTGGGCGTGGGCATGGCAGCGTTCGTATCGCGATCGTCCCGAGGACCATCCCGACATCGACGCGATCGAGCTCGCGCAGATCACCGAGGGCCGCGCCGCATCAGCGCGAACACCGCCGACGCCCTGGCTCGCGCTCCTCTCGAGCGGAAATCTGTACGCGATCTGCGCGATGTACTTCGGCTACGCCTACGGTCTGTATTTCTATTTCACGTGGCTGCCGACATATCTCGTTCGCGAGCTCGGGTTCTCGATGATCGGCAGCGGCTTCTTCGCGTCGCTGCCGTTCCTCCTTGCCGGCCTCGCGAACGTCGCCGGTGGATGGTGCACCGATCGCCTCGCGCGCACCCACGGCCTTCGTCATGCGAGGGTGACACTCGGATCGCTTTCGTTCGCCACGAGCGCTGCGCTCATCGTCGCCTCGCTCACCGTGCACGAATCGGTGGCCAAGGCGCTCCTTCTTGCCGTGGCGCTCGCATCGGCCGACTTTGCCCTGAGCGCGTGCTGGGCCGTGTGTCTCGACATCGGTGCCGAGCACGCCGGCGTGATCACTGCATGCATGAACAGCGTCGGCAATCTTGGAGGTCTCGCCGGGCCGATCGTGGTCGGCTTCATGGTCGACCGCTGGCACTCGTGGACGATGCCGCTCTATGTGACGGCGGCCGTATATGTGTTCGGCGCCCTCGCGTGGCTGGCGGTTGACCCGCGGCGGCGAATCGACACTACACGCGCGGAGGGTTCTTCTTTCGCCGGATGAAGTCGATGAACCGTTGCGTGCGGGTCGTCTTCGCCGGTATCGAGCGTTCGCCCGCATGTTCTCGACGCATCAATATGCCCCCGAACGGTGGCCCTTCAGGGCGAGGTTCGTTCGTACGCGTCGCACGACGTAGCTCGTCTTGAATTTGAGTGAGCACCGATTGGCGCAGATATGCCTGCAACGCTCCACCGTGACGCAGCTCGGAGGGCAGACGCCGAGAGGCCGTGCGAACCACATCATCCACGATGTCATCGACGTGGAGGTCCGCACCACGCGGCACGAGGCCGCGCGCCCACCGCTTCAACTCGGGAAGGTCTATTTCCGGGCCACCGACACGGTAAGCACCGGCCAGCGCACTGCCCCGTGTCGCATCGGATATCCGCTCGAGAGCGGCCAGTCTGAGGAGCGCTTCGTCCGCGCCCGACTCGAAGGTCGCTTCATGGATGGAAGCAGAGATGTCCATGAGGTTCTGACTGCGGGCGCGCACGTCCTTTTCCAGACAGCGACGCAGGACGAGCGCAGCCGACGAAGGCGTCGTCGACGGCAACAGCGCCCACTCGGGTTCGACACTCACGATGGACGTCATCGTGTCGGTGAGGTCGTCACCAGTGAATGGTGACTTACCCGTGAGCATCTCGAAGAGCACACACCCGAAGGCCCAGACGTCGGTGCGCGGATCGACAGGTGCGCCATGCACTTGCTCTGGACTCATGTACGCTGCCGTCCCGAGGATGACACCGCGCTGACGCGCCGAAGCCGCGGGCGTCGCGTCCGTTGATGGCGCGGGCTCAGGCTCGAAGATCTCGGCGAGGCCGAAGTCGAGGACCTTCACCCATCCCTCCGCGGAAAGCTTGATGTTCGACGGCTTCACGTCGCCATGAATGACCCCGTGCTCGTGCGCCGCGCCGAGCGCGTCGGCGATCTGTGCGGCGATAGGCAGGGCCTCGTCGATGGAAAGAGCCGCATTCGCGATGCGGTCCGCGAGAACAGCCCCGTCGATCCACTCAAACGCGAGCGCTCGGACGCCGTCTGCCTCGAACACGCCATAGATCGTCGCGATGTTCGGATGATTCAGCGACGTGAGCACGCGCACGTCGCGTTCGAACCGGTCAAAGCGATGGGGATCGGCAGACGGAAGATTCGGGAGAACTCTGAGCGCCGCATGGCGACCGCTCGCGCGGTCGCTCGCCTTCCAGACCTCGCCCAGGCCCCCTTCGCCAACGAGCGAGTGGATCTCGTACGGACCGATTTTGACGCCCGGGTGCAAACTTCGGTTCATCACGCCCAGAGCGGGGCGGCGATGATGATACTCCCGGCGCGTCCAGCGAACATGCCGTTCGCAATCGAGCTCAGCCTCTGCTTCCGGCTTCTTGTTTCCGCCTGATTCCTGCTTCCTGCTTCCTGCTTCCTAGGTTTCCTAGAACCGCAGCCGCAGGCCGCCTCCGACCTGGAAACCGCCGACCTTCACATCCACGGTGCCGCCGCCAGCGGAGTCGAGGGCGATCGTCGTGCCGGCGTACTGTGCCGTACCGCCAATACCCATCTGCCGCGTGAAAAAGTACGCGAGGTCGGCGCCGGCGTTGAAAGCGACCTTCGACTTGCTGGCCGTGTTGGTCACGCCGCGACTGAAAGTCGCGGTGTCGTAGGGATACGTCTCGTTTATCTCGAAGTCGGAGACCAGGTCCTGCTTGACGTTGAAGAACGACGGCCCGCCGAAGACCATCGCCTGCATGCGGCGGCTCTTCAGCGGCAGCAGCGCTCGCGCATTCACGTGCACGGCGAGCTCCTCGCGTGTCGAGCTGATGGTACCGCTCACTTGCCGACCCTGGTTGAAGACGAACGGATGCGGCACCGAGGCCGTGAACGCCCCTGGAACCCCATGCGAAAAGCGGCTCACGCCGACCCCGACCGCTATCGTGCGCCAGACGAGGCCGGCGCCAGACACGTTGAAAGAGGGACCGGATTTCTCGTCGTAGTTCGTCGAGAAGCTGCTGTCCTCGGCGTTCCGGCGGAACGTGACGGTGTTGGTGAAATCCGTCGCGCTGGTCTGAAACAGACCATCGATGGACACGAAAATACGATCGCGTGCCGGCGTCCGTGGCGAAGGGGCCCCGCCAGGTTGGCGCGTTTGAGCCACCACGGGAGTTGCGGCCACGAACGCAGCGACGAGCACAACGAATGTGATGTATCGCAATCGCGTCATCGGTCCCTCACTCGTCGAAGACAACGAATCCACACGCTCGCTTCAGGTCAATCCCGACGCATCGCTAATTCATGAGGCCTACCGCCTGCATCGCCTGGCGGATGGCTACCGCTGGAGCGCTAGTCGCGCCGTACAGATCGACTGCCGCCTGCACAGTCGCCTGCGCAGCGATCTGCATCGTTGGAACGTTGGGCATGTTCACGTTCATCGCCCGAAAAAACGCTTTCTCGATCTGGATGCGATTCGCCGGGCCGACGCCCTGGACGGTCAGTCCCGAGGTCGCATTCCGCCCGCCCTCGATAGCCAGGTAGAACGCATGGCTCAAGACGGTCGAATTCAGGTGCACTCCGCCTGTATCACTACCCGGCAGGGTGACGAGCTGGTCGCCTTGCAACAGCCACGGCAAGAGGGTGATTGCGATCGGATTCGTGCGAGTGCCCTGTGAGATCGCCGCGAGGTAGCTGAAAATGCGACTCGCGTGATCGGGATACGCGATGGGCCCCTGACTGGATGCCGTGGCGACCAGCGACGCCGGGGCATCGGCCGCCCTCAAGGGACCGAATCCAGCTACATCCTCACCCATCTTGTAGTCAGCGCGCAGCGGACCCGCACCCACTGGCTGGTAGAAGAACTCAACGGCCATCCCAAAGACATCAGAGAAGGCCTCGTTGACGGCCCCAGGATGATTGGACAGCAGAATGTACCGGCCGCCGTCGCAGAACATGGGAAAGCGCGTACCGTCAGTGAATACGACCACCGTCGTGTCACATGCGAACGAGGAGCCACCCGATGTCATCGACGTGGGGCCCGCATGATCGACGACCAACGCGTCCAGCAGGCCCATACCGGTTCTCTGCGTGAGCGACGCGTTCGTAACGCCGTGCATCATCTCGTGGCCAACGACGTCGAGGGTCGTCACTGGCACGCCGGCCTGCGTGCGCCCGAACACGAACATTCCCCGGCCATCGGCGCCGAACGGTGGAGGCCTGAATTGAGCGTTGTCGACAAGACCTGAGTGAACGACCGACGTGATTTGGCCGCCCCGGTTGTCGATGCCGGTCCAGCCAAGTCGCCTGAAGAAGTAGTCTTCGGTCCAACCCGAATGAACGTGGGTGTCGACGACTGGCGGATCGGCCCAGGTGTTATCGGTGTCTACCGCGAAGTCGCTGTCGACCGTCGCACCAGGTGGCTGCGTCAGGCGATTCATCGCAACCTCCGACCCATGAGTGTCGAAGGTCCGGATCGGAGCCGGGCGGAGCTGGTCCTGCGTCCGGAAACCGGTGCCGGCTCGGGTCGTGCTGATTTTCTTCGTGTCGCCCAGGACGCCCGTACCGACGCCGACCTGGCTCTGCGTCTGCGTCTTGAATTCGTCGATGGTCCAGAGCACGCTCCCGGATGCAGCGTCGACGATGTAGGTTTTCGCATCGCTCATGGTGGCGCGATAGGCGAGGCGATACCGGCCGTCAACGGTCGGAAAGATCAGGAGCGCCGGTACGTCGCCCACCAGACGGCCGCCGGACACGTCGGCGAGCGCCAGAACGACTTGATCCGGGCTCAAGGCTGGCGTGGTATCGATCGAGATCCCCTCGTAGACAGTGCCGAGGATCGACACAGTCAGCCCCTGCGCGGTTTGCCGTGTCAGGGTTCCGCCGAAGACCGGGACGCCCTGGTAATACTGAGCGAGACTCTCATGCTGTCGACTCTCGATGTCCGGGTCGGCGCGAGAGCTCATGACAATCAGCTCCCTTCCTCGAACCATCCCGTCGATGGTTCTATCCCATTGCCTCAAATCGTTCGGGCTGGCCGCGTACACCGTGACCGCCCCTGGTTGAGGCGCCGGCACGACTGGCGCCTGCGCCACGAGTGCAGCGGACGCGACGACGAAAAGGCAAAGCAGTACCCGCAGGCGCGCAATACGCATACCTCAGTCCTCAGTGTGGCTGTGCGTGGCTGACTCGAGTTGGCGCCGCGAACTGTAATCCGGCTCAGCTACAACGTTAAACGCTCGAGGCATGACGTTCGAACGCACATCTCACCGAAAAGCGAACAGACTGAACACCTCTCCGGTTCGACAAACCCCGATCGGCACAACTAGAATCCGGCGACATGACTTCCCAGGCGGCAGCCCGAACCCTCGAAGCGTCTGAGACGATCCCCTGGTATCGCCAGGTCACCGGCGATCAGTGGCGCGCGTTCTGGGCGGTCTTCCTCGGATGGATCGTCGACTCGTTCGACTTCAACATCCTCGCGTTCATCGTCATCGACATCCAGAAGAGCTTTACCGTCGACCGCGCGCTCGCAGGCGCGCTGGGAACGGTCACGCTGGTAATGCGTCTCGTTGGCGGTACGCTCGCGGGAACCGCGGCAGACAAATGGGGGCGCAAGCTGCCGCTGATGGTGTCGGTGCTGTGGTTCTCGATCTTCGCGTTCCTGAGCGGGTTCGCGCCGTCGTACGGAATCCTGTTCGGCATCCGCGCGCTGTTCGGCCTCGGCATGGGCGGCGAATGGGCCGCCGGCATGCCGCTCGTCCTCGAGCACTGGCCGGCGAGACTGCGAGGCCTCGCGTCGGGGCTGTTGCTGGGGGGCTGGTACTGGGGGTATCTCCTCTCGGCCGCGGCGTTTCAGTTCGTCTACCCGTACTTCAGCGAGACGCCGGATCTTGGCTGGCGCGTCATGTTCTGGCTCTGCATCATTCCGGCGCTCTTCACGCTCTGGATCCGTTCGCGCGTGCCGGAGAGCCCGGTGTGGCTCCAGCGTCAGCGCCGCCTCAAAGAGACCGGCGCCGCCGCAGACGAACCGAGGCTCTCGCTGGTGCGCATCTTCCAAAGCGATCTGCTCGGCACGACGATCCAGACCACGCTCGTGATCGGATCATTCATGTGCATCTACTACTCGTTGAACTTCTGGTATCCAACGGTGTTGCGTGACGCGGGGCGCACCAACCTGCTGCCCTTCCTCTCGGCATTCAACGTCGGCGCCATACTCGGTACGGCGACATGGGGACGACTCTCAGAAGGACGAATCGGGCGGCGCGGTGCGTTTACAGCCACCCTGATCCTCGGACCTGCGTCCCTCCCCTTCTTCTTGTACGGTGGAACCACCTGGTCGCTGGTTGTCGGCGCGCTGATGATGGGATTCTTCGGGATGGGCGTCTGGGGAATGGCCCCTGCCTACACCGTCGAGCGGTTTCCAACCGAAGTCCGCGGCGTGGGCCCGGGGTTCTGCTACCACGCCGGTTCTGCAATCGGCGCCTTCATGCCGTACATCCTGGGCGCCGCCCAGGATCGCGGCATTTCCGCAGTCAATGGCATGAGCGCGGCGATGATCACGTCCGCGGTGCTTGCGGGCATCGCCGTCTGGAGCGGACCAGAAACACGCGGCCGGAAATTCGATGTCTGACGTCCACGAGGTCTATGCGGTGCGCTACGCGCACCACGATCGCAAGGCACACGAGAACTACATCGGCGGCGATCCCCACGACATCCTGCAGCCGCTCGCCTATTTCGTCTGGGTGATCCGGGGCGCGCACGGCACGTTCGTCATGGACACCGGCTTCGACCACGCGATGGCCGTGAAACGCGGGCGCGTCATCGTCAAGCCGGTGGCCGAAGGGCTGCGCGCGATCGGCGTCAACCCCGACGAAGTGCAGGACGTCATCATCAGCCACATGCACTACGACCACTGCGGCAACCACGAGCTGTTTCCGCGGGCTCGGTATCACGTGCAGGATCGCGAGATGGCCTACAGCACCGGGCGGTGCATGTGCCACGCCCATCAACGCATCCCGTTCGAGGCCGACGATGTCATCGCGATGGTACGGAAGGTGTTCACCGATCGCGTCGTCTTTCACGAGGGCAGCGAGACGCTCGTGCCCGGGGTGACGCTGCATCACATCGGCGGCCACTCGATGGGGCTGCAGTCGGTGCGCGTGAAGACCGCGCGCGGCCACGTCGTGCTCGCGGCCGATGCCTCGCACCTCTACGCGCACATCGACGAGGGGCGCGTGTTCCCGATCACCTACAGCGTCGCGGAAACGCTCGAGGGCTATTCCACGTTGAAGAAGCTTGCCGACTCGCCGGCACACATCGTCCCTGGCCACGATCCGCAGGTGTTGACCCGCTACCCCGCTGCCGGTCCGGGATTAGAGAACTGGATCGTCGATCTTGGACATACGTAGGGGGCCGCCTTCCGCCTCCGCTGAAGCTAGGCGGACCGCCGAAGCCTTGGCGAAGGCGGTCAGGCGGCCCGTGATACGAAATCCTACGCCTTCGCGGTTACTGGAAAACTCGCGATCGCCGTGGCTTCGTCGTCGTACGTGTCGAACACCGTCAGCAGACGGCAAATCGCGAGCAGGTCTTCGACCCGCTTTGTGAGGTTGACGAGTTTGATCTGCCCGCCCCGCTTCGCCACTGCCGAGTACGACGACACCAGTTCACCGAGACCGTTGCTGTCGATGTAGACAACATCGCCCAGATTCAGAAGGATGTGGTGATAGCCCTGAAAGATCAGGCTGTTCACCTTGTCCTTCAACCCCCCGTCGTTGTCGCCGACCATGATGCGTCCGCTCAGATCGAGGACGACGACGGACCCGACCGTTCGTTCCTGGATATCCACTGGTCGCTCCCTTCATCAATATCTAACGAGACGACCGCCCTCTCTGAACGGCGAAAACACGCTTTGAACTGTGAACTGCCTGGCTTTGCTAAGATCCGCGTGATTCAAGGAACATGACACGGCAGCTTTTCACGACGGCGGTCGCGCTGGCGATGACGGCCTCGATCAGCGCCCAAACCCGGCCGGATCTCTCGGGACTCTGGCAGGGCGGCGGCCCGATCGGCGATATCGCGCAGGGACTCCCCAAGGGCGAGACGATTCCGTTGCTGCCGTCGGCGAAGAAGATCATGGACGGCCTGCAGTCGAAGGACGATCCGGAAGCGAGCTGCCTGCCGACCGGCGTGCCGCGAATCGCGCCGTATCCGTGGCGCATCGTGCAGACGCCGACGCACATCTTCTTCCTGTTCGAAGGCAACATCCACAGCTACCGGCAGATCTTCATGGACGGCCGGCCGCATCCCAAGGACCTCGACCCGACGTGGTACGGACACTCGATCGGCCACTGGGAGGGCAACACGCTCGTCGTCGACAGCGTGGGCTTCAACGACAAGTTCTGGTTCGACTTCAAGGGCCATCCGCACACGGAGCGCCTGCACGTCATCGAACGTTATACGCGCACCACCCCGACGACGCTGGTCAACCGGATCACGATCGACGACCCTGGCGCCTACGCGCGTCCGTTCACGGTCACGTTCACCGCGGAGCTCTCACCGGCTCGAGACGAGCTGATTGAATACATCTGCCAGGAGAACAACGTCGACGTCCCGCACCTGCAGGGCCCGCCCTCGACGCCTGGCGATCCCGACCGCCCGCCCGGCGTCCTGAAGCCGCGTTAGGACCACGGTTTCACACCACGACATCGTGAATTTGACTCCTGTCGATACATTCAGTAATTTCTGTATATACAGAAATTACTGAAATGACTGCATCGACACACACATCGCCCGCGGCGCGGCTCTCGCCGGTTCAACGGAAGTTCATCCTCCACTGGGGAGAGATGGGCACGAGATGGGGCGTCAACCGGACGGTGGCGCAGGTGCACGCGCTGCTGTTCATCTCGCCTCAGCCCCTGAACGCCGACGACATCGTCGGCACGCTGGAAGTCGCGCGCTCCAACGTCAGCACCAGCCTGAAGGAGCTCCAAAGCTGGGGCATCGTCCGGCTCGTGCACGTGCACGGGGACAAGCGCGATCACTTCGAAAGCATGAAAGACGTGTGGGAGATGTTCCGCGTCGTCATGCACGAGCGCAAGAAGCGCGAGTTCGATCCCACGATGCACATGCTCCACGAGTGCATCCTCGAGGCGGAGAAGGACAAAGAGACCGACGAGTACACCGAAGCGCGATTGCGTGATCTGTACAGATTCTTCGAGACGACCACGGCGCTGTACGCCCGGACCCGGCGATGGACGCCGGCGGCGATCGTCAAGTTCATGAAAGCCGGCGACAAGGTGCTGAAAGGGTTGGGCCTCGGCAACTGAAAGGACTGGAGGCTGTTGTGCGCGCTGACGATGCACGAATCGCGGCGACCATCTACTACGACGGCGACTGCAGGCTCTGCGCCGGGACTGCTCGAAGGCTCGAACGAGTGCTGACTCGACGTCGCCTCGCCGTGATGCCGCTGCAGACAACGGGTGCTGCCGCCCTCCTCGGGGTCAGCGAAGAGCAACTACTCGACGAAGTGCGGCTGCGCCTCGACGACGGTTCGGTTCTCGGCGGCGCGAACGCGGTGGTCGAGATCGCACGACGAATCTGGTGGGCCTGGCCGTTCTGGGCGATGAGCAGGATTCCCGGCGTGATGCCGCCGCTCCATCGCCTGTATCGATGGGTGGCACGGAATCGCTACTGTCTCAGCGGATCGTGCCGCCATCACGTCGGGACGAGTCTCGAGACTCGCGCGCAGGCGGGTCTGAAGCCCCGCCTCTACGACGCACTGCCGCTCGTGCTGCTTCCGATTCTCTCGTGGTTCGTGCGGTCGCTCGTGTCTCCATGGATCGGCGCAGTGTGAGGCTGCTGGCCGCCGGTCAGTCACGCTCGCTGAAGTTACGGACGGCCGCCTCACGCGACGGCTCGATCGCCAGATGCGCGATCGAGCCTGCGAGATCGAACGCGGTTCTGACCACCAGAGTGAGCCCGCATACCACCAGCTCGCCGCGCGAGGACCGCACTCGCTTCGCGGCAGCTTCGAGCGTTCGCAAGCCTTCGCTGTTGATGTAGTCGACGGCTGAAAAATCGACGATGAGACGGCGTCGCTCGCCGGAGGTGACGCGGGCCAGCCGTGCAGCGAAGTCAGAAACCGTCTGGCTGAACACCCGTCCTACGACGGTCAACACCACCACCTGCCCGAGATCTTCTTCGGTGATGCGCAAGTACCAGACGACATCGTCCTGGCCGCTCACGGCGTGGGATCCCACAGCGGAACGCCGGTCGATCGCCGCAAAAGTCTGGCGGCCGGCAGACTACTCAATCCGTGAGGTTCCTTGATTCCTGTCAGGAGTGGGACCGGGGAGCAGTGGGATAAGCTTACCAACTTTCAGGGCGATGCCGTGTATTTGATCGACGATGCCGACGACGCGAGAGCCGTTGCGCGATGCCTGGAAGGTGAGCAGGACGCGTACGAGGCGATCGTCGTCCGTTACCAGCGAGGCTTGTTCAACGTTGCCCTCAGGATGCTCGGTAATTACGAGGATGCCCGGGACGCGACGCAGACAGCTTTCGTCAAGGCGTACGAGCATCTGGACAGCTTCGATTCCGGGCAGCGATTCTTCAACTGGCTGTACCGGATTCTGAAGAACGAATGCTTGAACGTCCTTCGGGCGCGGCGGCCGGAGTCGGCGGTATCACTGGATCTTCCTGCTGGTCGAGGGGCGGACCCAGTCGAAGTGAGAGAGCGTCAGCAGGCGATCCAGACGGCATTGCTGAACCTCTCGATGGAATACCGGGAAGTCGTGGTGCTTCGTCACTTCACAGAGCTGTCGTATGACGAGATCGCCTCGACTCTCGGTATTCCTCCTGCGAGGGTGAAATCCCGGTTGTATACGGCGCGACAACAGCTCGGCGACCTGCTGGTCGACTGGCGAGTGACACGATGACCGATTTCGACGACCCCTGGTCTGACGGCGACGACGCGAGTCGGATGCTGAAGGAACTGCACGACGTTGATCCCCCATCGACGATTGTGGGGACGGTCATGTCGACCATTGCCAATCGCCCCCGGAGGCAAGCCACTCCCCAAACAGTCTTCGTACTGAGGGGCAGGACCATGGCCAAGCGAATGCTCTGGATTGTGGCGGCCGCAGCGGCCGTTGCACTGGCCGCGTTCCGATTGGCGGGATACCCGCCGGTGGGCAAAGGGACCGAAGCGACCATCGGCGCGGCCCAGCGGTATCAGGCGCCGCAGGTCTCGAGTGCGGACGTCAAAACCCAGGACGGCGACCTTCAGGCGTTCCTTCAAAGCGACGTATTTCACCAGCTGGCCGCAGACAAAGGCGCGCAGCAGGCGCTGAAGAACAAGGACTTTGAGCGGGCGCTGGCCGACGCGTCGGTTCGCGCAGCGCTCGCGTCGCCCGACGTGCGGGCAGCCATCGCAGCGGCCGGCATCCGCGCCGATGCTGCGAGGAACGCCAGGCTCGATGCGGTCCTGCAATCGAGCGCGGCTCTGCGCGCGGCGCTCGCTGCACCTGGTGTGGCGCAGGCGATCGCGAGCGCGTCGCTTGGCGCGGCCCTCGCCCGACCGGACATGGCGCTCGCACTTTCGCACGATGCAGCAGTGAACGCGGTGCTGGGCGCCTCGGGCGCCGCACACTGAGAATCTCCTGGCTTCCCCCCTGCCGTTTGAAGCCTGGTCCAGCCGGGGGCGTGACGCGCTGAGGTCACGCTCCCGTCATCCGGTTCGTCTCCGTTGGGATACCTTCGGGCGACGCGAGGCGATGATCTCGCTGAGGGTGCTGCGGTGACCGCGGCGATCGCGAAGGCGATCGTCGCCGTGGTCCCGGTCATGCTCTTCCTCGGCGTGCTCGTGCTGATGGACAGCTTCAAGCTTGCCCGCCCGCGAGCGATTGCGACGGCCATCGCGTGGGGCATCGTGTCGGCGCTGCTGGCAAACGCGGCCCAGGTGCTCCTCGCTCCCGCACTGCCTCTGCCTCCGGTGTGGAACAGCGGCATCATCGGACCACTCACGGAAGAAGTCCTGAAGGCCGCGTTCATCGCGTATCTGATCCTGCGACGACGGATCGGCTTCCCGGTCGACGCGGCGCAGCTCGGATTCGCGGTCGGTACCGGGTTCGCGCTGATCGAGAACCTTCAGTATCTGCGCGTGCTGTCAGATGCCAGCTTCGTCCTGTGGTGTGTGCGTGGACTCGGGACGGCGATTCTGCATGGCGCGACGACTGCGGTGTTCGCCATGCTGTCTCACACCGCCGCCGAGCGGCATCGCGACCGTCGCGTCGTGATCTTCATTCCGGGGCTGATTGCGGCACTCGCGATCCACGCCGCGTTCAATCTGGTTCCGGTCTCGCGTCTGGCGACAACAGCAGTGCTCCTGCTTGCGCTGCCGCAGGTCATGTTGTGGGTCTTTGCTCGCAGCGAGCGGGCCACACGCGAATGGGTGGGCGCCGGACTGGACCTCGATTTCATGCTGCACGAGATGTTCTCATCGGACACGCTCGGCCACACGAGATTCAGTACCTACCTGCAGGAATTGCGTCAGCGTTTCCCGGGCCACGTCGTCGCTGACATGTTGTGCCTGCTCCGTGTCGAGCTGGAACTCTCGATTCAGGCAAAGACGGTTCTGCTCGCACGCGATGCCGGCGTGAGCATGCGGGTGCACCCCGACGCGCGCAGCGCGGTGGCGGAGATCCGTTATCTACGATCGTCGATCGGACCGACAGGACTCCTCGCCCTGCATCCGATCCAGGTGACATCACATCGCGACGACTGGCACCGCTATGTGTTGATCGGAAGCGACTCGACGCGGAGTCGCTGGAGCCGGTTCCTGCCGGCGTGGATAAGACGAGTCTAGAAGAACTCCATCATGCGGTCGACGGCCTGCCGCGCCGTCGCGGCAGAACGGAAGACCTGCATCACGGAGAAATGATCGTTCTGAATCGTCAGCAGCCAGCCTCTCTCCGTCGGAACAATGCTGTAGCGGGGCGGAGTTTGCAGGGCCTTACTCATGCCTTGGATCGGAGCAAGTCCCATGCCCGGTGCTGAGTGACCGATTCGTTCGTATTCCCCGAGTAGTTCTGCCGACCTGTGTGCAATTACGCCACAGAGCCGACGGCAGGATTTCGAATCTGTCGTTGACGCGCGGGCCCGGCGTCGTCGCTTTGGTGGCGCACGTAGGGCGGAGGCTCTTAGCCTCCGCGTTTACCGCGCCGGCTTAAGCCCGCGCTCTACGGCGAAGGCCTTCGCCACTGCGTGCGGGCGTCCTCGTGAAAATTACGACCTGCCATATCAATGATCGTCACGACCGGAAACGCCTCGACGTCGAGCGCGTAGAGCGCTTCGGCGCCCAGCTCCTCGTATGCGACGACGGCCGCGGCGGTGATGTGCTTCGCCAGCAGCGCGCCAAGTCCGCCGATCGCCGCAAAGTAGACGACACCGTGCGCGATGAAAGGAGCCATCTCGTCACGGTGAAGCTCGCCCTTGCCGATCACGGCGCGCACACCCGATGCAAAGAGCGCCGGGAAGTACCTCGCCATCCGCGCCGTCGTCGTCGGACCTGCCGACCCGATGATCTGACCGGGCTTGGCCGGCGACGGCCCGACCGCGTAGAAGATCTGACCATCGAGCGACACCGGCAGGCGATCGCCGGAGTCGATCGCGCGCGCGAGTCTGGCCGCGCTCGCATCGCGGAGCGTGAGCAGCCGGCCGGTCACTTCGACGGCGTCGCCCGCGCGCAGATGCGTCATCGACGGTGTGCCGCTGCGCGCGTCGAGCTTCGCGATGTCGCTCATCAACGCAGCGCCGTTAGCGCTTTCAGGAAGCCGTACAACCCTTTGACAGTGCCTGGTGCGATCGCACACACCTGCATGCGGCCTCCTCGCGTCACACCGCGATCGTCGCGCGCCGGGTCGAATGGCAGTTGAGATTCACCGCAACCGGCAGCCCCGCGATGTGCGTGGGCGCCACTTCGACGTTCACCGCCAGCGCGGTCACGACACCCCCGAGGCCCTGCGCGCCGATGCCGAGCGCGTTGACGCGGTCGAGCAGATCGGCTTCGAGTTCGCGTATGTCGGATCGTGGATGGCGGTGTGCGATCGGTCGCAGCGCTGCTCGCTTCGCCAGCAGCGCTGCCGTCTCGAATGTGCCGCCGACACCGACGCCGACGATCAACGGCGGGCAGGCATTCGCACCCGCACGATCGACCGTGTCGACAACGACATCGCGAACGCCGGCGACGCCATCGGCGGGCACGAGCATCCGAAGCGCGCTCATGTTCTCGCCGCCAAACCCCTTCGAGGCCACGGTGAGGTGCACGCCATCGCCGGCGACGAGCTCGATATGGATGACACCCGGCGCCTGCTCGCCCGCCATCTTGAGGAGTCGGGTCGGATCGCCGGTCACCGACTGACGCAAGTACCCGTCGCGCGTGCCTCGTCGGATGCCTTCGAAGATCGCTTCCTGCAACGACCCTCCGACGAAGTGCACGTCCTGCCCGACGTCGAGGAGCACCACCGTCATGCCGCTGTCCTGACAGACCGGCACCTGATCGATCGCAGCGACTTCGTAGTTGCGGACGATCTGCTCGAGCGTGCGCCGCGCCAGCGGCGACTTCTCGCGCACGACGGCGGCGCGCAGCGCGTCGAGCACATCAGGCGGGATGTTGTAGTTGACGTCGACGAGCAGACGCGAGACGGCGTCGCGAACCACGCCGACGTCGAGATCGCGAATGGAACTCACACACCTAGCATATCCGCGCCCGACCGGGCCCGAAGGGCCGGGCCCACCGCCCGAACGAAGCGGAGGCGGCCCCACCCGCCCTGCTTGCTTACGACCGTCTCGGTTCAGGAATGCGGGCCCTGACTCCGGGCGGCACGTGACCACGCTTGTACACCATGAAGGTGCGGAAGAACTCGATGACGATGAGACCGTCCTGCTTGAAACCGGTCGTCTTCACGCGAACGATGCCGACGTTCGGGCGCGATTTCGACTCGCGCTTCTCCAGCACCTCGCTGCGCGAGTACACCGTGTCGCCTTCGAAGAGCGGGTTCGGCAGCCGCACCTCATCCCACCCGAGATTGGCCATCACGTTGAGCGACAGATCGATCGTCGATTGACCAGTGACGAGCGCGAGCGTGAACGTCGAGTCGACGAGCGGTTTGCCGAACTCGGTCTGCGCAGCGTAGTGATGGTCGAAGTGAATCGGGTTCACGTTCTGACTGAGGAGGGTGAACCAGCTGTTGTCGACCGGCAGCACCGTGCGCCCGAGCGGGTGCTGATACACGTCGCCCACTTCGAAGTCTTCGTACACGCGCCCGGTCCAGCCTTCTTTCAGGGTCATCACGCCTCAGTATGTAGTGTCCTCAGTACGTAGTGTCCGCCTTTAGGCGGACCTGTACACGGTCCGGCTGAAGCCGGACACTACTTCTGTTTTTCCGCCGCGCGTGCGCCGCTCAGGATATTGCGCATCGCGTAGTTGCCTTCATGGCAGGCGTACTCGAACACGTCGGGCTGCGACGACGTCTTCAGGTTGAGCATCGCCGTCCACGGCCGCGAGAACGTGCCTGGATCGCTGACGGTCACTTCGTAACGGACAGTCCTGGCATCGACACGGCGGAAGCGCTCGACGAGATGCAGCGCGCCGCCGGCGCCTCGATAGTTCACCATGTTCGCCGGGAAGTTCGTCACCTCGACGACCAGCGTGTCGCCTTCCCAGTGGCCGCGTGAATCACCGAAATACTGGCGGATCGTCGATGACAGCTGCGGCCGGCTGTCGAGTGGAATGACCCGTGCGTCGTGAATCATCTCGTAGCGGATGGCGACGAACCCGGGACCCTGCACGATCTGCGACGTGTTGTTGTAGATCGTCGGGAAGATCACGTGCGGCAGCCCGCGCGTGATGCAGCGATCGTAGAGGTCGAGTGCCTGCGGTCCGTCGTAAGGGCGATTGCCGCTGGTGCGCGCGTTCACGGCAATGGCGTTGCGCTTGCGCGCCTCGTCGTTGACGTACGGAATGCGCCCGTCCGCTGGATCGATGACGATCGAGGTGCGTCGTGACGGTGTGCCGCGCTCGAGCCAGTGGGCGGGTGGACCGGTACCGTCGCCGCCCCGGCCGCCGGTCCGCGGCGCGACGAATTCCTCCGCGTCGGCCTCGGCCTGGCGCGCCGCCTGCGTCTGCCGATCGGCGAATTCCTTGTCGGTCACGACGTCGCGACCGGCGAACTGCTCAGGCCTCTCGAACGGCACACCTAATTCATCGTCGGTCGTGAAGATCCCTTGAATGTCGGGGTCGCCCCACGGCGTTCGCATCGTCGTCGAGATAGGGGCCGCGACACTCTGGGCGGCGGCTCTCACGCCGAGCATCACCATGACGGCAAGCAGCGCACAACCGGAGACGAGGGCGAGACGGCGGCTGGTCATGAGACTTCGCTCCTTCGGTGGCCGTGCGCATACCATACAACATCATGACAGTCCGGGATCTTTGATGGGTCGCGCACTCGACGGCAAATGCGCGCTCGTCACCGGGTCAGTACGCGGACTCGGATTGGCTGCCGCACATCGGCTCGCCGGCGCGGGCTGTCACATCGTCTTCAACGGCATCGATGATCCGCGCGACGTGCAACCCATCCGCGACGAAGTAGAACGTCTTCACCACGTGCGGACCTTGTACTGCAGGGCCGATCTGCGACGCCCGTCTGAGATCGAGATGATGGTCGCTGCGGCGAACGACGCTCTCGGAGCGGTCGACATCCTGATCAACAACGCGGTGGTTCGGCACACGGCTCCGATCGAAGTGTTCGAGTCTTCAGCATGGGATGAGGCGCTCGCGGTCAATGTCTCCGCCGCCTTTCACACGATCCGGCTCGTCGTCGGCGGCATGAAACAGCGGCAGTGGGGCCGGATCATCAACGTGTCGTCGATATACGGGCTTCGGGGGGCGCCCAATCGCGTCGGCTACGTGACGAGCAAGACGGCGCTCATCGGCATGACGCGCGCGGTGGCACTGGAGACGGCCGCTCACGGCATCACGTGCAATGCCGTGTGTCCGGGAACCACGGAAACGCCGGTGCACGATGAGACGATTCGCACGGCAATGTCCGCAGAGGGGCTGTCGCGTGCCGACGCGGAAAAGCGGTTCCTGGTCGGCAAGCAACCAACGGGTCGCTTCATCGGTGCGGACAACGTCGCGCAGTTGATCGCGTTTCTCTGCCGTCCAGAAGGTGCGGACATCACAGGTGCCGTGCTGCCCATCGACGGAGGTTGGAGCGCCGGATGATCGTGGGTCGCGCCGAAGCCTTGGCGTAGGCGGAAGCCTGCACGCGCTACACAATCCGTTCACGACGCCATGAGGCGATCGTCGCCTCGTCGATCCCGAGTTCCTCGAGAATGGCGGCGGTATGTTCACCCACCGACGGAATACTTCCCATTCGCGGTTCCAGGTCGGCGAACCCGAATGGAGGTACGAGCGCCCGGATCGTCCCTGCTGGTGACTCGACGTCGCGCCAGCGATTGCGCGACGACAACTGCGGGTGCTCCAGGAATTCGCCGACGGTATTCATGCGCGCGTTTGCGATCTGCGCGGCATCCAGGCGCGCGATGATTTCGGCTGCCGAATGCCGTGCGAACGATCTCGTGATCGTGGCATCGAGCTCAGCGCGATTCTCCACACGGCGAGCGTTCGAGCCGAAACGCGCATCTGTCAGCAGATCGACTCGCTCGAGGACGTCCGCGCAGAAACGCGCCCATTCCCGTTCGTTCTGCAGGCCGATGAACACCACCTTGCCGTCACCCGCCGCGTACGGCCCATACGGTGCGATCGCCGGATGCGCGGCGCCACTGCGTTGGGGCGGCGTGCCGGTGTACATCGCGTAGTACGCCGGGTAGCCCATCCACTCCGCCACCGAATCGAACATCGACACGTCGAGAGCCGCACCGTCTCCGGTCGTGGCCCGGCGCAGGAGCGCCGCGAGGATCGACGAGAACGCATACATCCCCGCCGCGATGTCGGCGATCGAGATGCCGACTTTCGAAGGCGTGTCGGGCGTGCCCGTGATCGACACGAGACCCGCTTCGCTCTGCACGAGGAGGTCGTAGGCCTTCTTGTCGCGATACGGCCCGGTGGTGCCGTATCCGGAAATCTCACAGACGATGAGTCGCGGATGCGAGGCGCGAAGCGCTGGCGTCCCGAATCCCAGGCGAGCCATCGCACCTGGCGCGAGGTTGTGCAGGAACACGTCGGTGCGCGACACCAGTAACCGCAGCACGCCAACCGCTTCCGGGCGCTTCAGGTCGAGCGTCAGCGATTCCTTGGAACGGTTGATCCAGACGAAGTGGCTGGCCAGACCCTTGACGGTGGCGTCGTAGGATCGCGCGAAGTCGCCGACGCCGGGCCGCTCGATCTTGATGACGCGCGCACCGAGGTCGGCGAGCTGACGGCTCGCGAAGGGCGCCGCGACCGCCTGTTCGACAGCGACGACGAGCATGCCCTCGAGGGGCAGGCTCACGAGGCTCCGATGAGACGACGACGCTCGAGGATCGTCTGCGCCATACGGACGTTGGCGGCGTCGATCATCCGCCCGTCGTGCGTGACTGCACCCTGACCGCCCGCGAGCGCCGTCTCGTACGCCTGCACGATGGCTTCGGCCTTGGCGATTTCCTCGGTCGACGGGGCGAAGACGCCGTTCACCGTCGAGAGTTGTGCCGGGTGAATGCACTGCTTGCCGTCGAACCCCATCGCCCGTGCGATGCGGCAGGCGCGTTCGAGACCGGCAGTGTCCTTGTAACCTGCGTACGGGCCGTCCATACAGCGAAGTCCGTTCACGCGGGCGGCGGCGACGATGGTGTGCATCACCGCGTGCCAGCGGTGGCCGGGATAGAGCGCATCGTTCTCGTCGAATTCACCAATCGCGGCCGAGGGCATGCGCATCGACGCAGCGTAGTCGCCCGCGCCGAACACCAGCCCCTCGAGCCGCGCCGACGCGCTGGCAATCTCACTGCAGTGCAGGAACCCGCTTGCGGTCTCGATCTGAGCTTCGATCCCGATCCGGCGCGAGAGCCCAACGTTCGCCTCGATCTGCGCGAGGAACGTGTCAACGAACTCGACGTCGCGCGCCGAGCCGACCTTCGGCACCATGATGACGTCGATGCGATCGCCTGCAGCTTCGACCACTTCAATGAGGTCGCGATACGCGAACGGCGTATCCAGCCCGTTGATGCGCACGACGCGCGTACGCCGGCCGAAGTTCAGATCCTTCAATGCCTGCACGACGTTGGCGCGGCTGCCTGGCTTCTCCTCGGGCACGACCGCATCTTCGAGATCGATGCACACGAGATCGGCCTCGCTCGCGGCCGCCTTTTGAATCATCGCCGGCCTGGACGCCGGCACGAACAAGAGGCTGCGCGACAGTCTTGTCATGGGGTCGGGAGTCATTTAATGCCGACACTCTCGCACGAAGAGCACGCCGTCGCAAACCGTCCTCATGAAATGACTCCCGACCCCATTACGGAACGCGTAATGACTCCCGACCCCAATCAGAACGAACGCGGCATGCCGAGCACGTGCTCGCCGATGTAGGAGAGGATCAGGTTCGTCGAGATCGGCGCCACCTGATACAGCCTCGTCTCGCGGAACTTGCGCTCGACGTCGTACTCCGCGGCAAAGCCAAAACCGCCATGCGTCTGCAGGCAGACGTTGGCAGCCTCCCACGACGCGTCGGCCGCCAGCAGCTTTGCCATGTTGGCCTCTGCGCCTGCAGGTTTTCCAACGTCGAAGAGCCGCGCCGCCTCGTAGCGCATCAAATCCGCGGCCCGCACGTTCGCGTACGCGCGGGCGATCGGAAACTGAACGCCCTGATTCTTCCCGATCGGACGGTCGAACACGATCCGATCGCCCGCGTACGTGCGCGCCCGATCGATGAACCAGTAGCCGTCACCGATACACTCGGCGGCGATGAGAATCCGCTCGGCGTTCATGCCGTCGAGGATGTACCGGAACCCCTGTCCCTCTGCCCCCACGAGACTGTCGGCGGGCACCTCGAAATCCTCGAAGAAGACTTCGTTCGTCTCGTGATTGACCATGTTGCGAATCGGACGGACGGTCATGCCGCGCTGCTCCGCTCCGCGCAGGTCGACGAGAAACATCGAAAGCCCTTCGGTCTTCTTCGCGACTTTCTCGATCGGCGTGGTCCGCGCAAGCAGCAGCATCAGATCCGAATGCTGAATGCGTGAGATCCACACCTTCTGTCCGTTGACGACGAAGCGATCGCCGCGCCGGACGGCGGCTGTGCGAGTCTTCGTCGTGTCGGTCCCGGTAGTGGGTTCGGTCACCGCAAACGACTGCAGCCGCAATCGGCCTGCGGCAATGTCGGGCAGATAGCGACCCTTCTGTTCGCCCGAGCCGTGCCGCACGAGCGCGCCCATCACGTACATCTGCGCGTGACAGGCGCCGGAGTTGGCGCCGGATCGATTGATCTCCTCGAGAATCACCGACGCTTCGGTGACCCCGAGCCCGCCCCCGCCGTACTCCTCTGGGATGAGCACCGACAGCCAGCCGGCATCCGTCAACGCACGCACGAACGCCTCGGGATACGCGGCCCGCTCGTCGAGCGATCGCCAGTAGTCGCTGCCAAACCCCGCGCACAGCTCGCGAACCGCGCGCCGGTATTCGTCGAAGTCGGCAGCCCTTGGATTGATTTCGATCGCAGACACCTCAATGATCCTCGGTCCGGCTGAAGCCGGACACTACGTCGGTCCGCTAAAGCCGGACACTACGTTCCAAATACGCCAACCAGGGCACCGCGATCGCCAGATACACGACCAGGTAGAACGATCCGAGCAGCAGCCCCAGACCCCAGAACGCGCGCCGGCTGATGTAGCCGCTGCCGTAGTAGATCGGACTATGGCCCGCGGTGTACGTCGTCAGGATGCCCATCAACCCGAGCGGGTACGCCAGCAGCAGCCCCCACTGTTTTGGGGAGACGCCGGCAATCGTCACCGCGGTGGCGAGAAACACCGGCAGCATGCTGGCCGTGTGCGCCGTGATGCTCGCGAAGAAGTAATGGAGGAAGAAGTACGATCCCACGACGGCGAGGATCGCGGTGCGAAGACCGAGGTGCTCGAGCCACGGCGCAAGCGATCGCGCCAACCACTGAATGAAACCGGTGTCGACGAGCCCTCCTGCCATCGTGACCAGCGTGGCAAACCAGATCAGCACGTTCCACGCCTGGGCGTACCCAATCACATCGTCCCAGGATATGACTCCGAAGATCACCATGAGCATTACCACGCACATGGCCGACACCGCGGGATCAACCACGCGCGACGCGCCGATCCACAGTGCGAGTGCCGAGCAGACGAGCACGAGCAGAGTCAGCTCTCTGCGCGACATCCGCCCCATCATCGCGAGCTGCTCGTTGGCCCAGACTGGCGCCTCGGGTGCGTGGCGAATCCCGGGCGGGTAGATGGTGAAGACCAGCAGCGGCATGACGGCGAGCAACGTGAACCCGACGGGCGCAAAGCCGTTGAACCAGTCGAGCCACGAGACGGTGGCACCGGTCGTCTGCTTGATGATCGATACCGCGAGAGTGTTCGGCGCCAGCGCGGTGATGAACATGCTGCTCGTCACCATGCTTGCCGCCATCGCGGTGTACAGCACATACGCGCCGATGCGACGCGCCGTGCCGTCCTCGGGACGCGACGAGTAGAGCTCGGGGATCTGACGCACGATCGGAAACACGGTGCCGGCACTGCGGGCGGTCGCTGACGCTGTGACCGGCGCGAGGATGAGATCGGCGAGTGTCACCGCATAGCCGAGGCCGAGCGTGCGATGACCGAGCAGGCGCACGAGATGCAGCGCCAGCCGTTTGCCGAGCCCGGTCTCGGCATAGCCGCGCGTGAACACGTAGCCCGCGAAGATCAGCCAGACCGTCGTGTTGCTGAAGCCGCTGAGCGCCCACTGCGCCGACTGCGCGGGCGTGTCGCGAACGAGACCGAAGGCCGCGGCGATGCTGACACCCGCCATGCCGAGGATCGCGGGTGGGGCCGGCTCGGTGATGATGCCGGCGATCACGGCGACGAACAGCGCGAAGTACCGCCACGAGTTCGTCGACAGACCCTCTGGTACCGGCGCCAAGCCGATCGCGATGCCGATGGCGAGTGGCACGAGCACCTTCGGCAACGCGCCGGCGGTCGGTCTCATCGAGTGCGTGAATCATATTCGACTAAGATCGGTTCCGACGAAGATGTCCCTCGGCCCAGGTTTCCACGTCGGACCGTACGAGGTCGTGGCTCCGCTCGGGGCAGGCGGAATGGGCGAGGTGTATCGTGCTCGCGACGCCCGACTGAAACGCGACGTCGCGTTGAAGATCCTGCCGGAGGTTGTCGGCGACGACCCCGATCGGCTCGCGCGCTTCCAACGCGAGGCCCAGGCGCTCGCGGCGATCAACCATCCCAACATCGCCGCAATCTACGGGCTCGAAGACGCGCGCCGCGCAGACGAATCGCACGTGCGCGCGCTGGTGCTCGAACTGGTTGAAGGCGAGACGCTGGCCGAACGTCTGGAACGTGGACCTGTTCCCTCGACCGAGGCGCTCACGATCGCGAAACAGATTGCCGCGGCGCTCGAGGCGGCGCACGAGCAGGGCATCGTCCATCGCGATTTGAAACCAGCGAACATCAAGATCACCCCGGACGGCACCGTCAAGGTGCTCGACTTCGGACTGGCGAAGCTCGTCGAAGGGCCGCCTCAAGACGGCCCCTACGTACGGCCCGGCTCGGGCGGCGTAGCGGCCGGCTTCAGCCGGCCCTCCGCGTCGATGTCGCCGACGATGACGACGCCAGCGTTGACGACCGGTGCCGGCGTGCTGCTCGGCACCTCTGCGTACATGTCGCCCGAACAGGCGCGCGGGCGTGCCGCCGACAAGCGCGCGGACATCTGGTCATTCGGTGTCGTGCTGTATGAGATGTTGACCGGGTCGCGTGCATTCGGCGGCGACACCGTGACTGAAACGGCCGGCGCGGTGATTCACAAGGAGCTCGACTGGAGCGCGTTGCCGGCCGATCTGTCACCGGCCGCTCGCACCGTCCTGCAACGATGCCTGCAGAAGGATCCGGCACAGCGGGTGCGCGACATCGGCGACGTGCGGTTGGCACTCGAAGGCGCGTTCGCGCCAGAACCGTCGACTGCTGCAGTCACCGCGCCTCGCATCGGCATCGGGCGGCGGTTGGCCGAGATTGCCGTGGCGTCGCTGATCGTTGCGGCCATCGCCGGTGCGGGCGTGTGGTGGGCGACGCGCCCGCAACCGACCGCACGGTTCCCGGTTCGCATCGACGTTCCGCTGGGGATCACACTCGGTCCACTGATCACGATCTCGCCAGATGGACGCAACATCGCGGTGATCGGCGGCAATCCCACGCAGGGTGAACCGCACATCTGGATCCATGCGCTCGATACTGGTCAGACCCGTTCGCTCGATGCTGCAGGGCCGGTCAGACAGCCGTTCTTCTGGTCGCCCGACGGACGTTCCATCGCCTTCGTGAGCGAGGGCAAGTTGAAACGCATCGACATCGGCGGCGGCCCGGCGCAGACGATCTGCGACGTCGGCAACTTTGCCGGCGGGACGTGGACGCGCGAGAACGTCATCCTCTTTTCGGATGTCACCAAGGGTGGCGTCATGCAGGTTTCCGCGGCTGGTGGCACGCCGGTGCAACGAACCAAGCCGCCGGCGGGTACCCCTGCGGTGGACGCGTTGCCTTGGGCGCTGCCGGATGGCCGGCACTTCCTGTACTCGCGCGTCGGACGCAACAACAGCGATCAAGGGGTGTTCGTCGGTTCGCTCGACGCGGAGCCCGACAAGCAGGACCCGACCGCGATCCTCCATGGGACCCGTAACGTCATCTACGCGCCGTCGCCCGATGGCGACACCGGGCATCTGCTGTTCCTTCGTGACGCGGTCTTGATCGCGCAACGTTTCGACGAACGCTCCCGCACGCCAGTCGGAGAGGGTGTGCCGATCGCCGAACAGGTGGGCTTTGCCAATCTGCTTGGATCGTTTGCGGCGTCATCGAACGGAACACTTGCATATGTGCGCGGCGCGTCCGAGATCGGATCGCTGGTCTGGGTCGCCCGCGACGGCCAGCCGGTCGCCACCATCGCCGCGAACCTGAAAAATGTGAGCAACCCACGCCTCTCGCCCGATGGCCGCACCCTCGCGGTCACGGTGGGAGGAGACGTATGGGCCTATGACATCGGGGGTCGACCGCCAATCAGATTGACGTTCGACGGCGATCACTATTCGCCGCTCTTCACGCGTGACGGGAAGCGAGTGGTGTACGAATCGACCAACCCACGCGCGTTGTTGTCGGTGCCATCGGATGGCAGCGGCGGTACGCCGGAGCAGGTGGGTCCCGCCGGCCACTTCCATCCGCACGGGTGGTCGGCTGACGGCCGGGAGATTGTCGTCGTGCGGATGGCCGACGAGTCGCGGCCGAAGGCGTCGCCCGATCTGGTGAAGTTCGGCACCGCCAAGGACTCGCAGGTGATTCCCATCGTCGAAACTCCGGTCGCCGAGGGAACGGGAGCGTCGGTCTCACCCGATGGCCGCTGGATCGCCTACACGTCGGATTCGACAGGATCGTCCGAAATCTGGGTGCGGCCGTTTCCAGGACCGGGCGCGCCGATCCGCATCTCGCCAAACGGCGGCAATGAGCCGTTGTGGTCGCGCAACGGCAAAGAGCTCTATTACTACCAGGTTCCGAACCTCATGTCGGTCGCGGTCGAGGCCGGCGCGGCGTTCAACTTCAAGCCTCCAACACGCCTGTTCGAGAGTCCGTACCTGCGCAGCCAACAGCCGCCGTCGTTCGACGTCGCCAACGATGGGCGTTTCGTGATGATCAAGTTGGACACGCAGAGCAGCGGCGCAGTCTCGGTCATCCTCAACTGGCAGGAGTTGGTGCGTGAGAAGAGCGGGCATTGATTCCCCTGATTCCTTTGCCCGGCTCCGATTGCGCCAGCCAGGTTGATGCATCCTTCCGCGCGGCGATCCGCTCGCCGGCCAACCGCATCTCCGGCGTCTGCCTCACGATCTCTCGCCGCTCCGTCGTCGCAAGAGGCTAACGCTATTGCTCCTCACCCGCGGGTCGCAGCGCCTACGATGCGGTTGGCGGCATTCCTGCGCGGCTCGCTCCACGCCGCGCTCCAGGATGCATCAACCTGGCTGGCGCAACTGCCTCGTATGAAAGGTAGCGCCACGAGTCAGCAGCACCCGACTGGCTGATGCGTTCCGGAGCGCCGCGTGGAGCGAGCCGCGTACGCGAGAGTCGCCAATGGCTTCGCAGGCGAGGCGAGCGGCGGAGGGAGGAGCAACCGCGTCAGCCTCTTGCGACGGGGGAGCCGCGAGATACCGGCAGCGCACACGCCGCAGAAGCTATTGGCCGGCGAGCGGATCGCGGCGCGGAGGAATGCGTCAGCCAGTCGGGTGCTGGTAGATGTCAGAGGCGGCAGTTCGTCGTCCTGATTTTCGCGCTCGAACCAATTGCGCAAGCCAGGTGACGCATCCTTCCCCCCGACTCGCTTCGCTCGCTCAGGGCAGGCGCGCGGCGATCCGCCCTACTTGCCGCGGTCCTCTGCACGGGCGATGCCGAGGATGTTGCGCATCGCGTAGTTGCCCTCGTGGCACGCGTACTCGAACGGCGGTTCGTCGGTCCTCGTCAAGTTCATCGCAAACGTCCACGGACGGGTCCAGGTCGCCGGGTCGTCGAAAGTCACCGACCACTCCACTGTCTTCGCACTCGTCGGCGTGAAGCGCTCAATCAGGCGCAGCTCATCGCTCGATCCACGGTACGGCACCTTGTCGGTGAAATTCGTGGTCTCGACAACGAGACTGTCGCCCTCGAAGTGCCCGCGGGGATCTCCCATGTATTCCCGTATCGCGCGTCCGACGTGCGCGCGGCCGCCGAATGGGTCGAGCGGAATCACGCGCATCTCGTTCACCATTTCGTAGCCGATCGCGACGAAGCCCGGCCCCTGCACGATCTCGTACGAGTTGCCGTAGATGGCAGGCATCATCGATCCGGGAAGTCCGCGCGTGATGCAGCGATCGTACAGGCTTCGATCCTCATACGAATCGGCCTCGCCGCGACCTTGCCTCGCCTTGGCGCGCGCGGCCGCACGCGCCCGGGCCTCCGGCGTCTGCGGCGGAATCTTGCCATCCGGCGGATCGACGACGAGCCACGCACGGCTGTTCTTCGGGTTGTGATTCTCGAACCAGTGCAGTGGGCTTCGCAGCTCCCATCGCTGCTTGTCGGCTTCGACACGCTCCTCGTTGCGCTGCTCGTTGAGTGCAGACAGTTCGGTGGGCGTGATGTCAGCGAGCGTCCGACCCGCGAGCGAATCCGGGCGCTCCATCGGGATGAGGCTCTCGTCGCTGTTGGTGAAGGCGCCCTGCAGATCGGGATCGCCCCACGGTGTTCGTGGAGCGGCAAAGGGCGACGGGGCCGACGGCGAGCGACGTGCCTGCGCTCGCATCGGCTCGAACAACGCCGCTGCGAGCGCGATCGGGATCACGGATGCAACGATGACCCTTGCGCGCATCTGTGACTCCTACTTGACGAAGATCTCCATGATCTCGACCGGCGACGACCCGGTGTTGTGGAATCCGTGCTGCGTGCCAGCCTTCATGTAGTACGGCTGCCACGCCGGGACGTCGACGGTCTGGCCGCCGTCGAGATCGACGACCATGGCACCCGAAATCGGGACGAACATGTGGAACTTGACGTCGGTGTGCGCATGCATCGCCCGCTTGCCACCGGGTTCCACGACGACGCGGATCACGCGGATGTCCTGCTGATCGCGAAGCACGGCGTTGCTGATGCCAACGTTGCCGGTCCCGTTCAACGCCCGAAGCGGGGTCGTCCGATCGCCCAGCGCGCTGCCGCTTTGTGCAGCGAGCGCGGCAAGCGAGATCGATGCGGTTCCGATGATGAGAGCAAGATGTCGCCTCATAGGCCCTCCAGCACGGCGCCCACCTTACTACTAAATCGCTCTGTATGCGTCTTCGAAGCCACGGAACCGCTTGTACCTCTTGAACCCGCTGAACCCAGGTTCGCTGTATACTCCCGGCGCACTTCACCCCTCGACTTTGCTCGGGTGACCCTGAGCTTTGTCGAAGCGTCAGAGAGGAGGCGGTCGTGAAACGATCCATCATCGTGTTGGCCGTGCTGTTGGGCGTGGTCGGGTTGCATGCCCAGCGCGAAGGCGGCGGCGGTGCCGGTCAGGGACAGCCGGCCGCCGGGGGACGAGGCCCGAGCCCGGAACAGCAGGCGGCGATCGCCAAGCAGGACTCGCTCGAAAAGGCGACGCCCCAGCTGCAGGTTTCCGAAGACGTTCTGAGCCTGGCGATCCCCGGGCACACCATCGGCGAGGCCGTTGGCGTGGCAAAGAACTCCAAAGGCCATCTGTTCGTGTTCACGCGAAGCGGCAACGCCGGACCGGCACGCGGCTCAACCGCATCGCAGCTCTTCGAGTTCGATCAGAACCTGAAGTTCGTCAAGCAGTGGGGACCGGACAACTACGCGGCGTCGTTCGCGCACACGGTTCGCGTCGACAAATACGACAACGTGTGGATGACCGATGAAGGCTCGAACATGGTCGTCAAGTTCGACCCGCAGGGCATGGTGAAGCTCGCCCTCGGCCGCAAACCCGAGGCGATCGACTTCCTCGAGCGCTTCGTCGAGCGCGGCGAGAAGGACGAGGTCAGGTTCCCGGTGGGCACCGTCGGCACGTTCGGCCGTCCCACGGACGTCACCTGGGACAGCTCGGACAACATCTTCGTTGCCGACGGGTACAACAACTCGCGCGTGGTGAAGCTGGCGAAAGACGGCACGTGGATCAAGAGCGTCGGCACCCGCGGCGGCGGCGCGAACCAGTTCAACACCGTGCACGCCATCACCGCCGATGCGAAGAACAACATCTACGTGGCCGATCGCGGCAATCGCCGCATCCAGGTGTATGACGCGGATCTGAACTTCATCAAGTCGATCACGTCGGCTGCCGCGCCCTGGAGCGTCTGCACATCACCCGCGCCGAACCAGTATCTGTTCAGCGGCGACGGCAACGGCAAGATCTACAAGATGGATCTCGATGGCAACCTGCTCGGCTGGGCCCAGGTCGGCAAAGGTCATGGCCAGACCACGTGCCTCGTCCACCAGCTTCACTGCGAGTCGGACACAGTGATCTACAAGGGTGACTGCTCGACCTGGACGGTCGAGAAGATCACGATCAAGGGTGGGGGGAAGGCTGCTTCGACATCGACCAAATAAACGAAGAACACGGAGGGAACGGGGCTAACGGAGATCAAGAGACATTTGGCTTCTCCGTTAGCCCCGTTCCCTCCGTGTGATCAAAACTCCGTTTCCTCCGCGTTCACTTGCTGGGCTCGTAACGAAGAATGAAGAGGCCAGTGCCAACCCGATCTGACGCATATACCAACCCCCGCGCATCGATATCCACATCGTTGATCTGAATTGCAACCGGCTGGCCCTTGTCGACCGGGTGCGATCGCGCGTTCGTCTTCGGGATGTAGTAGCCAAGCTCTTCGATCTTGTACGGATTCGACACATCGACGACGCGGATGCCGGCATTGAAGTAGGCGAGCCACGCCATCTTGTTCTCGAAGCGATTGAGACGTCCGTTCACGGTCTCGGCCGACTGATGCGGGCCGAAGCGCCCGCCTTTCGTACAGAAATTTCCCACCGGCACCTGCCACACCGAAACCGGGAACGGTCTGGTCTCGTTGGTGATGTCGAGCATGTAGGTGCCCGCGCGCACGCCGTTGGTGCACGGCGCCATGTCTGCGGCGCCGCCTGCTTCGTCGACGATGAACGCGTATCGGCGTGGCAAGGCCTGTGGCCCGAAGTTGGGGACCTTGTCATAGACGATTGGGGACACGGTGTGAGGCCCGCGATGCGGCGGGTTCATGTCGATCGACCACACCAGTTTCGGCTTCGCCGGATCGGCGATGTCGAACTCCGCGGCCCATCCCGAGTTGCGGTAGCCGACGTACAGCCGTTTGCGCTCCTCGTCGACGATCGGATGGTGCGCATACTGACCCTCGTATCCGGGCTCGCCGTCCTTCTGACTGGGCAGCCATGCCCGCCCGACGAACTTCGGCGCGCGCGGGTTCTTCAGATCGAAGATCTGGATGACGACGTTTCGAAAGCCCGGCTCGCCTGACGCGGCATAGAAATAGCCGGTGTCCTGCGACCACCAGCCCTTGTGCGCGCGATACCTGAACAGACCGCCGCAACCACGCCCGCACGAATTCGGCGGCGTGCCCGTGATCTCGGCGACGAGCGCAATCTTGCCGGGGTCGGTGCCGCGCGTCGTGATGTCGAAGATCTGATACTTGAGGTCCTGCCCCGTCTCGCCCTCGGTCAACACCTCGGAGTTGCGAATCAGGTAGTCGTGACCCGACCCGTCGAACTTGTAGTCGTAGACGACCGACACCGATCGTGAATTCCTGTTCGACTCGTTCGGGATGTGCCAGACGAGTTTCGGTTTCGACGGATCGGCGACATCGAGAATCGACGTGCCGTTCCATTCGTCTTTGCCGGTGATCGGATTGCGCTTCGGTTTCCCGTCCCAGTAGCTCTCGTGGTGGCCGACGTAGACCCAGCTTCCGTTGGCGGGATCCGAGAGCGTCGTGACGACGAGTGCTTCTCTCCCTTGCAGGTCGTTGTAGCCGACAAGCCGTACGTTCCGTGCATCGTCAGCAAGTGGATCAGAAGCGGCCGCCGCGGCACGGATGGGAGAGGCCGGTTGCTGACACCCGAGCAGAACGGCGGATCCGGCGAGTGTGAGTGCGTGAATGGTACGACGCATGGCGCGCGGATCTTAGCAGCTTCGGGGAACGGAGATCGCGGGGGACACGGGCTTTCCCAAAGCAGCGACTGGTCGGCATCACGGCGGCACTAGCGGAACCTGAAGCGCAGGCCAAACGTTGGCAGGCGGGGAAACCCTCCGACCGGTTCTTCGCTCAGTGGCGATGACAACGAAGTCCGGTCCACCAGGTTCACATCCATGAACCAGGCGTTGGTGTGATTCAGCGCGTTCAGGATCTCTACGTACAGCTCCCATCGGCCGCTCGCGCCGCGTGGACGATATGCGAACCGCAGATCGACGCGCGCGAACATCGGCATGCGTGCGGAGTTCAACTCGGCGACGCCGCCGGGTGCAACCTCGAGCACGACGCGATTCGGCCCCGACAGCGCCGGCACCAGCCGGGAGTCGATCTCCCTGGTCTCTACGCGTACACCTGAAGGCGGAGTCCACGGGAATCCTGATGCGACGCGGGCCGTGCCAGCCAACTCCCAGCGATCGTCCACCCGCCAATTCCACACCACGCTCATCGAATGGCGCCGGTCGTAGCTGAAGGGCACGCGGCGTCCATAAATATCCTGCTGCGTCTTCCCAAGGGAGTACGAGAACCAACCTGTAAGACGCGGGTGTGTCGGACCGTCCGCACGTGAGAGGAAAACGTCGAGCCCGTAGGCCCTTCCGCGGCCGTCGTTCGTGGGCACGCTCGTGATCATTGGGGCGATGGGAAGCGTCGGCTGCAATGACACCGGAAAATCGTACCGCGCGAGCCGTGCCAGTCGCTCGTCTTCCGTCTCGAGGCGGCCGACGATGAGATCGGTGAACCGCTTGTAGTACACCTCGACGCGTCCGAGGATGCCGGGAGCGATGTCGCGATCGAGGCCCCCGACCGCGTGGGTCGCCCGTTCGGGGCGCAGGTTCAAGCGACCGGCCGCGGTCAAATCGGTGAAGTGATCGGCCTGCAGCAGCTTCTCGTATCCTGGACTCTGCGTGTAGAGTCCCGCCGCCCCGGTCAATCGTGTGGCCGCGTTCAGCGCCACCACGCCTCTCAACCGCGGCGAGACCGAGGCGCGCCCGTTCAGCCCGCTCCAATCCCACCGCAGCCCGGGAACCAGGGTCGCCACCGACGACAATTCCACGCGATCCTCGATCCATGCGCCGCCGCGCGCGGTACTCCGCGAGTGGTCGAGGCGCTCGGGAAACACACCTCCCAGCCACACGGCGCCTCCGCGGAACAGCCCGAACGGATCGCGATCGTCGAACGTCCTGAACGCGACATGCGTCTGCAGGCGATGCCACTCCGTTCCTGCCTCCAGTCGATGGCGGCCGAGTGGCGGAAGGCCGATCTCCTCGCGTATTGACAGATCGTCGATCGACAGCTGGCGCGTGAACTGATCGGGTTCCGAGCCGGGCACCGACGAAGACGACGCCTGCGCGTCGTCCACGATGTCGATGAGATCGGTGTTTCGGGACCAGGCGATGATGCTGGTGGACGAGAAGCGCCCCGGGGACGCCAGCGTCGCGGTGAGCAGATCGTTGCGCGATTGGATGTCCGCGCGGCCGTCCGTGTCAGTCTCTGGCGTGATGCGTGTGAGCTCGCGGCTGCGCAGGCCGAGCAGCGAGAGTCGACGGCTGCCAGGAAGCTGCCATGCAGTCTTGATCTGCAGATCGTTGAACGAGGGCAGATCCTGATGGACGACCCGCTCCGCAACGAGATCGTAGTACGTGCGGCGCGCGGTCCCGAGCCACGACCCCCGTCCCGGTCCTGGCAGCAATCCTTCGCCGATGATATTCGCATCGGTGATGCTCGCCGAGGCCGACCCGCCGAGGGGACGGCTGGCGTTCCCGTCGCGGTTCTCCACGAGGACCACGGAAGACAACCGGTCGCCGTACTTGGCGCCGAAGCCTCCCGCCAGCAGCTCGAATCGTTCGATCGTTTCCGGATTGAATGCGCTCGTCAGGCCGAACAGGCGATACGGGTTGTGAATCTCAACGCCGTCCATGAGGGTGAGGTTCTGGTCCGGCGCGCCGCCGCGGACTGACAACTTGCTGCCGAACTCGTCGGTGCCGGCAACACCCGGCAGCGTCTGCAGCGTCCGGAACGGGTTGTCGAGGCTGCCGGCGGTCGAGAGCACCTGCTTCGAACGCAGGGGAAGCGATGCTGGACCTTCGGGCGCCTCCCGCGGTGGCTCCGGCGCCGCGACCTCGACGTGCGTTTCGAATCCTCGTCTCGGAACCAGCTGAATCTCGATCGGCATCACGCCCTGCGAGCTGGCGTCAACGACGATAGTTCGCGGAAGGTACTCACGAGCCTGGACGTCGATCTCCAAGCGTCCGGCGGACACGTCGAGCCGGAAGCGGCCCTCGGCGTCGGTGATGATGGTGCGTGAGCCGATCGCCACCTTAGCGTCGGCGACGGCGCCACCCGACACCGCGTCGACGACACGGCCGGTGACGGCGACCGATTGACCGGCCACGACATGGGCATGGAGTCCGACGATCCCTGAGAGGCAGAAGACCGCGACCCTCCACCGTGCACGCCCTGACCAATCCATTCGCGGACTTTCCTCCTCCAAGAGCGAGGCCGTGCTGGAAGGCGGCCGTGCATTGTTAGACGACTGCGCGCGGGTGAAAGCCTGAACCGGCGGGACGTGCTCAGTCAAGTGGACTTGGTGCCGTCCGAGAGAGTGTCGAATGAACGAGTGGAGCAATAGTGCGAAGGCGCATCAATTGCGACGCCCAGTCGATCTCCACACCACGAACGCCGTCGCGACTCCTAGTGCGATGATCAACTGGCGTTCAGTCGACGGGTTGAACGGATCGCGCGCGACTTTGAGCTCGAGGCGCGTGCGCGTCCATCCGCCTTTCTCGTACAACTCGTCGTACATCCGCGTCTGCAGATCGTGCGCTTCGACAGCCACTGGATCGTCGCCCTGTCCGAACGCGAGCGGGCCGGGCAACGTCGGCAGGCGATCGAACGGATCGACGATCCAGTTGACGAACTTCACCGCGAGACTGCGATCGTCGGACGGCGGCCAGACGATCACGATCAGCAACGCGACGATCAGGAGGACCCACCATTGGCGCGGGCCGGGCTGCCACATGTCTGTTCGCGGCCTCAGGGCATCACGACGCGCGGCAGCTCGATGAAGCTCGCCTGGTTGGGTGCGTGATGAATCCGCTGCGTCGCCTTCTGATAGTCCGCTGGCTTCGCCCAGAAGATGTTGGGCACGTATGTCTGCGGATTGCGATCGTAGAGCGGGAACCAGCTCGATTGGATCTGCACCATGATGCGATGCCCGGGCAGGAACACATGGTTCGCATTCGGCAGGGCGAATCGATACAGCAGCGGCACGTTCGACGCGATCGCCTTGGGAGTGTCGAAGCCCTCCCGATAGCGGCCGCGGAAGATGTCCATCGCAACCGGGAGCTGATAGCCACCCATCGCCGGCGGTCCCGGCACTTCATCCGGATAGGCGTCGATCAGCTTGACGACCCAGTCGGCGTCCGTTCCACTCGTCGACGCCACGAGGTTCGCGACCGGCTGTCCGCTGATCTTGATCGGCGCGGTCAGGACATCGGAGACGAACGCGAGCACGTCCGGGCGGCCTGACGCGTCGCGCTGATCGTCAACGAGCCACTGCGGCCACGTCTTTCCGGAATCGTATCCGACAGGCTGAATCGGACGAGCGCGGAACGTCACGGGCTTCGCCGGATCGGAGACGTAATCGTCCGACGGGGCGTCGTTCACTCGCGGCGGGGTGAGCGACACTTTGAGACCGGCATTGAGATAGAACGGTGTTGGTTCGATCCGGCATCCGCTCGAGCAGCCGGACGGCCATGCAGGCAGCCGCCGCCACATGTTCGTGCCGGTCTCGAATGCGTTCACAGGAGCCACGTCGGACCTCGGTGCGCCGTCTTTCAGATAGGCATCGAGAAACGGCCTCAGGATGTCTCGACGGAACGTGAGCGCGGTGTCACTCCCGAAACGGAGCGCACCGAGCGAGCTGCCATCCAGAATCTCCTGACCGTGATGCCACGGGCCGATGACGAGGAAGACTTTGTCGTTGGCTGTGTCCTTCGGCTTCAGCGCTCGGTACACCGCGGGCGCGCCATAGATGTCCTCCTGATCCCACTGGCTGTGCACCAGCATCACCGGGACCGTCAGGGGACGCGCGGCGAGCAGCTTGTCGACTGCCTGATCACGCCAGAACGCATCGTAGCTCGGGTGGTCCAGGATCTTGCGCCAGAAGCCGACTTGTTCGAGCCCGTGTCGCCGCCCCAGTTCACCGGCCGACCCCGCCTGCATGAACATGTCGTAATCGTCGAAATGGCTCGTCCACCATTTGATCTCGTTCGCCCGACTGGCTTCCTGCTCGTAGACGTACGGCATCATCTGCTGACGGAAGGCGCCGTTGTGGAACCAGTCGTCCCCCATCCAGCCATCGACCATCGGGTTCATCGGCACTGCAACCTTGAGCGCCGGATGCGGGTTGACCAGCGCCATCAACGGAAGAAAGCCGTCGTAGGAGATGCCGAGGATGCCGACTCTGCCATTGCTTTCCGGCACGTTCTTCACGAGCCACTCGATCGTGTCGTAGGTATCGGTGGCGTGATCGACCATCGTCGAATTCAGCGGCCCGCGAAGCGGCCGGTTCATGACGTAATCGCCTTCGGAACCGTACTTGCCGCGCACGTCCTGCACGACGCGAATGTATCCACCTTCGACGATCACATCGGTGGCGTTGTCGTACCCGCTCAGGATCGGCCCCAGATGCGCGCTCTGGGAATGGCTCGTCAAGTCGGTGGCGTTGTATGGCGTGCGTGTCAGGAGGATCGGCGCACCTGACGCGCCCTTTGGCACGAGGATGACGGTGTGGAGCTTCACGCCGTCGCGCATCGGAATCATCGCGTCGCGCCGGACGTGATCGAAACTGTCGGTGACCGGCTGAAACTTCGCCGGTGTCTCGCTGGGCAGCGATGAGGTCCCCTGGGTGGATTGCAACGCGGCCGACGGCTGGAGCCAGAGAAGAGCTCCCACCGTCGTTGCAATGACCGCCATCCCACGTACAGAAACCAGCGCCTTCACGTCCGCGCTCCCTTCAGTCTGCTCGAGAGATCCATCAGGACACGGGCGTCCGGTAGACGCTCGGTCTGCGCAATCGCCTGCGCCAGTTCATCGCGCTCCGCCTGCGAAAGACATCCACATGCGTTGTCGTCGAACTTCGCGCGCAGTTCCGCATCGCTCATCGGGTTCTCAGCCGACCCACGGTTGTATTCTTCGATCTCGTCGATCACGCGACCATCCGTGAGCGTCACTCGTACCGCACCCTTGAAGCGTCCCGGGCCGGGGTACACAGGATCGACGTGATAGTGGACCTTGCGCGCGAGCGCAAGGACGTCCGGATTGAGCCGCATGGAGTCACCGTATGCGTTCCTGCCCAACTCCCCTGCGTAGAGGGCCTCGGCCAGCGTGTACTGCAGGCACACCCGGCAGTGCGCACGCGACGCCGGTGCAGTCTTCTCGGCAGCCGGCTCGCAGACGATCGACACGTTGAACTCGGCGACGGGACACTCGATGCTCACCACGTCCCTGTGTGTGACGCCGTGCCGATGGCGCACGCGAAGAATCGCCGAGACGTACGGGTGGAGCACATGCGCGGTCGGGAACGGCTTGAACGACGCGTTGCGGCTCTCCCAATACCCGCCGAGTCGATCGACGATCCGGTCGAACGTCTTCGGAACCGCGGGATCCTGGAGATGGGACGCAAACAGACCAAAGCGACCCTCGAAGATCTTCGGCGGCCCGGTCACGCCGGCGCGCCCCAGCATCGCCGCTGCGATCCCGCTGTGCGCGGCCCACCCGGAGTGGAGAAACTTGGTGTCGGTCCCATCGACCCAGCATTCGAGCACGCCGGCGGCGAAGCTCCCGCAGGTGCCAGCGGCGTACGCAAGCTGCTCGCGATCGAGCCCGAGGAGCTTGCCTGCCGCATACGCGATCCCGAACGGCGCGAAGAGCCCGGTCGGATGAAAGCCACGGCGGTGGAACTGACCCGAGGCCACGCTCCCGACGCGACACGAAATCTCGTTCGCGACCGCGATCGCGAGTATCAGATCCCGTCCCGATACCGGCCGCGTCTCTGACAATGCGAGCGACGCCGCCACGGCGGGACTGCTCATGTGCACGATCGATTCATTGTGGGTGTCGTCGAACTCGAGCGCCTGCGGCAGCGCGGCATTCGCAAACGCCGCCGCGGTCACCCCGACGCGATCGTGGCAGCCGATGATCCGGCACGGGCCGGGTGGAGACATCGCTATAGCCGCGGCCGTCGTGGAACGGCCGAACGGCGTTTCAGCTCCCGCGTACGCGAGGCCGACCACATCGAGGATGCGACGCCTGGTCGCGTCGACGACATCGTCCGGGAGATCGTCGAAGGTGACGCGCGCCACCCATTCGGCAACCCGACTGGCAAGCGCGGTCATCATTCGCCCGGCGCGAAACGGCGCAGCGACCACGAGAGCGCCGCGGCGAGCACGAGAAAGCCGCTCATCGCCAGAAGACCTGCCGAAAACGATCCGGTTTCATCGGTCAGCCATCCCATCACGTACGGTCCAACGAAGCCACCAGTCGTGCCGATCGAGTTGATGAACGCGAGCCCGCCCGCGGCCGCCATGCCGGTGAGGAAACGCGGCGGGATGGTCCAGAAGATCGCGCGCGCACCGTTGACACCGGTCACAGCGACGGCCATCCACACGACCGAGACCCAGAAGTCGTTCCTGAACAGAATCGCTCCGAGGAAGCCACACGCAGACACCGCGCACGACAGCGCGAGGTTGACGACCTTGCTTGCGCCACGATCGACATGCCCGGCCCACAGGATCATCCCGATCACCGCAGCCAGATAACATGCGCTGCTGACGAAACCGATCTGCAGCTCGGTCAGCTTTCCTTCCCGCAGGATCAGCGGCAGAAAGATCCCGATGCCGTACGAGCCGACGAGGAAGCCGAACTGCACGAGCGCCAGGATCAGCACGCGCACATCGCGAACCGCCGCGCCGAAGTGGCGCACCTCGCGCGGGCGGTGTTCCGCGGCGAGTCGGTCACGAACGAGGCGCCGCTCATCTTCAGTGAGCCAGTCCACGTCCTCAGGACGATCGGCCAGCAACCACAGCAAGCTGATTCCGATCAACACGACGGGCAGCCCTTCGAGGATGAACATCCACTGCCAGCCGGCGATGCCCAACGCCCCGTCCATGGTGAGGAGCCATCCCGAGATCGGGCCGCCGATGACCGACGACACCGGGATCGCAACCATGAACCACGCGATCATGCGAGTGCGGTACTGCGCCGGAAACCACGTGCCGAGGTAGAACGCCACCCCGGGGAAAAAGCCGGCCTCCGCCGCGCCGAGCATCAGACGCAGCGCGTAGAAGCTGTTGGGACCGGTGGCCAGCGCCGTCGCCGCCGACATCAGTCCCCACGAGATCATGATCCGCGACAGCCATCGTCGCGCGCCGACGCGATAGAGCGCGATGTTGCTCGGAATCTCGAGCAGGCAGTAGCCGACGAAGAACACGCCGGCGCCGAAGCCGAACTCAGTGGCACTCAGCCCGATCGCCTGGTTCATCGTCAGGCCGGCGAATCCGACGTTGTTGCGATCGAGGTAGTTGAAGATGTACGCGAGGATCAGGATCGGCATCAGCCGCCATCCGATCTTCGCGAAGACGCGGCGCTCGAGGTCCGGAGCCGACGAGGTGGCGGGCAGGGTCACGACTGAAAGGCCACGATTCTACCGCTACTCCTCGCGACTGCTAGCGCACCACCTTCTTGAAGCACTGTCGTCCCGCGCGATGCGCCCAGAACGCGTCGCCGTATCCTGGTTCACCCTTCGAGTCCAGATCGAACGTGGCACACAGCTCGTACGCTGTGTCACTCACGACGCGAAGTTCATAGGGCTGACCGGTGATCGGATCGCGGACACTGACATGGAGGTTGGGAAGCGAAGACAGCTCGTCGACTGACGCGGGAAGTCCCTTCTGTTGCTCGTGGTAGTAGCCGACCGCGTTCGACACCTGCTGCAGATCGAAGACGCGCTTCTGGTCGAGACGGCGCGCGCGCTCCTGGGAAGGGGAACCAAGCACGACGATGCCGGCGACGATCGCCGCGATCACGACGACTGTCGCCGCGGCGAGGAGAACTGCGCCGCCTTTCATCTCGTTTCCACTTCGTCCGCGTGCAGATCACGAAGGTAGTACGTGAACGCGGTGCCCGCAATGATCCCGACGACGAGTACCTTGAGCAGGAATCGGAGCGTCGCCTCGCCGCCAAGGACGTTGTAGACGAGCGTCGTGACATCCCCGATCAGGGCACCCGACGCCACGAACAGCGTCCAGTACGTGAGCCATCGACGTATCTTCGATGCACGCTTGGTCGGATCGAGCCGTATGGCTTTGCTCGTGACCCACGAGGTGTACGCGAAGACCGGAAACGCGACGATGAGCGCCGACACGGCCCATCGTATCGAGGAGCGAACGTACTCGGGTCCATTGAAATTGGCCGGGTCGGCTGGATCCGGAAACGCGACATTGATCAGATCGAAGAGCAGGCTTCCGAGGCTATAGGCGCTGGCGTAAAGCGTGCCGAACAGCACGAGGTACATGAACGCTTCGCGCGCCGAGAGAAAGGGCCGCGCGCGTGGTACGGGAACCGGGAACGCCACGTCGGCATACGCCGCGAGCGCGGCGCGCGTCTGCTCGGGCGTCCAGCCGGCCTCCTGCAGGACCTCCGCGATCTGCGCGCGGCTCTGCCCGCGCGCGAGCGCATCCCTCACGAAAACGACGAGATCGTCGCTGACGGGCATTCAGCTACGAGGCCGTGAATCCCTGGACCGAGGGCAGGCGCTTGAGCCCCGCTTCGACGGCGACGTCGATCTTGTTCTCCGGTGGCGGCAGCGGACAGGTCGTGAAGGGCGAGTACGCGCACGGCGGGTTCATCGCCATGTTGAAGTCGAGAATCGTGAACCCGCCGTTCTTGACGCGCTCCGGTTGGAGGATGCGGTAGCCACCATACGTCGACACCCCGTTCGTCTGGTCCTTGAACATCACGAAAAAGGGTTCGTCTCCCCCGGGCACGAATGCGGTCAGCCGCCACTCGCGGCCGGCGAGGCGGAACACGAGCTGACCTGCAGCCATGAACTCCACCTTCCCGCCGCGAACATCCGCGACCGTCACCTGTCGGGGTTTCTCGAACGCATCGAACCGTGCGGCGACGCGCCACCGCTGGTCGGGCGGGAACGCCTCAACGATCGGCGGCTGCTTCAGGGCGGGATGTGCCTGATCGATCCCGGTGATGAACACTCGGCCATCAGGCATGTTCTGAGTGATGAGCAGTACCGAGCCGACCATCGTGCCCTCGGTCAACTTCGTCGGCGCGGCAATGGCCGTTCCGTCCTCGAGATGGACTGTCGATCGCGGCGTGGGAACGATGGTGACCTCGTTCCCTTTCCTCTGAAACACGCCCGCTCGATCGGGTGCCGCGGTCGCGGGCAGGACGACCGGGAGCGTCTTGTCGGATCCAAACGGCGTGTCCCCTTCGGGGAGCGGCCAGATGCCGACGATGGCGAGGATGTCGCCGACGTGCTGCTGGTCGCCGAGCCAGGCGTCGTATTCCTTCTGATAGGCGGCCGCGTCGATTCGAGGTGGATCAGGCCACGATCCGCGGCCGCACGCGGCGAGCGCGCAGACGGACACGAGGAGAATCGCACGGGTCACCCAGGCACCTCCATCGTCTCGAACGCCGGCCTCGCCGAAGCTTGGCGGAGGCGGGCCCGACCTACACTACGACATCATAGACGGCCGCGCGACGCGCGCGTGTGACGGCACGGCGAGGTTCACGAGCTCGCCAACATCCTCCAGCGCGTCGATGTTCCAGCACATGTCGATGAGCGCATCGACATCGGCGGCTTGCAGCACGAGCACGGCCTGATCGCGGAACTTGTCTTCGAGCTGTGTGTCGGTCAGCGGCCTGTGAATGTTGCCCAGCGACTGCTCGACGAACTTCGTCAGGCGGCGGCCGTCTTTCAGCTCGACGTCGATGTACGCCTGATCCTCGGTGATGGCGGGATCGCCGACGGCGGTCGCCGATTCACGCACGCGCTTGATGTGCGGATCGTTGACGGCAGCATCCGTGTACTCACGCAGGCCGCCCTTGCCGCGGACCAGCCCCACTGCGGCACCGTGATAGACCGAGAACTTCCCCTGCAGCCCGCGCGTGATGTTCTGCTGGTTGCAGAGGTCGAGCACGAGCGGCGCCACGCGCAACCTGACGGCAACGATGGACGACGGATCGGGATGGTGCTCGTGGTGAATCTGAATGGCGCCGTCGATCGTCGGGTGATTCACGATGCCACACGGAAACGGCTTATAGGTGTTCTCGCGGAGATCGAAATCGACGCCGAGCCGGGTGGTGATCTTCGACAGGTCGCATGAGGCGGCCAGCACGCGTGCGAAGCCGCGTAAACCTTCGATGCCGCGCTCGCCCGACGTAAACCCGGCGCGCGCCAGCAAGGCCGCCGAGTACCCGTTCTGCGCGGAACGTCCCGGGTGGAACGCCTTGCCCATCGATCCGAACATCTCGCGCAAGCCCGCCGACTGCGTCGCCGCGAGCCCGAGGGCCCATACCATCTCCTGTGCCGAGAGCCCGATCAGCTTGCCAACCGCGGCCGCAGCGCCGAACACGCCGATGGTACCGGTCATGTGCCAGCCGACGTCATAGTGAGCGGGATATACGACGTTGCCGACACGCGACGCGGCCTCGAAGCCGAGAATGAACGCCTCGAGGAACTCGCGCCCGCGTACATGATTCGCGCTCGCGTAGGCGAAGAGCGCCGACGAGACCGGCGAGCTGGTGTGACTGTAGTTCTTCGGCGTGGTGTCGTCGTAGTCCTCGACGTGCGAGCTGATGCCGTTCATCAGCGAGGCGTGCAGCGGATCGAGCCGCTCGGCGCGACCGATCACGGCGGCCGTGCGTTCCCCCGAAAACGGACCAAGCGCTCGACTGGCGAGGTCGACGGCGGGATGCGGGCTGCCGCCGATGGCGCAGCCAAGCACATTCAGAATCGCGCGTTTGGCTTCATGACGGACGTCGTCAGGAATGTCGGCGAAGCGGGCCGACACGATGTAATTGGCAAGAGTTCTTGTTTCGGACATGTCCCCTGACGCGCGCTCTGAAGAGCGCGCTCTACGGAGGTACAGGACTCAACTGCCCAACCCCCAGCGCGTCCGATGACGTTTGGGAGCTGGGTGTTGGGGACAGGTCGGGGACCTGTCCCCTTGCCGCTGCGCAGCGTTATTGCTGCTGCGTACCTTGGCCGCGCGCGCCGGTGGCGCCCTGCGATCCGAACAGGCGCTTGCCGTCAGAGGTCGTGATCGTGGCGAGGCCGATGTTGGTCGACGTCGCGATCTTGGCACGCACGCCACTGACCGTCACCGTGTCGCCCGTCTTCACCGTGTCCTTGCGCCAGCCTTGACGGAACAGCGAATTGGGAGGTCCGCCTTCGACTTTGAACACCGTCACCTTACCCGAGTCGGGATCCTTCGCCTCGACATGCGTGTAGATGTGCGGGTTCATCCACTCGACCTTCACCACTTTTCCGGTAAAGGTGATCGGCTTGTTCGAGTCGAACTCGGCCGACACGGAATGGTGCGCCGCGAGCGGCACCCCCAACATCAGAACTGCGCCGGCCACGCACCACAACGACGCCTTGCGTACCATGGATACCTCCTGCTGTATCCGTGAAGATGTACGAATGAAATCAGATGGGCCGCCTAAAGGCGGCCCCCACGTACTGCCAACTAGTCGATATCATCCGGAGCTTTCCACACCTTGATCGCGCCTTCGAGAATGCTGTGGAGATTGTTCTCGTCGCACGAGTACTCCATGATCACGTCGCCCTTCGCCTTGATCCGCCACGTGCGCACGTTCATCCAATCCTGAGTGTAGGTCTTCGGGTCGTGCACCGTAACCGTGTGCTCGATGGTGTCCGAGTCGAGCCGCTTGAACGTGTTGGTCAGCTTCAACTGCTTGCTGTGCGGATGCCCGGCTGTGTCGAGCTTGGTGTAGCCGTTGAACCCGGCCGTCTCGACGACGAGCGTGTCGCCGTCCCAATGTCCGGTGGAGACGCCGTTCCAGCTTTCCGGCAGATCCTCCGGCCACTTGAATGATGCATCGAGCGGCACCCAGTGGAACCACGTGTTCTGCTCGAACAGGAGCGCGAGCGCGGTCGGGCTGTGCACGATCTGCAGGCCGTGAGGCGAATTGATGTTGCGTGACATCCCAAACGGCAGACAGTTGCCAGCGTAGTCTCCGTTGGCGACCGGGTCGTAGATCTTCCACTGCCGCAATCCCCACTCGGTGTACGGGAGATCGTAGGTGCGCGGCCCACCGGCGGCGGCGGCTTTCGCATCAGGCAGCGGCTCTCCCTTGTGCGGGAAGTTGAGCGGCTTGCGCGTCATCGGGTCGAGTGCGCCACCGGCGCGGCCCGCCGCCATATCAGGGGTGTACGGGTTCGTCCAATGCCCGCTCAAATCCGGTTTGCCGTCGGCCAGTTTCGGCGCTGGACCCGCCGGAGCCTGAGGCGCTCCGCCACGTCCACCTCGCTGCGCGATGAGCGTCGGTGCGACCGAGACGACCATGATGGCAGCTGCAGCGACGAGGTGCAGAAGAGTTCGAGGTCTCACTGTCTGTCTCCTCAGCGTCAAGAACACCGACATAGCTTACACCGCCCGGCGCGGGGCGAGCGGCAGCGGTCTCATCGTTCGGGCAACCCGAAAGCGACGAGCGTATTTCCCGATGGAATCAGCACATATTGCCGTCCGTCCAGCATGTACGTCATCCCGGTTCCGCCCCAGATCGGTGATCCGGTGCGGTACGACCACAGTCGTTTGCCGTTCCTGGAATCGAACGCGTTGAAGTTGCCCTCGTTGTCACCCGCAAACACGAGACCGGAGGCGGTCGACATGACGCCTGCCAGATTGGCCGTCGGGAACTTGTACTCCCATCGCAGCGCGCCGGTCTTCGGATCGATCGCGCGCAAGGCGCTGAAGTCGGGCTCAGGCAGTTTCTTCACACCACCTCCCGTCGACGGACGGCCCGGGAGAATCTCCTGACGACGGGGCGAGTAGTACGCGCAGGTCTCGCGCGCCATCACGAAGAACGTCTGCAGTGAGGGATCGAACGACGGCGGATTGAAGACCGTGGCCCCGCGAAGATCGGGTACGCACGGCGTGGTCGCCTCTGAACCGCCTGGCGGCACCACACCGTCGTTGAGCACGATCGGACCGTCAGGCCCGATCTCTCTCGCCCACTTCGTACCGGTAAACGGCTTGCCGACCAGCAGTTCGCCGGTCGTGCGATCGAGCGTGTAGAAGAAGCCGTTGCGATTGGCGACCATCACGATCTTGCGCATGCGCCCACCGATCATCAGATCGGCAAGCACCGGAATGTGCGTGGAATCCCAATCGTGCGTGTCGTGCGGCGTGAACTGGTAGTGCCACTTCAGCGTTCCGGTATCGGCGTCGATGGCCACGAGCGAGGCGGTGTAGAGGTTGCTGCCCTTCCGCTCGTCGCCGTAGTAATCAGGATTGGGATTGCCGGTGCCCCAGTACAGGAGATTGAGTTCGGGATCGTACGAACCGGTCACCCACGTCGCGCCACCTCCGCGGGGCAGCACCTCGTCGTGCGACCACGTCTCGCTGCCGCGTTCGCCCTTGGCGGGGATCGTGTAGAAGCGCCACACCCGTTTGCCGGTCTTCGCGTCGTAGGCATCGATGAATCCGCGCGTCGGGAGGTCGCCACCGGAGTTGCCGGTAATCACTTTGTCCTTGACGACGAGCGGCGCCGCCAGCAGCGCGTGACCGACGTGATAATCGTCGGTGACCGTGTCCCAGACGATCTCGCCGGTGCTTCGATTGAACGCGAGCAGATGCGCGTCGAGCGTGCCCATGAAGAGCAAATCGCCGTACGCGGCGAAGCCTCGATTCGAGGGATTGCTGCCACCGTATGTGAGACCCGGCGGCAGTACGCGTCGATAGCGCCAGATCTGCCGGCCCGTGCGCGCATCGATCGCCCACGCGTAGTTGTTGTTGCCGGTGATGTAGAGGACGCCATCCATCATCAACGGCGTCGACTCGAACCCGCGGCCGATGATCATGCCTTCGGCCTGAAACGTCCACTGCGCCGCAAGCCGGTTCACGTTGTCGGGCGTGATCTGTTTCAACGGACTGTATCGGCGGCCCGAGTAGTCGCCCGAGTACTGCAGCCACCGGGACGGATTCGACAGACCGTTCATCAGATCCTGAGAGGTCACCTCAGGGAGTTTCGGAGGCGGCAGCGGTGGAATCTCGCTGACGAGCGGCGCGCCGGTGTTGTCCTGGGCCACAATCGACGAAGCAGCGGCAAGCGCTGCGAGTGCGACCAGAGTACTCAGCCTCACACGTTCTCCCTCTAGATCGTCACGTCCAAAAGGACGTGTCCTACGTTTCGTCCGTAGGGCCGAGCCAACTCACGATCGGTGTGTCCGCCTTCGCCTTCGGCTTCGGCGAGACTCGCCGACCCCGAACGTGAAGTCGGCTCGGCGGATCTACTTCGGATTGGACACCATCACCTGCTTGAGCGCCGCCGAGTCCATCGACAACTCGCTCGCACCGGCAGGCGCGCCGTTAGATTTGATCAGAAAGGCGACGAGGTCCACATAGGCCTGCGTGCCGAGCGTGTCGGGCGCATCCTGAGGCATCGACGCACGAATGGTCTTCACGAGATCGTCGGCGCTCGATCCGTTCCATCTCGAGAAGAACTCGGGTCCCGCCAGGGCAGGAGCGCCGGTATCGCCCAGCAGATCAGCCTTGTGACAAGGTGCGCACGATTGCTTGTAGCCGTTCTGGCCACGCGTTGCCTGGGCCTCATTGAAAACGCCATCCCAGATCGTGCGCTTCGATTCCTGCGCTCGTACGTCGTGTCGGGCATCTGCCAAACCGAGAACGAACACGCAGGCAATCGCCAAGGAATTCTTCACCAGTGGCCGTGGCACGGCCACAATCCTATCGTAAAGGGCAAGTTCCACGATTGCGCGGGCGAAGACGGCGGCGCGTTCGGCGCCATTCGGTTGCGTGGAACCTCAGCAGGTTTCGGGAGCTGGCATCCAGGCACGACGGGATTCTGCAACTGGACGGATTGGGTACAATCCGCCGCATGGTTGAGACGCGTGTCCGGCGCATCATGACCGCAGTAGTAATCGCGATATCCCCTATTTGGGTGATTGCGGCGTTCGCACAGACCCCTGCTCCCAAACCTTCCGCTCCCAAACCTCCGACTGCCGCCGACTGGGCCGCGGTCGCGAAGCTTCCCGATTTCACAGGCGTGTGGGAGCTAAGCTTCGGCGGCGGACGTGGTGGAGGCCGCGGCGCCGCACCAGGCGGCCCGCCCCAGGGACCGCAGCTCACAACGGCCGCTACCGCGAAGCGCAAACAGCTGCAAAGCGAGGCGCGCGAAGACAACCAGACTGCCAACTGCCTGCCCCCAGGAATGCCCGGCATCATGGGGCAGCCCTATCCGATGGAGTTCCTGATGACGCCGGGACTCGTCACGATCGTCATCGAGGCGTATATGCAGGTGCGGCACATCTACACCGATGGACGAGCGCTGCCATCCGATCCCGATCTGAAATTTCACGGCACATCGGTCGGACGCTGGGAAGGCGACACGCTCGCGGTCGAGACCGTTGGCTTCTCTCCGCTGACCGAGATCGCGGCCAATGTTCCGCACGGCGACAAGATGCGGATTGTCGAGCGCTTCCGCCTCGCCGACCCCGACACGATGACCATCCAGACGACGGTCACCGATCCCGACGTACTCACCGCGCCGTACACGAGCACACGCACGCTGAAGCGGCATCGCACGTGGACGATTGCCGAGTACATCTGCGAAGAGAACAACCGCAACTTCGTCGACCAGAGCGGCAAGGCCGGAATCAATCTCAATCAGGCGGGCGCACCCGCCAAGTAGGACGACGTGATGACACGCGCAATGCTGAAGCTGCTGACCGCCACCTCCGCAGCGGTGCTGATCTCGGGTGCCACCCTCGCCGCCCACCACTCCTTCGCCGCCTTCAACATGCAGGGCGAGAAGACCATTAGCGGCACCGTGAAACAGTTCGACTGGACCAATCCGCACACGTGGATCTGGGTCAACGTTCCCAACGAACAAGGCGTGGTCGAGACCTGGGCGATCGAAGGGATGAGCCCGAATTTCCTGGGACGGCGCGGCTGGACGAAGTCCACGCTGAAGGCGGGCGACAAGATCAGCGTCGTGGTTCGGCCGATGCGGGACGGATCGAAAGGCGGCATGTTCGTGCGGGCCACCCTGGCCGATGGCAAAGTTCTCCTGCAGACAGGAGAACCGACCGAGCCCTGATGCGAAAGGCCGGCCTTTCGTACGCAGACGGGCCGCGGAGACACGTGAGCGAGATCTCGGATCAGTACCGCCGCCTCGTGGAGCTGTCGCCAGACGGCATCTTCATCACTCGCGAGGGGCGCATCGTCGTCGCGAACCCGGCGGCGGTCCGCCTGTTCGGCGCGTCGTCATCGGAGCAGGTGATCGGCCGGTCTCCATTCGAATTCTTCCCTCCTGAACGGCGCGCCGACATCCGTCAGCGGGCGGCGGCGCTCATCGCCGGCGACCACGTGCCAACGATCGAAGAGACGATTGTGGGACTCGACGGCAGCAGGACCGAAGTCGAGATCAGCGGTGCGTTGTTCGAGCATCCGCAGGATCGCGCGCTGCTGGCCGTCATGCGCAACATCACGGAGCGCAAGCGGACGGAGACGGCCCTTCGTGAAAGCGAGGAACGGCTCACGCTCGCGTTTGCAGGAGCGCAGGAAGGCGTCTGGGATTGGAATCTCGAGACCGGTGCCGTCGTGTACTCGCGGACGTGGAAAGAGATGCTCGGCTACGCCGTGGATGAGATCGAGCCGCACGTGAGCGCGTGGGAACGTCTGCTCCATCCCGACGATCGGACGCGCGCGCAGGACGTGTTCGAGCGCGTCGTCGGGGGCCGTGGGAACTACGAAGGCGAATTCCGCCTGCGGCACAAGTCGGGTCACTACGTCGATGTCCTCTCGCGGGGAATTCCGCTCCGGCGCGAGCCGGAGGGGCCGGTGGTCCGCATCGTCGGGACACATTTCGACCTGTCGGAGCGCAAGCGCGCGATCGCCGCACTGCGCGAGAGCGAGGAGCGCCTGATGCTGGCGTTTGCCGGCGCCCAGGAAGGCGTGTGGGATTGGAACCTTGAAACGGGCGCGGTCGTGTACTCACTACGATGGAAGGAGATGCTCGGCTACTCCGACCACGAGATCGAACCGCACGTGAGCGCCTGGGAGCGACTGCTGCATCCTGATGACTGGCCACGGGCGCAGGACGTATTCGACCGCGTGGCTCAGGGGAAAGGGACGTACGAAGGCGAGTTCCGTCTTCGTCACAAGAACGGCCGCTACATTCACGTGCTGTCGCGGGGGCTGCCATTGCGGCGCGAGCCGGGCGGGCCCGTCACACGCATCGTCGGCACGCATTTCGATCTCACCGAACGCAAGGAAACCGAGGAAGCGCTTCGCCGCGCGCACGACGAGCTCGAGGAACGCGTCGAAGAACGGACGGCGGAGCTGGCGCACGCCAATCAGTCGCTTCGCGAGGAGATGGACGAGCGTCAAGGTGCAGAGCGCGCCCGGGCCGAGCTGCTGGGCCGGCTGGTCTTCGCGCAGGAGGACGAGCGCCGTCGCATCGCGCGTGAGATGCACGATCAGTTCGGCCAGCAGCTCACGGCCCTCGGCCTCCGCATCGGCGCCCTCAAGGAGTCGTGCAGCGGCAATCCGGTGCTGACGGCACAGGTCGAGGCGCTCGAGGGGGTGGCTCAGCAAATCGATCGCGACGTCGATCATCTCGTCTGGGAGCTGCGCCCCACTGCGCTCGATGATCTGGGGCTCCGGGCCGCGCTCACCAACTACGTCCAGGACTGGTCGTCGCGGGCGCGAGTCACGGCCGATGTGCACACTGCAGGTCTGACCGACGATCGCCTGTCGTCGGAGATCGAAACCACGCTCTATCGCATCGCGCAGGAAGCGCTCAACAACATCGCGAAGCACGCGCGGGCCGAGCACGTGGAGATCATCCTGGAGCGGCGCGCTGATCACGTGTCGATGGTCGTCGAGGACGACGGCATCGGCTTCGACCCGGGCAGCATGGATGCGGCCGGCCGCGGCTTCGGGCTGCTCGGCATGCAGGAGCGGGCGGCCATGGTGGGCGCCACGCTCGAAATCGAGTCGGCGGTTGGCGAGGGCACCACGATCCTCGTGCGCATGCCGACGCTGCAGCTTTCCTGAACGATGCCTAGCTCAACCGGCCGCACGCTCCGCGTTCTGCTCGCCGACGATCACGTCGTCGTGCGGGAAGGCCTGAAACTTCTGATCCAGGCGCAGCCCGATATGGTGGTCGTCTCCGAGGCGGGCGATGGCGCGACCACGATTCAGCGGGCCCAGGAATGCAAGCCTGACGTCATCGTGATGGACATCTCGATGCCCGGCATGAACGGCCTGGTTGCCACGAAGAAGCTGAAAGAACTGCAGCCGGACGTCGTCATCGTCACGCTGACTCGACACGGCGACGATGCGTATCTTCAGGAACTGCTGCGGGCAGGCGCCTCGGCATATGTGCTGAAACAGAGCGCACCGGCTGAGCTGATTCAGGCCATCCGCGCGACAGCATCGGGCGGCCACTACCTCGATTCCACCCTGACGGCGCGGGTAACCGCAGGATTTCTGGGTCGTGAGGGGCGCCGCCGCCTGTCGCAGTCGGGCGTGGCGCCGAGCGACCGGGAATCCGAGGTGCTGCGACTGATCGCCTCCGGCTACAGCAACAAGGAAATCGCGACGCAACTGGAACTGAGCGTGAAGACCGTTGAAGCGCACAAGTCGAACGCGATGCGCAAACTGGGGCTCAACGGTCGCATCGATATCGTCAAGTACGCCATCCTCCAAGGCTGGCTGAAAGACAACTGAAGGCGACAGCGTTGTCGGACGCGAGCGGGTCGCCGCCCGCGATGTACGGTGGGTCTAGGGAATCTCCTGAGTGATCTCCGGTGACTTCCCGATGGTGTCCACCACCGTTCGAGCATAGAGTTCGCCACTGTTGAACAGTTTTCCTCGGGGAGAGGAGTCCATGGAAAACACGTCGACTGTCGCTCACGGCGTACCCCTAGCCGCCGATTCGATCGGCCGTGGACGGTTCAGGGCACGAACTATGGGCAAGTCAATCTCGGCTTCGGAAGGCAATTCAGGCGAGCACGTCACCGCCGGCAGAATGCCTGCGTCCCCTGCTGATTCGGCCCGCGACCAGACAGGCCTCAACGATCCCACGTTCACGCTTCGGGTCAAACCGGATCGTCGCCGTGGGCAGACCCCGATCAATCCTGACATCGACCGTCGACGTTCACTTTGACGGGCAGATCGTGGCTCCCCCCAGCAGAATCACGCTCTGACCCTGATCGGCCTGTCGCAAGCTCGTTGGATGAGCGAACACCATTACGACGCGTCCGACGCACGTCTGCTCGAGCGGCGCGGCGATGCACGGAACGATGGCGCTCGAGCTTTTCGATCAGGCGCAGCCATGAAACGCGGGGGCTGAAGCCCCCGCTCTACGTGTAGTAATCAGCGCAGATTCGTAGAGCGCAGGCTTCAGCCTGCGGGTCCCTCATCGAATCGCGATGGGATTGCCCGGTGATCCGGTCGCCCCCTTCAGCCGCAACGGTGCATACGAGTACATGAATTCGTAGGCGTTGTCGCGGGCGAGTTCCTCGGTGATCAGGTTCTCGTGCAGATAGATGCCGTTCTTGGCGAGGAACAGCTGATGCACCGGCGCCGATAGCGTCGGGTCGGGATTCGGCATGATCTCGACGCCCCACGTGTCGGCACCAACGACGACGACCTGCGCGTCGACGAGCATCTGCCCAGCCGCGATGCCAATGCCGGGTTCGGTTGCGCCGAACTTGGTGTTGTCTTTCATCCAGAGCGATCCCCATCCGGTGTGGAAGAGCACCATGTCGCCGGGCTTGATGCCCGCACCTTCGCGCTGCAGGGCACCCTTGATATCCGCCGGTGTGATCTCGTAGTTGCCGGCGAGCTGCGCGACGCCCTTGTACTTGGCGACATCGATCAAGACGCCTCGCGTGACGATGGCACCGACATTTTCGACGCCGAGCTTGGTGAGCCCCTCGGCCTTCGCAAACTCGGACCGCTTGTTGCCGTTGTAGAAGAGATCGCCGATCCCCAGATGGCCCAGACCATCGAACTGCGTGCCGATCTGCCCGAGCTCGCCGCTGATGATCTCGTCGTGATAGACCGCCTGGTTCTTGCCCGGCATCGGAAACGCCTGCGGGATCCGGATGCTGTAGTGGCGGGTCCCGTAGATTGGCATGCCCGCCTCGTACACGTGACCGAGCTGATACAACTTGCCGGTCTTGATCAGATCCCGCGCCTCGAGCACTTTCGCGGGCGTGATCCGATTCGCTGCGCCGCGCTGATCGGCAGCGCCCCACTTGGACGGATACCAGTTGGTCTGCCCTCGCGCCACTGCCCCGAGCGCTGCGAGAGCAATGGCAACACCAACGATGGCGAACCAACGGCGCAACGGAATCGACCTCATTCATCCCTCCCGCTTCAAGCCGAGAATCCCTGAACCCTGAACGTCATGAACCTTTGAACAGGACCTTCTGAACCCGATGACCTGAACCTATTTCTGATCCAGCTTCTCGAACACTTCCTTCGCCGCTCTGAATGAATCCACACCAGCGGGAACGCCCGCGTAGATCGCGACCTGCATGAAGATCTCGCGAATCTCATCCCGCGTGACACCGTTCTTCAGTGCTCCGCCGATATGCAGTCGAAGCTCGTGGGGGCGATTGAGACAGCTGATCATCGCGAGATTCAGCATGCTGCGCGTCTTCTTGTCGAGACCGTCCCGTCCCCATACCGCGCCCCAGCAGTACTCGGTGACCAGCTCCTGCATCGGCATGTTGAAATCGTCGGCAGCTTTGAACGCCGCATCGACGAATTCCTTGCCAAGCACCGCGCTCCGGATGGCCCGACCCTTCTCGAACGTCGCTTTGTCCATGTCCTCTCCTTGGTCCTTGGTTCTTGGTACTTCGTCCTTGGTCCGTCCTGTGTTTTCAGCCCCGAATCTGCACGTGAGCCCATTCCTCCACGACCTTCGCGATCGACGTGAAATCGGAATCGGCTCCGAACTTGGCCTGCGTAATCGCCAGCATCTGCCGCACCGCCGCGCCGGCCACCATCGGTACGCCCATCGCCTCGGCCTCGTCGATGCACAGGCGGACGTCTTTGTATGACAGTCCGGTCGCAAAGCCGAAGTCAAACGTCCCCGGCAGAATCGATTTCGGGAATTTGTCCTGTGTCGCGCTGTTGCGACCGCTGCCTGCGTTGATGATGTCGATGAGTACCTTCGCGTCGAGACCGGCCTTCACGCCCATCGCCATCGCCTCGGACGAGAGCACGATCGCCGCCGCCGCCAGCAGGTTGTTCGCGAGCTTCGCGATCTGCGCCAGCCCGGGCTTCTCGCCGACGTAGAACGTCTTGCCGAAATTCTTGAGCACCGGCTCGACTGCCGGATACGTGTCTTTCGCGCACGAGATCATCACGGCGAGCGTCCCCTTGACCGCACCGTTGACGCCTCCGCTGACGGGAGAATCGACCCACGCGACGCCACGCTCCGCGCACGCCTTGGCGACGATGCCGGCCACGCTTGGCCCGGTCGTCGAGACGTCGATCAGCGTCCTGGCGCGCGTGCCACGCAGGATGCCGCGTTCACCGAGGCTGACGGCCTGCACGATCGGCGGCGTGGGCAGACTCATGATGACCACGTCCGATGCCGACGCGACCGCCTCCGCCGATGCCACCTGGCTCGCGCCGCGCGCCACGAGCGGCTTCATCGCGTCCGCGCTCGTATCGAACACTGCCAGCGTGTACCCCGCATCGAGCAGCCGCGACGCCATCGGACCGCCCATGCGCCCTACTCCAACGAACCCCAGAACCGGTTGTGCCATCAATGTCCTCTGTCAGGGCCGCCTGAAGGTGGCCCCTACGTAGTGCCCCGTGGGGGCCGCCTTCAGGCGGCCCGTGACTCAACGCTGGATGAATGGATTCGGCACGCTCTGCGCCGTGGAGATCCACACGCTCTTCACCTGCAGATACTCCTTGATCATTTCCTGTCCGCTCTCTCGACCGAGGCCCGAGCGTTTGTATCCACCAAACGGCGACAGGTAGCTCACGGCGCGATAGGTATTGATCCACACCGTTCCGGCCTGGAGCTTCTCCGCCATCGTCAGCGCGCGGCGCATGCTCTCCGTCCACACGCCGGCCGCAAGACCATACACCACGTCGTTGCCGATCGCGATCGCTTCTTCCTCGTCTGCGAACGGGATCACCGAGAGGACCGGCCCGAACACTTCCTCCTGCGCGATCCGCATCCGGTTGTGCACGCCGGCGAAGATCGTGGGCTCGACGAACCATCCCGTGCCGCATTCCGGCCGCGTCGCCCGGCCTCCTCCGAGCACCGCGCGCGCACCCTCGCCTTTGGCGATCTCGATATATCGGAGGATCTTCTCGAACTGCGGTTTGTTGGTGACCGGCCCGATCTGCGTGTCCGCGTTCATCGGGTTGCCCATCTTCGCGGTGCGCGCCAAGGCGACCAGCTTGTCGAGGAACTCGTCGTGGATGCTCTGCTGCACGAGCAGCCGTGATCCGGCGATACAGGTCTGACCGGTGGCCGCGAAGATCCCCGAGATGACCCCTTTGATCGCGTTCTCCATGTTGGCATCGTCGAAGACAATGTTCGGCGACTTGCCGCCAAGCTCCATGGTGACGTGCTTCATCCCGCGAGCAGCCGACTCGTAGATGCGCTGACCGGTCGCATCCGATCCGGTGAACGCGACCTTCGCCACGAGCGGATGCTCCACGAGCGGCGCGCCCACATCGGGGCCGAAACCGGTGACGACGTTGACGACACCGGGCGGAAAGCCGGCAGCCTCGACGAGCTTCATGAATTCGAGCACCGAGGCGGACGTGAACTCCGATGGTTTGATCACCACGGTGTTGCCGGCGGCCAGCGCGGGCGCAAGCTTCCACGTCGTCAACAGGAGCGGCGAGTTCCAGGGGACGATCGCCGCGATGACGCCGAGCGGCTCGTAACGCGTGTAGTTGAACGTGTCGGGCTTGTCGGTCGGAAGAACCGCGCCCTCGATCTTGTCGGCGAGACCGCCGTAGTAGTGGTACCACTGCGCCATGTACGCCGTCTGCATGCTCATCTCGGCGTACAGCTTTCCGTTGTCGCGCACCTCGATTTCGGCGAGCGACTTCGATCGCTCGATGATGAGATCGCCAAGCTTTCGCAGCAGGGCACCGCGACGCGACGCGGTCATCTTCGGCCATTCACCGGAGGTGAACGCCGTGTGCGCAGCGCAGACTGCGCGATCGACGTCAGCAGGCGTACCGCGAGGCATGAGCGCCCACGGCTCGGCGCGAAACGGGTCGTCGCTCTCGAAGTGCTCGCCCGAGGATGACTCGACCCAGGCTCCGCCGATGTACATCTGATATTTCGCGAGGGAAACGGTGGTGGCAGTCACGGCGCGTTCTCCAGCCCATCACCATATCGACAAAGGGAAGCGGCGCGCAAACCGTCGCACGTCGCGCCGTCGGCGCTATGGTGGTCAGGTCGGCGATGGTCCATTTCGAGGAAACGTCCCCGAGGGGAGACATTCGAACCCAAGTGCTTGACGCTGAAGGATCTTGCGGGCGTTTCACGACATGACGCGTGTCTCAACGGAACACGAGCGTACCAAGCGGCACCATGCAATCTCGAGCGGGGAAAAAATGGCTGAACACAAGTAAAGACGGCTGAACACAAGTCAGGACAACGGGTTGCGTCCTCGCGTCAGAACGCGGTGAGCAGATGGTCCGAGGATTGCTCTTGTGTCGCAGGGGGCTAGTGAGGCGATGTTACGAATTGGATTCGGCTTGACCGTGTTTGCACTGCTGCTCGCGACCTACTCGTTCACCGCCTGGGTCGTGCTTGGAACGACGTTCACATTGGCGGTCGCCAACCACGTGCGGCAGCCACGATGCGGCTGAAGTGAAGGCGCCCTGCTGATTTTTTCCCTGGCTCAGCGCTTCACGAACTTCCGCACGGTTCCCAAGAAGTCGGCGCCATAGAGATTGCCCTGGCGATCGACTGTAATGCCTTCGGCGAGGCTCGATGTCGTCGTGTACGGATAGGGGCATGGATCCGGGATGAAGTACCGCACCACACCATCGCGCGCGCTGCCGATCCGAATGCCGCGCTGTGCGCCCTGGTTGAAGCCGTATCCGGTTGGAGGCAACGACGGTTGACCGATGCTGGCGCGCCCGTCTCGTGACTCGGAGTCGGCGACGTAGAGCACGTCGTTGCGATCGATCGCGATCCCGCTCGGACGGCCGAACTGGAACCACTGCGCGATGAAGCGCCCCTCCTGATCGAAGATCTGAATGCGATTGTTCTGACGATCGCCGACGAAGAGTCGACCCCTCGAGTCGAAGGCGAGCGCATGCGGCACGTCGAACTCGCCGGCGCCCATGCCCTTGCGTCCCCACGTCTTCACGAACGCACCCTGGCGATTGAACTTCACTATGCGCGCATTGCCGGTGGCACCTCCGCCTCCGGAGTGCCCGTCGGCCACGAAGATGTCGCCGCTTGGTGCGACCGCAACGTCAGTGGGCTGATCGAATTCATCGAGTCCGATGCCCGCGACGCCTGGCTTCCCGAGCGCCAGTAGATGCATACCGTCGGGCGAGAACTTGTGCACCTGCTGTCCCTTGCCGGGAACGCTGCCGTTGTCGGCCACCCAGATGTTGCCTTCGTGATCGATCGAGATCTTGTGCGGGCTGACGATGACGCCGTGGCCGAAACTCTTGAGGAGCTTTCCCGAGGGATCGAACTGCAGGATCGGATCGAGCGGTGAATCGGCGCAGGCGGTGCCGCCAGCGCCCGATGCGCCGCATCGATCGATGGCCCAGATGGTGCCATCGGGAGCCGTCGCGATGCCCGCGGTCGAGCCCCATCTTCGTCCGCTCGGCAACTGGCCCCAATGCATGCCTGGCTGGAAAGGATTCGGCAGATCGTTGCGTGCGCCGAGCAGCGAGATCGTGGGCAGCTTCACCGGATAGTTTCCCGCGGGCACGACGGGGGCTGCGCCCGGCGCAGGCGGGGGCACGCCGCACGTGTCGGCAAGCGGCCCCTGCGACTGTGCCTCGAGAGCGTCCGGTGCGAACAGCATCAGAAGCCCCAGAACGAGCCTGAAGGCAGTCGTGTTGCGCATGGCGCATTGTGCAATGAGCGTCGCGCTTCCTGACAAAGAATTCAGCAAGTCTTCAGCTTGACGTCGGCACTTGTGGATAAGATCCGACGTTTGGTGGACCCTTTGGGGATACATCCCCACTAGATGCTCAAACGCGTGCTCATCTTCGTGCACCGCTGGCTGGGCGTGGCGCTCTGCCTGCTGTTCGTGCTCTGGTTCCCGTCAGGGATCGCGATGATGTACTGGCCGTACCCGAGCGTTACCCCCGCCGATCGTCTCGAGCGCTCGCCCGCGCTCGATCGATCGAAGATCACCGTCTCGCCCGTGGATGCCTACGGCATCCTCGGTCTCGATGAGCCGCCGACGTCCGTTCGCCTCAATTCGTTCGACGGTCGCCCCGTGTATCGCTTTCGCGCCGGCGGATACGAGCACGTCGTCTTTGCCGACAACGCGGAGGAGCTCGGCGACGTCTCGATGGAGGTGGTCAACCGCGTCGCGTCTGCCTGGACGTCGCAGCCGGCGTCGGCTGCGCGCATCGAAGCGGTCGAAGAGGCCGATCAGTGGACGCTGCAGACACGGCTCGACAACGTGAAACCGCTCTGGAAGTACACGTGGCCGAACGGTGAGCAGGTCTACGTCTCTCAAGCCACGGGCCGCGTGATCCAGTACACGACAACGGGGTCGCGGCTGGGTGCATACGTGGGGCCGATTACACACTGGCTGTACTTCACGCCGCTCCGGAGGAACGGTCCCCGCTGGAATCAAGTGGTCGTCTGGACATCGGGCATCGGCACCGGCACGGCGATCCTCGGGCTCGTGATCGCGCTGTGGATGTACTCGCCGCGAAAGCGCTATCGCTACGACGGCGCGCCGACGAGCGTTCCCTACCGGGGACAGAAGCGATGGCACATGATCCTCGGTCTCGCCTTCGGCGTCGCCGCCGTGACGTGGGCCTTCAGCGGTCTGCTGTCGATGGAGCCGTTTCCGCTGCGGCATGAAGGGCCGCCCGTCGAGCGCACGAGCGGCGTCGTCCGAATTCCGCAGGCGTTCCGCGGGGGCATGCAGTTCGGGTCGTTTGCCGGCAAGGACCCGCGCGAAGCGCTCGCGCAGGTGGCCAACCTCCAGGTCAAGGAGCTGGAGTTCACGTCGATCGTCGGTGAACCTGTGTATCTGGCGACGATGAGCGGTGGAGCGAGCCGCATCATTCCGGTCGACGGAATGCCGATCGCCGAGCTCGATCATGACGCGATCATCGATCTCGTGAAGCGCGCGGCCGGACCCGAGCTCGCCGAGGCGCGCGTCCTCACGCAGTACGACGCGTATTATCTCGACCGTACCCGTCAACGCCCGCTGCCGGTCATCCTCGCCCGCCTCAACGACGCGAACCAGACACGCTTCTACATCGACCCGCGGGACGGTCGCATCGCGGAGGCATATAGCGCAGGCGACTGGATGGAGCGATGGGCATACCACGGGCTCCACTCGTTCAATTTCCCATGGCTCTACAACTACCGCCCGGCGTGGGACATCGTCGTCATCACGTTCATGCTCGGAGGCACGGCGCTGGGCGTCACATCACTGGTACTCGCCTGGCGGGTGTTGGGCAGGACGTTGGCGCGCAGTGGCGCTCGGGTGAGTTCTGACGTGTTGGGCGACGCTCTGTAATGCAGAATGCAAAATTCAAGATGCAAAATGCAAAATGCAAAATGCGAAATGCGAAATGCGAAAAACGAGGGCGTACTAAGACGCGCGTCGCCCGTCTCTCTTTTTATTTTCCATTTTGCATTTTGAATTTCGCATTACAGGCTTAACGCGCCCCGTCAGCGACGCATGCGAAATTGGCCGCGTCATCGGTACTCCCGCTGCCATTCCACTTCGCGACCCGTCCGAACGGGCACAGTGGCCGCGTGCGATCGGCGACGCCGTCGGTGAGGTGAGACGCGAGAATGCGATCGGGTGCGGTGCCGGTCTTCAACCACTGCTCGATCGCCTCCATCTTGTTGAACGTGTCGGTGCCGGGTCCGCCCTGACAGTGATTCATCCCGGGCACCATGTAGAGCTGTACTGACTTCCCGACCACAGCGCCGCCCTGCAGGGCGACGACCTTGTTGAAGAAGCTGATCGTGTTGAGCGGCGTGACCTGCGGATCGGACCAGCCGTGATAGAGCAGCAGCTTACCTCCGCGCGAGAAGAACGCCTTCATGTCGGGATTGCTCGAATTGAGCACATCGTCTTTGTCGATGCTGTGCGCAAGATCGAAATCCGTGGCGGCGTTGAAGCGCGCCGGCTCCCACGCGGGGTCCTTCGCGATGACGTACTTGAACGCCTCGGTGGCGAGGCCGAGCGGTTGAGGCGAACCGATCACGTTCCAACCGAGTTCCGATCCGGCAGCGAGACCCGGAAACAACTGTGCGCCGGTGCGCGGATGGGTGGCGCCACCGTACATCACGCGGGCCGACTCGACCTGCGGCGCTGTCAAACACGACGCGTCATCCTGCCCCTTGCACTGCAGGACCTTCGGATCGAACAGGCACGACGCGGGGTTCTCGACGACGCCGTCGGTGACGCCGTCCCTGGCGTCGCACGCGTTCAGCAACGCCTTGTGAATCGTCGGGTACTTCTCACGGGGGATGGCGGAGTCCGTCGTGCGGTTCATCGAGCGGTTCACCGCCATGCGCCCCACGTGCATCTGCAGTCCGTTGACAGCGGGAGCGCCTGCGATGATCGCGTCGAAATCGGCCGGATACCGAACCGCTTCCGTCACTCCCTGGCGGCCACCCTGCGAGCATCCGTTCCAGATCGAAAGCTTCGGCGCGGAGCCGTAGAACGCATCGACCACCATCTTGGCTTGCACCGTGGTCTCGTGCACCGCACGGTACCCGAAGTCGATCACCTTCTCCGGATGTCCGAGTGCGAACGCGGCAGTGCCGCCGACGTGGCCGGTATCGGTCGCGGCGGTGGCGTATCCACCGCCGACCGCCGCGGCGAGCGCCGCGTACGGAATCGTTCCCGCCCACCCGCCGTTGCCTACAGCCTGGAACGTCCCGTTCCATCCGGAGATCGGCATCCACACTTCGACCCTGATGTCCGAGTCGCTGGTGGGCGCGAGCGTCGCGGTGACGCGGCAGAACTCCGGGAGCCTGGCATAGACAGCCGGCACGGCCGCTCCAGCGGGGCGAGGCCCGGGAGGGACAAACGCACCTGCGGGAATCTGCTCCGCCGCCGTGATCGTCGTATGCGGCAGTGCAAGCTTCGCGAGCGTCTCACACGGTGCTGCGTCGACTGACGCAGTGAGGCTCACGACCAGGAATCCAGCGAGATAGATCGGCGCTGCCTTCATCACGTTCTCCATAATGCAAAATGCAAAATGCAAAACGGGCGCGGTAACGGTCGGCACAACGTTTTTGCGTTTTGCATTTTGCATTTCGCATTTTGAATTTTGAATTTCAGACTACTTCTTCTCCATCAACTTCCTGAGTAACGCCGCCGTATCTTCGTGCACATCGATCCGTGCCCCGCCGCGGCTGTTGCCGCCGGCTTTGCCCAGCGCTGAATCAATCGGCGTCAGACCGCGGTTGTCTTTGACATTCAGGTCGGCGCCATTCTGCACGAGGAAGGTGACCACGTCGTTCCAGCCCCATCGCGAGGCTTCATGGAGCGGCGTCAGGCCACGCGAGTCCTTCGAGTTGACGTCGCCACCGGCCTTGATCAGCAGCGTGAGCGACGCGATCGCGCGCTGCTGGGTGTCTTCGGACAGATAGAAGCCGCGGGTGTCGGCATCGACTGATCCGAGACCAGCTGCGGCCATGATCGGCGTCATGCCGCGCGAGTTGGCGAGCGAGATGTCGGCGCCGTGCGCCAGCAGCGCTTTGATCGCCGGCGCATCGCTGGCCTTCGCCGCCCGCAGCAGGGGCGTCGTGCCGGTCGTGAGCATGCCGTCGAGGCCGCGGTCGTTGCCGACGTTGCGGAACGGCGGCGAGAGCTTGAGCTGCGCGTTCGGATTGGCGCCGGCGTCGAGGAGCATCTCGACGATCTGCAGGCTCGTGGTCTCGTCCATCGACGGGCGATCGGGCCGGCCGCCTCGCGGGATGGTGTTGAGATCGACCGCCGCGTAGAGCGGACCGCGGCCCCAGAAATCCCATCGGTTCGGGCTCGCGCCTTTCTTGATCAAGTAGCTCGCGGTGTCGAACCGTCCGTTCATGACCGCCATCAGCAGCGGGCTGATGTTCTCGGGATCGGCGAGGTTGATGTCGGCGCCCGCCTCGACGAGCAGCCGCGCGCACTCTGCGCACCCTTCGCGCGCGGCATACAGCAGCGGAGTGAGTCCGCCGGCGGGCCGATAGATCGCTCGCGGTTCGGCGGTCACCTGCCGCTGCCATTCGTTGACCGTGGAGCGCGCGTTGACGTCGGCGCCGTGCGCGATCAACTCCTTGACCATCGCCGGCTGGTTCTGCGCGACCGCCCACATGAGGGCGGTCTGTCCCCGCCATTTCTCGACGGCGTTCACCTTGGCGCCGCGAGCGATCAGCAGTCGCGCGGCGTCGACCTGACTGGTACGGGCGACGACCATCAGCGCCGTCTGTCCATCGGCGTTCGGCGATTCGACGTCGCCACCGGCCTTCAGCAACGCGTCCAGGATCGGCACGCGGCCCAGCACGGCTGCCTCGGACATCGGGGTCGAGCCGTAGTCGTTCCTGGCTTTGACGTTGGCACCGGCGCGAATCAGCCGCTGCACGAGATCGAGATCGCCCTGCTGCACGGCCCAGTGCAGGGCGGTCGTGCCATCACTCTCGGTCGCGTTGACGTCGACGCGCTTGTCGATCATCGCGATCGCGGTCGAACGATCACCGGCCTTGACGGCATCGATGAGGGGAGCAGCGGCGCCCAACGCGAGCGCGAGTGCTAATGCCAACATGACGGAGGCTCCCGGCCTACACTGTCGCTACACTTCCGAGAAGATCCCCGTGCTGTCGCCGAACTTCTCCACCGGCACGCCCGCCCGATCGAGCAGCGTCTGCAGCAGGTTCGCAAGCGGCGTCTTGTCCGGGTAGCGGAGATGCTGATTGCCTTTCAGCTTGCCCGCGCCGCCGCCGACGACGACCGTTGGGAGCGGGTACTCGTCGTGGGCGTTGCTGTTGCTCATGTTGCTGCCGTAGAGCAGGATCGAGTGGTCGAGCACCGAGCCGTCGCCATCGGGCATCTTCGCGAGCTTGTCGAGGAATTTGGCGAAGACCTGTGAGTGGTAGGTCTGGATCTTCACCAGCCGATCCTTCTTGGCCTTGTCGTTCTGATGGTGCGACAGCGGATGGAACGCATCGGATACGCCGATGTGGTTGTAGGTCACGTTGCTGCCTTCGCCAGCCATCATGTAGGTGAAGACGCGCGTCAGATTGGCCTGATACGCGAGCGCGATCATGTCGAACATCAGGTTCAGCCGCTGATCGAAGTTCGCGCCGACCGGCACCTCGGGGAGCTCGAGGCTGCTCAGGTCCTGCGCTTCCATCTTCTGCACGCGCCGCTCGATCTCGCGGACGCTCTCGAGGTAGTCGCCCAGCTTTGCGCGATCGGGGGCATCGAGGCTGCGCTGCAGGTCGGCGGCCTCCTGTGAAACGAGATCGAGAATGCTCGAATACTGCTTCGCGATCGCCTGCCGTTCCTGCGCCGTATCGCCCTGGCCGAACAACCGCTCGAACAGCTTCCGCGGATCGGCTTCCATCGGGAGCGGCGTCGTCGGCGTGCGGAACGCAATCGTGTTGCCGTAGCTGCAGCCGTAGCTGCGATCGCACGCGCCGCTTCCGCCGCGGCCTTCGGTCGCAACTTCAATCGACGGCAGCGGCGTGTCCTGGCCGATGTGCGCCGCGGCGATCTGATCGGCGGTGACACCGCCATGCGGATCCTGCCCCATCTCCGGGAGCACACAGCTGAGCCACGTGCCCGGCTGCAGCGCGTGCACGGGTGGCGCAATCGCGCCCTTGTTCTGCAGCTGGCTGACCACCGTCAGCTGTTTCTGAAACGCGGCGAGCGGCTTGAGGATCGGCGAGAGCTCGAACCCGGCGCCCTCGGCCGAGGGCGTCCACGCTTCCATGATCGCGCCGTGCGGCAGATACATGAATCCCATGCGGGGCTTGGGACTCGCCGCCGTCTGCGCGATCGCGGTCCACGCCGGGACCATCGCATCGAGGAACGGCAGGCCGACGACGACGCCGGTGCCGCGAAGAAAAGTGCGTCGAGAGAGGTGCTTCTTGAAGATGAACATATATGTCCTCGGGCCACCTACAGGTGGCCCCTACCTACTAAGGCGGCCCCTACGTACGCCACGCATTACTTCAACGATGCCGTCGATGATGCGGGCGCTTCGGGCTCGGGCACGCGGCGCATCTGGAACGGCTCACTCCGCACGATGCCTTTCACGATCGATGAGAACCGGTAGTTATCCGCCGCGGCGTCGCGCACGATCTTTCGAACCGCCGGCATGTCGTAGTACTCGACGCTTCGACCGAGTGCGAACATCATCAGCTTTTCGGTCATCGTCTGCACGAACTGTTCGGGACGGCGCATGATCGCCTTCCGCAGATCGACCGGTCCGCCAATCGGCGTCCCGTCGACCAGCCGGCTCGAGGGATCGATCGGGGTGCCGGCCCAGACATCGGTGGCGCGCCACGCACCGACCGCGTCGAAGTTCTCGAGCGCGAAGCCGATCGGATCCATGATCCCGTGGCACGCGTTGCACGACGGCTTCGCGCGATGCTGCTCCATGATCGCGCGAACGGTCTTCGCCTTCTCGCCGTCCTTGTTCTCCTGGAACGCTTCGACATCGGGCGGCGGCGCGGCCGGCGGCGTGCCGAGGATGTTCTCGAGGATCCAGGCACCGCGCAGCACCGGCGCCGTGCGATTGGCGTAGGACGTCCCGAGCAGCATCCCGCCCTTGCCAAGGAGCCCGAATCGATTCGGGTCGGTCAGCGTCACGCGACGGAAGCGGTCGCCGCGCACGTTCGGAATGCCGTAGTGAAGCGCCAGCCGCTCGTTCACGAACGTGAAGTCGGCGGTCATCAGGTCGAGCACGCTGCGGTCCTCGCGGACGATCGCCTGGACGAACAGCTCCATCTCGCGACGGAAGGCGTCGCGCAGGCTGTCGTCGAAGTTCGGGAAGATGACGGCATCCGGCTCGATGTCGTCCACGCCGCGCATCTTCAGCCACTGGAAGGCGAAGCCCGTCACCAGCGTGTTCGAGCGGGGATCGGCGAGCAGGCGCGTCACCTGCGCGTCGAGCACGGCGGGATCGGCGAGCCGCTTCTGCTCGGCAGCCGTCAGCAGCGCGTCATCGGGAACGCGGCTTTGGAGGAAGAACGAGAGGCGCGAGGCGAGCTCGAGATCGGTGATGCGATGCACGGAGCCCGGCGCGAGGCCCGCCGGCGATCGCTCGGCGCGATAGAGGAACTTCGGGCTCGCGAGAATCGCCGGCAGCGCCGCCTGAATGCCCGCGTTGAAATCACCACTCGCGCGCGCGCTGGCGAAGAACGACGCCGGCGCGGACAGATCTTGCTCCGTCACCGGCCGACGATAGGCGCGGCGCGCGAGCGTCGACAGAATCTGTCTCGCACAGGCCGGCTCCTCGGCGGTCGTCGTCGGATGACACACGAAGATCTTGTGCCGGCTCGGCGTGTCGCTGAGACCCGCGTTCGTGAACGGCCCCTGAATTTCCACGCTGCCAACGCGGGGAATCCGGTCCTCGCCCGCACCCGGCTTGAACGAGTAGAGCACATCGTCAGATTCCGCGTAGCTGCGCGCGACGAACGTGACGCCGACTTTGTGCGGCCCCGCCGTCACCTTGAGCGGGATGTTCTGAAACCGTCCGTTGATCGCCGCGACTGCCGGTGCCTGCTGCTGATCGATCGCCTTTATGTCCTCTTCACCGCCGATGGTGTTCTCGAAGACTTTCGTGCCATCGAGGGTGACGATCAGCCGGTGCTTGTATTCGACGCCACGGACGTAGCCGGCTCCGGCGAGACCGGTGATATTCAGCTTGTAGTCACCGTCGGAGGGGAACAGGTGCTCCGCGATCAATCCGCCTCGCGTACCGAGCGGAAGCCCGTCGACGTGCACCGCCTGATCGGTGCCCTTTGCCGGCCGATACGTCATGCTGCCCGGCCGCGCCACGGCGTTCCCGAGCGCGCGCGCCGTGACGACGCGCGCGGCGGAAATGTATTGGTCGAGAAACGACGGCGACACCGTGAGCACGCTGGCCACGTTGTCGAAGCCCTCGGCCTCATCGTCCTTGGGCAGGAGCGCCGCCGGATCGATGCGAACGCCCAGCAGATCGTCGATCGCATTCGCGTATTCGGCGCGGTTCAACCGATGCACTGCGACACGCCCCGGATTGGGATGCGCCGCAGCCGCCGCATCGAGCGCACGCTCGAGCGATGCGACCACGCCGTCCACTGCCGTCTGCTCCGGGCGCTTGGCCCCGGGCGGCGGCATCATCCCGCCGCGCAGCTTGCGTACAGCCTTCTCGAGAACGTCGGCGTTGCGCGCGACCTCGTTCACATCGACGACGTCGAGCGCGAGGCCAGCGACCTTGGCCCGCTGGTTATGGCACGTGACGCAGTAGGTGTCGAAGAGAGCCCGGGCGGAAGTGGAAGAAGTCGAAGTGACGGAAGGGGAAGAAGTCGGTGAAGTAGAGCCGGTTGGTCGCGCAGACTGCGCAGCCACAGCCGAGTACAAAGCAATCACGAACGCGCCGACCGCTGCAACGCACGTGATCTGGTACCTGGACCTTGTACCTGACACCTTTAACTTCACCTTTGCCCTTTGCCCTTTGACCCGCCTCCGGCTTCGGCGAGGCAGGCTCTTCACCTACACGATTCCACCGAGCTCCCGTACGTGTAACCACATCCCTTTGTACGCCGTCGTCACGAAGAGCGTCGGATCGCCCCACTTCGCATCGAACTCCTTCGTCGCTCCTGCCGCAAGCATGTCCTCGCGACCCATTCCTTGCCGCATCATCTTGGCGAGACGCTCGCGCATCGCTGAAAGCATGTCGAACTGCGCCTGCAGATCGGCGCGCGTCTGCACGGGGCCGGTACCCGGCACGATCCGTGTGTCCGCATTCGACAGATCGAGCAGCGTCTTCGTCGCGGTGACCATGCCGCCCAGCCAGCCGCCGGTCGTGTAGTCGGCGATCGGATACCTGCCGACCGTCATCACGTCTCCGGTCATGAGCACATTCGATGACTGCAGGTACACGTAGACGTCTCCATCGGTGTGCGCCTGCCCGAGATGCCCGTACTTCAGCGGCTCGCTGCCGACCGTCATCGTGCCCGACGTCAAAAACGTCCTGGTCGGGAGAGATTCTTTCGAGCGCGCTTTGTACGTCCGCTTCTCCCAGTCGACGAACAACTCGTTCGCCAGGTATTGCTTCGTATTTTCGTGCGCGATGATCTGCGCGCCGCTCCTGCCGAGCGTCTCGTTCGATCCGGTGTGATCGGGGTGCCAGTCGGTGTTGAAGAGCGTCAGCACACGCCGGCCGCCGGATTGATCGGCGATCGTCTTCAGCAGCTCCGTCGAGCGCTCCTGCGATCCGCCATTCACCAGCACGAGACCGTCCGGGCCGCTCACCGCGAGAACATTCCCGCCGCCGCCTGAGACGAGCGAGAGCGACTCGCTCAGGCGCGACACGGTCAGCGGCGTGTGATGAGATGCGACGGAATGCTGCTGCGCGCGGGCGCGGCGAGGCAGGGCAAGACCGGCAGTGCCCGCCATCAGCAGGTGGAGCACGTCCCGGCGACTCGGCGCGGGAAGCATCGGCAAAGTCTAGCGGGAAACAACAGCCCGTTCCAGACAGGAAATCGGGCGAAACCGGGGCAATTGCCGTTCAAAGTTCAGGGTTCAGGGTTCCGGCACTGGAACCGAGAACCCCTGAACCCGGAACGGCCTGTTCCTGCCTACCAGGTGAACTCGGCGCTGAATCGCACCAGCCTTCCCGTCAGGATCGCGTTCGGCTGAAGCCACGAACCCCCGGCGGTAAAGCTGTTGTTGTAAGTGATCACCGGGTTGGCGTTCAGCGCGTTGTACAGATCGGCCGACAGCATCGCGCGCTGGCTTCCGAACTTGAGGTTCTTGGCGAACCGCAGATCGAGCTCGTTGATCCGATCGCCGTACAACGACCCCGGTTCGATCAGGTTGATGGTGACGTTCTGGACGTTGCCTGAAGGGGCGCGGCCCAGCGATTGCGCAATCGTCGCGGCCGGCGCCGCCCAGTTGGCGGCCAGCAGTTGTCCCGGTTTGCTCTGATATACGGCGCTCACCTGCGCGTCGATCTTCGGAATCGTGTACGAACCAAGTCCGCGCAGCTGAGTCAACCAGCCATACGCCACGTGGCAGTACGGGCTCGTGGGACTGACCGTCGATCCAACGAGACCGGCGCCGATGCCGACGTTCAGCTCGGGAAGATTGGCGCGCACATCACACGCATCGGCGACGTTCTGCCCCGTGCTCGTTCCGCCCTGGAACGTGAAGCCGCTCGTGCGCAGGCTGATCGTGAAGTCGAAGCCGTTGAAGTACTGATACTCCTTGCCGTACTTGTCGGCGAGCGTCGCGAGATTGTTGATCTGCCCCGACCTCGCCGGCACGACGTCATACAGCGTCCCGATCGTGTAGCCGCCGCCGCCCGGCAGTCGCGGATCCGAAGGCGCGGTGATGCTGTACGGTGTCAGGTCGCCCGCTGCCAACGACAGGTTGTCGTTCAACGTGAACCCGTCGAACCACCGGCGGTAGTACCCAACCTCGATTGACATCCGCGTCATCAGCTGCTGCTGCACGGAGACGCCGAAGCTCCAGTCGCCCGCGCGCACGCCCCATCCCTTCAACAGATCGGGATCGTAGTTGCCGGTCAACACGGGCTGACCAAACGCGAGATTCGAGATCGCTCCGCAGAAGTCCGGTCCGCCACCGCCGTAAACCGCCGCTGCATTGCCGTTGGCGTTCGGGTTCGACAAATCGCAGTCCGGAACCCAGTTCGCGTTGGCATCGATCCATGTTCTCGTCACGCCGGGAACACCGAACGGCCCCGTCGATGTCGGAATGCGCGTCGTCGGATTGGTGTTGGCGTAGTTCAACTGCACGCCGACGCCTTCGAGGTATCTGCCGTAGTTCATCTTGACCGCGGTCTTGCCGTTGCCGAAGACGTCGTACGCGACGCCGAACCGCGGCGTGATGTCCTTGTATTTGTCGATGCCCTTGCTTGCGGGGAACTGATAGGCGACCGGCAGGAAACGATCGGGCCCGATGTTCTGCTCGGGGAACCAGCTGCCAGCGTTGTCGAATCGTACCGCGCCTTGCAGCGTGACACGCCCTGCGGTCCACTGTTCCTGCGCGAACACCGCATCCCATCCGGCGCGCGCGTTGTTGATCCACGGCGAGATGGTTTCCGTCAGCTGATTGGGCAAGCCGTTGCTCACGCGGTACCAGAGATCAGTGCTGTTGGTCGACCATGTCCGATCATCGGTCATCAACGTGTGCTGATAGCCGACCTTCAAGCTCTGACGGCCGGTCACGTACGACACGTTCGCTTTCCAGATGTACGAACCGGTGCGGTTGTCGCCCCAATCCTGCGAGCGATACACGATGCCAGGACGATTGCCGTTATTGGCGCAGCCTGAAAAACGTGGATCGGCGTTCGCGGCGCACTGTTCGGTGAGCTTGATCAGATCGTGCGTCGGGTTCGGAGTGCGCTCGAAGTTGCCCCACCCGTAATAGGTGCCGCCGAATCCGGCATCGAGCAGCAGCTTGTTCGTGACCGGCGACGCCCAGGTCACCTGCGGCACTCGAAGCGGCAGCGTGGGATTGGGACCGTTCGCCTCAGGCGACACGACAGGCGGCGTGGTAATGCCGATCGTATTGCCCTCGCACTTGCGGCACACCCACTGCTCGTCCCAGAACCCGCCGATCTTGTTGCGCGGCGTCGCCTGCCACGTGACGCGTCCGCTGACGTTTTCCCACGTGCGATCCGAGAACCCGGGCTGGGCCTGGACGGGAGCGTAGGCCCACTTCGTCGCGTCGCCGGCATTGGCGTTGTAGAACTGGTTCGCGTTGACGCGCGTGCTGCCCTGCGTCCGCGCGGTGAGGAAGTACCAGAGGCGGTCCTTGAAGATCGGCCCTCCGATCGCCGCGTTGAGGTCGTAGATCTTCGTGAGAGGCGTCGGCGTGGCCAGACCGGCGACTCCCGCCGAATTGTCCGACTGCAGATTCTTGCCGCTCCCGCTATAAAACGCAGAGCCGTGCAGCGAGTTGCCGCCGGTCTTCGGCACGATGTTCATGACCAGGCCGGCCGTCTCCTGTTCGCCGAGCCCACCGGACGTCGTGAACGCGACCTCTTCGGAGTTGCCGACGTCGACCGAGTACCCAGGTGGCTGATTGCCGCCGGGAGGATTGCCGACGTTGAGACCGTCGACGGTCATGCGTCCTTCGTTGTTCCGCCCGCCGTGGATCGGAAACTGCGTCGTGGAGGTTCCCGTCGCCACGTCGTTGGTGTTGGTGATGACACCGGGAACGACGACGACGAGCGCGTTGTAGCTGCGAACGGTGGGAATCGCTTTCAGCACCTCATTGCTCAGCGTGGTCTGGCGGCGGGCGCTTTGCGTGTCGACGATCGGCGATTCACCCGTGACGGTGACCGTCTCCTGCAGCGTGCCGACGCGCATCTCGGCGTTGACGGTTGCGGTGAAAGAACCGGTCAACTCGATGCCTTCGCGCTGATAGGAACTGAACCCGGTGAGGGTAAACGTGACCTTGTAGACGCCGGGACGCAGATCTTCGATGCGGTACTGTCCGGTGCCGTCGCTCACGGCGCTCCGGACCTTCTCGATCAGTGCGGGGCTGCTGGCTTCAACGGTAACGCCTGGCAGCACAGCCCCCGACACATCCTTGACCAAACCGGCGATGACCGCCTGCGCACCGGCAACGGCCGGCACCAGGATGCTCCAAACCAGGACTGTCAGGATCTTTACGGCGCGCATAGTGCCACCTCTCTCCAGTCGGTTGGTTACCCCGCAACGGATCACAAGTCTCGGCGACGGCGACGTGATGTTTCTGTGGCCTCCTTCGTGTTGCCGGGACGCGCGACATGGCGCGTCGACCGGCCGGGGCGCCCACCCTACTCCCGTTCGGGCAGTCAGATCAAGGTCTGTTGGTATGAGTGGCGCAGGCTCAAGTGGGGCGCGCCCTCGGCGCGTGGGGCCGCTTCGCGGTGAGGCAGGTGGGGGCGCGTTCGGCGCGTGGATCCGCGCGAGCTGAAGCTCGCGCTCTACGTGCTGCCGTAGAGCGCAGCCTGCGCGTGACTATTCCTGCGGTTTGTAAGTCAGGAACTTCGTCCCTGTCAGCGCGCCGGCCTGACCGTCGAGCTCCTGCTCACCCGCGGGGAACCCTCCGACCTTCAGCATGTGCGCGAGGACGTCGGCCGTCTGCGCACGCGTGAGCGAGCCGGGATTGTTCTGCGGCATCGACATGCGGATGCGCTCGAAGAGATCGGAGAGCGGAACGCCTTCCCAGTTCGAATTGAACATGTCGCCGGTCAGCGGCGGCGCCATCTCGACGCCGGACAATCCTTCACCATGACACTGTGCGCACTGTTCGGCGTACAGTTTCTGGCCTCGCCCGGCCTGCGCCGCCGTATACACACGATCCCAGATGGTGCGTTGAGGCTGGGCAGACGCGATGAGCACCGCGAGCACGACGATGACGGAGCCGGAGGCCATCAGCACTTTCACGTCATCCATTATCGCAGTACGAGCATGACGCCAAGCGCGATGGCGATTGCCGCAAGCGCACCGCCTGCAAACACGCGAAACGTGCCGCGGCCGATTCCGGCCGCGACGACGAGCTTCAGCAGCGTGTTCGAGAGGATGCCGGTCACGAGCGCGATGACAATCGGCTGCAGCTCATCGCCAGCACCTCCGCGTCGCGCCAGCGACAGCGTCAACGCATCGAGATCGGTCAAGCCGACGATGGCCGATGTCATGACGAGCGCACTGGAGCCCCAACGCATCTGCACGAACGCGATCACGAACAGGACGATCTGAAACAGTGCCGCCATCTGCAGCGACGCCGTCGTGCGAAGCGGTGAATCGAGTTCCCCGGTGTCGCGGTTCTCCGTGTCCCCCGCGTTCCTGCGCCACGCGACGATCGTGCTCGCGGCCCCAATCACGAACGCCCCCGCGATGTAGGGCAGGATGGCGAGCGCCAGCGGCGGGTTGAGCACCGCGCACGCGATGGTGAGCCGGACGAGCATGAGCGTACATGCCGCGATCACCCCAGCGCCAAGCGCCACACGCGGCGCCTGCGGTGGGCGGCTGTCGCGTGCGAACGTCAACGTCACCGATGTCGACGACACGATGCCGCCCAGCAGCCCCGAGAGGATCACGCCTTGCGACGGGCCGATCACGCGCCGGAGGATCCAGCCCACGAAGCTGAGACCGGAGAAGAACAGCACGAGCACCCACAGCTCTCTCGGCTTCACGGCGCCGTAGGGTCCATAGGGGCCGGTCGGCAGGAGCGGCAGAATCACGCAGGCCATCGCGGCAAAGCGCACGCTGGCGCGCAGCGACTGATCGTCGATTCGTGCCACGAGCGCGTGCACGCGTGTCTTCTCGAGGAGCAGCAGCGCGGTCGCCGTCACGAGCGCACTTGCCGGTGCGAGGTAACCCGCGCCCGACAACATGCCGGCGGCGAGCACGACGAGCGCCGCGACCTCCGTCGTCGCTTCGACGTTGGCGTGACTCGACGCAGCATAGGCCGCCACCACCAGCGCCGACGAGGCGGCGAGCAGCACGACCGCGAGCGGCAGCAGGTCGTGCATCGACAGCCACCCGGACACACCACCGAGCGCCCCGAGCAGGGTGAACGTGCGGATGCCGCCGAAGCGCGCCGCCGGGCCCGTCGCGTGGCCTGACCATTCGCGCTCGAGACCAATCACCGCGCCACCGAGTGTCGCCACGACGAGGCCCGCAATCTCTGTGAGACTCACGACGTCCTCGAGGCGACGGTCAGCTGCGATGAACGATCGCGAGGATGTCGCCGGCGGGTCTCGCGCCGGATTCGCGCGAGACCACCTGTCCACCTCGGAACACCATCAACGTTGGAATCGAACGGATGAGGAAACGCTCGCCGAGCGCGGGAAGTGCTTCGGTGTCGACCTTCGCGACGAGCGCCTTTCCGGCCAGTGTCTGGGCCACTTTCTCGACCTCCGGCGCCATCATGCGACACGGACCGCACCACGGTGCCCAGAAGTCGACGACGACCGGCACGGGCGATCGCGCGATCAGCGCATCAAACGCCATGACCGTCGGGACGTCGACGGGGCGGCTCGCCGCCGGCAGCGCCGTCTTGCAGTGGCCACATCTGATGTGACGATCGAGCGCGTCGTACGACAGCCGGTTCGTCTTCCCGCAGGCGGGACACGCAACGAGGACACCGCGATCGTCGGAGGAGAGGCCCATGGGCCACAGTGTACAGGCGGCTCACGCTCAAGCCGGACACGCCGTAGTGCGTGTATGATCTCGGGCCTGCCGGCCTCACAGGCCTTCCGAAGGTGCGATCGACGATGAGTTCATCGACACATTCGACTGCAACCGCGGCTGGGATCAACACGGCGACAACGCCTCAGCCGCAGCCACACACACAAGCAGCACGCGCCCCCACCATCCTCGATCGGTGGCTGGCCGCCCGCATTCAGAAGACCATCGAGCCCGCCCGGGTCCGTCTCCAGCTGTGGGACGGGTCGTCTCCGTACACCGGGCAATCGAGACTGATCGGCGATCTCATCGTGCACGATCGAGGCACGCTCATCGGCCTCCTCGTCAATCCCGATCTCCAGTTCGGCGAGTCGTATATGACAGGCCGCCTCGACGTCCGAGGTCCGCTGCCCGTGATCACCGCCGAGCTCACGCGACTCTCGCCGCTCGAACCGTCGCTCTTCGATCGAATCGCGGCTGCGCTCTCGTCGGCGAACACGCTGCGGCGTTCCCGGCTCAACGTGCACCATCACTACGATCTCGGGAACGCGTTCTACGAGCGGTGGCTCGATCGCCGGATGGTGTATACGTGCGCGTACTTCGCCGACCAGCGGATGTCGCTCGACGACGCGCAGCACGCGAAGCTCGATCTCGTCTGTCGCAAGTTGCGTCTTCAGCCGGGCGACTCCGTGATCGAGGCGGGCTGCGGGTGGGGCGCGCTCGCGCTCCACATGGCGCGTCACTACGGCGTGCACGTCCGGGCGTTCAACATCTCTCGAGAGCAGATCGAGTACGCGCGCGAGCGCGCCGCGCGTGAAGGGCTCGCGAGTCAGGTCGAGTTCATCGACGACGACTATCGGAACGTGTCGGGACAGTTCGACGCGTTCGTGTCGGTCGGCATGCTCGAACACGTGGGACGGCGTAATCTCTCGGCCGTCGGGACCGTGCTCAAGCGCAGCCTCAAACGAGACGGCGGACGCGGGCTGCTGCATTTCATCGGCCGCGACGTCTCTCGTCCGCTCAACACGTGGATCCGGCGACGGATCTTCCCCGGCGCCTACACCCCGACGCTGGCGGAGCTCACGTCGAGAATCCTGACGCCTGCAGGCATGTCGGTGACCGACATCGAGAATCTGCGCCTGCACTACGCCCACACGCTCGCTGCGTGGGCCGCTCGCTTTGCCGCGGCAACCGACTACGTGCGCGCGACCTACGGTGACGAGTTCCGGCGAGCGTGGGAGTTGTATCTGGCCGGGTCGGAAGCGGCGTTCAACGCCGGGTGGCTGCAGCTGTTTCAGGTCGTCTTCACGCCCCGCGAATCGGCGCCGCCGTATTGGACCCGCTCAGAGCCCTTCGACTCGCTTCGCTCGCTCAGGACCAGCGCCGAACCGCCGGTCACTCCCGCATGATTCGGTGTGATGCGCTCGTCGTGGGAGGCGGGCCGGGTGGGTCGACGTGCGCCCGCGTTCTCCGCCGCGCCGGGTGGGAGGTGGTCGTCGCCGATCGCGCACGGTTCCCGCGCGACAAGGTGTGTGCGGGCTGGCTCACGCCGGGCGTCTTTCCGCTGCTCGAACTGGATCCCGACGAGTACCGCGCGACCGGGCTGACGCTCCAGGAGATCCGCGCGTTTCGCACCAGCGTGATCGGCGCGACCCCGGTCGACACGCGCTACCACCACGTCGCCAGCTACGCGATCCGGCGCTGCGAATTCGATGATTTCCTGCTTCGTCGCGCGCAGGCGCACGTGCTCGAGGACACGTTCGTGACCTCGCTGCAACGCTCCGGCGGGCGGTGGATCGTCAACGGCGCGATCGATGCGATGGTGGTGATCGGGGCCGGCGGTCACTTCTGCCCGGTCGCACGGCACCTGCGGGGCGGGGCCGATACGTCCCCTCCCGTCGTGGCGAAAGAAGCCGAGTTCCGCGTGGAGGGACGCCACGCGACGACAGACGGCCAGATGCCGGAGTTGTTCTTCTGTCGCGATTTGGAGGGCTACGGCTGGTGCGTGCGGAAGGGCGACTATCTCAACGTCGGGATCGGACGACGCACGAGCGTCGACTTCAACGACCACGTGCGCGACTTCACGACGTTCCTCGAACGTACGCACACGTTGTCGCCTACATCGAAACTCAAATGGCGGGGTCACGCCTACCTCGCGTCAGGCGCCGGCACTCGTCCGATCGTCGGTGACGGAATGCTGCTGGTCGGCGACGCGGCCGGTCTCGCCTACGCGGAGAGCGGCGAGGGAATCGGACCGGCGATCGCATCCGGACGGCTGGCGGCCGAGACGCTGATCGCGCTCAACGGGAGACACAGCGCGATCGACCTTCAATCGTACGCCGACGTGCTCGCGCAACGATACCCGCGGCCACGTTCGACTCCTGCGCGTTTGAAATCGACGGTGGCCGCGTTCGGACGGCTGCTGCTCGGGTCGCGCGCCTTCACGAGGCACATCATGCTCAATCGCTGGTTTCTGCGTGCGTCATGCCTGGCCCTGGCGGCGTGGATGGTGACCCCTTCGCACGTGTACGCGCAGCGCGCCGCGTCCTCTGAATCATCGCTGGCTGCTCGCCTGCAGCGGTTCGAGGACAAAGAGGAGATTCAGAATCTCCTGCTCGATTACGGACGCTATCTCGACAACCGGGACTTCGCGGGGTACTCGTCCCTGTTTGCGAAGGACGGGGAATGGGTCGGCGGCTTCGGCTCGGTGACCGGGCCGGCCAACATCAAGACCTTCATGGAAAAGAACATGGGCACGCAGCCGAACGTCGCGAAGAACTACCATCTGCTGTCGAACTTCGTGATTACCGTCAACGGCGATACCGCGACAGCCTGGTCGCGGTGGGCCTTCGTCGTGCCTGGCGAGCGCGGCGCGACGATCGCGCAGGCAGGGCGGTACGACGACACCCTCGTGCGCGAGAACGGACGATGGCGATTCAAGAAGCGCGTGGCGTCGAATGACACGGCGGGGCCAGGTGGTCGAGGAAAGTAGATCGCTCGAAACATTACGGCGGGTCTCGCCGTCGCGTTGCGGAGGCGGACCCGCCCCTGCATTGTCCGCTCAGAGGCTGCTATGCCACGACTACGTTACAGCCTGACTTTGTGGTCTTTGTGTTCTTTGTGCCTGATCTTCTCCGTGTCCTTCGTGGCCCAAGGCTCGCGCATCGACGATACGGCGCTGAGGAGGGCCGGCCAGTCCGGCGACGAGTGGCTGACATACGGGTTGAGCCAGGCCGAAACGCGCTTCAGCCCGCTCACCGAGATCAACACGAGCACCGTCAGCCGGCTCGGGCTTGCGTGGTCGTACGAGGTGGGATCAGGAGGCGGGGGCCAGGAAGCGACGCCGCTCGTGGCCAACGGCACGATCTACGGCATCACCAACTGGAGCATCGTGTTTGCCGTCGACGCGCGCACGGGCAGAGAGAAATGGCGGTGGGATCCGTGGGTCAATCAGACCGCGGTGCGACCGGCGATCTGCTGCGGCGTCGTCAATCGCGGTCTGGCGATCTATCAGGGCATGATCTTCGCGCCGATCATCGACGGGCGGCTCGAGGCGCTCGACGCCGAGACCGGCAAGGTGATCTGGGAGTCGCGCGTCGCGTTTCCGCAGGATCAGTACACGCTCACGATGGCGCCGCGCATCGCGAACGGCAAGGTCATCATCGGCGCGAGCGGCGGCGATCGGCCGACGCGCGGCTTCTTCGATGCGTATGACGCCATGACCGGCCGCCGCGCGTGGCGCTTCTATACCGTGCCCGGTGATCCATCCAAGCCGTTCGAGAACGCCGCCATGAAGAAGGCGGCCGACACGTGGGACAAGGAGTGGTGGAAGAACGGAGGCGGCGCCGCCGTCTGGAATGGCGCCGCGTACGATCCGGAGGCGGGACTGGTCTACGTCGGCACCGGCAACGCGGAACCGTGGGCGTATCAGCACCGATCGTCGCGAGGCAAAGACAATCTCTACGTGTGCTCGATCCTCGCCGTCGATGTCGACAGCGGCGAGTTGAAGTGGCACTACCAGGTCGTGCCGGGCGACAACTGGGACTTCGACAGCGTCCAGGATTTGATCCTCGCCGACCTGACGATCAACGGGCGTCCACGCAAAGTGATCATGCAGGCGAACAAGGACGCGTTCTTCTATGTGATCGATCGCATCACCGGTCAGTTCATCTCCGCCGGTCCGTTCTCGCAAGTCACGTGGGCCAAGGGCATCGATCCGAAGACCGGCCGGCCGATCGTCAACGAGGACGCGTTCTACGGCGCTGACGCCATCCTCATCTCGCCGGGCGGCGGCGGCGCGCACAACTGGTCGCCGATGTCGTTCAGCCCGATGACCGGCCTCGCCTACATCCCCACATCGACCAACAACTCGTTCTCGTACGCCGCTGAATCGACGTTCACGCCGCGTCCTGGCGCGTCGACGGGTACCGTGCGGCCTGCGCCAACGCCGGTCAAACCGCCTCCGCCCGCGATCGGACCACCGCCGATCGAAGGACCAGGCGGACGTGGCGCGCTGGTCGCATGGGATCCGGTGGCGCAGCAGATGCGGTGGCGGACGCCGGGCGGCGGGGGCATCGGTGGAGGAACGCTCGCGACCGCGGGTAATCTCGTGTTTCAGGTGTTGAGCGACGGCCGCTTCCTCGCGTACAGCGCGGACAAGGGCGAGAAATTGATGGAGATTCAGACCGGACTGCGCAGCGGCATGGGGCCGCCGATCACGTATCGGATCGATGGACGCCAGTACGTCGCACTGATGGGCGGCGTGGGTTCGGTCACACAGGGGAACGCGGGCCCTGGCAACAGCGCAACCCCGTTCTCGCCGAAGCTGCTCACCTTCGCGCTCGACGCCACCGGCACGTCGTCGGGGTCGGCTCAGCCCTGACAGTGATTTGTTCAGGTTGTGTCTACGCAGTACCGGGGATCGGGGGCGCCTGATTCGTCTGCAACCAGTAGGAGCCGATCTGCTGCAGCGCCCGCGAGAACTGCTTGAAGTCGATCGGCTTCCGCACGTAGCTGTTCGCGCCCAGCGAATAGCACGTGAGCAGATCCCTCGGTTCGGCCGACGAGGTGAGCACCACGACCGGCAGCAGCCTCGTCCGCGGGTTCGCACGCAGCCGCTCGAGCACCTGCAGGCCATCGACGCGCGGCAGCTTGATGTCGAGCAGCACCAGATCCGGCAGCGCGTTGGCGTCGCGTTCGGCGTAGTCACCGCTGGCCAGCAGATAGTCCAGCGCCTCGACGCCATCACGCACGACCGTGACGGTGTTGACGAGATCGCTCTTGCGAAACGCGCGCAGTGTCAGCTCGACGTCGTCGGCATTGTCTTCGACGAGGAGAATCTGGTACACGACTGACCTCTCAACGCATCACGACTGCAGCGTGAAGTAGAAACACGCCCCCTGCCCGAGCTGGCTCTCCGCCCACACCCGTCCGCCATGCCGTTGAACGATGCGGCGCACCGTCGCGAGACCGATGCCCGTCCCGGGAAACTCGGATGCGTCGTGCAGCCGCTGAAACGGACCAAACAGCTTGTCGGCAAAGGTCGGATCGAACCCGACCCCGTTGTCACGCACGAAGAATGCGGTCTCGCTGTCGCGCGAGATCTGCCCGACTTCGATCGATGCCTGCTCGCGACGGCTGGTGAACTTCCACGCGTTGGTGAGCAGGTTCTCCAGCACCACGCGCACGAGGCGCGGGTCGCACTGCACCATCATGCCGGGCTGCACTCGAGTCGCAACCGCGCGCGACAACGACAGATCGCCGAGTTCGGCCAGGATTCGGTTCGCGAGATCCGAGATGTCGACCGGCTCGCGATTGATCCCGGACCGGGAGACCATCGACAACGTCAGGAGGTCGTTGATCAGATGGTCCATGCGCTGCGCGGCGGCGACGATGCGCGAGATGTCGTCGTAGGCGTCGGCCGAGAGTCCGTCCCCCGCATCCTCGATGAGCGCCTGGCTGAACCCCGCGATGCTGCGCAGCGGCGCCCGCAGATCGTGCGAGACCGAGTAGCTGAACGCCTCGAGCTCGCTGACGGCGGCCCGCAGCTGTACCGTACGTTCGCGAACGTGCTCCTCGAACTCGACGGTCATCCGGCGCTGGTCCTGCTCCGCCCGCGCCAGCGCGTGTTCAGCCCGTCGCAGTGCCGTCACGTCGTGCGCGCAGACGAACACAGCCGGCCGACCGCCCAAGTCGACCGGGTGCGAGACCAGCTCGAACTCCGGACCGTCGTTCGACGACGCGTCCGTCCCGTGTCGTCGATCGGTAGGAGGCCACGACAGCGAGGCCGCGTTCTTCCGCAGGAACTCTTCGCGGCTGCAGGCGTAGTAGGCAAGCGCCGCCGCGTTGACGTCGAGGATCGTCGAGGTCTCGCGATCGTAAAGCCACATCGGCAGCGGGTGCGACGCAAACACCGCGCGGAAGGGATCGTCGGCCGTGACTATCACCTGTCGCGGCTCGTCTCTTTCAGCGTCCTGGCTTCCTCTTCGGTCCAGTCTCTAGCCTCCATGACGCGCCGCCACCCACCGGCGAATATCCGCCGCGGGCGCCGGGGCTGCGATGAAGTTGCCCTGCGCCGCATCGCAGCCCAGGTCGCGCAGCCGCTCGAGCACGACGGCGTCCTCGACGCCCTCGGCCACGACCGTCAGCCCGAGATTGTGCGCCATGTCGATCGTCGACCGTACGATCGGGTCGTCGCCGACGGCGAGCGCGCTCGCAAACGATCGATCGATCTTCAGCTGATCGACGGGCAGTCGACGGAGATAGCTGAGCGACGAATAGCCGGCGCCGAAGTCGTCGATCGCCAGCGTCACGCCCATGTCGTGCAGCAGCGACAGGCACGTCGTCGTCCGCTGCGCATCGACGAGCAGCGTGCTCTCGGTGATCTCGAGCACCAGTCTCGAAGGCGGGGTATCGTGCGCGCTCAGCACGTTGGCGATGCGATCGGGCAGATCGGGATCGCGCAGCGTGCGCGGCGACAGGTTGACCGCGATCGAGATCGGCGGCTGCGGGCCCGACCATTCCGCCAGCGCCTGATCGAGCAGCAGCATGGTCAGCGGTTCGATCAGCCAGGTGTGCTCGGCGAACTCGATGAACTCGCTCGGCAGCAGGCGGCCGCGCTGCGGGTGATTCCAGCGCACGAGCGCCTCGACCGAGACCGGCACGCCCGACTGCAGGTTCACGATCGGCTGATAGTCGAAGAGGAACTGTCCGCACTCGATGCCCTCCCTGAACTCGGTCATCAAGGTGAGGCGACGATGCGCGTACTGATCGCGTCCCGGCACGTAGACGGCGTACCCCAGCCCGCCTGTTTTCGCAACATACATCGCGATGTCGGCCTTCTGCAGCAGTTCGTCGGCGCCGACACCGTGCGCCGGGAAGCACGCGATGCCGAGACTGCCACCGACCACGAAGCTGCGATCGTCGATCGGCACCGGCCGGCGCAGGGCTTCCATGACCTTGCGCGCCGCGAGGATCGCCCCGTCACAATCGGTTCGCGGCAGGACGATCGCGAACTCGTCGCCGCCGAGGCGGGCGACGGTATCCACGTCGCGCAGCAGCTCGCGCAGTCGCCACGACAACTCCTGCAGCACGCGATCGCCGGCGTGATGCCCGAGCGAATCGTTCACGGTCTTGAACCCGTCGAGATCGAGCACGAGCAGCGCGAGCGATTCGTGCGAGCGCTCCGCGCCGAGAATGCCCTGCTGCAGGCGATCGTGCAGCAGTACGCGGTTGGGCAGATCGGTCAGCGCATCGTGATAGGCGAGGTGCGCGAGACGCGCCTCCGCCTGGCGGCGCGACTGCCGCCCCGCCGCGTCGCGCAGCTCGCGCTCGACGGCTGGCACCAGCCGCTTCAGATTCGACTTCATGATGTAGTCGTGGGCGCCGCTTCGCATCGCGGCAACCGCGACGTCTTCGCCCATCGTTCCGGAGACGAAGATGAAGGGCAGGTCGGCGTCGTACTCGCGCAGGAGCGTGAGTGCGGCCGAGCCGCTGAAGCCGGGCATCGTGTAATCCGCGATCGCGATGTCCCAGCGCTGACGGGTGAGGGCGTCGGCAAGCGCGTCGGCGGTCGCGACGCGTTCTGGCGTGACTGCGTAGCCGGCCCGTGTGAGCTCGCGCAGAATCAGCGTGGCATCGTCGTCGGAGTCCTCGATGAGGAGCAGACGCATCGAAGCTGATGTCCGTGCGTGGGCTGCGGAGTCTGAGGGACGCGGATCCATCCCGCCAGGCAGAGCGGTCGCGTCACGAGGCGAGGGATGGACTGGCATCGCCGCCCACAATAATCAAGAAGCGGACCGGGCGGGCATCGGGTGAAGCCCGTAACGTCTCTCAAGTTGAAGCCTGATCGACAAACTGGTCCGTATCTGAAAGGACGGCCGTTGGCGTGCAGACTGCGGATGAATCGACCTGATCCGTGTAGATCTGGGGCGGTGCGTCAGGTTTTCGACTGAGGGTCCGTCAGCAAATTACCTGGGTTACGGTTGTGCTTGCCGGCAGAAGGCATAGTGGTGGTTCGCACACCGGATCTGCGTCGTCCGATCAACTTCAGAAGCAGCTGGATCTGCTCCCGCGGCGTGAGCTTGCGGTGATTGTAGCGCCAGGCATACTCGGCCAGATACAGGCCCAGCCGTGGCCTCCGGATTCCGCCCTTCGAGCGCAGTCGGTGATGGAGGTACGCCCAGAAGCCTTCGAGGTGTCCGAACGGCGTCGACGCGCGCCCTTCTCCTCCGTTGGTCAGACGATACAGCCGGCTTCGATAGACGACGGCCTCGTAGTCAGGCAGCGTTCCATCGTGCAGGCCGCGCCCGTTCTTGCGCTCGCGAAGCGTTCGCACCAGCAACTCGGCTTCGTCATCGGGCACGACTTCCGCCCACACGTGTTCGCCCACGAGCCGCAGACCGAGCACGGCGGGCTTCGGTCTCGACGTGCGCCGTTCCCCGGTCTCGTGATCGTGGGCGTGGGCGTGATGCGTCCGACGCGCCGCCGGAGGACGTAACCCCTCGGGAGCCGAGTCGAGCATCGCGGAGCGAACGACAGTCAGGGCGCGCAGTATGCGCTTACGCTCGAGCTGCGTCTCATGAGCGATCTGCGCGCTCGTCATCCCCCGCACGAACCATTCAAGAAGCACACGCCACTGCCGTCGGGTCAGCCGCAGGGGAAGGCGGTCCGGCTTCCAATCGTAGCGACACCGCACACACCGGCGGCGGCCGTCTTTCAACGTCCAGAATCTGCGCGCACCGCAGCGCGGGCAACCCATGATTTTGCTTCTGGTTTACAGGGCGTTTGAATCGGCAGAGCTGGGGAAGGAGACCGGACTATGCCACCCCGAAACAGTCGAGCCTAAGTGCTTGAGATTTTCAGGTTTTTCCCCGATGGCATATCCGTTGCCGATACCGCCCCGACTGTTTCGTGTGCTCCTCGTCAGGGGCCCGCGGATTACCAATGCCCCTTTCAGTCGAGGTTGTAGTGCAATATCTGACCACCCGGGTTTCGAACACAAGTCGACCCCTCGTCGTCCGAACCGTTTTCTCTGTCGTTGTCGCAATCGGAATGGCCGTGGCGATTCCGTTCACGCAACGAACCGCTCAAGCGCAGAGTGCCCAGACAGGCACCGCTGTTTTGTCGCCGGCGGATACGTATATTGGCCTGAACGCCAGCAACAACAGCACGCAAGCCACGTTGAATACGTATACCTGGCCGAACAATCGCGTCGCCAACGCGATCATCATGAAGTTCGACCTGTCGGCAGTGCCCGCCGGCGCGGTGGTGCAGAGCGCAAAGCTCAAACTGGCGCTCGTGGAATCCGACAAGAAGGGAGGCCCCGGCGCGACGTACACCGTCACCGCTCACAAGATCGTCGGCGGTAATCCGGCGATCGAGACGACCACTGGCTACATGAGCAGTGGTACCTCCCAATGGGCGCCATCGACCTGCTGCTTCGACAATGTTCCGCTCGCGCAGGGCAACATCTCGCAGCCCTACGCATCGGTGGCCGTCAGCACGAACACCGGCTTCAAGTCGTGGACGATCACGAACATGGTGCAGGAGTGGCTGGCCGATCCGAATTCCAACTTCGGCGTCCTCCTGAATTCGGATGCCACCACCGCCCAGGATCGCTATCGCTACTTCGCCAGCATGGAGTATCCCGATCCGAATCTCCATCCGGCGCTGGAGATCACCTATACGTCCACCGGTACGACTCCGCCCCCGTCGGGTGGCGGCACGACACCGCCCCCGTCTGGTGGAGGCACGACACCGCCCCCGTCAGGTGGCGGCACCACGCCACCGCCGTCAGTCAGCGAAATGATGATCCTTCCGTCCGACACGACGATCAATCTCGACGCGAACAACAACAGCGCGTCTCCGCTGCTCTACACGTATACCTGGCCGGAATACGAGATGGCCAATGCCATCCTGATGAAGTTCGACCTGTCGGCGCTGCCGGCAGGGGCCACGATTCAGGATGCGGCGTTGAACCTCGCGCTGGTCGAGAGCGACAGCACATCGGACGCGACGTACACCGTCACCGCGCACAAGATCAAGAACCGCAACCCGGTGGTCGAGAGCGCGAACGGCTACACGTTCGACGGCATCAACGGCTGGTCGGCATCCAACTGCTGCTACAACGGCATTCCGCTCGCGCAGGGCGACATCACGCCGGCGTACGCGCAACTGGCGGTCGACAAGGCCAGCGGCTACAAGCAGTGGTCGCTCACCCAGATGGTGCAGGAGTGGACGAACGATCCTTCGTCGAACTTCGGCGTCCTGCTCAACTCGGACGCGAGCAAGTACAAGGATCGCTACCGCTACTTCGCGAGCACGAAGAACGGCAACGTGAGCCTGCGCCCGTATCTGCGCGTTCGTTTCAGCGCCGGCGGCTCGGCGCCGACGCCCGGCGGCGATACGTCCGCACCGACGGTCTCGATGGCCAGCCCCTCGTCGGGTGCCACCGTGTCCGGACAGAGCGTCTCCGTTTCAGCCAGCGCCACCGACAATGTCGCCGTCGTCGGGGTGCAGTTCAAACTCGATGGTTCCAACCTCGGCTCCGAGGTCGTGAGCTCGCCGTACGCGACGACGTGGAACAGCACGAGCGCTGCGAATGGGACTCACACGATCACGGCCGTGGCGCGGGATTCGGCCGGCAATGTGCGGACCTCGTCGCCGGTCACCGTGACGGTGTCGAACAACACGACGACTCCGCCCTCGACACCTTCGACGCCGGGCACCGGCATCTCGTCCCGCTATCCGGGCGACGCTGGCATCGAGAGCGACCCGTCCGTGATCTTCACCGAGCAGTTCGAGGAAGGCACGATCGCCAGCATCACTCCTCGCTGGGGCGATGCGAAGAATCCCGAGGGCATGAGGCTCACGACCGAGGTCCCGCCGGGGTCGCCTCCGGGACATGCGCTCAGCATCCCGTGGGTTGGCGGCGGCGTGAACAACGGCGGCCATCTCTACAAAGCGTTCCCCAACGGTCTGCCCGACACGATCTACGTGCGGTACTACATGAAGTATCCGACGTCGGGCAATTATCACCACGCCGGTATGCAGATCGGCGGCTTCAATCCCTGGTCGGCGTGGCCCGTGGGTATCGCTGGGTCGAAGCCCAGTGGTAACGACGCCTTCATCGCCGCCGCGGAGCAGAACCTCATCACGCACGCCTACGAGTACTACGACTACTGGATGAACATGCATCCGGATGGCACCGGCTCGTATTGGGGCAACTTCCTGTTGAACAACCCCTCAATCCAGGCCAACCCTGGTCAGTGGGTGTGCCTCGAGCAGATGGTGAAGATGAACAATCCAGTCTCGGCCATGAACGGCGAACACGCGCTCTGGATCAACGGCCAGAAGGTCTCGCACCTGGGGCAGGGCTTCCCGAACGGGTACTGGAACGGTGGTCGCTTCACGCAGGATCCGAGCGGACAGCCCTTCGAGGGCTTCCAATGGCGCAACACCGATGCGCTGAAACTCAACTGGATCTGGCTGGTGAACTACGCCCCGGACGATCCGGCCGGCTTCAGCAGTCAGGTCCTCTTCGATCACGTCGTCGTGGCGACCAGCTACATCGGGTGCCTCCCGTAGCCAGGTCGTAAAGGGAGCGCGCATGACGCACTGCACGGACACAGTCGTCATGCGCGTTCTCGCGTTTCAAGCCTCACATTTGAAGGAATCGGGAAGCAGGAATCAGGATTCAGGCCTAGGCCAGGCCTGCTTCCTGATTCCTGCTTCCTAGTTTTCTGAGTGGACACAACGGGACTATCCCTCAGCGAACAGGTGACGCAACGAGAGGCTCGATCACGCCTTGTGATCGATACGGCACAGCTGTTGCGACATGAGCCACACCTCATGACAAGTTCCAGACGTACACCGGCAATGTCTCTGGTAGTCGCCTTCACGATCATCGTGGGGTTGGCAATCCTCGTCGGCCATCCAATGGCCCAAACCGGCAACGGACTCTCGGCCCTGTATCCTGGCGATGTCGGTATCGAGAACGACCCGTCGGTCATCTTCACCGAGCAGTTTGAGGAAGGCTCGATCGCCAGCATTACGCCGCGATGGGGCGATGCGAAGGCGCCCGAACGGATGCAGCTGCTCACCGACGTGCCGCCGGGTACGCCGGCCGGGCACTCGCTCAGCATCCCGGCGATTGGCGGCGTCACGACCGGCGGTCATCTCTACAGGGTCCTTACACCGGGTGTGAACGATACGTTGTACGTCCGCTTCTACATCAAATATCCGACGACCGGCACGTTCTCGCACTCCGGCATCCAGATCGGCGGAAACAATCCCGTGTCACCCTGGCCCGATGGTCAGGCCGGCAGTAAACCGAATGGTGACGATCGCTTCGTCGCCGGCGCCGAGCAGAATACGATCACCACAGGCTTCGATCACTACGACTACTGGATGGCGATGCATCCAGACGGCACCGGTGCGTACTGGGGAAACTTCCTCCTCAACAACCCCTCAGTCAAGGCGATCGCCGGACAGTGGACCTGTGTCGAGGAGATGGTCAAGCTGAACAACCCGACGACGGCGTTCAACGGAGAACACGCGATCTGGCTGAATGGCGTGAAGGTCTCACATCTGGGTCAAGGGTTTCCGAAAGGCTTCTGGAACGGGGGCCGCTTCATGCAGGATCCCACGAGCACGACCACGTTCGAAGGCTTCCGATGGCGCAGCACCACCGCGCTCAACATCAACTGGATCTGGCTGCTGAACTACACAGCCGACAACCCAGCCGGCGTGACCAACGCGATGCTCTTCGATCACGTCGTCGTGGCCACGAGCTACATCGGCTGTCTCGGTTCTGCCGCGCAGGTACCAGCCGCCCCGAAAGGTTTGAGAATCACGAGCGCGTCTTAGCGTTCGATTCAGCGCTGCGTGCGCACTTCGATCGAATCGATGTTCAGCTCCTGCGCCTTCGGCACATCGCCGGCGCTGAAGCTCATCTGAACCGCATTCAGTCGGAGGATGTCGGTATCTCGCAGCCGCATCCTCTGCCAGGTGGCGGCCTGTGTGCCGTCGACCCAGAAGGTCTGCAGGCCGTCACTGACACCCGGTGTATTGAGCTGCACGTAGAACTCGACCTTGTGCCACGCGTTGGGTCGAAGCACGACCGACCCTTGATACGTCGCCTGGCCCACCTGGGTGCCGAATCGTCCGTAACAGACCACCCCATCCGGCTCACGAGCCATATCTGGGTAATAAGTGTAGAAACGAAGAGGACCGGGATTGCCGACCTGCTCGGCGACGAGCATCGTGTCGAAGAAATCCGTCCCGTTCGGACATTCCCCTGATTTGCCGAAGCCCGACCATTGATTGTCGACCCGGTTGCCATACATCCCTACGAGCTTCGTGCCCCCCGACCAGTCGGACGGGAAGCGCACGTAGAAGCTGACGTACATCGCCTCGTATCCGGGCATGAAGAAGCGTGTGAGCCACCCTCCGTCCGCGCCCGGCGGATAGGTCACTGCCAGATAATGATCGCCGGACTGCGCGTCCTGTCCGGTCACGACGCGTTGCTTTGTGGGATTGACGCCATCCTGCCACGCGTCGAGCGTGCCGGATTCGAAGTCGTCGGTGAACAACGTTTCGCCGCCGCGGATCTGCGGTACCGGGCTCGGGCCTGAGGGTCCGTTCGAGCCGCCGCAGGCGATGAACGTCGAGAGTATTGCCACGACGCCAAGCCGCACACAGCCACCACCAGAGTCCATTCCTGCCTCACTTCTGCGCACGTACAACTGTCACGATCGCGCTTCATCCAGCCGCGCCGCATTGCTGCGCGCGACCCATCGCCTCGTCTCGGTCGCCGATGCCGGCGCCGCAATGAAATAGCCTTGCGCCGCGTCGCAGCCAAGCGCACGCAGCTGGTCACGAACCTCGGCGCTCTCGACGCCTTCGGCCACCACGACCAACCCGCGGCTGTGGGCGAGGTCGATGATCGACCGCATCGCGGCTTCCTGATCGGGCAAGCCGGCCACAAACGTTCGCCCCATCTTCAGACGGTCGATCGGCAGGCGCCGCAGGTAGCTGGCGGGTGAGTACTCAGCCTTGAAGTCATCGAGGGCAAGACCGATGCCCATGCGATGCAGTCGCATCAGGCTCGCCTCGGCCTTCGGCGTTTCGAGTACGAGCGCGTCGTCGACGACTTCGAGCGTCAGCGCCGACGCGGGTGCGCCATGCAGGCGGAGAAGGTCGCCGACCAGATCCGGAAGGTTCTGGTCGCGAAGGCTCTTCGACGACAAGTTGACGGCGACGGGGGCCCATACCAATCGTTCGGTCTTCGTCCACTCGGTGATCGCCCGATCGAGCAGGAGCATCGTGAGCGGCTCGATCAACCATGTCGACTCGGCGAGCTCGATGAATTCTTCCGGCAGGAGTCGACCTCGGCGTGGATGATTCCAGCGCGCGAGCGCTTCGACGCCGATCACGCGTCCGGTCTGCAGATGGACGATCGGCTGATAGTCGAAGACGAACTGACCGTGCTCGACACCTTCGCGCAGCTCCGGAATGCTCAAGAGACGCTGAGGCTCGCCACGATCGCGGCTGGCGGAGAACACCGCGCTTCCCGATCGCATCTGTTGCGCGGCACGAAGCGCGCGCTCGGCCCGGTGCAGGAGCTCGTCGGGATTGGTCCCGTGGTCGGGCACGCACACGATCCCGAGGCTGGCATCGATCGAGAGCCGCTGCCGGTCGAGGATCACAGCCCGCCGCACGTCCTGCAGTACCTTGCGAGCGGCCAGCTCCGCGCCCGAGCTGTTCGTGCCGGGGAGCAGCAGAGCAAACTGCTGCGCGCCGAGCCGCGCGACCGTATCGCCCTCCCGCAGCAGCGCGCGAAGTCGTGAGGCCAGGTCCTGGATGACGCGATCGCCTGCGTACCGTCCGTGCGCATCGATGATCGACTCGAGGCCTCCAATCTCGAGCACCATCACCGCGAGCGATTTGTGCGAGCGCTGTGATGAGAGGATGGCCTGGCGGAGACGGTCGTGCAGCAAGACGCGGTTCGGCAGATCCGTCAGCGCGTCGTGATACGCGAGGTGCACGAGCTGTGCGGCGACATGGGGACGAGGCAGCCGGCCCGCCGCTTCCTGGAGCTGGCGCTCCACGGTCGGAACGAGACGGGCCATGTCGCCCTTGCGCACATAGTCCTGAGCTCCGTTGCGTATGGCGGCAACGACCTCGCCTTCGCCGATCGTCCCCGACACGAAGATGAGCGGCAGTTCCGCGTTGTGTTCGCGCAGCAGCGCGAGCGCCGCGGCGCCTTTGAATTTCGGCATCGAGTAGTCGGCAATCGCGAGATCCCAGCGCTGCGAGGTGAGCGCCATGGCGAGCGCTTCAGGCGAGTCGACCCGCTGGGACACGACCGAATATCCGGCTCTCGAAAGCTCGCGCACGACGAGCGACGCATCGTCCTCGGAATCGTCGATGAGGAGGAGCCGCAGCGGAGTCATACCAACCATGGCCAAGGGGACGCCACCTCCGCCGGACAGAATGAGGCCGCCGGCACGGCGCGCTGTGTGGCCCGCGGGATACCGTCGACGTCGAGATCGAACCAGGTTTGAAAGACGACGAGCGACCAGATCAGCGTGTCGTGGGTCTCTCGCCCGTTGAAATGATCGCGCAGGATCCGGCCACGATCTGGCTGTCGAGCAGATCGTGGCCCAGACGCATCCATCGACGCGCGGCTCGCGAGACCACCGGCGCCGAAGAGGGGGTTCACGTTAGTCCGGTGCGATCTTGAGCGCTACTGTTGAGGAATCTGATTCCTTACTGATTGTTGCTTCCTGCTTCCTGCTTCCTGTTGATTCCCGCTTCCTGGTTCCTGATTCCTTCTGCACTCGATCGTGCTGCCAGATCACGTCGCGACGCCCATTGAGGAAGTGCCACCATCCCTGCAGCGCGGCGACATGCATGGTCACCGCGATGTCGAGCATGCGAAGAGGACGCGCGACCTGCGCCACCAATCCTGCCTCAGGTATCGGAGCCTTTCGCGTGGCGAGCGCGAGCGCGGCGACGATGAACGCTGCTCCGACGAGCGAGGGCATGTGGAGTCCGGCCAGCAGACCAAGCGCCAGCACCGCGACGGTCATCAATACCGGAACCAGAAAGCGCACGATCTTGTGTGAGAAGAGAAAGAACGAAAACAGTCCGAAGCGGAACGGGTTCAGGAGATCGGCATGCCGCCAGAGCGCGCGCAGCGTCCGGTTGGTGATGCGCGCCTGCCGTCGGAACTCGCTCATCACGGACTCGCCGGTCGGCTCCAGGCAGAATGCGCCTGTGGCGTACAGGCACTCGGATCCCTGCTGAATCACGCTCAGCGGGATCACGAAGTCATTGATGTCATCGTACTGGAGCGGCGTGAACAGGCTGCGGCGCAGCGCAAATACGGCCCCGTCCGCGCCGACGCAGCACCCCCAGCGGCTCTCCGCGATCTTGATGACGCGCTCCAGCGAGGTGTACACGTTCGTCGCGTGTGCGACCTCGCCCGCGCCGCGAGCCACATGACGGGTGTATCCGGTGACGAGCCCGACCGCAGGATCGGTGAAGTAGCGAACCAGGGTCGGAATCGTCGCGGGCGTGAACGCGGCATTGGCGTCGGTGAATACCACGATGTCGCCGCGCGCCGCTTCGACCGCATCGTTCAGCCCCAGCGACTTTCCCCGACGGGTGGGCTGGACGATGAGCCGCACACCGCGGTCATGGAACGACCGCGCGATCTCGTCGGTCCGGTCCGTGGACGCGTCCGACACGACCAGCACCTGGAGCCGGTCGTGCGGGTAGTCGGTCTCGAGCACGTTGCGGATCTTCGCCTCGAGACTGCGCTCCTCGTTGTACGCCGAGATCACCACCGTCACCTTGCGACGCTCGTGTCGTCGATCGATGAGCGCACGCCGCCGCGTGCATACGGCGCCGAGCATCGCCGCAAGCATGGGAAACCCCACATACGCGTACAGGGCGGCGCTCATACCTACCGCAACAAGGACGACCAACGTCGTTTCGAGAGTCATCAGCGGTATTCCTCGGCAACTGCGTCAGGATGTGCGCGCCACTGGCGCAGGGACTGAGGTGTCTGATGCCGCCGCGGGACGCGCGCCGCGAACACCGGTGTTGCGACGGTAGTCATCCTGATCGGCACTGGGGATCTCCCGCCAATCGACGACTTCGATACCCTCGAAGCCGGCCTCACGAAACCACGCCACAACCTGTTCGGCGTCCTGACGATGGGCGTACCTTGGCGTGAAACGATCACGCGCCGAGTCCAGGGCACCTTGGAACGTGAAGCTCTGGACACTGCCGTTCGAGCGGCGTCGAAGACGATTGAAGCCGACGTACCCGAGCGCAATCGGTGCAAGCATCGCCGTGCTGATGACACCGGGGGCGCGACTGAGAATCGGCCGGAGGGCGATCTCGGCCGCGTATGCCATCCGTCGAAACGCCGTGTCGTTGACCGACCCACGCCCGAGGACCCAGAGATAGAAACGGCCACCGGGGCGGCAGTGCTTTGCGACAGCCATGAGCGCGTCGCGGGTCGAATCGGTGTGATGCAGCGCCCCGCGCGAATAGATCACGTCGAAGGCACCGGATTCGAAGGGCAGATAGAATGCCGATGCCTGGACGAAATGCAGCAGCGGGTGTCCGCGGAAGTGTTCGGCGGCACCCACGACCGGCAGGCTCAGATCCACACCAACGGCATCTCCCTTGAGGTGTCGTTGCGCCTGTGCGGTCGTCAGTCCGATCCCGCAACCCACCTCGAGCAGGTTTCGCGGCGCATTCGAAAGCTGTCGTAGACCCAGTTCGGTGACGAGTCTCCGATCGTTGTCCTCCCAGCTCACGTCCCAGATGACCCCGTCATAGCGGTAGCCGGCCCACTTGCGGCTGAACGAACGCAGCAGGGCATGTTCGCCCGGTCGCGGACAACACGACGGAAAACGGTAGCGGGGGCCGAGATTCGAGAGCTCCCCTGAGAACTCGCGTGCGAACTGCGCGTGCAGCGCGGTCTCGTACGGAAGCATCAGCGGTACGCCACGAGCGATTGGATACGCCAACCCGGCAGACGGTGCGAGCAGTACACCAGCGTCGACACGCCGCGCGAACTCACGCGTCGAGCGCGAGTATCCTGCGGCCTCGGCGGCAGCCGCCATCTGGTCGGTGACCAGAGCATCGGCCTCCTGGAAAGGGACGAGCGTCAGTGGTTCCCCGGATACAGGGCAGCGAAGGTGGTGAACGAACCGTTTCCACATGGTGGGTGATGTGAACGAACAGCCGCGGGGTAGGGAATCCGCAGAGAACAGACAGGGTGGAACCCGCGCGGGCTAGTGCCGCATCGGCAGCGGGATGAGATCGTTGGCCGTCCGGCCCGACTCATCGAGTTGCAGCAGCCGCCGGAGCGCATCGCGTTGACGGACCCAGTCACGGGCCAGTTCGACGCGCAGCGTTCTCATCTCGGCTGCCAGTTCATCCGAGTGCTCGAGTGCGTAGGACATGGCGGCCGCCAGCGACTGGCTGTCGTGCTTGGTGTACACCGTCCCGCGATTGAAGTACTCGCGAAGCGCGGCGGTGTCGGACGTCACGAGCGGCTTGCCCAGAGCAACCGCCTCGTACGCGCCGCATACGAGGCAGTCAACGATATCGGTCAGGTCGACGATCACGTCGGCCGTCTGGAGGAGCGCAACATAATCACGTTCGGACACGTCCCCGGTGAGATAGACATTTTCTGGCGGATGCAGCGGCTCGACACGGCGGTAGCTGCCGGTCACGAACACGGTCACGGTCGGGTCAATCCCACGCGCGGCTTCGATGACCTCGCGGAACGGTTCGTCCGGTGCGTAGGTGCAGACGAAGACGACGCTCCGGGTGGGACCGGCGGGAACCATCGGGCGCGGCCGCATATCGGGCAGTTTGTCGGGGAGTACGAACGCCCTGCCGCCGGACTGCTCCACCGCGTCGATGAGGTGTTCATTGCTCACCAGGCACAGATCGGCCGTGACATGAATGAACGCGAGCATCGATTCGTAGATCGAGCTCGAGTAGTTGAACGGCCGGACCGCTTCGTTGTGCAAATCGGCCACCAGCGAAAATCGCAGCAGCGGTTTGAGCAGCGCCACCCAGAGTCCGAGGACGACCGACGGGCACTGCACCACGATCAGCGCGGGGCGACGCCGGAGCAGGCAGATGGTGGTACGCGTGAGCAGCACGACATAGCGCAGGACGGGCGAGCGCGGCGAGGTGAGCTCGCAGAGCTCGATCGACAGCGACTGTGACAGCTCGAGCGTCCTCCGACGATGTTCCCAGGTGATCCAGAGCGCCGTCCGGGAGCCGTGGGGGAAGGAGACCTGTTCGATCATTGCTGTCTCCCGAGTGCGGATCGATAGACATCGACGTACCGATCGACCATCCGCGATAAGTCGTACTCGGCGCGCGCGCGCCGCTCGGCGCGTTCACCGAACGCATGGGCCTGAACTTCGTTGGACAGGAGAGAATCGAGGGCCGCCGCGAGCGACTCGGCATCGCCGGGCCGCACCAGCAGGCCTGCGCTTCCGCGATCGAGCGCGATGCTGACATCGCCCACATCGCTCGCCACGATCGGGCAGCGAGCGAACATCGCCTCGAGTAACGCCAGCGGCATCGCTTCAGAGAGCGACGGCAGCGCGAATACGTCGGCCGCCGCCAGTACGCCTTCGACGTCCGATCGCAGCCCCAGCAGGTGCACCCGATCCTGAATGCCGTGCGCCGAGGCGCGCGCGACGAGGCTGTCCGCCTGGTCGCCGCGCCCGCCGATGGCGAGGTGCAGCCGCGGATGACGATCGCGGAGTCGCGCGACCGCATCGATCAAATGGACGTGACCTTTGACCGGATAGAGGCTGCCCAGCGAGACGACGAGTCGATCCGAGGCGCCGAGACCCAGCTCGTTCCGCAGCGTCACACGGCGCGGCGGCACGAAGCGAACGCCGTTGGGAATCATGCGGATGCGCGAGCGCCGGATGCCGAGGGCACGGCTCATGTCACGCGCACAGGTCGTCGACACCGCCACCGCCTGCGCACTCACCGACACTGCGGTGCGCAGCGCCAGCCGTCGCCGAAGCCGCTCGGCGTAATAGCGCCCACCATGCATCGTCATGACATGGGGAATGCCGACGAGCCACGAGGCCCACGCGCCGTACACGCCCATCGAGAACTCGTGACTGTGGGCCACGGTCACGCGCTGCCGGCGGAACGTGTCCGCCAGCGCCCGGGCCGAGGCGGGCGATAGCGGCCGCGCGAGATGGTAATGCTCCACCGAGACGCCCGATCCCGCGAGCTGCCGTTCCAGCCACCCTTCGCCATGCTTCGGCACGAACACCACGGTCTCGACGCCCGACCGCTGCAACGCAGTCGCTACTTCAACAACGACTCGCTCCGCGCCGCCGGGTCCGTCGGACCCAATCAACTGCGCGAGGCGGCCTCTGCCCAGGACGTCCGAGGCACCCCTCATCACGCCCTCCATGCGTGAAAGCCCGCACTCCACGCTTCGAACGCGGCGTCGGAAGCAGCGCTGTGCACGTTGACACGCTGCAAGGTCCACGGGTCGGCGCCGGTGTCATTCAAACCAGAACCGAGCCCCAGCGACGCGCGGTATCCCGCGGCGCGCACCGCAGCACGCACACGCTGGTCCCATAGACCATAGGGATAGGCAAAGAACGCCGGGGTGAGGCCTGTCGCCCGCTGCACGATCAGCCGGCTGGTCTCGATCTCGTTTTCGAGCTCCTGGTCGGGCAGCGTCGTCAACGCGCGATGCGTCGCCGAGTGCACACCGACGTCGATCTGACCGCGTGTGGCACTGCGGATCTCGAACCACTCGGCCGGCCAGAACGACGCGGGCAGATCCGGACTGCGCGCCACCTTCATCTGTCTCAGGATCGCTCCTTCGTCGCCATGGAGATCCGTCAGCCAGCGGTCGCGGCCTCTCCCATGAAACGACACGACCTCAGGACGATCCCACCAGAACCCCATCGATCGGCCGGGCGCGTCCGCAATCACGAACACGGTCGCGGGCACGTCGAGGTCGTCGAGCAGCGGCACGGCGTAGTCGAACACGCCGGCGTAGCCGTCATCGAACGTGATGACGGCGGTTTCGTTGAGCGACCCACCGTCAACGAGTCGATCGACGAACGCCGACAACGAGATCACGTCGTAGTGATCGATGAGCCATCGGACCTGCGACTCGAATCGTTCCAGCGGGAGGTGGAGTTTCGGATCGCCGATCTGATCGTCGTCGCGCCACACGACGTTGTGGTAGCAGAGGATCAGTCCGGCGTTCGCGGTGAGCCGTCGAAGACAGGTTGCGCCGACGGCCCGGAGCCCGCGGTAGTAGAGTGCGGCACCGACCCGCTCGAGGTGTATCACGCGACAACCAGGGAGCGTCGGAACCGACGCTCGATCTTGTCCACGCCAATGGCTAGCGCGATGAGTGTGTACAAGAGCTCGGTATACGCGAGCGAGAGGAAGAGGGAACCAACGATGAATCCGACGAGCGACGCGCTGAGCGCCGTCTTCAGCGCCAGAGGCACCGGAGGACGGCCTGACCGATCACGCAAGGTCCGCGGCGGACGCTTGAGCGACCGGAACGCGCCGGCGAGCATGCCGACGAAGAACACCAGCCCCGGTATGCCCAGTTCGGCGCACACTTGAACCAAGGTGTTGTGCGGCGCGCTCCATTTCACGCCGACGCCGTACTGCTGCCGGTTCGCCATGGGCGACAGCATGCCCTCAGCCGCTTGAAAGTTGTCGGCCCCCACGCCCAGCACCGGATGCTGAACGACGTACACCAGACCCCGCTGCCAGATTTGCAGGCGACCGGTCTCTTCTGTCTGGTTGTAGTCGTTGTCAGACAGAATCGTGCCCATTTGCCTCCAGTACCGATCGGTCGCCGCGCCCACCAGCACCAAGCCGATCACCGCGACCGCCGCGACTCGCTTGGCGATGGAGATGGCGCGGAAGCTGAACATGAGGAAGAGCCCGGTGACGAGCAGGGCGAGGAAGCCGCCGCGCGATCCAGATCGGGCGAACGCAGCGCTGAGGACAACCAGGCCGCCAACTGTCATGACGCGCAGGAACCACGATCGCGACGTATACGCGAGGTAGACTCCGATCGGCATGGCTGCGACGGCAAACGTCGCGAAATCGTTCGCGTCGTAGTAGTAGAGGTGCCCCAGCCGCCAGTTGCTGCCCTCTCCAACGTCGAACCGCACGAGCACGACGGTCGCGTACAGCGCGGCGGCCCAGAACACCACGCTCGCGATGCGCTCGACGTCGCGACGACCGCGGATCACGCCCGCGATCACGGGAACCATGATCACGGTCTTGATGAAACCGTTCAGCACGAAGTCGAAGCTGTGGCCCGGAACGAGCGCGCCCGGTATCGACAGCACCGACCAGGCGAACAGCGCCATCAGCCAGTAGGTCGTATTCGAGGCGATCCACTTCCATCGGCGGACCGGCCGATCGTCGAGGGCGAAAAGGATGATCGAGAGGAGACCCGTCACGATCGCGGGTCGGACGACGCTCAGCGTTGGAAACAAATCATGCACGCGGCCGACGGCCGTGAGGACGTAGCCGGCAATGCATATCAGTACGGGATCCCACTCTCGATCTGGTGTGGACGTCGTTGGCTGCGCCGACGGTGCTGCCGATGGCCACCCGCGAGTTGCATGAGAGAGAGCATCGACCCGAATCGACCCAGCGTCACTCATGAGAATGCCTGAGGATCATCGAAGAAAGATCCGGATTGGCTGGTGGAAGCGTGTTCAGGGAGCACTACGACGCGCGGAGTTCTTCCCGCGTCGACGACGGCTCATCCTGCCCGACAACGACGTGCCGTCCGGGCGTATCGCGGCGAGGCTGTTCTTCGTGCAGGATAGCCGCGGTGACGGCGTCCGCCACCTGGCGGGCGCCCCTGATCGTGACGTGCAAACCGTCGTAGCACGTTCGCAGAGTCTGCTCGAGAACCGGCATGAGATCGACCTGCTCGACGTCCACCTCGCGTGCCACCGCAGCCGCGCGCGCGTCGAGCGCGCCCATCAACTGCGGGAAGACCTCGAGCGAGTAGTAGGTCGTGACCTCCTCGCGCCAGGCCTGGCCCACGCCACCGTGCCACATCGACGCGGCCTCGTCACGTGAACAGACCTTGTCGAACCACGGCTGTCGGACCACGAGCACCCGATCGGCGTGCGCCTTGGCCGACAACAACAGCCGACGGAAATGGTGCTCGAAGTGGTCGAGCATCGGCTCGGGATCGCGAATCACGGTGCGGACCGTCGTCGCACGCGCGCGCATCCTGCGCGCGCGGCCAATCCAACGCCCGGCATGGTCGTCCACGTTGACCGGCCGCAGCCATCGCCGTCGCGCTCGGCGAATCATCTCCGTCATCGCGAGAGACTGCGGCGTCCACCCGAACGGTCCTTCGGGGTGGCACTGGAAGACATCGCTGACGACGATCGGCGGGAATACATCCGGCGTTCCGAGCTCGATCCACCGCAGCACGTCGGTCGCGCCGACCATGATGATGACGAGCTGCAGGCGCGGATACTGCGGCAGGATGCGGCTCAAGATCACATCGAGCCCCTCGGAGCCGACACCGGATCGAGCAATGGCGCCGACGTGCACCCTCGACGCGCCCAGTGTTGCGAGGCGATCGGACCGACGAAGCCGGCGCTGTACGACGGCGGGCCACGTCGTGTCCTGATCGAGGAAGTAGCCTTCGGGCTGACTCCCGCCCGCGACGAGCACGCGGAAGAGACCCTCGGTGGAGGTCGGGGGCTCGTCACCCCGCTCGCCCTCGCTGTTGATGACGAAGTTCAGGGTGTGTGGATGTTTCGGAAATACCTCACGATCGGGATGGATGCGAAGTCGAAGTCCTGGAGGAAATACGTAGTACCGGGCTCTGTGCTTCAGGCGGGCGCGGCTGATCAGTTCGACGGTCATGACGATCAGCACCAGCGCAGCGATCAACCGAAGGACTTCGACCACGATCATGCAACGGCTCCTCTCGCGCGCGATGCCGAGAGCCTCAGCGCCCACTCGCCGTCGATGCGGGCGAAGCAGGCGTGGCCCGACTCGAACGCGTGCAGAATCTCGGGACGGGGCGTCCGGACGAGCAGCCAGGGCCCACGTCGATGGAAGAGACAACCGCTGTCCGACAGTGCCTCCATGAACGGCGGATCGATTCGCCCCGTGACAGCGAGCGCTCCGCGCGTACCGGCGTGATGAAACAACTGATCGAGTACCACCCGATGAGACGTCCGAGCGGCGGCAAGATGGACGAGATCGCAGTGCCCGCCGCCGTCGAGCGCCCCGACATACCATCCGCGCATCTGGCCGCTCCGAGTCACCACCCCGCTGATCGGCTCGCGGTTCACGCTGACGTGTGCGGTTCGCTCCAGCAGCCATTGGAACGAACGCTCGTCATGTCGCACGCTGAGTCTTGACCCGTCGCAGAACTCGTCGGAGTGGTTCATGACCGCCGCGGTCGTCAGCCTGTCGACCGGCACCGGATCGCTCGACTGGCGGAACGGCGTTCCCGGAAGACGGGCAGCGACCGCGTCTGCAGCGACCGCACCGGGCGCAGCAACCCGCGCCAGCCACGCCCACCGCTGGCGCGCGCGCAGCAATGACGTCGCATATCGCGCGGGCCGCAGCACGCGAGTCCAATACATGCTGAGAAACGGCGCGGTCGTTCCGCCGAGGCCCAACCACAATCGGCGCGCCGCATCGGTCGCCTCATCTGCGATCGACACGTCCTGTGGCCCGTCGAAATACGCGCGGAGGATGCGAAGGGCCACGAACGCCGCCGGCCCCTCGGGTTCGACGATGAACTGCGAGGACAACGCGGCGAGGTAGGCGCGTTGACCGAGCACCACGCGACGCGGCACGACGCCGATGAACGCCACGATTCGACCGCGCTCGTCCTCGGAGACGAGCGACGGCAGCGACTCGTCGGCCTCAGGGTTGTCGACGAACACGCGCTGGAAGTAGTCCTCGTACATGTCGAGCGTGCAGTCAGGGTTCGGCCACACACGCGCGTGCAATCGCGCCACCTGGGGGATGTCCCCTGGGACGAAGCCCCTGATGCCTGACGAGGTTCGCGGCTCGACGACGTCGAATTGAGCGTTCATGTCGTTCGAACGAGCGCGGCGACCGCCGCGCGTGCCGCGCGGGTGGCGCAGGTCAGACGAGGACCGATCGCGCGTGAATACACATCGGCATCCACGGTGACGCGCTCGCGCACAGGCCAGAGATACTTCACGCGTTCGGGTCCCTTGAGGAAGTCGAAATCGGTCGCGCCTTCCTTCACCGCGAGATCGATCGCGGCCGCGAGCGCGAGCCGCCCGAGGTGGATCCGCCCGGCCCACTCGCGATCGTAGCCAGCCAGGTAATAGCCCCACCAGCGCGCACCTGGCGTTGCCCACGGTGCGCCGATATCGTTCCGACTCGCGAGTCCGTAGAACACGGCGATCGGCCGCATGTCGCCGAGCAGACGCACCATCCGCAGACGGCCTTCGCGCAGCAGCAGCGGGAGCACCCGCAGGTGGAAGCGCTGCGCGCGCGGGCTCTCGAGCACCGAGTGCTCGCTGCCCCAGCGGGCGCGCAGCAGGCCCGCGAGCACTCCGAACGACTGACGCACATCGTCTGCATCCGTCAACGTTTCGATGCGGAGGCGACACTTGCGCTCGAGCCATCGTTGATGGCGCTCCTGCGATTCAACGTCGGTCGGGACGGGGGCCCCGGCCGGCGGCTGAAGCGGGAGATACGGCAGCGTATAGACTTCGCGAGGCGCGAGCACGAGCCGGGGCCGCCGCTCGGCGGTCGCGCGTCCGATCGCTCCCCACAACGACGAATCGCCAGGGACATCGCGCAGTTCGAGCACGAAGCCCCGGGGAAATTCGCTTTCGAGCCATTCGATGACGCGATCCGCGCAGGCACCCTCGTACCCACGAGCCGTCAGCAGATCGACGCGATCCGATCCGTGTCCCCCACCGAGCAGCGACACGCGCGTATGCATGATCATCTGCCGGATCGCCAGCGGCACGATGCCTCGGAGCACGCCGGCTTGGCGCAAGAGCAGCACCGAGGGCTGAGACCCATTCGGCGGCTCGGCAAACAGGCCCGAGAGCCACGAACGCGTCAGAAACACGCCGACGTGAGGACGCGCCTCGATCAGCTTCTCGAGCGCAAGCACATCATCGGTCGTCCACGACAGATCGCTGCGATGCTCGATCGTCAGCCCGCTGCGACACCTCGCATCGGTTGGCGGCGCTGCCGGCTTGGTCGTGACGATCGGTGCAGTGCTCACGCCCGGCTCCACCCGCGGAAGCGGACAATCGGCGACCAGACATCGACGTACGGATCGTCGCGATACACGAACAGCACCCAGATGAATCCGAAGGCAATCACCATCGCGGCTCCAGCCGTTGCCAGGCCGGCGAAGGTGCTGACGCCGAGCGCGGCTTTGAACCAGACGAGCAGCGCCAGCATCGGCAACGCACCAACCGTGGCCCGCGGCAGAACGTAGCGCGCATAGCTGAACATCGACAGATTCAACACGCGACAGGTTTCGGCGATCACGATCAGCCCGAAGATGGCGTTGGGAATCGCGGTTCCAATCGCCACGCCGAACAGGCCGTAGGGCCGCGCGAGCAGCGCACTCATGACGAGGTTCGCGACGCCGGCAACGAGAAACGTGATGGTTGGGATGCGCGCCTTGCCCAGCCCCATCAGAATCGGCACCGCGACGCCGCGAGCCGGCAGAAACACGAAGCACGACACCATCAGCGGCAGGAGGACGCTCCCCGAGGGCTCTTCGTACTCGGGTCCAATCCACCAGCCGATGAAACGCGGTCCCAGGACGATGAGGAAGAGACCAGCCGCAATCGTGATCGAGAGCGCGGCCTTGGACCACTTCAGATACATCTGTTGCAGTTCCTCGTCTCTGCTCTGGCTCGAGAGCGCGGTCGCCATCGGCGAGACCACTGCGGCAATGCCGACAATGAACTCGACGAGATAGACGACCAGGCTGTTGGCAAACGAGTACGCCGGAATGAAGGCCACACCGAGCAGCGAGCCGATCACGAGCGCGTCGGTTTCGAAGCTCAGACGTGCGCCCGCCGCCATCAGCAGGACGAACAGGCTGAACGACAAGACCCGCCGCAGCGTGGCCCAGTCGAACAATCGGAGATCAATGCGGAGATTCGTGTAACGGACGCGGATGATCGTCAGCGACGTGAAGAAATCGAATGCGAGTCCGATCAGCTGAATCGCGGCCAGCGACGAGAGCGAGGGACGATACCGCAGCAACGCGAACGTCAGTCCAAGGCGCAGGAACACGCCGGAGATCCGCACCAGATTCCGGGGTACGAAATCGTGGTGCGCGAACATGATGCCTTCGGGCAGCAGGCTGAAGAAGCTCAGCCCGACATACAGCACCATCATCCCGAAGGCGAGATACGCGTCGGCCCGGTATGACGCCGGGATGTCGTAGAAGAGGAAGGCGACCCACAACCCGCCACCGATCACGAGCGCGGCCCCGCCGAGCATCAGGTAGAGCCCGGCGCAGGTGCCGATCGTCTGGTTCGCCTTGGTCCATTCCTTGAGGCTGACGTGCTGCGCGACGAAACGCATGCACGCCATCGGGACGCCCAGCGTCACGAGACCGAGATAGCCGGTCAACGCGTTCACGAGCGTCCATGTGCCATAGCCTTCCCGTCCGAGCGAGTGCACCACGAACGGCGTCAGCACGTAACTCACCAGGACGGTGAGGACGGTCAGTACCCAGTTGCTTCCGACGTTTCGCAGCACGGTTCCTCGCGGGCGGCGGGTGCGACGCTCCGGCCCAGCACCACGTCAAACCCGAATTGATACGGATACTGGTGCCAGGTCGAGATCGGTACCCGCGGGAGTTGAAACGGGTCGGTCCGTCGCGTCACCGTCCCTCCGAAACCGGAGCAGCAGCAGCGGAACCCCGCGGCCTTGACGAGCTGACGATTTGCCGGCGTCAGATGCTCGCGGCCGCCGAATGGATACGCGAACGACTCGATTGGGGCGTTGAGCGCTCCCTGCAGATCCTCGCGCGCGCCCTCGATCTCCTGACGGGCGGGACCGCCGATCATCGTCCCCAGATCGACGTGCGTCCGCGTGTGCGCGCCGATGTCGAAGCCGCGCTGATGGAGCGTTCGAACGTCCTCCCAGGTCATCAACGGGTAGTCGACCCCCCGGGCCAGGTCCCAGAACGGCACCGTGCTGGTGCCGATCCATCTCGAGACGACGAAGAATGTCGCGGGTAACGAGTACCGCTCCAGGATCGGCGTCGCGTTGATGAAGTTGTCGCGATACCCGTCGTCGAACGTGATCGCCAGCGCGCGGTTCGGCGGCCGGCCGTGCTCGAGCATCGACACGAGTTTCGGCAGCGGGACCACGTTGAAGAAGCGTTTGAAGAACCGGCAGTACGACTCGAACGTGCGGGTGTCGACGGTCAACGAATCCGAGACGTCCGTGTCGTCGCGCACGCGGTGAAACGCGACGACGACCGCCTCGTTTCGCATCAGCAGCGCATCGAGGCGAATGGCGAAGAGACTCCGACCGAGCAGGTGCTTGAGGGTACGCATCAGCGGCTCGTTGCGGATCCGGCAATGGCGCGACGAATGGGATCGATGGCGCGGATGATGTGAGCGAAGCAGACCTCGAACGCCGTGTCATCGCCGTTGATCGGATCCGCTATCTCGAGCGGCGTCGATGGCGCGAGGCAGGTGAGGGGAAACATCTTGTCGCGGGCGGCGGGAAACCGCGTGCTGAGCGCCGCAAACTGGGGCACGTCCACGGCGAACACGACGTCGCTCGCCCGGATGTCGTCGAGCGAGACGCGTGACGCGGCGTGACGGCTGAGATCGATGCGCAGCCGGCGTGCGAGCCGAAGCGCGCTGGGATGAGGCGGCCGCCCGGGCGTCGCCTCGAGACCCGCCGACGCGATCCGCACGCGGCATCGGGCCCCGAGCAGCCGCTGCAGCAGGTGTGCCGCAAATGCGCTTCGAATGATGTTGCCGTGACAGACGATCAGCACCTGTCGCGCCGGTCGCAGGGCGCGCTGCAGCGTTGCCGGATCCCTCCGCAGACGTCGCATGGCCTGTCGCGCGACGCGATGTGTGAACTTCTCCTTCGCACGAACCGCGACGAAGCGCACGATCGTCGTGAAGAGCGCGAGCGTGCCGGGACGAGTGTCCGATCCGTGTTCAAGCAGGGACGAACTGCCGTCGATTGAGTTCACAGTGATGGCCTCACGCGCCGCGGCGCCGTCGCCGCGATGCTTTCGTAGACATTGAGCAGAGCCGATCCGCTGCGTTCGTGAGAAAAGGCCTCTTCGATCGTCTGGCGTGCGCGCGCACCGAGCGCACGCGCGAGCTCGCGGTTGCGCATCATTTCAAGGCAGGCATCAGCAAGCGCACGATCGTCGCCGGGCGCAACCAGCAGCCCGTTGACGCGATGCTGCACCACTTCAGGAATGCCGCCGACGGCAGATGCCACGACCGGCTTGCCAAGGGCCATCGCCTCGAGCAGCGACATCGGGATGCCTTCGTTCAGTGACGGCAGCGTGAAGAGATCCAGCGCGGCCATCACGTCGTACACGTCGCGCCGCGCGCCCGGAAAGAGACATGCGTGGGCGATTTGCAGTTCCGCGGCTTGCGCCAGCAGATCGCCGCGCAGCGGACCATCACCCGCGACGAGGAACCGTGCGCCGCGATCCCGGTCGGCGATCCGCTGAGCAGCGCGCAGGAGATGCGCGTGACCCTTGACGGTCGACAGCCGGCCGACCGTGCCGATGAAAAAAGACCGCGGCCCCACGCCGAGATCACGCCGCACCTCGTCGGCCGCGCGCGTCGCCCGCACCTGACCGAGATCAAGGCCGTTCTGGATGCAGGTCACCATCGTGGGGCAGTACCCGGTCTCCCACAGCGTCTGCGCCATCCGCTGTGAGACGGCGATGATGAGATTGGCCATGAACTGCAGCGTCAGTCGATCGAGCCTTTCGTAGACATGCGCCTTCAGGTTGTCCCAGCCGCGCAACGGCTCGGCCAGGCCATGCATGGTGCGAACGACCAGCGGCACTCCGGCCAGACGCGCCGCCACGGTGCCGAGCACGCCATCCTTGTACTTGTGGACATGTACGAGATCGAACGGCTGGTCCCGAAGAATCCGTCTGAGGCCCAGCAGAATGCCGAGCGTGCTGGTGCGCGTCTCGTCGATCACCGTGACCGGGACGCGGAGTCGGCGCAGTTCGTCGGCGAGCCGGCCGTCGTTGAGCAGCACCGCCGAGACCGCAATCTCCGGCTGCGCCACGAGGTACGCCATCGTGCACGCGAGCTGCATTTCGGCACCGGCCCAGAGGTCCGCCGAGATGATGTGGCAGACTCGCAGCGGCTCCGTGATCGATCGCGTCTTCGGAATGGCGCCAAGAGCCCGCGACGCCATCAGCGTTCTCGCTGTAATCGGAACCGGACTCCCGCTCGCGCCCTGAGGATTGGCCGTCGGAGGCGGCGCCCGGCTGCTCGCGAGAGGTCGCACGCGTAGCGCCACAGCTCACGGCACGCAGGCATCGGATCGTCGAGCCGCATGATTTCGTTGCGAATCCCGGGCCCACTCGATCGCATGAACTCGAAAACGGCATGCAGCTTCGACGAGCCTTCGACGACGGCGCGATCGCGCTGCAGCAGGCGCAGCAGCAGATGATCGAGATCGCCGATCCACCATCGGGTGCGATGCCCGACACGGTAGCTGGCCGGTAGAGAGACGCGGCGTCCAAGCGCCAGCTCGCAACTCATGAACGGGAAATCGACGCCCGCATCGATCGCCAGCTGCAGCGATCCCCAGAACCTGCCGTTCACTTCCATCAGCACCGGTGTTCCGGTGCGACGGTCCCGTTTGTATTCCAGCATCGCGACGCCGTGCCATCCGAGCGGCTCGAGCAGTCGCGTCGCCTGCTCGCGAAGGTTCGTGTCCACCGCCTGGCTCTCGGACAGCACGCTGACACCGCCCGACGGCGGGCGCTCTCGCACACGCATGTGCTGGAACACGGTCATCACGCGGCCGCGATCGCAGAGGACGAACACACCCACACCCGCGCCGACGATCCGTTCCTGTATGAGCGACGGGTAGGACGCGAGGTAACTCGTCTCACCGTACAGCCTCCGCAGCTCGGTCTGATTGGAGGCGTAGTGCACCTGTCCCCCCAGCCAGCCATCGGGGGTCCTGATGCGCGAACGCGTCGGCTTGACGACGGCGGGGAACGAGATCCGATCCTGAATCGATCGGAGTCCCGCGATCCCGTCGACGATGTGGGTGACCGGCGTCGGAATCCCGCATTTGCTCGCCCGCTGCATCAGGCTCGCTTTATCGGTGAGCCGTTCGAACGCATCGAAGGGCGGCACCGCGAGCGCGGCGTGCGCGCGCAACGCGTCCTGATTCTTCGCGATCGCATGCGTGGTGACGTCTGATACCGGTATGACGAGGTCCAGACGCTCGCGCACGACCAGACGCGACATGAAACGCTCGAACGCCTCGGGGTCCTGATACGGTGACGGGTAGACCACGGGGCGAGCGCAATACCGAGAGGCTCCCGCCAGCGAAATGCGGTCCTCCTCGCCGACCACGACCGACATGCCTCGCCGCCCCAGTGATCGCGTGATCGCCAGCGCAGCCCGCTGATTTCCATCCGTAACGAGCACATTCATCACTGCGTCTCGATCTGACGGTGCGGCGGCGTCTCCGCGTCCGTGCGGGCGTTGCGCGCCGCGGCGCGGGCCCGCGCGCCTCTCAGCCGCGATCCGCCCGCGACCAGAAACAGCGCGATGGCGACGCCGGCAATGTCCACGAAGAAATCCGACAGCGTCGCGTCGCGACCCGCCACGAATGACTGATGCCATTCGTCCAGCCCGGCGTATGCGGCCGAAGCGACGAAGGCGACCGCGAGCATCACGCCCGGACGCACACGGCTGGTTGAAAACGTGCGATAGCAGCAGAACCCGACAGCGCCGAATAGCGGGGCGTGCATCGCATTGGCCAGGAACGACCACATCGGACCCTGAAAGGCGTCATCGAGATCCGGAATCGACGACAGGCCGAACACGAGCGCGAACATCGCGGCGGTCAGCCACGCAAACGGCCAGTCGATTTCGATGCTTCCGACGGTCGTTCGCGCGCCGGGGTTACTGGATGAGGTACTTGCGGACACGCGGACCCAGACGACGTGTCAGACCCAGGGGAAGACGGCGCCACACCCGAACGAATGTGTCCTTGCCGGGTTCTGACCTCCCGGCACGGGCCGAATCGGCAACGGGAATCGTGTACCAGAAGAGCGGCTTCTCCTCCGCGCCCCATTGCACTTTGAACTGATAGGTTCCGGAGCCGCGCGTCGACCGCCCGAAGTCGAACCGGCGGAATCCGTCGCGGCAGCCGGCGCGGATCGTCTCCCAATACATGAGCATGTTCGGGCAGTCGGAGCGGTACTCCGTGAGGCACGAGGACCAGGGCACGGTCAACGCGTCCCCCGCGGCCAGCGCGATCAAGCCGCCGATCGGAGTCGATCCCTTTCGCACGATCACGACCCGCGCGCGATCGGCGAACCCGTTCACGACCGAGGTGAAGAAGTCTCTGGCGTGCACCGGCGAGCCGAGCTCGCGCATCCGTGAGGCGAACACCGAATAGAACGCGTCGATGTGCGCGGCGCCGCCCGATTCGACCGAGAGTCCCGATCGCTCAGCCTTCCGGATTTGATACCGGCGACCCTGGTCAAGACCCCGCCAGACGGGATTGGTATCGAATGCGAGCGGCAGCACGAGATTCACCTTGTGCTCCAATGGCTCGCCGGCGATCGCGAGCTTCCGCGCGCAGCGCAACTCGACGAAGCGGGCGCCGATGCCACGTGCTTCCTCGACCAGACGGGCGACCAGCGGCTCATCCAGATCGGAGGCGCCGATCGACGGACCGCCGCCGTCGAGAAACGGCATCGATGTGATCACCGGACCGACGAGCGGCCGGCGCACGATGAACGCTGGCAGGAAGGCGCGGCGCCCGCTCACATCTTCGGCACCGAGATACAGCGGATCATGACCGTACGCCTGACGGATGACGGTTGCCCATTGAGGCGCATGTGCAAGATGCGGATCCGATGGCGACAGCCATCCGTCAAGCGTTTGAGGAGCCAGGTGCAGAACCTGAACACTGGGGGCAGCCGACATCACGCTTCGGCTCCGGGATTGGTGAGGTTCATCGGCGCAACCGCGGGCACAGGCGCCGATGCGGCCGTCGTCGTCGGAAGTGGCAGCGCGTACTGGTCGAGGACGTGACGAGCGCTGCTGAAATGAAAGCGCGCGAGCAGATTCGACAGCTTCGCGACCTGCTTGCGGACGCCGACATAGTGCCGGAACGAGTCGCGCCACGGCATTGGCGGATGGGGCTGCTCGGCATCGAGCTCCCACGGATGCAGGTAGAACATCACCGGGCGCCGTTCGGACGTGTTGACGCGGTTGAACCCGACTCGCGTGAGCACGTATGGCGCCAGTCGGAAGTAGCCGCCTCCGCCAATCGGCAGGTTCCATCCCAGCACGCGGGCGGTGCCGATCGGGAATTCGATCAGATACGCCGACCCGTTGCGCCAGATCTCGTATGGAAACCGCGGTGCGTTCCGTTCGCCGTATCGATCGTGGGCGATCGGGTAGACGCTCGAGTCGTACTGAAACCCTTCCTCGAGCAGGGTCTGAAACGCCCAGGTCTGCGCCCGCCGGATCGAGAAATTCGGCGCCCGGTATCCGACGACCGGCTCACCGATCACGTCTTCGATCCGCTTCTTCGCCTGTCGCACATCGGCCCGAAACTCCTCCGGGGTCTGCCGATACACATCGAGGTGCTGGTCGCTGTGACAGCCGATCTCGTGTCCTTCCTCGGCAATCCGCCGAACGGCGGCGGGATGCCTCTCGGCGATTTCGCCGAGCACGAAAAACGTCGCTTTCGCGTGGTGGTCCTTCAACAGACCGAGCAACCGATCGACGTTCTGCTCTACGCGGCTCTCGAAGCTCGAGAGCGGGATGGACTTGGTCCCCCGCCGGAAAATGGCCGCGTGGTAGTACTCCTCGACGTCGACGCTCAGTGCGTTGGCGATCATGCTCCCTCTCTTTCGAAGGGGCCGCGAGTCATGGTCAGTGTGCTTCGCGACAATGACTCCCGCTCCCGTTTACCAGCGTCCATGCGGCTGACCGCTCGAGGGGGACACGATGTGCGCACGAGGCCGCTGAGGTGATTCACAATCGCCTCCTTGTCCCTGTCGACCAGCCAGTGGTGCGTCGGGATCGTCAACAGGTGATCGGCGACGCGCGCAGCGTGCGGGAACTGCTGCCCGGCGAATCGTGCACGAATGTCCGGGATTTCGTTCACCGCCGTTGGATACCCTCGACCCAGACCGAGCCCGTGTCGCCGGGCGTCGTCAGTCAGGCGGTTCTTCTGTTCGAGGGTCGCGGCATAGACCGGCCACCGCAGGTACGGATAGTCGCGCCCATCACTCGCCCCCAACCGCAGCCTGCGCCTGAAGTCGGACGCCGTGTTCATGCGAACACCTCGTGCACGCTGCATCCGCACCTGCATGCGCCGCATCAGTCCCGCGTGCATCCCCGACAAACGCCTCAGGACGATGTGTGTGGGAAAGATCGTTTCCCCGAGACGGAGAAACGGCAGGCTCGCCGGTATCCAGTACAGCCAGGGCCGAATACAGAGACACATCAACGCGACCTTGGCGAAGGCGATCGCGGTGTGGATCAGGCGCGGCGCGGAGATGCCACGGTGCTGGCGTTCGATCGCGCTCGCCAGCCGGGCGCTGTCGGTGAGGATGACACCACCCTCGCCGCACGTCACCTGCTTGCCGCGACCGAGGCTGAAGACGCCGACGTCGCCAAGCGTTCCGAGCGCCCGCCCCTCCACGTCGACACCCATCGCCTGCGCGGCATCCTCCACGACGACACCGCCGTGCGTCTCGCAGATCGCCCGAACCCGCGCGATGTTGGTCGGCATGCCGAACAGGTGATGCGCAATCACACACAGCGTCCTGCGGCTCACGAGCTGTTCGAGCTGGCGGGCATCGAAGTCGAACGTCGTCGCATCGATGTCGCACAGCACCGGCTCGAGCCCCGACTGCACAACCGCGGCCGGCACCGTGAAACAGGTGTATGCCGGAAGAATCACCTCGGTGCGATCCGACATCGAGGCAAGCGCTTTCAACGTGACCGTGAGCGCAGCGGCGCCCGACGAGACGGTGAAGACGTGGCGCGAACGAAAGACGTGTCTGAGCTCGTCTTCGAACCTCGCGAGCGCCCGCGCCGGCGCCACGAAACCGCAGGCGCCGTACCACAGATCGATCAGGTCGATCGGCGCCGCGGCAGGAGGAATCGTCCGGCCGATCCTCATGCGACCGGGCGTCTTTCCTGCCTACTCAGCCGCTCTTCGAACAGGCCCTTCAACCGCGAGCGATCGACGTTTCCACTGCCGTTGATCGGCAACGCCTCCGACGCCATCCAGTGCACGGGCAGCATGTAGCTGGGGACCAGCCGGCTGAGCTCGCGGCGCAGCATGACGGGCGTGCACTCTTCAGTCGGGACATAGGCACAGCAGATCTGCGCGCCATCGAATCCGCCGCGATCGAGGGCGACGATCGCGGAGTGCTTCAGCGAGCCGATCGTGCTCAGCGCCGACTCGATCTCGCCGATCTCGACGCGATAGCCCCGGGTCTTGATCTGCTGATCCCGGCGCCCTTCGAGATGGATCAACCCTCTGGCATCGACGCGCGCAAGGTCACCAGTCCGATAGAGACGTTCGTGCAGCCGCTGGGGATGGCGCACGAACGCCGCATTGGTCTGGGCGACGTCGCCCCAATAGCCTCGCGAGACACCGGCGCCACCGATGTACAAGTCGCCGATCTCTCCTGGGGCGACCTGTTCGAGCGACGAGGGACTCAGGATGAGGAACTCTTTCCCGGTGCAGGGTGTCCCAATCGGGAGGCGTTGGTCTGCAGTCGTCGGGCATTCGGGCACGGTGTAGACGCTGCTGATGAAGGTCGTCTCGGTCGTGCCATACAGACTCGTGAACCGGACGTGCGGCAGCCGCCGCATCCAATGCATCAGCGTGGAATTCGGCAGCACGTCGCCGGACCACTGCACGCGCTTGAGCGCCGGAAGACTGCCCCACTTCACGAGATCGAATTGCGCGAGGTACGACAGTACCGAGGGGATCGATGACCAATGCGTGATCGCCGACGTGCGGATGAACTCGGCCAGCGTCCGCGGCAGGCCGCTGACGATCGGTGGAACCAGATGCAGTTCCGCGCCGACCGCCGCCGCAGCAAAGATATCGAACAGCGACATATCGATGTGAAGCGGCGCATGACAGGACAGCCGATCGTCGACGGTCAGGCCAAAGTACCGCGCCGCCCACTCGACGCAGTGAATCACGTTGGCGTGGGTGAGGACGACTCCCTTGGGCACGCCGGTCGACGCGGAGGTGAACAGCACGTTCGCGGGATGGAACGAACGGTTGCGAAACTGAATCGCATCCGGCCCGTACACCGACAGATCCGCGAGACCGAATTCCGTGGTCAGACTGGAAGGCGTGTCGGGCTCGAGCCATCCGACCGACAGGTCGTGCTGCAGTTCGTTCAGCACCGGCTCGACCGACCCGCCGGCCAGCACTCGCGTGATCCCGCATGTCGTGATCATCTTCCGCAGGCGGGCACTCGGGCTCAACGGATCCAGCGGCACGTAGACGCCGTCCGCTTTGTGAATGCCCAGCAGGCCGACGATGGCCATCAGCGATTTCGGCATCAGCAGCGCGATCGGTTCGCCTTGCCGACAACCCGCTTCCCTCAGGACACGAGCGAGCTGATTCGATCGCGCATCCAACTCCCCGTAGGAGACCTTCTCGTCGCCACAAACGACCGCGGTGGCCTCCGGCCGCGTGTGTGCCTGTACGGCGACCCAGTCCTGAAGCAGTTGCACCATTACTGCACCCGCGAACACGACTCGGAGGCGCCGCCGCTCGTCGAGCGACAGACGGCGAGCAGGCACACGTCGACAACTCGGAGTTCGGTCATACGTTGTCCTTCAGTGTGAATGGAATGAATGCGCGAGGCGTGCGTCAGGACGCGTAGTAGCCGTAGTAGGACCGGCGCGGGCGATCGTCGCCGTTGAATACCACACCCATCACCTTGGCGCCGTCGAGCAGGCGGATGGCTTCGCTGAGCATTTTTCTGGTCGTCTGGTGAGCCGCCACCACCACGAGGAAGCCGTCGACCCATCGTCCGAGGAGACGACAGTCGGCCACGGGCAACACCGGCGGTGTATCCAGCAACACGTAGTCGTACTGGTGACGCATGTCGACCAGCACGCCTTCGAGCCGCGCCGAGGCGAGCAGCTCGTACGGGCGCGGATGTGTGCGGCCCGGCAGGAGCACGGAGACGTTGATCGCGTCGAGACGGCGAACGGCCTGCGCCAGCCCGCACCGCTCGTCGGTGATGATGTCGGAGAGGCCGACCCCTCGCTCGTCGTTGAGGCCGAGATACCTCGCAACCGCGGGTCGGTGCAGATCGGCGTCGACCAGCAGCACGCGGGCACCGGCCGACTGCGCCAGTGCGCCCGCGAGGTTCAGGCTCGTCACCGTCTTCCCCTCGCCCGGTCCGGCGCTCGTAATCGCCACCACGCGCAGTCCGGACTCGCGGCGCTGCCGTTCAATCGTCTCGCGCAGCGCGCGGTACTGCTCGGCCTCCGGCGAGTGAGGAGCCCGCAGGCTCACGAGCTCCTCGGCCGGACGCGGGCGATCGTGCCGCTGCGACGACGCCGCGGCCTGCGGCGTCGTGGCTTGCGCGTGAACCGGAGGTGTCTGCGCGTGGGGCGTTGGCATCTGCAGCTTCAGTGTTTCCATGGCCTCAGGCTCCTCGCGTCGTCAGGCGCGTGATCATCTCGTTGCCCGCGGCGATGTACCACGAACCCGCGGCGAGAAGGGTGAGGACGAGAATGGCCGCACTGGCCGCAAGCGCGCGCCGGTACCGGCGTCTCCGCGTGGCCGCGGAGGTGAAGACTCGAGGGATCGTGGCAAGGATCGGGGCCTTGACGAACGTGCGCAACTCGTCGGGCGCGTGGAACGAGGAATCGAGCTTCTCCACGACGGCGATGCCGATCACACCGGCGACCGCCGCGGCCGCCAGACTGATCAACAGGAGCCACATCCGGTTGGGCGCAATCGGCTCGCGGGGCGGAATCGCCGCATCCAGCACGCGGAATTCCTCGGCGCCTTCTCCTTGCTCGAGTGACGCCGCCACCTGCGCATCTTCGTAGGCCTTGAGCAGCACCTGATAGCGATCGCGAGTCGCGTCGTATCCACGCGTGAGCCGTTCCATCTCCATGGCCCGCGACGGCGTGCTCGCGACGCGCGATTCGTACGATCCAATCGCCGTGCGGAGTGCCTTCTCTTCCGCTTGAAGCGCTTTGATCTGCGCGTCCACGTCGCTCAGCGACGCGGAGTTGTCGGCCGGTTTGGCCGGCATGGCGCTCTTGGCGGCGGAGGTCCGCCGTGCGGCGAGCTGCGCTTCGCGAACCGCCACTTCGTTCGTCAGCCGGGCGACTTCCGGATAGCGATCGCTATAGCGGTTCTTCGCCGCGGCGAGCTCCTGTCTGAGCTTCGCGAGTTCGGTTTCGACCAGTCTCGTGTCGGCAGCGGCCACTCCGGTCGTGGCGTCGGCGATTTCCTTCTCGATCCGCTCGCGCCGCTCTGCCTGCCGGAGTTGCTGCTCGGCATTGATCTGCAGGCGCGAGCTCAAGCGGCTGAGCGCCGACTCGTTCGCGCTCAACTGCTGCGGCAGATCGGTGTTGTGCCGCTTGATGAAATCGCCGGTGCGCGTGTCGTGCTGCTCGAGTTCAGCGTTGATCGATTCGACCTGCCGGTTGAGAAACGCCGCCGTGCGCGCAGCCTGGCGTCGTCGTCCCTTCGAGTTCTCCTCGACGTAGTAGCTGGCCAGCGTATTGGCGACCTTGGCGGTCGTCGCCGGATCGCGGCCGTTGTAGCTGACGGTGAAGGCGACCGTCGCATTGCGGCCGTTGGTCTCGAGCCCCTCGAGCTTGAGATCGACGTCGCGTCGCAACCGCTCGACGACGGCCTCCATCGGCCGCTGCCTGCGATCGTCGGGATAGAGATCGAGAGTCGTGATGAGGTTCGCGAGGCGCTCGCGGCTCATGACCTGTTGACGAATGGTCTGGATTCTCGGCTCGAGCTCGCCGGTGACCGTCGGACGCACGAACGTTTCCGAGACTTCCTGCCGATCGACGAGTACTTTGGTGGAGGCTCGATACAGGTTGGGCAGCGAGAGCGCCGCGCTGGCGGCGCAGGCGAGGACGGCAAAGAAGATCAGGATGCCGACCCATCGCCGGCGATGCCAGATCTCTCGAATCAGATCGGGATCGATGCGTCGACCCTGGGGGTCGTCTTCATTCGGGTAATCGTGTTCATCCATTAGCGCACCAGGACGATGTCGTCGGGCATCACGAAGAAGTTCTCGATGCCTTCTCCGTTGTCCGACAGGAGCTTGTCGTACGCGAAGGGAATCTGACGCGTCTGTCCGTGTTCCCGTCGCAACACCACGATCCGTCTCTTGTCCGCGTATTCAGTCAGGCCCTTGGCGAGCGCGATGAGATCGAGGACCGTCGGCCGGCCGTTCAACTCGAATCGCCCGGGCTCTCTGACCTCACCGACGACCGACACTTTGAAGCTGTGCACGGTCCGCACGATCACGGAGACTTCCGGCGCCTGCACGAAGGCGGTGAGCGCTTTCGAGAGTGAGCCCTGCAGCTGCATTGGCGTGAGTCCCGCCGCCTGGACGTCGTTGATCAGCGGCAGCGAGATCTTGCCGTCGGGGCGAACCGGAACCGTGCGGGTGAGCGCCTGGTTCTCCCAGACGGAGATCTCGAGTTCATCGTCGGGGCCGATCAGGTATTCGCGGTTGCCGGGATCGGCCGCGGCGCCGCGCACCCCCGCCTGCGTCTGCGATGTCGGCGGCGTCTTGGACTCGGGCGCAGGCTGCGACTGGGTACCGCGCGGCTGGGGTCGTTGCTGCGCGGAGGCGGGCGTGATCGGTCCGAACAACGCGAACGACACCGGCAGGAGCGTGAGGAGCGCGCAGCGCGCGATGTCGAGCGGTCGCAGCCGCGGTCCGTCGGACGTCGTCGTCTTCTGGCCGCGGAGCACCTTGATCGTCTCCAGGGCGATGCGGAGATCGAGCCAGGGTGAGAGATGTTTCACGTAGTAGAGGTCGTAGCGCAGTTTTTCCAATTCTTCCTCGAGGTTGTTGGCGTAGCGATACCGCACTTGCGCCCAGCCCGTCAGCCCGGGGCGCACGAGCGCCCGAAGCATGTAGCAGCTGATCGCGGCACCGGTCAGTTCGTTCAGATTGCGAGCAACCAGCGTGAGGAGCTCCAGGTTGGACACCGGGTGCGGTCGCGGCCCAATCAGGTTCATGTCGCCGCGGATGATGTTCAGGAATTGCGGAAGCTCGTCGATACGGAACGCGCGCAGGAACTTGCCCACCCGGGTCACGGCATCCCGGTTGTCGCCTTCCCACTCGGAGCGCCGGGTTCCACCATGCTCCATGGTCCGGAACTTGACGAGCGTGAATGGCCTGCCGCCGATGCCGACGCGGCGCTGTCGGAAGAAGACCGGCCCTTTCGAGTCGAGCATGATGGCGATCGCCACGAGGCCGATGACCGGCGCACAGAGAATCAGCGCGACGATCGCCGCCAGGAGGCTGCTGACACGCGCGAATGCCTGATGCAACTTCGGAGGGCGGAATCCGCCCGAGAGAATCACCGCCATCGGCGCGAGCGACTCGAACGCGAGCTTCCCCGTGATGCGCTCGTAGTACTCGACGACGTCTTCGACGATCACACCGCGGGCGATGCACGACTCGAGCAGCGTGCCGAACGGCGTCCGGCCGCGGCGTTCGCTGAGCGCGACCACCACACGATGCGGCGACAGCTTCTCGATGATCGTCTGCAGTCGCATCACTTCTTCGTGGCCGCCTCCGATCAGCCGCCGATCGTCGAGCACTCCGACGATGACGCGCCGCCCGGGTCGACGCTCGATCTCGTCGATGAGCTGTTCGGCCAGCGGAGTCAGACCGAGAATCAGAATTCGCTCGACGCCGAAAACGGCGTCGCCGGCGGACCGCCGCCATCCCAAGGTTCGGACATCAGCAACCAGATTCATGGCAGGGTCAACCTGGTGGTAAACGACAGGTACCGGGTCTGGATGGGATCGTTCAGATTGCCGAACGTCCCCTCCTGATTCGCGGCGCGGGCAAAAGCGACCAACGACAGGCGCCGAATGACGCGCACCACGATCTCGACGTTCAGCTCGCGCACGTTGCTGTAGTTGCCCGCCTGCGTCGATCGCGCAAACGCCGGCAGTGCGGTGAGTGTCAACGCCCGCACCGGCGTCACCGACGCGGTCGCGGTCAGTCGCTGCACATCGAAGAACCCCAGTTCACCGATCGCGGTGTCCTGCGTCCGCGTGTAGGCGAGCGCGAGATCGCCCTTCTGCATCCGCCGGCGGAACGCGGCGGTGATCTCGGGGGTCACGCTGCCGGCGGTCACGCGCGGCCCGCCGTCGAGCTCGATGCTCGTCAGCGGCGTGATCGCATGGCTGAACCCGGCGGTGATCGCGTGCGACGACTCGCTGGCGCTGACGGGAGTCACCTGCAACGTATCGCTGCCGGCGACGGTCGTCACGCTGGCGATCGACCCGAACACCACGTACCGCGGGCGGTAGTCGACGCGGTAGTTGGTACGCATGCTGGTCTGCCACTGCAGACCGATGCGCCCGTTGTGTGAGAGATTGCCGGGCTGCTCTTCGAGCGTGTCGTTGGCGATGGTGTAATCCAGATTCAGCCTGACCAGCTTCGACAGATCCTCGCCGAACCCGCCGTGCGCGGTGAGGCGCTCCGCGCGGCCGCGGCCGATGGTGATCAACGTGGTCTGATTCAACTCGCGAGGCGACTGGGTGTCGATGTACCCGCCGTCGGCGTGCAGCGTCGCTCGGGGCGTGGCGTGATAGTCGACGTCGAACATGCCCTCCTGATGGGCCACGTCGCTATTGAGGTCGACCAGCTGCGCGTAACGCTCGGCAGCCAGGCCGTAGCGGGCGTTCATCACGAACCTGCGCGTGTGGCGGCCGACCTCGAAGGTGGGACCGAACCGTGAGATCAGATCGGACTGCGGGTGCTGCGACAACGGCACCGCGAAGATGTTGTCGTCGTACGACTCGGTGAAGAGCAGCGAGACACGGCCGTACGACGGCCCCTCGATGTGTTCATCGGGCTGCCCCGCCACCGGCGCGGGCGCGTTGCCCTGAGCGGCGATCATCGCCGGCGCGAGCACGCCGGCGATCAGGGCGAGACGGACGCCACGGCGCACTGCACTACGGGATCGAACCGGTCGCGTCATTCTCATCGATGCACCCATCTACGCTGGCACCACGGTCGTGGCGTCCACGGACATCGCAACGCTTCGCTGAAGGAGATGCACCGACAGCACGAGCAGACCCTTGTTGGGACGCGACTCGACGAGCAGACCTTCGATGCCGGCGAGTGGACCGCGTGCGATCCGGACTCGCTGCCCTTCCCGGAGATACGGAAACGGCAGCACGCGGCAACACGCCGCGTCGATCCGCTGAATGGCTTGTATCTCTTTGAATGGAATCTCGGCGAGCCGATCCCAGCGTTCGCCGAGCACGCGGACGAGACCGCGGGCGCGGCTCACGGCCACGTACGCGTCCTTGTCCATCGAATGCTGCAGGAACAGATAGCTGGGAAACATCGGCGCCTTGATCAGGCGCCGGACACCGCGTCGTCGCGACCAGACATCGACGCGTGGCAGAAAGGCGACGAAGCCCTTCTGATGAAGCTGGTCGTGCACCAGCTGCTCGCAGTGGCTGTGCGTCCAGAGCGCGTACCAGGGGCCGCCTGAAAAAACGGCGGCGTCCATCGCCGCCGAAGGTCTACGAGCATCGTCGCCGATCTGCAGCAAGGCTTCGCCCCCTTTGGTGCACCCGAGCTTGACTCGGGAGCGCCGGCACGCGAGTGCGATCCGATGGCCGGAAGTGGCGAGCCTCAGGGAGGCTGGGGAGAACGCCTGGCCGAGTGCTGCGGGCGGCACTAAGACCGGGCAGCAACAGCAGACATCCTAGGGACCAGCGGCCAAGCTGACTATCAGGTGAACCCCTCGAAAATTCGCGGAAAAAGCCCGTGAATACGCTAGCCCGTCACTTGCGCGGACAAGCGTCGACGCGACTTGCGCCGAATCGTCTCGCGCCGCCCGAGTGACGAGACATAACCCCTGGTCGTCATTTCGAAGGGCGAGAGCATCTCGGTGAGAAACTCCCACGACGCATCGAGTCGTTTGAGCGTTTCTTCCGGGTTGTGTGAGGCTTCGATGATCGCGTGCATCGCGCGCTGATGCGTTCGCAGCACGTCGAGCAGCCCGTGACCGTCGGCCAGCGCTTTGCGCCCGAGGTCGTACGCGCGCGCCAATTCCGACTCGCGATTACCGAGCAGGTAATCGAGGAGCGCCGCCCGATAGCGCCGAAGGAACAGGACGTTCTGCGCACCCATGATCAATCACCGGGAGTTGCCCTGCTTAGTGTGTGCGATGCTCCCACGACTCCATATCGGGTAAACCGCCGTAGGTGGCCGTGTGCGATCCCCGACCCCAGCTGATGCGTGGCCCATTACGGCTGGACCAGGCCTCGACGAATGGCGTATCGAACGAGTCCTGCGGTGGAGTGAATGTCGAGCTTCTCCATCAGCTTGGTCCGATGTGTTTCGGCGGTCTTCACGCTGACGCTGAGGATGACGGCGATCTCCTTCGTCGTCTTGCTCTCGGCAATGAGCTGAAGCACCTGACGCTCGCGGCCGGTCAGCGGATCGGCCGGCGGATCGGTCTTCGCGAGATACGCCTGCACCACCGCCCCCGACACACTCGGGCTCAAATACATCCCTCCCGCGCACACCTCGCGGATCGCGCCGATCAGCTGCTCGGCAGCCTGCGTCTTCGACACGCACGCCTTCACGCCGGCGCGCAGCGCCTCGAGAATGTGATGCTCTTCGGTGTACATCGTGAGCATCACGATCTTGGCCCGCGGCGACACCTTGGCGATGTCGCGGGCCGCACCAAGCCCGTTCAGTCCCGGCATGGCGAGATCGAGCACGACGACATCCGGCTGCAGTTTCGATGAGAGGGCGATCGCCTCGAGACCGTCGGACGCTTCTCCCAGGATCTCGAAACGTTCGCGTTCGAGCAGCACTCGAAGCCCCTGACGCACGACCGGATGATCGTCCACTAGCAGGATCGTTACGCTCATGGTTCAACGCTCCAGCGGGATCTCGACGCTCAGGTCGGTCCCGCGATCGGCATTGGGGACGAGGCGAAGGACCCCGCCGAGCGCGGCAGTCCGCTCCTGGATCTCGACCAGCCCCAATCCCTGCCGACGGCTTTTTCCTTTCTCCATGACGGACGCATCGAGGCCGATGCCGTCGTCGCGAACGGAGCAGACGATGCGGTGGGCTTCACGTCGGAGCCCGACGGCCGCGTGCGTGGCCTTGGCGTGTCTCACGACGTTGATGAGCGCCTCGTGGATGATGCGATAGAGCGTCGTCTCCACGGTCGCCGGCACGCCGCCGTCGATCGTCGCGTTCACCGTGACCGTCAGTCCCCAGCGCTTGGAGACACTGTCGGCGAGAAACTCGAGCGCCGGCACCAGCCCCAGATCTTCGAGGATCGGCGGCCGCAGTTCGTGGGAGAGATTGCGCAGGCGCTCTTCGATCTGTTCGAGCAGGCCGCGCACGTCGTGCATCGCTTTGCCGGTATCGGGATAGCGCGTGGCGATCTCGGCCAGCGCCAGGTGCACCGACGCCAGGAGCTGGGCCGCTTCGTCGTGCAGCGCGTGCGCGATCCGTCTCGCCTGCCCCTCGAGGACATCGTTGAGGCGATGCAACACGACGTTCGCCTCGCGGAAACTCAGAAAGGCCATCTCGAAGGGCGAGGAGGCCTCGACGAAGAATCGTTCGACCGCTTCGAGCCGCTTGACGCGATCGTCGTCATCGGTGGCCGGCGCAAGCGTTGCGGGCAGCGCACGCGAGTGCACCGTGGCCATCTCCAGTACGCCGAGCCCGTCGGCCAGTGCGCGCCGACCGATCTCGTACGCGCGTTCGAGTCCAGGCTCCTCCGGATCGGCGAGGTACTCGGCCAGCGCCGTGGCGTAGTCGCGTGTGAGCGCCTCGAGACGTTCGCTCATCGGCTCCCGCCTTCCTGGAACCTGGCGACGACCACGAGCGCATCGTCCCGATGACTGTCGTACTGGGCCAGCAGCCGCGCCGCGATCGCTTTCGGATCCCCGCCGAGCGCGCCGTCCTCGGCGAACTCGGGTCGTACACCATCGGTCGCCATGATCAGCGTGTCGAGATGTTTCAAGGGGATCACTTCCGCCTTCAGCCGCGGCGGAAGTCGATAACCGACCACGCCCGATCGCAGCAGCACGCGCTCGGAATCGTGATTCTCGCGGCCGTTGCTGCGACAGAGGACCGCTTCGACATTGCCGATCCCGAGCCACGTCATCGTGCGATCGAGCAGGTTGAGCGAGGCCAGCGTCATCGCCGCCCCGCGCGTGCCTCGAAGGTGCTCGTGACACCGCAGGACCAGCGCTACCGGCGACTCGTGGGTGTGCGGGCTCATGACATCGGCGGCGATCTGCGCGGCCGCGGCCGCCTCGGGCCCGTGTCCGGACCCGTCGACCACGGCGATCAACGCGCCATCCGTGGGCGTCCAGACGACGTACAGATCTCCGGATTGAGCCTCGGCTGCGATCGGCGAACCCGCCGCCCCCCAGCTCAGAATCGCGCCATGGCGCTCGACGCATCCGCCGCTGACCACCGCGTTCATGACACGAACTTCCGCATGGTCACGGTGGTGCCCCGGCCGACCTGTGACGTGATCTCGAATTCATCCATCAGGCGGCGCGATCCGGGAAGACCGATCCCGAGGCCCTTCCCCGTGGAGTAGCCATCGCGCATCACCGTCGCGATGTCGGCGATGCCGGGGCCTTGATCCGACGCGACGATCTGCAGGCCCTTCTTGTGGCTGTCGTTGATGAGGCTGAGAATGACTTCCCCTTCCTTGGCGTACTCGACGATGTTGCGGGCCACCTCGGAGATCGCGGTGGCGATGATCGTCAGATTGCTGCTCGAGAATCCGGCCTGCGCCGCCAGGGCGCGGCCCTGCTGACGGGCCGACACGATGTCGGTCGACGACTGGATCCGAACGCGAATCTCACGCTCCATGCGTACCCTCGAGCCGCTTGTTCAGGAACGTCAGCCCCTCTTCGAGATCGAGTGCGGTCGGCACATCCTCCAGCGTCAGTCCCAGCTGCACCATCGACAGGGCGACCTCGGGCTGAATGCCGACGATCACCGTCTCGGCACCGCGGAGCTTGGTCATGTACGCGATCGCGCGCAGAGTCCGGGTGGCGAATGAATCGAGCACGTCGAGTGCGGTCACGTCGACGATGACACCGCGGGCGCGATGACGACCTACCAACTCGGCGAGGTCGTCGCGGAATTGAATCAGATCCTGATCCGTCAACGCCGACTGGATGCTTGCGATCAGGAACTGACCCTGCTTCAGAATGGGAACGGCCATGCAGCCCTCACGGTCGCGGTGCTATCAGAGCGCGCCGTGGGCCGGGGGATCGGCCGGGCACGCGCGCCCCTCGAGTCGTCGCTAGTGGCTTCTCGGTGAGGTCTCCTCCAGCGGGACGACCTTGTAACCCAACACCCGTTCGGCCAGCTCGATGCCTCCCTGCAGGTCGCCGACCGTATTCATCTTGCTCAGATCCACACCGATGGTGACGAGCGTCTGCGCGATTTCCGGGGAGAGTCCCGTGACGATCACCGTCGCGCCGAGCAGACGCGCCGCTTCGACGGTCTGCACGAGGCGATTGGCGATCGCCGAGTCGATCACCGGCACGCCCGTGATGTCCATGACCGCCACCTTGCCCCGGTTCTCGCGAATGCCGCGCAGCAGCTGCTCGGTCAGCTGGCGCGCGCGCTGCGGATCGATCAGGCCGATGATCGGGAGAATGAGCAGCCGCTCGCGCACCCGGAGCACCGGGGTCGACAGCTCGCGGATCGCCTCCTGCTGCTGCCGGATGATGCGCTCGCGCTCCTGCACGAAACCGACCGCGACGGTGTTCGCGATCCGGTTGGCCGCCGGCTCGTAGGCATCGAGCACGCGGTTCAGCAGGTCGAAGTCGAGCTGATATTTCTTGAACAGCGATCGGGCCAGCACGTCGCGCAGCAGCAGCACGATGCCGAGTACTTCCTGCGTTTCGACTCCTCGCGGGATGATGCGTTCGGACAGGTCGCGCGCGTAGGCCTGCAGCGCCTCGACGCTTCCGGTTTCGAGCACCGCCACGTAGTTGTCGTAGACCGTCGTCGCCTCAGCGAACACTTCCTCGCGGGTCATCGCGGTGAGCAGCCGCGACTCGGTGATCCGGCGCGCCCATTCCTCTCTCAACTCGGTGCGGTTCTCGCGCAGGTGCGAGACGAGCTCCCGCAACAACGCCATCGTCGACTCACGAGTCTGCTGTTCCGGAGGCTGGGACGGCTGGCTTCCGTCACGTGCCATAGGTTTTCTCCTTCGCTCTGGCGGCGGCATATTGACCCTGAGAAAGTGCGAAACTCTCGCAGTATGGAAAGCCCAGTAGCTCAGTGACTATCAGGTATTCCCCCGAGGAACTTTTCACCAGACACCCGACTCGCGTTTGGGTGGGTCCCGAACCTTGCTGCTAATCAAGGTATTTGATGAACATTACCTCGTTGCGGGCTTCGTTATAAATCAGTTCGTCGACGAGGGAGCGGGTCATCATCAACCCGAGTCCCCCCGGTCGAAGTCCTTGCTTTTGGCGCTCCAACGCGTGTTGAAGCGGGGCGCCGCGAGGATTGGAAATCGCGGCGTGATGGAGCTGATCGAGCTCGAAACCGTCGCCAGGATCGCTGATCCGGTAGAGGAGCAGTCGTTTGGCCCGGACGCAGGAGATGCGGATCTTGCGCGTGGGATCGAGCTTGCCGCCCCACTCGATCGCGTTGATCAACAGCTCGCGAAAGGCCGGTGCGACCGATTCGCGCACCGCCTCCGGGAGGTCGGCCTCGAGGTGCATCATGAACGACTGGATGCGATCGGCCATCTCGAGCGTGCACGGCGCGATGATTTCCATCCACTCGGGCTTGGCCGACACGACTTCGATCGGAAGCCGCGCCAGCGGAACCGACGACATCGCCTCGTTGACGACATCGAGCACCGTGCGCAGCGCAAACGGTTTTCTCAGATAGCGGAACGCCTGGAGGCGCACGGCTTCGAGCAGCGGCTCGGGCGTATCGTCGGCCGTCATCATGACGACCAGCGGCGGCTGGGGCATCGCGCGGACGAGCGCCAGCACGTCGAGCCCGTTCATCGTCGGCAGCCCGATATCGAGCAGCACGACGTCACAGTGGGAGCCGTCGAGCATCGCGAGCGCCTCGGGGCCATCGCCGGCCTGACGCACGAGATGCCCGGCGCCGCTCAGCAGCGATGACAGGAGACCTCGAAGGTCGGCGTCATCGTCGACGACGAGAATGCTCCACGATGTAGCAGGCTTCGCGCCCAAACTCGCGTATCTCGAGGGCACGTTCAGAAGGACGTGCCAATCACTGAGCAGTGTAACGGCCCCGGCTTACTTCGTGAAGATCCGCCGATAGCTCCCGGCGACGAGCGCCGAGACATCGGCAACAATGCGGGGCAACCGGAGCCCGCCTGGATATACGAGATAACGCGACACCCAGATCGGGTCGAACTTGTCCTTGTAGGCGCGAAGACCCTGAAAGTTATAGAGGCGTGCGCCGTGCTCGTAGAGAAAGTTGCCCGCCCGCGATCGGAGCGGCGCGACGGCCGACGGCTCGAATCCAGACATCGGCGCGACCCCGAGTGAAAACCACGCATATCCGTGGTCTTTCCCCCAGATCAGCATGAGCACGATGAGCGCCTCCATGACGCTCCTCGGCGCGTCGTGGTGATAGCGCATCAGGTCGAGCGACAGCTCCCGGCCGTCGGCGCCCTGCCACAGGTTGGCAAACGCGACGATGCTGCCCGCCCGTTCGACGATCGCCACGGGAAATCTGGCGAGATACGCAGGATCGAAGAATCCCACTGAGAAGCCCTTTTCGGCACCGACCTTTTCGTTCAGCCAATCATCCGAGACCCGCGCGAGGGCGGACATTAGAGCCGGGACCTCCTCCACAGGGACCACACGGAACGTGCACCCGTCCTTCTCGAAGCGCCGCGTGACCTGGCGAAAGCGCGCGCCGCCGGGCCCCTCGAGGGTGAACGCGCCGAGATCGACGCGCGCCTCCTCTCCGATCTTGACGGTCGTCAGGCCGAAGTCGGCATAGTGGTGCAGATACTGCATCCCCACCTCGTAGAACACGGGCGTTCCACCGAAGTCGTCGCAACGCTCGATGAAGAGACGAATGAGTTCGGTCACGCGTCGTGGAGGACCGACCGGATCGTGGAGTGCCACCCACGTGCGCCCCTGCACCGCGTACATGAGGAAGGCCTCGCGGCGTTCGTCGAAGAGAATCGCCTTGTCGCGGAGGTACACCAGGTTCGGATGCGTCGACGATTGGGTTGCGATGATCGTCTGCGCGCGATCCAGATCCTCGGTCGACGGTCTGTCCACTTCGTGCGGCGCGTGACCGATCAGGCGCGCCACCGCGAAAAGGAGCACGGCGGTCGATGCGGCGACCGTGCCCCGCAGGAATCGCGAGGCATCGCCCTCGAGCGCGAACTGCCACCAGAGATCGTGTGAATACTCGACGTGCTTGAACGCGAAGAGCCCGAGCCATACCGACGCGGCCAGCGCGGCGACGACGGCCGCAATCCACGCCGCCGAGAACCGCGTGGCAAAAAACGCGGCGGTCCGGTTGAATGCAGGCCGCGCTCTCAGCAGCATCAGCAGGAGCCCGGTCAGCACGACCGCTTCCTCCCACCCGCCTTTGAGGAGAGAGGCCACCGTCCCCGCCACCACCGCGCTGACCGTCAGGTAGTACGCCGCGTCGAGTCGACGGGCGAGACCCTGCGACAGCAACAACAGCAATGCGCCGACCACGCTGCCGATCACATGCGACGTCTCGATGATTCCCAGCGGCACGATGCGATGCAGCAGCGCGAGCCGATGTTCGGCGGCAGGCGTCGCACCCGAGAACAACAGCACGACGCCTGCGATGAACGTGCTCACGGCAAGCAGACGCGGCGTCAACTGCTCGGTGATGCGACCGATGAACGCCGCCGCGCGGGCGGCATGCGCGCGGCGCAGCCGCACTTCATCGGTGAGGAGCGCGACGAGAGCCACCGCGAGCGGCAGCACGTAGTAGACGACACGATAGGCGACCAGCGACGGGACGAGCTGCGCGGAATCGTAGTACGGCCTGAGCAAGAGGACCATGAGCCCCTCGAACACGCCGACGCCGCCCGGAACGTGCGCGGCCAGACCGAGCACCTGAGCGGCGAGAAACGCACCGAGGACGATGAAGAACGAGGCGTCGCTCTGCGGAAGCAGCACGTACACGATCGCGCCGGCCACGGCCCAGTCGACCGCCGAGACGACGACCTGCAGAACCGCCAGAGATACGTGCGGAAACCTGACCTCGAAGCCTCTGATGCGAAGCGGCGCGCGATGACGCCACGCCGCGGTGACATACGCGGCGCTGGCCCCGACCAGCAGCGCTCCGATGAGCACAACCGTGCCTCGCGCGGGCAAGCCGAGCGCGACCGGCAGAGGACTCAGCATCAGCGTCAACCCGCCAAGCGTGAGGAGACCGAGCCAGAAGGTCACCGAGTACGAGATGACGATGCGCGAGAGATCTTCGGCGCTGACGCCCCATCGTGAGTAGAAGCGGTACCGCACCGAGGCGCCGGAGAGCATGGCGAAGCCGACGTTGTTGGCGATCGCATAGGCCAGAAACGATGCCCCGGCGACGCGCCATCGCGGCAGGTGTTTGCCGATGGATCGAAACGCGATGAAATCGTACGCCGTGAGCACGGCGTAGTTGAGCGACGTGAGGCCGAGCGCCGAGAGCAGCGCGATGGGAGGCAGGCCCGAGATCGTCGCCGACAGCGTGCGCCACGAGACCGCGTGCAGTTCGCGCCGCAGCACCTCGAGCGCGATCACGAACAGCAGCAGTCCGACCAGCGCCGGCAGGGCGCGCTGGAGCCGCTCACGCACGATCGTCAGTGCGGTTGGCTGTGCGCCGCCCAGGTCATCGCTTCGAGGAGCCGGCGATCCAGTTCCGGGAGGTTGTCGCTGAAGCGATGATCCGACGCCTGGATGACCCAGAGCTTCTTTGGCTCTGAGGCGCGCTCCATCGTCTGCTGGATCTGCTGCAGCGGGACGAACTCGTCCCGGGTGGACTGGATGGCCGCCAGCGGAATCGGCGCGATGCGCCCGACCAGGGCCCCCGAACTGAATGTCGGTTCGTTCGGCACTCCGTGGCTCACGTAAATCCATGCGTCCTTCCAGCGCCATCCCAACTCGTTCAGTTCAGGCAGCCCCACTGCAATGACGCCGGAGACCAGCGGTTTGGTCTGGTCGTCAGCGGCAGCCAGAACCGACAGCCCGGCGCCTTCGGAGACGCCGATGAGCAGGGGTGGCGTCGTCGATCCTCGCGCGGCATAGCGCGCGAGCTCGCGATAATCGGCAGAGACGTCGGCGGGCCGCAACGTCGAGCTGCTCGACGTAAAGCTCTTGAGATACTCCTTGACGTTGAAGCCGACGACGAAATATCCGTGTGCGGCCAGGACGTCCGCCACGTGAGGGCCGAGATGCATCCAGCCGCCATCACCACTTGAGACGATGACGGGAGTGCCGGCGCCTCGTGCGCCGTAGAGATGGACCAGCTGAGGATGTCCGCGAAGGACGACTTCATCCGTGGTCGCCGCCCACGATGCCTGATGTGTGAGAACCAACACGACCAGGAGAACGATCGGCTGCAGGCGCACGTGACGTCGTGTCGGAAACGACCGAGGCCGCATGAGCCGCGACCCCGGTCAGGTGTTGCCCGATCGCTACTTCTTGGCCTGGGTCTTCGCGGGCTTCGCCGCCTGCGCAGTCACGGCCGTCGCGATATTCGTGCTGCCTTCCGTCCGATAGCGAACCGAGACGTTCGAGCCCACTTCGGGCGCCCCGTCTTTCTTCGTATCCGCGTTGACAGTGAAGGTCATGTCGCCACCGGCTTTGCCGGACTTCGTGATGACCATCGATGAGGCGTCCATCGATTTCACGACGCCCTTGACCGAGTGACTCGCAGCGGTTGCGGGCTTGGCGGTCGCCGTGGTCGACGTCGGCGCCTTCTTCGCTGTAGTGGTCTGAGCCGCCTGCGCCGCACCGGTGACCGCAAGGGCGGCCGCCAGCACGAACGTGGTGAGCACTTTGCGCATGTCTCTCTCCTCGTATTGCTTCTACTGGTTGTCTCGTGCGTTATCGAGTGTCGGGAGCGCACGCGCGCCCCGCCATTGTCGCGTCCACCACCCATTCAACGCGCGCGACCTGAGGTCAACATGAACGCACGATTAAACCTCGTTAATGAAGACTCCGGACGCCCCGCTCCCGGCCGCACCGTCAGGAAATCGTGTCAGCATTAGCAGGACGGGAGGGGGCAGGATGCGTGTCCTCGTCATCGAGGACGATCGGAAAGTCGCCAGTTTCATCCAGACGGGCCTTCAGCAGGAAGGCTACGCGGTTGATGTGCTGCACGACGGCAACAACGCAGGAGACCAGGCCGGCGCAGTCGACTACGATGCGGTGGTCCTGGATCTGATGCTGCCCGGCCGTTCGGGCTTCCAGGTCCTGCGCGACATCCGCGCCCGCAAGCCCTCGCTGCCGGTCCTCATCCTGACCGCGAAAGATTCCCTCGACGAGCGAGTGGCCGGCCTCGATGCCGGCGCCGACGACTACATGGCGAAGCCCTTCGCGCTCGCGGAGCTCTCGGCACGTCTGCGCGCCCTGCTGCGGCGCGGCGCACCCCGGGAGAGCGTGCTGCGCGTCGCCGATCTCGAGATGGACACGATCCGGCGTCTGGTGCGCCGGGCCGGCGCGCTCATCGAGCTCAAGCCGAAGGAGTACGCGCTGCTCGAGTTTCTCATGCGGAACACCGATCGCCCGCTGACGCGATCGCTCATCATCGAGCATGTCTGGGACGTGCACTTCGACAGCATCAGCAACGTCGTCGAGGTGCACATCAACTCGCTGAGAAACAAGATCGACCGCGGCTTCGGTGTGCCGCTGATTCACACCGTGCGAGGCGTCGGGTACATGCTGACCGACGCTCCGTCGTGACGCTCCCGCTCAGGCTGCGGCTCGCCGTGACCTCGATGGTCGTCTCGGGGCTCCTGCTGCTGGCCGTGAGCATCGTGTCCTACGGCGTGCTCGCACGCGGGCTCGACGACGATGTGAACACGCGGCTCACCGAGCTGACCGAAGGGCTGCACGGATACCTGCAGTTCCACGGCGACGAGCCCTCGATCGATCTCAACCCGAACGACAGCGATCAGATCTCGTTCGTGCAGGAAGCGACACGCTTCTACCAGTTGTACGACGCGTCCAACGGTCGCTTGGTGTTTCAGTCGGCCGGCTTGGCACCCCTCGGTCTGCAGCTGACCCCGGCGGAGGTCCAGGCCTACCGCATGCGGCCGCGCCCCTTCGACATCAGCACCGAGTACGGTCGTCTGCGGATTTCCAACAGCGTCATCCTGGGCGAGCCGGGACGAAGTTATCTGCTCCAGGTGGGCGTGTCGCTGCGGACGATCGACGCGGCGCTCGGTCGCTATCGCGACCTGCTCCTGTGGCTGGCGCTGCCGTCGCTGCTGGTGACGGCGCTGGCCTCATGGTGGCTCTCGGGGATCGCGCTCGCGCCGCTGTCGCGTCTGGCCGGCGCCGCGCGCGAGATCGATGTGGCCACACTGCAGCGCCGTCTTCCGACGCGCGGCGCCAAGGACGAACTCGACGATGTCGCTCGCGCGTTCAACGAGACGCTGGAGCGGCTGGAACACTCGGTCGGTGAGATGCGTCAGTTCAGCGCCGCGCTCGCGCACGAGCTCCGCACGCCGCTTGCCGCCCTGCGCGGCGAGATCGAGCTCACGCTTCGCGTCGCCGACAGCGATGAGCAGCGGCGCGTCCTCGCGAGCCAGATCGAGGAGCTCGACAAGTTGAAGCGCCTGATCGATCACCTGCTGACGCTCGCGCGGGCGGAGGCCGGACAGATTCCGTTGACGTTCACTCCGGTGAACGTCAGCGAGCTGGCCGCGTCGCTGGTCGAACAGCTCGAGCCGGTCGCGCAGGCGCGGACGATCGACCTGCGTTGCGAACGGGTCGGACCGGTGATCGTCGACGGCGATGCGGGATGGCTGCAGCGCCTGCTGCTCAACCTGCTCGACAACGCGATGAAGTTCACGAGAGAGGGCGGCCGCGTCGTGCTGAGCGTGTCGGCCGATGGCGGGCGCGCCCGCATCGATGTGCACGACACCGGCATCGGCATGTCCGAAGAGGAAGCCGAGCACGCCTTCGAACGGTTCTACCAGGCCGATGCCTCACGCTCGGCGCCGCACGAAGGCGTCGGTCTCGGCCTGAGTCTGGTGAAGTGGATCGTCGATCGTCATCACGGCACGATCGCCGTCGCCAGTCGACTCGGCGAAGGGTCGACATTCACCGTCACCCTCCCGGGCTTCGTCCCGAGAGGGCTTGGCGAAGGTGGAGTCGCCGCCTGAGGTGATCGGACGGATCTATTTCTCGAAGCGGATGCGCAGGCGGTACTCGCGATAGACCGAGTTGTAGAAGGAGCCGAACGCGGGCGAGCCGATGTTCGCCTGCACGTCCGACGGCAGGAACGAGTTCAGGGCATTCGACACGCGGAGACCGACCCACGGATGAAATCTGGCGACCCCGAAACGACGCTCGAAGCCGGCATCGACACGGAAGTAGCTGGGAAACCGCAGCGCGTTGCGGGGGCCGATGAAGTCGAGGTCCTCGTTGACGATGGAATAGGGCAGGCCGCTGCGCCAGTCGACGGTGGCCACGAGCAGCCATCCCGGAGTCGGCATCGCGCGTCCCCGCAGCAGCAGCCGATGCGGCGCGTCGGCCATCGCCGGGGCGTAGGCGTTGTCGCCGATGATCGGTTGCAGAACGACGTCGAAGAAGTTCAGCAGGGTGTTGAGACTTTCGCGGGCCGACGAATGCACGTACGACGCGTTCATGCTGGCAGCGTCACGACCGATATGCACGCTGACTTCCTGCTGTCGATAATGCGATCGCCCGGTGCTGCTCATCACGTACGCGGCGCCGCCGATCACCTGGACGGGATCGACGATGAGTTGGTGGCTGCCATCGCGATCGAGCACGCCGACGTGCATGGAGAAGATGGCGTTCACGTGATGGTCATACGCAACGTCCCACGTGGAGCTTCGCGCCGGCTCAAGGCCGGGTGCGGTCAGGTGCGCGTAGAACACCGATGGACCGAGGGGCGTCACACCGTCCCCGTCGAAGCGGGTGTCAACGGGCGCTTCGAACTGCTCGAACGCGCCGGCGACCGAAGGCGTGCGCTCGTAGAAGAGGCCCCATCCGCCGTGCAGCGTGGCGGTTCCGGCTCGGTTGAGCCTGACCGCGAGCCCGACTCGCGGAGTGATGCTCGCATGATCCGTGATGCCGTCGTGATCGAAGCGACCGCCGAACTCGATCGACGCCCGCGACACCGGCTGGAAACGATCCTGCGCAAACACGGCCACGTCGGTGCTGTCCACGGACTGAACGCTCGGGCCGTCGAAGTCCAGCCGACGCGCAAGCGTGCCGTTCGAGCGTTCGATCAGGACAGGCCGACTGTCGCTCGTCCCGTCGTAGCTGCTGCGCAGCAGATCGGCGCCGACCTTGAGCAGGTGAACGCCGCCGAGACCGGTGTACGAGTGCGAGGCGGTTTCGATCCATTGGAGCGCCGACGTATTCCGGTTCTGAAGGTTGTAGAAGTTGCCCAGCGTCGTCTCCGGCCGCATCGTCATCGGCGCCGGCCCCTGAGGCGAGACACCGGTCCGATACTGGTGGTACTCCAGCGTCGTCTCCACGGCGGTTGCTTTCCCGAGGAGCGCGCGCTCGGTGACCATCCCGTGGCCGACATCGTCGTTGATGTTGACGGTCGCGTCCGGCGGAATGAAGGTGCCGAGCAGCTCCTGATCGATCGAGCTCGGCACGAACCCGCCCGCGACCACGAGCGAGTGCCGCGGCGACAGGTTCGCATCGACACGCGTGAGCGAACTGAACCACCGGTTGTACTTCAACTCGATCTCGGGACGGCTGGGGATGTCGATGGTCTGGTAATGATATTGAGCTGTCTGCTGCAGGAAGACGCGACCCTTGACGAGCGGGCCGCCAATCTCGACATCGGGCTGCCAGACCGTGACCCCGGTCACGTTCAACAGCGTGAAGCGCTTCAAGCGAAGCGCGGGCTCGAGATTCCCGACGTCGATCTTCCAGCGATCGGCTGCGCGCTTGGTCTGAATCACCACGAGGCCCGACGAGAATCGACCGAATTCGACTTCGTACGGATTGGGCAGCACCGACACCGTATCGATGCCGTTGTCAGGCAGCGGCACGCGCGCGAGATTCGTTGCCGGATCGATCAACGTCGCGGCACCGAGTTGCGTCCCCGACTGGAACGGTCGTCCGCCATCGATACTGTCGCCGCCCGGCACTTCAATCACGCCGGTCATGAGACGAAGCGCCGCGGGCACACCCTGCCCGGGGGCCAGCACCTTGGTTTCCGAGGCCGCCACCTGTTCGCTCGACGCCAGCGTTTCAGCCTCGAAGACCGGCGCAGTGGCCTTGACATCGACGTGCTCGGACACCGCCGCAATCGGCAGATCGAGCGTCAGGTTGGCGACTGCACCCGGAGAGACGACGGCCTCGCTTTCGACGCTCTGAAAACCATCGAGCGACGCGAGCACGTGGTACCGGGCCACGGGCAGATTGGTCACCACGAAGTGGCCGGTATCGTCGGAGACCTGTTGTGCCACTTCCTGATCCGATGCGCCGCGAATACTGACCAGCACACCGGGCAGCTTCACCGTTCCGCTCTGTGTCGAGACGGTGCCTTCGATCGTTCCAGTCGGCGCAGACGACTCCTGCGCACGAGCTGAACGGATGGTGCACATGACACAGAGAACGACGAATGCGATGCGAGTGAGACGTATTAATGACGAGCCACCGATGAATGTCATAAGGACTGCAGATCATTGTCAGGTCCGACGATCGCGGAAGTCCAGAGGCGATCGCATTCACGAGCAGCCCGGCCCCAACCGCGCGCACGTTGCACGCTGGGGTGGAGGTTATTCGGGAGGAGTCCTCATGGGCATGGCCGCGGTACGCACGATTGTCGCCGGCCTCGTCGCGATGACCCTGTTCTGCTCATCGGCGTCTGCCCAGCAGTCCGATAGTCCGCAGGCCCTGCGGGAGCAGATCGATCGCCTGCGCGCGGATTTCGACGCGATGCAGAAGGAGTATCGCGAGCGCCTCAGCGCGCTCGAAGCTGCGCTCAGCGCGGTGCAGAGTCCGCCCGCGCCGGCAGCTCAAGCGCCGGCACAGACACCCGCCACAGCGGCGCTCGCCACGCCGGGTGGCCAGGAGGCGACACCAGGGCCATCCCAGCCGGCTCCAGGTGCATCCAAGGTGTTCAATCCCGACATGGCGGTGATCGGCAATTTCGTGGGCGCCGCCGGTCGCAACACCGTTGCGCCCGAGCCTGCCATGCAGGTCCGCGAAGCGGAGGCGTCGTTCCAGGCGATCGCCGATCCCTACGCGCGCGCCGATTTCTTCATGTCGTTCGGCGAATCTGGTGTCGATCTCGAGGAAGGCTACATCACGTTTCCCGCGATCCCGGGCGGACTGCTCGTCAAGGTCGGCAAGATGCGCGCGGCGTTCGGCAAGGTGAACACCTTCCACTCGCACATCATGACGTGGGTGGATCGGCCGCTCGTCACGACCAACCTCCTCGCCGGCGAGGACGGCATCAACGATGCGGGCTTCTCGGTCGCACGGCTGATTCCCAATCGGTGGATCTTTCTCGAAGCAACCGGGCAGGTGTATCGCGGCGATTCCGACGCCGTGTTCCATTCGAGCGAACGCGGCGATCTGAGTTACGTCGGGCACCTTCGCGCATATCACGACCTGACCGAGAACAGCAACCTCGACTTCGGCGGTTCGTACGCGCACGGACACAACGACTCCGGCGTCGTCAACGGCATCGACGAAGGACGCTTCGTCACCGATCTCTATGGCTTCGACGGCACCTTCAGGTGGCGGCCATTGCAACGGGGTCTCTATCGCTCGTTCGTCGGCCGTTCGGAGCTGGCGTGGAGCCGGCGCCAACAGCCTGACGGTCTGCAGTCCTCTTTCGGCTACTACGTTTCTGGCGACTATCAGCTGGCTCGACGCTGGTTTGGCGGGGCACGCTACGATCGCTCGGACCGGGCCGAGGCACAGGCATTGCAGGACCGGGGCCTGTCACTCCTCGTGACGTACTGGCCGAGCGAGTTCGGCCAGGTGCGCGGCCAGTACCGCCGCACGACCTACGCCGAGGGGCCGACGGCGAATGAACTGCTCTTTCAATTCCAATATTCGATCGGAGCTCATGGTGCACATCCGTTCTAACCGTCCCCGTACGGTCATCGCCGCGATCGCGCTGGTCGCGGCCTCGCTCGTTGCCTCGAATGCGATGGCGCAAGGCAAGCTGAACGTCGTCGCGACCACCGAGGATCTCGCGTCGATTGCACGCGAGGTCGGCGGCGACCGCGTGACGGTCGAGGCGATGGCACGTGGATATCAGGATCCGCACAACGTCGAAGCCAAACCGAGCTTCATCCTCAAGCTGCAGAAAGCGGACCTGCTGATTCTGGTCGGGCGCGAGCTCGAGATCGGCTGGCTGCCGCCGCTGATCACGCAGAGCCGCAACGCGAAGATCCAGGTCGGCGGCCCCGGCTATCTCGATGCGTCCACCCATGTGAAGGTGCTCGAGATTCCGCAGGGACAGATCACGCGGGCGATGGGCGACGTGCATCCGCTCGGCAATCCCCACTACTGGCTCGATCCCGACAACGGCAAGATCATCGCGCGCGACATCGCTGACGCGCTCTCGCGACAGCGCCCGAGTGACAAGGCCACGTTCGATCAGCACCTCAGCGAGTTCGTCAATCGCGTCACGCAGGGTGAGACGAGATGGACCGCGGCGATGGCCCCGTTCAAGGGCGCGAAGGTCGTGACCTACCATCGGTCGTTCCCGAACTTCGCCGATCGATTCGGGCTCGACATCATCGGATACGTCGAGCCGCGGCCCGGTATCCCGCCGACGCCGCAGCACACGCTCGACGTCATCAACGAGATGAAGAAGCAGAACGTGAAGCTGGTGCTGGTCGAGCCCTACTTCGATTTGAAGACGCCCAACGCGATCGGGCGCGCGACCGGCGCGTCCGTGCTCGTGATGCCGCCGTCGGTCGGCGGCGTCAAGGAAATCACCGATTACATTTCGTTGTTCGACTACGACATCAACCTGCTCGTCAACGCGCTGAAGAAGGCCGGCGCCGGTACCTAATCGTCTATGGACACGCTTGCGTTTCTGGCGCCGCCGTTTGTCGCCAGCCTCATTCTGACCGGCATTCACGCCTATCTCGGCCTTCACGTCGTCGAGCGCGGCGTGATCTTCGTCGACCTCTCGCTGGCGCAGTTCGCCGCGCTCGGTTCGGCGGTCGCGATCCTGATTCCCGCGCTCGACTCCGATCCGCACGGCCCGGCCGTGTACTGGATGAGCCTCGGGTTCACACTGATCGGCGCGCTCGTCTTCTCGACGATCCGCGGGCAGCGCGCGCGGATTCCGCAGGAGGCGATCATCGGCATCTGCTACGCCGTCGCCTCGGCCGCCACCATCATCGCGATGAGCAAGGCGACGTCGGAAACCGAGCATCTCAAGGACATGCTCGTCGGCAACATCCTGGCCGTATCGTGGAGCGAGGTCGTCAAGACCGCGATCGTGTATGGCGGCATCGGGGCGTTCCACTACATCTTCCGCAGGCGGTTTCTCGCGATCTCGATGGATCACGGACGCGCCGACACCATGAACGGGACCCGGTGGTGGGATTTCCTCTTCTACGCCTCGTTCGGCTTCGTCGTCACCTCGTCGGTCGCGATCGCCGGCGTGCTGCTTGTGTTCTGCTATCTGATCGTGCCCTCGGTGGCCGCGATGCTGTACGCGGATCGCGTCGGCACGCGGCTCGCCGTCGGCTGGTCGATGGGGACTCTGGTGTCGGCGATCGGTGTGTATCTCTCGCTGGTGCTCGATCTGCCGACCGGCGCGACGATCGTCTGCACCTTCGGCGTCGTGCTGGCGCTGATGGCCCTGGTGCGCCCGCTCGTCCTCAAGCGCCGGCCCGTCGTCGCCGTGCGTCAGCCCTCATAGGCATGGGCTCCTGCTGGCGGGTCGGTGCGATCCCTCTGACGGTAGTCGGTGCGATCGTGCTGACGCGTGTCGGTGCGATCCTGCCTCGGCGGGTCTGAGCGAGATCGCACCGACGGGCCCCAACACGACAGGATCGCACCGCCACGCGTTAGAGGGATTGCACCGATACGCATAGCGGGATCGCACCGACTACCGTCAGAGGGATCGCTCGACAATCATCTGTGATCTCGTCGTCACGAAATCTTCAGACGCAGTTCATCTTCGTTTAACAACCCCCGGCCACCGCCCGCGTCCTAACTGATAGCGATGCCCTGGGCAGGGCACGTCGTTCGGACGTGCTGGCTGCAGGCGCGTCCGTTGGGACGTGCCGTCAAAGGAGGCCCATATGTGGGCGGTTGTGAAGAGATCGATCGTCATCGGCGCCGGTTGTCTGGCCGTCGCGAGCGGAACTGCGTACGCGGGCTACACGAATGTGCTCGAAGTAAAGGTGCCGTTCTCATTCGTCGTCAACGGACAGACGTTGCCAGCCGGTCAGTACTCCGTGATCCGCGAGGACGACGCATCGGCGGTGATGATCCTGCGCGGTGAACACGGCAACAACGCGTCCGCCATCCTGAACACGCGACCGGCGTCCGAGAATGGCCCCGGCGGCAATCAACCCGCGCTGGAGTTCAAGAAAGTCGAGAAGGAGTACCAACTCTCGAACGTGTGGACGCCCGACGGAATGGCACGCAAAGTCGTGCCTGAATGAGGGCACCGAATAACGAAGATCGCACAACGGCTGACTGATCGCGACGGACGGCGGCGCGGACTAGGCTCGCGCTGTCGCCGTCGCTCATCGTGTTCGATCTCGCATACGCGACTCCGATTTGCGCCAACCAGGTTGACGCATCCTTCCGCCCGGCGATCCGCTCGCCGGCCAACGGCACCTCCGGCGGGTACCTCACGCCCCTTCGCGGCTCCCCCGTCGCAAGAGTCTGACGCCGTTGCTCCTCCGCCGCCGCTCGCGACGCCTACGATGCCGTTGGCGGCATCGCTGCGCGGCTCGCTCCACGCCGCGCTCCAGGATGCATCAACCTGGCTGGCGCAACAGCCCGCGAATCGAGGGCACCGTCACGAGTCACCAGCACCCGACTGGCTGATGGATTCCGGAGTGCCGCGTGGAGCGAGCCGCGTACGCGATAGTCGCCAACGGCATCGTAGGCGAGGCGAGCCGCGGAGGAGAAGCAACAGCGTGAGCCTGTTGCGACGGAGGAGCGGCGAGACACCGTGAGGCGAGCGCCGGAGATGCCGTTGGCCGGCAAGCGGATCGCGGCGCGGAGGAATGCGTCAGCCAGTCGGGTGCTGGCCTGCGTCACAGACGCGTGGCTTGAAATTCTGGCTCTAATCTTTCAGGGACTTCCGCGCTGACCTACGCCACGCGAACGACGACGCTGAATCGTCTCAGTGCCCATTTTCAGGAGACTTCGTCGGCAAGTGCGTAACGCGGATCGGCGGCGAGGCACGTCGCTTCGGGGAGACCGAGTTCTTTGCGGACGATGTTCGTGCCTCGCACGATCGAAACCATCTTGAAGAACGCGATGCGACGGCTCATGCCTTCACGGCCGAAGCCGCAGTCGCTGGAGAGGATCAGCCGCTCGGCCGGGATGTACTTCAACGCTTTGCGAATGAGCGCAGCCACCTGCTCGGGGCGCTCCACCTGCAGATTCCGATGATCGACGACGCCGATCGCGATCTTCTTGTCGGTGATACATCGGCCAATGAGCTCCAGATCCATCCCTTCACTCGTCGCGCACTCGAACGTCAGCACGTCGACGTCCAGCTGATTGAGGTGCGGCAGCGCGTCCTTGTACGACTGGTTGGTCGCAAACAACCGCTGCTGCGCCGGGTTGCCCCAGCACGTATGGCACCAGACCTCAGTGCGATCGCGCAGGCCCTTGACGGTGTTGTTGAAGATCTTCACGAAGAACTCGACCGGCAGCGCCGCACCCGTGCCGCCACGCTGGACGCCGATCAGATGGATGTTCGGCTCCTCCATCTGAATGACGGCGCAGCCCGCCTGCGCAACGTCGAGCAGTTCCTCGCGCATCGCGTTGCTGATGTCGTGAATGAGATCTTCCTGATTGGCGTAGTGATCGTTGCCGATCGACGTTCCAATGAGCTCCGGGGTGATCGTGCCGAACTTCACCGGACGGTTCGTCAGCCCCTGCGCCAGCTTCCACGTGGCGGCGTAGTGCAGCGGCCCGCGTGAAATTCTTCCAACGCAGCGCGGCATCACGCGGCTCTCCATCACCTCGAAGATGATGTCGCCCTTCCCCGCTCCTCCGTACCCTTTCCGCGTCTTGTAATAGTCGGATCCACCGACGCCGTTGAAGCGACGCGCGGGGTACTGGAACCAGCTCATGCCGCCGACATCGGCGTCGAGCCGCGCGTCGCCATCAGTCACGATATCGAGTCCGGCGCGCTCCTGGTCCTTCAGGTGCGCCCCGACCGCGTCGGTGTACTGCTCTCGAAAACGCGCATCAGAGATCGCCTCACGAAACGCACGCGCGCCGATGTTCTCCGTGTACCAGCCGGGCCGCGGCAGCGACCCCGTAATCGTCGTCGGAAGGACCAGACCCTTGGTGGCTTTGAGCATGTCACGGCATTCTAGCTGACGACTGTCGGTGCGAGCCTGATGATGATCGGTGCGATCCTGCTCTCGCGTGTCGGTGCGATCGAACTGACGCATGTCGGTGCGATCTTGGATCGCAGCGGCTCGATCACATTCGCACCGACGGCGTCAGCCTGATCGCACCGACACTCGTCAGCCGGATCGCACCGACGGTCTCTACCGGGATCGCACCGATTCGCGAAAGTAGGATCGCACCGACATGCGAAAGTGGGATCGCACCCTCTGCCGTCACCGTCTCTGTTGCCTCCCCGCCCACTGCCATCCGTCGCTCGGGCGCTGAATGCGCTTCAGATGCAAGCGATACTCGGACGGGGTGCGGCCGGGGCTTCCCCATACGCGAACGAGATCGTCGACACGCAAGGTGTCCTTGGTGATGCCATCGCGTTCGAGCCGCGTCGGGTTCCCCCATTCGGCGGAGTACGTTCGTAGCGTCCCCGATGCGTCACGCGCGTCGACGTGCACCCAGACGTGCGGAGCCTTGAATTCCAGCCGTGAAATCGCGCCCTCCACTTCGATCGTCTGCTCTTCGAAGTAGTAGGCCGCGAACGAGTGATGTGCGCTGAGCGTCGCCCCGAGACCGAGCGCAACGACCGCAATCGCAAGCGTCAGCAATCGAGTGTTGGCCATGGTGTCCATTATCCGCTGGTGTGACGTCGAATCCACTCCGCGAATGGCTTCAGATCCTTCATCGCCCGCGTCACACGGTCGAGTGCGTTGCGGGTCGAGAGGATCCGGCCCGGCGGCATGAGCTCGCCGGCGTGAATGTCCTTCATCTGCAGGAGGTCGAGGCGTGGATGATCTTTCGCGTAGCCGCGCGGTGCCGACCCCAGCCGTTCGTGGGTATCGACTCGGTACCCCTTGCGCCGAAGCGTGGTCACCAGAGTTGCCAGCTCGCGGCCCGACTCGTCGCGGTCGATCGCCGCGCGCAGCCGTTCGAGCGTGGCCGAGTCGGGCCGATAGATTCCGGTGCCGATGTACAACCCTGACGACGACAGCGAGAGGTGGTAGTCGCCGACGCCCGCCGCGATGTGGGTCTTGTACGGCGCGCGATCCTTGAAGAAGCGATTGTCGCGGTTGATCCGTGAAATCTTCCCGCGACCGAGCCGCGGCTCGAATTCACCAACGAGCGCCTTCATCGGCTCGCGCACGGCCTGCTCGTACGTCTCCTTGTGCGCCTGAAACCACTCGCGGTTGTTGTGATCGACCAGGCCGGCAAAGAAACGGGTGGCCTCGGGAGGGAACCCGGTGAACGACGCCGGCGCCGGATCTGCCTTCTTGGCCAAGACCCAAATGGTATGCGAGATCTCTAACGGGTATCAGGGCGATCCTGCTGACGCGGGTCGGTGCGATCGTTCTAACGCGTGTCGGTGCGATCCTGACGCTTGTCGGTGCGCAGGATCGCCGATACGGCTGCGACGACATCGCCCACGGTTGCCGGGCGTTGGATGACTCTGAAGCCCTGATCTCTCACTTCGTCCTCGGATATCGAGCCGAGCGCCATGAGCACGAGGATGCGCTCGGGCGGCAGCACGACGCGCACCTCGTCCAGCACCGCACGAGGCTCTGGCAGGCCGCGAACGTCGATGACCATCGCGCGCGGCCTCATATCGGATCGCCGGTAGAGCCTCGGCATCGGCCACCTCTCGATCGCCACCACGTCCCATCCCTCTTCGATCAGCTGCGCGCGCAGGAGCGCTCGATCCAGCCGCTCCGAGCCGAGCAGCACCACATCAGGCGGCTTCGCATCCATGGGATCTCCAGATCAGCTTCGAGAGACGCGGCGCCGACGTACGATGAAGAAGGGGGAGAGCAGCCATGGCCATTCCACGCTCCGTCGAACGCTTCTTGAGCGATCAGCACATCAAGTACGCAGTGGTGACGCATCAACGCGCGTATACCGCGCAGGAAGAAGCGGCTCTCGCACATGTGCCCGGCAGTCAGTGGGCGAAGACCGTCGCGTGCCTCGCCGACGGCCGTCCGATTCTCGCCGTCGTGCCAGCCTCGTCGCTCGTCGATCTGAACCGCCTGCGCGAGATCATCGGAGCCCGGGAGCTTCGACTCGCCCAGGAACGCGAATTCGAACCGCTCTATCCCGAATGCGAGCTCGGTGCCATGCCGCCGCTCGGCCCTCTATACGGGCAGCCGGTATTCGTCGACCGGAATCTGACGGGCGGTCACGACATCGTCTTCGACGGTGGATCGCACAGCGACGCCGTGAAGGTCAACTACCTCGATTTCGCCAGAGTCGTGCAGCCGGCGGTAGGCGACTTTGGACGGAAGGGGCCGATGGAACACTGACGGTTGTTGGTGCGATCCTGCTCACGATAGTCGGTGCGATCGCTCTGACGCCTGTCGGTGCAATCCTTCTATCGCAGGTTGGTGCGATCCTTCTTCGACGCGTCGAAGCAAGATCGCACCGACATGCGTCAGTGGGATCGCACCGACTATCGTCAGAGCCAGTGTCTATTGCCCTGGCTCTATCCGCAGCACCGCCCCTTCCTTCTGATCGGTGATCACGTAGAGCAACCCGTCGGGTCCCTGTCTCACGTCGCGGATGCGTTGACGCAGGTCTACGAGCAGCGACTCGCGACGGAGCTCCTCCCACTTCTCGTTGAAGAGAATCCGTTCGAGATGCCCTGTGCCTGGAATCTCACCGGTGCGCAGCGATCCGACGAAGACGTCGCCCTTCCACTTCGGCAGCTTGTCGCCGGTGTAGAACGCCATGCCCGATACGGCAATCGATGGCGTCCAGTACACGATCGGGTACTCGAAGCCTTCCTTCCAGAACTGCGCGTTCTGCCACGGCCCCGGATACTGCCGTCCGTAGCTCACGATCGGCCAGCCGTAGTTGGCGCCCGACTTGAGAATGTTGATCTCGTCGCCGCCGTTCGGTCCGTTCTCGTTGAGCCACATCTCCCCGGTAACCGGATTGAGCGCGAGGCCGAGGGCGCTGCGATGGCCGAGTGTGAAGACCTCCGGCCGTGCGCCCTGCTTCCCCACGAACGGGTTGTCTTTCGGGATGCTCCCATCGTCGTTGAACCGCAGCACCTTGCCTCCGAGCGTGTTGGGATTCTGCGGATCGTTGGGGTCGCCTGGGCCAGCGGTCGTCGTGACGAGCAGCGTGCCGTCCTTGGCAAAGGCGATCTTGGTCGTACCGGCGTTGGGCGCGACCCAGATGTCCTTCACCTCAGTCAGTGCCTGACCGTCGAACTTCCCGCGCGCGATTGCGACCGTTCGACGCTTCTCGTCGAGCGGCTTGGTGTAACTCAGATACACGAGTTTGTTCTCGGCGAATTTCGGGTGGAGCGCGACGTCCATGTAACCGTGCACGGCACCCGGAAGACCAGACTCACCGGTCCAGTACGACGCAGGTCCGCCGGCCACCGGCTTCGGATCGAGCTTGCCGTTGCGAATCACACGCAGACGGCCCGCTCGCTCGGTAACGAGCATGGTGCCGTCGGGAAGGAACGCAAAGCTCCAGGGGAATTCGAGCTCGCGCGTCACCGCGACGACGCGGATCTTCTGTCCCTCTGCCGTGTCGTAGACGACCGGCATGTGCGGAAGCGGTTTGTTGGCAAGTCCCAGTGGAGCAACCGGGATGCCGCCGGCAAACGGCACCTTCTGCTGCCCGAAGCCAACGCGCGATGCGGCAGCCGTACACAACGCGAGCGCGGTGACGAAGATCTTGAAACGAAAAGATGGAGTGTTCACGCAGTGGCCTCAATGATTCCCGGGCATCACGGGCCCAGGGCGGCGTTGATTATCGCTCATCTACGCTGGCGCGGAGGAAGCAGAGGGCGCAGGGAAGAGCGTTCACGCAGAGCACGCGGAGGCGCGGAGATCGCGAGGGGCTGCGGCGACGCGTGGCTCGCGCTTCGCGCGAGTGGACCGAGAGGAAACGAAGAAAACGAACGCCGGCTGGGTTGGAGGGCGCTCGTTTTCTTCGTTTCCTCTCGATCCATCCGCCGGCCGGAGGCCGGCGACCACGCGTCGCCTCCGCGATCTCTGCCCCTCTGCGTGCTCTGCGTGAATGCTTTTCTCCGCGTGCTCAGCTTCCTCCGCCCCGGGACAGGCTTTGAGCAGCGCCCAGAACGGAGCCATAATTCGCATCGTGAAAAAGGGCCTGTTGTTCGTGGCGGCGATGCTCGTCGCCACCGCCGCATTCGCGCAGCCTGCCCGGCCCGCGACGCCGCCCGACATCGCCGGCGAATGGCGCCTCGAGAACGACGAGGAAGCCGGGGCGCTCGGCGCGCTCGGGCAACCGCCGCTCGGCGACTACCTCGGCATCCCGTTCAACGACGCGGGACGGATGCGGGCCGACACCAGCGCCGAGTCGATCTGGGGCACACCGGAGTATCAGTGCCGTCCACACTCCGCGCCGCACCAGTGGCGCGGCCTCGGTGGTGCGCGCATCCTCAAGGAACAGGATCCGCTGACGCGCGAGGTCGCGGTCTATCACATTCAGTTCATGCGCTCGCTCGACCGTCCGGTCTTCATGGACGGACGTCCGCATCCGCCCGCGTGGGCGCCGCACAGCTGGACCGGCTTTTCCACCGGCGAGTGGATTGGCAACACCCTCAAGATCACGACGACGCATCTCAAGGACGGATACCTGAAGCGAGGCGGGCCGCAGACGAGTGACATCTACTCGATGACCGAGTACCTCACCCGCCACGACGACATCCTCACGATCGTCACTGTCGTCGACGATCCGGTCTATCAGGACGAACCGTTCGTGCAGTCGACGACCTACGTCTACGACCCGACGGCGACGACCGCCACGGAAACCTGCAATGCGTCGTCGTTTGCCGAGAACGGCGGGTCCGATCGCCACTGGGTGCCGCATTTCCTCCCAGGTCAGAACACCGCGCTCACCGAATGGCTGAAGGCGGAGAACTGGATCCCGGTCGAACCGACACGCGGTGGCGTGAAGACGCTCTATCCCGAGTACTTGAGCGTCCTCACATCGCCGGCGAGCGCTTCGTCACTGCGCGTGCCGGCATCGAAGTCGACGGTCGTCGTCGACAAAGCGATCGCCGAGCAGAGCCCGCGCGATGGCGAGGTCCACGTCCTTCCCGTCCAGGGCAACCTCTACATGCTCGTCGCCGACGGTATCAACCTCGCCGTGTCGATCGGCAACGAAGGCATCCTGCTCGTCGACACCGGCGCGGCGCAGATGACCGACAAGATCATCGCAACGATCAAGCAGCTCGGAAGCATGGTCGCCTCGCCCGCGATCGCCAACACCTGTTCGGGCGCGAACTGTCCCGGCGCGTGGGGTTGGGCGAGTCCGTACTTCAACGCAGTGATCAGCTCGCCCGCGCCCCCGCGGCCGCTGCGCTATATCATCAACACGAGCGCGGCGCCCGAGCACGTCGGCGGCAACGAGAAGCTGGCGTCATCAGGATTCTTCCCACGTGGCGGAGGCTTCGGGGGCGCGACGACGAGCGTGGGCGCCCACGCGTCGATCATCGCGCACGAAAACGTGCTCAACCGGGTGAGCGCTCCGGCCGGAAAGATTCCGGCCATGCCCGCCGGCGCATGGCCCACCGACACGTACTTCGATGAGTTCCACAAGCTGCCGGAGTATTTCAACGGCGAGGCGGTGATCGTCTACGGCGCGCCGGCCGCAAACACCGACGGCGACAGCTTCGTGTACTTCCGGCACTCCGAGGTCATCAGCGCCGGGAACATCTTCTCGACCGTGAGTTACCCGGTCATCGATCTCGACAAGGGCGGCTCGATCCAGGGCGTCATCAACGGGCTCAATCACATCCTGGATCTGGCCGTTGCGGAGAATCGCGGCCAGGGGGGCACGTGGGTCATTCCCGGCCGCGGGCGGCTCTCGGACACGGCGGATGTCGCCTCGTACCGCAACATGCTCACGATGATTCGCGATCGTGTGCGAGACTCGATCAAGAAGGGAATGACGCTCGAGCAGGTCAAAGCTTCGCGCCCCACGCTGGATTTCGATGGCCGTTACGGCTCGATGACCGGGCCGTGGACGACGGACATGTTCGTCGAAGCGGTGTACAAGAGCCTTCAGGAGAAGAAGTGATGCGCGTACTGGTCTCCATCATGGCGATCGCGGTGTGTGCAGCGGGCACCGCGACATACGCTCACCATTCCTACGGCGCGACCTACGACACGAGCAAGGAGATCAAGCTCGAAGGAAAGATTCTCCAGTTCTCCTATCGCAATCCGCATTCGTTCGTCACCGTGCAGGCACCCGATCAGGACGGTGTGCAGCAGCGATGGTCGATCGAATGGAGCGGCACGGCGCAGCTCGCCACCGCAGGCGTGAACCGCGAGTCGCTCAAGGTCGGCGATCAGGTCATCGTCGTCGGACGGCCTTCACGCGTGCCGGGCGAGTTCAGAGCCTTGATGGTGACGCTGAAGCGCCCGCTCGATGGCTTTACCTGGGGCTCGAAATCAGGTGAGGCGGTTGACTAGTGGCGTGTCCTTCCCGAATCGGGACCGGCCGCTCCGTCCTTCGACTCTCGCTCAGGACGCCCCGAGCGGAGTCGAGGGGCGTTGTCGCGGCCGCAGATCTCCGTCGAGGCTGGTTGTGAATGGTACTCTTCCAGTTGATACGGTCCACTAGAAGCTTGGCACTCGCCGCGATCGTGCTTTCGACGATCGCGGTCGATGCACAGCGTGGCGGCCGCGGCGGACCGCCGGCTGCGCCCCGCGAGAGCGCTGCCATCGATCTCACCGGCTACTGGGTCTCGGTGATCACCGAGGACTGGAAATTCCGGATGGTGACCCCGATCAAGGGCGTCTACGAAACGCTGCCGCTCAACGCCGAAGGCCGAAAGATCGGAGACAGCTGGGATCCGGCGCGCGACGAAGCGGCCGGCGAGCAGTGTCGTGCCTACGGCGCCGGCAACATCATGCGGATGCCGACGCGGCTGCATGTGACGTGGGAAGATGCGAACACGCTCCGCATCGACACCGATGCAGGTACGCAGACCCGCCTGCTGCATTTCGGGGCGGCGTCGGCGGCGGGAGAATCGAGTTGGCAAGGCTATTCCGTTGCGATGTGGCAGTACGCACCAGGGCGCGGCACGCCGCGTCGCGGCAGCTTGAAAGTCGTGACCACCAACCTCCGGCCCGGATACGTGCGCCGGAACGGGGCCCCCTACAGCAAGGCTGCCACCATAACGGAGTTCTTCGACGTCAACACGCTGCCCAACGGCGACGGATGGTTGACGGTGACGACCAGGGTCGAGGACCCTGTCTACTTCACGCGGCCCTACTTGACCAGTTCCGACTTCAAGAAGCTTCCAGGCGCCGCGGGCTGGAATCCCAAGCCCTGCTCGGCCCGTTAGCCCACGCAATATCGTGACCTGACGGGCAGGCTGGCTGCCGCCCCGATGCCCCGATCACAGGCACGCGTTCGTTCCACGGACACACGGCGTTTTGCAAGTACAGGGTCATTCGTGCGGACCTGTACAGGGGCGTTTTGTCTTGTCCCTGTGTGATGAAGCGCGGATAATTCGAGTTTGCACACAATTTTTGCGCTGCCGCTGTTGGCGTGTATGCGGTCAGCCCGGATTTACAGGTGACCTGCCCCCACTGCGGCGCCACGCTTTCGGCAACTGCCGACCAGTGCTACGCGTGTAGTCGCGTGGTGGCGCAGCGGCAGGTGGCGGCCGGCGTCCTGACGCCTCCGCCGGTCTCGCCGGATTCCGACGAGACGATCTTCCATGACCCCAACGCGCAGCTGGTCGACCCCGATGTCACTCGGCTGGGAACCGCCCAAGTCGCAGCATCCGATGATTCCGATCCGGATGTGACACGCTTCGTCGATCAGGACGTCACGCACTTCGTCGATCCGGATACCACCAGGCTGTCGGGAGGATCTACCCCATCGCCCTCGACCGATTCGGACGAGACGCGATTCGTCGAGGCCGCGCCGTCCAAGGCTCCGACACCGCGCACCCAACCCGGGGTGCGAAGCAGTGCGCGGAAGAGCGACGACACCGGGCCGCTCGAGGTCGGGCAGGCATTCGGTCATCGCTACCACATCATCCGGGTGCTCGGCATCGGCGGAATGGGCGCGGTCTACCATGCGTGGGATGCCGAGCTCGGGATGGCGGTCGCCTTGAAAGTGATCCGTCCGGAGTCGACGGCGGACCCTGCAGCCGCACGGGAAATGGAGCGGCGCTTCAAGCAGGAGCTCGTGCTCGCTCGCCAGGTCACGCACAAGAACGTCGTCCGCATTCACGATCTCGGCGAGATCGACGGCATCAAGTACATCACGATGCCGTATCTGGAAGGCTCGGATCTGGCGACCGTGTTGAGAGAGCATGGCAAGATGTCGGTGGCGGCCGCGCTCGGCATCATCCGCGACGTCGCCGACGGCCTCACCGCTGCGCACGAACAGGGCATCGTGCATCGCGATCTGAAACCCGCGAACATCATGGTGCTCAAGGAACGCGCGGTCATCATGGACTTCGGGATCGCGCGCTCGAATCAGCTGCCGACCGACAAGTCGCCGCATCTCGCTCCGGGCGAGGCGATGGATTCGCTGAAGTCGGCACAGGCAAAGACGCTGGTGGGCACGATCCTCGGCACGGTCCAGTACATGGCACCGGAGCAGGCCAAAGGCCTCCATGTCGATCAGCGCGCCGACATCTACGCGCTCGGACTGATTTTCCTCGACATGCTGCTCGGGAAGCGCCACAGCCACGCGGCCAGCGCCATCGAGGAGCTGAAAGCCCGAATCGACCAGCCGTTTCCGCTGGCGCAGACCCTCGATCCAACGATTCCAAAGCCGATCGAGCAGGTGATTGCGAAATGTCTCGAGCCCGATCCGGACAAGCGCTTTCAGACCTCCGCCGAGCTCGCTACGGCGCTGGAACAGCTGGACGAGAACGGGCAGCTCATTCCGATCAAGCGGGTCGTGCGGCTGCCGATCGTCGCGGCCGTGATCGCAGCACTGCTCGCCATCACGGTGGGCGTGTGGTGGTATCAGCGGCAGTTCATTCCGCCACCGGTTCGCGAGCCGATCTCGCTCATCATCGCCGACCTGCAGAACAATACGAAGGACCCGGCATTCGATCACACGCTGGAACCGATGCTGCGGCGTGCGCTGATGGTCGCTCCGTTCATCACGGCGTACGACCGCAACGGGTTGGGCGGTTTCGGCGAGCGCCCCTCAGGACAACTCGATGAAGCCGCCGCGCGACAGATTGCAATGAAGCAGGGCCTTCGCGTCGTGCTCGCAGGCTCGATCGACCCCGATGGCAACGGCTACAAGATCTCCGTCAAGGCACTGCCCGCCAGAGCGACAGAGGTCATCGCGAGCGCGCAGGGCCGGGCCGCCGGGAAGAATCAGGTGATCGAAGTCGCGACCGGCCTGATGGGCCGAATCAGGGAGGGGCTGGGCGACGACACCTCGCACACCGATGCGCGTCTGGGTATGGAGACGCTCTCCGCGACATCGCTCGACGTGGCCCGCTATTACGCGGCCGCGCTCGAAGCCGCCGCGAACAGCAACTTCACCGAAGCGGAGAGGAATGCCGCCGCTGCGGTGAAACTCGACCCGAATTTCGGGATCGGATATCTCGTGTTAGCCAGCTCGTCGCGAAGCCAGAACAAGCTGGACCAAGACCAGAAGTACCGAGATGAAGCGCTCAAGCACCTCGGCGGAATGACGGAGCGCGAACGCTACAGCATTCGCGGCTATTCGTACTGGGCAACCGGCGACTATCAGCAGTGCGTCAAGGAGTACGGCGAACTGGTCGCAAAGTACCCGAGCGACATCGGAGGCCATAGTCAGCTCGCGTTGTGCTATTCGCATCTGCGCAAGATGAAAGAGGCGGTGAAGATGATGCAGGAGGTCGTCCAGATCCTGCCGAAGCGCGCCCTCTTCCGGCACAACCTCGCGCTGTACGCCGCCTACTCCGGCGAGTTTCAGACGGCCGAGAAGGAAGCCCGTGCGATCGAGGAGCCCGACGTCTATGCGTCAGTGGCGCTCGCGTTTGCGCAGCTGGGTCAAGGTCAGCTCGCCCAAGCGAAACAGACCTACGCCATGCTCGAGCGAGCTGGTGTCCTCGGCTCGTCCATCGCTGCATCCGGGCTGGGTGATATCGCGACGCTCGAAGGGCGGTTCTCCGAGGCTGTACAGATCCTGAAACGCGGCGCTGAGGCCGATGTGGCGGCCAAGAAAACCGAATCGGCCGCATCCAAGCTCGTGGCCGGTGCCTACGCCGAGCTCGCGCGCGGTCAGAAACGCGCGGCAATCGAAGCAAGCGGGCAGGCCCTGATGCACGGCACGTCGGTCAAGGTTCGCTTCCTGGCGGCACGCACGCTGATCGAAGCCGGCGCGCCCGAGCGTGCACGAGCGCAGATCGCCAGCCTGTCTCAGGAGCTGTATCCGGAGCCCCGGGCGCTCGCGAAGGTGCTCGAAGGATTGATCGCACTCCAAAGCGATCCACGACGAGCGATGACGGTACTGCGCGAAGCCAACGAGCTCTTCGACACCTGGATCGGACAGTTCGAGCTGGGGCGGGCTTCGCTCGCTGCCGGCGCGACGACGCAAGCTGACTCGGCGTTCGATGTGTGCCTCAACGCCCGTCACGGCGAGGCGCTCTCGCTGTTCGTCGACGAGGACCCGACCTACGCCTACATCGCACCGGCCTACTACTACTTGGGAATGGTCCGCGAGCAGGGTCAGGACAAGCGGTTCGCCGAATCGTATGCCGCGTATTTGAAGCTTCGCGGCAACTCCACCGAAGATGCGCTCTTGAAGGACGTGAAGAAGCGCACCTCCAACTGATCGAAGGACAGCCGGGCACAATCCAGTCGGACGTGCCCGGCCCCCGAGACTAGTTCACCGTAATCGTGACGGTTGCAGGCGCGGAGAACGGGCTGAGTGCCACGCTGGTATCCCGACTCCAGACCCCGTCGTCCGCTTTGTACGTGAACGTGTCGGTACCCGAGAACCCGTTCGCGGGGTTGTAAGTGAACGACCCATCGGCATTGAAGACGAGCGTTCCATGAGATGGCCCGGTGACCAGCACCGCGCGCAGCGGGTTTCCCTGACTGTCGGTATCGATATCGTTGGCGAGGACACCGCGCGCCGCAACCGTGAGCGTCCTGTTCTTGCGTACGGTATAGCTGTCGGCGTTCGCCGTCGGCGCCACGTTGATCGCCGTCACGGTTGCGAAGTTGGAGGGGCCGCTGCGCTTGGTGTCCTTGAACGTTGCACGGACGAAGTACGTGAACTTCACACCGTTGGGAAGTTCCTCGGTGTCGACGAACGTCAGGTTCGCCGTGATTCCGACCTGCACCGGAACACTGGTCGCACCAATCGTCGCGCCGGTCGCGCGCAGCAGGGTGTAGTCCTGCACGTCTCCGACATTCGGGAACTTCCACGCTCCCTGATGGCGGTGCAGCGGGGCCTGCTGCTGGCAGTTCACGCCGAGCACGCACACGGTGTGTTGATTCGGCGGTGCGTAGCCGAGCGCGGCGATTAGATTCAGATCGAGCTCGACGCCGTCGGTAAATGGCGTCCCGTCCGTGAACGGCGTGCCATCGGTAAACGGCGTGCCGTCGGCGAATGGCGTGCCCTCCATATACGTCAGGCCATCGGCGAACGGCGTGCCGTCGGTGAAGGGCGTGCCGTTCACATACGTGCTGCCATCGGCAAAGGGCGTCCCATCGGTGAACGGCGTGCCGTCGGTGAAGGGCGTCCCATCGGTGAACGGCGTGCCATCCGTGAACGGCGTGCCGTTGCGCGACACGATTCCGAGCGAGAACCCGGCTGAATTCCGCCCAGCTCCCAGATCGTTCAACTGGGCCTGAGACCAGTCGTCGACGCCCCGCAGCCCGAACGGCGGCGGCGTTGCCGAGACCGCCGTGAGCACGCCGTCGAAGTTGATGTCCTGCGCGAACCCGGTGTCGTTCGTGCTGGCGTTGCCGTTCCAGTTGATTGCGTCGGCGATGTTCGTCACCTCGAGACGACCGGTCAGCGGTTCGGTCGGGTTGCCTTGCGCGTCGCGAAGGAGCTGACTGCCGTCGCAGTGCCTCGTCACAGCAGGAGCGCCGACGACGTCCCCGATCGTACCGGGGAGCAGTGGGGCGAACCACGCCGTCTTGTACGGCAGCGGACCGGGAATCAACGAGGCATCGAACAGCGTCGTCTCATCGATCGCGCCGTTCACCAGTCCGCGAATGGTGTCGGAGTAGTTCACGTGCGGTACACCGTCGTCATCACGCAACCCGTCCTTCTGATACAGGTAGCTCATGATGCTCAAGTGATTCGACTTGCACTGAGGTTCGACGAACACCCGCACACGCCCGTTCGACAGCGGCGTGCGCTGTGGGGCGATGCCGCTGTGCCACAAGCCGAGGTTGTGCCCGAGTTCGTGCATGGTCGTCGACGCCTGGAAAAACTCTGTGCCCAGGAAGTTCGCCGACAGGCCGAGCGTGATCATCGCGTTGCCGCCGGGAAGATCAGCGACGCCGGAAATGCGCTTCGGCACATGGAACTGCGGATTCGACGTCGTCCCTTCTCCGCAAGAACCATTGGCGTCGAATCCGGTCGGGTCCCCGGACGAGTCGAGACACGGAAACGGAGAAGAGCCTGCGCCGCGCGCGTGGGCATACAGAATGTAGTGAAAGACGCGATTCCGTACCGGGTCGAATCGACGCCGGCACGTTCCGCTCGTCGCACACGCGGCGCGCTGTTGACTCGTCAGCTCTTCGCCGTTGGGTCCCACGGCCATGTCGCGAAGCAGCTGGTAATCGAGCTTCCATGACACGGTGCCGGGGAAATCTGGAAACTGACATGGAGAGGTCGTCAAAGTCGGATCACAATTCGTTTCCGTAATCGCCTCTCCCCCGCGCGAGAACGCTGGCGCCACCAGGTACTCGTCCGCGATCGTCGATGCGTAGGCCGCGCCAAGACTGTGGTAGCCGGGGCCAACATCCGCGTGCAGCCTGACCCCGTTGACTCCATCGGGATTGCTGACCGGCGCACTCTTGAATGCATCTCCAATCTGTTTCCACACGACCGGGGTCGGCATGTGATCGTGGCCGGCCGTGTCGACCACCTGCGTCTGGGTATCGCTGAACGGAGCCTGGGCAGATCCATACGTCGTCCCCGGTGCCGCAACCATGCGTCCAACCTCGACGAACAGATCCTTGTGCGTCGAGCTGGCACCCATGGCGTGAAGATCCGGCAGCGGCGCACCTGTCGGGTCCTTCAAGCCGCTCACGTCTTCGAGCTTGTCGACGAGACCATCCTGATCCAGGTCCGGCACGCGCGTACCAAAAATCACCGCTGCCATGGAGATGCAATCGAACGGCGTGGAGTTCAGGTGGTTGACAGTTGTCGTCAGCTGCTCGCCGAATCCATCGCCCGCGTCGGAGCCTGGCAACAACGACGTCACGTCGAACACCGGGTTCGACCAGCCTCGATCGGATGCCGCAGTGTTGCCGGACACGAAGGCATTCGTCCCCAGCAGTGTCGTCGTCCCGTGGCTCGTCAGAAGGATCTGATCGGTCGAGTTCTTGGCGCCGCTTCCGCCGATGTAGGCAAGTGTCGCGAGCCGAGCCGAGGCCGGTGAGACGAGCGATTGCAGGAAACCACGAATCGGCTGGACCGTCGTTTCGCCGGGGAGTTGCACGTGAATGCCGTCGTATACCACGACGCTTGTCAGCGGCTGGGCCGGATCGCGATACACGATGAAGAGCGTGGCGCCCGCACTCTGAGGAACCTGATTACCCGTTCCAGCCTCGGGCAAGGTCACGTCGTGCGTGCCGTTGGCCAGGCGCCGTCCGGTCGGATTCCCGTTCTCGTCCAATTCCACCGGCAACAGATGAAGGACGTCAGCGCGCGACATGGTCATCGTGTATGTCGCGCCACCTCCGCCCCCGGAAGTGAGGCAAGGCGCGAACGGCCCCACGAGCGCGAGAGGCGACGACGTCACCGCATGAACAGGCAGTCCGCGAAACCTGGCGCCGTCAAGCTGCGAGGGAACGGACGTGATCGTCTCCCAATACAAGTGCGCCGCGAGGATCTCGGCACCGTTGGGAACGCCCGCAATCGCAATCTGCCCGGTCACGAACCCATTGGCGCCTGACTGCGGTGCGAGATCGACACCGCCGACGACGTAGCCGCCCCTCATGGAGTAGCTCTGTGCGTACGACAATGGATCTTGTGCGTCGGCTGTTCCCGGGACGACGAGCGCGAACATCAACGCGAGACATGCGATCGACGTTCTGGCGTGGAGGCGGACTGTGTTCGTCGCGACTGAGATTGAGGGAGACATGGGACACCACCTGCTGTTGGTAAGCCTCGAGAGGTCTTCGAAAATAATTTGTGAAAGCCCTTCTGCAACAGGTAAACGTCAAAGAACGCCCGTTGGAACGGCTCAGGTGGGGGGGATCTTTCCACTTCGCCCTAACTCGCCGCAACAAAAGAAGTTGGGTGCGAAAAATCCCGCACCTGGCAGACTTGCTGTGAGGGGACGCTTGAGAGGTTCGGGTACTGGGCCATCCTGTCATTGCCGTCGGATCCCGTGCTGAAGTTGCCCTGCAATACGGCGGTTTTCTCACCAAGTTTGAGGATTTGCGATGAGCAGTCGATGAGAGAGAATCGTCCATGATGACGGGGGGTTACGCGCAAAACGTGAGCGGGCGTGTGCTGGTGCTCGCGGCATCGGTGTGGCTCGTGTCCGCGTCGCTGCTCCCGTCTGCGGCGGAGCGGCCCCTCGACTCTGCTCGGGACCTGCAGTCAACGACTCTCACGCCGGCCGCGTCCGACAGCGCACCTTATCGCGCCATCGTCGACCAGTACTGCGTCACCTGCCACAACGCTCGCCTCAAGACGGGGGATCTCGTACTCGAAAAGCTCGACATGTCGCGCGTCGACGGCGACGCGGCGATCTGGGAGAAGGTCGTGCGCAAGGTGCGCGCCGGCGTCATGCCGCCGCAAGGCGCACGACGTCCGGACGAAGCGACGGCGCACGGACTGGTGGCCTGGCTGGAGAACCAGCTCGATCGCGCCGCGGAGGCGCACCCGAATCCGGGACGCCCGTTGCTCCATCGGCTGAATCGCGCCGAGTATCAGAACGCGATCCGCGATCTGCTCGCGCTCGACGTCGACGTGACGTCGCTGCTGCCGCCGGATGATTCCGCCTACGGCTTCGACAACATCTCCGACGTGCTTGGTGTATCGCCGTCGTTGCAGGAGCGATACCTCACCGCGGCGGGACGCATCAGCAAGCTCGCGGTCGGCGACCCCACCATGCGGCCCGGCAGCGACACGTACCGCGTGCCGCAGGATCTCTCCCAGAACCAGCACATCGACGGGCTGCCGCTCGGGACGGTGGGCGGGCTGCGGGTCCGTCACACATTCCCGCTCGATGCCACCTACGAATTTCAGACCAAGCTGTATCGAACCAACCTGAACATCGTCAGAGGACTGGAGTACCCGACCGAGTTCGAGATCGCGATCGATGGTCGTGAAGTCCACCGCGTCACGATCGGCGGTCAGGCCGATCTCGCCGCGATGTTCGAGAAACCCACCGATACCGGCGACGCGGTGGAATTGCGCATGCGCGTGCGCGTGCCGGTGACGGCAGGGCCGCACGACGTCACCGCCACGTTCATCGGCAACATGCCGCTCAAGGATACGGTGCGGCTGCAGCCGTTCATTCGCAGTTCGGCGGACAACTTCGACTGGGCGGGCTGGCCGCACATCCAGACGTTCACCCTGACGGGACCATTCGAAGCAAAGGGGCCAGGCGACACGCCGAGCCGGCGCGCGATCTTCGAGTGCCATCCCACCAAGGCCAGCGCCGAACGCAGTTGCGCGTCGAAGATTCTGTCGCGACTCGCACGGCGGGCCTACCGGCAACCGGTCACCAAAGCGCAGATGGCACCGGTTCTTGAGATGTATGACGAGGCCCGCAGGCACCCTGCCCCGAGCGAGCGCGAGTCGAAGCGGCTTGCCCTGAGCGAGCGTAGTGAGTCGAAGAGCACGTTCGACAGCGGCATCCAGCGCGGCCTCGAGCGCATCCTCGCCAGCCCCCTGTTTGCGTTCCGCGTCGAACGCGATCCCGATGGCGTTGTACCGGGTTCCGCCTATCGTGTGCCCGATCTGGAGCTCGCCTCTCGACTGTCGTTCTTCCTCTGGAGCAGCCTGCCCGATGACGCACTCGTCGATCTCGCTTCGAAGAAGAAACTGAGCGATCCGGCGACACTCGATCAACAGGTCCGCCGCATGCTGGCCGACCCGCGCTCGAGCGCGCTGGTCAGCAACTTCGCCGGTCAGTGGCTGCAACTTCGCAACATCCGCTCGGTGCAGCCGAACTCCGATGAGTTCCCCGACTTCGACGACAACCTGCGACAGGCCTTCCGGCGCGAAACGGAGCTGCTCTTCGACAGCCTGATTCGCGAGGATCGCAACGTGCTCGATCTGCTGCGCGCCGACTACACGTTCGTCAACGAGCGGCTCGCCCGCCATTACGGCATCCCCGGAATCTACGGCAGCCGCTTCCGTCGCGTGACGATCGCCGAGGAGGCGCGCCAAGGCCTGCTCGGTCAGGGCAGCGTGCTCTCGGTGACCTCGCATGCGGAACGCACCTCACCGGTGCTCCGCGGGAAGTGGGTGCTCGAGAACCTGCTCGGATTGCCGGTGCCGCCGCCACCACCGGACGTGAATCAGAACCTGCCGTCAACGGATGGTGAGAAGCCGAAGACGCTGCGCGAGCAGATGGCGACCCATCGCGCGAACCCGACCTGCGCCGCCTGTCACAAGGTGATGGATCCGGTCGGCTTCGCGATGGAGAACTTCGACGTCGTCGGCGCGTGGCGGACACGCGAGCCCGGCGGACCGATCGACGCCTCGGGTCAGTTGGCCGACGGCCGCCAGATCGACGGGGTCGTGACGCTGCGGAAGGCAATCCTCGATCGCCCCGAGATCTTCGTGACGACGATGACCGAGAAGATGATGACCTACGCGCTCGGTCGCGGTGTCGACGTGCCCGACATGCCCGCAGTACGCCGTGTCGTGCGCGATGCGGCAACGCAGGATTATCGCTTCTCGTCGATCGTGCTCGGGATCGTGAAGAGCGTGCCGTTCCAGATGAGGACCGCGCCGCCGCGCGGCGATCAGGAATCGGGGACTCGATAGCGGAGTCGTTGGAGTCGAACATGGCCTTCGTGACCAAGAAATACCTGACTCGACGGACGGTGCTCCGGGGCATCGGAGTCGGCATTTCGCTGCCGCTGCTGGATGCGATGGTGCCGGCGTTCACCGCGCTCGCGAAGGCGCAGGCGCGCCCGCGCACACGCTTCGGCGCCGTCTACATCGCCAACGGCGCGATCATGGAGCAGTGGATCCCGGCCGCTGTCGGCGCGGGATTCGAGTTCAAGCCGATCCTCGCCCCGATCGAGCCGTTCAAAGATCAGATCGTCGTCGTGACGAATCTGACGCGATCGCATCCGGGCAGCCAGGTAGGCGATCACGCGGTCAGCGCCGCGGGGTTCCTCACCGGCGTGTGGCCCAAGCGCACCGAAGCCGAGGACGTGCTCGCCAACACCTCTGTCGATCAGGTCGTCGCGCAACAGATCGGTCAGGAGACGCCGTTTCCCTCCCTCGAAGTCGCGACCGAGGACTTCACTGGATACGTCGGCGCCTGCTCGCCGGGATTCAATTGCGTCTATCTCAATACCGTCTGCTGGAGCTCGCCCTCAACGCCGCTGCCGATGGACATCAATCCGCGCGTCGTCTTCGAGCGGATGTTCGGCCAGGGCGGGAGTCCGGCACAGCGCGCCGCACGTATTCGCGACGAGCGCAGCATGCTCGATTCGGTCAGTGCCGAAGCGAAGCAGCTCCAGCGCAGCCTCGGCACGCGCGATCGCCAGCGGGTGACTGAATACCTCGACAACCTGCGCGAGATCGAGCGACGCATTCAGCAGACCGAAGCGCACAACCGCACCGACGTGAACATCGACGTGCCGATCGGCGTGCCCGACTCGTTCGAAGAACACGTCGGGCTGATGTACGACCTGCTGGCGGTCGCGTATCAGGCCGACATCACGCGCGTGTTCACCTTCATGCTGACGCGCGAGCTGAGTCAGCGCACCTACAACAACATCGGCGTCACCGAGCAGCATCACTCGGTCTCGCATCACGGCAACGATCCGCAGAAGATCGCGCAGAACGTGAAGGTCAACAGCTACCACATGCGGCTCTTCGCGAAGTTCCTCGAGCGGCTGCGCGCAACGCCTGACGGCGACGGATCGGTGCTCGACCACTCGCTGATCTTCTACGGCGGCGGCATGGGCAACCCGAACGGACACGCGAGCGATCCGCTCCCGGTCGTCGCGGCCGGCGGCGGCGTCGGCAAGGGTCATCGTCACATTCAGCTCAAGCCGCAGACACCGGTGGGCAACCTGTGGCTTGCGGTCTCGAATCACTTCGGCAGCACGATCACCACGTTCGGTGACAGCAACGGACGGGTCGAGGACTTCTTCGCGTGAGAAGACTCGCCGCCATCGCGATCGTCCTGGCAGTGGCATCGCTCGATGCCGGTGCATCCTCTTCCCGTCTCGCCGACGCCATTCAGAACGGGGACAAGGAAGCGGTCCGAGCGCTGCTCAAGGATCCGGCGCAAGTGAAGTCGGTCGACGGCGACGGCACGACCCCCCTGCACTGGGCAGTCCGGACCGACGATCTCGACACGTCGCGACTGTTGATCATGGCCGGCGCGAATGCGACGGCCGCCAATCGCTACGGCGTGACGCCGCTCTCGCTGGCGGCGGTCAACGGCAACGCGGCCATGATCGAGCTGCTGCTCGCGTCTGGCGCCGATCCGAACACCACCGTGTCGCACGGACAGACGGTGTTGATGACAGCGGCTCGGACCGGCAACGTCGCGGCAGTGCGCGCGCTCGTCGACAAGGGCGCCACGGTCAACGCCCGCGAAGACCAGCTCGGCGAGACCCCCTTGATGTGGGCCGCGTCGGAGAATCACGCCGACGTGGTGCAGCTGCTCATCGATCGAGGGGCCGAGGTCAACGGACGTTCGTCGACGATCGCGTTCCCCAAGGATCGATTCGGCCTCGAGGGCGTGCTCACGATCCTGCCGCACGGCAACTGGACGCCGTTGATGTACGCCGGCCGTGACGGCGGCGTCGATACAGTCCGCGTCCTCGCCAGAGCCGGTGCCGAGGTGAACGCGACCGATCCGGACGGCACCACGCCGCTGATGCTGGCGATCATGAACTCGCACTACGACACGGCCAACGCGCTGCTCGAGAGCGGCGCCGACCCGAACGTCGTCGACAAAGCGGGCATGGCCGCGCTCTACGCGACCGTCGACATGAGCTCGCTCGGCGAGGTCTACGGCCTGCCGCCGCGCAAAGTGAACGACACGCTGACGCCGACTGCCCTCATGTCGAAGCTGATTGCCAAGGGCGCAGTCGTCGATGCGCGGCTGAAGACGCCGACGATTCAACGCAACCATACGCCCGGCGAACCGCTGCTCGGGGCGGGCACGACGCCGCTGATGCGCGCCGCGCGGAACGGCGATTATGCAGCAGTGAAGATCCTGCTCGATGCCGGTGCCGATCCAAAGCTGACGCAGCCGAACGGCACGAATGCGTTGATGATGTCCGCCGGCGTCGGTCGCGGGCTCGGCGTCTTCGCGAAGGACGTGGGCACCGAATCCGATCTCAGGCGGGCGGCAGAACTGCTCGTCGACAAGGGCGTCGACGTCAATCTGGCCAGCGACAGCGGGCTGACGGCAGTCCACATCGCCGCGCAGGCCGGGCTCGATTCGGTCGTCACCCTGCTGGCCAAACACGGCGCGCGGCTCGACGTCAAAGACAAACGAGGACGCACGCCGGTCGACATGGCGATGGGCGTCGGCGGCCGCGGCCGCGCCGGCGGGCCACCGCCTGTGTACGAGCGGACCGCGACGTTGATCAAAAAGCTGCTGGCGGAGCAAGGATCGCCGGGCTTATAGAGCGGCCCCGGCGCGTGAGGCAGCAGCCTCTGGCTATTGAACGTCCACCTCGACACCGCCGACCATGCCCGCGACGACGTTGTACAGCGCGGCGGCGATCAGCGTGCCGAGGAACCCGATGCATGCGTACATGATCGGGAAGAAGACGATCGACCCGGCGCCGATCATCGGTCCGAATGGAAACGTCTCGGACGACTGCGGCCCGAAAAAGCCAGCCATTCCGATCAGAGAGAAGACAGCGCCCACGATCAGCCCCATCACGGCATACAGCGTTGCGGCAATCTTCGCGGCCGAGAGTGGCCCCACTCGTCTGATGACCATCGATGCCTCTCCTTCGATTGGGGTTGTGGCGTTGTGCCACAGCCGCAGCGGAGCTTACCACCCCGCTGCATAGACGGATCGCGGCGCAGAGGAGTGCGTCAGCCGGTCGGCTGCTGGTCGGTGTCAGGCGGCAGTCGCTCCTGATCTCTTTCACTCGACTCCGTTTGCGCCAACCAGGTTGACGCAACTGTCACTGAGAGCACACGTACTGTCACGGGCCAGCAGCACCCGACTGGCTGATGCGTTCCGGAGCGCCGCGTGGAGCGAGCCGCGTACGCGAGAGTCGCCAACGGACTCGCAGGCGACGCGAGCGGCGGCGGAGGAGCGACAGCGTCAGGTCTTCGCGACGGGGGAGCCGCGAGACTCCGGCAGCACAGACGCCGGAGAGCCCGCTCCCACCCCACCGCGCAAGCGTGCGCGGCGGGGACCCCGGTGTTGGCCGGCGAGCGGATCGCGGCGCGGAGGAATGCGTCAGCCAGTCGGGTGCTGTCGGTGTCAGAGGCGAAATAGGAATCAGGAAGCAGGCGTGGGACCGGCTCGAAGAATCAGCTACGAGTCTCAGGCCTGATACCTCATACCTGTGTCAGGCCTGAATCCTGATTCCTGTCAGGCTCTCTTCGAACGCGGTTCGGTGTTTGGCAAGAACCATCAGGTGATCGAGAAGCGCGTCGAGAACGTTATCGGCCCGAAGAGCAGGACTCTTGGACTCGTCACACCGCTTCAAAAACGACGCGCCTCGGCTCACCCGGCGCGAAGTGTGCGAAGTAGGTCTCCACTGTCATGCCGTCGAACATCTCGCGCAGACGTGCGGCCGAGCGTCTGAGATCCGAGATCTGCCGGTCACGCAGATCGATCGTGAGGGGCCCGATCTTCCGCGCCTTGTACCATGCGCAATCCTGGTGCGCGATCGCGACGATGCGCGAGGTGCCGTGCGATTCGACGAGCGCTTCGATGCGGCGTCGAAAGAAGTTGAAGTCCTTCGGCACCAGATCGAACAGCGTCATGGGCTCGATGCCGCCGGGCACCGCGACGAAGTCCGTGCGGTGACCGGCTTTCAAGTACTCCCGCGCGAATTCCTGGAAGTGGTGGTACCAGCGGCCGTCCACGCAGGTGATGATCGTGGTGTTGGGCCGCTCGGGATCCCAGGGCAACGTGCTCTCGTAGACGACAGGATTGGCCATCAGGCCTTCCCGATCTTCCTGTCAGCCTCGGCAATCGCGCCGTCGGTCTTCGTCTGCATGAGCGCGGGGATGTCGACGCCGAATTGATCCTTGAGCATCGTGAGCATGGCGGTCATCCCGCCGCCGACGGTGCTCATCATCTTGTTCACGCCGCCCGAGCCGGCGCCGTTGCCCATCTCGATGATGTTGATCTTGTCGATACCGGCCAGCTGCGTCGCGAACGCCTGCGCGAGCTCCGGCATCTTCTCGACGACCATGTTGATGACGGCCGCTTCGTTGAAGTTCTTCCACGCCTCGGCTTTCCTCTGAAGACCTTCGGCTTCGGCGAGGAGCTTCAGCCGGATGACGTCGGCCTCGGCTTCACCAACCGCACGAACCTTCGCGGCCTCTGCTCTGCCGATAGCGGCAATCTTCGCGGCTTCACCTGCGCCCTCGAACTCGAGCTCCTTCTGCGTGGCTTCGGCCTTGATGACGGTCGCCTGCTTCTCGCCTTCGGCGCGAAGGATCGCGGCCTGCCGCTCGGCTTCGGCGGGTTTGACGACGGTCGCCTGCAGTTCCTGCTCGCGACGTGCGGCCTCCTGCGTCTGCACGAGCACTTCCTGCTGTTTGCGCACCTGCTCGATCTTGGTCTCCTGCTCGGTGACCTTCTGGCGCGCCGTGGCAGTCGCCAGCGGTCCGGACTGCTCCGCCTCGGCCTGCTTCGCCTTGACGGCGGCGTCGAACTCGGCCTGTCTCGATTCCTTGTCGCGCAGCGCCTGCGCAATGGCCACGTCCGCTTCGTAGCGCTTCGTCTTGCCTTCCTGATCGGCCATCGCCGACTTGATCGTGGCGTCGCGCTGGGCCTGCGCCTCGCCGATGATCGCATCGCGCTTGACCTCGGCGGTTCGCTTCTTGCCGAGCGCGTCGAGATAACCCATCTCGTCGCTGATCTGCTGGATCGTCAGGATGTCGATGTTGACACCCATCTTCTTCAGATCGACGGCGGCTTCGTCCGTCATCTTCTGCGCGAATGCCTGGCGGTCTGCGTTGATCTCTTCGACGGTGAGCGTGCCGAGAATCGCGCGCAGGTGGCCTTCGAGCGTCTGGAAGATGACGCCCTTGATCTGCTCGCCCGACATGCCGAGGAACCGCTCGGCTGCGCCGCGTAACGAGACGTCGTCGCCCGCAATCTTGACGTTCGCGACGGCCTCGACCGTGACGGCCACGCCTTCCTTGGTGTAGGCCTTCGCGATCTTGAGCGGGATCGAGATGATGTTGAGCGAGAGATACGCGACCTGCTCGAGCACGGGCACCCGGAGTGCCGCGCCGCCGCGCACGACCCGGAACCCCACCGTCGTCTTGACGCCCTTCTCATCGAGGAAGGTGTGCTTGCGGCCGTAGAAGATGGCGACGGTCGACGGCGGCACCTTGATGTAGTTGCGCGCGAAAAGCGCCATCGCGGCAAACATGCCGATGAGGCCGAGCAGAATGGCGACTGCGACCGTCATTTGAGGAAGACTGCTGGCCACGTTCATCGAGATCCTCCGTCCACTGCCGTGACCGGCGTCACCATCACCGAGTCGCCTCCGATTGCGGTGATCGTCACCCGCAGCCCGCGGGCGATTGCACTGCCGCTGGCCGAGCGCGCGATGTGTTCCGTGCGCTCGCCACGGTTATAGACGACAACCTGGCCGACTCCGTTCTTGGGAATGCCGACCGAGACCTCGGCGGTCGTGCCGACGAGCCCCGTCATCCGCAGTTCGCTCGACGCCTGCTGCGAATACAGAATCTTCGCGAACTGGTAGACCGCGCTCGACATGATGAAGCCGAAGCCGACGCCGATGCCCGACGAGACAGGGTGCGAGAGGTTGTAATAGCGGCCGACGACGCCGCCGACGCCGAACGCCGTCAGGAACGCAGCGATGATGCGCGTGCTGAAGATGCTGGGGCCGCCTCCGTGATCGACGTCGTGGCCGACGGCGATCTCGTGGCTGAGCTCATGATCGCCGCCGAACAACTCGCCGACGAGCAGCATCGAGAGCAGCAGAATGACGCCGAAGATCGCAATACCCGCATAGATCCACATGACGTGGAGGCTGACGCTAACTCCCGCGCCCGGGATTGTCAAACAGCGGGGTGTCGGCCGATCGCACCACGCGCGTCCTGGACTGCGAGTATCAGGCCTGATACCTGACACCTGTGTCTGGCCTGAATCCTGATTCCTGACTCCTGATTCCTGTCAGGCTCTTTTCGAATGCGGTTCGATGTCTGGCAAGAACCAGGTGAGCAGCCCGATCGCCGGTAGAAACGAACACACCTTGAAGACGACCTCGATGCTGGTGGCATCGGCGAGCCGTCCCAGCATCGCAGCGCCGACGCCGCCGGCGCCGAACGCGAAGCCGAAGAACATCCCTGAGATCGCACCGACGCGGCCGGGCACGAGTTCCTGCGCAAAGACGACGATCGCCGAGAACGCAGACGCGAGGATCAGGCCGATGACGATCGTCAGAATCTCGGTCCACATCAGGTTCGAGTACGGCAGGAGCAGCGTGAACGGCAGCACGCCGAGGATCGAGACCCAGATCACGTACTTGCGACCGATCCGATCGCCGACCGGCCCGCCGATGAACGTGCCTGCGGCCGCAGCCCCGAGCAGCACGAAGAGATGCAGCTGCGCGCTCTGCACCGTGAGATTGAATTTGTGGATCAAGTAGAACGTGTAAAAGCTCGTGAGGCTGGCCAGATACACGTTCTTCGAGAAGACCAGCAGCATCAGGATCGTGAGCGCGGCCTTCACGCGACGACCCGGCAGCGCCGTGCGCGCGGCAGTGGCCGCCGATCGCATCTTGGCGACGATGTGCTGGCGATACCACATGCCGACCCGGAAGAGGATCGTCATCGCGCACAGCGCGACGATGCTGAACCCCGCGATGCTGTGCTGCCCGTAGGGCACCACGATGAAGGCCGCGAGCAGCGGGCCCATCGACGTGCCGAAGTTTCCACCCACCTGGAAGAGCGACTGCGCGAAGCCGTGACGGCCGCCCGACGCCAGGCGCGCCACGCGTGATGATTCGGGATGAAAGATCGACGACCCGATGCCGACGAGCGCCACCGCCGCGAGAATCGCCAGGAACGTCGGCGCGATCGAGAGGAGGAGCAGCCCCACGAGCGTGAACGCCATGCCGGTCGAGAGCGAATACGGCTTCGGGCTTCGATCGGTGAACGTGCCGACGACAGGCTGCAGGAGCGACGCGGTGACCTGGTTGGCAAACGTGATCAGGCCGACCTGGCCGAACGAGAGGTGATACGCATCCTTGAGAATCGGATACGTCGCCGGCAGCACCGATTGCATCAGATCGTTGAGCCCGTGGCAGACGCTGATGGCGGCAAGAATCCCGAGCGCGGTGCCCTGACTGCTGATGCCAGTGGTGATGCTGGTCTGAACGGAGGCGGCCGTCTGCGCGCGATCGGTTCTCGGGCGATCGGGAAGGGCTGATGTCGCGGCGTCTGTACTCAAAGGGGACCGTAACCTGGAGACCGTTCCCCAGTATAGCCGGTAGTCTCGCCGAAGCTTTACGCGAATGCGGACCGACGTATAGTTAGCCGCACCCGTGGCCGACTATCAGCTGCCCGCGATCGGCAAGCCTCCAGATCCTCCCCCGCTCGAGAAGATCGCGGTCGAGGAGCACTTCAACTTTCTCAGCCCGAGTCCGTCAGCCGCGTCGAGCGCCGACCTGGAGAGCCTCGTTCGACAGATGGATTACAACGTGGCGTGGATGAATCTCGTGGGCGAGCGCCTCGTGGAGTTCGACGCCGCGCGCATCAGCGGGATGGACGCGAGCGGCATCAGCATGGCGATCCTGTCGCACACCGTGCCGGGCGTGCAGGGCATCGTCGACACCGACGCCGCCGTCGCCGCGGCCCGCGATGTGAACGATTTCATCGCGAGCGAAGTGGCGAAGCGTTCCGATCGCTATGCCGGCTTTGCCAACGTTGCGCTGCAGGATCCGCGGGCCGCGGCGAACGAGCTCGAGCGCGCCGTCACGCGACTCGGGCTCAAGGGCGTCATGATCAACGGCTACACCAATACGCCCGATCCGCAGAAGGTCGTGTATCTGGACAGCTCCCGGCTGCTTCCGTTCTGGGAGGCTGCCGCCTCGCTCGGTGTGCCTGTCTACCTGCATCCGCGGCCTGCGCTCGATCAACGCATCTACGAAGGACACAGCGAGTTGATCGGCGCGACGTGGGGCTTCGCGCCGGAAGCCGCGACCACTGCGCTGCGACTCGTGTACAGCGGCCTGTTCGATCGCTTTCCAGCGCTGACGATCGTCCTCGGGCATCTCGGTGAAACAATTCCGTTCTTCTCGTGGCGCATCCAGCACTGCTTCGAATACAACCCGTCGGACAAGCGGGTCCAGCGGCGTCTTCAGGACTATCTCTGCGAGAACTTCTACGTCTCGACCAGCGGCATCTTCAGCGATCAGGCGCTGATCAACGCCGTGCTCACGATCGGCGCGGACCGCATCCTGTTCGCCGTGGACTATCCGTACGAAGCGATGGAGCCGGCAGCACGGTGGATTGAACGCGCCCCGATCAGCGAGACAGACCGCAGGAAGATCGCCTCAGGGAACGCCATGAGGTTGTTCAGGCTGAATCCTTGAATCCTGACCGCGCGGGCTGAAAGCCCGCGCTCTACGCCTGGCCCAGGCCTGCTTCCCGATTCCTGATCCTGATTCCTGTCTCACTCGTGGCGCAGCGCGGCCAACGGATCGAGTCTGGTCGCGTAGCGCGCGGGCCACAGACATGCCATCAGCGCAACGACGATGAGCAGCGTGGTGATGGCGATGATCGTCACCGGATCGCGCGTGCTCATTTGCACGAGGAAGCTTTGCAGCAGCTTCCCGACGCCAAAAGCGCCCGCCAGCCCGATCACGAGACCAATCCCGAGCTGCAGGAACGCGCGCCGGAGGAACAGCCAGATCACCTGTCCCGACTTCGCGCCGAGCACCATGCGGACACCGATGTCGCGTGTGTATTGCGTGACGGAGTAGGCGGTCACGGCGTAGAGACCGACCGCAGCGAGCACGAGCGCGATCACCGCGAAGGTTCCGAACATCACGCTGGAGAGCCGCAGGAAGAACCGCGACTGCGCCAGGATCTCGTCCATTGTTCTCGGGTTGTAGAGCGCGAGGTCGGGATCGATGAGCCGCATGGCTTCGCGCAGCGACTGCGTCGCCTGCGCCGTGTTTGCCGTGCGGGCGCGCGCGATCACCATGGCCGCCCGTGCCATGGTGGCGTTCAGCACGTGCGGGATGTACGCGACGGCGTCGGGCTCGCGCTCCTGGTTGTTGTTGCGCTGCCGCACGTTCGGGACGACCCCGACCACCGTCAGCCATGGCGCCTGACTGCCGGCCGGCGAATCGTCCGTCAACCGGATCTGTCTGCCGATCGCGTTCTCGTTCTTGAAGTACATCGCGACGAGCCGCTGGTTGACGACGACACTCGGATGGCCAGGTTCCTGGTCGGCATCGGTGAGCACGCGCCCCTGCACCGCTTTGACGCCGACCGCATCGAAGTATCTGGAGCCGATGCTGAGCATCGTGACCGTCTGCGATCGCTCGCCTGGCGCGTTCGCTCGGCCGTCGATCTCGAGCTGCCGTCCGGCACCGCCGGTCAGCGGCGGGTTGGTCATCGTCGATGCCGCCTCGATGCCGTCGACGGTCGCGAACTGTTCGTCGAGGCGTCGAAGGAACGCGGCGCGATCCTCGAGGCTGGGATACTTGCGCGCGGAGAGAATCATCTGCATCGTGACGAGACGCGTCGTGTTGATGCCGACTTCCCTGTCGTACATGTTCAGGAAGCTCCGCATCATGAAGCCCGCGCCGGCGAGCAGGACCATCGTGAGCGCCAACTGCGCGACGATGAGACCGGACGTCCATCGCCGTGCGCGAATCCCGCCGGATCCGGACCGCCCGCCCTCCTTCAGCGTTTCAGCCACGTTGGTTCGCGAGACGTGCAGGGCAGGGGCCAGGCCGAAGATGATTCCGGTGAGCAGGCACACCACCATGAAGAACGCGGTCGTGCGCCAGTCCATCTCGAACACCATCCAGTACGGTTTGCCGACGTTCTGCGTCTGGGCATCGAACCAGCGGACGCCGAGCACCGACAGGACGAGTCCGAAGATGCCGGCGAAACACGACAACAGCACCGCTTCGATCAGCAGCTGACGGATCACGTGCCACCGGCTCGCGCCCAGGGCCACGCGGATGCTGACCTCGTTCGAGCGATGCGCGGCGCGCGCGAGCAGCAGGTTGGCCACGTTCGAACACGCGACCAGCAGGACGAAGCCGACCGCCCCCATCAGCGACCAGAACAGCAGCTTGATCTGCGGTCCATTCACTCGCTCGTTGAAGACATAGGGATACGGCGCGAGATCCTTGTTCGTCGTTGGAAACTCGGCGGCCAGCTTCGCGCCGATCGCAGCGAGCTCGGTCCGGGCTTGATCAACAGTGACCTCGTCGCGAAGGCGTCCGATCGCGGTGTACCCGCGAGTTTGACGCGGCGCCGTCGTGATGGCCGCCGGCAGCGTTCCGTACGGCATCCAGATATCCGCGTCGTTAGGGAACCTCATGCCTTCGGGCATGACGCCGACGATTGTGGCGTTCAGGGCATTGAGCCGGATGCCCCGCCCGATGACCCCGCGGTCGCTGCCATAGCGCTGCTTCCAGACGTTCGCGCTGATCAGCACGACGGGATCAGTACCCGGCTGATCCTCCTGCGGCGTGAAATCCCGCCCGAGTTGCGGCGAGCTGCCGATCATCCTGTTGAAGTTGGCCGAGACGTAGCTGCCGAAGTAATTCTCGGGAATCCGCCCCTCTTCGCCGACGTTGAACGAGCCGCTGAACACGAACGAGAGGTTCGAGAACGTGTGGACCGACTTCTGCCAGTCGTTGAAGTCGAGCACCGACACGCCGTTGTCCCTGCCACGCGAGTCGCGCGTCAGGACCATCATGATCTGGCCGGATTTGGGAAACGGCAGCCCGCGCAGCAGCACCGCGTTGACGAGCGTGAAAACGGCGTTGTTGGCCCCGATGCCGAGCGCCAGCACCAGCGCGGCCATCAGCGTGAACCATCGGTTCTTGAGCAGCACGCGAATCGCGAACCGTACGTCCTGCAGCAGGCTCATTGGAACAGCTCCTCGCGACCGACCTCCCCACTCGTAGCGGAGAGGGAATATGGCGTTAGACGTCGTGGAGAGGAAAACGGATCAGCCTTTTGCGCTACATTACGCAGTCGCCGCCTTGTATAACAGGAGTCATCGATGAAGCGAGGACTCGGTTCTTCGTTGATCGCTGCGACCCTTGCGCTCATCGTGGCGCGCCTCGGTCTCGCCGGCCAGACGGCTGCGTCCGACTCACCCACGTACGACGTCGTTTCGATCAAACCGGCGCCGCCGAACGCGACCAGCATGAACGTCGCCACCTTGCCTGGCGGCCGCTTCGTGATGTCGAACGGTGACGCGCGGATGCTGATCCAGATGGCCTACCCAAGTCGGACCAACGAGCTCGTGGGCGCGCCGGCCTGGGTGCGGACGGAGCGATTCGACGTCGCGGCGACATCGAGCATCGCGACACCCACCGAAGAGCAGCGCACGCTGATGATGCGCGCGCTCATGACGGATCGATTCAAGCTCGCTGCCCACTACGAGCCCAAGGAGATCGATGCCTTCGCTCTGATGCTCGCGCGCGAGGACGGCAGGCTCGGGCCCCAGATTCATCGCGCCGAGTTCGACTGTGAAGCGATCAGCGCCGCACGGGCACGCGGCGAGCAGCCGCCACCACCGACGAGGGCCGACGGTTCGCCCGGATGCGGCTCACGCGGACGTCCGGGTGTACTGACCTTCGGCGGAACGTCGATGGCGGTGTTTGCGGGATCGCTCTCGAGCGCAGCCGGGCGTCTCGTCGTCGACAAGACGGGATTGACCGGCAGATACGACGTGACGCTCGAGTACGCCGCGCGCACGTCGAGAGATGCGCCCGCCGGGGCAGCGCCGCCTCCATCCGAGGATCGCCCCGACATCGCAACCGCGTTGCGCGAGCAATTGGGCTTCAAGCTGGCACCAGAGAGGATGACCGTGCAGATCGTGGTCATCGATCACATCGAACATCCCACCGGAAACTGACACCGACTCGCGCATACAGGCGGGTCTTCGGACCCGCCGGTCACCGTAGTACGATCGGCAGCGTGCCGGCCGTCCTTCGCGCATCCGTCGGTGTCTGCATCGCGCTGCTCGCCTCGACGCCGGTTGCAGCCAAGCAGCCTGCATCACGCGCTCGCGCCGCCGTCGTGCGCGCGTTGCCGGCCCTTCAGCGTTCCGCCGCAACGTTCGTCGCCCAACGTGCCTGTGTCTCCTGTCATCACAACTCGCTGGCGATTCTGACGCTCCGCCTCGCGCAAGAGCGCGGTTTCACGGTCGATGCGAAGTCGCTCGAGGCGATCGAAGCGAAGACATTCCGTGAGCTCCGCGGACCGCGCGCCTTCGATGACGCGATTCAAGCGGCCGGCGTATCCGATCCGACGCCGAACGAAAGTCTCCTGCTGATGGCCGCTCACGCGGCGGGTGTGCGTCGCGATCTCACAATCGCGGTCTACGCCCGGCGCATGACGCGATGGCAGCGCGATGGTCACTGGGTGACATCGGACTTCCGCCCTCCACATTCGAGCAGCATCTTCACGGCAACAGCAACGGCAATCCGCGCCATTCAGTTCTACATGCCGGAGGAGCGCACCGCGGAGCGCGATGCGGCGATCGATCGCGCGCGCCGGTGGTTGATCGCCACGCCCGCTGCATCGACCGAAGATGCGGCGTTCCGTCTTCTCGGGCTGGCCTGGGCCGGATCGACGACAGACGATCGCAAGGAGGCCACGCGCGATCTCCTCGAACGACAGCAATCGGGTGGAGGCTTCCCGCAGCTGGCCGGTTACGCGTCCGATGCGTACTCGACGGGCGAAGCCCTGTTCGCGCTTCACGAGGCCGGCATGCCGGCCGGCGATCCCGCGTGGCAGAAGGGAGCCGCGTTTCTGATCTCCTCGCAGGCACGCGATGGATCGTGGCACGTGAGAACGCGGATGCTCTCGCCAGCCGGCATCAGCCCGTCGTACTTCTCGACCGGGTTCGGCTATGGAAAGGACGAATTCCTGTCCTATGCGGGCAGCTGCTGGGCCGTGATGGCGCTCGCCGCTGGTCTCGCCGATGCACCCACTGGCGGGCCGGCTGAAGGCGGCCCATACGTATACACCGAGCCTGCGTGGATTCGAACAGCACTCTTTGGCACGGCGCAGGACCTCAATGCCATGCTCGATCGCGGTCTGGATCCGGCCAGCAAGACCGAATCAGGCACGACGCTCCTCATGATGGCCTCCGCCGACGAGGATAAGGTGCGACTGCTCCTGGCTCGCGGACTCGATCCGAAGCAGCGTGCCACGTCCGGCGTCGACGCGCTCACCATTGCCGCCGCGCAGTTCGGAACTTCGCCTGCGATCAAACTGCTGCTCGATGCGGGCGCAGAGACGCACGCGCCAGAGGGCGTTCGCGTGCGGCGCTCTCCACTTGTCTTCGCCTCGATGACTGGAGACAACGACACCGTCAGGCTCCTGCTCGCGCGAGGAGCCGAACCATCATCGGAGGCGTTGTCTGAAGCCGTCACCTTCGGGCACGCGGATGTCGTTCGCTCGCTCGTCAACGCAGGTGCCGACGTGAAGTTGACCGAGAGCACGGGCGTGAACCTGCTCCACTGGGCGACGATTACCAATCGCGCCTCCGTCATCCCGGTGCTGGCGCGTGCCGGTGTGCCGCTCGACGCGATCGACGACAACGGCTTCACGCCGTTGATGTACGCAGCGACCGTCGATGTCGGGGATACGCAGACGCTGAAAGCGCTGCTCGAGTCAGGCGCGGATCGGACGATCCGCAATGATCAGGGGCGCACACCGCTCGCACAGGCGCGGCATTTCAAGCACACGCGCATCGCGGATGCGCTCAGGGGTCAGACCCCGTGACGCGGTTCTGACCCCTGACTACGCTCGCTAAGCAGCAGGCGCCGCAGACGGCTCACGATCGAGCGACACCGACTGCACGCTCGACGTGGTGATGCGCTTCAGCCCGATGGACAGCTCCAGGCGGAGACCGACGACGATCCAGCCAGGCCGGATCACCCCGGCTCCAGCGGTCGCACCCTCGATACGGACCTCGGTGCTCTCTGGAAACATCTTGCCGCCAGTGACGCTTGCCCGTTTCTGCGCACCGTCGATCACGACGAAGCGGTAGGCGGAGTGCTTCGTCGCCACGACGATCCGGGTCCCCGGTTCGAGCGAATCCAGCATCAGGCCTGGGCCCGCGGCTGGTTCGGGCGTCGGGTCGGAGTTCACGGCTTGTCTTGACGCTGGCCCCTCGACGATCGCGGATTCCGAGTCGAAGGGATCGTTATCGTCTGGCAACATGGACGGTAGATCCTCGACCATTCTATTCGAGCAAACGGCTTGCCAGGGTTAGAGCTGGGGGAAGTCGAGGCTTCCCTCACGCCCAGAACAGGTTAGGAGGCCGGGCTGGCCGATGGGGCCTTTTCGAGCGACAGGAACCTCACACACGATGTCGTAATTCGAGTCAACCCGCTGGACAGCTCTAGTCGCAGCCCGACGCCAATCCAGCCTGCCTTGATGATGCTGCCGCCGACCGTCGATCCGACGATGCGAACCTCGGTCGGCTCGGGAAACACCGACCCGCCGATTGCTGTCGCACAATGATCGTGGGTCACGAGGAACCGGTAGCACGAGCGTCTGGTGTGGACGACGATCAGCGTGCCGGGATCCACATCGTCGACATAGACACCCCGCGTGCATCCTGGCTCGAGCGCGAAATCGCCGAGGTCGCCGAGCGGTCGGGCAAGAAGGGGCAGCGAGAACTCGGTATGAAGAGCGTCTGTATGTTGGTCTGGAAGAGTCATGATTGCGGTCTGTTGTGCAACCGACCTGCCAGACGCAACGCGCACTGAGTCCCACAAAAAGAGGCCTGAATTCGGAGTTTCCTCATCCGTTCAGCGGATTTTTCCCCACTGCGCAGGAAGGACTCCGCACGAGGTTGCCCGGGAGGCGCGGACTATAATCCGCATGTTCGGCAGTGCGGCTCTCGGCAGGCCTCCGACTCGGCTCCTACGAGATCCGGTCAGCCATCGGCGCCGGTGGAATGGGCGAGGTCTACAAAGCCCGCGATACGAAGCTCAATCGCGACGTCGCGATCAAAATCCTCTCGGACGATCTCGCGGACGCGGCCGCGCGGCGGCGGTTTCAGCGCGAAGCACAGACGGCTTCCTCTCTCAACCATCCGCATATCGTGACCGTCCACGACGTGGGCGAGTACGACGGGCGCCAATACCTCGTCACCGAATTCATCGACGGAGGCACGCTCACGGACTGGGCCTGCCTCGAGAAACGTTCCTGGCGTCAGATCGTCGAGCTCCTCGTCGGCGTCGCTGATGGTCTCGCCACCGCCCATGCGGCCGGCATTCTCCATCGCGACATCAAGCCGGAGAACATCCTGGTCACGGGCACCGGCTATGCCAAGCTCGCTGATTTCGGTCTGGCGAAGTTGAACGAGGGTGCTCTCGACGACTCGAGTGGAGCGACGGTCACCATCCAAACGCGTCCCGGCATCGTCATCGGCACGATTCCGTACATGTCGCCCGAGCAGGCATCGGGCCGGCCCTCCGACGCGCGAAGCGATGTCTTCTCATTCGGTGTGGTGCTCTACGAGCTGCTCGCCGGACGGCGGCCGTTCACCGCCGCCAACGATCTCGCCACGCTCAACGCCATCGTCAACGACGCGCCGGTGCCCCTCGATTCGAGTGTTCCCTCGGGGCTTCGCAACGCGGTCGAGAAGATGCTCGAGAAAGATCCCGCCAATCGGTATCAGTCGGTGCGCGATCTCGTGGTCGATCTGCGCCGGATGCTGCGGACGGGCATCGATGATGCCGCGCCGGCCCCACTGCGCACGCGCCGAACGCTCACTCCGTTGCTGATCGCCTTCGCGGTCGTGACCGCCGCGGGCGTCGCCTGGATCCTGCTGCGTCCATCGGCCGCTCCTGCGGCGGCGCCGACATCACGACCACAGTACATTCAACTCACGAGCTTCGCCGACGACGCCGCGGTGCAGCCATCGTTATCCGGCGATGGGCGCTTCCTCACGTATATCCGAGGCGACAGCACGTTCCTGGCACGCGGTGACATCTACGTACAGCTGTTGCCCAACGGCGACCCGGTCGCGCTCACTCATGACGGCAAGCAGAAGATGAGCCCGGCGTTCTCGCCGGACAGTACGCACGTCGCGTACACATTGCTCACCGGAAGCGAGGATTGGAACATCTGGAGGGTCCCGGTCCTGGGCGGTCAGCCGCGTGAGTGGATGACCAACACGGAAGGGCTCACGTGGATTCGTCCGACTGGATCCCGGCCGCAGATCCTCTTTTCAGAGCTGACGGGCCAAGGGATTCACATGGCCGTCTCTACCGCGACCGAGGGACGATTGAATGCACGTCGTGTCTACACGCCTTCGGTGCCCAATGGCATGGCGCACCGCTCGTCGCTGTCGCCGGACGGTCGATCGGTGCTGATTGTCGAGATGCTTGGCGCGTGGCAGCCATGCCGCATCGTGCCATTCGATGGCTCGGGAAAAGGACGCGTGATCGGCCCTCCATCGGCGCCGTGCACCGATGTCGCGTGGTCACCGGATGGTGCGTGGATGTATGTCGCCGCCAATGCGGGCGACGGCTATCACATCTGGCGCCAGAAGTATCCGGATGGCCGACCCGAACAGGTCACCAGCGGCGCAACTGAAGAACAAGGGCTCGCGTTTGCGCCCGACGGCCGATCGTTCATCACGTCGATCGGCATCGATCTAAACACCGTATGGCTCCACGACGCGCGCGGCGATCGACAGATCACGTCTCAGGGCTATGCCTATCAACCAACGTTATCCCCGGACGCGAAGCGTCTCTATTACCTGCTCCGCTCAGGCATCACCACCCGCACGTGGGTCAGCGGCGAGTTATGGGTCAGCGATCTCGGCACCGGCCAGCGTCAGCGACTCGTGCCCGACTTCCTGATTGAGCAGTACAGCTTGTCGCCCGATGGCAAGCTCGTGGCATTCAAGCCGATTTCCAACGAAGAGCCGCCGTCGATCTGGGTGGCCGCCGTCGACGGCAGCTCTCCTTCTCGCCGGCTGCCGGGGGTGGCATATCAGGCGATGTTTGGCCCGGACGGTCGTCTCTTCGTCCTGGTCGATGATGGACATCTGTACAGGATCAACGCCGACGGAAGCGGACGAGAGAGGGTAATCAACGATCGCGTCCGAGTGGTGTACGCCATATCGCCGGACGGGAAATGGGCCGCTGCGTGGTCGTCTGGCACGTCGGTCCTCTTCTATCCACTTGGGGGAGGTGAGCCGGTGGAACTGTGCCCCGCGTGTGGAACCATCGGCGCTGAGAATCGCGGGATCACACCGCCGGTCGTGAGCTGGTCACGGAACGGCAGGTACATGTACCTGCATTCGGCGCCGACCACGCGGGCGACGTTTGCGATCCCGCTTGCACCAGGACAGAATCTTCCATCGCTGCCGAAAGGCGGCCTGCGTACGGTCGATGACGTCGCCGGGCTCCCTGGCGCCAGGAAGCTTCCGCAGCTGCGCGCATTTCCTGGTGACGATCCGTCGGTGTACACGTTCGTGCGCCCGACCTCGCAGCGCAATATCTATCGGGTACCAGTCGGCTGATTGGATCGCCGAACGTCGAGCGGGCGCTTCAGCCCCCGCGTGTGACCGCTCGGCGTCACGCGCAGGCTGAAGCCTGCGCTCTACGACGCCTACTCGTAGCGCAGCGCGTCGATAGGATCGAGGCCCGCGGCCTTCCTCGCAGGATAGAACCCGAAGAAGATCCCGATCGCTGCGGCGCACCCGAACGACAGCGCGACCGCATCGAGGGTGACGAGCGTCGACCATTGCATGATGCGCGTCATCATCTTCGAGGCCGCGTAGCCGAGGGCGACGCCGATCGCGCCGCCGGCGAGGCTGAGCACCATCGCTTCGGTGAGGAACTGCAGCAGCACGTCGAGGTCGCGCGCGCCGACCGACAGGCGTAGCCCGATCTCGCGCGTACGCTCGGTGACCGAGACCAGCATGATGTTCATGATGCCGATACCGCCGACGAGCAGCGACACTGCCGCGATTCCCGCGAGCAGATACGTCATCGTGTTGGTCGTCTGCGTGAGCACGCCGGCCATCTCGTCGAGCGTGCGCACCAGGAAGTCATCGTCGCCACCCGGCGGGATGTTGTGCCGTTCGCGCAGGAGCCCCTGAATCTGCGCGACCATCTCCTGCAGATCGACGCCGGTTTCGGCCTGGATGGTGATCTCGCGGAGAAAATCCTGACCGGTGAGCCGTTTCTGTACCGTCGTGTAGGGCACGATGATCGTATCGTCCTGATCGCCGCCGAACGACGCCTGTCCCTTCTTCGACAACACGCCGACCACGCGGAAGGGCTGATTGCGGATTCTGATCATCTGCCCGACCGGATCGTTGCCTGCACCGAACAGCTGATCGCGGGCGACCGAGCCGAGCACCGCGACCTTGCTCGCCCGCCTCACATCATCCTCGCCGAAGAAGCTCCCCTGCATCGCCGGCCACGAGCGGATGTCGGGCAGTTCCTCGTTGGATCCCTGCGCCGACGTGCTCCAGTTCCCGATCGACGAGATCGCCTGCACGCGGATGTTGAGACCCGGAGTCAGGTGCTTGACGCCGGCGATGTTCTCGCGAATCGCCAGCGCATCGGCGACCGTGAGCGTGCTCGAACCACCCTGCCCCCCGCGGACCGTACCGAACCGCTGCGAGCCGGCGTTGACCGTCACGAGATTCGAGCCGACGTTGCGGATCTGGGTCTCGATCGCGTTGCGCGCGCCGCTGCCGAGCGCCATCATGACGATCACGGCGGCCACGCCGATGATCATCCCGAGCGCCGTGAGCATGGTCCTCATCGCATTCCGCCGCAGTGCGCGGACCGCAATGATGAAGGTCATGAAGATGGCCATATCCACCCGTTCTTTCGCGTGCGGTTCCTCAGGCGTTCACGAGATCGTCGGCCTGCGCCTGCAGCTGCTCGAGCTCGTGAGCGGCCGTGCGACGCGTCTCGACGGGAGCATCTGTGCGCACACGACCATCACGGAAGCCGACGATCCGCGTGCCGTATTCCGCGATGTCACGTTCGTGCGTCACGAGCACGATCGTCAGCCCGCGCTCGATGTTCAACTTCTGAAAGATGTCCATCACCTCGACGCTGGTCCTCGAGTCGAGGTTGCCGGTCGGCTCGTCGGCGAGCAGGAGCACCGGGTTGGTGACGAGGGCGCGCGCGATCGCGACGCGCTGCTGCTGTCCGCCCGACATCTGGTTCGGGTGGTGATCCATGCGCGAACCGAGGCCAACCGATTCGAGCGCGGCCTTCGCCAGCTCGTGGCGCTTCGATCCTCTGATCCCGCCGGCATAGAGGAGCGGCAGCTCGACGTTCTCGAGCGCGGTCGTTCGCGGCAGGAGATTGAACCCCTGGAAGACGAAGCCGATCTCCCGGTTCCGTACCTTGGCGAGCTCGCGCTTCGAGAGCTTGGCCACGTCGCGGCCGTTGAGACGATAGGACCCGGAGGTCGGAGTGTCGAGGCATCCGAGGAGATGCATGAAGGTCGACTTCCCCGAGCCAGAAGGTCCAGTCAGCGCGATGAACTCGCCTGCCTGCACGTCGAGCGACACGCCGCGCAGCGCGCGAACGTCGACCTCGCCAACGTGATAGGTCCGCGTCAGATCGCGAACGGAGATGAGCGCCTCACCCATTAATTGCCTCGTCCTCCGCCGCCTCCCCGATTACCGCCACCGCCACCACCACCGCCGCGGTTGCCACCACCGCCGCCGCCAGGGAAGCCGAAGAACTGTCCGCGGCCGCGGCCTTGCGGAAGGAGGGGATTGCCGCCACCCGCTGGCGCGGCCGCCGCCGTGGTCTCGATCACACCCGTGGCTACGACCTCGCCTTCGTGGATGTCATCGCTGGACACCGCCACGTTGGCGCCGCCGCTGATGCCGACCCGCACTCGTACCGGCTTCAGATGTCCACCAGCAACCAGCCACAGTTGTCCAGAGGAATTGCGGCGCTCGCCGGATCCACCACGGAACCGGATGGACCCTTGTGACGGATCACCGCCATTGCGGCCGCCGCCGTTCCGTCGACCGCCTCCGCCACCCTCGCCGGCGTTGCCACCCCCGGCGTTGCCGCCCCCGAAGTTGCCGCCACCGCCAAAGCCACCACCGCCGCCAAAGCCGCCGCGGCCACCGCGCCCTCCGCCACGCGCGGCAAAGAACGCCTGTCGCTCCTCGGGTGTCATCTGCTGAAGCTTCGCGCGCAGCGCGGCGCGGTCCTCGTCGTTGCCGCCCCGGCCCCGGCCCTCGCGTCCAGCGCCGTCTGTTGCGTTCGCCTGCGCGCCGCCTTCACGTCCGGCACCATCAGTGCCATTGACGCGTGCGCTTCCCTCTCGACCGCGACCACCAGCGGACCCGCCGCCGCCCGAAGCGACTGTGGCGCCCGACTGCGGCCCCTCGCCACGCGCCGGCCGAGCATTGTCGGCGAGCGCTTCAGGCACCGGTTGACCAAGCGACGCAAAGAGCTCAGGGGTTGGCGTGAAGCGGATCGCCGACATCGGGACGCGGAGCGTATCGTCGGCACGCGCGACTTCGACGGTGACGTTCGCCGTCATGCCCGGCCGCAGCCGCAGATCCGGATTGGGCACGCTGATCACGGTCACGTAGCTGACGACGTTCTGCTCGATGACCGGATTCAAGCGCACCTGCGACACCGTGCCGGTGAACGTCTGCTGCGGATACGCGTCGACCTGAAAGCGGACCGGCTGCCCGATCGTGATCTGGCCGATATCCGACTCGGAGATGTTGGCGTTGACCTGCATCTGCGAGAGGTCGTTGGCGATCTCGAAAATCGTGGGCGCCTGCATGCTCGCGGCGACGGTCTGGCCGACATCGACGTTGCGATTGATCACCACGCCGTCGATCGGCGCGGTGATGATGGTGTGACTCAGGTTGACCTTGTTCTGATTGAGCGCCGCCTGCCCCTGCACGAGCGCCGCCTGCGCCGACTTGAGCGCGGCCTCGGCCTGGCGGTTGTTCGCTTCAGCGGTTTCGAAGTCCGCCTGCGGAATCAACTTCCGCGTTGCGAGATCTTTCGCACGCTCCAGCTTGAGTTTTGCGTCATCGAGCTGCACCTTCGATCGCTCGACGTCGGCCTGACTGCGGACGACGGTCGCTGCGGCCTGCTCGACCTGCGTCTGAAAGAGCGACGGCTCGAGCTCGGCGACCACCTGCCCCTTCTTCACGTTGGAATTGAAGTCGGCGTTGAGCGATTTGATCGTTCCCGATACCTGGGATCCGACTTGGACCGTCGTCACCGCCTGCAGCCGGCCGGTCGCATCGATCCCCTGTACGACGCTCCCGCGGCTGACGGTCGCCGTCACGAGCTGCAGCGTCGGCTTTTCCCCTTTGTAGCGCTGATACCCGTAATAACCGCCGGCACCCAGCACCGCCAGGATCACGACGATCCAAACCGCCCGTTTCAACCCCTTCTTCATACCTTGTGGTCAGTCCTTCCTGACTGCACGACGCGATTCCCTTGGCCTGAGCGACGTCGAAAGGCCAACGTACGCACCACTTCCTTCAGATGAGACGGACTACTAGTACATACTCGGCTGCGGTCCGATGTGTTTAAGAGGACGTAAAAAAAATCGGGACCCAAAAATCCTCGACATTTTCCCTCTTTTGCGGGGTCAGCGAGGGTTTATGGGCCGAGGCTCGACGATGACGTCGGTCAAAAGTCAAAGGGCAAAGGTCAAAGGTTAGGTCGCACTTCGACCTGACACGTTTGACTTCACCTTTGACCTTTGACTTTTGACCTTTGACCTGCTCCTCAATGACGAAGACCTTCGTTGACTTTGACGAACGTCTTCGTCATACTCCGGGACATGACCGTCCGCCGCCCTCATCCCACCAAAGCCGAGCTCGACATCCTGCGCGTGTTGTGGACGGCGGGCCCGCTGTCCGTGCGAGAGGTTCGGAACATCCTCGACCGATCGAAGCCAACCGGCTATACCAGCGTCCTCAAGACGATGCAGATCATGACGGAGAAGGGGCTGGTCGAACGCGATGACAGTCAGCGGCCGCAGATCTACAAGGCGAAGTATTCGCAGGACCGCACACAGAAGCAGATCCTCACCGACCTGATCGAACGGGTCTACGGCGGCTCCGTGCGGGCGCTCGTGCTGCACGCCATCGGCACGCGCAACCCGTCGGCCGACGATCTCGAGGCGATCCAGAAACTGCTCGATCGATACGAGCGAGGTGAGAAATGAGTCTGCTCACCGAGACGATCACCGCCGTCTTGATGCGGTCGCTCTGGCAGGACGCGGTCGTCGCCCTTGCGCTGTGGATCGCGTTGCGAGTGTCGAGACGGCGATCGCCAAACCTCCGCTACCTCCTCAGCTGCACTGCGCTCGCGATGATGGTGCTCTGGCCGGTGCTGAGTTCCCTCGACACCGCGCCCCTGCGCAGTACCACTTCCGCGTCTCGCGCATCACGCGCGGTGCCGATGCCTATCGATGCCTCCAGCATCGTCGGCGGCCGATGGCATGTCTCCGCCAGTCCGGCCAACCTCCCGGCCAACGTGACTGCGTCGATCGAGCACTGGGCGCTTCCGTTCTGGATCGCCGGCGTCATGCTCTTCTCGCTGCGCGCCTTCACCGGCGGGGCACATGCGGTCGTGCTCGCGCGGCGCGGTACGCCGGCTGACGCCGCACTGCTGGCTCGGGTCGCGGCCCTGGCGCAGCGGATGGGCGTCACGCGACGCGTACGTATGGCGATCTCCGAGCGCACATTGGGGGCGGCCACGCTGGGCGTGTGGCGACCGCTGATTCTGGTTCCATCAGCCGCATTGATCGGGCTCACTGCGCAGCAGCTCGAAGCGGTCCTGGCACACGAACTGGCGCACATCCGTCGTCACGATTACGTGATCAACGTGGTGCAGGTGCTGGTCGAAACACTGGGCTTCTATCATCCGGCGATCTGGTGGACCTCGAAGCAAATCAGCGCAGAGCGCGAGCTCTGTTGCGACGACCTGGCACTTCGTGGTCACGGAGATCCGCTGTCGTACGCTCAGGCGCTGACCGCGCTCGCTCGCATGACGGTGGCCGTTCCTCGGCCGGCTCTTGGCGCCGCAACCGGATCGTTGCTGCACCGTGTGCAGCGCGTGCTCGGCGCGGCCGGCGATGTGCGACAGTCGTTCCCCTGGTCGGTTCTTCTGTCGCTTGCGCTCATCCTCGCGGTGGGCGCGATCCGTCCGGACTGGATCCGCACGCACGCCATCGCTGAGGAAGCCAGGCTGTCAGGTTTCGTATACGACCCTCTCGGTGGGCTGGTGGTGGGCATTCCGATCAGCGTCGAGAGCGGCCCGTTCCAACCTTCCTACTTCGACAAGACGACGACCGACAGGTCGGGGCGCTTCCTGTTCGAGCATCTGCCGTCCGGAAGCTTCGTGCTCACGGCGCCGCAGTCCGAGTTCGTGCGTCCCGTGCGCATCAATCTCGAAGACGGAGCGAGCGTCGAACAGGACATCCACATGGAGGTCGACACGCTGGCTGGCGAGATCACCGTCTGCGCCACGTGTCCGCCGGTGTCGGATTCGTATCAGCTGCCCGCGTCCCTCGTCGAAGAATTCCGTCGCGATCGTGAAGCTGCAGCCGCAAATCCGCTCCGAGGTGTTTCGCCACTCGGCGGCTGGGAATTCGATCGTCCGCGCGTGTACCCGTATCCGCCCTTCCTCGCACCCTCGCTGGAGGGCACTGCGGTCGTCGAGGGGCACATCGGGAGCGACGGTTCACCACTCGGGCTCCACGTCGTGTCGTCCCCTCACGATGACCTCTCGGCCGCCGCACTCGCGATCGTGCAGGAGCAGAGGTGGGAACCGGCCCGGGTCCACGGCGTCGTGATCGACGTGCCTCTGCGCATGCGGGTCCGCTTCATGCGGGCGCGGCAGTAACCACTCGCGAGCGAGCACACCATGAACACTGTCGGGTCCATGATCACCGCGGCGTTGATGCGCTCGCTCTGGCAGGACGCGATCGTCGCCTTCGCCTTGTGGATCGTCCTGCGCGCCTCGCGACGACGGTCGCCGAATTTCCGATATCTCGTGGGCGGCATCGCGCTGGCGGCGATGGTGCTCTGGCCCGTGCTGGGCTCCGTCAGCGTGCGCGTCCCGGTGTCGAGCCAGACGACCTCCGCTCTGGCATCACCGAACAGTGCGCCGGCTGTCGTGCCAGAAATCGTTCGCAGCGGGTGGACCCTGGTCGTGCGCGCGCAGGCGACGTCTGCCGTACCGTTTCAACAGTGGGTGCTGCCGTTCTGGATTGCCGGAGTGATGCTCTTCTCGCTGCGAGCGATCGGCAGCAGCGCCCACGCACGTAGGGTGGCAAAACGCGGCGCGCCGGCCGACTCCGGGCTCACGGCGATAGTCACCACGATCGCGACACGGGTAGGCGTGACGCGACGCGTGCGTGTGCTCACCTCCGCGCTGAGTCAGGGGCCGGCGACGATCGGCGCGCTGCGTCCGCTGATCCTGATCCCGCCTGCGGCACTCACCGGGCTCACGCCACAGCAGCTCGAAGCGATCATCGCCCACGAGCTCGCACACATTCGTCGTCACGATTACCTGCTGAACCTGATTCAGGTGCTCGTCGAAACACTCCTCTTCTACCATCCAGCGATCTGGTGGGCGTCGAACCGCATCCGGATCGAACGCGAGCTGTGCTGCGACGACGTCGCCGTACGGTGCTGTGGCGATCGACTGGAGTACGCACAGGCGTTGACCACGCTCGCACGTTTGCCGCTCGCATCGCCGCGACTCGCGCCCGGTGCATCGAGCGGCCCCTTGGTACAACGCATTCATCGTCTGCTCGGAGAAGACGCGCGCGGGTTCGCACCGTCATTGTGGCCGCCAGCCGTCGCCGTCGTCTTCGTGCTGGCCTGCGCGGCGTTCAACATGGGCTGGGCGCAGACGGCAGGCGTGCAGCGCTTCGAAGTGGCGTCGGTCAAGCAGAACCGATCTGGTGATCTGGGACTGGGCTTCGACCTCCCTGGGACACGACGATTCACGGCGACGAACGTTCCGCTTCGCGACTTGATCCGATTCGCGTTCGACGTCGACGACACCCGTCTCGTCGGAGGTCCCGACTGGATTAAAAGCGATCGCTTCGACATCGTCGCCACGTCAGACCAGGACATTCCGACGTGGACACCGGCCGGCCCGCCCTCGATGCTCCTGTCGATGCTGCGATCGCTTCTGAAGGAGCGCTTCCAGCTCGCGACCCGCACAGAAACCCGCGAACTTCCTGTGTACGCGCTCGTCATGGCGCGAACCGATCGAACGCTCGGACCGCGGGCCAGCGTGTCGACGGTCGATTGCGCAGCGATGCTGTCCGGACGAAGCGGACCGCAGCCACCACCCGCCTCGCCCAGCGACCCGCCTCAATGCGGCATGAGGATAGGTCCGGGGCAGATGCTTCTCGGCGGAGTGCCGATGTCGCAGTTCGCGACGGTGCTCGCGCAGTTCGCGCGCCGCCTGGTGGTCAATCGCACCGAGCTCGCTGGGAACTTCAATCTGCAACTGTCCTGGACGCCGCAGGCCATGCGACTCGGAGGCCCACCACCACCGGACGGTGCCGCTCCAGCACCGGTGCCACCGCCGCTGCCACCCCCGGATCCGAATGGCGCCTCTCTCTTCGTCTCGATCCAGGAACAGCTTGGACTGAAGCTCGAGCCGTCACGGGCACCGGTGGATGTCGTGGTGATCGATCACGTAGAGCGGCCTACTCCCGATTGAACACGGAACGGAGTCATCAACACGAAGGAAGCGGAGTCATCAACACGGAGATGACCGAGGAAACGGAGAAAGAATCAATCTATGAGATCTCCGTTTCCTCCGTTATCTCCGTGTCAGCAATCTCCGTTTTCTCCGTGTTGGGCATGGCCGGCAGTGGTAACGTAACGCGCGTGCCGGAGCTCTCCGGGCTCTTCACCACCGACCTTCCCAAGACGACGTGGCTCGATCGAGTCAAGACGATCGTTCCGCCCGCAATCGTCGGGCTGCTGTTCGTGCTGATCGGCTATACGAAGTTCGACGGCAATCCGCGCGGCGAGTGGTATCAGATTTTCGAGCGCATCGGCATCGGCCAGTGGTTTCGCATCTTCACCGGCGTCGTGCAAGTCACTGGCGGCGTGCTGATGTGCATTCCGAAGACGATGCTCGTCGGCGCGGTCCTGCTCGCGTGCACGATGATCGGCGCGGCGTTCGTGGATCTCGTCGTGATCCACATGCCGTTCTTCATCGTCCCGATGTTTCTCGCCATCGTGATCGTCGTGGTCGCGATGTTGTGCCGCGAGTAGGGCCCGCTTCTTGACCGCTGTAGCCTCCACGGAGGTGGTCAGGCGGCACTGCGATCGACGCGCGCTGTGGCAGCCTCGATCAGCATGAACGCCACCGGCCACATCAATGCGTCAGCCAGTCGGGTGCTGGTCAGAGCGGTTGGCCGAAAGTTGGGCTCTGATCCCTCCAGCGACCTTGGCTCAACATCGTCAACGCGCTGACGACAACAGCGACGTGATCGACAGTATGGGGCGGGCCTGTTCTGCAGGCCCGCCGTCGCGTCCTTCGATGAACGAAGTCGCTGTCGATCGCTACCGTGCGTACTGTTCCTGCGGCTGATTCTTGAGATACCGCTCCGGGTCGGCCTCGAACTTCTTCTTGCACTCGGTTGAGCAGAAGTAGAACGTCTGACCCTTGTGGGCGCTCTTTGCCGGCGCATCGACTGGATCGACGCGCATGCCGCATACCACATCTGTTTGCATGACGCTCCTCCCCTGCTGCCTCGTTGCAAACGTGTTGCCTTGCCTGTGGATCGCTCTGCACGCACCGCCCGCGTGCGTGGACTCGCGTCAGACGCGACCGAGAGGCGCGTTGTTCGACTACAGAACTGAGCGGGTACGCTCGACAACCGCGGCCGCAGGAACGCGCACGGTCTGCGGTTCGGCTCCGAGATGGAATGGCACGCTCGTGACGACGATGTTGCGCTTGAACAACAACGCCCCCTTGATGAGGAGTGCGTGCTGGTTGTGCAAGAGGTGCTGCCAGAGACGATGCGGTACGAACTCCGGCAGGATCACGGTGACGTAGCCGTCTGGATTCTGCCGTTGCACCTGCTCGATGTACTCGAGAAGCGGTTCGACCAGCGAGCGAAACGGAGATTCGAGCACCACCAGGTCGACGTCCTGGCCCCACTGGGCCCACTGGGCACGCACGCTGGTCGTCGCGCTCGAGTCGATCTCGACGTAAATCGCCCTCACATCGTCGCCCAGTGTTCTCGCGTAGCGAAGCGCCTTCACGACCGCTCGCTGGATGCCGCCAATCGGCACGATCACGACGTGGCCCCCCTGAGGCTCGGGTGTCCAGTCGCGCAGCGAGAGTTGCGACGCGACCCGCTCGTAGTGACGCCTGGTGATCTCGAAGATCGTCACCAACACCGGGATCATCACGATGATGATCCAAGCGCCCTCGGCAGCTTTCGTCGCGGCCACGATCAGCAGCACGACGCCCGTAACGGCGGCGCCGAATCCGTTGATCGTCGCGCTCGTTCTCCAGCCCGACCCGCGCAGGGTGCGCCAATGGATGACCATCCCGGCCTGCGAGAGCGTGAACGAGACGAACACGCCGATCATGTAGAGCGGGATCAAGGCGTGGGTGTCGCCGCCGAAGATCACGAGCAGCACCGACGCCAGCACGCTGAGGATCAGAATGCCATTCGAGAACGCGAGGCGATCGCCCTGGTTCATGAACTGCCGCGGCAGGAACCGATCGCGAGCGAGGATCGACGACAGTCGGGGGAAATCGGCGTATGCCGTGTTCGCCGCCAGCACGAGGATCGCCATCGTCGATGCCTGCACCAGGTAGTACGGCCATCCCCGTCCGCCGAACGTTGCCCTGGCGATTTGAGAGACTACCGTCTCCGAGTCGTTCGGAACAATGCCGTAGGCGTGGGCCAGCAGCGTGATCCCGATGAACATCGTGATCGACATCACCGCCATCGCGACCAGCGTCTGAGCGGCGTTCCGGCTCTCGGGCCGGCGAAACGCAGGCACGCCGTTCGAGACGGCTTCAACGCCGGTCAGCGCCGTGCAGCCGTTCGAGAAGGCGGTCAGCAGCACGAACAGCGGCAACATCGTCGTGCCCGGCGGCAGCGCGTGCCCGCTCTGCGCAATCGGATGCAGTGAGCCCGAGAAGTAGCGCCACGTGCCCACCGCCACCATCGCGAGAACGCTGACGATGAAGATGTAGGTCGGTCCGGCAAACAGACGTCCCGACTCGCGGATCCCTCGCAGGTTGCCGAACGTGAGGATCGCGACAAAGGCCAGACAGAGCACGACCGGATTGATGGGCCATCGCGGCAGCGCAGACGTGATCGCCGCGACGCCCGCCGCGATGCTGACCGAGACGGTCAACACGTAGTCGATCAGCAGCGATGCGGCGGCGATGAGCGACGGTGTGCGCCCCAGATTCTCCTTCGAGACGATGTACGCGCCGCCTCCACTCGGGTAGGCATGGATCGTCTGACGATACGAGAACACCACGATCGCCAGTGTCGCCGCGATGACTGCGCCGATCGGTGTGACCAGGCTGAGTGCGGCGACGCCGCCAATCGTCAGCACACGCAGGATCTCTTCGGTCGCGTAGGCGACCGACGAGAGCGCGTCCGACGAGAGCACGGCAAGTCCGGTGACGCGGGAGAACCGCTCGTGATGCGCGAGCGACGAGGGAATGGGCGCGCCGACGATCAGGCGCTTGACTTGACCAAGAAACGACTCTTCAGACACGGAGCACTCCAATTGCCGACGGGGTTAGCTGACGGGCTCGAGGTTGGAGTCCTCTACATTTCCGCCTTCGCCTCGGCACATTCCTGCAGGCTCCGGCGGGCAAGCCGCCTTCGCGCGCAGTCGTGCTCGGCTCCGGCAAAACGATTCGCCCCGGTGAGCGGCATGCTCACGTGGGTCCCCCGTATCGCGCATACACGTAGGGCCCGTCCTTTCGAACGGGCCCCGCGCGACGCGAACTTGGCGTCCTCCGCATTATGCGGGGTGAGGCGCGCGTTGAAACGGCCGTGACCACGGTACTTACGAACTTTTTATGACTTTCTCACTCGAGCGGCCGTTCGCTGCCGGCGCCAGCGCGTCGGTCGCAGCCCGGCACGCATCAGATGGCAGAATTGAGAACAGGTTGACGATGGCGCGCGGAGTCCCTTCGCGAGACGTGGTGGTGCTGGTCGCCAGCCTCGTTTCGATTGTCGCGATCACGGCTCTTCTGCTGGCGGTTCCCGATGTCAGTGCCACGACCGCCGCACTCGGGTTGCTGCTGGTGGTGCTGGGCGCAGCAACGGCGGCTCGCCTTCGCATCGCCATCGTCGCGTCAGTCGTCGGCATGCTGACGCTGAACTTCTTCTTTCTTCCGCCAGTCGGGGCGTTCACGATCGCGGATCCGCAGAACTGGGTCGCGCTCATCGTCTTTCTCATCGTCGCGGTGATCGCGAGCAACCTTTCGGCAGCGGCGCAGGATCGCGCGAAAGAAGCGATCGCCCGGCGCAACGAAGTGACGCGCTTGTTCGACCTGACGCGCGATGTGTTGTTGACAACCGAGACCACGGGTGCGATCGACGCGCTCGCCCGATACGTGGCGCGACGGTTCGAGCTTGCCAAAGTGGCGATCTGTCTGCCGGTCGAGCGAGGATGGCAGATCCATCAAGGCAGTAGCGAGGACGTCGACGTCGACGACACCACATTGAACACCGCGCTCGCGAAGGCGCGCGGCATCGTCGAATACGACGCCCGGCAGCGCGCGTACGGCGGTCATGTCCAGGTCGGGGCGCGGAACGAGATCTCGATCGTGCCTCTGCGCCACGGCACGAAAGCCGTCGGGCTGCTCGCGGCGGCGTCACCCGATCTCGATATCGGCACGCTCGATGCGGTGGCGGGCGTGGTCGCGATCGCCATCGAGCGGGCCCAGTTCCTCGCGGAACGCGAGGCTGCGGAACTCGTCCAGCAAAAAGCGGATCTGGCGGCCACGCTCCTCGCCTCGCTCAGTCACGACCTGCGCACCCCGCTCACTGCGATCAGGGTTGCCGTCGAAAATCTTCGTGGAGATCTCGCGCTGACCGATCGGCGCGCGCAGGCCGGCGCGGCCGTCTCCGAGATCGATCGGCTGACGCGTCTGTTTCAGGACATCCTCGATATGGCGCGGATCGACGCCGCTGCGATTCGCGTCGATCGCCAATGGGTGGCCGCTGCCGACGTCGTCGACGCGGCCGTCGCGCATGTCCGGCCGGCGCTCGAAGGACACGCGTTTCGAGTCGATGCCGACATCGACAGAGAGGTGGAAATCGATCCCCGCCTGACCTCCGTGGCGCTCTCCCATCTGCTCGAGAATGCGGCGCAGTATTCACCGGCCAACCAGGAGATCGTGGTGTACGCGCGCGTCGAAGGAGACGGATTGCACGTCTCGGTCACGGATCACGGACCGGGACTCGACCTCGCCGAGCTCGATCATCTGTTCGAACGCTTCTACCGTGGCAAGTCGGCGCGTCAGGCCGCATTCGGCACCGGCATGGGACTCTCGATCACGCGGGGACTGCTGGCCGCGGCCGGCGGCCGCGTCTGGGCCGAGAACGTCACGGGCGCCGGCGCGCGGTTCTCTCTGGTCGTGCCTGGTCCGGTGCGCGCCGCGGTTGCAGCGCCCTGACGGAGTGCGGCAATGCAGAATGCAAAATGCAGAATGCAGACACAATCCATTTCAGTCGCCGTTCTGCCAGCTCTGCATTCTGAATTCTGCATTCTGCGGGACAGCGGCACGTCTTCATTGGCCGGGTGATCATGGCGGCGCGCATTCTCGTCGTGGACGACGAGCCCAACATCATCGCAACGATTGCGCCGCTGCTGCGCGCGCGCGGATATGAAGTGTTCTCAGCCATGACCGGCGGCGCGGCGCTCGACGCCGTCGGTCGCGACAAGCCCGATTTGATCGTCCTGGATCTGGGACTGCCCGACATCGACGGCGCCGAGGTCTGCCGCCGCGTGCGCGAAGGGTCGAGCGTGCCGATCCTCGTGCTGTCCGCACGCGGCGCCGAGGGCGACAAAGTGAAGGCGCTCGATGCGGGTGCCGACGATTACGTCACCAAGCCGTTCGGCACCGAAGAACTGCTGGCGCGCATCCGCGCCGCCCTGCGGCGGCTCGACAGCGCATCGCAGTCGAGCGAGCCGATCGTGCGCGGCGACCTCGTGATCGATCGTGAGCGGTTTCGCGTGCTCAGGGACGGCGACGAAGTTCGACTGACGCCAAAAGAGTTCGAGCTGCTGTTGTACATGGCCCAGCATCCGGGCAAGGTGCTCACGCATCGCACGCTGCTCAAGGCGATCTGGGGACCGCACGCGACCGATCAAGTGGAGCACCTTCGTGTGCTGGTCGGCGCGCTCCGCAAGAAGATCGAACCAAATCCTTCGTCCCCGAGGTACATCCTCACCGAGCCATGGGTAGGATACCGGTTCGCTGACTCTGATCTGTCATAGTGTCGGGAGCCGATAACCACTCGACGAGCATCCGAAACGAGCGATGATGAAGCTGATCAAGGCGATCGTCAGGCCAGACGTCGTTGACAAGGTCAAGGACGCCCTGGCCAAGTTGTACGTGTCCGGCATCACGGTGACCGAAGTGCGGGGCCATGGTCGACAGCGAGGGCAGACGGCGGTCTACCGCGGACAGGAATACGCCGTGACGCTCCTGCCCAAGATCGAGATCGAGGCCGTTGTTATCGACGATGTCGCCGACGACGTGGTCAAGACGATCATCGATATGGCTCGAACCGGCGAGATCGGCGACGGACGGGTGTTCGTGCTGCCCGTGGAGGAGACCTATCGCGTCCGGACCGGGGACCTGGTGCGCGATTGATGACCGGTCAGGGTGCGTCAGCCAGATGATACCGGTCGAGCGCCAGGTTGAGTTCGAGCACGTTGACGCGCGGTTCACCAAGGAACCCGAACGTCCGGCCTTCCGTATGTGCCTCGACCAGACGACGAACGTCGGCCTCGCTGATGCCGCGTTCGCGGGCGACGCGAGGAACCTGAAAGTCGGCGGCCGCCGGTGAGACGTGCGGATCGAGTCCCGATGCCGAAGTGGTCACGAGATCGATCGGGACTGGCACGCCAGGATTCTCTTTCTGCGCGGCCTCGACATTCGCCGTCACCGCGTCGATGAGCTTCTTGTTCGTGGGACCGAGATTGCTGCCAGCCGAATTGGCCGCGTCCCAACCGGTTCCGGCCGCCGACGGCCGTGAACGGAAGTAGCCCGGCGAAGAGAAGCCCTGGCCGATCAACCGCGAACCGACGACTGTCCCGCCTCGCTCGATCAACTGCCCGTTGGCCTTGTCGGGGAACAGGACCTGCGCGAGGGCGGTGATCCCGAGCGGATAGATTACGCCGAGCAGCACGGTGGTGACGATGGTCATCAGGACAGCGACGATGAGATTGCGTGCGAGGTTCATGATGGTCATGCCCAACCGAGCGTGGTGATCACCACGTCGATTGCCTTGATACCGACGAACGGAATGATGATGCCGCCGACGCCGTAGATCAGCAGGTTGCGTCGCAACAGGGCAGCGGCGCCCTCTGGGCGATAGCGCACACCGCGCAGCGCGAGCGGCACGAGCGCGACGATGATCAGGGCGTTGAAAATGACGGCCGAGAGAATTGCCGACTGCGGCGTCTTCAAGCCCATGATGTTGAGCGCGTTCAAGAGCGGAAACGTCGCCAGGAACATCGCCGGGATGATGGCGAAGTACTTCGCCACGTCATTCGCGATCGAGAAGGTGGTCAACGCCCCGCGGGTGATCAGCAACTGCTTGCCGATCTCGACCACCTCGATCAGCTTGGTCGGGTTGGAATCGAGATCGACCATGTTGCCGGCTTCTTTTGCGGCCTGGGTGCCGGTGTTCATCGCGACGCCCACGTCGGCCTGCGCCAGCGCGGGCGCGTCGTTGGTGCCGTCGCCGGTCATCGCCACCAGCTTGCCGTCGGCCTGCTCGCGCTTGATGAGCGCCATCTTGTCCTCGGGCGTGGCCTGTGCGAGGAAGTCGTCGACGCCGGCCTCCGACGCAATCGCGGCGGCGGTGAGCGGGTTGTCGCCGGTAATCATCACGGTCTTGATGCCGATCGCACGCAGATGCGCGAATCGTTCGCGCATCCCACCTTTCACGATGTCCTTCAGGTAGATCACACCAAGGACGCGGCGCCCCTCTGCAACGACGAGAGGCGTGCCACCTGCGCGCGCGATGCGTTGAACGACCGCGCTCAGCCCCTCGGGGATCGCCCCGCGGCGAGCCACGACCCAACGCTCAACCGCATCGGCAGCGCCCTTGCGAATCTCGCGGACGTCGCTGGCAAGGCTCGACTCACCCCCGCCCCCGGCGACCGCCATCACTGCTCGACCGGCGTGCAGGTCAACGCCTGACATGCGCGTCTGCGCGGTGAACGGGACGAAGGTCGCGTGTTGCTCCGAGAGCTCGCGGCCACGGAGCCCGTACTTCTCCTTGGCCAGGACGACGATCGAGCGACCTTCGGGGGTCTCGTCGGGCAGCGAGGCCAGTTGCGCCGCGTCAGCCAGCGTCGCCTCGCTGACACCGGGCAGCGGAATGAATTCGGTCGCCTGCCGGTTGCCGAGCGTGATTGTTCCGGTCTTATCGAGCAGCAGGGTTTGCACGTCGCCTGCCGCTTCGACCGCACGGCCCGACATCGCCAGCACGTTGTGCTGCACCAGGCGATCCATGCCGGCGATGCCGATTGCCGACAGCAGTCCACCAATCGTCGTGGGGATCAGGCAGACGAGCAGTGAGATCAGCACGAACAGCGACTGCGGCGAGCCCGAGTAGATTGCAAACGGCTGCAGGGTCACGACCGCGATCAGGAAGACGATCGTCAGACCCGCCAGCAGAATGTTCAACGCAATCTCGTTCGGCGTCTTCTGCCGCTCGGCACCCTCGACCAGCGCAATCATTCGGTCGAGGAAGGTCTCACCGGGATTCGCCGTCACCTGCACGCGGATCCAGTCCGACAGCACTCTCGTGCCGCCGGTCACAGCGGATCGATCGCCCCCCGACTCACGAATGACCGGCGCCGACTCGCCAGTGATAGCGCTCTCGTCCACTGACGCGACGCCTTCGATGATCTCGCCGTCTGCCGGAATGACCTCGCCCGCGCCCACTCGAACGACGTCGCCCTTGCGCAGCGCCGGCGCGGGCACCCGCTCCAGCGATCGGTCGGAGCGCTCGCGATTTGCCGAGGTCTCGATCTTGGCCTTGCGCAGCGTATCGGCCTGCGCCTTGCCTCTGCCTTCGGCCATCGCCTCCGCGAAGTTCGCGAAGAGCACCGTCAGCCACAGCCAGAACATGATCTGGAACTCGAATCCCAGGCCGGGCCTTCCCAGGAAGGCGTCCTGAAGGAATCGCCAGGTCGTCAGCACGCTGCCGACTGCGACGACGAACATCACCGGATTCTTGGCCATCGTCCGGGGAAGGAGTTTTCGGAACGAGTCCCGGATCGCGCGGCTGACGATCTGCGAATCCCAAATCGAGACTGACCTTGCTGTCGCGGTCGCCATCAGAACACCTGTCCGTCATTCATCAGGAAGTGCTCGACGATCGGCCCGAGACTGAGCGCCGGGAAGAACGTCAACGCGCCGACGATGACGATGACGCCGACGAGGAGCGAGCTGAAGAGCGGCGTCGTCACCGGGAACGTGCCGAGCGACGGCGGAATCTGTTTCTTGCGGCTCAAGCTGCCGGCGATCGCGAGCGGCGGAATGATCATGAAGAACCGCCCGAACAGCATCGTCAGACCGAGCGTCGTGTTGTACCAGAGCGTGTTGACGCTGATGCCGCCGAACGCCGACCCGTTGTTGGCGGCCGCCGACGAGTAGGCGTAGAGCATCTCTGAGAGCCCGTGAGGACCCGGGTTCGCGATGCTCGATGTCCCGAAGCCCGGCGACACCGACGAGATACCGGTGAATGTCAGGATGAACAGCGAAAAGATCAGGACGGTGAGCATCGCCATCTGCACCTCGAACGCCTGAATCTTCTTGCCCAGGTATTCGGGCGTGCGTCCGACCATGAGGCCCGCGATGAACACGGAGAGGATGATGTAGACCAGGATTCCGTACATCCCCGCGCCCACGCCGCCGAACACCACCTCGCTCAATTGAATGTTCGCGAGCGGTACCAGACCACCGAGTGGCGTGAACGAGTCGTGCCATCCGTTGACAGCACCGCAGCTCGCATCGGTCGTGACCGTCGCGAAGAGCGCCGTGTTCGCGATGCCAAAGCGTACTTCCTTGCCCTCCATGTTTCCGCCTGGTGCGCCGGCCGTCACGGTCTGATCGGCGCCGGCCTTGGTGAGCATCGGATTGCCGCGCGCCTCGGCCCAGTACGCGACGGTGACGCCCACGACGAACAGCGAGGCCATCGCAGCCGACACCGCCCAGCCGTGCTTGCGGGAACCGGTCATCGACCCCAGCGTGTAGGTCAGGCCCGCCGAAATCGCGAAGATGCCGAACATCTCGAGGAGGTTCGAGAGCGGCGTCGGGTTCTCGAACGGATGCGAACTGTTCGCGTTCATGAAACCGCCGCCGTTGGTGCCGAACTGCTTGATGATTTCCTGCGAAGCGACCGGCCCCTGCGCGATCACTTGTTCGGTTTGCCTGGTCGTGGTCTCCTTCCCCGCGGCGTCCTTCGTCGTCACGGTTTGCGGATCGATCACGGCGACCTTGTCGTAGGTCTTCAGGTTCTGCACCACGCCCTGCGACACCAGGACCAGCGAGCCGACGATCGCGATTGGCAGCAGCACCCACAGGGTCGCGCGCGTCATGTCGACCCAGAAGTTGCCGAGCGTGTCTTTCTCTTTCTGTGCGATGCCGCGGATGAATGCGATCGCGACCGAGATACCGACTGCCGCCGACACGAAGTTGTGGTAGGCGAGCCCGGCCATCTGCGTGAAATAGCTCATCGTCGACTCGCCGCTGTACGCCTGCCAGTTGGTGTTGGTCGTGAACGACGCGGCGGTGTTGAACGCGAGATCCGGCGCGACACCCGAGAACGTCTGCGGGTTGAATGGCAGCATCGCCTGCAGACGCTGCATCGCGTACAGCACCAGCATCGAGACGACGCTGAAGAGCAGGATCGAGACCGCATATTCCGTCCAGCGCATCTCCCGTGTCTCGTCGACGCCGGTCAGGCGATACACGAGTCGCTCCACTGGTCGCGTGACGGGGTCGAGCCACGTCTTCTGCCGCGAGAACACGCGCGCCATGAATGCGCCCAGCGGCCGCGTCACCAGGAAGACCGCGAGCAGGAAGAAGAGAATCTGGAGCCAGCCGTTGAGCGTCATGTCAGAACTTCTCCGGTTTCACCATGGCGACGACGAGATAGGCGAGCATCAACACGCTCACCACCAACCCGATTACCGAATCGATCACCACGGTCACCTCACTTCATCAACCGATCGCACACCGCCACGTAGCCGATGGCAGCAACGAAGAACGCAACCGTGAGGCCGACGAAGACAACGTCCAGCACAACACACCTCGCTAGCAGGTAAAGCCGATCCCGAACGAGCCGATCACGCGCGACGAGTCGCCGCGGTTGAACGCCTTCGTCTCACGAAGACGACGCATGAATCAGTTCCTCGCTTTCGACACGAACAACCGATTCAGCGTACGACCGGATCCGGTAAGAAGAGGCTCAAGAATTCGTAAGAAAGACATGAGCGCAGCACAGGCTCGCGCGTCGGCATATCCGCTCGTCCGCTCGTAGGTAGCGGCCGCGCCCGGCTCGCCGGCGAGGCGTCGACGGCGGTAAAAAGGCATAAAGAGTTCGTAAGGACGACGGTGGCGCGCGGGTGCCGCACGTTACGATGAGACGGTGAACGACCGTCCCCGGCCGAGCGGTGAACAGCTGCTCGCGAAGCTGCAGAGCGACACACGCGCGAAGCTGCGCATCTACATCGGCGCGGCGCCGGGTGTCGGCAAGACCTACTCGATGCTCGAGGACGCCCATGCGTTCAAGCGCGACGGCATCGATATCGTCATCGGGCTGATCGAAACCTACGGCCGCGCCGACACCGACGCGAAGATCGGCGACCTCGAAATCGTGCCGAAGCGGACGATCGACTATAAAGGCGTCGTCCTCGAGGAGATGGACGTCGACGCCATCCTCCGGCGCGGGCCCCGCATGTGCGTCGTCGACGAGCTTGCACACACCAACGCGCCGGGCAGCCGCCACGACAAGCGCTATCAGGATGTCGTCGATCTGCTCGAGGCCGGCATCAGCGTCCTCACTGCCGTGAACATCCAGCATCTCGAGACGCTCAACGACGCGGTCGGACGAGTGACCGGGGTGCGCGTTCGCGAGACGGTGCCCGACACGTTTCTCGATCGAGCCGACGAAGTGGTCAACGTCGACGTGACCGTCCAGGAGCTGCAGAGCCGTCTTCGTCAGGGCAAGGTGTACAAGCCCGAGAAGGTCGAGCAGGCGCTCACCAACTTCTTCAAGGAGACCAATCTCTCGACGCTGCGCGAGCTGGCGCTGCGCGCCGTTGCCGACGAGATCGGCGACAAGGCCGCCTCACATCGTCAACGCGAGGGGCTCGAGCCGGCCCTCATTCCCGAACGCGTGATGGTATCGATGAGTTCGAATGCGGATGCGCCACGCGTGTTGCGAACGGGAGCCCGTATTGCCGGACGCCTCGGGGCCAGATGGTACGCGGTCTATGTCGAGACGCCGCGCGAAGCACCGGGCCGGATCCCCGTGGGCGACCGAGACGCGTTGCAGCGCAACATCGCGCTCGCTGAAAGTCTCGGTGCCACTGTCGTTCGCGTCAAAGCCGATCGCCCCGCGGACGGTTTGATCGCGTTCGCCAAGCGTGAGGGCATCACGCACGTGATCTTCGGCCAGACCGCGCGGACCCGCTGGGAGATCCTGTTCAAGGGATCGACGCTGAACCGGTTTCTCGAAGAAGTGCGGGACGCCGCGATTCAGGTCGTGCCGCTCGACGCCGAGCAGGGCTGACGAGCATTCATCGGCTGGCCGCCGGCCCGCGTCTGGCCAATGCCTCCTGCAGTGAGCGGAGCGTCTTCTCGCATGCGCTCGTCAGTTTTCCTTTTTCGTTGAGCGACAGCATCAGCGAGCGCACGTTGGTGTTACGCCGTGAGAGGTCGACGATCTGCGCGTTCAACGCCATGAAACGATCGAGCGCCGCTCGTGCCGCCGCGAGCCTCGGCTGCGTCGACGAGGGGACAATCGGCCTGAGTGACTCGAGCGCGCTCCGCACGCTGGCCTCGGAGGTCTTCATCCGCTGCTCGATCCGGGTCATCACCGCATCGTCGGCTTCCGCGATGTGCGGAGCCTGGGCGACGTGTATGTCGCGGAGGGCTGCGATTGCCTCGGCCACGAGCGCCCGGACTCGCCATGTGTCGCTCGAAGAAGCCGCGTGCGCGATTGCATCCAGCGATTGCTCGAACGCGTCTGCTGCCTGCTGCGACTCGCCGAACGACAGGCGCTGCGCCTTGAGGTTCGTGTTCTCCACCGCGAGTTCGAGAATGCGACGGTCCAGCTCGCTGTACTCCGCGAACTCCTTGGCGAACTTCTCGACCAAGCGCGTTTCGTCGGCGTAACCGAGGTCGCGCAGCAAGGGCCCCAACGTATCGACGTCCGTCCGTATCGCCTTCCTGGTGTCGTCAGCCTGCTTCGCGAACGCCACCGAAGCCTCGTCGGTGTCGGCCATCACCGCCTGGTTGGCAGCATTGCTCGCCCGGGCGAATTGAATGAGGAGCTCCGATGACAGCCGTCTGGCCTCCGTCAGCCGATCGAACGCCGTTTTGTTCGTGCACGCCGTCGGCACTGCTAACGCCGCGTAGAGGGCGAGCGTCGCAGCGATCCGCCTGAACCACGACCCGTGCTGGAGGAGCGTCACCGGAATCAGGTTACCAAATCGATTGCCGCAGCACGTGATAGATTCCGCACGAATCCCAGGAGCGATGTGCGGAACGACATTCGTGTGAGCCGCCGGATGTTCCTCGCGTCGAGCGCAGCGATCGCAAGCGGCGCGATGTTGTGGACGCCGAGTCTCGCGGTCGCAGCCCCGCGTCTGCGCGTCACCGGCATCGAACTTCTCCCTGTTCGCGCGACCGAGCGCACCGTGTGGCTCCTCGTGCGGCTGCGGACCGACGCAGGGTTGACCGGGCTCGGCGAAGCCTCCGATGCATTCGGATTTGCGAACACGACGAAGCAGGATGCCACCCGAATGGAATCGGAGCTTCGCGGTTTCTTCAGTCTCGTCGAGGGGAAATCACCGCTGGACATCGGCGCGTATCGACAGCAGGGCGAACCTCGCGCCGTCAAGGGAGGACTCGTCGCGGCCACGGCGTACAGCGCGATCGAGCAGGCGTTGTGGGACCTCGCCGGCAAGGCGCTCGAGGTGCCGACCTGCACGCTGTTCGGCGGACGCGTGCGAGACACCATGCAGGTCTACGCCAACATCAACCGCGCGACCAACCCGCGGGGGCCGGCAGGATTCGCGGCGGCCGCGCGGGCCGCCGTGCAAGACGGGTTCAAGGCAGTGAAGGGGGCACCCTTCGACGGGTTCCCTCCACCCGGCTCACCTCAGACCGCGATCGAGACGGCGGTCGAAAACGGCATCGCCTGCATCGCGGCGATGCGCGATGCCATCGGATCGAACGTCGAGTTGATGGTCGACTGTCACAGCTTTTTCGACGTCGCGCTCGCCGAGCGCGTCGCACACCGGCTCGAGCCGCAGAACCTCTCGTGGTACGAAGAGCCGGTGGCGCCCGAGCGGATCGAAGAGACGCGCGAGATCCGCCGCCGCATCCGCCAGCCCATGGCGGCCGGCGAGATCCTCTTCGGCCTTGCGGGCTTCGCGCCGCTCAGCCGCGAGCAGACCGTCAACGTCATCATGCCCGACGTCAAGCACTGCGGAGGGCTGCTCGAACTGACGCGGATCGCTGCTGTAGCCGAGCGTGATGGGGTGATGGTCGCCCCGCACAACCCGAGCGGCCCGGTGTCGACGGCGGCGAGTGCCCAGGTGTGTGCCGTGCTCAGAAATTTCCGGCTGCTCGAGTTCCAGTGGGGTGAAGCCGCCTGGCGACACGACGTGGTCACGCCGCCGGAGCGCTTCGAGAACGGACAGTATCGCGTCGGCGAGCAACCGGGCTTCGGCATCACGCTCAACGAGAAGCTGGTTCGCCAGCACCTGATGTGATTCGCACGAGGGCCCGACACATTAAGACGCGTTTCATATTTGCCCTCAGAGCGCGTGGTAGATTCCGCGGATGTCTTCCCTTTGGATTGACGGCGCCCGCATCGCCTCTCGCGGCGGAACGCCGCGCCGCATCGATGATCCCGCCACGCTCGAACCGGTTGGCGAGGCGGTCGATGCGACCGCAGACGATGTCGCACGTGCGGTCGCGAGCGCGTCGGCGGCGCACTCGCACTGGCGTCGCACCCCAGCGGTCGAGCGCGCGAAGTTCCTCCACGACACCGCACGTCTGCTGCGTGAGGATCGCGCGCTGCTCTCGTCGCTGCTGACGCGCGAGGGAGGCAAGCCCCGCATCGAGAACCTCGACGAAGTCGAGTGGTGCGCGGCTTGCTTCGACTACTACGCGGAGATCGCGCGTAATTCACACGGCTCGTCGGTGCCGCCGGTCGCCGAGCACCAGCTCAATTTCACGATCAAAGAGCCGCTCGGCGTCGTCGGCTGCATCGCGCCGTTCAACTACCCGCTACTGCTGATGACCTGGAAGGTCGCTCCCGCGGTGGCGGCGGGCAACACCGTCGTCATGAAACCGTCGGAGCTGACGCCGCTCGCCACGCTCCGGATGGTCGAACACGCGATGGCGCACTTCCCGCCCGGCGTCGCCAACGTCGTCACGGGCACGGGTCCCGTCGTCGGCGAGCCGCTCGTCGATCACCCCGATGTGGCGTGCATCGCGTTCACCGGATCCACGACCGTCGGCACGCGCATCGCGACACGGGCGGCATCGCGGCTGGCGCGGGTGAATCTCGAACTGGGGGGCATCGACCCCTGCATCGTTTTCGAGGACGCCGACCTGGATGTGGCCGTGCCGGGTGTCGCGTGGGCCCGCTTCCTGAATGCGGGCCAGGTGTGCACCTCGGCAAAGCGCATCTACATCGTGCAGGCGATCGCCGATCGATTCATCGAGCGCTTCGTTGCGCATGTGAAGACGATCCGTCTGGGCCATGGGATGGATCCCGACGTCGACATGGGACCGCTCATCTCGAGCAAGGCGCTTGCGCGCGTCGACGATCAGGTGGCACGCGCGAAGGCTCAGGGCGCGACGCTCGTCGCCGGTGGCGCGAAGCGCGCGGATGCCGGTCCGGGCTATTTCTACGCACCCACCCTTCTCACCGGCGTGCGTCGCGATCACGCAGTGGTCTGCGAAGAAGTCTTCGGGCCAATCGCGTCGATCCAGGTGGTCAAGGATGCCGAAGAGGCGATCGCGCAGGCTGCCGCCAGCGAGTACGGTCTCGGCGCGAACATCTACACCAGCAACCTGACCTGGGCGATGCGCGCGATGAGCGAGATCAAGGCGGGCACGTTCTGGATCAACGATCCGCTGACCGACAACGATGCCGCGCCCTTCGGCGGCATGCGCAAGAGCGGCATGGGCCGCGAGCTCGGCGAAGAGGGGCTCGACGCGTTCAGAGAAACCAAACACGTGCACATGGACTTCGTGCCGGAGCGCAAAGCGTATTGGTATCCCTACTCGCGCCGCGCCTCGGAGATCCCGGACTGACGATGACGGGTGCGCGCGGATTGACGATCGCGGTGATCGGCGCCGGGGCCATGGGCCGGATCGTCGTCAAAGACCTGCTCGAAACGGCGCCGGACGGCACGCTCGTCGTCGTGTGCGACGTCGATCGCCGCCGGCTTCGTGAGATCGCCACATCGCGCCCGAAGCGAACCACACGCGTCCGTGTGAAACCGATGGTCGTCGACGCGCGCAACGTGGCGGCGACGACCCGGCTGCTGAAATCGGCGGGAGCCTTCGGCGTGATCAACGCCGCGCAGCACCATTTCAACCTTGCGGTCATGGACGCGGCGCATCGTGCACGCGTCCATTACTGCGACCTCGGCGGGCTCTTTCACGTGACGCGGAAACAAATCGTCCGCGATCAGGCGTGGAAGAAGATCGATCGGCTGGCGGTTCTCGGCATCGGCGCGGCGCCCGGCATCGTCAACGTCCTGGCACGTTCGGCGGCCGACACGATGGACGAGGTGAGCGAGATTCACATCAGCGTCGGAAGCGTGGATGCGCCGGCGGTGACCGGCCCCCCAATCGCCGTGTCGTACTCGATTCAGACGGTGATCGATGAGGCCACACAGAACGCAGCGCTGTTCACGGAAGGAAAGCTGACGTTCGTTCCCCCGTTGAGCCACGCCGTTCAGGTGGATTTCCCCGCACCGGTCGGCCGCAAGTGGCCCGCCTGCACGATTCACAGCGAGCTCGCCACGCTGCCACGGTCGTACAAATCAAAGCGACTGCGTGAGTGCTCGTTCCGAATCGCGTTCGCCGACGCGCTCCTCGATCGGCTGATCTTCATGCGTGCCGCCGGCCTCTTCTCGGAGCGGCCCATCCCGGTCCGCGGCACGCCGGTCACACCGCGCGATGTCGTCCTCGCAGCGCTGCGCGCGCAGCCATCGCCTCCGCCATCGCGGCTCGAGGCCGAGTACGAGATCTTGCGAGTCGTGATCAGGGGCACTCGTGGCGGTCAGGCGATCGAGGAGACCGTAGACTGCCACACGCCGGCCAAGGCTGACTGGGGCATCGGATCGGATATCAACACGGGCAGCCCGCCGTCGATCGTCATGCAGATGCTGGCGTGCGGCGAGATCACTGCGCGCGGATGCCAGCCACCGGAGCGCGCGGTCACCGCTGAAGCGTTCTTCAAACAGCTCGCACTGCGCGGCATGTCCATCCGCCGCGACGTACGAACGTCGTAATGGGGTCGGGAGTCATTTCGCCGGGATTACCGTCATGACCGACACAAAGTGCATGTGGATCGATGGTGCGTGGGTTGGCGCACACAGCGGCGGCACACGAGACGTGATCAACCCTGCCACTGGAGAGGTCATCGCACGCGTGCCCGAAGCCGGCGCTGACGATGTGCGCGAGGCGATCGCGGCGGCGAGGCGGGCCTTCGACGGAGGCCCGTGGCCGGAGCTCTCGCATCGCGACCGCGGTCAACTGCTGTTTCGCATCGCCGATGGTGTGCGGGCGCACGCGGCGGAACTCGCAGCCCTTGACAGCACGAACATGGGCAAGCCGATCGTCGAAGCCGAGTTCGACGTCAGCGACGCCGCCAACTGCTTCGAGTACTACGGAGGCCTCGCGACCAAGATTCACGGCGACACGCTCAACGTCCCCGACAACGCGTTGTCGATCGTCGTTCGCGAACCAGTCGGCGTCGTCGGCCAGATCATTCCGTGGAACTACCCGCTGCTCATGTCGGCCTGGAAGCTCGGTCCGGCACTCGCGGCCGGCTGCACCACGGTGCTGAAGCCGGCGGAGCAAACGCCGCTGTCGGCGCTCGCGCTGGCGCAGATCATGGAACAGGCCGGTGTGCCGAAGGGCGCCGCGAACATCGTGACGGGCGACGGTCCGACCGCGGGCGCAACCCTCGTCGAGGATCCTCGCGTCGACAAGATTGCGTTCACGGGCGGCGTCGACACGGGCCGTCTCGTCATCGCCGGCGCCGCGAAGACCATCAAGCGCACCACCATCGAGCTGGGCGGCAAGAGTCCCAACGTCGTGTTCGCCGATGCGGACTTCGACGCCGCGGTCGACGGGGCGCTGTTCGGTGCGTTCGCGAATCAGGGCGAAGTCTGCTCGGCCGGATCGCGGCTGCTCGTGGAACGGCGCATCTATCCACAGATGCTCGATGCGCTCGCCAGCAAGGTCTCTCGTATCCGTCTGGGCGATCCGCTCGACCGCGAGACCAAGATGGGACCGCTGGTGTCCGAAGAACAGATGGACAAGGTACTCGGATACATCGCGATCGGGAGGAAGGAAGGACGGCTGATCACGGGCGGCAATCGCGCGACCGCCGGCGCGCTCGCACAGGGGTTCTTCGTCGAGCCGACCATCTTCGCCGACGTCGACAACAGCGCACGCATCGCGCAGGAGGAGATTTTCGGCCCCGTGCTGGTGGTGATTCCGTTCGACACTGAAGACGATGCGGTGCGGATTGCCAACGATACGCCCTACGGTCTGGCCGGCGCGGTGTGGACGCGCGATGTCTTCCGCGGCGTGCGCGTGCTGAAGCGTCTGCGGGCAGGCATCCTCTGGCTCAACACCTACCACCCCACCTACAACGAGGCACCCTGGGGCGGCTACAAACAATCAGGCTTCGGACGAGAGCTCGGTGTGTACGGCATCGAGGCGTATCTGGAGACGAAGCAGATCAACGTGAATCTCAACGAAGCCCCGATCGGCTGGTACTGAGCGGTGACGTCGACGGCGACACCTCGAGGGACGTCTTCTCAGGGCGGCGATCGGACGCTGTTAGAATCCCGGTGTCCCCGAGAGTTGCAGCACAATGCGCAAGCTCGTTTCCAGCGGAAGTCCCTATGAGCCCAAGGTAGGCATTTCGCGAGCGGTCCGCTCCGCCTCCTTTGTGACCGTTGCCGGGACGGCGCCGCTCGGGCCGGACGGTCGAACAGTGGGAGTGGGCGACGCTGCGGCGCAGACGAGACGATGCCTCGAGATCATCGCGAAGGCCCTGCACGATGCGGGTGCGTCACTGCGGGACGTCGTGCGCACACGCATCCTGCTCACGCGCATCGACGACTGGCAGGCCGTCGCTGCGGTACACGGCGAGATCTTTCGTGACATTCGCCCGGCGAACACGGTCATGCAGGTCGTGCGCTTCATCGACCCGGACTGGCTCGTCGAAATCGAAGCCGACGCCATCGTCGATGACGCATCACCATGACGAGAATCGATTTCCTGCTCACCGAGTTCGTGCACGAGACCGATGTCGCACGAACACATCTCGAGCGATTGCCTGCCCATCAGTTCGACTGGCGGCCGCACGCGAAATCGTTCACCGCCGGGCAGCTCGCCTCGCACATCGTCGACTGCGTCCGATGGGTCGAGCCGATCTTCAGCGCGAACGAATTGGACATGGACGCGCGCGGCTACACACCCTTTGCCGCAACCACTGGCGCCGCGCTGCTCGAGGCGTTCGACCGTGACGTGGCCGCGGCCAGACAGTCGATGGCGAAGACGCCAGATGCGAACGCAACGGAACTGTGGCGGCTCAGGATGCGCGGGAAAGTGTGGTTCGAAAAGCCCCGCGAAGTCGTGTACCGCGACATGACATTGAGTCACCTGGTCCATCATCGCGGCCAGTTCTCGGTGTACCTGCGATTGCTCGATGTGCCCGTGCCTGGCTCGTACGGGCCAACGGCGGACGAAGGGCGTTAGTGAGTCCTTAAGGCCCAAGGATGCCTTTCGCTCCGCTACAAGAGCGTCCCGCGCAAAACGACCAGGCCTACTGAGAAATAGATCACGAGCCCGGTCACGTCGACGAGCGTCGCCACGAACGGTGCGGACGATGCCGCTGGATCGAAGCCGAGGCGTTTCAGCAAGAACGGCAGCAGCGAGCCGCTCAGCGTTCCCCACAACACGACACCCACTAGTGACAGCGCAACGGTGATCGCCACGAGCAGCCAGTGCGGCCCGTAGATGTCCGAGAACGCTGACCACAGCGTGATGCGCAGGAAGCCGATGCTGCCGAGGATGCTGCCGAGCGCGAGGCCGGCGAAGATCTCACGCCGCATCACGAGCCACCAGTCGCGGAGACCGACCTCACCGAGCGCGAGTGCGCGGATCACCAGCGTCGACGCCTGCGATCCCGAGTTGCCGCCGCTCGAGATGATGAGCGGCACGAACAGCGCGAGCACCACGGCCTTCGAGATCTCGGCCTGGAACGCACCCATCGCTGTCGCCGTCAGCATTTCGCCGATGAACAGCGCCGTGAGCCAGCCGGCGCGCTTCTGAACCATGCTGAGGAAGCCGACCTGCATGTATGGCTCGTCCAGCGCTTCCGATCCGCCGATTCGCTGAATCTCGCGGGTCGCCGCGGCTTCGGCCACGTCGAGCATGTCGTCGATCGTGACGATGCCGATCAACATGCCCGCGGTGTCGGTCACCGGGAGCGCGGTGCGATCGTACTGACGGAACACGGACACCGCGGCTGCCTGGTCGTCGGTCGCTTTCAACGCGACGAACCGTCGATCCATCAAGTCAGCCACGTGGTGATCGAGCGGCGCCAGCAGGAACTCGCGAATGCGGATGTCGTCGATGAGCGAACCCTGACCATCGACGACGTAGATGACGTTCAACGTTTCACTGTCCTGTCCGTGCGTTCGGACGTAGTCCAGCACTTCTCGAACGGTCCAATCCTCCCGCACCGCCACGTAGTTCGGCGTCATCAGACGGCCGACCGACTGTTCGGGATATCCGAGCAGCGTCACGGCGACCGAACGTTCCTTCGGCGTCAGCAGGGCGAGCAGATGACGGGTGGCTTCGGCGGGCAGTTCCTCCAGAAACAGCGTGCGATCGTCGGGGGCCATGTTGTTGAGGAGCGCGGCGACGTCTTCCTGCGCCATGGCCTTGAGCAGCGATTCCTTGTCCTCCTGGGCGAGATACTCGAACACTGCGGCGGCATCTTTGCGAGGCAGCACTCGAAAGACCACGACCTGGTCCTCGAGGCTCAACGCCGTCAGCAGGGTGGCGACGTCGCTCGCATGTCGGTTGCGCATGAGATCGCGCAGGCGCTGGTAGTCCCGCGCGCGCAGGAGCGCCGCGAGTTCTTCAGCAGGCCTGGCGACATCGCGGATCGCCGCAATCGCGGCATCGCGGTCTGGGCCGGTGAGTTCGTGTTCCATTGTTCTGAGCGCTGCTCGAACGACGTCGTGATGGTGCACGTGGGGGCCGATCGTCTTCACCGCATCGAGCCACATGCGGTGAATGAGATCGAGATCGCCCGACGCAAGAGAGGGGGGATGGGCGCCGAGATGAAAGGTGTCGCCGCGCCCGCTCGCATGGTAGACCACGAGGCGGACGTCGAGCGCTTCGGGCTTGTCGGCGCGCTCCCAGGCCTCGCCGAGGAGGCGCGCCTGGTCCTGCGCGGACAATGTGGACGATTCGCCGACGTAGATGTCCGACGATCGCAGGCGGACGGACGTGCCGACGATGGCGTCGATGACGTTGCGCGTGGGCACGATGAGCAGCCGCACGGGGCGGCCGACGCGCTCGGCCAGCGCCACGACGTCCGAGAGCAGCCGCTGCTCGTTTCGTGTCGGCGTCCCTTGTCCGGCCGCCTCTTCGCCGACGTCGACGTCGATGACGCGCGCGGTCATCACCACTACGTCGCGATCGCCCGGGGCGTGCAGCGCGGCCATCACGTGCGAGAGCGCGTGAGGATTGCGCACCGGCACCAGCACGTTGCCGGGCCTCGCGTCCATCTGATCGAGTGAGAGATCGGCGGCCAGCAGGAGATCGAACGATTCCGGCTCGGGCTCGGCGGCAGCAACGGCGTGGCGATCTTTCATCGCCGTTCGCCAGAGCGCCACCGCGACCATCGACGCGGTGGAGGCAATCGACGCGATGTCGCCGAGCAGGATCATCACCAGCGCGCTGCCGGCGACGAGGAGACCAGGGCCGATGAGCCCGATCGGGATCTCGCGCCCGCCGATGCGCGGGTTCAGCCGCACCTTGAAGGGACGCGGGCCCTGACGCGTGCGACGCAGGCGGATCAGCGCCGCGATCATCAGCACCAGCATCACGGCGATCGCCATCGCCCAGGCGCGCGCCAGCCAGGTCACGCGTCCGCCGCCGGTGATGATGACGACCACGATGGCGAGCACCGTCATGTCGACGGCGCGCGCCGGCGTGCCGAACCGGCTGTGCAGCGATGCGAGCCCGCGCGGCAGCGTGCCGTCTTCCGACGCGCGATGGAGCATCTGTTCAGCGTCGCCGAGTGCCGCATATGCGGCCGGCAGCGCGACGGACACCGCCGCGCCGGCCAACGCGATCGACAGCAGCCCACGCACCCATGCGGGTCCGGCCAGGTGTTGCGCCAGGCCGGCCAGCGGCGCGTTCACCCACACGCCTTGCTCGGATGTCGGCACGAGCAGCGTGACGAGGAACGTCCCCAGCGTCGTGACGAACAGCGCGAACAGCAGAATGAGCTGACTGGTGCGGCGCAGCGCGTTCATGCGCGGCGGTGGAAATTCCTGCGCGGCGCGGGCGATCGCCTCGCCGCCACCGATGACGGTGAGCGTGAGGGCGAACCCGAGCACCATCGCGAACCCGGCATCGACCGCAGGCCACCCGCTGATCGGGTTCGGCACGGGAATCGACGCGAGCGACGCAAACGGCGTCGTCGCGCGCTCTCGTACCAACGTCACCACACCCCACACGATCGTGGCCACGAGAATGCCGATGCCGATCCACACGCCTCTGGCAATCGCGTCGCGACCGATCTCGCGCCCGAGCCTCGCGCGCACCCAGAGCACGCCGATCGCGCCGACGGCCAGCACCGTCGAGACGTCTTCGGGCTGGACGAATCGAGTGAAGCGCAGGCCGGCGATCGCGGTGATCGCCACGCCTGAGAGGTAGTGGCCAACGACCACCGCCGCGAGCGCCCCGAGCAGGAGCCGCTCGATCAGCGCCGCGGCAGCGGCAAGCTCGGCGACGCGTGCGCCAAACGCCAGGGTGACGCGGCCGACGAAGCCGCCGGGCACCAGCAGCGCCCAGCTCTCGAGGTCGACGGAGCGCGCGAACCAGGCGAGCACCGCGGCCGCGAGCACGAACCATCCGGCCGCGTCGCCGAGCGCCGATCGCGTGATGCCGGCGATGAAGAACGCCGCAACCCCGAGCTGCGCGATCGCCAGCGCCGCGACGTTGCCCACCGACACGAACGGCAGCAGCGCGTCGGACGACAGAACGACACGTATCGGGTGACGCCGGCGAATCGGAGAAAACGCCATCGGGCTATCGCTTCGGATGATAGCGTGAAGGAGGAAGCTGGGATCGCGGAGAGCGCAGAGCAAGAACTCACGCAGAGATCGCGGAGGAGCAGAGAACGCAGAACGCGTGTGACGGGCGACCCGCGTGTAACGCCTCGGCGGGCCACCCGTCGCACGCGGCCTCGGCGCCCTCCGCGCCTCGGCGATCTCTGCGTGAGCTTTTGCTCTGCGGCCTCCGCCTACTCAGTGACCACGATCTGACCGACCGCCCACGGATGCTCCCTGCACATGTAGGTGTAGGTCCCCGCCTTGTCGAAGGTCACCCCACCGACATCCGCCGGGTTGAGCGGACCCGTCGTCCACGATCCATCCTGGGCGACGATCGTGTGGACCATCAGTCCGTTGTTGCGCCACGTGACCTGAGTGCCGCGCTTGACGCGCGCGCGATACGGACTGAACGCGTACTCGTCGGTCATGTAGTGGAAGCCGGTGAAGCCGGTATCGCGCACCAGCGACGCGGTCTCGACCTGCGTCGTGTCTGTGATCGGCCCGGTGAACAGTTCCTGCGGCTGACGCGTGGGGGCGGGCGCCTGGGCCACGGTGCCTCCCAGCTTGAATGCCCACACGCCCGCAGGCGTAATGGCCGCGACGTATTGTTCGCCGTCGATCTCGTACGAGAGCGGCGGGCCACCGGCCGCGCCAATCTGAAACTGCCAGAGCACGTTGCCGGTTTTGGCATCGTAGGCTTGCACATTCCCATCCGGCGCCGACTGGAACATCAGACCACCGCCGGTCGTCATCGCGCCGCTTGGCCGGCCGGGTCTGAATTCCTTCTTCCACACGACCTTGTTCGTCTTGCTGTCGATCGCCGCGAGCACTCCGTGGCCGAGACCGTTGAGACCTGGCACGCGCTGGTTGAACGTGTTGCTGAAGAACCAGGGGTTCTCATCGCGCCGCAGCCACCCGAGCGCCGCATTGCCTGTCGCGTAGAAATAGCCGGTGTCGGGACTGTATGCCATTGGCGCGACGCGCATCCCGAATGTCGGAGTCAGCAGGTTCGGCTTTTCTACCGAGGCGGGCGTGTAGAAGTCGCACGAGAGATCGAATCCGCGCGGCAGCGGCTGCTTCTTCCATGTATCGCATGTCGGCAGCGCACTGTCGGCGCCCGCCGGGAACGGCTGCGTCGCCGCCGTTCGCTGCAATCCATTCTGCGATACCGCGCGGTCGTCCACGCGCGTGAGCGGTTTTCCCGATTCGCGATCGAGCATGAACAGATAACCGTCGGCGCGCATCGCCGCAATCGCCTTGCGCGAACGTCCGCCCGCTTGCTGCGCATCGTAAAGCACTGGAGAGATCGCGATATCCGCTTCCCAGATATCGTGGCGAATGACCTGGTAATGCCAGCGCAGTTTGCCGGTCTTCATGTCGATCGCCACGACCGAGCAGAGATACAGATTGTTGCCGGGCCGTCCTTCGCCCGAGAGTTGTGGAACGCCGTTGCCGGTCACGTAGTAGACAACTCCGAGATCGGGATCGGCCGCGCCGGCGAGCCACACGGCGCCGCCGCCGCGCTGCCAGATGGGATTGCCTTTCGGCCACGTCTCAGCGCCAGGTTCGCCGGGCGCCGGCACGGCGAAGAAGCGCCACGCTTCCTCTCCTGTCTTTCCGTTCAGCGCGACAACCTGCCCGCGCCAGCCGTTGTCGGCGCTCAAACCGATCGAGACGAGTCCGCCGGCATAGAGCGGCGCGCCCGACGCAACCTGCCCCTTGTCTCTGGCCTTGTCGCCGACGTACTTGTTCCACACGAGCTCACCGGTCTTTTCCCGCAGCGCGATCACGCGCGCATCGGAGAGTCCGACGAAGACCAGACCGTCTCCAACCGCCACACCTTCGCGCCCCGGCGCACCCATCTGCGCCTGAGGACCAGCCTGGAATCGCCAGACTCGCGCACCGGTCTTGGCGTCGAGTGCGTAGACCGCCGGTCCCGCTGTCAGAAACATGAGACCGTCGTGCACCAGCGGCATCGTGCGCGCTCCTGCTGGCGCATCGAACTTTTGAGACGTCCACGCCGCGCCAAGCTTTCCGATGTTCTGCGTGGTGATCTGGTTGAGCGTCGAGTGGCGTGAATTGCCCGAATCGCCACTGACGGCCGGCCACTGCTTCCCCGCCGTTCGTGCTCCATCGCCAGTCGATTGCACGGCAACAGCGGTTGGGAGAACGAGCACGCATGCCGCGGCGACGACGACGAGCCTGATGGTTTTCATAGAAACTCCTGGAATCCGCGTAGAGCGGAGCTTCAGCCTCCGCGGACACGCGCACGCTGGCGCGTGCGCTCTACGACGACCGGCGTTCCGAGAGGCAGATGATACTCCCGTCGCGGAGCGGCCGATCTCGCGGCGCATCTCCAATGTGTGGTATCAATCTGGCCTCTTCTGACAACGAGGGCACGCATATGGATCTCGCTCCGCTGCACCCGCTCGTCGTTCATTTCGCCATCGTTCTCATCATCGTCGGCGTGGGGTTCAAGGTGGTGTCGCTGTTCGGCCGGCCTGCGTTCGCCGCGCCGGCGGCGACGACGCTGCTGCTGCTCGCGACGGTGGCGGCGTTCGTGTCAACACGATCGGGAACGGCCGCACACGGCCCGGTCGAGCGTGCGCCGGGAGCGCGCCCGCCGGTGATGGAGCACGAAGAGTGGGGCGAACGGACCGGCAACATCATGCTCGCCGTCGGCGGCCTCGAACTGCTCGGGCTGGCGCTGCGTCGGTGGCCGAAAGTGAGGCTCATTCACGCCGTGTCGGCAGCGGCCGGACTTGCAGCAGTCGTCGCAGTGTATGAAGCTGCCGAGCACGGTGGCGAACTGGTGTACGCCTATGCCGGCGGCGTCGGGCTGCGCTCCGGAGATCCGAAGGATGTCGAGCGTCTGCTGCTCATGGGCTATTACCAGCAGGCGATGGCGGAACGGAAGGCGGGTCGGCACGAGCAGGCTGCGGACCTCATAGCGGCCGCAGCGAAACAGTTCCCGACCGATCCCGAGGTTCGGATGCTGGTCGGCGAATCGATGCTGGTCGATCAGAAGAACCCGCAGGGGGCGATCGATGCGCTCGCAGCGGCGACCGTGCCCGCAGACAATCGCTTCATGAAGTTCCGGCTGGCGACGCTCCAGGCCGATGCCTACGAGGCGTTGGGACACAAGGACAAAGCGGCCGCGGCGCTCGAACCGGTACTCAAGCAGTTTCCGAATCCGCGGCTGCAGCAGCGTGTCGATGCGCTGAAGCGCAGCGGCACGCATTGAGCGAACGATCGCTAGCCAGTATTCCGCATCCCCGCCGCGACTCCGTTCACCGTCACCATCAATGCGGCGCGCGCGCGGGGATCTTCGTGCTCACGGAGGCGGCGCAGCAATTCGATCTGGACGAGGTTGAGCGGATCGACGTAGGGGTTGCGCACGTCGATCGATCGGCGGATCACCGGCGTGGCTTCGAGCAGATCGCGATGGCCGGTGAGGTCGAGCACGCCGCGAATCGCCCGTGCCAGACGATCGCGAAGCTCGGTGCCGAGCGGCTGCAGCGCCGGCGGCACGAGGCGGCGATCGTATTCGGCGGCAATGCGGCCGTCGGCTTTGGCCAGCACCATCTCGATCAGATTCATCTCGGATTGGAAGTGCGGCCACTCGCGATACATGCGCATCACCAGGTCGCGCTCGCCGCGCTCGGCCGCGCGGGCCAGCGCATCTTCGATCCCCAGCCATGCGCCGAGCATCAGGCGCGTCTGCGTCCACGCGAACTGCCACGGGATCGCGCGCAGGCCGGCGACATCCGACGCCGTTCCTCTTCGCGCGGGCCGGCTGCCGATGTTGAGCGCGCCGATGTCCTCTTCGGGCGTCGACGCCTGGAAGTAGTCGAGGAACGCGGGCGTCTCGTACACGATTCGCCGGTACGTGGCGGCCGCGTCGGCCGACAGTCGATCCATGCACGCGCGCCACTCGGGTCGCGCCTCACGCGCGGCCACGAGCCATGCCTCGAGCGTGCCGGTCGTGTAGACCTCCAGCGTGCGCCCGGCGATCTCGGCAAACCCGAACAGCGCCTGCAGCTGTTCGCCTTGTTCGGTGACGCGCAGCGTCCCGTCGATCGATCCCGGCGGCTGCGATTGGATCGCGAGATGCGTCGGGCCGCCGCCGCGGCCCACGCTGCCGCCGCGGCCGTGAAAGAGCGTCACCGCCACACCATGGCGATGACTCGCTGCGACGATGTCTTCCTGTGCGCGGTAGAGATCCCAGCCCGCACTCACGCGCCCCACGTCCTTTGCCGAATCGGAGTAGCCGATCATCACTTCTTGCCGATCGTCGATGCGCGCGCGATACCACCGCACCTTCAGCAACGAATCGATGACGGCGCCGGCGTGATGCAGATCGCGCGAGGTTTCGAACAGCGGCACCACTCGCAGCGGCAACGCCACTCTCGCTTCCTTCTGCAGCAGCTCGACGGCCAGTACGTCTGATGCGCTGCGCGTCATCGTGATCACGTACGCGCCGAGCGAGCCCGCCGGCGCGCGGGCGATCATCGTGAAGGTGTCGAGCACCTCTCTCGTGTCGTTGGTCGGTTCGAGATCGGGTGGAATGAGCGGCCGCCTCCCCTGCAGCTCTCGCGTCAGGAAGTCGAGCCTCGAGGCTTCATCCCAGTCCGTGTAGGCACCGAGACCGAGCGCCGACGTAATCTCGGCGAGCGCATCAGCATGTCGAGCCGCGTCCTGCCGAACGTCGATGCGGGCCAACGTGACATCGAACACGGCGACGCGCCTGATCAGATCGCTCAACTGTCCCGACGCGATCAGCGCGTGTCCGGTTTCCTCGAGCGACCGATGGCAGAGCCGAAGGTCGGCCATGAAATCGGTGGCCTCGACGTAGACATCGGCGGACGTCTGCAGGTTCTCGACAGCGTTCAACGACCCTTCGATCCACGCACGCGTCGCCAGCATCCGCGCGCGGACGATGCGAAGCAGCTCGCGGTATGGAGCGGCGACGTCACGCGCAAGGCGCGCGCCCAGCTCCGCCGAGCCCGACTCGATCGACAG
>DASWZV010000084.1:0-18919 GCA_036407095.1 Vicinamibacterales bacterium | reverse complement strand
GTCCTCTCGATCCATTCGCCGGCCGATGGCCGGCGACCACCGGCAGCCTCCGCGATCTCGGCACCTCGGCGATCTCCGCGTGAACGCTCTTCTCAGCGCCCACCCGCCCCCTCAGCGGCCGCCGCTCTACGACGGGAAGGGGGCAATTCCCACGAGCAGCACGAGTCGACGATCTGCGTTGTTCGTGACTCCGTGCCTGACACCGGCGGGCGCCCACACGACCATGCCCTCACCGGCCGATCGCGATTCGCCGCCGACGTCGAAGCTTCCCTCGCCTTCGACCACGAAATAGAACTTGTCCTGATCGCCGTGCACGTGCGCGTGCTGCGCCTGCCCGGGCTCGAGGCAGTTGAGTCCGAGCATCAGTCGAGTGCTCTGAAAGAGCGTGGCCTTGTATTGCTTATCGGGGAGCGAGCCTGTGCGATCACGATAGGGGACGAAGTTCGACATAACGAGATCCAGAAGGAATCAGGAATCAGGAATCAGGAATCAGTTCTGGGCGAGCTATGGGCCCTCAGGGCCTGAAGGCTTCAGCCTGGCCCAGGCCTGAATCCTGATTCCTGATTCCTGATTCCTTCTCGACTCGAATCGCGTAATCCAGCCAGCAGCCCTCCGAGCCGTCCATGCCGGTGACGATCGGCAACACGAGCTGCGGTGCCGCAGTCGGCGCGAACTTCGGGTCGAGAATCCTCCCGATTTGATCGCGGACATCCTGCAGATGCGCCCGCGTGCTGCGGTCGGTGACGCGTGGAATCGCAGTGCGGACGGCGGCGTCGAGCGTACGCAGCTCGCTGCGCGCCAGCGGGCGCGACTGGCTCGTCGCCGCCTGGCGACCGTTGATCTTGTCGTTCAGCAGATCGAGATACGCGCGTTGAAGATTCTGACGATAGGGATCGACGACGACCGTCGCGCCATCGATCTCGCTCCAGATCGCGCGGCGCACGTCGGTGAACAAATCGGGCGCTCGATAGGCGGTCGCTCCATCGATCGCCTCCTGCTCGGTCAACCGGTTGATGCGTGCGTCAGCCAGGACGTTCGATAGCACGCGCAGCTGGCTGGTTCGGATGCGATCGAGCGTGCCGGTCGGCTCGATTCGCCGCAGGATCTCCGGCTTGACGACGAACATCGGCGTGGTGAACGCGTGTGCGCTCAGGAACTGCACCGCGTCGCGCTGCCGTTCCCGCGAGATCGGCTCGAAGCGCGGACCATTCTGGTTCGACACTTTCTGCTGCGACGACACGCCGCCGATCACCGCGGCCACGTGGTTCATCTCGAGCACCCACTGCCCCAGAAGGCGTCCGTACACTTCTTCCAGATCGTCGTACGGCTCGCCCGGCTTCGTCGTCGCGGTGAGCAGCATCCCGGCGACGCGTTCGAGATTCTTCAGCCCCATCGCCGTGGAGCGGACGGCGTCGGCGTCGCCGACGGCTTCGGTCAGCTCACCCGGATCGGAGCCTGCCGAGTCGACCGTCGAAAAGCGGAGCCACGGCGTCGCGTCCTGCGCGCGCGCCCACTCGTCCAGCGTCTTGCGCTCCTCGTCCGGCGTCTTCGCGCCCGCCACGTCCTTGTAGCCCCACATCGTCGCCCACTTGTCGTACGGGCCGACGCGGGGAATCAGATCGGCCGGGTCGATCTGATCCTCCGGCTGCGCCACGTAGTTGAAGCGCGAGTAGTCCATGATCGACGGCGTGTGCCCCATCTTCTTCACCCACGCCGCGTCGTGGAGCTTGTCGGCCGGATACTCGGAGCTCGCCTTCATGTTGTGCTGAAAGCCGAGCGTGTGCCCCACTTCGTGAGCGGTCACGTACTCGAGGAGCCGTCCCATCAGATCGTCGGGCAGCGGCAGCCTGGTCGCGCGCGGATCGAGCGGCCCGACCTGGACGAAGTACCAGTCGCGCACGAGGTTCATCACGTTGTGATGGAACTGGATGTCCGATTCGAGAATCTCGCCGGTGCGGGGGTCGGAGACGTGCGGCCCTGAGGCGTTCTCGGTGGTCGAAGGCAGCCATCTGATCACGGAGTAGCGCGCGTCCTCCGGGCTCCAGTCGGGATCCTGCTCTTTGCTCGGCGCATCCTTCGCGAGAATCGCGTTCTTGAATCCTGCCTCTTCGAACGCCGGCTGCCAGCTCTCGATCCCACGCTTGATGAACGGCACCCACTTGGTCGGCGTGGCGGGATCGATGTAGTAGACGATCGGCTTGATCGGCTCTGACAGGGCGGCCGCCGGATCCTTCTTCTCGAGCCGCCACCGCGTGATGTAGCGGCGCCGCTGGGCGCGGTGCTCGTCGCGGCCGTAGTCGTATTGCGACACCGTGAAGTAGCCGACGCGTTCGTCGAAGACGCGTGGCATCATCGGCTTCTCGGGCAGCTTGACCATGCTGTAGTGCATCACCACGCTGGCGCTGCCCGCCCTGACGGCATTGGCGTTCGGCACCTGCTGCGGCCCCTGAAGCTCGACACCGGTCGAGTAGGTGTGCGTCGCTTCGACCTCGATGTTCTCCGGGAACGACACCGCGCGCTCGACGAACGAACGCGACGCGTCGAAGACACGTGATCGCACCCGCCCTCGCGCGCTGAATTCGGGCACCTCGGTCGTGAACAGTCGAGTGACATCGATCACCGGCGCGTCATCCTTGCCGAGCGCTTCGATGTTGAACGCCATCAGGATCGTCTCGTTGTTGGCCGCCCCGACCGCCTGCGCGATCGGCAGACTCCGGTCCGCAACGATGTCGTACGAGATGCTGCGGAGGAAGATGCGATTGTTGTGGCGCTCCCACTTCACGACCCGGTTGCCCGCCGCCTGCCCGCCCTGCCCCGCGCCGATCGTCGTGCGGGCGATCTGGCTGACCCAGAGAAACTCCTTGTTCAACTGGTTCGCAGGGATCTCGTAGTAGAGACGCTCTCCGATGCGATGCACGGTGAAGACGCCGGTATCCGACTTCGCTTCCTTGGTGATGACCCGGTCGTAGGGCCGCGGGCCGCCCGGAGCCGTCGGCGGGCGATCGGCCTGGGGCACCGGCGGCGGAGTGGGCTCAGCTTGCGGCGCGGAGGGAGGATCCTGCGCGGCGGCTCGCGTGACAGTCGAGAACACGGCGAAGAGCGCGATCACTGCGACGGGGAGGAAACCGGAGCGGAATACACGCGTCATGGCTGCCTCTTTCTGATGAATGGCGCCGATTATGGCACGTGCGCGGCCGCGGAGGGGGCAGGTGGGCGCCGGAGAAAAGCGTTTCACGCAGAGATCGCCGAGGAGCGGAGAACGCAGAGAGCTGCCGGTGGGGCCGCGCTTCGCGCGGGCATGGATCGAGAGGACGCTACGAACACGAGCGCCTCGTGACCCTGTGGGCGTTCGTGTTCGCAGCGTCCTCTCGATCCATTCGCCGGCCGACGGCCGGCGACCACCGGCAGCCTCCGCGATCTCGGCACCTCAGCGATCTCTGCGTTGATCGTCGTCTCGGCGCCCTCTGCTCCCCCCGCGCCTACTCCACTCTTCGCAGGATGAAGCACTTCAAGTAATGCGTCTCCGGCACACCGACCAGTACCGGATGATCGCGACCCTGCATCCGCTTCTCGACGATCGTCATCGGCGTGTGGCTGTCGATGGACGCCTCGTGCAGCATCGCGGCAAACATCTCTTCGTTGACGTTGTACGAACAGCTGCAGGTCACGAGGTAGCCGCCGGGTTCGAGGAGGCGCATCGCCCGCAGATTGATCTCCTTGTAGCCGGCGAGCGCATTCGGAACCGAGGCCTTGTTCTTGGCGAAGGCGGGCGGGTCGAGCACGATGGTGTCGAAACGCGCGCCGGTCCGCTCGAAATGTCGCAGCTCGTCGAAGACGTTCGCTTCGCGCGCATTGAGGTTCGTGACGCGGTTGCGGGCGGCGTTGGCCGTGATATGTGCAACGGCATCAGCGGAGATGTCGAGCGCCTCGACGTCGGTGCAGAGGCCGGCGAGCCGCAGCGCGAAACCGCCGTGGTAGCTGAATCCGTCGAGCAGACGGCCACGCGCATAGCGGGCGGCCGCTTCGCGGTTCTCGCGCTGATCGAGAAACAGGCCGGTCTTCTGGCCTCGGCGAAGATCGACGTCGTATTCGATCGGCCCCTCGCGCACGACCACAGCCTCGGGGATCTCACCGGCGACCACGTCGACGGTCTGCTCCAGCCCTTCGAGCGTGCGCACACGCGGATCGTTGCGCGCGAGGATGCCGGCGGGCGAGAGCAGGTCTCCGAGCAACCGCGCGAGCACAGGCAGCAGACGATCCATGCCTTGCGACAACGTCTGGATCACGAGGTACTGTTCGTACTTGTCGACGATGAGCGACGGCAGCAAGTCCGCCTCGGCGTGGACCAGCCGATAGGCAGTGGCATCGATCGCGAGCGCCTCGCGCACCGCAATCGCGCGTTCGAGCCGGGCGCGCAGCAGCGACTCGTCGGCAGGCGTCTCGCCGTAGGTGAGCATCCGCACCGGAATCTGCGATCGATCGCTGAAGAGTGCAGCGCCAATCGTCCGTCGTCGCGGGCCGATCACCTGCACGATATCGCCGCCGGCAGCATCGACGTCGACGACATCGGCACGGTAGATCCACGGGTGCCCCTCGCGGACACGCTGCTCGCCGCGGGCGGAAATGACGACGGAAGACATGGTCAATGCCCACTGCACAATGCTCAATGCATGAATAGAAATCAAGTCGGGTCGGCTTCGGGCTCTCTGGCTTTGGGCTTTGGCGCCTGGGACTGTTCCGGCCAATTGATTTACAATTTGCGATGAAATGACACGCCAGCTGCTGACCGACTTCGAGTTGATGATTCTGCTGGCCATCCTGCGGGTCGGTGACGGTGCCTACGGCGTCCCGATCGCGCGCGAGATCGAGCAGACCGGCGGACGGCCGGTAGCGCTCGCCTCGGTGTACACCGCTTTGAGCCGCCTGCAGCACAGGGGACTGGTGACATCGACGACTGGCGAACCCACTGCGGAGCGAGGTGGGCGCTCGAAGCGGTTCTTCACGCTCACATCGAAGGGGCTTCGAGCCGTGAGGGCCACGCGTCGCGCATTGACGGCGCTGTGGACCGGTCTTCCCAAACTCAAAGGAGGCGTGGCATGACGCGGCGTCCACCTGCGATTGCAACCTGGCTGCTGAGAACCCTGGGCTCGGGACCCATGATCGATACGCTGCTGGGCGATCTCAGCGAGGAGTACGAGGCCGGCCGATCCCGCACGTGGTTCTGGTGGCAGGTCTGTGTGGCCATCCCTGTTACCTTCGCGCAGGAAGTTCGCGCTCACATCGTTCTCACGATTCGCGCGCTCGCGATCGGATGGCTGACGATGCTCGCACTGACCTTTGTCGCGATGATCGCGATGAACTTCATCGAGGGCTTAGGGTGGCCGTATCCCATGGTTCCCGTCTCGGTTTACCAAGTCGAGCACGGCGCGAAGATGCTCGTGACCTTCCGAGGTTTCACTTACTGGACGTACCTGTATCGACCGATGCTGGATTCCCTGATCGTGGTGTCGGTGCCCTTTGTCTGCGCCTGGTTAGTCGCGCATCTCCATCGTCGCGTTCGTACGCCAGCTGTCCTGGCATTCACTGCAATGCTGGCATTGTTCCCGTTGAATTCTTTCTATACGCTTGCCTTCTGGTTAATCTATCCGCACCCGCACGCGACAGTTCCAAGCGCAGTGTTGCCGCCCGACACTCCCATCCTGATGCTGCGGCCGTGGTTTGCTGCGCCGTGGTTCCGCGTCGCCTATTTCATCGGACCGCTGATCGCGTCGCTGCTCGGCGGGCTTTCCTGGCGCCATCGTCAGATCCGCGCGGGCTGAGGCCAGTGCTCTACGTTCCGCTCTCCAACCCTGCGTTCCCTGCTGCACTGCGATCTCGGCGAGATAAGATCGCTCGATGTATCGCACGCTAGCCGAAACAGATCCTGAGATCGCCCAAGCCATCGACAACGAGACCCGCCGCCAGGCCGAGGGCCTCGAGCTCATCGCCTCCGAGAACTTCGTCAGCCGTGCCATCCTCGAAGCCGCAGGCTCGGTGATGACCAACAAGTACGCCGAGGGTTACCCGGGCAGGCGCTACTACGGTGGATGCGAGTTCGTCGACGTCGCCGAGTCGCTGGCGATCGCACGCGCCAAGGCGCTCTTCGGCGCCGACCATGCCAACGTGCAGCCGCACTCAGGGGCGCAGGCCAACATGTCGGTGTATCTGACGGTGGTGAAACCGGGCGACACGGTGCTCGGCATGAACCTCGCCCACGGCGGACATCTCACGCACGGCCACCCGCTCAACTTCTCGGGCAAGCTCTATACGATCGTGCCCTACGGCGTGCGCAAAGACGACGAGCGGATCGACTACGAGGAACTGGAGCGGCTCGCCCATGAACGCAAGCCGCAGATGATCATCGTCGGCGCCAGCGCTTATCCGCGCATCATCGACTTCCCGCGCATCGCCGTCGTCGCCAAGGCCGTCGGCGCGCCGATGGTCGTCGACATGGCACACATCGCCGGACTCGTCGCCACCGGCTTCCACCCGAGTCCGGTGCCGCACGCCGACTTCTGCACCTCGACGACGCACAAGACGCTGCGCGGGCCGCGCGCGGGTTTGATTCTGTGCCGGGAGAGATGGGCGAAGGATCTCGACAAGGCGGTCTTCCCCGGGGTGCAGGGCGGGCCGCTCATGCACATCATCGCGGCGAAAGCGGTGTGCTTCAAGGAAGCGGCGGAGCCGGCGTTCAAGGAGTATCAGCGGCAGATCCTCGCCAACGCGCAGCGGCTCGCACAGGCGATTGCCAGTCAGGGCTTCCGTCTCGTGAGCGGCGGCACCGACAACCACCTGATGCTCGTCGATGTGTTCTCCAAGGGCGTGACCGGCAAGGTTGCGGAAGCTGCGCTCGGCAAGGCCGGAATCACCGTCAACAAGAACGCCATCCCCTTCGATCAGAACCCACCGATGATCGCCAGCGGCATTCGCGTCGGTACGCCGGCAGTCACGACGCGCGGCATGCGCGAGGCCGAGATGGATCTGATCGGCGAGTTCATCGGACGGGTGCTCGCTGCGCCCGGGGATGACCGGGTGATCGGCACGGTCAAGTCGGAAGTCGATCGATTGTGTCAGCGGTTTCCGCTCTATACGGAGACAGGCGTGCGCCTGGAACGCGCGTGACGACCGACGCCCGCTGGAACGCCCTCGTCGCAGGCGAGGGGTGCCCCCTGGATGCGCCGCGCGCGGTGACGAACGACTACTGGGATCTCATCGGCCCGCTCACGGTGTCGTCGCTCTATCTCGCCAAGAACCAGACGTATCGCGGTCAATGCCAGTTGATCTTCGACACCCGCCACGCCAGCCGGCTCGATCAGCTGACGCCGCCCGAGTGGACGTCGTTTGCCAACGACCTCTACGTAGCGCAGCAGGCGGTCATGCGGGTCCTGCGGCCCGACCACATCAACATCGAATCGCTTGGCAACGTCGTGCCGCATCTCCATTGGCACATCATCCCGCGCTACGTCGGCGATCCGCGGTGGGGCAATCCGGTCTGGCAGGTCCCGCTCGACACGATGCCGGACCGGCGTCTGCCTGACGGAGAGCGCGACGCGCTCATCGCGTCCCTTCGACAAGCGCTCAGGGGTCCGGTGACCGCCATGACGGCTGTCGGTCTCACCGCGCGATGGGTCGCCGCCAACCGCGCGCTCGAAATCGATCACGCGTCGCCGCTCTATCGCGACCCGTTCGCGCGCGAGCTGGCGGGCGAGGCCGGCTTCGACGTGCTCTACTCGATGCGGGCAGCGTCTGGCATGGGCTCCTTCACGGGGCCCGATCCCTTCCTCACGGTGCGCACGAAATTCTTCGATGACGGCCTGCTGACGGCCGTGCGCAGCGGTGCGATCGATCAAGTCGTGATCCTCGCGGCCGGCATGGATGCACGGGCGTTCCGGCTCGAGTGGCCGGCGGGCGTGCGCGTGTTCGAGGTCGATCGCGATGACGTCTTCGCGCACAAAGAGGACGTGCTGGAACGGATGAACGCGAGGCCTTCGTGCGACCGCAGCGTCGTGCGACAGGATCTGGCGCAGTCCTGGACCGGCGCGCTCGTGCATGCCGGCTTCGATCCGTCGAGGAAAGCGGCGTTCCTCGCCGAAGGGTTGCTCTACTACCTCGATGAGTCAGCGGTGACGTCGCTGCTCGAAGCGCTGGCGCCCGTTGCCGCGTCCGGCAGCTGGCTCGGCCTCGACGTGATGAGCCCCGAAGTGTTCACCACGCCATTCATGGCGTCGTATCTGAAGAAACTCGAGGAGCTCGGATGCCCCTGGAAATTCGGCATGCCGGATCCCGATCGCTTCATGGCCGCGCATGGTTGGCAGTCGCATTACGTGCTCCCAGGAGAGCCGGACGCGAATTTCGGGCGATGGTGGATGCCGGTGATTCCGCGCAACCTGCCCGGGATCCCGCGGACGTATCTGATTCGCGCGACGCGGGCATGATCGCCGAGGAAGCGGAGAGCGCGGAGAAGAGCGTTTCACGCAGAGATCGCCGAGGAGCGGAGAACGCGGAGGGGCGCCGGAGCTGTCGGATGATCCGCGCGGAGCGCGGACATGAATCGAGAGCAGCCAGGATCACAAGTGCCGGCAGTGATGAGTAAGGCGCTTGTGATCCTGGCTGCTCTCGATTCATGATGCGGGCCTCCGGCCCGTATCATCCGACAGCTCCGGCGCCCTCTGCGATCTCTGCCCCTCTGCAATCTCTGCGTGTGACGCTTTTCCCCGCGTCCCTCCGCTTCCTCCGCACCCTGATCGACGAGTCCGCCATGTCGCTCTCCAGCGGATTCTAGCCACCTCTCGCAGTCGCGACAGGGTACTCTTCACGAATCGTGCGCACGTTGACGTCGATGATCGCCGCCCTGCTGCTCACTGCCCGCCGCCGCGGCCTGTGCGGCGTATCGCGTCTCTGTGGTGGTGCGCTGTACCTGGCGATGCGGCTGCGTCATCGTCGCTTGCCTCGTGCCGCTGTCGCCCGCGCCACGCGAACGGGCGCAACCGTCTCACCGGGATCGGTCGACACGGTTCGCATTGCCGGAGTCACGTGGTCGATCCCGAGCGACGATCGCAAACCAGGCAGCCTCCCGGATCGCGTCCTGCGTCGGGACCTGCCGCTCGCCGACATCCTGCGTACGCGGACGTTCGCCCGCGGCGGCGTGATGATCGACATCGGCGCCAACATCGGAGCGACCTCGATCACGCGAGTGCTGCTTGGCGACGTCGATCGCGCCTACGGCGTCGAACCGGATCCGGCCAGCTTCGACTGTCTTCGGCGCACGATCCGCGACAACGGTCTCGAGGACCACGTCATCGTCGATCGCGTCGCCCTCGGGTCGACTGACGGCGAAGCCGACCAGCTCGTCGCAGGCCGGATCGCTCGGCTGGTGGCTTCGGGTGCAGCCAGACCTTCGACCATCCGCGTACCGACCATGCGGCTCGACACCTGGACCCAGCGCCTCGGTGCGGATCTCGATCGGGTGCGGTACGTGAAATGCGATACGCAGGGCTGGGAAGCCCACGTCGTCGCGGGAGCGACGGCGCTGCTCGCGCGCCGATCAATCCGGTGGGAGATGGAGATCTGTCCGGGATTGCTCGACGCCGCGGGCTCGAGCGTCGACGAGTTGTGCGCCATGCTCGCGCCGCACTTCGAATGGTTCGTCGATCTCAGAGCAGACGATGAGACACTTGATCGCAGAGCGACCGTCGAACTCGCGGCGGCAGTGCAGGCCGCGGTCGCCGGCGGGAAGAATTACACCAACGTCATCCTGAGCAACTGAGTCGAGATGGGCGCGAAACCGGACGCCGGCGCATCGGAGTTGAGACGTGTCGTCGAGTCGACATTCGCCGATGACGGACCGATCGCGGCTGCGATGCCCGGCTTCGAGCCACGCGACGGCCAGCGACGGATGGCGCACGCGGTCGCCGCAATCGTCGAAGGTGGCGGCACACTGCTGGCCGAAGCGGGCACGGGCACCGGAAAAACGCTCGCGTATCTGATCCCCGCGATCTTGAGCCGGCAGCGCGTGCTTGTGTCTACCGGAACGAAGAATCTCCAGGAACAGATCTTCTTCAAGGACCTCCCGGCGCTGCGCGAGACGCTCGGCGTGCCGTTCACGGCGACGCTGATGAAAGGGCGTTCGAACTACCTCTGCCTGCACCGGTGGGAGACGTATCGCGATGGCGTCGAGGGCAACACGTCGGCGGGAGGCCGTCTCATCGAGGCCGCCGATCATGTGTTCCTGCCCGTGATTCAGGACTGGAGCCGTACGACCGCGACCGGCGATCGCGCCGAGCTGCGGGATCTGCCCGAGGACGTGGCGTTGTGGAAGGAGATCTCGGCGGAAGCCGAGTCGTGCCTGGGCACCGAGTGTCCGCGCTACGGCGACTGCTTCGTCACGCTGATGCGCCAGCGCGCCGCCGAATCCGACGTCGTGATCGTGAACCATCATCTGCTCTGTGCCGACGCGTCCGTCAGGCAGAGCGCCTACGGAGAAGTGATTCCGTCGTGCGCCACGCTCGTCGTCGACGAGGCCCATCAGCTCGAAGACGTCGCAACGCAGTACTTCGGCGTGTCGTTCAGCAGCTACCGCGTCGACGATCTGGTGCGCGACGCCGAGCGCATGCTTGGGACCGCGTCGTTCAGCGCACAACAGAGTCGCGAGATCGGAACCGCGCTGATGCGCGTGGCGGACGGCTCGCGTCAGTTCTTCTCGGGCCTCACGCTCGCGCGAATGATTCACACCGCAGTCGATCCGCGCGTTCGGTACACGTCCGACTCGATGCTCGAGCACGGCGAAGATGGGCTGACACTTGCCGGTGCCCTCGAAGATCTCGAACAGGCGCTCGCGCAGGCGCAGCGCCCCTCGACTTCGCTCGGGGGAGGCGGCGAGGAACCTGGCGTGACGATGGAGCCGAATGAGGCCGCAGCAACGATCGAACGCCGCGCGCGCGAGCTTCGCAGCGATCTACGGTTCCTCCTGCGGGCCGATGATGCAGATTTTGTCTTCTACCTCGAGCAGAGAGGACGTGTCCTGTTTCTACGCGCATCGCCGGTCGATGTCTCGCGCATCGTCCGTACGGCGCTCTTCGATCGTTTTCGCGCCATCGTGCTCACCTCGGCGACACTCGCGGTCGATGGATCGTTCACGTATGTGAAGGGCAGGCTCGGGATCGGCGAGCCGATGGAGCTGCGCGTGTCGTCCGAGTTCGATTACGCGCGACAGGCGCTCCTCTATCTGCCGCGGCGGATGCCGCCGCCGAAGTCGCCCTCGTTTGCCGAAGCCGTGGCTCGCGAGACGATCGCGCTGCTGACCCGATCGCAGGGCAGAGCGTTCGTGCTGTTCACCAGCTACAAGGTCCTGCGCACGGTGCAGCCATTCGTGGAGATGGCGATGCCGTATCCGATCTTCGTACAGGGGACGGCGCCGCGTTCGGCGCTCATCGAGCAGTTCCGCTCGACACCCAATGCGGTTCTGCTCGCGACCTCCAGCTTCTGGCAGGGCGTCGACGTGGTCGGCGACGCTCTGAGCTGCGTGGTGATCGACAAGCTGCCCTTTGCGTCGCCGGGTGATCCGGTGACCGCCGCCCGCATCGATGCGATTGCCGGCCGTGGCGGCGACGCGTTCACCGACTATCAGGTGCCGCTGGCGATCCTCACGCTACAGCAGGGCTTAGGGCGCCTCATTCGCCATCGCGGAGACCGCGGGGTGCTCGCCGTCCTCGATCCGCGGCTCCGGACCATGGGGTACGGGCGACGGTTTCTCTCATCGCTCCCACCCGCGCCGGTGACCTCGGACCTCGCTGCGGTCGACCGCTTCTTCAAGTAGACTGATAGACACAGTTTCTTCATTTTGTGGAGGCTTCCATGCGGACCCCGCTGATGCGGACAACGCTGTTCCGCGGCATCGTTGCCCTGATCGCCGTGTGTGCGATGGCAGCGCCGGCATTCGCGCAAAGCGTGATGCGCGGCAAGGTGACCGATGCGCAGGGCAAACCCGTCCAGGACGCGGTCGTCGAATTCGCCTCGACCGACTCGAACCGCAAGACTTCGACCAAGACCGACAAGAACGGCGAGTTCCTGCAGGTCGGCCTCCAGTCGGGCGGCTACAAGGTGACGGCATCGAAGCAGGGCGTCGGAACGCAGACGAGGGACGCGAGCGTGAAACAGGGGCAGAACGCTCCGCTCGCATTCACGCTCGCGCCGGCGGGTGCTGGCGGCGGACCCACCGACAAGGCGGAGCAAGCCGCGATTACCGCTTCAGCGAACGCCGCAATCGCAGCGCTGAAATCTGGGAACAACGACGAGGCGATCGCGAAGTTTCAGGAGGTCATCGCCAAGGTGCCCACCTGCGCCGACTGCTACTACAACCTGGGCATGGCGTACGCGAACAAGAAGGACTACACGCAGGCCGAAACGGCGTACAAGAAATCGATCGAGCTGAAACCCGAGAACGGCGACGCGTACACGGGGCTGGCCACCATCTACAACGCACAGAAGAAATTCGATCTCGCTGCTGACGCGAGCGCGAAAGCAGCGCAGTTTTCCGGGGCAGGCGGCGGGGGCAATGCGGAAGCCTCCTACAACCAGGGCGTGATCTTCTTCAACGCAGGGAAATTCGCAGAGGCCAAGACGCAGTTCGAGGCGGCGACGAAGGCCGATCCCAACAACGCCATGGCGCAATATCAGCTGGGGATGACTGCGCTCAATCTTGGACAGATCCCTGACGCAGTGACGGCACTCGAGGCGTACTTGAAAGTCGACCCAAACGGCCCCAAGGCCGCGGAAGTGAAGTCCGCGTTGCCGGCGTTGCAGCAGATGTTGAAGAAATAGCGGTCGCGCGGGCTCGAGCCCGCGCGCTACGCCGTCCGTGAAATCCGTAGCGCGGGGGCTTTAGCCCCCGCGTCCCACAATCGCTTCACTCCACATCTCATGTCCGTCGCGACCAATCTCGCAGCTGTCCATCAGCGCATCGCGAGTGCTGCGCAATCGGTCGCTCGCGACCCGGCGTCAGTCCGCTTGATCGCGGTTTCCAAGACATTTCCTCTCGACGCGGTGCGCGAGGCCTACGATGCCGGACAGCGAGAATTCGGCGAAAACCGCGTGCAGGAAGCTCTACAGAAGATCGAGCGATCGGCCGACCTATCAATAAGGTGGCATCTGCTTGGCCATCTGCAGACGAACAAAGCCCGGAAAGCGGGGGCGGCCTTTGCGGTGATCCAGTCGGTCGATGACGTCGAGGTGATTCAGAGGCTCGACCGCGCGGCCGAAGAGGCAGGTCACCAGCCGGAACTGCTTATCCAGGTGGACCTCGCGGGGGAATCGACGAAATCCGGGGCCCCGCCCTCGAAGGTGCCACGCCTGTTCGAGGCGGCAGCGGCATGCCGCGCCGCGCGCGTCGTCGGGCTGATGACGTTGCCGCCGTTGCCCGAAATACCTGAGGACAGCCGGCGCTGGTTCCGCCAGCTTCGCGAACTTCAGGAGAGCTGGCGGTCGTCGGGAATTGCGGCCGATATGCTTCGTGAGCTGTCGATGGGCATGAGCGGCGACTTCGAGGTCGCCATTCAGGAAGGGGCCACGATGGTGCGGGTTGGCACAGCGATTTTCGGCAGCAGGGGCCCGAGAAGTACGTAGGCGCCGACTTCAGGCGGCCCGACATGTACGTAGGGCCCTCGGGCGCCCAACACGAAAGAGAACGAGATGTCCAATAGCGAAGATCTCGGGCTGGTTGTAGAACCCAGGCACCTGCGCTCCCCCGATCGACACTCCGCTCCAACACCGTTCGACGTACGTCAAGCGAAGTTCAGCACATCGATGCGCGGGTACGAGAAGGCCGAGGTCAACGCGTTCCTGCTGGAAACGGCCGACGGTTACGAGCAGGCGCTGCGCGAGAACGAGCAACTGCGTCAGGACGTCATCCGTCTCGAAGCTTCAATCCAGCAGTATCGCGAACTCGAGGGCGCGCTCAAGGGCGCGCTGCTGAGCGCGCAGAAGGCCTCCGAGGACATGAAGGAGAACGCGCAGCAGGAAGCGTCGCGGATCGTACGCGATGCCGAGAGCCGCGTTGAACTCCTCGTGCAGCGCACGCAGGCGCAGCTCGAAGACGTGCAGCGCGCCATCGACGGAATGCGCGCCAAGCGCCGCGAGTCGGAAGTGGCGCTCGCGTCGATAATCGGGACGCTGCAGAACACGCTCGAGTTCGTCCGCGAGCAGGAGCAACGTGACAGCGGTCGCGTGGTGCTGACGCGGCCCGACCAGACGATTCCGGGGTGGGAGTAAGTACAGAATGCAAAATGCGAAATGCAGAATGCAGAATGCAGACACCGCAACGGGGTGAGAGTCGCAACGGCTTTCACCCCGTTTTACGTACGCTTCGTGTCTGAATTCTGATTCTGCGTTCGGGATGACCGGCTTACTCCAAGAACTCCTCAACAACCCTCACCACCATCTCCGGCATCGGGCTCCCGGGCACTGCGGTGCACACCTCGCCAAGATAGGAACCGTGCGTTCCCGGGACGATCAGGACACGCGAGCCCGAGATCAGGCGAGACATCGCGATCGTGTGGTTGGTGGTGACGACGTCGTTGTCCGCGTTGATGAGCAGCGTGGGAGCGCTGATCGAACGCAGCGCATCATCGCTCCAATCGCGAAACGTCCGCATGCGCTCGGCGTCCTTGTCGTGCATCGCCTGCAGCGCCCGCGGATCCGGATTGATCGCGCGGAACGCGTCCTTCAGCGGTGCCGGCATGCTGTCGAGCGACGCCTTCTCCATCCAGTCGAAGAAGCCGGGGACCATCCCCTCTCGCTTGTAGGACGCGGAGGCGATCACCAGCTTCCTTACGACGCGAGGATGACGAATGGCCACCTGCATCGCGGTGTGGCCTCCGTTGCTGAAGCCGAAGAGATCAACCTGCTGGAGCTTCACATGATCAATCAAGGCTGCGACATCGTCGGCGTCCTGCTCGAATGATTCGGGCCGGTCGACGTCAGCCGTGTGACCATGGGCCTGCAGTTCGGCCGCGATCACCGTCCGCGTTTTCGCGAACAGCGGAAGCACAACCGACCAGTTCGTCTCGATCGTCGATCCGCCACCGTGAATGAGGACCAGCGGCTTGCCGCCCGAGCCGTGGACCTCGTAATACATGTTCAGCGGGCCGATTTGGAGGAAGGACACAGCGGGTCTCAGGAACGGGCAATTCAGAATGCAGAATTCAGAATGCAGAATGCATACACCGAAACGCGGGGTGAAGGTCGCGCCGACATTCACTGCGTTCTGACAAACAACTTAGTGTCTGCATTCTGCATTCTGCATTCTGAATTCTGCATTACGCAATGTGCGCTCCATGCGTCTCCACATAGACCGCATACAGCGATTGACTGGCGGTCATGAAGAGCCGATTGCGGCGCACGCCGCCGAAGCACACGTTCGCGCAGGTCTCGGGCAGCCGGATCATCCCGATGCGCTCGCCGTTCGGCGTGATCACCTGAACCCCGGGCCGCGCGCCGGCCCAGATGTTGCCATCGGCATCGCAGCGAATGCCGTCGGCGGCGGATGGGGCGCCGGTACCCGGAATATCGAGCTGTATGAGACGTTTGCCATTGCGCACCGTCGCGCCGTCGACGTCATACACCTTGATGTCGCGCGGCATCCCGGTATCGGCGACGTACAGCTTCTTGTAGTCGGGTGAGAAGCAGATGCCGTTGGGCTCGCCGACTTCGTCGGTGACCTTTGCAATCTGTCCGGTCTTCCCATCGACACGGTAGACCGCTTCCTTCGATTCCTGCTCCCCTTTGTAGCCCTCGTACTCACCGCGGATGCCGTAAATCGGATCGGTGAACCAGATTCCGCCATCGGGGTGCACGACGATGTCGTTTGGCGAGTTGAGCTTCTTGCCCTGGTACTTGTCGGCAATCGTGGTGACGGTGCCGTCGGGCTCGTACCGCGCGACACGGCGGCCGCCGTGCTCGCACGAGAGTTGCCGGCCCTGATAGTCGAACGTGTTGCCGTTGCTGAACCCCGATGGATTGCGGAACGTCGTCACGCGCGTGTCGTCCTCGATCCATCGCATCTGCAGGTTGTTGGGGATGTCGCTCCACACCAGGTATTTCCCGACGCCGTTCCACGCCGGCCCTTCGGCCCACAGCGTGCCGATGTGCATCCGCTTGATCAGCGTGTTGCCGACGATGTATTTGCGGAATGCGGGCGCCAGCGCTACGACATCTGGATCCGGATACTGCAACGCCTCGAGCCGCGACCAGTCGCGAGGACTGGGAGTCGCCGAAATTGGCGGCTGCTGTGCCCCCTGCGCGAATGCACGCGCTCCGACAACAGCGCCAATGGCCGTGGAGAGAAACGTCCTGCGGTCAGTCATTCTCTTTCTCCAGCCTGTCTCGCCGTAGCCTGGGCGTAGGCGGACCTCATTCAGCAGCCACCAGCGTCGACTCCACAAACGGCGTCTCGTTCACCTGCGGCGCCTTCTTCCGCGCCCCGACCAGATACCACTCGCGCGCCGACGCCAGGATCACGACGCACACGATCGCCATGAAGAAGAGCGCGAGCGCCGCGTCGACGCGATCGTTGAAGATCATCCGCGCCACATTCGGCGCCGTGCTGTTGACCAGCGAGGCCGCGTGCGACAGGAATCCAAGCTTGGGATCGGGCGAGAACACTTTCTGCCACCCCGCGGTGAGCGTCGCGGCGGTGAGCCAGACCAGCGGCAGGACCGGCACCCACGCATGGCGCATCTTCCCCATCTTCACGAGGATCGTCGTCGCCACACACAACGCGACCGCTGCAAGCAGCTGATTGGCGATGCCGAAGAGCGGCCACAGCGAGTTGATGCCGCCGAGCGGATCGACGACCCCCTGATAGAGGAAATAGCCCCAGCCGATCACGACCAGCGCGGACGAGATGAGGATGCTCGGGTACCACGAGGTGCGACCGAGCGGTGCGTAGATGTGTCCGAGCAGCTCCTGCAGCATGAAGCGGCCGACCCGCGTGCCCGCGTCGATCGTGGTGAGGATGAACACCGCCTCGAACATGATCGCGAAGTGATACCAGAGCGCGAGCCCGGCTCCGCTGAAGACATTGCCCAGGATGCCGGCCATGCCGACCGCGAGGCTCGGCGCCCCGCCCGTGCGCGAGAGCAGCGTCATCTCACCGACCTCCCGTGCCAGCGCATCGAGCTGCTGCGGGCTGACCATGAAGCCCCACTGCGCGATCACCTGGGACGCGGTCGCCGAATTCGCGCCGAGCGTCGCCGGACCCACGTTCATCGCGAAGTAGACACCGGGATCCAGCGTCGCCGCGGCGACCATCGCCATCACACCGACGAGCGACTCGGTGAGCATGCCGCCGTAGGCGACGACCCGCGCGTCAGGCTCGCTCGAAACCATCTTCGGCGTCGTCCCCGACGAGATGAGCGCGTGGAATCCCGACACCGCGCCGCAGGCGATCGTGATGAACGCAAAGGGAAACAGCTTGCCGGCGAAGACCGGCCCGGTGCCGTCGATGAACTGCGTGACTGCAGGCATCTTCAGCGTCGGCATCACGAACATGATCGCGACCGCGAGGATCAGGATCGTCCCCACTTTCATGAACGCCGAGAGGTAATCGCGCGGCGCGAGCAGCAGCCACACCGGCAGGACCGACGCGATGAAGCCGTACACCATCACGGCCCAGGAGAGCGACGTCCCCGGCCACGTGAACGCGGGAGCCCACGCCGGATGCTGCGAGACCCACTGGCCGCCGACGAGCGCACCCATCAGCAGGACGATGCCGATGACGGTTGCCTCGGCCACTTTGCCCGGACGAATCGCATTCATCCACCAGCCCATGACGAGCGCGATCGGGATCGTCATCGACAGCGTGAAGAGTCCCCATGGACTGTCGCGCAGCGCGTTGACCACGACCAGCGCGAGCACGGCGAGCAGGATGATCATGATCGCGAAGATCGCGACCATCGCCGCCATGCCGGCAACCGGATTCACCTCGTCTTTCGCCATCTGGCCAAGCGACTTGCCGTCGCGCCGCATCGACGCACACAGGATGACGAAGTCCTGCACCGCGCCGCCGAGGATGACGCCGGCAATCAGCCAGATCGTGCCGGGAAGAAAACCGAACTGCGCCGCGAGGGTCGGTCCGACCAGCGGACCGGCGCCGGAGATAGCCGAGAAGTGATGCCCGTACAGCACCCACCTCGTGGTCGGCACGTAGTCGCGGCGGTTCTGCAGGCGCTCGGCTGGCGTTGCGCGCCGCGGGTTCAGCTCGAAGATGCGGAAGGCAATGAAGCGCGCGTAGAAGCGATACGCGACGGCGTACGAGCAGAGACCTGCGACCACGATCCAGGCAGCGCTGATCGTTTCGCCGCGGCTCAACGCGAGCATGGTCAGCGCCGCCGCACCCAGCGCGGCGATCGTTGTCCACACGACAAAGCCGAGGATCCTGGGCATCAGCACTCTACGACGTCAGGTTGCCGGTCAGTCCGTTCCTCACCTGTCCGACGATACGACAACTGCTGTTGATGTGCTTCGATGTTCGGTGTGGGGCTGCGATATCGAGCTCGACGATTGGTTCAGGATAGGCTTACGCTACGAGCAACGCGCGTTGAGATCGACGACCTCCCGCCTTGGATGGCGAAGAACCAAGGCGAATGCCTTTTCTCAACCAAGGGTGATCTGAGAGCATGCTCGACGAACTCGACCAAAACCTCCGCTTCGCATGCCGCAGCCTGTGGCGGGCCAAGGCCTTTACGGTCACAGCGGTGTTGACGCTCGCCCTGGGCATCGCGGGGACGACGACGATGTTTGCGCTCGTGCGGGGCGTCCTGCTTCGCCCGCTCCCGGTGCACGACCAGGATCGATTGATCCTGTCCTGGAAGGCGCTTCGAACGTC
>DASWZV010000083.1:0-10826 GCA_036407095.1 Vicinamibacterales bacterium | reverse complement strand
CCGGGCCTCACATTTGACTTTTCTACTCGTCCGGCCAATTGTTGCCTCGAAGCTCCAGCTCGCGCCCGAGGGCGCGATGGCGCTCGCCGAGGGGACTCCGCAGATCGCCGACGACGTCGGGAATAACATTGCGCTTCGCCGGGTGAGGCGCTGCAAGACAAGAAAGGGCTCGGAAATGTCGGTTCGGATCGCCAATTCGCGAGGAATTCCCGGCACGCTCGGCTGCCTCGCACGCACCGTGCACCAGCGGCGCCCCGTATTCCTCACTAGCTGCCACGTGATGTTCGCGGCCGGTGCAGCACGACATGATCCGGTTTGGCTCGTCCAGGATGGCACCGGCGGCCATGATTTCCAGCGACTGGGCCGCGCATGGCAGGGCAAGCGCGGCATCGTGAACCATCGCGGCAGTGACTACTTCGTCGACTGCGCCATCGGCATGCTCGACGTGCCGCTCACCGGCGAAGCAGCTCTGGCGCGGTACGTAGCGCCGCCGAAGCCCGGCGATCTCGTAACGAAGACGGGTGCCGCGACTGGCAGAACCACCGGCGTCATCATCGACTCCTCTTATTGCGCAACGACGGACAGCCACCCCGCCGCGAACCGCAGCGTTCACGAGCCGGCGCCGCGCCAATTGTTGATCCGCTCCATCGATCCGCGGCGGCCGTTCGCACTGGAGGGCGACTCGGGCGCTCTGATCTCGAACGAGGACGATGCGCCGATTGGCCTGCTCTGGGGCACGACGGTCGCGGCCGAGGGCGTCGCCTGTCCCATCGACCCGGTGCTGCACGCACTCAACATCCAGCTCTACGAACCCCCCGCATGACCACCGATGCGCAGTTCAAAGAAGAAGATCGCGCGTTGCGCGAATTGCTCGCATCCGGTGTCGAGCAAACGCTGCTCGCGCTGCCGAATGTTTTTCACGTAAGCGTCGGGCTCAAGGAAGCTGCGCGCCGGTTGGTTACGGACCGGCTCTGCATCCGTGTCTATGTGCGGGAGAAGAAATCACTCGCGGAGCTCGCGTCCGCGCAGCGCGTACCCGCCGAGATCAACGGCGTGCCGACGGACGTCAATGTCGTGCCGGCGTTCGGATTCCAGGCGGACAACACGCGCTACCGCCCGATCAAAGGCGGCATCCAGATCTCCAATGGCTGGATCGACATCCATGCGCCAGCGACACTCGCGGGAATGACCGCGGGCACCCTGGGCTGCATCGCGATCGACAATACCGACAACGACGAGATGTTTCTCAGCGCCCAGCACGTGTTGCTGGCTAGTTCGGTCGGTCGCGGCGATCCTATCTATCAACCGGCGCCCGTCTGGTTTCCGAACCTGCGCGCTCCGGCTCAGGTGCCAACGATGATCACCGACAACGGCGACAAGGTCGGCGTCGTGCGCCTCGCGCTGATCACCGACAAGGTCGACGCCGGCATTGCGAGGATCGACGTTTCGTCGTGCTGTCATTGCTGCGGCATTCACTTCTCGAACGAGATCAACGGGCTCAGCGTCGGTGGCACGCCGCCACTCAACACCATTCTCGGCGACGAGGCCGCGACCGCCGGCATGACAGTTTTCAAGGTGGGCGCGGGCACGCTGCGTACCGAGGGGCGCGTCGTCGATCCCAACTTCCCGACCTTCACGATCCCGGGCGCGATACCTCGGACCTTCACCGGTCAGATCGCGATACAGCAGGTCAACACCGCGGTGCAGTTCAGCGACGTGGGCGACTCCGGCGCGGTCGTGATCAACGCGGCCAACAAGATCGTCGGGATGGTCTTCGCCGGCGGCAAGGACGTGCCTGGCGCGCCGGCCGGCTTCCTCACCGTCGCCAACCACATCTCCGACGTGTTGACTGCGCTCAACATCCGCATTCCATACGGGGCGGACGTCAAGGTGACCGCCGGCGAACCGCTCGCGGATGTGCCGGTGGTCATGGAGGCGAAGATTCCCGAGCCGTATCGCGCGCTGCGCGAACGCATGCAACGGCGCGCGCGCACCGCGATGATCTTCGAGCTCGGCCAAGGCCATGCCGACGAGATCATGCAGCTCATCAATCACTGCCGCCCCGTGACCGTGGCCTGGCATCGCGCGCAGGGTCCGGCGCTGCTGGCAACGCTGATGGGTGCGGTGCGCGACGGGCACTATCGCATTCCGGCGCGCGTGAAAGGTGTCGCGCTGGACGAAGCGCTGGCGCGCATGCGCGAGGTGCTCGCGAAACACGGCAGTCCCTCGCTGCGCGCGACCCTGGAGCGCCGCGAAGCTGACGCGATCCTCGAAGCCACGCGCGGCCGCTGCGACCTGAACGAGATCCTCGAACGACTCGCGGCGGAGCCCGAACTGGCTGGAACGCGTTGATGGCCGACCAGAAGACCACCGCCGAGATCCGCGCCGCACCCGAAGCATTCAAGGCTGCGGTTGCGCGGGCAACCGAATCTTTCGGGCGCATCCCGGGTGTCGTCAGCGTGGGCTTTGGCCTCAAGCAGACGGCAGGCGTGTTCGGCGACGAACTCGCCATCGTCGTGTACGTGAAGGAGAAGAAGCCGGCGTCGTCGCTCGCACCGGCGGAGCGGATTCCTACGTCGTTCGAGGGCTATCGCACGGATGTGCGTGTGGTTCTATCGCACCGGCCGGGCGCATGCGAGAACACCGCGAAATACACGACAATCCAGGGTGGCATCCAGATCGCCAACGCCGGGGAAAAAATCGGCGACACGATTTTTCGCGAGATGGGAACGCTCGGTTGCATCGTGCGGCGACGAAACCACTCCGGGCGAGAGAACGTGTACATGCTGAGCAATGCGCACGTGATCTACGCGAAAGGGCGCCGTGCAGGTGATTCCATCGGCCACCCCGACATTCAGAAGGGCGACAACCTCGGGCCCATCATGGAGGGTGCCGCTTATCGCAACATCGTTTGGCCACCGGGGACCCCGGCACCCAACCCGCTTCCGGACCCGGCCGATCCGGACTCGCCCCTGAATCACACCAACGAGACGTTCATCGATTGCGCCATTGCGCGGCTCGATCTCGATAGCTGCTGCGGCTGCACCCACGACACGACCGCCTTCGCGGAATCCATCATCGATCTCGTCAACGTGACGCCGCCAGGTGCGGGACGCGGAGACCCGGTCCACGCATCGAATCGCGTCACCGATGTGCGGGACGTTTTCAATGATGTCAACTTCGTGGGAGAAGTCGTCACGAAGGTCGGGCGTACCACGGGGAAGACGCAGGGAAAATGCGTGGGGGTAACCGCGCCGGTTCGCATCATCGACGTCTTCGATACCGCGAACCCACCCGCGAAGATATTCGCCTACAACTGCCTCGAGATCGTGCCGGAACCTCCCGGTACGCTGGATTGCAAAGGCAACGCGTATTTCGGCGAGCAAGGTGACTCTGGCTCGTTGATCGTCGATGCCCAGAGACGTGCGGTGGGGTTGTTGTTCGGCGTACCGGATCCGACAACCGTGCCGCCACCTCCTCCCGACAGCAGTTGCAGCGCGGTTCACATCGTGCCCGTACTCGATCATCTCGGCATCTGCATTCCATGCGCTGCCGGCGCAACAGGCCACGGCAGTTCGCTCGCCACCGATGGCTCCGGCCTCGCGCCGATTCCACTGCCGGTGGCGCAAAGCACATTGACGAGCCAAATCAGTTTCCTCGCGGACGGCTCAGCGCCGCCTGCGCCGCGCATGCATGCGCTGCTCGACGAGTTCCGCGCGACGCCGCTGGGTGGCGAGTTGTCCCGCGTGATCGATGAAGTACGCCGTGAGCTGGGATACCTGGTCCGCAACGTCCGTCCCGTGAAAGTTGTTTGGGGCCGCCATCAGGGCCCCGCGTGGCTGGCTTGCTTCCTCAACCACGTCGCGGGCCATGCGCCGGCCATCCCGCACGAGATCAAGGGCGTCACACGGCGGGCGCTGCTCGCGAACATGCGCGACGTGTTGAGCCACTACGGGAGCAATACGCTGCGGCGAGCGCTGGCCGAACACGGCGATCTGGTGCTCGAGATGCTCACGGATCCCGGGTGCGACGACATCGCGGACCTCGTCGCTTGGATCCAGCGGCGCGAGTCGGCGCACACGCGGCACGCAGGCGTGGTGTAGCCATGGCCGAACCCACCAAGGCGAACTCGGACATCGAAGCCGCGCCGGACGAATTCCACGCGGCCCTCGAACGCGCACGCCAGGCTTTCGCGCGCATCGATGGCGTGATCAGCGTTGGCTTCGGCCGCAAACGCGTCGGCGACGAGTTGACGGACCGCATCGCCATCATGGTGTTCGTCCGCGAAAAGAAGCCGGAGAGCGCGCTCGCGCCCGCGGACCGCATCCCCAAATCGTTCGAGGGCTATGCGACGGACGTGCGCGTCGTCGGCCGCGGCCACGCGGAGGGCTGCGACAACGAGACGGCATACTCCTCGATTCAAGGCGGCATCCAAATCGAGATCGACCAGGGCGAGAGCACCACCGGGCAGGGCACGCTCGGCTGCATCGTGAGGAAGCGCGCGAGCTCCGCGCGCGAGAATGTCTATCTCCTCACCAACAAGCACGTGCTGTTTTCCGAGCACAAGGGCGTCGGCAACACCGTCTATCACCCAAAGAAGAGCGATACCGCGCTCGGTCCCGTCCAATGGGGCTTCTATGAAAACGCGCTCTACCCACAGGAAGGCAACAACCAGCGGCCATTTTTCATCGACGCCGCCATCGCACGCATCAATCTCGATACGGAATGCTGCTGCTGCACGTGCACGAAGGATTCGACCACGGTCGCCGAGGCGCAGGTCGTGGACCTGGACATCGGTGGCGACAACACCCTGCGCGACGTGCGCAGCGTGATCGACGATGTGAACATCCTCAACGAGCGGGTTTTCAAGGTCGGCCGCACCACCAGCAAGACGAAGGGCATCGTCACCGCCGTGGGTGCGCCGCTGGTCGCCGATCCGCCACCGGATACTCCGCACGGCGCAAACGTCAACGCGACGAATCTCATCGAGATCAGGTTCGACACCACGTCGACGCCGAACGGCAACAACTGCAAGGGCAACCCGAACTTCACCGAGCAGGGGGATTCGGGTTCGCTCGTCGTCGACGAGCAGCAGCGCGCCATCGGGTTGCACACCCATGGTCACGTGAATCCGCAGGACCACATCAAGTACTCGTACGCCTGTCACATCCTGCCCGTGCTCGACTACCTCCAGATCTGCATTCCCTGCGTCGTCGTCCCCACGCTGATTCCCTCGCATGGCAACAGCCTCGCGACCGACGGCAGCGGCGTCGCGCTACGCGCGTTGCCCGCCGCCGAAAGTACCCTGGCACCGCAGATCTCCTTCACGCGAGCCAGCGTGCCGGCCACGCCGCATGCGCCGCCATTCACGCCGCTCGCCGTCACCGACGAGCAGGTGCAACACATGCGCGCGCTACTCGCACGGTTCCGCGAAACGCCGCTAGGACCGGAACTACACGAAGTGTTCGGCCACGTGCGCGGCGAGATTGGCTACCTAGTGCGCAACGTCCGCCCGGTGAAAGTGGTCTGGGCGCGCAATGAAGGGCCGGCGTTCCTCGCTCTGGTGCTGAAACACGTCATGGGTCAAACCCGCTCGCTGCCGCATGCGGTGAAGGGCGTGACACGGCGTCAGTTCTTGGTTCGCATGCGCGCGGCGTTGAACGCCCACGGCAGCATCCTGGTGCGCGAATCCCTCGCACGGTACGGAGACGGGATCATCGAAGCGCTGGCGCACGAGGACTGCAACAGCATCGAGGACTGCATCGAGAGCCTGCAAGAGAAGGAGCCTGCATGAGCGGCACCGGCGGCACCATCGACTCCGTCGCGATCGAGATCTCGAAGCTTTTGCGGCCACTCGAGACGCAGCTGTCTACTACGGCGGGTGCGCGCGCGTTCTTCGCGCAAATGGGCTTCACGCTGAGCGATGCGCAGGTCGGCACCGTCGCCGCACCGTTCGCGACGCTGGCGGGCAACACGGGCGACCTCGTCAAGATCACCACCGCCATCATCGAAGCCATCGAGGCCGAGGACTACGGCACGCTCACGGCCAAGGGCATCGAGGCCATCCAGCGCATCGTGCAAGTGGTCGACGCCATCTCGACGCTGGGAAGTTCGATGGCTGGCATCGTGGCGTTGCCCGCCGACCAAGTCGCGAAGCGCATCTTCGACTACTTGGTCTTCGTGTACCTGAACGGCGCGCCGCAGATCAACGACGTGCTGGAGTTGTTAGGTCTGCTGGAACGCGAGGACCACAACCAGGATTCCGTCGATCCCGCAAATCCGCCGTTCTCGATCATCAACTACCGCTCTGACCAGATAGGCGCCTGGTTCAGCGATGCCGGCGGCAAGATCCGCACGCTGTATGGCTGGGGCGACAACACGTTCGACGGTACGAAGCTGTTCGCGCCCATCGAGCGCATTCTCGCGCGCAGCGGTCTGCCGGTGCTCTTCGACGACACGGCAGTGCCGCCGAAGCTCGACCTGGTGTTCGTCGAAGCCGTCGCGAAGACCGACGTGTCGCCGCCGGGCCTCTTGCTGACGATCAAGAACCGCGTCGCCACGGGTCCCCTGTCGATCACGCTCGGCAGCGATGCGCGCGTGGAAACTTCGTTGGCGTTCGAATTCCCGCCCGACATGGGCATCGCGCTGCTGCCCAGCGGCGCGGTGACGTTCGTACCGCCGGCCGCAGGCAGCACGTTTCGCGGCGATGTCCTCGCGCGCGTCATCGCCGAGAAGACCGATCCACCGGGGCCGTTCATCCTGTTCGGCGAGGCCGGCGGCAGCCGGCTCGAGCTCGCGAGTTTCACGCTCACCGTCGGCGCGGGACTCGCCTGGGACGGCACGCGTGGCAACGGCTCGTTCTTGTTCGAGGGCGAAGCGCGCGATCTCAAGGCCATCATCGACACGACCAGCGGCGACGGATTCCTCACCAAGATTCTGCCGGGCACCCACATCGAAGCCGGGTTCACGGTGAAGATGGGTGTGTCCACCGAGCATGGCTTCTACTTCAGCGGCAGCGGCGCACTCGAAGTGCAGCTGCCGGTGCACATCGAGCTCGGCCCAATCGCGCTCGAGCGCCTGACCATCGCCGCCAAGCTCGACGCCGGGAAGATCCCCACCAGCGTGGGCGTGGACATGCGCGCCAATCTCGGCCCGCTGGTCGCGGTGGTCGAGAACATCGGCGTCACGGCGACGTTCTCGTTCCCGCCGGGCAACCAGGGAAATCTCGGCCCGCTCGATTTCGCGCTGGGCTTCAAGCCGCCGAATGGTGTCGGACTCTCGCTCGACGTGGGCGTGGTCAAGGGCGGCGGCTACCTGTTCTTCGACTTCGACCGCGAGGAATACGCGGGCGTGCTCGAGCTGTCGATCGCGGACATCGTGACGGTCAAGGCGATCGGTCTGATCACGACCAAGATGCCCGACGGCTCGAAGGGCTTCTCGCTGCTGCTGATCATCACCGCGGAATTCGGGACGGGCATCCAACTGGGCTTTGGATTCACGCTGGTGGGCCTCGGTGGCTTGTTAGGCCTGAACCGCACGATGAATCTGCCGCCGCTGGTCGAGGGCGTGCGCACCGGCGCGGTCAACAGCATCATGTTCCCGGAGAATCCGGTCGAGAACGCGCCGCGCATCATCAGCGACCTCCGCACCATCTTCCCGCCGTACGAGGGGCGTTTCCTCATCGGGCCAATGGCGAAGATCGGCTGGGGCACGCCACCGCTGGTCACCGTCTCGCTCGGCATCATCATCGAGATCACCGGCAACATCGCCATCGTCGGCGTGCTCAAGGTGGCACTGCCCACCGAGGATGCGCCGCTCATCGTCATCCAGGCGAGCTTCGTCGGCGCCATCGAATTCGACAAGTCGCGGCTGTACTTCTTCGCCGGACTGTTCGAATCGCGCATCGTGTTCCTGACCCTCGAGGGCGAACTCGGACTTCTGGTGGCCTGGGGCGACGACGCGAACTTCGTGCTGTCCGCGGGCGGCTTCCATCCGCGCTTCAATCCGCCGCCGCTGCCGTTCCCGTCGCCGAAGCGTATCGCCGTCAGCCTGCTGAACACCGACATCGCGCGCATCCGCACCGAGACGTATTTCGCGGTCACCTCGAACAGCGTGCAGTTCGGCTCGAACACCGAGATCATGTTCGACGTCGATGTCGCGCAGGTGGAAGGCCACCTCGCGTTCGACGCGCTGTTCCAGTTCTCGCCATTCCATTTCATCATCGAGATCTCGGCGTCGGTGTCGCTCAAGGTGTTCGGGATGGGACTGTTCAGCATCCATCTCGACTTCTCGCTCGAGGGACCCGCGCCGTACCGCGCGCACGGCACCGGCTCGATCAGCTTCTTCTTCTTCGACGTCTCGGCGGATTTCGACATCACCTGGGGCGATGCGCAGGACACGACCCTGCCGCCGATCCCGGTGATGCCGCTGCTGTTCGGCGAGCTTGACAAGGCCGAGAACTGGCGCGCCGAGCTGCCGCCGCAGAACAACCTGCTCGTGTCGCTGCGCAAGCTTGCCGAGACGGAGAGCGCGCAGGTGCTGCACCCACTGGGTTCGCTGCGCGTGAGCCAGCGTGCCGTGCCGCTCGACCTCGACATCGACAAGGTCGGCAACCAGAAGCCCTCGGACGCGAAACACTTCGAGCTCAAGGCCACCGCGGGCCTGGTGAGCAACGGCGCCGCGCAGGAGCAATTCGCGAAGGCGCAGTTCATCGACATGAGCGACGCGGAGAAGCTCTCACAGCGGGCGTACGACCCGCTCGATGCGGGGCTGGTGCTGTCGTCGGGCGCGCAGCAGCTCGGCGCGACGCGGCTGGCAAAGCGCCGCGTGCGTTATGAGCAAATCATCATCGACAGCAACTACCTGACTTTCCGGCGCCGCTTCAAGCTGTTCTCGCGCGGCTTCTTCGACCACTTCCTCAAAGGCGCGGCGGTGACGCAGTCGAAGCTCTCGAATCACTACCAGTCGCAGCTCGACCCGTTCGTCGACAAGGTGGCCATGACCGACGGCGGCTTCGCCGTGGTCCACACGGAGAACAACCAGGTGTTCAGCGCGCAGGCGTACTTCACGAGCGAGACACAGGCGCACCAGTACATGGCGGAGCAGGTCGCCCAGAACCCCGCGCTGTACGACTCGCTGCAGGTCGTGCCGCAGCACGAGGCGGCATAACACATGGCAAGCAAACCCCTCGGCACGTATTCGTTCCTGTCCTACCTGCGGATCGGGCTGGCCAACAAGATCTCGCAGCCGGACCTGGATCCCGTGCAACTGCGCGCCAGCTTCGACGTGGAGCTGAGCATTGAAGGAACACCGGTGTCCGGCAGCACGCTGCTCACGCAGCCGGTCACGAAGCCAGTGCAGCTGTATGGCCCGGGCGACGTCGTCGGCATCGAGTCGCGCGCCATCTTCAAGACGGAGCCGCTCAACTGGATCACCAACTTCGAATCGAACTACCTGCCGTACATCGATTTCTACGAAGAGGATTTCCCGTGGCGCTACACGCCGGCGCACGCCGACGAGGCCGGGCATCGACTGCGGCCGTGGATCACGCTCGTGGTCCTGGAGGAGAGCGAGTTCGCGGACGGCCAGAATCTCAAGGACAAACTCCTTCCGTACATCGACGTCGACGCGGCGGCCGACAAGTTCCCGCCGGCCGATCAGCTCTGGGCCTGGGCACACGTGCACGTCAACGCCGACTTGGCGGCCACCGAGGACCAGATCTCCTCCACCAACATGTCGGGTGTGTTGCCGAAGCTCGACAATGCGCTCAAGGGTAACGCCGACGTCGCGTACTCGCGCCTGTTGTGTCCGCGCAAGCTCAAGCCGAATACCGCCTATCACGCATTTCTGATCCCGACGTTCGAGACCGGCCGGCGCGCGGGTCTCGGCCTCGCGGTGGAATCGGATTTCGCGACACAGGCGGCTTGGGGGGAGCGTCCGGACCAGAACCAGTTTCCATACTATCACCGCTGGTTCTTCCGTACGGGAATCCTCGGCGACTTCGAATCTCTCGTGCGTCTGCTGAAGGCAAAGCCCGCGGATCAGCGCGTCGGGCGCCGCGACATGGATCTGCAGCAACCGGGCTGGAACCTGCCGGGACTCGATCCCGATGGCCCGCTGGGCGGCATCCTGCGCCTCGGCGGCGCGCTGCGCGTGCCGGAGATCGTCATCGAGGACATGGAGGATTATCTAAAGTACGAGCACTGGGCCGATGTCGGCTATCCACAGCCCATCCAGCAGGGCATTGCGAATTTCCTCAACCTCGCCGACGACTACCAGCGGCCCGGCGCCAGTCCGCAGCCGATTCCCGATCCCGATGGTCCGCCGGATCCGGATCCGCTGATCACGCCCCCGCTGTACGGGCGCTGGCACGCGGCGGTCGAGCGCCTGCTGACGGCCGCGGACGGCACCAGCCTTCCCAACAACCGCAACTGGATTCACGAGCTGAATCTCGATCCGCGTTTCCGCGTGCCGGCCGGATTCGCCACGCGTGTGATCCAGAAGCACCAAGAGGAATACATGAACGTCGCCTGGCAGCAAGTCGGCGACGTCCTGGCGGTCAATCGGCTGATCCGCTTCGTGCAGCTCACCAACGAGGCGCTGCTGCAGTGGCACACGCTGCAACTGCAGCCGTTGCTGGCATCGCAGCCGGATAAGCTCATGTGGCTGACTGCGCCCGTGCAGAAGCGGGTCCTCATCCAGAGCTCGGTGGCAATTCGGGCGTCAGCGTCAGTGTCGTCAGTGTCGTCAGTGTCGTCTCCGGTTTCGGCTGCATCGACCTCGGTGACGGTTGCGCATCTGCTCAAAACCAGCCTGGTTCCTCCGGT
>DASWZV010000082.1:0-234560 GCA_036407095.1 Vicinamibacterales bacterium | reverse complement strand
CGTCGTGGTGAAAAACGGCGCGAACACGTACGAGTTCACGTACAGCAACTACAAAGACTGGAACAATCCGCTCAATCCGGCCGAGGCGTTCTACGCGGGCAAGATGACGGAGAAGAAGAACGGCACCGTCGTGCGCGACATTACGACGACGGTCACTGAGACGGGACAGATGTATGTCGTGATGCCGGTGCCGGCGAGCGTCAAAGCGGCAATCAAGCCCACGAATCAGCCTCCCAACTGGACGCTGCCAACCGCCCCAGCGCCCGCGACGCAGACTGCAGCCGCCGAAACGCCGCGGCGCGCCGATGGGAAGCCGGACATGACCGGAAACTGGGGTGGCGCCTTCAATCCGATTACAGGTGGTGGCAACCGCCGATGTGGTCCGACACAGGTGGTGGGTGCGGGAATCAACCCCGAAGTCGGCTGCAAAACCGCTCAAGACAACTTCTGGGTGGATTACGAATGGATTTCGCCCTCGCGGTTTGGTGTGTTAGGCCGCCCCATCTACAAACCCGAGTTCTGGGACAAGGTTCAGGCACTCGATCAGTGGACGAACAAGTACGACCCCGTCATGACGTGCCAGCCGCTGGGACTTCCACGGCAGGGCACGCCCTTCCGGATGATCCAAACCGATAAAGACCTCCTCATGTTCTATCGGCAGTATGCCGACTATGGTGGCGGGAACACGGAGTTCCGCGATATCCCCACGGACGGCCGCCAGCGTAATGCGCAGAAGGCGATCGAGGCGACCTACTACGGGTACAGCATCGGTAAATGGGAAGGCGATACGCTCGTCATCGACTCCACGTCGTTCGTCGATACGACGTGGTTTGGACGAGGGGGCCTCTTCCATTCCGCCAACATGCACATGATCGAGAAACTCACGCGGGTCGGAAATGAGCTCCGATACGACATGACGATCGACGATCCGGATGTGTTGGTTGAACCCTGGGTGATGCCGACGCGAGTCCTGCGCGCCGGCGGTGGCGACCCCCAGATTGTCCCGGAGCGCTCCAATTGCGAGGTGTACGAAACCGGGGACATCACGAATCAGCTTCGACACTAATCGCTCGTCAACTCGCAACCAACGGCCCGTTCCGGAGTCATCCGAAACGGGCTGTTCAGGGCGAAGGCGCCGCAATGTGGCTGTCCGAAGGGAGCAAGCGGCTGCGTCTGCGTTGACGTAGCTCACGGTGTTGATCTCGTACTTCGTTGGCATCTGAGGCCAGCCACTGGTCGGCCGAGTAATGAGACTCCGCCGCCCGCTTCTCGTACCCGAACTGAAGCCGCCCGCCGTGAAAGTCTCTCGACCCGCTGCGCGTGACGACGGGGATCGTTGCCTGGCCCGTGTCTTTGTTCGTCACGCCGTCATAGGAAAAGTTGAATGACGTACGGCACTCGAGGGCCGCAAGTGCGAAACGAACTCTTGCGACCCGTTTTGCGATGAGAAACGGCCGCCGTCTTACCGCTCTGACTCTTCATCGCGCGGCCATCGAGTGGCCGATCGGGGGCGCGTATCGCAATGCGTAACGACAGTGTCAGCGAAGTTGCGACACTCGCGTGGCGCTACTCTCAAAACAACAGAAATTCATCCGCCTGTCGTTCCTCACAGCAAAACAGGGCCGACGAGAGAGATCCAAACTTGATGTGTGCACACCGGCGGGCTATCGTCCGTTGAAGGGGGACTCATGGCATCCGATGCGCGGCATCCGCGTCCCGCGTTGCATAACGCGATGTGGCCAGGACTCGTCGGAAAGGGCAGTCCGGGGGCTGAGCCATTCATCGGTCTCGAGACCATGCTCGATCTCACGGCAGCAGCGAACGTTGACGGCACGAGGTTCGACGGCGTCGATCTCTTCCTCTCCGATCCGCACACCAGCATCGATGCGTCCAACGACGACTTGAAGCGCCTCTGCGATGCGATCGCTACCCGCGGTCTCGTCGTCGGCTCGTTGGTCGCGCCAGTCTGGCCGCCGACGGGAGGTGGGTCGGCCATGGGAGATGAGGTCGCGCGCAAAAGCTTCCTGCAGCAAGTGCGCAAGGCGTGTGTTATCGGCCACACATTGCGGGCTCTTAGCATCCGCAAGTACGGCGTGATTCGAATCGACTCGGCGTGCAGCCCGGCCGACTGGGCCAAGGACCCCGAAGGGAATACGCGTCGGATCGCCGAGACGTTCCGTCAGGCGTGCGAGATAGCCGGGTCGTACGGAGAGCGGCTGGCCGCCGAAGGCGAAATCTGCTGGGGCGGGATGCACAGTTGGAAACGGATGCTGCAGCTGCTCGAGTTGGTCGACCGGCAGGCGGCGTTCGGCTATCAGGCGGACATGGCGCACAACCTGCTCTTCACGATGGGGTACAACGCGCCGGAGGATCGCCTTCTTCCCGAAGGCTACGACTGGAACGACCGCACGAAACTGGACGAGGCGTATCGGCAGGTCGGTCGCGCGTTGCGTCCGTGGACGATCGACTTTCACGTCGCCCAGAACGACGGCACCGTGAAGGGTTCTGGCTCTCACGACAAAACAGGACGTCACTGCCTGCCCTTCGATCCCAACGGAAAACTCGACGTGGTGAAGTACGCGGGCTACTGGCTGCGCGACGACACCGGTCAGCCGACGCGCGCGGTGCAGCACCTGTGTTGGGACGGGTGCATGTTTGCGAACGACGTGATGATGCAGCCCGGAACGTGGAACGATGTGCTGAAGCTGATGATCGAAGTGCGGAAGGCCCACGGCTGGGACGCGCGGGTTGCCGTCGCCGTGTAGGGGCCCAATGGGTACAACACCTCTGAATATCGGTCTCGTCGGCTACGGCTTCATGGGCCGTACCCACTCGAATGCGTTCCTCCAGGCTCCGCGCTATTTCTCGCTGCCGTACCGCCCGGTGCTCAAGGCTGTCGCCGCGAGGACTCGGGCGCGCGTCGAGGCATTCGCGGCGAACTGGGGATACGAATCCGTCGAAACCGATTGGCGACGATTGATCGAGCGCAAGGATATAGACCTGATCGATATTGCCAGCCCGAACGACACGCACGCGGACATTGCCATCGCCGCTGCCCGCGCCGGCAAGATGGTGATGTGCGAGAAGCCGCTGGCCCGCTCAGGCGCGGAAGCGGAACGCATCGTGAGCGCCGTCGAGAGCGCCGGCGTGTCGAACTCCGTCTGGTACAACTATCGTCGTGTTCCGGCCGTCGTTCTTCTGCAACAGCTGATAGAGGAAGGCAGGCTCGGACGCATCTTCCACTACCGCGCGAAGTTCCTGCAGGACTGGACGATCTCGGAAGACCTGCCGCAGGGCGGTGAAGGGTTGTGGCGGCTCGATGTATCGGTCGCTGGCAGTGGCGTCACGGGCGATCTCCTCGCGCACTGCATCGATACGGCTCTGTGGCTCAACGGCCCGATTGACGAGGTCACGGCCGTGACCGAGACGTTCATCAAAGCTCGTAAGCACAATCTGACTGGCAAGGTCGAGCCCGTTGGCATCGACGACGCGTGTGCGTTTCTCTCGCGATGTCGCAACGGTTCGCTCGCGACGTTCGAATCCACACGCTACGCACGCGGCCACAAGGCGCTCTACACGCTCGAGATCAACGGCGAGCACGCCTCGGCCGCGTGGGATCTCCACGATCTGCATCGCCTTCAATGGTTCGACCATCGCGACGAGGGACGCACGCGCGGATGGCGCAACATGCATATTACTGACGGCGATCATCCGTACATGAAGCACTGGTGGGTGCCCGGCCTGCAAATCGGCTACGAGCACACCTTCATCCACCAATTCAGCGATTTCTGCCAGGCGGCTGCTCAGGGCACGAGTCCCTCGCCGACGTTCCGCGAAGCGCTCGCCACCGACTACGTCACCGACGCGGTGCTCGCATCGGCGCGTAGCGGCCGTTGGGAGAAGGTGTGTGTGCTCGACCGCGTCGAGACCTAACCTTCCGTGACCAGCGTGAAACAGTTTCTGGCGTTCGACATCGGTGCCGAGAGCGGCCGAGCGATGCTCGGATCGCTGACCGGGCCGTCGCTGACACTGACGGAAGTCTGCCGTTTCGCCAACGGACCTGTAGGCGACAACGGCTCGCTTCGGTGGGACATCTATCGCGTGTGGCGGGAGATGCGGCGTGCACTGGAGCAGTTGGGCGCTGAGCGACTTGACAGCCTTGGCGTTGATGCGTGGGGCTGCGACTATGGATTGATCCGCGACGACGGCTCGCTCGTCGAGCCTCCGTTCACGTACCGTGATACGCGTACTGACGGTGTGATGGAGGAGGTGGTCGCGAAGGTTCCCAGAGAGCGCATCTACGGGATCACCGGTATTCAGTTCCTCTGGTTCAACACGCTGTATCAGCTCTATGCGGCGTGTCGATCGACGCCGTCGGTCATTGCGGCGGCGCATCGGGTCGCGATGATCCCCGACGTGTTGAACTATTGGCTTTCGGGGCAGTTGCGTTCGGAATTCACCAATTCCACCACCACGCAGTACATCAACGCGTCCACACGACGTTGGGCGACCGACTTGCTCGATGCTCTCGAGATCCCCTCGCGGCTGCTGCCAGAACTCGTCGAGCCTGGCACGATACTCGGATCGCTGCGACGAGAAGCCAACGTCGCACGTGCAGGTACGCCCGTCGTGCTTCCTGCGTGTCACGACACCGGTTCCGCATTTGCCGCCGTCGCTGCATCAGGAACGACGGCGTTTCTCAGCTCCGGCACCTGGTCGCTTCTCGGTACGGAGCTCGGCGCCCCGATCATTTCGCCCCGCGCGTTGGAGCTCGATTTCACGAACGAGGGCGGCGTGTGTGGCACGACTCGACTGCTCAAGAACATCGGCGGTCTCTGGCTGCTTCAGTCGTGCCGGCGGTCGTGGGCGGCATCTGGTCATGACTACGGGTACGACGAACTGGTCAGCGCCGCCGGTGCCGAGCGTCCGTTCCAGGCACTGATCGATCCAGACAGCCCGGGGTTCCGCAATCCGTCGGACATGGTCGTGGCGATCGATGGCTTCTGTCGCGACACGGGGCAGCCGGCGCCCTTGGGTCCGCCCGCGTACTCGCGCGCAATCATGGAAAGTCTGGCGTTCAAGTACCGCACCGTCATCGAATCGCTCGAGGAGTTGACTGGCCGTCGCTTCGACGCCATCCGCGTCGTCGGTGGCGGTGCGCGGAACCGGCTGCTGAATCAGTTCACGGCCGACGCGACGGGACGGACGGTCATCGCCGGGCCGGTGGAGGCCACTGCGCTCGGCAACATCGCCATGCAGATGCTGGCAACCGGCGCGGTCACCTCGCTCGGCGAGGCTCGCGCGATGATCGAGCGCTCGTTTCCCGTCGAGCGCTTCTATCCAACGGAGACCGACCAGTGGGAGCCGCACTACCATCGGTTCCGGGAGTACGTGGAGTTGACTTGTGCCTGACCTCGCGATCCCGGGGAGCACCCGATTCCTGCAGAACCTCTGGGATGACGCGGACGCGTCTCGATTGTCGCCGCTCGACCAACTGCGTTACCGATCGAATCGCCTTGGCGACGATCTCCGCATCACGAATTTCGGGGGCGGCAATACCAGCTCGAAGCTCGAACTGCCGGATCCGTTAAGTGGCCGGCCGGTTCGCGTGCTCGCGGTGAAAGGCAGCGGCGGCGATCTGCGATCGATCTCCGCATCGGGCTTCGCGCTGTTGTACATGGACAAGCTGGAAGCGCTGATCTCACGGTACCGGGGCGAGTCGTACGAAGACGAGATGGTCACGTACTATCCGCTGGCCGCATTCGGCCACAACCGGGTTGCGGCGTCGATCGATACACCTTTGCATGCGTTCCTGCCGTTCGATCATGTCGACCACCTGCATCCCGACTGGGCGATCGCGCTTGCGGCAAGTGCGAATGGCAAGGAGAAACTGACGGAATTCAACGCTCGCTTCCGTCGTCAGATCGTGTGGCTGCCGTGGCAGCGGCCTGGCTTCGAACTGGCGCTGATGCTGCGGCGCGCTGTCGAGGACAACCCTGGATGCGACGGCATCCTTCTCGGCGGACATGGGTTGTTCACCTGGGGCAGCACTCAGCACGAATGCTACGTGAACAGCATCCGCACGATCGATCAGATGGGTGAGTTCATCGAGGAGCGCGCCAGCAAGAAGAGCCGTCCACCCTTCGGTGGAGCAGCCGTTGAGGACACTGTGTCCGATCGCGCCTCTGTGGCCGCGGCCATCCTGCCGTACCTGCGCGGCGTCGTCTCGTCGAACCGACGCACGATCGCTCACTGGGACCCGTCGCCGGACGCGATGACGTTCGCCGCATCACGGTGGGCGGAGGATCTGTGCGCACTCGGCACCAGTTGCCCGGATCATTTCCTCCGGACCCGCATCAGCCCGATGTTCGTGCCGTGGGATCCAGCGAACGACGACATCGCGAGCCTCCGTCAGCGCATCGCCGCCCGCGCGGCGGATTACCGCGAGAAGTACGTCGCCTACTACACGTCGTTTGCCGATGCCGAGTCACCGACGCTGCGCGATTCGAACCCGTCGGTTGTCGTGATCCCGGGACTCGGTCTGTTCGGGTTTGCAAAAGACAAGCGCGAAGCGCGAATCACCACCGAGTTCTTCGTCAACGCCATTCATGTCATGGCTGGCGCGAACGCGCTTGAAGACGGAGGTGTTGAAGGCGGCGCGGTGCCTCAGGCGAAGCGGCCGGAACAGGCCGTGCACTTCGCGAGTTTCCACAATTACGTGGCGTTGCCTCGCCTCGAGGCATTCCGAATCGAGTATTGGGCGCTCGAGGAAGCCAAGCTCCAACGCCTGCCGCCCGAGCGTGAATTCAGCCGGAAGATCGCATTGGTCGTCGGCGGCGGGAGCGGTATCGGCCGGGAGGTCGTGCTGCAACTTGCTCAGCGCGGCGCCCATGTGGTCGTCGCCGACCTGAATGTCGACGCCGCGAAGGACGCTGCGGATGCTGTGGCGAAGTGCTCGCCGGCGGAAATGGTTCTGCCGGTAGCGCTCGACCTTACGACTCGTGGCAGCATTCGCGATGCAATCAACGCGACCGTGCTCGCGTTCGGCGGGCTCGACATCGTCATCAATACGGCTGCGATCTATCCGACGCCGGCACCTGGAACACCCGTCGAGCGGGTGTGGACACAGGCAATGGCGATCAATGTGAGCAGCAATCACGTGCTCGCCGACGAGGCCGGCGAGCTGTTCACGTCTCAGGCGTTGCCGGCTTCCATGGTGCTTACGAGCTCCGCGAACGCCGTTGTACCAAAGCAGGGCAGCGAGCCCTACGACGTCAGTAAGGCTGCCATCAATCACTTGATTCGCGAACTGGCAATCGGACTGGGGCCCCACGTGCGCGTGAACGGCATCGCGCCAGCGACCGTTGTCGCCGGTTCCGCGATGTTCCCACGCGACCGGGTGATTGCGTCGCTGAAGAAGTACAAGATTCCTTTTGATGCGGCGGACGAGACCGAAGCGCTGCGATCGAAGCTGGCCGATTTTTACGCACAGCGAACGATCACGCGTCGACCCATTCTGCCCGCCGATTGTGCGAACGCCATCTGCTGGCTGGCGGGCGAGCAGAGCGGGAAGACAACGGGCCACGTGATTCCGGTTGATGGTGGACTTCCTGAGGCATTCCTGCGGTGACGATCTCACCGGACCCGCGGGTATGATGCGGTCCCATGCGTGATCGACTGCTCGCGAAAGTCGCTGGCGCGCTGGAACGATTCGTGATCGAACTGCCGTCGTGGGGATTCGCCGACACCGGCACGCGCTTTGGCAAGTTCCTGCAGCCGGCGGCGGCAGTGACGATCGACGAGAAGCTTGCCGATGCGGGGCAGGTGCACGCGTTCACCGGTGTCTGTCCCACGGTCGCCCTGCATGTGCAGTGGGATCTGCCAGGCGGGCTGGCCGATGTCCCGACCGTCACCGCGTCCGCCGCTCGTGTGGGCGTGCGTCCCGGCGCCGTCAACCCGAACGTGTTTCAGGACCAGGACTACAAGTTCGGCTCCTTCGGCAATCCGGATGCGAAGGTCCGCCGGCGTGCGGTGGATCACTGCATTGAGAGCGTCTCCATCGCGCGTGCTCTCGGCTCACGCGATGTGTCGCTATGGTTCGCGGACGGCTCCAACTATCCGGGAACGGCGGACATACGTGCGCGAAAACGTCTGTTTGAGGAAGGGCTGGCGGACGTGCACGCGGCGCTCGATCCGGATCGTCGGCTGTTGATCGAATACAAGCCCTTCGAGCCGGCCTTTTATCACACGGACATTGCCGATTGGGGGATGGCGCTGCTGCTCGCCCGGAGCGCCGGGCCACAGGCGAAGGTCCTGGTCGATACCGGTCATCACTACGCGTCTCAGAACATCGAGCAGATCGTCGCGTGGCTGCTCGACGAGGGGATGCTCGGCGGCTTCCACTTCAACGATCGACGTTACGCCGATGACGACTTGACACTCGGGTCGATCGATCCGTATCAAGTGTTTCGAATCTTTCACGAGATTCTGTTCTTCGAGTGGCAGTCGGGCGCGCCTGCAGACATCGCGTTCGTCGTCGACCAGAGCCACAATCTCAAAGGCAAGATCGAGGCGATGGTTCAAACCGTCGACATGGCGCAGCAACTCTTTGCGAAGGCCGCGCTCGTCGACCACGATCGCCTTGCGGCGGCGCAGCGATCGGCTGATATCGTTGCCGCCGAGCGGTGTCTGCAGGACGCATTCGCAACCGACGTGCGGCCGTCGCTCGCGGAATGGCGAACCCGGCGCAGCCTGCCGCCCGACCCGCTCGCGGCGTTCCAAGGAAGCGGGTACGTCGAACGAATCACGAGGGAGCGAGCGGCCCGCCCGCTCGCTCGCCTCTCGTCATACGCGTGAAGCCGGTGCCACGACTCTCTGGGGGACTGTGATGCGAGCGTTCGTTGCCGTTGTTGCCTGCGGACTTCTCGTATGCGCCGTGGGCCAGTCGGTCGAGCCACCGCTCGTGGCGCAAGGCGCGCTCCCGGACGCGCCCGGTCGGGAGACCATTCTGAAGGTGTGCGGCACCTGTCACGCTCCGGAAGGTGTCGCGTCCGTTCGGCTGAGTCCCGAGGGTTGGCGCGATGTGCTCAAGAGAATGGTGGCTGCAGGCGCGAAGGCCAGCGATCAGGAACTCGAGACGGTCTTCGAGTACGTGTCGACGCAGTTTGCGGCCGGGACCGAGGAGGCGTTGAATCTGAACACGGCGACGGCGCTGGACTTGCAAACGGTTGTCGGTCTCCTCAGGAAGGAATCCGCCGCGTTCATCGCGTACCGCGAGAAGAATGGTCCCTGCAAGAAGCTCGAGGATCTGAAGAAGATCCCAGACGTGGACTACAACAAAATCGAGGCGCGCAAAGCGCGGCTCGTGTGCATGTAGATCGTTATGATTCTCCTGCGCCGACTGATCGTCTCGGCAGTGCTGCTCTCGGGAGCTGTCACTCTCACCGCGACCGACGTTCTCATCGAGGGCGTCGATACGGCTCGCACGGGCTGGGTGAAGGACGAAAAGGTCTTCACGCTCGACAACGTCGGCTCGACGACGCTTCGGTGGCGCGTTCAGCTCAATAGCACCTCCCGTTCGATGCACAACCTCTTTCCGCCGCTCATCGCGGAGAACGTGATGACAACGCAGGGCCAACTCGAAGTGGGCCTGGTGGCTGGCGTCACCGACGACCTCTTCGCGCTGAATGTCGCCACTGGGCAGGTGCTCTGGCGTCGACGATTCGAAAACCGCCTCCCCAATCAAGCACCCGTCGACAACGTGCTTTGCCCCGGCGGACAGACGGCCGTGCCGGCGATGGTGCAGGTCTCCCCAGGGAAGTACACCGTCTACGCGGTATCGTGGGACGGCAGACTGCATCAGATCAATCTCGCCGACGGCGAGGACGTCGCGCCGCCAGAGAAGTTCGTTCCCGGCAACGGCAAGGCGTACGCGCTCAACTACAAGGACGGCGTCATCTACACCGCAACCGCACAGGGCTGCGGCGGATTGACGAACGCCTTCCACTCGTTCGACCTTGGATCACGACGCGCGAGCACGTTCATTCCCGCAGGTGGTGGGCTCTGGGGACGACGCGGCGCGGCGATCGATGCCGACGGACGCGTATACCTCGGAACCGGCGACGGCATCTTCGATCCGGAGCACCGTCGCCTCGGCAACGGCATCGTCAGCGTGAAGATCGACGTGAAGAAGACGCTGCAGCTCGTGGACTTCTTCGCCGCGCCGAACGCGAACTGGCTGTGGCGCCGCGATCTCGACGTGAACACGACCCCTGTGGTGATCGACTACCGCGGACGAAAGTTCCTGGTCGGTACGAGCAAGGAGTGCCGGCTGTGGCTTCTGGATCGCGAGGGTCTCGGCGGCGAGGATCATCGAAGCACGATGTACACGACGCCACTGATCTGCGCGGACTCGCAGGCATTTGACGGCGTCGGCGTGTGGGGGGCGCTGAGTGCGTGGCAGGACCGGCAAGGAACGCAATGGGTGCTAGTACCGTTCTGGGGTCCGGTGAGCACGAAGTTCAAAGCTCCCATCGAACACAGTCGACCCAGGCGCGGCGGCGTCGCGGCGTTGAGGCTCGAAGAAGCGGCCGGCAAGTGGCAGCTGGCCCCGGCGTGGCTGTCGCGCGACATGGACATGGCTGAAGAGACGGTGATTGCCAACGGTATCGTCTTTGCCTATTCGAGCGGCGTTGACGGTACACAAACGGTGCAGGACGCCGCATGGAACGAGCCTGGCGGTCCCCGTTACGGCGGCGCGCTCTCGAGCGGGGCCGCGCGGCGCATTCCCAACTCCCGCAGGGCGATGCTCTATGCTCTCGACGGACAGACTGGCAAGGAACTCTGGAACAGCGGCGACACGATTACCTCGTGGAATCACTTCAGCGGTATCACGGTCGCCAACGGGCGCATCTACATAGGGACGTGGGACGGGATGCTGTATGCCTTCGGCGTCCGTTAGGCCGATGATCGAGATGCGCGCTCACCGTATCGCTGTTCTCGCCGCCGCTTCTGTTGTGTGCGCCACTGTGACGTTCGGTCAAGTCGGTCGCGGCTGGTCGGACTGGCCGACGCCGTATGGGGATGCGCAGCGTACGTCGTGGCTGCGGGCGGATCCACACATCTCTGTCGAGTCGATGTCGAAGCCAGGCTTCGGCCCGCAGTGGACGGCGAAGCTCGATAGCGACGCCCGGCCGAGTGGGAGTCTGACGCAGGGCGTGACTGCGAGCGGAGTCACGCTGTTCGTGCCGACATCACTGATTGGTGGCAGCCCGAACAATCTCTACATGCTCGACAACGATACCGGCTATGTCGTCTGGTCGCGCACGTTCGAGGCCACGCCATCTGCCAGGACAAGTGGATGCCGCGGCACCATCACTGCCGCACCGACGCGGATTGTGAACGGCGCGGCAGCGCCAACCCTGCCACTTGGTATCGCCGCACCGTCCGTCGCGCGTGGCAATCAGCAGGGTTATCGCAGTGCACTGGGCGAGCCCGGTCTAGGCATTCCGGTGGAACCTCGCGTCGGTGGTCCAGGTCGTGCCGGTGGCGCCCGTCAGGGCGGAGCGCCCGGCGCTGGGGGCGGACAAGGGCGCGATGACGTCGATCGCATTCCCGGTGCGCCGAACGTCGCCGGCGGAGGGTTGGGCCGAGCCATGGTCGGGTACGCCATCTCCGCTGATGGTCAACTGCACGTCGTCGGTCTCCAAACTGGTAAAGACCTGCAGAAACCAGCACCGTTCCTTCCGCCCGACTCTCAGTGGTCGAATCCCGTCGCGGTCGGCACGACTATGTATGCAGCGACGTCGACGACCTGCGGTGGTGCGCCGAATGGTGTCTACGCGATCGATCTCGACGCGGCGAACAAGCCGGTTGTGTCATATCACACGAACGGCGGCAGCGTGATCGGCTCGGTCGCGTTTTCATCCGACGGCAACATGCTGCTCGCGGCGATCGGTCCGGGCACCGTCACCGGCAACGGGCAGGCGAATGCCATCGTGGCCCTCGATCCGAAAACCTTGCAATTGAAGGATTGGTTCGCGCAACCGAATGCGGAGTTCGTTACCGGTCCAACCGTCTTTCGGCACGGTATGAAAGACATCGTCGCCGCCGCAACGAAGGACGGGCGAATCATCCTGCTCGATGTAGCGTCACTCGGAGGCGTAAGCCACGGGAAGCCTCTCCTCGTCTCCAGACCGCTTGTCGCGAGCGGTGGCTCGATCTCCGCAGAGGCATTGTCCACGTGGGCGCGCGCTGGCGTAGCGACTCGGACGTCAAGTGCCTCCGAAACGCGATGGATTCTGGTTCCTGTCTCCGGCAAGCCGTCAGGCGTTCGCGAGACGAATGGTGCGATTCGCAACGGTGCCGTCGTCGCTCTTCGCGTGATCGATGCGAAGGGGATGCTGTCGGTCGAGACCGATTGGGTCTCCACGGATCTGACGACGCCGGCGGCGCCGATCGTCGTCAATGGCGTCGTCTTCACGCTGTCCACAGGGCGATCGACGGCCGCCGGGCCAACGGGCTCGTCTGCGTCGTTGCATGCCTACGACGGCGTTTCGGGCAAGGCGCTCTGGAATAGCGGCACGTCGATGACGACATCTGCGTCGCCAGGCAGCTACTGGAGCGCGTTGAGTCAGGTCTACGTGGGCACCAACGACGGGACTGTTTACGCGTTCGGGTTCGCCGACGAGCGGCGGTAACTACTTGATCACGCCATGGACGCGAAGCCAATTGGCCATCAGCTTTGACCACTCCGACAGCGCCACGTCGTCGTTGGCCAGTCCGACTCCGTGCGCGCCCTTTTCGAAGACGTGCATTTCCGCCGCCACACCTGCCTTGCGCAACGCCAGGTAGTAGTACACGCTGTTCTCTGCGGGGACGGTCGTATCCGCGCTCGTTTGGAAGATGAACGTCGGCGGTGTGTCCCTTGTCACCGCGTTCTCGCCGGAAAGGCTTTTCGCAAGAGCAGGATCGGGATCCGGGCCCAAAAGATTCGTTCGCGATCCCTGATGCGTCCACGCTTCTATGAGTGAGATGACAGGGTAGCCGAGGATCGCGAAGTCCGGACGGCTGCTCGCGCGATCGATCGTATCGGCCGCTCGGGGGTCGCCGTTGTCGAAGTGCGTGCTTGTGCTCATCGCGAGATGGCCACCGGCCGAGAATCCCATGATGCCGATGCGCGCTGGATCGAGCCGCCATTCGCTCGCGTGGCTCCGCAGCGTCCGAACGGCTCGTTGCGCGTCGCCCAGCTCGATGGGATGGTGATACCGCGGGCCGAGCCTGTAGCGCAGCACGAACGCGGCGACGCCCAGCGAGTTGAGGTAATTCGCCACCTGCCGGCCTTCGTGATTCGCTGCGAGTATCGCGTACGCACCGCCGGGACAGACGATGACTGCCGGCGTGTTTGCCACCATCACTCGCGGAAGATAGACAGTCATTGTTGGAACGTCGGATTGGTCGGTCCCGAGCGCGCCTGGGGCTGGACCGGACCAGAGGGCGATCGTCTGTGCATCTTGCAACCCGCTGGACGAGGGCTGCGCGAGGGCCACTGCGGCCATCACCACGAACGCAATCGCGATGAGGGACGGACGCATGGTGCGACCTGGGTTGATCGAAATGAGGGGCGAGCGGAATGTAACTGATTACAGTTCGACTCGACAAGCTGATGGCTATTGTTGGGGAGCGACCAACATCTGCGGCACGCGGTCGCATTCGTCTACGACGACCCAGTACTCGGACGTGAGCGATCGGCGGGCCGGAATCCAACGGTATGTCGGCGTATCGAACAACCGAGCGCGCTCGATCATGGCGCGTCGCGTTTCCGGGAACGGCGACACCCCAAACTCCATTCCGCATGTGAGCGCCTCGCCATTCCACGGCGACTGTGTACGGCTATGGTTCTCTTGCCAGATTCCCATCCATGGGTAGTCGCGCTGACGCCAGACATAGCCAAACGCGAGACGTGCTCGCGGCGAGAAGGCGACGAAGAACGCGTGCTCGCGTTGCGTGTCCATCAGATGGGCCGTATACGCGCTCGATCGATCTGCGGATGTGAAGCGCCGAAGATCCGCGGCGCCGCCGCCGGCGCGCGGCGCCATCGGCCACTGGAATGCAGCGCCCGCCACGAGGTCGTCCGCGACTCCGAACTGCTGCCCGTAGACCTGCGACCGGGTCGCGGATGATTGGAACTCGGTGCTTCCTTTCTCGAGGAATGGCGGTCCGAGCGTGACGTGTTGCGTCCAGGCGATCGGCCGGTCAAAGGCGCCGAGGTTTTCGACGATCTCGGTGATCCGTATATACGAGGGGGTGTGATTCGGTTGGCCCGATGGATCGACGAGCGCGACGTGACGCTGGAAGGCGAGCCCCGCAAGTGGAAGACGTGTGCGCATCGAGAGTGTCCCGTCGCCACACGAGATGTCGTACTCAGCGACGGCTGCCTCGCCATGCGCCGTCAGTCCGGCAGCCGCTTCCTGCTCGGACGGTCCGCCAAACATGTCGAGACAGACGTTGTGACCCATGATGCCGGCGAGCAACTTGCCATCGGAGCCGCTGCTGAAAATGCCGTGATGAGTCACACCGAACCGCGACGGCTCGATCGACGCCCATCCCGGCGTCCAGAGCGGATTGATGCCGCTCCGCTTGTCGAGGATCTCCGCGATGTGACCGCCTTCGACGAGCACCGTCACACGCAGCCGTTCGTTCTCGATCGTTGCGGCCCGACGGTCGCGATATGTGGACGTGGCGGAGACGAGTGAACGAGGCAATCCGCGTCTACTTCGGGAGGGCCGGTAGCTGTCCGAACGTTTTCAGGTACACATTGCGATACCAAATCTGACCGCTGCCCTCGAGTTGAAGCGACAGAATCCCCTGATGCGCGCGCGCCGACGGGTCATCGTCGACGGTCACCGACATCACCTGACCGTTCAGCATGTGAACCAGCGTGCTGCCGCGGGCGATCACCTCGGCCTGTTGCCACTCACCGTCGAGCCCGCGATGCGGCTTGATTGCGGCTGTCGGGTTCGCACTCACCCCGCCGATTCGCACCGCGTTGCCTCCCGGGAGGAGCTCGACGAATCCGCCCGGGGGATTGACGATGCCACGTCCCTGGCCTTCGTAGAGTTGGCCGGTGTAACGGTTTTCTGAGTCGAGGTCGAACTGATATCCGCTCACTTGCCACGGGTTTCTGAACGCCGGCTGTGGCGGTGCGTTTGCGGGGCCACCGCCCCGGGAGGGGACCGGCTCCGCCAGACCTGCAGCGATTGCGGCCTGCAGTGTGGTCACGCCTTTCGGCATGTCCTTGCCGAGGGGATTCTCGATCGACCCGTTGTGCGGCGCATACAACAGCCGGCTTCGATACTGGATCCCGCCATTGGCGCCTGTCGCCGAGATCTTGAATTCGACCTTGATGTCGAAGTCGTGCATCACGGCGCCAGGTCCGATGTAGTGAAGGTGATGTTGGCCCGGCGTCTTCGTCGTGTCGGCGTGAATGGCGCCGTTGTCGATCGACCACACGTCGCTCTCGCCGTCCCATCCCGTCAGCGTACGGCCGTCCCACAGGCTGGTGAAACCGGTGTAGTCGTCGTAGCGCCCTTGGGTGACGCCACGACCGAGCGCGCCAAATCCCGCGCCTCGTCCGGATTCGGCGCCTCGAACGCCTGCGCCGGGTTTGGTAGACTGCGCGCCTTGCGGTCGGCTGATTGTGAATGCCAACAGCACGATCGTCCCGGCGACGATTGATTTCATCGGCTTCGATTGAAGGGCAGAGCGCATACTGGCGCACCCTAACGCAAGGCGAAGACGTCCTCAAGAGCAATCGGACAGTCGTGTGCGTTTTGCATAGCGGAACGGGAGCGGGTTGTCTGGCTGCGCACTTTGCGAGGCGTGGAGCCGCAACTCGCGATGGCCTGAAGCGGTACGCAATGACTCGAAACGATTCGGTCGAGCGTGCCAGCATCTCGCACTCCGAAATCCCGCTGGCCGTGCAACCCCGGCTTGAATTGCGTGGTGCGAGGCGGTATGTTCCCGGGCCTCGAGGACAGGAGCACGTCATGGTCATGGCCGGAGCAACGTCGACGACAACGGATCGAGCCCGGGTGCAGGATGTGCTCGGCGCGGGGCAAGGTGTGTTGCGCCTGGAGCCCTGCTGGGTGCCACGCACGTTCATGATTCCGGGCCGACGACTGCGACTGCATCCCGACGACCTCTATGCGCTCGGCGGCCATCGCGGCGGGATCAACGAGCGCTGGTTCTCGTCGACGACGAATGCCGACAACGGTCCCGGCACGCCTGCCGACGAAGGGCTCAGCTACGTGCGCAGCAACGGCGCACGGTTCCTGTTGAAGGACGCCGTTGACACGGCGGGTGACCTGCTGCTCGGTTCCGCGGTGATCGATCGTGACGGCGGCTGGAACCTGCTCTGCAAGTTCTTCGACAACATGGGCCCGATCCCTCATCACATGCACCAGACCGACGCACAGGCACAGCTCGTTGGTCGCAAGGGAAAGCCCGAGGCGTATTACTTCCCGCCGCAGTACAACCAGATCGAGAACAACTTCCCCTACACGTTCATGGGTCTCGAGCCGGGCACGACGAAAGCGGACGTGCGTCGATGCCTGGAAAACTGGAACAAGGGTGACAACGGCATCCTCTACCTGTCGCGCGCCTTCAGGCTGCAACCGGGCACGGGATGGCAGATCGATCCGGGCATCCTTCATGCACCGGGTTCGCTCGTCACGTACGAACCGCAGGTGAACAGCGATGTGTTCGCGATGTTCCAGTCGGTGGTGGAAGGGCGCGTCATAGATTGGAGTCTGATGACGAAGGACGTGCCGTCGCAGCACCATCGCGACCTCGACTATCTCGTCGAGATGCTCGACTGGGAGAAGAACGTCGACGAGGGATTCGCTGCGCATAACCGCGCGTTTCCGCTGCCGGTTCGTCCGTTCGAACAGTGCGAAGAAGACGGCTACCGCGAGCGGTGGGTGTGCTACGGCACCGGGTGGTATTCGGCGAAGGAGCTGACGGTGCTACCGAAGCGGGTCGTGCAGATCGCTGACGCGGCGCCGTACGGCGTGATCCTCACGCAAGGACACGGCACCCTCGGGCCGCACCACGTGTCGACACCGACGCTGATTCGGTTCGGGGAGAGGACGGAGGATGAGTTGTTCGTCAGTTCCGAGGCTGCGATTCGCGGTGTCCGCATCGAGAATCAAAGCGACACCGAGCCGCTCGTCATGTTGAAGCATTTCGGTCCGGGCAATCCCGACGCCGAGCCGCTTCGCTCCCGTCGCAGCAGCTAGGCGTCTCGGCAACATGACGGCGCCTCACGCCGGACTTCCCGCGGGCACCTGCATCAGCGAGTCATTCGGATACACGTGATCCACGTTATCCGGTGTGACCAGCTGGTGCTTGACGAACACGGCTGGTGGAACGGCGCGCCGGTGAAGAATATCGAGCGCTACCGACACCAGATCGCTCCCGTACTTCTCCGGGAAGTACGCGACCGAGCCGATCAGTCGCGTACCGCGCTCCCGCAATTCCATGCGCCCTTCGGGTGACGCATTCTGCCCCATGATGGCGCTCCATTCCGCGCGGCCGGCTTCCTGGAAGGCGCGCAGTGCGCCGAGTGCGCTCGGATCGTTGATCGCGCCAACGAGGAACCGCCGCGCCTTTGACGAGCGCAAGTGGCGTCGCATCGCTTCGAAGGTGTGTCCAAGTTTTCCGTCGCCATCGAGATACGTGACCGTGCACTTTTCGAGCTGCGGGCACGTCTCCTTCATGCCCACCAGCATGCCCGTCAGACGCATCTTGGGCAAACTTCCGGCGCGCTCGAGTGCGACGAGGACGATTTCGTCAACCGACGCCTGCCACTGCTGTCTCGCCCAGCGACCGAGATAGCGACCGCCGATGAGGCCGGCCTCATAGTTGTTCGCACCGTAATAGGTGGCGCCAGGATGCGGAATCTCGATCGCGATGAGCGGAATGTTCGCATCGCGGTATTTCGCCGCAACGATTGGTGCGACCTGTTCATCGGTCTGAAACTCGATGACCAGATCGACCTTTTCGCGCACCAGCACATCGGCGTTGCGCTGGGCCACTTTCGGGTTGTAGCGGTTGTCGACGCAAATCAACTCGATGCCTTCGGCGGCGGCCGCACGCTCGAGGCCGCTCGTGACCTCTTTCGAGAATTGGTAATCGTGCCCCTGTGCCGCATAGCCGATCCGATACGCTCGCTGCTTGAACGGACGCACGTACGATCGATAAAGGTTCTCGCCGACTTTCTCCACCAGCCCGCATCGTTCGAGTGTGTACAGCAGCCGGAACGTCATGCTCTTGGGCAGGCCGCTGCGCATGGCGATCTCGCGCAGCGGCAGCGCTTCTCCCGACGCTCGGAACGCGGCAAGCACACGCGACGAGTGCACGACCGACTTCACGAGGTACGGATCGCGCGCCGTCTCAGTTTCGCGGCTCATAACGAGTTCATCACGCCAGGCAACCACGCCGGCGTTGCTCCCCGGCGAATTGTGGGCCAGATTCCACGCGCGGACAAGAATTCCGACGATGGTCTCGATGTTTTGCATAGCGAAACGGAGTGGAGGCTGGCGCCAGGAAGCCGAGAAACGCGTGCCCTCACTGTGAGCGGCACGGCGCGCCTTGACGTCTGCGCCGGCCGGATGCGTCATCGCAGGAGGCCTCGTCGCGTTGTGTATCGCGCAACGCCGAGCGCTCGGTCCATGCAACCGGTTTCAGCACTTCGTCCGATCTGCGGTCGCTAAGGAGTGATCCCTGTGCAGGTTAGCTCCAGGCTCGTCGCCGCGTCGCTCGTTTCGACCCACCAAATACCGTTTCACGGCGAGAAACTCTTTGAACCTCCTCGAACGAGGTCCTACAACGACGCCCACGGCCGCGGACCACGTGCGTCGTGCGGGGGCGCGGAGTCGACTTCGATCAGGAGGTAACGCATGTTGCGCAGGCTCGTGGGCCTCACTCTCACGGTGCTCGTTGCACTCTCCGCTCACGCTGGTGCCCAGGAATCGGCATCGTCAGCCATCGTCGGCCTCGTGACCGACAGCACGCAAGCCGCACTTCCAGGCGCGACCGTGACGGTCATTCAGCTCGGGACCAGCGCCCAGCGGGTCGTCGTCACCGACGCTGAAGGGCGCTTCTCCGTGCCCGGTCTCCGGCCCGCGGTCTACAGCGTGCGCGCCGAGTTGCAAGGCTTTACGCTCGCGGAAATCAAGGAACTGACCCTGCGCACCGGTGAGACGGTGCGCCCGACTCTGGTCCTCGGCGTCGCCAACGTGACCGAACAGATCACCGTGACCAGTGAAGCGCCGCTGCTGCAGACGCAGAGCGCATCGGTTGGTCAGGTCATTTCGGAGAAGATGATCGAGGACCTTCCGTTGAATGGTCGCGGAGTGTTGTCGCTGACAGCGCTGTCCGCCGGCGTCACACCGCAGGCGTTCAACCGCGGCACGCAGTTCGGCGCCGCCGGAAGCAGCCGCAATCAATACGTCACCGTGGAGGGCGGACGCGACAGCTCGACCAATTACGCGATCGACGGCGTGTACGTGCGATCGTTGCGGTTCAACAATCTCTCGTTGAACCCGCCGCTCGATTCCGTCCAGGAAGTGAGTCTCCTGCGCAACTCGTTCTCGACCGAATACGGTCAGGGGCAGGCGGTCGTCTCGATCGTCACGAAATCGGGAACGAACCGATTCACTGGCTCGGCGTACGAATTTGGCCGCAACGACCGGTTCGATTCGAAGAACTACTTCGCCGCTGCGAAGACGCCGTACGAGCGGAATCAGTACGGCTTTACGTCAGGTGGCCCGCTCGTGCGCAATGGGATCTTCGTATTCGGTGGTTTCGAAGGCCTGCGTTCGACACAGGGTCGTACCTTCCTTGCAACTGTGCCGTCCCCAGCGTTGCTGAGCGGCGATTTCTCCGGTCTGGCCACGGCGATCACCGATCCGCTCACAGGCCAGCCGTTCCCCGGTAATCAGATCCCGACGAACCGTGTTTCGCGGTTCGCGCAGATCCTCGCACCGACGATTCCCGCTCCCAACAATGTCGGCGCCAGCAACTATCGCGCGGTGCGTGACTTCCTCGACGATGCGGACACGGGGACCGTCCGAAGCGATCAGGTAATGGGCACACACACGCTGTTCGAGCGGTACATGCAGTACGACGGTCGTCAGAACAATCCGGGCGCGTTTACCGTGACCAACCTCCCACAGAAGGGCCGGAATCTCGCGGTTGGCGAGACGTGGGTCGTCTCTCCCTCGCTCGTCAACGAATTCCGATTTGGGTACAACTACGCGTATCACCTGACGTCTCCAATTAGCCTCGACGGGCGCAATTGGGTCGGCGACATCGGTCTGCGGAATCTTGCGGGCGGATCCGAACCACTCGATTACGGCCGTCCCGCCTTCAACCTGACTGGTTTCACGGGAAACGGCGAGGGCGGGATTACTCAGGGCGCCACTGAGAACATCCTCAGCATCTCGAACGCGACGACCAAGACGATTGGCGGTCACGCGTTGCGTTTTGGCATCCAGGCCCAGTGGCGCGCGTTCGAACATCTGACCGAGGTTCCTCCACGAGGGACCTTCGCGTTCAACGGACAGTTCTCGGGGAATCCCGTTGCCGATTTCCTGCTTGGCTACTGTTCGACCTGCACCGGCGCGTTCGGCAGCTCGCGATCGACCTACCATTCGCCGACCGTCGCGCCGTTCATCGACGACGTGTGGAACATGTCGCGCAAACTGACGCTTCAACTCGGTCTTCGATGGGAGTACCTGGCGCCGTGGCACGAGGAGAATGACATCGAAGGTGCGTTCGACCCGGCGAGCGGGAAGATCGCGTACCACAAGGTGCCAGCGAACCTCCCCGCGCAACTGGTTCCGCTCGTCATCACACAAAACGACTTCTATCGCGCAGGGATCATGACGCGCGACTTGAACAACTTCGGACCGCGCGTCGGTCTCGCGTACAACGTCAGCGATCGCACTGTTGCCCGCGGCGGCTTCGGCGTCTATTACGACAATCTGAATCTGAACGAACTGCAGTTCACGCGGCTGGTGCCGCCGTTCTACGGTCAGTTCTCGCTGACGCCGGTGCGGACGGCGCCCATTCAGGTCGACACGCTGTTTCCGAATCTCGATCAGATTCCGCAGTTCCCCGCGCCGTTCTCCCTGGATCCGAACAACCGGACGGCATACACGGTCCAGTGGAATGGCAACGTGCAGCAATCGTTCGGCCGCAACTATCTGGTCGAAATCGCTTATACGGGAAGTCGCAGCTACAACGAGCACAAGCGCTTCAACATCAACCAGGCTCGACCAGGTACGACGCCGATCGAAACCCGCGTGCCGTACCCGGCGTTCCAGTCCGCGATTCTCTACTCGTCCGATGCCGGATGGGCGCACTTCAACGGCGTGTCGTTCCGCCTCGAGAAGCGGTATTCGTCGGGACTGTTCTTCCTCGCCAACTACCAGCTCTCGAAGACGATCGACAACGGCTCGGGCGAGATCGAAGCCAACGACACGGCGTTTGCGTGGGACTTGAACGCCGACAAATCCATTTCTCGTTTCGATCAGCGTCACCGCAGCGCGTTCAGCTATGGCTACGAGCTGCCGTTCGGACGTGGCCGTCAATGGCTCTCCGGGGGAGGTGTCGCCTCGGCCATTCTGGGCGGGTGGCAGGTCCAGGGCATCGCGCGATTCGCAAGCGGATTCCCGTTCACCATCACGTCCACCAACGTGTGTCAATGCGGCTCGTTCATTCCTCAACGCGTCAACTTCACGCCCGGAAGAGAAAGCGACCAAGGGAGGCTCGACAACCCGACGCCGGCGCGCTGGTTCGATCCGACAGCATACGTGGTTCCACCGCTCGGCACGCAGGGAACGGCGGGGCGAAATACTCTCCGCGGGCCGGGGACCCAGCGCGTCGATTTCTCGACCACGCGGCGATTTGCGCTGGGGCCGTCGCGATTGGAATTCCGGTGGGAAGTCTTCAACCTGTTCAATCACGCAAACTTCGGCACGCCCGATACCAATATCTCGAACCCGACGGTGGGAATGATCACCACCGCGGACGACGGACGCAGCATGCAGTTCGGTCTGCGGCTGGCGTGGTAGGCGAGCAGCGAAGCGAGGCGAATCATCGTCAGCAGTGTGAGTGCGGCGCTCCTCGCGAGCGCCGCACTGTACGGCCAGAGCGTGGGAGCGACACACCTTCGTGCCGGCGCCCCAACCTTTTCCGACCTCCAATCCGCTCGATGTGAACACGGACGTGAACATCCGTGAAGGGGCTGATCCGTTGACTTCGGCGCGCCAGGGGCGGACGATGGCTCCATGCTTCGTGCGTTGCTGCTCGCTGCGTTGTTGATCATCAGCTCGTCGGTGGCGCCTGCCCAGGAGTTGAGCAAGCTCCACATCACGATCACTCTGACTGACGCCACGGGGAAGCCGACGCCACTCGCGCGCCACGCGCTGCTCATCAGCGACGAGCCGCCAACCAGGGAGCCGCGACGCATTTTGACGACGCTGGCCGGCACGGCCGACGTTTCGCTGCGCCCTGGGCACTATGCCGTTGAATCCGATCAGCCGGTGGCGTTCGAAGGCAAGAGCTACGAATGGTCGCAGCGTCTAGAAATTGTCGCGGGCCGTGACGCAACGCTCGCACTGACGGCCGGCAACGCGTCGGTCAGTGCCGCGGGGACATCGGCCACGCCTTCGGCGACGGACCCTTCAGCTCTCGCATCTCAATGGCAAGAGAGTGTCGTGGCGTTGTGGACGCCGACCCAGCACGCCTCAGGATTTGTCGTTGATGCCCGGGGCCTGATCGTCACCAATCAGCGCGTCGTCGGTACGGCGACGTCCGCAGAAGTGCAGTTTGCCTCCGACATCAGAGTCAAAGCGACCGTGCTCGCGCTGGATCCCACGCGCGACGTGGCCATCCTCTGGGTCAATCCGTCGGTCCTCACATCACTGCGGCCACTGCCGCTCGGATGCGGCCAGACGAGGCCGTCGGTGGCGAATCGCCAGGAGCTTTACACCATCGACGCGGCGATGGCTGGACAAAAGCGACTGACGGTTGGAGACGTGACCGGCGTCGGACCGCGTCTGATTCTGTCGGATCTGAGGCTCCTGTGGGCGAGCGCGGGGGGGCCGGTGTTTGCGGCGGGTGGCCTGATTGGATTCACGACGGTCGATGATCGAGATCCGGATGCCCGTTCGGATACGCGGGTCGTCAGGATCGACCAGGCCTGCGAAGTGATGGCATCGGCAGAGAAGAAGATGGCCGAGGCGACGCCGCCCGACTCGATGCACCTGCCGCTCGATCCCCGGCCGGTTGCCGTCAGCGCGCTCAGCGAGGCGGTGAAGGGTCGTGTCGGCAGTCTGAGTCCGTACTCGATGAGCACGACCGACTTCGACATCACGTTCATCACACCGGTTCACATCTACGGCGCGAAGGATCAGGTGCAGCGTCCGGAGATGGACTTCGGCAACTGGTCGGAATACGTTGCCGAGTATCCGCGCGCGCTGCTGATGCGCGTCACGCCAAAGATGGTGGAGGGCCGGTGGTCCAAGGTGGCGCGCGGAGCCGCGATGACGCAAGGGGTGTCGCTGCCGGCGATGAAGCGCGTGAAAACCGGATTCTTGCGGATGCGTGCCTTCTGCGGCGACAAGGAGGTGACGCCGATCCACCCGTTCGTCGTCGAACACCGCGTCTCGCAGACCGAGGCGATCTTCGAAGGGCTCTACGTGTTCGATCCCGCTGCGCTCGGTCCGTCGTGCGGCGCGGTGAAGCTGACGGTCTACTCCGAAGGCGAGCCCGATAAAGGCGACGCGCGCGTCGTCGATCAGAAGGTGATGCAGCAGATCGCGCGCGACTTCGCGTCGTTGTGATCACGATCCAGGGCCGAATTCAGGATTGAAGTGGATTAACAGCCAAACGGGGCTTTGAACTCACAACCCTACTCCCAGGTGACGGGGTTACGGAGCAACGGTTTTCGCACGGAGACACGGAGCAACGGAGGCCGGACGGAGCTACCCGCGTCCCTCAATCCGAGTGCGGGCGGGGCCGCGCGCAAGCGCGCGATGGGATAAGAGTCGCGTGCGATCACAAATACCAACTGCACGCTGGGGTGTTTGCGATCGCGCGCGACTCTTATCCCACGTGCCGGCCGCCGGCCGGCATCGCCACCCGCACGTGAAGCATTCGGAGCAGTGGTGCCTCCGTCTGACCTCCGTTTCTCCGTGTCTCCGTGCGAGCGCCGTTACTCCGCACCCTCTGTCTCTCCAAACACGGCGGATTGAAGCTCATTCGGTTCGGAGCGCGATCGACGGCTCGATCGCCGTCGCGCGACGCGCGGGAATCATCGTGGCCGCCACCGTCGACACCAGTAACGTGCCAGCGACAGCTGCGAGGACGAGTGGGTCGTTCATGTTGCGGATCGACCATCGCTCGAGGAGTGAATTGAGCGCGACGCTCAGCGTCAAACCGAGCGCAAGACCGGCGCTGACGGCAATCGCGACCGATTGCAGCGCGGAGCGCAGCACGGCCCCAGGTGCCGCACCGAGCGCAATGCGAATACCGAACTCGCGTGTGCGATGGGCAATCGTGTAGCTCGCGACGCTGAAGAGCCCGAAGCCGGCCAGCAGCAGCGCCACACCCGCAAATCCAAGCAACACCGCGGTGACGAAGCGACTCTGTTGCCAGCCCATGAACCCATCAGGCGTGAGGAATCGGATAATCGGCAGGTTGGCGTCTGCCCGGCCGACCGCGGTTCGCAGATCCTGCTCGGCGCCGTCCGGGTTCCCCCTGGTGCGCACCATCAGAACGGCCATATCGCCGAGGGACGTTGAATACGGGTAATACATCGCCGGCGCGATCGGCTCGCGCAGTCCGCGATTCGGCGCATCGCGCACTACACCGATCACCTCGAACCAGCCGTCGCGCCCAGGCGCGTAGAGAATCCATTGGATCCTCCGCTCGACGAGCGATCGGTCACGGACGCGCTTGCCGATCGGATTCTCGTTCGGCCACAACTGCCGCGCCATCGTTTCGTTGATCACGGTAACGGCGCTTGCCCGTGCATCATCAGCGGGCAGCCACATCCGCCCGCGCGCCATCGGCATCTTCAAGGTGGCGAAGTAGTCGGAGGCGATCGCATGCGTCAGCACTTCACGATCGTCCGCACGCAGACCATCGGCCTCGATGCGCGTCGTCATGCCGCCCATTGGAGGCGGCCCGGTCGGGATCAGACTGATCGTCGAGCCCTCGACGCTCGACGCCTTCGCGACTTCCTCCCGCACACGCTCGTACAGTGCAAGTCGTTCCGCCCATGTCGTGTAACGGTTGATTGGCAGATAGATCTGCCCGACGGTGACGCGCGAGGGATCGTAGCCCGCAGGCGCCTGATACAGATCCATCAGGGCGCGAATGGCCGCACCGGTTCCGGCCAGCAGCACGACGGCGATCGTCACCTGCGCGGCCACCAGCACTCCCGCGCCAAGGCGGCTGGATCCGGAGCCGGTCCTGATCGTCGACGCGTGACGCATAGCGTCGTTTCGCGCACGCGAGACGGCAACAGCCGGCCAGAGGCCTGAGACGGCGGCCACGATCGCAGTCAATGAGGTCGCAAAGAAGATGGCCGTGGAGCCGACAATGATGCGCCCGGCTCGTTGTGAGACCACGCCTGGAACATTGGCGAGCACGAGCGGCAGCACGTACTGAGTCGCCACCACTGCGAGGACCGCGGCGATGAGCGTGACGAGCACCGTTTCGCACAGCAGCAAGCCAATCAGGCGCGACCGGTCTGCCCCGAGGGCATAGCGCAGCGCAATTTCGTTCACGCGATGGCGACCACGCGCGAGCAGCAGGATGGTGACGTTCGCGCATCCGATGAGGAGAAGCAGTCCGGCGGCGCCAAAGAGCAGACCGAGGACGGGCACGTGCGCAGCGCCTCGCTCTTCATCCACCAGGCGGCTCAACTGGACACGAAAGGTGCGTGGAAACGCGTCCGGTCGCGTGCGTGCGAAATCCTCATACAGTTTCTGCAACTCGGCCTCGGTCGCAGCCATCGTCGCAGTCGGCTTGAGGCGCACGTGGACGGGATAGGTCGCGCTCCCGGCGAACGTCATCGGCAGCGGAACGATGACGTCGGTCAAGTCCATCGAGTACTCCGTCGGCGCAACACCGATCACCGTAAACGGCTCGCCATCGAGCCGGAGCGTCTGTCCGATCGCGTCCGGCCGGCCGCCGAAGTGACGATGCCAGAACCGCTGCGTGAGCACCGCGACCCGCTGCGGCTGCGGCCCGAGTGGCGCGTCGGCTTCGGTGAAGACGCGACCAACGACCGGCTGCACACCAAGCAACGAAAGCGCGTCGCCGGTGTAGTACTCGGTCCAGACCGACTCCGGGAACGGCGTCCCCGCGAGCGTCTTCGTGAAGCTGTCCCTGATGTACGCGCCATCGAGCGTGGACGCGCGTCGCAGCGCGATGAACTCGTCCGCGGTCACCATGGCAGGCCGCGGCGGACCAGACGGGGGTTGTAATCGCACACGCGCGATGCGATCGGCACCTGCAAACGGAAGCGGATGCAGAACGACGGCATCGATGACCGCGAACAGCCCCGTACTGGCGGCGATGCCGATGGCCAGAATCAGGACCGCGGATGCGGCGAAACCGCGGTTGCGCCAGAGATTCCGTGCGGCGTACTGAAGATCCTGCGTCAGGCTGGCGAGCATTGCTCGCTCACTGTAGCAGCGGTCATACCATGCAGCGATCGGGAAGTAGGCTCGTATTCGAGTCGCGACGAGGTCCCCATGCTGCGCGCGAGCGAACATTCACGTCCCGCAGCCGGACAGCGGCCCGACAAGGTCTGACCACAGAAGGGCGATAGGATGTTGGTCTCATGCCTCGTCAGACCAGTCCCTTCGGCGCGGTGATTGCCGTACGCCGGCTGAAACCACCTGGTGCGTCCGGCCGTTCTGTCGTCGTCTCGCTGGGCACACCGCGCAAGACGAGCGACGGTCGTAATTGGGAGTGTCCATTCCGCATCAGCGGAGCCGGCGTACGCCGCGTCGAGTGCGGCCATGGGATTGATGCGTTCCAGGCGCTGACGCTGGCCCTCGAAGGCATTCGCCACGTCCTGGACCGGCTGGAGACCCCGCTCGTCTGGGATGGGGTATTCGACGACCATTCGGGGTTTCATCGCATCGTCCCCTGGATTCCCGGGCCGCGCCGGGGCGATCGGATGTCGATACGCAAGGGACGATGCGTCTCGAGCGAATGGTCGATCGCGAAGTGCGCCAGTGGGCGCAGGACATGAAACGACGGTATTTCGCCTCGAAGCGAGCACGTCGCTAATCGAGACTTCGGGATACTCCTCATCCTCCGTGGATCGCTCCAGACGTGTGGTCAGAGTGCACGGAGATTCTTTGAAGCCGTCGTTGCGATGCGGCTTCGATCAAGTCCATCGCGGCTATGATCTTTATCGCTTCAGCGTCTGCGATGCGCTGGATTCGTGGCTGCAATGAGCCGGACGAAAAATCATGACGAATGGCCTTCTGGTCACCAGCCAACTCAATCACACCGTTCGGGAATACAACGCAACAACTGGCGCCTTCGTCAAGGTGGCCGCGTCCGGCGGCGCTCTGGGCGACCCGCTAGGTGTCGTGATCGGCCTCGACGGCAATCTGCTTGTCTCGGACGGCCAGACGAACCAGGTGAAGCGCTACGACAGCGTCACCGGCGCGTTCATCGACGTCTTTGCGTCAACCAACCTTGCCGGTCCTACAGGGATGACCATTCATCAGGGCGTCCTCTATGTCACGAACTCGAATCCACCTCAGGGCGTCCAGCGATTCGACGCCGCCACTGGCGTGAACACCGGCAACTTCGTCCCGACGCTCGCCAATCCTTCCGCGAGGGACGTGAAGGTCAACCCTGCGAACAACCGTCTTTACGTGCTCTACTACAACGCCGCAACCGTCGAAACGTTCAACCTCACCACGATGGCGTCGTTCGGGCTGCTGATGCCCGCCGGGAGCCCGATCGGGTCCGGCGGTCTGTATACGCCATCGGCCATGGCGTTTGGTCCCGACGGAAACCTTTACATCTCTGGCGGGACGTTCGGAGGGAATCTCGGTGTCCGCCGTTACAACCCGACGACAGGCGCGTTCATCGATTTCTTCGCCAACACCGGCAGCGATCTCAACGTTCCAATCGGAATTACGTTCGGTCCTGACGACAACCTCTACGTCGCAACCCAGAACGCTGCCAATGTGATGCGCTTCAATTATCCGACCGGCACGTTCATTGACTTCTTCGTCCCTGGCGGCGGCGGTGGGCTGACCGCACCATTCCACCTGACGTTTGGGGCAAGTCCGAGTACAACCCTTACGTACACCTTGCATCGAGACTGTCTGAACAACGTCGACGATCCCGCCAAGCGCTGGCAGATTGAAGGTGGCAAAGTGCTGGAGAGGGGCAGGCACGTCGCCAACTACTCCAGTGTGAAGCGGGTGAGCTGCGGGACGACGGAGCAGAACACTGCCCAGTTGTGGGTTACGCTTTTCTTCCTCGGTGGGAAGCCGCCCGAGAACATCACCTTGCATGGTGCGCACGACTTCCATAGCGGAGGCGAGATCGGGAGTGTCAGCGCGGCGTCATCGGCTTTTTCGGCCCACATAGGAAAGCAGTTCAAACGCGTCGCTAACACGTTAACCATCGGATAGACGTGAAGCCTCTTTTCGCGGGGCCGCGGCGATGTGTTGACAACGTGAGTGAAGCCGGCCCCGCGAGGGCCGGCTTCACTCGGGGTCTGAAGACGCGCCGCTACGAACCACATAGCACACGGCGGGTCTGAAGACCCGTCTCTACGATTTCGGTTGGAAGGCGTGCTGCATCAGGTATTGCGCAACCTTGCGACCCTGCGCGATCCCTTCCGACTTGTCGAACGACCAGTGGATACCGAGGTAGATGCGGCTCTGTCCGTTCTCTTCTTCCGCCTGCGAGAGCGTCGTGAAGCTTCGCGGAAGGAGCGGCCGGATTACGCCGTCGCTCCCGGCGGTCGTCCCGTTGTATTCGTCGGACACGAATGTAAACGCGATGTTGTCCGTGCCATAGAACTGGCGCAGCACCTCGAACACAGCGCCGCCAAAACCGGCGTGACCGGACGGATACGCCGGAAACGGCGGCGTGAAGTTCGGCCCTGCCAGATTGCTCGCCGGCGCGCCAAACGGCATGAACTGCTGATCGCCGACGGTTGCATCGTTGCCGTCGCCTGATCCCGTCGGTCCAGTACCGGGATCCGACTCCCGAATCGCAGTGACGGGCCGCCAGAACTGGTAATGGAACTTCGACTCCCATACCGCGATCGCCGAGTCCGCCATGGCGACGTTGACGAGCGCCAACATGCGTGTGAGGCCGAGGAAATCGGTTCCCATCTGATCGGCAATCGTCAACACGAGCTGGTTGTACAAGCGCGGCGGCGCGCACAGACTTGGTGTGCCGTCGTAGCCCCAGTAGATGCCGATCTGCGACTGTTCTTCCGTGCGTTCCGTCGGCGTCGTGATGCCGTCGCCGCCGAGTCGTTTCACCTCGTCATAGGCGGCGGCGTAGGCCGCTGAATTCAACGCCGGGGGCGGCGGGACTCTGAACTGCGCACCCGACGCCATGACGAACGGCGTGACGTTTCCCCAGGACGCACCGAGTGCCACGGGAATCTGGCTCACGGGGTCCTGTCTCCATTTGCCGGGGTCATCGCTCGGAATAAAGCCCTCACCCATTCTCGGTTCGACGTAGTTCGCACCGTCGTTCGATCGTGCCTGCAGGATCGCGGCCGCTGCGGTGCGGCCGACGCGGCGGCCGGGCTCTTTTCCATTCGCCGGGATCACTTTCAGATCGGCGTCGAGTGCATCGTCAAACGTCGAGGCCTGCGAGGGGAACATCGCGACGAGCGTGTCATGCGCGGCCTGTGCGATCGCTGCGTCCACAGAACCGCCGCCCGGCATGCGCTTCATCTCGCTGTAGCTCTGCCACTGCCCGACGATCGCGTTGACCGCATCGAAGATCGCGATGTGGACGATGGCCATCGCACGCGCTGATCGACCCGGACCAAGCTGCTCGCCGAACGTTCGGTGCTCGCCTTCGGCAACCGGCGTATGGTCGAGGCCGGACGCATCGATCGCGATCCGGTTCCAGTAGATGATTCGACTGCGCGAGTCGGTGGGAACCGCGCGCTCTCCCTCTTGCGCGGCCAGCGATCTGGCCGTGGCTCTCGTGGCGGGCGAGTAATTCGGTCCCCAGAATTCTTGAAATCCTCCATCGACACTCTGCGCCGCCGCCAGTGTGACGAGACCTGCGACGCTGACTGCAACTGAAACACACGTACGACTGAAACGACGAATGGGCATTACGTAAGCTCCTGTGTGCGAGGGTCGATGAGCCGTCGGCAAAATCAGCACCAGACGAAACACACAGAAGCGGCGAAATATCGTGGTCCACACGCTGCGCCTGAGTAGCGAGATCGTGCACACCATGTCGCATGTCATCAACGAACCACAGACTCACTACACGAACCACAGACTCACCACTGATCGTCGCGCGCGGTTGGTGAGGTTGGAAGGAGGACGAATGCGCGTACCGGAACTGATGCGACGTCAGACGTCCTAAGCCGGTACGCGCGCCAGGCTGAAGCACGCTTCGTAGCAGCCTGGACTGACGATTTCCACTGTCAATATTCGACAAGCAATATCAACCGATCGCACGTGTTCATGCTTGCCTTACGCTGAGGGACGCGCAGAATAGAAACGTTCGGTGCTGCTCCCAACCACATTCTGATCATGCGAGTCCATTGGTCGGCGCCGCTCGAGCGTGTCATGTACTGATCGCGTTGTCATCGTCCGTGCGCGAAGGGCTTCTGCATTGGGCGAACTCTCCCGGCGTCATTCACCCTCGCGATCACACACCCACCTTCACATCGACGGCAGGCCGCTCACTGGACCAACCCGGTACCGATCGTCACGCACTTTGCACGGCATTGAGCTCGTCGGACGGGAAAACGATGGCTTTCCCGAGCAAGTCCACATGCAAGGATGCGGACGTACTGAACGCGTTCACCCCTCTGCGAGAACCGACTCTCGGCAACTTGTCTTGGAACTTGCTCGGTGTCGCAAACAACGCTGCGCGGCAGTCGCGAGACGCCATAGGGCGCATCGACGACGTCAGATCGCTTCGCACATCTAGCTCGGCTTGGGCGATCCCACGGTCACGTTTCCGTTAGCCCTGATTGCGAAATCAGCGGGCGTGTGCTCGGTTTTCCCTCCGTCCGCGGCAAGGTTCTCCAGCCCGCAAGAGAGCAACTGCCAACTGATCGACATGGTGAGATGGCAACTGGCGGATATCAGCACACAATCGCCATCACGCACACGGGCGTTCGCGAGTCGTGCGATGCAATTCAGCGCGCCAACGACCAACGTGCGAGATTGTCGAAAATGGGCCTGTTTCTGTTCTCCGAAAACCGTTCCCCGTAGAGGGTGAGGGGGGAACGATTTGCGCGCCGCTGCCAGGGGGTAACTGCCGCGCCGTTCCCATTGCTGCTTGAGAGCGCGGCGCCTCAAGCCGGTCTGGAGCCGGCCGTCAAGATCGAATTGTGATGCTCACACTCGACGATGGGCTCGTCAAACGCTTACCAGGACCGGTCGACAGGGCGCTCTCGCAATGACACCTCCTGTGGCCAGGGGGCCGGCCGCGGTATCGAACAAAACCAGCCTGGCGGATTGAGGATTCTCTGTATTAGTTTCCTGTTGGCCTGGCCCGCTGCGTCATCGATCACGTCGAGCGTGACCCATCCTTGCGGAAACGTACTCAAGTCGCAAAGAAATTCGACCTCGATCTGATTCATCGAATGTCGCGACGTGATCTGATATGGCTCTGACGGACTCGTATGGCCGTACCAGAAGTCGGCACAACGTTCCGTACAGCCGCTGTGCGGAGGGATGAACGCATTATGATTGAACGCACCGGTCCAACCACCAAGGATCAGATGCTCAGCCTCGTGTAGCAGCTGACTTGCGATGCTTTTGGGGCTGCTTTGCAAGCCCCCACACCAGATCTCCACTCGATCCGTGTGGAGCCATCCTCCGAATGACCTCATCTGCGGGCCGAATGTGAACTCGGGCTCGTGCTGGTAATCGTGTTGCCTCCCGTTTGGGAGTGAGGCGTACTCGCTCGAACGATGCCATGCGCCCAAATCGACATCGATACCCCTGCGAAGTACGTAGGCTGCGTCAATGATCCGGGGAAACGCAAATCTCGTGTCATTGACAGAGCAATCATCCCATCCCCACCCGTCGTCCCAGTGTTTCTCTTTGAATCGGTATGTGCGCCTCACGAAGTCAATCAACCCGGAGTTACATTGATGACGAGTAAACAGCAGCTCGCGTGCTCGGCGCGCGGCTGGATCAAAGGGCGAATCGCCGAGGGCGCAGACCTGAGATGCTCCCAGCCGAGGCAGGCACAACAGGATCAACCCCAACGCTACGGCTCGGGTTTTGACCATTGCTTTCTCCATTGAGCAAGAGCCCGATCAAAGGCCTCGCGATCCATATCTCGGTGGAGATTGGGCATCGTCGCGAATTGGTGCAGCGACTCGGGAAGGACGCGGACCAGCTCTTGCGCCGCGACTACATGATCTCGGCTGTTCCATACATACGAGCGCAGTGCTTCTACGCGGACGACATGCGATTCATGATTGCTGATTGTGGCCAACAAGAGTTCACGTGCCGCAGCCGACCGCATGTAGCCAACGGCGTGAACGACTTTCACGAGCACGCTCTCCTCCTCGTCCCGCGCGCTGAACCCATGTGTCGAGTCCTGGTCATTCGACGGCACGTTTGTCGACAGCACTTTGACCAGGAACGGGAGGGCTCGAGGATCCTGCAGTTCGCCGATAACCCCCACCAAAAAGCGTCTCGTGCCGTAATCTTCGTTCGGTGCCCGTCCATAGAGCGCCACGAGTGGCGGCAGCATGTCCCTTGTCTTTGCCGCGTCGGCAAGTGCTTGTACACGCTTCGGCAAATCAACACGACTTGCTGACCGAATGTCCACGAGATATGTCTCGAGCTGACGCGCCAGCGCCTCCTCAGAGATCTGTGCGCCTAGTACCTGCGCTCCACCGGCACCGGCGTTGAGAACGACAAAGATAACGACGGCAACAATTCGGGCCATGACGATGAGTCGTCCAGCGACGCTAGGGAGCGCTCTCCCAGTCCGTGCACGACACGGTACGATTCCAGTCGGCGAACGCGCCCCGAGGATTGTTCTTCCACGCCCAGACGTGCAGCTCGTAGATCGCGTCGGGGGCGTATCGATTCGGACCGGCCACGAAATGGAACAGATGTCCCATCAACTGCGGCTTGTCGAACGGTTCGTGAACCGGATCCCATGCCGCTGCGGGCGTGACGTACTCGGTCGCCACGAGATGAAGCCGCCCGTTTCTCGGCTCGTACACCAAAACCTCAGGATTGTCGACATCGAGTACGGCGTCGAACAACGCGAAGTTCGAGTAATGGACTCCCATCGCTCCTTCATCAGGACCGCTGACACACCCCTGAAACTGCACATAGCCCGCCGCGATCGCGGCGTTGACGTCCTGGAAGCGATCGGTTGCGCGCCGTACGGCTTCAGGGAGAGGCCCATTGACGGGGCCGCCGTTTTCACTGCCGTGACCTGCGTGGTTCGCGTCCTGCGTTCTGACAGTGCTGACCGACAACGGCGTCAGAAGGCATGCCGCGATCAGTGCGAGGATAAGGCGACTGGCTTTCATGGTGTTGCTCCTTTGTAAAGACAGAACTCCCTCACGATCTATCCGGGCCAGAGAGCACGTCGTCATCGTGGTCCGCCGCAACCCGTCCGTGCAGTGACAGCATGTGAAGTCACCGTGACCGCTGGTGCGACCGCGGAGTGAGGTCAGGTGAAGGACGCCGAATTGACTGTGAAGAGAGATGGCTTCCGGTTCGGCTATACTGGGCGCCCTTCACCAGGAAAGCCGGTGAGCACGACGTCGAGCCGTCCAGACTTGCTCTCGTTAGGCGACATCTCCGCCGACGCGGTTGCGGCGCAATTGGCTCGTGTCACCGCGAGCCAGACGTTCGAGAACGCACCCGTTCTGAGACATCTCCTCGAGTACCTCGTCACACGTACGATCTCGGGAAACACGGATCAACTGAAGGAGTACTCCGTCGGAGTCGACGTCTTCGGCCGGGGGGCGTCGTTTGATCCGCGCGTGGACACCATCGTGCGAGTTCAGGCTCGCCGATTGCGCGCAAAGTTGACCGACTACTACGACGATGAGGGGCAGAAGGATCCGGTCATCATCGAGTTGCCGAAGGGTCGCTACATTCCGAACTTCCGCCACTCTTTGACCGCGGCGGGCGTCGATGCTTCGGACGACACCTCCGTCGACCGGTCGCCAGGCCGCCGGCGAATTGGCCTCGCCGCAGGGCTGTTGGTGGGTCTCGGCTTGCTGGTCGTGCTACTGACCAGCTTCAAGCCAATCGCGAGCAGACATGAGCCTCGAGAGAGCGCCGTTCTGCCAGTGCCGGCCGCCGACGCGCCGCGACGCCAGCCGCTCGGCGTCGTGGTCACACCGTTCGAGAATCACACCGGCGATGTTTCTCTCGACACTATTGGTCAGCGGGTCGCCGAACGAGTGATCGCGTCGATCAGCACAATTGAAGGTGCCGCTGTCACGGCTCGATCGATCACCAAGTCGCCTGGCGACAAGGCCCCTGCCGATCTCCTCGTTGCAGGAACGTACTACAGAGACGGCGATACACTCGAATTTCAAACGCGCCTGGTCGACGCACGCACTGGGCGGCTGTTGTACGGCTTCACCACCGTAGCACCGCAGAAGTTGGATACGGCCACCCTCGAGTCATTACGACAAAGGATCGCTGGTGCGATTGCCGTTCATCAGGACGACTTCTTCGGTGGACTCGATGCGATTTCGCACCCGCCGACGCTCGATGCGTATCGGGAGTATCGTGCCGGTCTCGAGACCTTTCAGAGCGATTTCGCGCGCGCGCTGTCTCACCTGCAGCGATCCCGCGAACTGACTCCCCACTTCATTCCGGCCATGGCCGTGATGATGTTCGCCTACGGAAACCTCGGTCAGCGCGACAAGTCTGATGTCATTGTGGCCGAAATGGAAGGCATCGCCGATCGCCTCACAAGCGCCGAACGTCTGTTGCTTGAATTCCTGCAATCCAATCGAAACGGCCGCCGTGAGCAGGCACGCGGCGTACTCGAGCAACTCGAGCGGCTGGTGCCCGCGAGCCTGCTCGTCAACTTCAACCTGGTTCAGTCCAATATCATCACAAATCGGCCGCACGCGGCCGGCATCGCCTACACCCATATACCGTTCGTCAGCAAAGCGTTTCGCCACAGCGTCGAGTCGTACCGCCGGCTCCGCTTCTTGGATGCGCTTCACATGATCGGTGATTACCAACGGGAGCTGGACGAGAGCCGACGGGCCCAGGCAGACGATTCCGGTGTGTTGCTCTACGTTCAAGCTGAGGCGCGGGCGCTGATTGCTCTCGGTCGTCGCCGCGAACTTCAGGGGATCGTCGAACGCAGCCAGTCATTGTCACGAACAGCCGGGTGGAGCGAAACACCGGGTGATCTCATGGAGCTCTGCGCCCACGAGCTGCGTGCGCATGATTCGCGGGAGGGGTCGCTCGCGATGGCCGCAAGAGCAGTGGAGTGGTATCGCGGCCGCCCGGCGCCCTCATGGACGTCGCGAGAGCATCGCGAGGGCCTGGCACGCGTGCTCTATCTGGTTGAGACCTGGCACGATGCTGCAGCACTCTTCGAAGGCCTCGCCCGCGACTATCCGAATGACATGGACTATCGTGGGTGGCAGGCGTTCACCTCCGTGCATACGGGCGATCTCAACCGTGCGCGCGTGCTTTCATCCGAGCTCGAGCAGGCGTCACGACCAGAGCATCGGGGCTGGTTGACGTATGCTCGCGCCCGTGTTGCAGCGGCACTCGGCGAACGCGATCGCGCACTGCACCTTCTTCGAGATGCGTTTGCCGAAGGGTTGGAGCACGGCCCTCATCTTCATCAGACTCCTGATTTCGAAATTCTGCGCGGTTATGAGCCGTATCAGCGGCTGCTGCGACCGGCTGGTTGAGCGTGTATCGTCAACAGAGCCGATCGTCACTGATCGGCGGGGCGCGATTCGTGAGGTGTGGAGAACTCGAACGCTCACGATGGGAGATCTGGGCACAGGACGAGCTTGCCCTCGAGACCACCTGACTCGATACGGTGATGTGCCTCGGCGACCTGGTCGAAGGAGATCCGCTCGGCGATGCGCGGTCGGATGGCGCCAGTTGCCAACAGGCCGAAGAGCCGCTCCAGATCCTCGTGGAACCAGATCGGGTGGCGCGCTCGCATGGCGTTGATCGAGTAGAAGCGCGCGTGCTTGCCGCCCGGGAGAAACCTCCAGAGATACATCCGCGCGATCGACATCAGGATGGCGCGCATGCCTTGCCGCGCCTGCACACCGGCAGAGAAACCAATGGCAAGAAGCAGGCCGCCAGGCTTGAGCGCCGCAAACGATCGGCGGTAGCCGTCCTCGCCGATTCCGTCGAAAATCACGTCGAACCCGCCCGCCACTATGTGTGTGAAGTCTTCGCGCTGGTAGTCGATCGGTGTGGCGCCCAGCTCGCGGACCAGCGCCGCATGTTCGCCGCGCGCGGCGCCCCACAACTCGAGGCCGGCCCGCCTGCCGAGGACGAGCAACGCCTGACCAACTGCGCCTGCGGCTCCATGCACGAGCACGCGCTGTCCTGGCTGAACGTGGGCCGCGCGATGCAGGAGCTGATACGCGGTCATCCAGCTCAGAATCAGCGTCGCGGCCTCCGCCGCGTCGACGCCCGGCGGCACGCTCGTGAGGTTGTCAGCTCGGAGCGTTCGATAGGTTGCGTTCGATCCGATCACCGTCATATCGGCGACGCGGTCGCCCACCTTGAAGTCACGCACGTCGCCGCCGAGTTGATCGATTTCCCCGACGACGTCGTACCCCATCACGAACGGCGGCCGGTGTCGCGCGGTCTGTGGGTACAGGTGGCGGCGTATCAAGACGTCGGTGTAGTGCAGGCTCGAGGCAAGCACGTGGACCCGTACCTCGCCGCGGCCGGCCGTCGGCATCACAGCGTCGACCACCTCCAACCCGCCGGCATCCCCGAAGCGACTGACTTGAACAACCCGGTTGCGCGGCTCTGCCATGGGACGCCTCCCTGGATGGCGCAGCTGATGTTCGGTCTCTGCTCGCGTGCAGGTGCGGTGCAAGCTTGTCGCCATCAACGTCACCAAATCGAAGCGCTGATTGCTCGGATCGGATCGAGCCTCGATCGAGATATTCCCCGGGTCGCGCGGAGAAACCCGCGGTAGCGCGCGCACTGCGCGCTTCCTCGTGAGCGTCCTCGCGCTGGCTCTCAGCCCGCGCGACGTGCCGACGTCCCTGGCTGGATCACGGTGCGACGCAGGTTCGGCAGGCGTCGGCGGTAACCGGACGCGTCACCGAACTCGACAAACGTGTGGTAGCGCGCATGGGGGTCGCGAACCGGGCGGGCATGTTTGATTGGACACCAATACGTCTCGGTGCGGGCGGCCACCTCGCGGGTGTACGCGAGCACGCCGTTGGCGTACGAGCAGTACGTGCAGTTCATTTTCTCGAGCACGTTCAGATACGTGAGCCTGTGCCGGTCGATCGTGAAGTAGCCGCGGTGCCGGACACGCTCGATGCCGTAGACAGGGAAGCACATCCACTGATACAGGCTGACGCACAGATCGAGCAGCGCCAGCGGGAGCATCAACGAGTAGATGACGGGCGTGGTGAGGACGCGCGCGGTATGGCCCTCCGAAGTCGCCGTGTGCATGCGATGCGCGGTATGTAATCGCACTGCGCTTCGTGAGTGAGCCCGTCTGAGAGAGTGTGTCGCCGTAGCCATGCCACTCGAGAGAGCAAACGACATGCCCTCGAGGTTCGTCCTGTTCGCGGCCTCGTCCCGGCCCAAAGGTTGCTGGTTCGCTCGCTGGTGGCCGAAAGCCGGGAGGCGAAGTCGAAGTTCTTCGCGCCGCTGCGAAAAGATTCGCAGGACGAACGCTGGTCACCGATCGTGGGGTGCATCGTGAAACCGCGAACTGCTTCAGGTTCCGTCCTGTTCCCGTTGATCGCGATCGCAGCGGTCGTATCTGCCATTGGCGCAGGCGCCGCCGCACAGCGGCTGCCACGCGACACTCTGCCTCCGCTGGCGATCGACTCGCTCGGCGCCACTGATTCGTACGAGTTCTACTGCGCCCCGTGCCATGGCAAGACCGGCAAGGGAGACGGACCCGTCGGTGCGGCGCTCCGCGTCCGGCCCGCCGACCTGACGACGCTCGCCGAACGCAATGGCGGTACGTTCCCGCGCGAACGAATCGCCGCGTACATCACCGGCGTCGGCCGTCCCGTCGTCGCGCACGGCACCAGCGACATGCCGGTCTGGGGTCCCGCGTTCCGGACACTCGATGCGACCGACACGCGCGCTCAAGCGCGAGTGTCTGCAATCGTCGACCATCTCGAGTCGCTGCAGGCTGCGGAAAACGGCGCCGCGCTCTATCGCGCCAACTGCGCAGGCTGTCACGGTCCTTCGGGCCGCGGTGGTCCGGCGGCCGATACACGCAAGGCACCGCCCGATCTCACGAAGTACGCGATGCGGAATGGAGGCGTGTTTCCAAGCGAACGCCTCGCGCAGATCATCGACGGCCGCTATGTGCCGTCGCACCTGAATCGCGACATGCCGGTGTGGGGAGCGACGTTCAAGCGCGCGACGAAGGACGCGAGCGACGCTGCGGTGAAAGCTCGCATCGACGCCCTCGTGCGTTTCCTGCAGTCGATACAAGAGCGGCCGGCAGAGTAGGAAGCTAGCTCACGAAGCAGGAATCAGGAATCAGGAATCAGGATGCAGCGGACAAGTGCCACTTCTGAAGGCTATCTACTCCGAGGACGAGCGGTATCGCAAGTGACGCCACGAGGTACCCGGTCGTATCCGGCGGTGCGTGTTCCAGCAGTCGCGCGAAAGGCGGAACGTACAGGAAGGCGGCGAGCATCACGGCTTCGCACGCGACCGCGATCACGAGATATCGATTGGAAAGCCAGCCCAGTTGCCAAGGTGTGAGCCTCGAGCTCCTGCAGGCAAACGCATTCGCCATCTGCCCCGTGACGACCGCGGTGAATGCCGCACCGGAGGCGGCGAGCAATGGCGCCCCGGCGGGGAACGGCGCGCCTGGCGTCCAGCCCGCAGCGACGAGCGTCGAAAGAAACGCCGCCATTTCGACAGCCGACTCCGTGAGACCAAGGATCACCAGCGCCCGGATCAACAGCGCGCGATCAAGGAGGTGGCGCCCGAGTGGCGGTTGAGCGAGGGCTCTGGGACTCGACGGTTCCGCGCCCAGCGCTACTGCAGGCAGAATGTCCGTGCCGATATCGAGACACAAGATCTGTAGAACGCCGAGTGCCAACGGAAAGCGTCCACCAGACAGCGCCCACACGACGAACGGCGTCAATTCGGCGACGTTGTCCGTCAAGTGGTAGGTGAGAAACCGCCTCGTGTTGGCGAACGTGGTTCGTCCCTGCTCGATGGCCGCGACGATCGTTCCGAAGTTGTCGTCGAGCAGGACCAGATCGGCAGCTTCGCGAGCGACGTCCGTACCCGACAGCCCCATGGCGACGCCGATGGCGGCTTCGTGCAGTGCGGGCGCGTCGTTGACGCCGTCGCCTGTCATCGCGACCACGTGACCGCGAGCGTGCAAGGCACGGGCAATCCGCAGCTTGTCTTCAGGCGAGACGCGGCTCACGACCATCCCGTCCCGGTCGATCAGCGCGCCCAAGATGTTTTCGTCTGACGGGAGGTCGCTTCCCTCGAGGAGAAGTGAATCGGGCGTCCACAAACCGACGTCGCGAGCGATCGCCCTGGCAGTCTCGGGATGATCTCCGGTCACCATCGCGACGCGAATTCCCGCACGGCGACACGCCGCAATCGAGTCGGTGACTCCGGCCCGTGGCGGGTCTTCGATGCCAACCAGGCCCAGCAATGTCAACGAGGTCTCACTGGCGTCTGCGGATTCAGGGACAGCGAGTCCATCGAGATCGCGAGCAGCAATCGCCAGCACCCGTAAGCCGCGCGCCGCCATCCGCGTCATCGCGGGCACCGCCTCGCCGACGCTCAGACACCGTTCGAAAACAGCTTCAGGGGCACCCTTGACAATCACGCGGTTCCCGACGACCTGCGACATGCGCCGCCGTCGAGGATCGAACGGAAACCGCTTGACGATCGGCCATGCCGTCTTTTCGTCATCGACATTGACGCCGAGGCGGCGGGCGAAGACATCGAGTGCCACGTCAAGGGGATTGCCTTGCGCCACCCACCGGCCGTCACGCAGGATCGGCGATCCGTGGCCGTGCAGTGCTGCAGCCCGTGCAAGTTCGTCGAGTCGAGACAGCACTCGTCGTTCTGCGTGAACGTTGCCGGCCGGCTCGTAGCCTGTTCCCTCGATCGAAGCCCACCCCTGAGGTGTCCACGCTTCGGTGACCGACATTTCGTTCCGGGTCAGCGTCCCCGTCTTGTCCGTGCAGATGAACGTCGTCGACCCGAGTGTTTCAACCGATTCGAGTCGTCGCACCAGGGCGCCTCGCGCCGCCATCTTCTGCGCGCCCATCGCCAGCGACAGACTGACTGTCGGCAGCAGACCTTCGGGAACCAACGCAACGGTCACGCCCAGGGCAAACAGGAACGCGTCGGTGAGCTCAATCCCAACGAGCACGGCAACGGCGAGAAAGAGGAGCCCGACGGCGAGGCAGGTGAACGCGATGACGCGTACAACGCGAGCCAGCTCGAGGGCGAGGGGAGTCGCAGGGCGTGGCTTCGCGACGCTCATCTGCGCGATCTGGGCGAGGCGCGTGGAGCGGCCAATTGCCGTGACGACTGCGAAGCCTTCGCCTTCGACGACGAATGTGCCGGCGAGGAGGTCGTCTCCTGCTTGCGGATTGACCGGGACACTTTCACCCGTCAGCGTGGATGTGTCGACTGCGAGCGCGTGAACGTCCCCCAATCGCATGTCCGCGGACACGCGGTCTCCGGCGTGGAGGACCACGACATCGTCGGGTACAAGGTCCTCGGCCTCGATATTCTGCCGCCGCGCATCGCGTATCACCGTGACGCGACGCGGCAGCAGGTCGCGAAGCCGTTCGGCCGCTCGCTCGGCTCGGTACTCCTGCAGGAACGCAAACAGGCCGTTGAGAATGATGACGACGAAGATCGCGAACCCGAGCTGCGGCATGCGAGCGAGGATCGCCAGGCCACCTGCGATCCAGAGCATGACCGCAAAGAAGTGCACGAGCTGGGCAAGCAGGCGTCGCCACAACGCCACGCGAGTGGGGCGAGGGAGGACATTGGGCCCGGAGTCACGTCTGCGTTGTTGGACTTGTGCGCCGGTCAGGCCCGTGAGTGCTGGCGAGTGGTTGAGCACGTCATGGGGAACAGCGCTGTGCGGTTTCATGGCTTCGAGCGTGCCGTCACGTCGGCACGCGTCCCTCGATTCGAGCGGGCGTCGTGCCGAGCACGCTGCGTGATTGAGCACGCTCTATGCCACCGGGTGCCGTCTGCCCCTTATGTGCCGGCTCTCGACCGCGGCGTTGTCAATGCGAACGAGTCGACGTCGCCTTCGGGGGAAGTTCCCCATAACCTGCGAGTTCTTCCGCGCCGTCTCACCAACACGACGCGGAGACGAGGCCGCCTCGGGAGCAATCCGACCGGCATTGCCGTTGCACTCCCTCGAGCAAGCCGGCGCGCGGCCAACGACGCCGGCCCAAAGGCTGAGAAAGAGGCCGGTCATGAACACGATGAAAGCAGTGGTCTTCCATGGCGTCAACGATATCCGCGTCGAGGAGGTCGCGCGACCGCGGCCCAAGGCCGGAGAAGCGGTCATCCGCATCACCGCCACGACTATCTGCGGGACGGACGTCCACATCGTGAAAGGCGAGTATCCCGTTCGCTCCGGCCTCATTCTCGGCCACGAGCCTGTCGGCGTGATCGAAGAGCTCGGCGACGGTCTCGACGGCGAGTACAGACGTGGTCAACGGGTGATCGTGGGCGCCATCACTCCGTGCGGACAGTGTTTTTACTGTCTCAACGGAGTGCACTCACAATGTCACGGAGCGTTAGGCGGCTGGAGGTTCGGAAACACTATCAATGGTGCCTGGGCCGAGTACCTGCTGGTTCCGGATGCTCGAGCGAACCTGGCGGTCGTTCCTGATGAACTCACCGACGAGCAAGTCCTCATGCTTCCAGATATCGCGTCGACCGGCATATCTGGAGCGGAGAGCGGCAACGTCCGGCTAGGCGACAGCGTCGCGATTTTTGCGCAAGGGCCGATCGGACTTTGCGCAACGCTCGGAGCCAAACTCCGGGGTGCCGGATTGATCATCGCGGTCGACCCCATCCGGGAACGTCGTGAGATGTCGCGCAAGTTCGGGGCCTCGACAACGATTGATCCAACTGCCGTCGACGTGGTCGACGTGATCAAGCGATTGACCGATGGCCGGGGCGCGGACGTTGCGATCGAGGCGTTAGGGCGTCAGGACACCTTTGAAGCCGCGCTGCGGTCGATCCGCCCTGGCGGCACGCTGTCGAGTCTCGGTGTCTACTCCGGAAAGCTCATCGCCCCATACGAGGCGATCTATGCGGGCTTGGCAGACCAGCGGATCGTGACGACGCTCTGTCCGGGCGGAAAAGAGCGGATGCGACGACTCATGGCAATGGTCCAGCACGACCGCGTCGACTTGACGCCGCTGCTGACCCATCACTTCACGCTCGAGCAGCTGCCGGAAGCGTTCGGCCTGTTCAGCCGGCAAGCCGATCGAGTCATGAAGGTAGCGATCTACCCCGCAAGTCAGGAGCGAACGAGGAGCCGGCTCAGAGAGCCCGCGGCGATTGAGCGTTGAAAGCGCCAATCGGACTTGCTTCGAGACGTCGGATCGGAATGCCGGCGTAGACCTCGCCACCCGGCCACGACGTATGCTTCGGGACGAAGCTCAGCGCGCCGATCTGCGTGTTCGCACCGATATCGACGCCAATTTCGATCACGCTGCCGAGGCCGATGGTCACCTTTCGTCCCAGACGTACTCGCCCGGTCTTGACGATGCCGCTTTCGACCGTGTGGCCCGAGATGTGCGCCTCGGCTCCGATGACGACGTCATCGCCGAACTCGAGCAGGTTGTAGTCGCTGACGAACGTCGTGTTCACGTAGACGCGCCGGCCAATGCGGGCACCGTTCAAACGCAAGTACGCGGTCCATATCGGTGAGCCGCGGAACAGCGCTCCCGAAAAGACGCGGACGATGTGAAGGCGTACCATGTGACGCGCCCATCGAAGCAGGGGCCAACCGAACCCGGAGATGGGCATCTCGAGGTCCGGCGGCGTGCCTGCGTGCAGCGCCCTGACCGTCAGGCCGGATACCAGCATCAGGCACACAGTGAAGAGAACATACGATGGAACGAGCAGCACGCTGACGAGGGCGATTCGTCCCAGGCTCGCGTGCGATGTCCACGCCAGGGCCTGAGCCCACAACAGTGCAACTGGTATGACCGCGAGGGTACACACGAGCAGCTGCTCCAAGCAGAGCGATGCGACCGTCCACGTGATACGGGCGACGATCACGAGCCGGCGTGGTCGAGTCATCGATCAGCACTCCCTTTCGTCTCGGCAGCACGTGAGCCCTCGATACCAGCGGACCCTGTCATGACCGGCGCTCGGAATGCCACCACCGTGTCGGTCGTTGGCGACGGCGCGACGACGATCGTGCTCGTTCCGGGCATGGATGGCACGGGCAAGCTGTTCTACAGGCAAGTGCCGCTCCTTGCGCAGGAATACCGGGTCGTCACGTACGCGTTGTCGGACGCGGCTCCCACGATGGAGGTCCTCATCGAGGATCTTGCCAGCATCATTGATGCCGTCTCACCTGATCGGACGGCGGTTGTCATGGGTGAGTCGTTCGGTGGAGCGCTGGCGTTGAGTCTTGGTCTGACGAGGCCGCAGCAGGTGACGGGACTCGTCATCCTCAACTCATTCCCGTTCTTCGCGCCCCAATGGCGCTTGCGGCTCGCGATCGCTGGTCTCCAGCTGATGCCATGGGGTGCGATGGGTCTCGTCCGGCGGCTCACCGCGTCGCGGCTTCATTCGCGGCACACCCATCGCGACGAGATCGCACGATTCATGCAACTGACCGCTGCCACCACCCGCGAGGGCTACGTGGGGCGGCTGCGAATCCTGACCCAGTACGACGTTCGCCAGCAGCTGCAGCACCTGCGCGTCCCCACACTCTTTCTCGCGGCTGACTGCGACCATCTCGTGCCGTCGGTCACTCAGGCGCAGTACATGGCCGCGCGTGTGCCGAAGTCACGAGTTCGAATTCTCGAGGGTCATGGGCATACATGCCTGATCGCGCCCGACATCGATCTGCGACAGCTGCTCGAGGACTGGAGACGAGAGCGCTCACGGACGTGACCACGCCAAGACGCATTCCGGCTGGAGCGCGGAGGCGTCAGAGTCCCGCGTCTCAGAAGCCGACGATCATGCTGACGCGCAATGTGCGCGGCACCGCGGGGTGGACGTGTATGTCATCGACGCCTGAAAGGGGTTCGCCCGGGAGGCGCGACGTGAAGTAGTAGTCGATGTCGCTGGCCTCGGTGTTGAGCAGGTTGTAGATGCTCGCGTTGACCCGAAGCTTCGGGAAGAGTTGATACCCGGCTTCGACATTGAGCAGCGTCGTCGCCTGCGAACGAACCGAATTGTCCTCGACGAGTGCGCGCGGCCCGAAGTACCGCAGACGCAGGCTGGCGAACGTCCTGTGGAAGTTGTCGATGCTGGCGCCGCCCGAGACGACGACGTCGACCGCCTCTGGGACGTAGGGGCCGGCCTCGTTGAACGCGGTGAAGCGTGCCTGCGACCACGATACATCGCCATCGAAGACCAGCCACCGCTTCGGGCTGTAGTAGTTCGCGAACTCCACGCCGTAACGCTTGCTTGCGGGGCCGGGTTCGGTCGCACCGATATCGCCGTTGTAGATCAGCTCCGAGCCGAGACGCAGCGTCCAGAGCGACAAAGTGCTCTGGAGATGCGGAACGACCACCGTCCGCACGCCGACCTCCGCGCCCTTCGCGCGCACCAGCGGCGTCACCGGTTCAGCGGGATTGCCGTTGATGTCGTATCTGAGCGTGGTGCCGAGCGCGCTGTTGCTGTGAAAACCGGTGCCCGCGTTCACGTAGAACTCGGTGGAACGCCACGGGCCGAGCGTGATCGTGCCTTTTGGGCTGATGATGCCTGCTGTTGCCGTGCCGCCGTTTCGTGCGTCGATCTTGTTCGTGACGCTGTATCTGGATCCGTCGGCGCGCAGGCCAACGGTGGTCCGGATCCAGCGGGCCCATTCCACCTGGTTCTCGCCGTAGACGCCGGCGCTCGTGACGAGTGCCGAGGCATCGTTCCACGTCTGCAGGCGCACGCGCCGCTCCGTGTGAAAGAGCGAAACCTGCAGGATGTCATCGTTGCGGAACTGCAAGCCGAACGTGTTCTCCACCGGACGACCGCCCCAGCGGCTCTGACGCTTCTGGAACGCGCGCACACCGGTGACAAACCGGCGATCGACTTGCTCACGTTGATCGCCGTGCTCGGGGTCGTCGAGGTAGAACGTGAAGTTCGAAATCAAATTCAGGTCGTAGCCGAGACCGTAGGCCTGCACCTTCGTCAGTGTGGTGCCGGTGCCGTGCTGCCATTCGCCGCTGACGCTGTAGCGAGAGGTACGCCCGCCATCGGTCGGGTCGACCGATCCGAACCGATCGATGAGTCCGGAATCGATCGCGCGTTGTGGCGAGGCCTCGGTGGCATTCCACTCCCCGTGGTACCCCATGAACGTGAGCGCAAGACCGTTGACGTTGTCGCCCCGCGTGTAGCGGAGCACGCCGTTGACCTTCTTGTACGAGTCGGGAACGGTCCACGGTCCGGCGTTGGTCGAGCTCTCGAAAGCGGCGAGCATCGCTCCCTTGCCGATCTTCGGCGACGCTGCCGCGAGCAGACGTCCGAACCCATAGGTGCCCGCTTCGACATGGACGATCGGCCGGTCGAGGGAGCTCGCGTAGTTGATGTTGCCGGTGCCGGCAGTGGCGAAGTCGCCCTGATCCGCGAAGTACGGACCTTTCGAATACTGCACGCCCGCCACGAGTTCAGGGATCAGAAAGTTGATGTCGGAGTAGCCCTGACTATGCGCGTGCGTCGGCATGTTCACTGGCGTGCCTGCGACCGTCATCGCGAAGTCGCTGCCGTGATCGAGATTGAAGCCCCGCAGGAAATACTGATTGGCTTTCCCCTCTCCGCTGTGCTGCGTGATGATCACGCCGGGCACCGTTTCGAGCACTTCGCCCTGGCGCATGAACGGACGTACGTCGAGCTGCTCGGCCGTGATCGCACCCTGGCCGGCAGACGTCGCGATGCCGACCAGATCCTCAGCAGGGTTCTGCGCGTCGGCGAGGTTCGTGAACGTCCGCCTGCCGACGACTACGACCTCTGCACTCAGCGACAAGTGCATCACGTCGTCGCGTGTGGTCGCCGTGCCGGCGATGACGAGAAGATCGCCGTGGGTCACGGCGGCGAAGTTGATGAGACGCAAGGTGAGTTGGTAGGAGCCCGGCGCCACGTTGTCGAAGGCGTAGCGCCCCTCGGCGTCGGTGACCACCACGATCGGCTCGCCGGCGCCTTTGAGCTCCACTGTCACCCCCGGCAGGGTGCCGCCGGTCTCATCGGTGATGCGACCGATCACTGAGCCGTCTGTCTGGGCCCAGGCGCGTGCGCATGTGAGCGACAGGATCAGGACGAGCACGGTCTTCATAGACGCCTCACCATCCAATCTCCGTTGCCGAGCGATCGGCCGACGCGTCAGCGAGGCCAGCGCGCTACCAGGTTCCAGTCGCCTGATGCCGTTTCCGATGTGGAACACGGTGGTTCAGGGTCCAACGGCGGCTCGTGGCGACGGAGCGCTCCGCGCCACGCCCAATGAGATCCAGTAGATCGGCCGTCGTGATGATCCCGACGACATAGCCGTGGTCAGTAACGACGAGGCATCCGATCGATCGGCCGCGAAGGAGATTCGCCGCCTTCCGTACCGGAGCATCAGGCGCGATCGTGATGACCCCCTTGGTCATCAGCTCACGTACGAGCCGTCGGTTGCGCACGGCAGCGCCGCCGCGCCCGCCCATATCGCGGTCCGAAATCACGCCCACCATCGCACGCGCGTCCAGGACGACGAGGTGGTGAATTCGCTTCATTCGCATCTGCGTCCATGCCTCGTCCGCGGTCGCCGTCACCGGCACGGTCTTGACTCCTCGCGTCATCACGTCCTGCACGCGCATAAACGCCTCCGACTTCTCGCAAGTCGGGGCACGTTCTCCCGGCGTTCAGACGTGACCCGCGTCTGCGGATGCCTGCGGGCCCAGAAGCTGGGCCTCCTCGAGCTGCCGTCAGGGCCCCGATCCGTCGAGCCCATTTGAACGCCTGGGGCCGTGCCCCGATGCGAATGAAGAGTGCATAGACCGGACCACATATGACGATGGTCTGATTCCGTGTACAGCGCTGCGATCTCCTTGCGCACGATCTCACCTGGACGAATTCTTCGCACCGGTCGCGAAGTTCTTCGCAGCACTGCTGCTGACCGCGCTCACGACCACACGATAACGACGGTGCTGCCGGTTCGAGGATAACGGTCGCGAGGGGCGGCGCGCCGGTCGTCTGTTCAGCTGTTTGTGTTGGTCTGAAGCTTGCGACAGCGAGCTGCGGAGGCGTCGTCATGCGATTCCCAGCGCGTGTGACGTATCGCGTTTCGTAGCACGCAGGCTTCAGCCTGGGCCGGAGAATGCCTCATGCCCCGAGAGTCGATGCACGTCGACCCGATCGGCGCGACCGAGACCGCTCGTCACTACATTCGCGACGTCGTCTATGGAGCGAACGACGGTCTGATCACCACGTTCGCCGTGGTCGGCGGCGTGACAGGTGGCGCGTTGTCGCCGGTGGCGGTGATCGTGATCGGCGCCGCGAATCTGGCGGCAGACGGTGTCTCGATGGGCGTCGGGAATCTGCTGTCGATTCGCGCCGACGAGCGAGCACGGGAAGCGGCAGCGCTGCCACAACTCGAAGCGTATCCATGGAAACACGGGGTCGCGACGACGCTTGCATTCGTGGTCGCGGGCACGATCCCGCTCCTGCCGTACGTCGTTCCGGGAATCGACAGCCAATTGGTCTGGTCGTCGGTGCTCACGTTCGTGGCGCTCTTCATGCTGGGTGCATCGCGCGCACTGGTCACTGTTGATCGGTGGTGGCGATCGGGCCTCGAGACGCTTGCGCTCGGAGCAGTAGTGGCGGTGGCGGCATATGGCGCCGGCAGGATGGGGGCGTTGTTCGCCAGCCACCTGTGATGAGGGACGTAACAGCGGGAAAATTCTTTGAGAACCGGGGGATTATCGGCACCCGATCCGCGCTTGGCGCCGCACCACCAGTCATGGCGCGCGATTCAAACGAGACATCCCCCGATCCCGCCGCTGGCACATCAAATGCTCCGTCCGCCCGTGTTATGGCAGCTGTCTTGGAAGCACAGCATCCGGCACTTTCTGGACGCAACGCAGCTCGCCCAGAACGTTGGCGCCGGTCGCTGCTCATGTGCGGAATGCTCGCCGCGACTCTGTATGTCGCGATGACCTTCGTCGTCGGACTGCAATGGCCGGGCTACAGTGTGGCTTCTCAAACCATCAGCGAGCTGTCCGCGGTCGACGCTCCCACCAGGCCGCTGTGGATGCTGCTCGGCCTGGTCTATACCCTGCTGATGATCGCATTCGGATGGATCGTGTGGAGAACTGCCTCCAACCGTGCATTGCGCGTGGTGGGAGCACTCCTCATGACGCAAGCCGTCTTTGGCTTCTTCTGGCCGCCGATGCATCAGCGCGCCGTGCTGGCTGCTGACGGCAAGACGCTGACGGATACCCTGCACCTCGTCTGGACGATGGCAACCGGTGTCTTCTTCACGTGCGCGCTCGGATTCGGTGCGGCAGCACTCGGCAATCGCTTCCGTGTCTACTCGATTGCGACGATGGCGATCGTCGTTGGATGTGGCGCGTTGACGGGGAGCTATGCATCGCTGATAGAGGCGAACCTGCCCACTCCGTGGGCCGGTGTATGGGAGCGCATCAACACGACCGTGTTCATGGCATGGGTCGCGGTGTTGGCGATGACGCTACTGCGCGAGCCAAAAGGACGATGAGACGCGCTTCGTCGAGCGTCCGGATCAGGATTCTCCCGCTTGGAATCCCGTGCACCCACCCGATTGATGCGCCAGTAGCTGATTAGTAGTGTCCACGCACCGCGAATCCGGTTGTTCGGGAGCGGGAACTTTCACTGATCCATGTGGGCGCGATCGACCTCAGCCGAGACGCGGCCTGCGGACGAGGTCGAAATGATCCAGACAATCGAGCGACGCGCGTTGTGCGCGATCTGCATGGGTGTGCTTGCGTGGACGATCGCGCCTATCGTCCACGCCGAGAGCGAGAGTTGGACGTCGATCGGGCCCGAAGGGGGCACTGTCTACGCGCTCGCGATCGACCCGAGCAATCATTCAGTCATCTACGCCGGCACCAATGGCGGCGTATTCAAGAGCACCGACGGCGGTAGCCACTGGTCCCCAGTCAACCTGGGCCTGCCGATGCCGGGGTCCGGGTACGACAACGGCGGACCCTACATCCGCTCACTGGCGATTGATCCGCAGAACACGGCGACCGTGTATGCAGGCGTCAGTTTCTTCGGCGACGTATTGTTCGCCGAGCCGCGCGGAGTCGGCGTGTACAGAACCGACGACGGTGGCGAGAGCTGGCATGCGGCGAACGCCGGCATCGAGAATCGGATTCCCTGGGCGCTGGCGATCGACCCTGTGACGCCGACGACGCTCTACACGGTCGGGCAGGTCGGTCCGAACGGTGATTCCGCCATCTTCAAGAGTACCGACGGCGGCGGCAGTTGGACTCTCAGGCTCGCCCTGTTCGCGGTTGACCTGGCGATCGATCCGAAGGCGCCTGACACGGTGTATGCCGGCACGTTCAAGACGACCGATGGCGGAACCACCTGGGCACAGATGAATGTCGGAATGACGGGAGCCACCGTCACGGGGCTCGCTATCAATCCGGCCGATTCGAGCATCGTGTACGCAGGCACGCGAGGCGGCGGCGTTTTCAAGAGCACCAGCGCGGGCAGCTCGTGGACACCCGTCAATACCGGTCTGACCGGTTCGTTCGTGAGGACGCTGGAGATCGATCGTCAGTCGCCGGGCACGTTGTATGCCGGCCTGGAAGATGGCGCCATCTTCAAGACGACAAATGAGGGGGCGACATGGACGGCCATCAATTCGGGATTGCCACCCCCTCTCATCGGACAATCGGGCTCTGGCTGGGGCATCGACAGTCTCGCGGTCGATCCGAAGACGCCCACGATCGTCTACGCCGCGACCGAGCGCAACGGTGTGTTCAAGACCGTCAACGGCGGCGATCAGTGGAGCCGGACTACGCTCAGCAGCATCCGGGTCTTTTCAATCGCTGTCGATTCGACCGCTTCGAAAGTGTATGTCGGCGAGGATCGTGGGCGCGTCTACACGCGGAGCGGTAAGGGTGAATGGAGTTTTGCGGACCTGAACCCGAATCCGCCTCCGGTCCCCGCTAACGGCTCCGTCGTCGCTCTCGATCCGCTTGTCCCGACGACCGCCTACGCTGCGAGCGGTGGTCTCTTCAAAAGCACCGATGGCGGCGCCACCTGGAGCAGGGTGCTTGCAGGTCCCGTCTTCACCGAGGCGTTGGATCCCATCGTCCCGTCCACGGTGTACGCCGGTGGCAGCGGCGCTCTCAAGAGCGTCGACAGCGGTGCAACGTGGACTCAGATCAACCAAGGCCTGGGTGCCGACCCCCTGCAGTTGCTGGTTGTGGATCCGCAGGCGCCCACCACCCTCTATGCGGGGTTCGGCGGGTTCGCGAACATGTCTGGAAACGGCGCCCTCTTCAAGAGCGTGGACGGCGGTTCTAACTGGATGCCCGCGATGGAGGGACTCCCCTCGGTTGGCGCGCTTGCGATCGATCCACAGGTCACGTCGACGATCTATGCGGGGGATCGGGGTCCCCGGGTGTTCAAGAGCACCGACGGCGGAGGGAGTTGGTCGCTGTCGAGTACCGGACTCCCCACCCGCGACGTCGTCGCGCTCGCTGTCAATCCCGCTGCGCCGTCGATCGTCTTCTTGGGGACGTACGGCGGCGGGGTGTTCAGGAGCAGCGATGGCGGCGCGCATTGGACGGCGATGGACGATCAGCCGCCCAACCTGTTCGTCCGCGCAGTCGCCTTCGATCCAAAGACGGCCACGCTCTACACCGGCACCGACGGCGGCGGCGCGTTTGCCACTTCAGCTCCTGCCCGGTTCCCTCTGACGATCGACACGAACGGGCGCGGCGACGTCACGGTCGTCTCGAGCGCTGGCGGGATCGAGTGCGGGTCGGACTGTTCGGAAGAGTTCGATGCGGGGACCACCGTCGTCCTGACGGCCACCGCAGAAGCCGGGAACATCAAAAGCTGGACCGGTTGCGATTCCGACACGGGGAAGGGGAGGACCTCCAGCTGCACCGTGACGCTCGATGCGGCGCGAACTGTTGCGGTGCAGTCCGTGGGCCGTCCAGATGTCGTCTCGAATCGACACCAACACCCGTAGGTCAAGCTGATCATGCGGTGCCTCACAATCGTCATCATGCTCCAGTGCGGACTTTTCAGTGCCAATCGGGAATCGTTCGCATCGATGCGCGCATCACTGTCAATACTGCGACAACAGCGTCGGGGCACCATGATTGCACCCGCCACATGACGTGGACCTTCTCGATTCGACACCGCGGCTCGACGGATTCGCGTGAAATGGGGGCATGGTCATGATGATCCGAAGCGTGCCCGCTCGCGAGTGGCGCTCGTTCTTCGAGCGCTTCAGCCGTGAGCATCGCGCCTGGCGTGCGACGATCCACGGCATTGAACGACGGGCGCCGGTCACCTGCGTGCCGTCAGAAGCGCTCGAATCGGTCACGCTCGACACGCGCGGCTCCGATCATGTGGTGCGGTTGACGTTCGCCAACGGCCTGTCGTTGTGTGCTCCACAACCTCGTGACGTGCGCGTGCAGTCGACCGATGAGGGCGTGCCTTGCGCACTCGAAGTCGAGACCGCTGACGAGGCGTTCGTTCGGCTCGCGTTCCGGGCAACGGCAGTGCCGGCGCAGCTCGATGGAATCGGGCCCGGCGAGGCGTAAGCAGACACGATGGCGATCGACATGCGGAATGTGTCGCCATTCACTTCTCGTCATCGGCTGTGAGGCGCACATTCAGCGTATTCGATTGTCCCTCGCGCAGCTCGAACCTGGCCGCGAACTGCCAGTAGCCTGGCTTGGCGACTTCGATCCGGTGCGCCCCAGCTGGCACTTGGACGATGAAATGTCCTTCCTCCGATGTGATCCATGGACGTCCGTCGATGGTCACCTCGGCGTCGGCTGGTTCGATACGCAACTCGAGCGTCGCGAGGCTGGCGGCAGGCGCGCTATGCGGGGGCACTGACGAGGGTGGCAGCGGGGCCGGCGTGATTGGTGCGCGGTAGGTGCCGGTGGGTGGCGCCGGTATTGCGGGCGCAACTTCAGGCCGTTCGCTTGTCGCTCCTGCGGGAAGGCGCTCCATCATCTGTCGCAGCTCGAACATCGAGCCGGGGCTGAGATAGATGTTGCGATTCAGCGTTCGATATCCTTCCAGATACAACACGATCGTGTGTCCACCTGGCGTCAGCGGAAGCGACTGAAAGACGTTGTTGAAGTCGTCCACGATGCCGGCGTAGAAGCCGTCCACATAGACAGCGGCGTTGTCAGCTTCCTTGGGGTTGATGCGAAGACGGACTTCCGCTCGCCGGTCGAAGGTTGGGTAATACCAGGACGGATAGACCCCTTGTGGCCACCAGGGATACGGTCCGAACATCGGATTGTAGAAGTAGCCGCCGATGAACACGTGTCCGCTCACGACGACGGCGGGTTCGGACGGTGACGGAGGACGAGGCACGACGCGTCGCTGCGCGTCAGCAAGTCCTGGCAGAGTTGCCAGCAGCATCAACGCGAGCAGCGCGCACACATGGAATCGAAGAAAGCGAGACATGGGTCTCCTTTCACACCGCGGCAAGGCCGCCGCAGCAATGACACTCAGCCTCGGAGCAAGAGGTGCGCCGACGGGGCGAAGTGTCGGCGTGGAGTTCGGGTCACACCGTTCCGGATAATTGCGCGGTGGGTCGACCTCGTGGCGGGAAACCGATCGTGCAGCGCTGATGCGGCGCAGATGAATAGTCCCCAGACGATCGGAAATTTCCCGCAGTCCTTCCTATGGTCGAGGGCTGCGACACCGGTAGACGCGGCTTTGGCGAGGGCAGGGCGGGCACGCCTGTTGCTCTTTCACGTGGCATCAGGGAGTGCATCATGCAGCGTGGTCCAGCAGTCATCGCGAGTACCGCCCAGCCGGTGGAGATTCCTGTGGCTCGTGGTGCCCTCGAGGGTGACCTGCGACTACCTGTTGGTGCTCGGGGCCTGGTGATCTTCGCGCACGGAAGCGGCAGCAGCCGGTTCAGTCCGCGCAACCGTCACGTGGCGGAGTTTCTCGACGCACAGGGGTTTGCGACGCTGCTGCTCGATCTCCTCACGTCACACGAAGAGGCCATCGACTCGCACACGATGGAGTATCGATTCGACATCCCCCGCCTGGGCGCGCGCCTCACAGCGGCGCTCGACTGGGCGAGCCGGAGGGAGGCGCTCTGTGGTCTGCGGCTGGGCCTCTTCGGGGCAAGCACGGGAGCGGCGGCGACGCTCGTTGCAGCCGCCTATCGTCCCGACCTCGTCAGGGCGATCGTTTCGCGCGGTGGACGGCCCGATCTCGCGAACGATGCGCTCGAACGCGTCGCCGCGCCGACGCTGCTGATCGTCGGTGGCGAGGATACGCCGGTGATCGACATGAATCGTGACGCCATGCAGCAGATGAAGGCGGCGCATGTCGAGATCGAGATCGTGCGCGGTGCCACGCATCTGTTCGAGGAGCCGGGAGCGCTGGATGACGTGGAGCGCCTCGCGAGCCATTGGTTCGCCCGATACCTCGCGCCAACACGCTGAGGCAGCAGACGGGATGGGAGTCATGGAGTCGATGTCATCGGATTCGGTCGTGACGCGGAAGCGGGAATCGCCGCCGTGGCTCATCGCACTCGTCGCGTCGGCAGGGGGCATCCAGGCGATCAGGACGATTCTTGGCCACCTGCCCGCAGATCTTCCGGCAACCATCGTGATCGTGCAGCACCGAGCGCCGTATCGAAAGAGCTACCTGCCGGCGATTCTGGCAAGAAGCTCGCGCCTGCCCGTTCGTGTTGCTGAGCACGGCGACCTGATGGAAGACGGGGTGTACATTGCGCGGCCGGACTTTCATCTGCTCATTGGCCGCGACGGTCGGTTCCTGTACGAGGATGGGCGGCCCATCCGCTTCATCCGTTCGTCAGCGAATCCGTTGCTCGAGTCGGCCGCGCGACTGTTCGGCGAGCGGGTGATCGCGGTGGTGCTCACGGGAATGGGCGCCGACGGCACCGATGGCGTGCAGACCGTGAAGGCGCATGGCGGCCTCGTCATCGCGCAGGACAAGGCAACGTCCGAGTACTGGAGCATGCCGGAATCGGCCTTGAAGTCGGGTGCGGTCGACTACGTGCTTCCACTCGAGGCGATCGCACCAGCCCTCATCGATATCGTCGAGGGCCGCCGCGTGTCTCACTCTCTCGAGCCCGTCTGAGAGGTTGGCATGCCTCGAGCATCGTCCACAGGCGCGACTCGGAAGCGTGGCGCTCGGATGGCCTCCAACCCACAAGTCGGCCCGTCTCTAGTCCTGGCGCGTGGAAACGAGTTCGTCGCCGCATTGCCGCGTGCGGTGGCCGCCCGCCTCGAGCCCTATCTCGAGTCCGTGCCGCTCCAGAAGAAGGAAGTGCTCTTTCGAGCCCATGAACCGCTGCGTGCTGTGTACTTTCCGACCAGCGCGGTCATCTCGTTGGTGTCGCGCCTCGAATCGGGTGAGATGCTGGAAGTTGGTCTGATTGGACGAGACGGTCTCGCCGGAGCGGCGCTATTCCCGGGCATGACGTCGATGTCGTGGGATGGCGTGGTGCAGATCGCGGGTCTCGCTCAGCGAATCAGCGCCGACGTCTTGCGCCAGGAGATGCTGGCGAGCGCACCCTTGTCGTGGGCGATCGCGCGGTATGCGCAGGTGCTCCTGATACGGAGCATGCAGATGTCGCTCTGCAATATGTTTCATCCGGTCGAACAACGGTGCATGCGGTGGCTGCTGACGATCGCGGACCTCGTCGATGGTGACGTCCTTCCGCTCACACACGACCTGATTGCCACGATGCTCGGCATCCGCCGTCCGACCGTGACACTGGTTCTTGGCTCTCTTCGCAGGGCAGGCCTCATCACCGATGAGCGCGGCCGCATTGTTCTCCGCGATCGCACGAAGCTCGAGGCGGTGTGCTGCGAATGTTACGTCACGATGCGCGATGAACAGCGGCGGTTGATGGACTGGGCCCCGTCCGATCGCGCGGTCTCGATGTGAGACGTGCTCGTTGGTCATCCAGCGTACCGACGCACACCGGGGGAGGATGCGACCATCGGGGACCTCCCACAACTTCGTCGCGGGAGGTCGGAAGTTCGCGCTGCGGGACAACCGCAGGGGCAGGTGGAGTAGCGATCGTGAAAGTGAACGACCCATGCGTTGCACCTGAGCGCCGCGACGAAAGACGCTCGCTCGTTGACGACGCCGCGGCGGCGCAGGAGGCGCGGATCGTAGCCTGGCTGGATCGCGTGCGCGGTGAGTATCTCGAGATGCCTGGTTTGTCGTTGACCGAAGAGCAGGCCCGGCGCATGTGGGGTCTCGACGTGACGGTGTGCCGCGCGCTGCTCGACGCGCTCTCGCGAGCCGGCTTCCTCCATCGAACTCATAGCGGTGCCTACATTCGCCGTGACAAGGCATCATGACGCGATGTCCGTTCCTCGAGTCGCCACTCTGAGGAGCAGCGAGCTGTCGGTCTCGGCAGCTCCGCGGTGCGGGAAATTGCTGTTTTCCTGAGCATGACGCCTGGTGAAGGCCGTCGCTTGAATCAGAGGCGATACGTACGCTCGTGCCGTTGCTCTTTGGCGACCAGCGCCACCAGATCGCTCTGTTGCGCCGTCAGATACTGAAGCACGTCATCGAGCGTCAGGATGCCGACCAGTTCGCCGGTGGCGTCGACAATCGGCAGACGTCGAATCCCGCCTTCCTGCATCTTTTTCAGCGCGTCGTCGACCGTATCGCTGTCCCGCGCGGTCACGAGATCCCATCGCATGAGATCGCTGACGAGCAGGTGGACGAGGTGCTCCGGATCGCCCGCGAGGCCGCTGACGACGATGTCCCGGTCGGTGACGATGCCGATTGGTACGTGTCGACCGTTCCGGTTGTCGACGACGACCAGGGCGCCGACGTGCGATGTCCGCATCCGCTTGGCGGCGTCGACGATCATTTCGGTTTTTGGTGCAACCACGACGTTGCGATTGCAGATGTCCTTGACGGTCATGGCTGACTCCTGTGGCATTGGCCCTTGTTACCTTCAGGCGCCGCAAGTGAGGTGCCAGCTGCGCGTACGGTATTGAGGCTCGAATGGGATGATGCTCGCGCTCGAGCCATTGCGAGATATTCGGCGGAGAGTGGGCAGATTTCAGCTCGACGAACCATTGGCTGCGACCGGACTGGTCATCGTCGATCGAATCACCCATTCGCCATCGGCGCGTTCCAACGTCAACGTCCACACATCGGAGCCGCCGAGATCGGTCTGAAGCGCGTTCGGCCGGCACGTCGCGAATGCGCGCTCGCCCTCGAACACCACATCGCAGCGGTCGAAACGGAGCGCGCCACCGCGGCGGTCGTCGTGATGGCTGATGAGACGCGCGTTGTAGATCGCGCGGAAACGATCGATCGCCAGACGCACGAGCGCCTGATCGTCGAGCGCTCGAACGGTCGATGCAGGCGGTGCCTCAACCGGCGCCGGCGCAAGAACCGCCGGGGGTTCGACCGACGGCCGAGGTGCTGCGAGTGGCATTGCGTTCGTCTGAGCCGGCAACTCCGCAGGGCCGGGTCCGTCGACTCGCGCGGCCCGGACGACGAAACGATCGGGCGCCGGGCCGAGCACCCAGAACGGATAGCACGTGATGAGGCTGAGCAGCGCGCCGCTGGTCGGAGCCAGCACGCTGAGATCGTGAGCGTTCACCACGCGTGTCGACGTCACCCGGTAACGGACGCGTCCCGCAGACGAATCCACGAAGATGTCATCTCCAGCCCTGACGTCGCCCAGCGCTCGAAAGAACGTGTCGCGATGCCCGGCGATCACCACGTTACCGGGTTCGCCTGGGAGTGGAGTGTTCTCGAGATGCCCAGGGCCTCGGCGCAGTGTGCGATCGTCTGAGCCGTGCAGCACCACAGCCGACAGGCCTATCCGCGGAATGTCGAGCGTTGCGATTGCGGAACCGATGCGTGGAGGGACAGCGGGTAACGGCGTGGCTGTCGCGCGGATCGGGAGCGGCGAATAGGACGACAGATCTGGATGCGGCGGCGGCATGACGAAGGCGTCGCGCATGTCCCACTGAAAGAGCATCCCGTCGATCGCGAACCAGGCGGACCACGCCAGCATCGCGGTGCCGGCGAGGAGCAGCGCGCGGCCCAGCCAACGGACGATTCGAGTCGCTCCACTACTGCTTTGTCTGCCGTGGAGGTCCCGCATAGTAGCCCACCCTGGTCCGGGCGACGAGTTGACGATGTGTGCCGTCATTGGCGACGACACGAACGATGCGGAATCCGACCGCGCCCTCGGGCGGCACGACGCCAATGGTGTAGCCGCTCCTCAGTTCGCGCGCGATCTGCCCGAAGGCCGGTGCGATATCGGCGGTCTGCTGCGGCGTGAACGTCCGGCCACCGGTCTCGCGCGCCAGCGTCTTCAACACGCGCGGCCTGGCCTCGCGATCGTCGCGTTCGAACAGGATCACGGCGTAGATGACAGCGTCCGTCATCCGCGCGTGCTGCAGAACTGCCTCGAGCGTGTGCGTGCTCGCGTTATCACCCCCGTCGCTCACCACGATCAACGCTTTCCGGTCGCGCGTGCCCAGGAGGAGATGGTCGATGGCGCGATCGACGGCGTCGAACAGCGCCGTCCGTCCGTACGCCGGCGCCGCTGCCAGCGCGGCGCGAAGCTGCGCCACGTCTCGCGTGAACGCCAGCGGCTGTGGTAGTCCGAGCCACACTGATTCGTTGAAGTTCACAGTGAAGAACTCATCGAGCGGATGGCTCATCGTTGCGAACGCAGTGGCCGCAGCCGTGATCTGCGCACGTCGCACACGCATGCTTGTGCTGCTGTCGACGACCAGACCGATCGTGATCGGAACGTCGTCGTTCGTGAAGAACGCCACTGGCGTGGGCTCGCCCTCGTCGTAGACCGTGAAGTGCTTCGAAGCCAGACCTGAGATGAACCCTCCATGGCGATCGGCGACGGTGACGGGCAAGGTCACGAGATCGGTCTTGATCGACAGGACGGGAGCGGGCTCTTGAGGCGCACTCGAGCCGATTCCCAGCCCGAGTGCGACCGTCGCGAGAAAGAGTAGCGTCTTCACGACCGTCTCCGCAGCACTAGCGACGACGTCGCAGCAGCCCGAGTCCGGTCAACGCTGCTGCCAACCCTCCAGCCGCGAGGAAGGGAAGCGGGCTCGCGGTCCGCGGCAGCTCGGGTGCAGGCGCAGGCGCATCAACCGGGTGGGCGGCCGGCTCCACCGGCGGAAGTGGTTCAAACGGCGGCTCGATCACGGGCTCCGGTCCTGGCAATGGCCCGGTGGTGTACGTGATCTCTGGTTCCCTGACTTCAGGGGCGATCATGTTCGGGCCGCCCTTCGGGTACAGGACTTCGTATCCGAGAGACTCACCGCCGTAGAACACCGACCGCATCGCGGGAGGAACGCCCGCCGGTGTTTCCCTGAACGTCACGACCGGGTCTGGTGTGATCACGGTACGAAAGTCGGGAATGGTGTTGAACATCCCATAGACAATCTCGCCGTCGTTGCTGAGGACTTGAAGAACATTCCGGCTGGTGTCTGGGTTCGTCAGCCTGAAGCGATACGTGCCGGCGGACAGGGTCACACCGGGGATTTGCACTGGCGCGCTGAACGAGAGATAGGCCAGCTTGTCATACGTCTCACCGTTGACCGGTGCTGGTGTCGTCACGGCCAGGAGCGCCGTGGCGATCACTCCAAGAAAGGATAGCCTTCGCATACATCCCTCCGTGCAGCCCTTCAATGCATTTCTCCTGCCCGTCGTCTGATCGCCGGCGGTCGAACGATGTGTGATGAAAGTCGCGAGCCGCTGGATCGGCACACGCAAAAAATCATGGAGCGCGCGAAGGAACCCGCGCAGGCTATGGCGAAGTGCGACCGGCTCTGGCAGGGTGATTGCTACTTGCAGTCACCAAGGCGGCACACACAGCTGCGGCGCGCGAAGAATTCCTGATGACCTGGAAATCCTTCGCAACAGGCGGTGACACATGATTCGCATCGCTCGCATTCTCTGCCCGGTCGACTTCTCGGAGACCTCGCAGCACGCCCTCGACCACGCCGCGGCGATCGCGAAGTGGTACGAGGCCGCTCTCACCCTGCTGTACGTGTTTCCCAACCTGCCGGCTATGGATCTGCCGCCGCTCGTCCTCGAGGACAGCGATCGCGAGCGGCTGCTGGTCGCGATGCGCAAGATGATGGATCGCGTTCCCACGCGCGTGATTCCCGAGTACCGCGTGCAGGAGGCGGACTACATCCATGACGGCATCGTTGCGCAGGCGTCGGCGATTCGTGCCGATCTGCTCGTCATCGGCACCCACGGGCGGTCTGGCTTCGAGCGGCTGTTCCTCGGATCGGTGACCGAGAAGGTGATTCGGAAGTCGGCCTGTCACACACTCGTGGTGCCGCCGCGCGCTCCGGATGTGGAAGCGGATGCGCCGGTCGCATTCCGGAAGATCCTGTGCCCCGTCGACTTCTCCGAGAGCTCGCTCGATGCGCTGGCCCTGGCCGTCAACATGGCTGAAGAAGCCGACGCCCGGCTCACGCTGCTTCACGTCGCTGAGTTCCCGCGTGGATTGAGCGAGGAATCGATGGCGTTCGAGATCGACGTCGCTCGCATTGCCGAGGATGCGGTCAATGATGCCCGCCGGCGCTTGCACGAGCTGATTCCGCAGCAGGCGACGACGTATTGCACGGTGGAGACATGCATCGTCGAGGGACGAGCGCACCGGGAGATCGTGAGGTACGCGGCGGACTGTGGCTGCGATCTGATCGTCATGGGCGTCCATGGCCGCGGCGTGCTCGATCGCATGTTGTTCGGCTCGACGACGCATCAGGTGATTCGCTCGGCGGCGTGCCCGGTTCTCATCGCGCGGCGTGGGTGAACGCCGGCGGAACTTACCTTCAGGAGGCCTGAAGGCCCGCCACAGGTCTGAATCCGGTTTTCGGGTTTGCCAAGGGGGTTTTCCGCAGTGCCGCCGAAAAATCCCCTCGCCTCCTTCTCTCTACCCGCAGAAAACGCGCGATCGACGGTGTGCACGTTCCGGCATGTGAGTTGCCCTGGTAAAACCGACAGCATCTTCCGGAGTCTTCTATGAGTCACGTCATCGATGCACCGGGTCCTGTCGTTTCGACCTCACCATCACGCGTCGATTCCGCGACTCCAGCGCCGCCTGTACGCGCCCGATCGCACTGGCGCTGGTGGGTGCTCGTCCTCATCATGCTCATCCTCGGAACGATCGCCGGTCGCCTCTGGCCCATGCTGTTCCCGCAATCGACCGCCCAGGTTGTGACTGCGAGCGGGCGGATCGAGGGGCGCGACGTGACCCTCGCCGCCAAGGTCATTCAAGGGCGAGTCACGAAGCTGATGGTCGACGAAGGCGAGCGGGTCACAAAGGGACAACTGCTCGCCGAACTGGATGCCGCGCAGTTCGAAGCTCAGGTAGCGGCCGCACGGGCCGGTGTGTCTGCGCTCGATGCGCAGGTGAGCCAAGCCTCCCTCGACGTGGCGTACACGGCAAAGCGCAGCGACGCCTCGATCGCCGCGGCCGAAGCCGCGTTGAGCAGCGCGCAGGCGCACGCGGCGCGTGCTGCTGCCGTGCGCGCGAACTCGTCGGCGGTGTACGCGCGATCCGACGTGCTGTTTCGCGCCGGTGCCATTTCAAAGCAGGACCTCGATGTGGCCGAGATGACGCTCCGCACGAGCGAGGCCGACGTGGCCGCAGCGGAGAAGGATGTCACGCGCGCATCGGCTGATCTGGCGCTCGCAGGCGCCTCGGTTGACACGGTAGGGCTCAAGCGCCAGCAGCTCCGAGCGCTCGAGGAGAGCCGACGGACCGCCACTGCACGACTGGCAGAGGCCGATGCGAATCTGGCCGAGCGTCTGATCGTCGCGCCCGAGGACGGCACTGTGGTCTCACGGGTGGTGGAGGTCGGCGACGTCGTCAGTCCAGGGGCGCCGCTCTTTCACGTGGTCGACATGAACAGGCTGTATCTGAAGGTGTACGTTCCTGAGCCTGACATCGCGAAGCTTCGTCTGGGCGACACAGCAGACATCATCGTCGATGCGTTTCCGACACGCCGATTTCCCGCTCGCGTGTCGAAGATCTATCAACAGGCCGAGTTCACACCAAAGAACGTCGAGACGACCGAAGAACGCTTGAAGCTCGTTTTTGGCGTCGAGCTCACTGTCGCCAACACCGACGGCCTTCTCAAGCCCGGCATGCCTGCCGACGGTGTGATTCATTGGACGCCGCCGCCCGAGCCCACTCGCCATGGATCCTGAGCCCTCACTCGTACTCGAGGCGCGAGACCTGCATCGCTCCTACGGACGCTTCAGCCGGGTCGAGGCGGTGCGCGGCGTGTCGTTTGTCGTCCGTCGCGGGGAGATCTTTGGTCTGATTGGGCCGGATGGTGCCGGCAAGACGAGCATCATGCAGATGTTCGCCACAGTCCTGCTGCCGCATCGCGGATCGGCATTCATCGAGGGGCTCGACGTCGTGCGGGCGAGCGATCGCGTCCGGGAGCGTGTCGGCTACATGCCGCAAGGGCTCGGCAGCAATCTGTATGACAGCCTGACCGTTCACGAGAACATCGAGTTCTTTCGCGACCTCCGCCGGCTGCCCGCGAATGTGTACCGCGAGAACCGGGGCGCGCTGCTCGCGGCGACGCGGCTCGAGCCCTTCCTGGATCGCCGTGTGGCGAATCTCTCCGGCGGCATGCGCCAGAAGCTCGCACTCATCTGCGCGCTCATTCACCTGCCTGATGTCCTGCTGCTCGACGAACCGACGACCGGCGTCGATCCGATCTCACGACAGGAGTTCTGGCAGATCATTCATCGGATTGTCGACGAGCGGTCCGCCTCGGTGCTCGTGAGCACGTCCTATATGGACGAAGCGGAGCGCTGTCATCGAATCGCGCTCGTGCACGCTGGCGGCATTGTGGCCGAAGGCACGCCGGAGGACATCAGGGCGCGAGCGACCGGTCGCTTCGCGCGGCTCAGCGCCGATCCGCAGACCAGGGCGCTCGAGTTGCTTCGAGAACGGCGCGACGTGCAATCGGCCGACGCCTTCGGCGACGAACTGCACATCCGGTTCGACGGCGAGCTGCGCGACATCGAGGGCGGGCTGGCCGCCCGTGGCATCTCGGTCTTGCACTGTGCGCTGCAGGAGCCTGGACTCGAAGACGTGTTCCTGCAGCTCGCTGGAGGCGAGCACGAGACAGGGACCGTCTCGCTCGAGACCGCACCGGCGCACGCTGGCGGCGTATCAGTCGAGTGTCGCGGCGTCACCCGGCGGTTCGGACGATTCACGGCCGTCGATGCGGTCGACCTGTCGGTACGAAGGGGCGAGATTTTCGGGCTGCTCGGCCCGAACGGCGCCGGCAAGACCACGCTGATCAAGATGCTGTGCGGGCTCCTCGAACCCACCGCAGGCGCAATTTCAGTGGGCGGCATCGATGTCGGGACGGAGCGAGAGCGCATCTGGACCGCGATTGGATACATGTCCCAGCGGTTCTCGCTCTATCAGGATCTGACCGTGCACCAGAACCTGCAGCTCTACGCGGACCTGTATGGCCTCGATCGATCGAACTACGCCGGGCTGGTCGCGCGCCTGGGCCTCGAGCCGTTTGCGTCGCGTTTGACGAAGGATCTGCCGGTCGGTGTCCGGCAGCGCGTGTCGCTGTTGTGTGCGGTGGTGCACCAACCCGCGACCGTGTTCCTCGATGAGCCGACGTCTGGGGTCGACCCGTATGCGCGCCGTCTCTTCTGGGACTTGATCTACTCGTTGTCCCGGCATGGCGGAATCACGGTGCTCGTGTCGACGCATTACATGGATGAAGCCGCCCACTGCGATCGACTTGGCCTGATGCATCAGGGGCGGCTGATCGCTGACGGATCGCCCGCGGAACTAAAAGCCCGTTCCGCGCGGCGCTCGGGCAGCCTGCTCGCGATTCGATCGGCCGACACCCTGGGTGCCTATCACGCGCTGCTGCGAGCGGGCCGGCGCGCAATGCTGTACGGCGATCACGTCCGCGTGCGCAGTACCGACCCCGATGGCGATCATCTAACGCTCGCCGCCACGCTCGACCGGGCAGGCGTCGGCCGCGTGCGGGTCGAACCCGCCGCGATGTCGATGGACGAAGCGTTCATCGACTTCGTGGCCGGCGCGGAGGCGGCTCATGTCTAGCAAGGCTCCGCCTCAGACCGGCGAGCATGTCGAAGCCCGGCCCGGCTCCGCCTCGCTGGTCACAGTGTTGGCTTTGCCCCGCTTCGCGGGGCGAGCCGCCTTGACCGGGGAAGACTTCACTCATTTGTCAGCAATCCAGCCGGTCAAGACGGCTAGCCGCCTGCTCGCGGTCGTGCGCAAAGAGACGCGCGAAGTGATCCGCGATCCGATCTATCTGGTCCTGGCGATTGTCGTGCCGATTGTGGTGACGACGCTGCTCGCGCTCGGGTTCGTGCTCGATGTGAAGAACCTCCCGGTGGCGTTCTACGACCAGGATCGCTCGCCGCTCAGTCGCGACTACATGGTCGCGTTCACCAACTCGGAATACTTCCGGCTGGTGACGATCGTCACCAGCCCGGCCGAGATTGATCGCCTGCTCGCGCGCGGAACGGTGAGGGCAGCAGTGGTGATTCCACCCGATTTCTCGCGTCGATTGCGCGGCGGCGAGTCGGCGAGCGTGCAGATCCTGGTCGACGGTACATTCCCGAGCCGGGCGCTCGTCGCGGGCGGGTACATCTCCGCCATCGATGCGCAATTCACGGCGGCACTGCGGGCGACAGAGCTGGCACGAAGCGGCCAGACGCGGGGCGCGATCATACCCGTCTCGGTCGAGGGTCGTGTCTGGTACAACCCGTCGCTCGAGACCAAGAACTCGCTCGTGCCCGGGCTGATGGTGATCAGCCTGATGTTCTATCCCGCGCTGCTGGCGGCGTTGGTGCTGGCGCGCGAGAAGGAGCGCGGCACCGTGTTCAATCTGTACTGCTCACCGGTCTCGCGGTGGGAGGTCATCGTCGGCAAGGCCGTGCCGTACATCGGGCTCGCATCCGTTGTCTACGTACTGCTCATGGCGCTGAACCTCTACGTCTTCGAGGTGCGGTTCGTCGGAAACATCTTCGTCCTCACCGCCGCGGCGCTCTTGTACATCACGGCGAGCGTCGGACTGGGCCTGCTCATTTCGGTGTTCTGCACGACGCAGGTGGCAGCGATGCTGGTGACGTTCATTGCGCTGATGACGCCCTCGATGCTGTTCTCCGGCCTGATGACGCCGGTCTCGAGCATGGATCCGTCGGCGCAGATCATCAGCCGGTTCATCCCGGCGTCCTATTTCATCCGCATGGTGCGCGGTGTCTTCCTGAAAGGGCTCGGATTCGGGCACTTCGCGAACGACCTGATCACGCTGGGCACATTCGGTCTGATCGTCTACGCCATCGCCATCCTCGGGTTCAAGAAACGGGCAGGTTGACATGGTCCGCAGAGTGGCCGGGTTGATTCGAAAGGAGCTCGCGCAGATCGCGCGCGATCGGCCGCTCGTCGTCATACTGCTGTGGGCGTTTACGGCGGCCATCTATTCGGCAGGCCATGGCCGCGCCACCGAGACCATGTACGTGGCGACCGCCGTGTATGACCTGAGCCAGAGCCCCGAGAGCCGTGAGTTGATCAGCCATCTGCAGCCGCCGTACTTCAAGACAGTTGCGTACCTGCATCGCGAGTCCGAGATTGCGGCCTGGCTCGATGGCGGAAAGGCCGCGGTCGTGGTCGTCATCCCTCCGGACTTTCAGCGCAGTGCCGACGGGGCCGCACCTGCGCACATCCAGGTCCTGACCGATGGTGCACTGGCGATGCAGGCAACCGTCTCCACCGCGTACATCGCCGCGATCGCGGCGAGGTACTCGGTCGGCGTGCTCGAACGCCGCGGCGGCATCGCCGCCGGGACGCTGTCACGCGGACCGGCACTCGACGAGCGGCTGCGAGTGACGTTCAACCCGAACATGCTGAGCTCGTGGTTCGCGGCACTTCTGGAATTGCTCAACATGTGCACGATGGTCTCGCTGCTGCTGACCGCGGCGAGCCTCGTTCGCGAGAAGGAACGCGGGACGGTCGAACGGCTGCTCGTGAGTCCGGCCAGACCCGTGGAGATCTTCGTGGCGAAGATCGTCCCGACGGTGCTGCTCGTGCTGCTGTTGTCGGCGCTCAGCTTCCTGCTGGTGCTCGGGCCTGCGTTCGAGCTGCCGATTCGAGGCAGCGTGCTGCTGTTCTTCAGCGTGACGGCACTCTATGTGTTTGCGATGACCAGCATGGGCATTGCGATCGCACTGATGGCGCGCAACATGGCCCAGGCGGTGCTGATGATGATCCTGATCCTGCAGCCCATGATCTTTCTGTCGGGCGCCTGGAACCCGCCGGAGGCGATGAGTCCCTGGCTGCGATGGATGAGTGTCGTCTCACCGCTGCGCTATTACATCGACTTCGCGTTCGGCGTCATTCTGAAAGGCAACGGGCCGGGGGCCGTGGCGGGCGATGTCATGGGCATTGCGGTCCTCGGCGCCGTCCTGTTCGGGATGTCGCTTCTCTGGTTCGAGCGGCGCATCGGCGCGGCGGCGTGAAGCGAGGACGAATTGTTCGCGCCGCCTGCGAACGGTTCTCGGCCCGGCATCGCGGCTGTTCGACCGCCAGCGCAGGTCGCGTCGGCGCGGGATTTGCTCGAGATCGGGAGTACGGGTGAGACATGGTGGACATCGAGCGATCGCCGTCGGAGTTGTGGGACTTCGCCGAAGAACCAGATTCGACGGGACCGCTTCGGCCGGCCGAGGACGCGAGCGAGGCCGGAGCGATCGATACGGTCAACCGCTACCTGAGGGAGATCGGACGGGTGCCGCTCTTGACGGGGGAGGCCGAGCGGGCCCTCTGCGGGGAGATTGAAGCCGCACACGCGGCTCTCGCCGCTGCGCTGCTCGCAGTACCCTCGGCAGCCGTTCGAGTGGCTGTACTCTCATCCGCACAGCGGCGAGACCCGACCGACGTGAGTCTGCTGCAATCGCCCGAGGGCCGCGAACTGCGACCGGAGGAAATCACTGATGCGCTCGCTCGTCTCGCTCGAGCGCGACGGATCGCCTCGAGGCTCGCTCGCATCGATGCCGACCTGTCTGTGAACGCGCCGGCATCGGAGGGCCATGTGCAGAAACGCTGCGAACGGCTCTTGGCCACGCTCGAGCAGACGGTCAGACAGGTGCCGCTGCGACCAGGGTGCGTCGAGGTGATGGCCGCCGATGTCTTGAAGACCGTGGACGGCGTGTCCGCTCGACGCGTGCGCATGCGGCTCGACGAGCTGCACGAGCTGAAGCGGCGTTTGACGGAAGCGAACCTCCGTCTGGTGGTGTCGGTCGCGAAGCGCTACCGCCAAACCAATCTGTCGCTGCTCGATCTCGTTCAAGAGGGCAATCTCGGTCTGATGCGGGCGGTGGACAGGTTCCAATACCGGCGGGGGTTCAAATTTTCAACCTACGCCACGTGGTGGATCCGTCAGGCGATCACGCATGCGATCGCCGACTCGGGCCGGACGATCCGGCTGCCGGCACATGTCGTCGACTGTCTGAATCAGATTGCGAAGGCGCGCCGCGCGTTGTTCGTCGAGTTGGGCCGCGATCCCACGATCCAAGAGATCGCGACGCGCATCCGGATACCCGTCGAGACAGTGATCATCGCCATGCGATCCAGCGCGCCGACGGCGTCGCTCGATTCGCCCGTGGCCGAAGATGTGCGCTTCGGCGACTTGCTGCCTGATACGACGACGCCATCGCCAGAGGCCAGGCTTGCGAGCAAAGACACCCTGAAGCGCGCCTGGCGTGCGCTTGCCATGCTCACCGAACGAGAGCGGCGCGTGATCAAGCTGCGGTACGGCTTGATCGGATCCCGCAAGCACACCCTCGCGGAGATCGGGGAGCGGTTGGGCCTCACCCGCGAACGTGTCCGTCAGATCGAGCATCTGGCGTTGCAGCGGCTGCGCGGGGCCCACCAGGCGCGCGCACGGTCGAGAGAAGCAGCATAGAAATGGGGTCGGGAGTCATTTCGAAATACGAAATGACTCCCGACCCCATCAGCAGATCTCGTCCTGGTTCTGCCAGCCTGGCGCATGGCCAGGTTCAATGACGATCTGATTGTCCACGACGCTGATCCCCGGTGCGCCAGCCGCAGCGCGCGCGGCCACGTTCCGTTGCAGCCAGGTCCCAACCGTACCGGTCAGTACGGCGTGGTCCCCAGTCACGGTCACCATCACATGTCGCGCGTCGAGATCCGCGTTTCGGTGCAGCGCGTCGACGATACGGCGACGAACGTCGCGTTCCACCGCCCGAGGGGCGATCGCGATCCGGTTGATCACATGGCGGACGCCGCGAATGTGGCGGACCGCGCGCTCGGCGTCGTACTTCTGGAACATCCAGTCGACGGTCCCGGTCAGCGTCACGTGTCCGAGATGGACGGCGGCTTGTACAGCCTCGGGAATCGTATGGTGCAGTTCGAGCGCTCGCACCACGTCGGCAGCGATGTCCGTGTCGGTCCGTTCGAGCTTCAGCCGCACATCGATGTCGTTGGCGACGCCGCGTACGCCGCGCACGCGTTTGGCGGCCCGCTCGGCGGCCAGTTTGCCCGAGTACGAGTTGATGTAGCCGGTCAACGTGACTGCGCCCTCCTTGGCCGTCACACCGATGGCACTCGCATCGACTTCCGGATCCCACTCCAATTGACGTATGACCGCGTCTCGGACGAGGACATCCGTGCTGGTCAGAGTTGCGTTGGTCATGAGGCCCTCCTCATTGACGTGCCAGAGCAACGATTGATCCAGTCGCGCAATGGAGTCGGCGCCACGGCGCATTCGTGCCGCCAGCACCTCGGTGCCTGGAAAATCCCCGGACCAACGAAATAGTTCGCATGGCCGGACTGTGCCGGACAGTGACGCCCGGAATGACGCCCGGGCTTCTCACGACCTTCACGAGGGCACACCGATTGCTCCCGAATGGTTCGGAGGCCGCGGAGCCGCAGACGCGTCCACAATAACCTCGTCGACATCGAGAGAACGTTCGACCGATGGTCGAGTATTCGCTTGCGCAGGGAACCGATCGGCGGTACGCGTGTGAGGGATCATGGCACACAGCTTTACGTCGCATCTCGAATGGACGGGCGCCGGAAAGGGGCCGACGCACGATCCGATCTCCTTCAGCCGGGATCTTCGCGTCACGATCGGGCCGACCACGCTCGAGATGTCGTCGGCACCCGCCTTTCGCGGTGAGGCCTTGCGCGCGAATCCCGAGCAGCTGTTCGTCGCGGCGCTGTCGGCGTGTCAAGCGCTGACCTACCTGTTTGTCGCCGCAAGGAATGGCATCGCCGTTGTCGGCTACAGCGACGAGGCGGAGGGCTGGCTCGAGCCGACGGGGCAGACGATGCACATGTCGCGTGTGAGTCTGCGTCCGCACATCGTGTTGCAGGACGGCGCCGACGCCGTCAAGGCGCGCGAGCTCGTCGACACCGCGCATACGCAGTGCTTCATCGGCCGTTCGGTGACGACGCATGTCGTGATCGAGCCGCGCGTCGAGTTCGCATCGACGACCACGATGGTCGCCTGACAACGGTCCTCGTCTGGCGACAACAGCTCGTGTCGCATGGGCGAGGCACGTTGATTGCCCTTTCGTTCGATCGTCAACCTTCGAGGAGGGTCCCATGGCTGCGTGCAGATGTACGCCGACTAGGCGATTGTGGTTGCACCGCGGAGCGCTGTGCCGGCCTCCTCTCCTGTTGCCGCAGCGCCAACCGTCAGCACGGGACACTTGGCGGTTCGGACGACGTGCTCGGCGACGCTGCCAAGGAACAGATGCGCGATGCCGCGACGGCCGTGCGTGCCCATCACGATCAGGTCGATGCCGTGATGTTCGGCGTATCTGACAATCTCGAGCGCCGCGAGGCCCTCGACGACGGCCCGTGTTCCAGCGAAGCGCTTGTGCTCCTCGGAGTCGAGACGATCGTGCAACTGGTCCCACGCCTCGGCCAGCGCGCGTTCGCGCATATCCGGGGGCGGCGGGGCATAGGTCTCAGGGACAAACGGTATGGCGGCGCCAGGGTCTTGGAAGACATGCATCAGATGCAGCGATGCCCCCAGCTTCGCGGCCAGTGTCTTCGCGTACGCGAGCGCTGCATCCGCGGTTTCACTGAAATCGGTCGGGACGAGAATCCGTGTGACTTGCGGAGCCATGATCGGCCTCCTGTTTGCGGGCGCGGTTGCGAGCGCCGCTATGAACCTGAGCACGTGGCATGCCAGATATGCCTCTCGATTCGTGAAGGGTTGTGGCGCGAATGCGATCAGCGTGCGGGGGAGGAATTCCCCAGAAACGCGAATTCTCGCAAGCGGCTGGAGCTGAGGGCGGGCACTGGATCCGGCTCAGTGGCCGCGAACTAATCCGAGGTGAGGGGAATTTCACCGACCGCAACAGGCACGCCGCGAAGGGTCGCCGTCGATGGCTGAGGAAATCGACACATCCGATCCGGCATGGCGATTGCCATCGATTTGAGTCAGAAACCGACGGTGACTGGCATGATCCGCAGCACTCACTCGATTGCGGCTCTCTGGTTCTTGCTGATCGCGCCCGTGCTCGTAGAAGCGCCCCGAGCCCAGACCGTCCCGTCGCTGGCTTACGAATCGCTGAATGGAAAGGACTCGTTCGACGCCTACTGCACGGCGTGCCATGGCGCAGGCGGTCGGGGCGACGGGCCGCTGGCCAGCGCGCTGAGGACCACACCCGCCGATCTGACAATGTTGGCGCGTCGCAACCACGACGTGTTTCCACGGGATCGCGTCAAAGCCGATTTATCAGGTGTGGGCAAGACGGTGGCCGCTCGCGGCCCGACCGAGATGCCAATCTGGGCGCCGCTGTTCCGCGTGTTCGAACCCGACGAGCGCGTGCGTGTGCGCATCGAGAATCTCGTGGCCTACCTCGAGACGCTTCAGGTCCACAGGTGGAATGCAATTGCCTGGCATCGCCAGGCGCGCGGAGCGCAACATGTCGCAACAATCTGCGTTCAAGACACCCGAAGGTGAAGCCGCGTATCTCGCGGCATACGATGCCGCGATGAAATCGTGGCCTGTTCCCTACGAAGAGTTCGACGTTCCAGGCCGGTTTGGAACGACGCACGTGATCGCCAGCGGGCCGAAGGCGTCGGCTCCGCTGATCCTGTTGCATGGATACATGGCGACATCGGCGATGTGGTCGCCGAATATCGCAGCATTCAGCAGAGACCATCGGGTCTATGCGGTCGACGTCATGGGTCAACCGGGCAAGAGCGTGCCCGCCGAACCGATACGCCATGTGGCGGATTTCGTCTCGTGGCTGACGGCGATCTTGGATGCGATGCATCTGGATCGCGTCTCACTCGTGGGCCAGTCCTTTGGGGGCTGGCTGGCACTCAACTACGCGATCGCCGCACCGCAGCGGCTTCTGAAGCTCGTACTTCTCTCGCCGGGCGGGTTGCTGCCAATGGTCAGACAGTTCACGGTGCGCGGACTGCTCATGGCTGGGTGGCCGACACGCCTCACCGTGAACTCGTTCATGCGATGGCTCGGACTCACGGATCCTGCGTTCGCGCCCGCGCTCGACCTGATGTATCTCGGCATGAAGCATTTTCGAATGCCGCTGGAGACGGCGCGCATCATGCCCGCCGTCGTGTCGGATGAGCAACTGCGCACCCTGCAGGTTCCGACGCTGCTGCTGTACGGTGACCACGAAGTCATCTGCGATCCGGCACGGGCCCTGGAACGCGCGCAGCGCCTCATCCCTGATGTCCGCGGCGAACTGGTAAGACGATCGAGACATGAGATGTCCGCCAGCCAGCATGAAATCGTGGACGGCCGGGTCGTCGATTTCCTCAACGGCCGTGGCAACGTCTCCGAACGGGTGGTGGCCTGACTGCGCCGCACGGGACGAAACGATCCGGCGGGTGGCAACGAATCGGAGATGCTCGTCCATGACCTGACACTTGCCGAATCTCTTCGAGATTCCGACGATCTCGACGCGTTGTGAGAACCTGGGAAACACGTGTCGCGCCCCGTCGTCCTCGGCTACACTGTGTCCCACCTTTGTCATTCGGCGACTGCCAACCACGCTTGGCGTAACGAGGACTCATGCCTGGGATGGAACGGACGGCGCCCAAGGCTTTTCCGAGTGCGAGAGTCGCGACCATCGGTGTGTCATGGTTTGCGCTGATCGTGTCTTTGGGCATCCAGGCACGCCCGTCTGCACAGCAACCATCTCCGCAAGCGACAAGCGCCCAGGCATCATCCCCACGCGGTGGCGCATCACCCGCGTCGAGCCACCGTCGGATGCTTGATCGCTATTGCGTCACCTGCCACAACCAACGACTCGTGACGGCTGGATTGAAGTTGGACGAAGCCGATGTCGTGCGTCCTGGCGAAGCCCCTGAGATCTGGGAGAAGGTCGTACGGAAACTCCGTACGGGGATGATGCCGCCTCCCAACATGCCGCAGCCCTCGACGGAAGATCGCCAGGCGCTGCTCTCGTGGCTGGAAACGTCGCTCGACAAAGCCGCTGCGACGAAGCCGAATCCAGGCCGCACTGAAACGTGGCGGCGTCTCAATCGCACCGAGTATCAAAACGCCATCCGGGATCTCCTGTCCGTCGACATCGACGCGTCATCGCTCCTGCCCGCCGACGAGAGCGGTCACGGCTTCGACAACGTGACGGTCGGCGACCTGCCGCCGACGCTTCTCGATCGATACATTTCGGCGGCGCAAAAGATCAGTGCGCTGGCAATCGGGAGCACGCAGGCCTCTCTTCAGAGCGACATCGTTCGCGTCGCGCCCGACGTCACGCAGGAGGAGCATGTCGCTGGACTCCCCATCGGCACGCGCGGCGGGATTCTGTTTCCTTACACGTTCGCGCAGAACGGTGACTACGACATCCAGATCTACCTCGCCCGTGGTTACTCCGGCGACATCGATGGGTTGAAGGACACGCAGCCCCATGAGCTCAAAGTGCTGCTCGACCGGATGCCGATTGGAGAGTTCACGATTCAGCGCCCTGCCAATGGCGACGATGCGCTCCTCGACAAGAATCTGAAGATTCGCGTGCCCGTGACAGCGGGGCCGCATCACGTCGGCGTCACGTTTCTCAAGGAAGCTTCTTCACTGATCGAATCATCGCGCCAACCGCTTCAGTCGCGGTTCAACGAGCGACGTTCCCCGCGCATCACTCCGGGGATCTTGCAAGTCTCCGTCACCGGACCATACGCGCCGCACGGTGCGGACAACACCCCGAGCCGCCACCGGATATTCGTCTGCAAACCCGCCTCCGCCAAAGGCTCCGGCGAGGCAGGCTCTTCGACGGCCGAAGAGACAGCGTGTGCGAAGAAGATCCTCTCGACGTTGACGCGGCGTGCGTATCGCCGGCCGATTTCCGAGGCGGATCTGGAACGGCCGATGGCGTTCTATCGCGACGGACGGTCGGAACGCGACTTCGATGCGGGAATCGGCAAAGCGTTGAGCGCCGTGCTCGTCAATCCCGAATTCCTGTTCCGAGTGGAAGTCGATCCAGAGAAGACCGCGCCAGGCGCAGCCTACCGCATCAGCGATCTCGAGCTGGCATCTCGCCTGTCATTTTTTCTCTGGAGCAGTGTGCCGGATGACGCGCTGCTCGATTCGGCGATTCGCGGAGAGCTCCGCCGGCCAGGCGTGCTCGACCGCCACGTCCGCAGAATGCTCGCGGATCCGCGCTCATACAACCTCGCGAGCAACTTCGCCGGCCAGTGGCTGCGGCTGCGCAACCTGACGTCGGTCGATCCGAACGTGCGCCTGTATCCAGACTTCGACGACAACCTCCGTCAGGCGTTTCGTCTGGAGACCGAGCTCTTCGTCGACAGCGTCGTGCGCGAAGATCGACGTGTGCTGGATCTGCTGAGGGCGGACTATACGTTTCTCAACGAGCGGCTCGCGAAGCATTACGGGATTCCCAACGTCTATGGCAGCCGCTTCCGGCGCGTCGAGCTCGCAAGCGACAGCAGGCGCGGTGGATTGCTGCGGCAGGGCAGTGTCCTCGCCGTCACGTCCTATGCAACGCGAACATCGCCCGTCATTCGTGGCGTATGGGTCTTGAGCAACATCGTCGGAGCGCCGCCGCCGCCCCCGCTACCGGATGTGCCGGCGCTGGATGGGAACGTACCCGCCACCCTGCCGGTACGTGAGAGGATGAGCGCCCATCGTGCGAGTCCCGTGTGCGCGAACTGTCATCGGACGATCGATCCCGTCGGATTCACCTTGGAGAATTTCGACGCGGTGGGTCGCTGGCGAGACAACGAAGGAGACAACGGATCCATCGACGTGTCAGGAGCGCTGCCGGGCCTGGGCGAGATCAAGGGTGTGGCTGGCCTCGAAGAGGCGTTGGTGCGCCGTCCAGATCTCTTCGTCACAACGCTGACAGAGAAGCTGATGACGTTTGCCCTGGGCCGCGGCATCGAGTACTACGATGCACCAGCGGTGCGGAAGATTCTTCGCGAGGCCGAACCGGGAGGCTATCGCTTCTCGTCGCTCATTCTGGGAATCGTCAAGAGTGCGCCGTTTCAGATGAGGAGATCGTCATGATCATCACGAAGAAAGCGCTTCCTCGCCGCACCTTCCTGAAGGGTGTGCAGGCGACGCTTGCGCTGCCGCTGCTCGACGCGATGATCCCCGCAGCGACAGCCTTGGCCAAGACGGCGGCCAAACCGGTGTCGAGGCTTGGTTTCGTGTTTATCCCGATGGGGTGTGACCGCGCGAGCTGGACGCCACCTGGTGCCGGCGCGCTGAACGAGCTGTCGCCAATCCTCACGCCGTTGGAACCGGTCAAAGAACAGCTGACGGTCTTCAGCAACATGAGGCTCGAGCAATCCTACCCGGGCACGCACGATACCTCGAACGCGGGATTCCTGAGCGCCGCATTCGCCAAGCACACAGAGAGCTCGGACTACCACCTCGGCACCACCGTCGACCAGGTTGCGGCGAAGCAATTGGGTCGCGACAGGCAACTGGCGTCGCTCGAGCTGTCGATGGATTTGAATCCGCTCGCCGGCGTCTGCAACAACGGCTACGCCTGCGTCTATCAGAATTGCCTCTCCTGGTCGTCACCGACGACGCCGCTTCCGTCCGAGGCCCATCCCCGCGTCGTGTTCGAACGTCTCTTCGGCGAGGGCGAAAGCGCGGACGGCCGGCGTGCGGCACTGCGTAACCGGAACAGCCTCCTCGATTCATTCAGCGGCGACATCGAGCGGCTCAAACGGAAAGTCGGAGCGACCGACCGCGTTCGCGTCGATCAATACCTCGACACCGTTCGCGAGGTCGAGCGACAGATCCAGCGCGCCGAGGCAGCAGCGGCAACCAATCCGGCGCCCGATGTGGATCGCCCGGTGGGTGTCCCGGCCGCGTTTGCCGATCACGCGAGGCTCATGTTCGACCTGCAGCTCCTGGCGTTTCAGACAGACATCACGCGGGTGGTGACCTTCCAGCTCACGCGCGAGCTGAGTAACCGCACGTATCCGGAAATCGGCGTCCCCGACCCACACCATCCCACGAGTCATCACGGCAACAGTCCCGACAAGCTGGCGAAGATTGCGAAGATCAACACCTTCCACGTGTCGCTCTTCGCAGAGTTCCTCGAGAAATTGAAAGCCACTCCGGATGGCGACGGATCGTTGCTCGACAACACCGTCTACTTGTACGGCAGCGGGATGGGCAACTCGAGTCTGCACGACCATGAGAACCTTCCCATTCTGGTCGCGGGTGGCGCGGCGTTCGGCCTGAGGGGTGGGCGGCACATTCAGTACAAAGACGGTACGCCGCTGGCCAATCTCCATCTCACGTTGTTGGATCACGCGGGAGTCCATCTGGATTCGTTCGGCGACAGCAAGGGCAAGATCGACGATCTCTTCGATCCGTTGTCTCTGCAGGGAGACGCCATATGAATTACGGACGAATCGCTCGACTCTCTCTGTTGATCTTCGTCTTGGCCGGCACAGCCCGGGCCGCGGATGAACCGACGCTTGCGGACGCTGCCGAGCAACGCGACCGCGCGCTCATCGGCAAGCTTCTCGCCGCAGGCGTCGACGTCAATGCCGCGCAGGTCGATGGAATGACGGCGCTGCACTGGGCCGTCTACAACGACGACGCCGAGACGGCGGGATTGCTGGTGCGATCGCACGCCGACGTCAACCTGACGAATCGTTATGGAGTGCCTCCGCTGTCTCTCGCCTGCACGAATGGCAACGCAGCCCTGGTCAGGCTGCTGCTCGACGCTGGCGCGAACGCGAACGCCTCACTTCCGGGTGGCGAGACCGTTCTCATGACGGCGGCCAAGGTGGGAACCCTCGAGGCCGTCAAGGCGTTGCTTGCCCGCGGCGCCAATCCGAACGCGAAGGAGCGGCGCGATCAGACCGCGCTCATGTTTGCCGCCGCCGAAGGACACGCGACGGTCGTCCGAGCCCTCATCGAAGCGGGCTCCGGGATCAACGACACGCTGACGTCCGGATTCACGCCGCTGTTCTTCGCGGTGCGCGAGGGTCATATCGACGTGGTGCGTGTGCTCCTCTCGGCAGGCGTGAATGTGAACGAGACGTTGAAGCCCAGGAAAGATCAACCGACGCCGACGGGCAGCGCGAGGTACCAGCCAGTCAGGAACGGCAGCAGTCCGTTAATGATGGCGGTGGAGAACGGCCACTTCGAGTTGGCGATTGCGTTGGTCGAGGCTGGAGCCGATCCCAACGATCAGCGGTCAGGATTCACTCCGCTTCACGCGATCAGCTGGGTGCGGAAGCCGGATGCCAGTGACGCCGGCGATCCGGCACCGATCGGCTCGGGACGACTCACGAGCCTTGAATTCGTTCGCGCCCTCGTGGCTCACGGCGCCAACGTGAATGCGCGTCTGAACAAGGTCCCGCGGCCGCCGGCTTCGGCAACGTTGCTCGGTACAGAGGGCGCGACGCCCTTTCTGATGGCTGCCGACCGAGCGGATGTCCCGTTGATGCGCGAGCTCCTGAAAGCGGGCGCGGACCCGTTGCTGCCGAATGCTGACAAGAGCACGCCGCTCATGGCCGCCGCCGGCCTCGGTACGTCGGACCCGTTGGAAGAGGCCGGCACCGAAGACGAAGCGCTGGACGCTGTGAAGATGCTGCTCGACCTTGGTGCAGACATCAACGCCATGGACAACAAGGGCGACACCGCAATGCACGGCGCGGCGTATGGCAACTTTCCGATGATTGTCCAGTTGCTGGCGGAGCGCGGTGCCGACATCAACATCTGGAAACGGCCCGACACTGAGGGAAGGACGCCGCTGTACATTGCCGAGGGCTTCAAAGCGGGACGACCGCAACCTTCCCGTCCGACCATTGACGCCATACAACGCCTCATGGCGGCCGCAGGCGTTTCAACGGAGGGAACAAGACCGCGGATACGAGATATTTACGAGAAGTTGCCGGTCGCTCCCGAGCAAACCAAGAAACCGTAGCGTTCCAGTGGGTGAAACTCGCGTCGACCTTCAGCATCTCCTTGAAGACCTTCGGGACGCATACACCGGTTCGCTCGAGGAGACAATCCTCACGGAAGTCATCGCCAACGCGCTTGACTCGGGGGCGACACGTGTTCGCCTGCTGACCAGCTCTGCCGATGCAACACTGACCATCGTCGACGATGGGCGCGGCATGCAGCGGCGGGAACTCGCGCGCTATCACGATATTGCGTCAAGCACGAAGCAGCGCGGTGAGGGTATCGGGTTCGCGGGCGTCGGCATCAAGCTCGGACTGCTCGTCTCACGGGAGGTCATCACGGAGACGAGACGCGGAGCCACGCATGTCGCAACCCGATGGCATCTTGCGTCGCGCCATCGCGCACCGTGGAAATGGACCGCAGCACCCGGCCTGACGGCGACCCGCGGCACAGCCGTACAACTGGTGCTGACCAATCAGCTGTCGCCGTTGCTTGATCCCGGCTATGTGGAGGAGACCATCCGACGGCATTTCCAGCCCCTGCTGGAACCGACATTTGCGATCGTCCTTCGCCGGCATTACCCGAACGGCGTGAGATTCGAGGTCGATGGACGCGAGCTAGCCGCGTCAAGCGATGAAGGATCTGAACGCGTGCCGATTGCTATTCGCCTCGGCCGACGACGGACGCCCTCGGCAGTCGGTTATGTCGAACGAAGCCGATTCGCCGCAGCCGAGCGCGAAGGTATCGCGATTAGTACATTCGGGAAGGTGATCAAACGGGGCTGGGATTGGCTGGGCCTCGCGCCGGCAGGGACAGCACATATCACGGGATTGATCGAAGCGTCCGATCTGGCCGCATGCCTTACGTTGAGCAAGAACGATTTCATCCGCGCCGGCTCGCGCGGCGCCTCGTACCTCGCGTATCGGAAGGCGATTCAGGAGGTGGTATCGCGTCAACTCGTAGAGTGGGGCGATCGGCGCGACGGCGAGGCACGGCCTCGGATGGCTCGACTGGAACGGGATCTCGAACGCGTTCTGGAAGATCTCGCGGACGATTTTCCGCTCCTGCTGTCTCTGGTCGATCGCCGGGTGGGAGGGCAGAAGCGGCTGCCGATGCCGGGGCGCGGCGGTGAACGGGTACAGGCTCCTCTGTTCGCGAGCGTTCCAGTGAGTCATGAGGTCACAGAGGCTGGTCCCGAGGTGTTGAGGGGTGCACCAGCGAATCCACCGGAGGAACCGGGCACGGCAACACCGCGGACGTCGAGGGCGACACCGAACGAGCCGCGACCGCAAGAGACAGAACCGGCACCAGGACACCAGCCTTTCGAGCCGGACGAGAGTCAGCGTCACGCGTACGCAGATGTCCGCTCAACGGCGGGACTGGAGAGCGTCGCGGGCCGTCGCCGACCGGCGCGCTACGGACTCCTCGTGCAATTCGAATCGCGTCCAGAAGATCCGGAGCTCGGCCGGCTCGTCGACAGCACGATCTGGATCAACGATGCGCACCCCGCCTACGCGCGTGCCGCAGCGTCGCGATCGTTCGGGTATCACACCGCGTTGGCAGTCGCGCTTGCATTGGCGCCATTGGCGGTCGAGCCGAGTCAGGAGCACACCTTCATCACGCAGTTCCTGTCGCAATGGGGCGGAGCAGGGACCGGCAGGCGCACCGTGCGCCAGCGACGCGCGCGAGCATGACGCCGTTGACCCTCTGGTAAGCGCGCGCTCGACGCGCTCTATCGTCTGGCCAGCACCGCCTGCATGCGCGCGCGCAGCGGTTCGACGACCACAGGATTATCGATTTCGATGACGGGCGTCGGATCGTACAGCTCGTAGAACAGGCTTGCACTCACGTCAGGCGGAACGCCAAGCGCATCGCGGATCACCTTGGCGTGCGGGATGAACCCGCGATCGATCAGCCGGACGAGCACACAACGGATCGTCGCTGTCAGCCCGCATACGAACACGACCGCGCTATCCGACGTGAAGCCGCCGGCCGCCAGACCTACGCGCTGTTCGAACTCTGGCAGACGGTCCGGATCAAAGAACGATTCCGCACGCCCCACGTCGCCGGTCCAGTCGCGAGCCTCGCTCGGGCGGCTCACCGTTCCGTAATACTTGAAGCCGTTCGGCGTGGAGAGAGCGAGCAGTTCCTGCCGATACCCCAGCTCGGTCGGATACGACGCGCCGTGGAGCAAGACCCACTTCGACAGATCGGCGATCGGATTTCGACAGACCTCGCTCCGGATCATGCTGACGAATGGCGCCACCCCAGTGCCACCCGCAACCATCACACGAAGGCGCGAATCGTGAATGCCGACTGTGTCGTCGATCGTGAACGCTCCGGCTGCCTTTGAACCGACGTAGATTCGACCGCCCGTTTGGATCTCCCACAATAGATGCGTCAGAGGGTTCGGTGACGTCGGCTTGGCGACATATCGAATGTAGAACTCGAGCGGACCGCCGGCCTCGGGTGCCGACGCGATCGACATGGCACGCCGCACGGGGCCGAGCGACGGTGTCGTTTCGTTGTTCAGACCGAGCACACAATACTGGCCGGCCCTGAACCACGGACGTTTGCGCGGCGGCTGGTCGGGCTCGATCAGAAAGGTCGCGAGCGTATCGGTCAGATCGGCGCGACCGATCACCGTCGCGTTGTACTTCAATGGGCCGCTCATTGGAGGAGCGATTGGCGATCCGGAAGTGTCAGGAGCGTTCGCTGTCGAGAATCCGCATCTGGTGTTCGTCGTACCGCGTTCCCGCTACAGCCGCAGAGGGAACCGCCGCCTCGATCCGTGTGATGTCGGCCGGCGTAAGCACCACTGTCAAGGCCCCGAGCGATTCTGCGAGCTGCGCGCGCGTGCGCGCACCGATCAGCGGCACCATCGACGTGCCCTTCGTCAGGACCCAGGCGATCGCGAGTTGCGAGGCGGTTACGTTCTTCTCTTTGGCCACGTTCTGCAGGGCCTCGATCAATCGCTCGTTGCGCACCCGGTTCTCACCCGCGAAGCGTGGCAGATATGCACGAAGATCGGACTGCGACTTCGGCTTGGACCCACTGAGCAGTCCCCGCGAGAGCACCCCGTAGGCCGTGACACCAATCCCGAGTTCCGCCAACACCGGGAAGATCGTGGTCTCCGGGCGACGGCTGATCAGCGAGTACTCGATTTGCAGATCACTAATCGGATGCACCGCGGCCGCCCGCCGTATGGTGTCGGCTCCTACTTCTGACAGACCGATCGAGCGAACGTAGCCCGCCTTCACGAGGTCGGCGATCCCGCCGATGGTCTCCTCGATGGGGACGTTCGGATCGAGGCGTCCCGGACGGTAGATGTCCACGTGATCCAGTCCAAGGCGCGTGAGACTGTAGGCGAGAAAGTTCTTGGTCGCGGGCGGCCTCGTGTCGATTCCGATCCAGCTTCCGTCGCGGCCCCGGAGCGCACCAAACTTCACCGAGACGAGCGCCTGGCCGCGCCGATCCCGCAAGGCCCGGCCGATGAGCAGCTCGTTGTGTCCGGCGCCGTAGTAGTCGCCGGTGTCGAGCAGGTTGATGCCCGCGTCGAGGGCCGCGTGAATGGTGGCGATGCTCTCGCCTTCATCAGCGGGCCCGTACATGCCGGACATCCCCATGCACCCAAGAGCCAACGGAAAGACGGTGGGACCCGCAGAGCCCAGCCGACGCGGCCGTTCTGGTGTCGTCGATGTCATCCCTCGACGCTAGATCGTTCCGTGTCTCTTCGCAAGATGACACGCGCGTCGCAACCACGATGTGTTGCCACGCGATGGCGTAAGGTCCGATTTGTCAGGCCGGGGTCGAACGTTCGCCGCGCACGGGCCGACCGAAATGCCGATCTGGGGATCAGAGGAACACGATCGTGCTCGCGGTGGTGTCCTGCGCATCGGAATAGCGAACGACGGGGGGCTCGTTCCGCGGTTGCGGCGGATCGGGATTGGACTGATGCAACAGTCGATACGTCTCGGCGAGAACGGCCCTCGACACTTCCACGGTGTTTCTCGTATCGATCTTCATCTCATGCAGACGATCGAGAAGTCTTGCGGACTCAACGAGTGTCTGCGTAACCCGTGGGGAAAGTGCTGGGGTCATGGCGCAAACCTCAAGAGGCTTACCGGGTTCTCCCTAGCCTAGCACTTCTGCTCCCCCTGATCACGGACGTGGTGCACGACTCTCCGAAGCCGACTCCATGGGACCGTGACAACGATCCCCACCATTGTCGGCGGGCGATGGTGGAAAGGCGATGTGGACGGCCGACACTACACGCCGACTCGAGCGCGACATGCCGAACACTCGCGCTGGAGCGTCACGTGGAACACGTCGCCTGGGGCGCGGAATGCTGGCAGGTTTCTCGCACGCTGACGTTCTATGACCGCCGAGCGAACGTCAAGTCGTCTTTGGCCGGCGAGTCTCTCGCTCGGCCGCATTGCGGGCATTCCCATCGGACTGCATTACAGCTGGTTCCTGATTGCTCTGCTGATTGCCTTTTCGCTGGCGGCGCAGTTCCAGACCGCGCGGCCAGAGTGGGACGGCCCAGCGGGTGTGGATCGTTTCACTGGTTACAGCGGTGCTGTTCTTCGTCACGCTGCTCGCGCACGAACTCTCTCATGCGCTGGTGGCTCGATCCGCTGGTATCCCGGTGAGATCGATCACCCTGTTCGCTCTCGGTGGGGTTGCGAGCATCGAGAGAGAAGGCAACAGCGCGAAGACCGAGTTCTACATCGCGATTGTCGGTCCAATCGTCAGCGCGCTCATCGGCTTCGGGGCGCTGGCCGTTGCGCGGGGCATGGGCTGGTCGCCGGAGGGCGGCGCCGGCAGCGCGACGGCCAACGTGCTCGGCTGGCTGGGGTCTATCAATCTCGTGCTCGCGGTGTTCAACCTCGTGCCCGGGTATCCCCTCGATGGCGGCCGCATCCTGAGAGCGATCCTCTGGGGGATCTACAAGGACGGTCAGAAGGCGCTGCGCCACGCGGCCCGCGTTGGCGAAGTCGTCGCTGTGGTGTTCATTGCCATCGGTGTGCTTCGGTTCTTTGCGGGAGCCGGCTTTGGCGGGCTCTGGATCGCGTTCATCGGATGGTTCCTGCTGATGGCCGCGCAGGCCTCGTACGCGCAGGTCGCGATTGGACAGGCCCTGCGCGGCGTGAAGGTCGCCGACATCATGGCCAACGACTGTCTGACTGTTGACGCACTCACGCCGTTGAAACAGCTGGTCGAAGACGTGATGCTGCGCACCGGCCGCCGATGCGTGATCGTTCAGAGCGATCACCACGTTGCTGGGCTGGTGACGCCGAACGAGATCCGCCACGTCGACCGCGACAGATGGATGGATGTGACTGCCGGCGAGATCATGCGACCGCTCGATGGCCTCCGAACGGTGACGCGCGGTACGTCGGTTGACGACGCCCTCACCGCAATGACGCAGGAGGATATCAATCAGCTTCCAGTCGTCGATCACGGCCGTCTCGAAGGCATGGTCAGCCGCGGCCAGATCCTGCAACTGCTGCGGTCGCGAGCGGAGTTCGGTCGCTGATCCGCCTCCGTGATCGCGATGATGAAAAGGAGTACGCGACATGACTCGCTTGCTTCCGGTCGTGCTCATCGTCGTGCTCGTCCAGTCGTGCGCGCCGCGTACGGCATTGCTGCAGAACGTGCCGGGCGGGCCTACGAGGGTTATCCCTCCAGACAACCATTACACGCCCGCCCAGGACGTCCAGATTGGGAAAGAGGCCGCCGCTCAGGCGCGAAAGGAGCTTCCCGTCCTCAACGATGACGTCCTCCACTCATACATCGAGTCGCTGGGCCGTCGCCTGATTGCCGCGATACCTCGGGAGTTCCAGCATCCCGAGTTCTCGTACACGTTCGAGGTCGTGAACGCCAGCGAGATCAACGCGTTCGCCTTGCCGGGCGGACCGATGTTCCTCAATCGCGGCATGCTCGGGGCGGCGGCGACCGAGGGTGAGGTCGCCGGCGTGATGGCGCACGAACTGAGCCACGTGATCCTGCGGCACGGCACGGCCCAGGCGAGCAAAGCCACACCGTATCAAGTTGGTGAGTTGGCCGGCGGGATTCTCGGGTCCATCGTCGGCGGACAGATCGGCGGCCTGATCGCGCAGGGATCGCAGTTTGGAATCAGCGTCGCCTTCATGAGGTTCAGCCGCGAGTTCGAAAGGCAGGCCGATATCCAAGGCTCGCACGTGATGGCCATGGCCGGGTACGATCCGCGCGACATGGCAAACATGTTCAGGACAATCCAGGAGCAGGGTGGCCCTGGCGGCCCGGAGTGGCTCAGCAGTCACCCTGATCCGGGCAACCGTTACGCATACATCGCGCAGGAAGCGAAGGTCCTTCCCGTCGCGAGCCCCGTCCGCGATACCAGCGGGTTCGAGCGCATGCGGGCCCACCTCCGTGAGCTTCCCCCAGCGCCGAAGACGCAACGCAGCGGTGAATGAGTGCGCGCACCTCGTGGACGCGAGCAGGAAGGCTACACGTCAGACCGGATTCTTCCGTCGACTGGCCTTGCCGGTGGCACGGGCCCGCTGGTCCAGATCGGCGAGCAGCCGCTTGCACGCGCGGTGCACCGCCACGCGCGCAGCATCAGCGGATGGTTTCCCAAGCTTGTCCGCAATCGCCGCGTACGACCATTCGCGATTGAATCGTGCGGTGATGAGACGACGCTCGCTCCGTGTGAGCCGATCCAGAGCAGTCCGAACGTCTGCCCGGAATCGTGCTTCTTCCATTTGCGCGTCCGGGCCGGGCTTCGAGTCGGCGACCTCCGGGAGCTCGTCGCTCACCGGTCGGCGAAGTACCTGTCGCACCCGATCGATGACATGGTTCTTGGCGGTCCTGCGTGTGTACGCGCGAAAGCTGCCAGGCTGGGAGACATCGATCCGATTGATGTGACGCCAGGTCCGCAGAAACGCCTCCTGCACGACGTCGTCGGTATCGCAGATATCGCGTGCGATGCGCGGAAGAGTCCCGTGCACCTTCTGCCGGAGAGCGGGCAGCTCGCGATCGACGAGTGCGTCTGCCGCATCTCGGTCGCCGCCGCGCACACGGGTGACGAGTTCGGCCGTCGATTCTGGCAACTTCGGGGGGGCTTTCGCCATGGCAGTCTCCTGGGACGATCCTACGATAGCCGACAACACGGGTCTGCGGGCGCCAACGGTCGGCCTCACGATGTCGTTTTGATCGACCAGGCCGCCCACCGCGAGATGTCGTAGTTGCGCGGGAAGGAGGGAAGGAATCGCGGGTCGCTGTGCAGTCGACCAAGTTGAGGCGATAGGTAGTTGAACGGTGACGCGCAGTCGTCGAACGCCTTGGCCTGCCATTCGAACGCGCGATCGAGATCGCCCAGGCCGGTGTAGACGTACACCCACGCGTGAGGACCGACGTAACGCTTGGCAGCGCGCATCTGCTCGAATTCCTTCAGCAGCCCGTGCGCCTTCGCGAGCTGCTGCTCCTGGCCGCTCTCCGCATACATCTTTCCGAGCAGCGCCTTGTAAAAGACCATGTCGCCCGCTCCCTTGACCACGGATTCGAGCAGCGCGATCGCTTCCTTGTAGAGGCGCGCAGCCTTGCGCCGATCCGCCCCCTCGCGAGCCTGCCACGCGAGTTCGCCCTTGCACAACGCCATGACGTACTTCGCGACGAGAAACCCTGCGTCTTTCTCGAATGCCATTTCACAGGCACGAATGGCCTCGTCGTACGATCGCGAGAGGAACAGCGTATAGGCGGCAGCCGCATAGAGCAGCGCAGTTCCGGGGGTGATCTTCTGCACCTGCTCGGCTTCGTCGTGCGCCTTGGCGATCTCTCCCGTCAACACCAGCGTCCATGAGAGATAGATGCGTGCGAGTACCTGCCCCGAATCCAGATCGATGGCTTTCTTGAACTCGGCGATGGCGCTGTTCCAATCCCAGTCCCTCCCGAGTTTGATCAGGCCGAGAGACGTGTGCGCCTGCGCGAGATCGCAATCGAATTGCAGCGCCTTGGTGGCGTAATCCAGCGCTTTGCCAAACGCATCTTGGGGCGGCACGATCGAATAGAGGGCCAGGAAGGAGTACGTATCGGCGAGCCCCGCGTGTGCCTCCGCCAGCGTCGGTGCGAGCCCCTCAGCCTCCTTGAACTTCTTCAACGCGCTCTCCAGGCCATCCTTGTAGCGTCGAGCCCAGAACCGCCTGCCGATCACACAGAGTCCGAGTGCCTCGTCCACGCCCCCCGGGTGCGTCCCAACCTCACGTCGAACAACCGGCGGTGCGACGAGGCCGAACTCCTCCGCGACGTCTGACACGATCTCGGAGTGCAACTGCGACAGCGCCACGATCGTGCTGTTGTAACGACCAGTCCACAGCGGCCTCGACACGCGTTGATCGAACAGCGAGAGCGTTACCAGAAACCGATTATCGTCCCACTCCACCTCACCGGCCAGAATGCGGTCCGAGCGCGTCGTGACGACGCGCAGACCCTCTACCCGCATCAGGCCGACGCCGACACGTTGACCAAGTTCTTCGCACACGGCTTCGACGAGGCCGGGCAACTTGGGCGGCGCGCCGCGTCCTTCGACGGCGCGGAAGGGCAGAATGACGACTGTCACCAGAGACGCCTCTTCGGCGGGCAACGTGCCGCCGCGCCATGCCGATGCGTCGCCTTGCATCACCTGGTCCAATCGATCGAGATCGACGACGAGTGCATTCGCGTTCGCGTAGCGCAACTCCGGATCCTTGGCGAGCAGCTGATCGAGGATGAACCCCCATTGCTTCGCGAACGGCACGCCGGTCAGCGGAGGCCGTTTCTGATGTTGAATCGACTCATAGGTCTTGAAGGGCGTCGCGCCCGCAAACGGATGCCGACCGGTCAGCAGCTCCTGGAGCATCACACCGAGCGAAAAGAGATCGGTGCGGTGATCCAGGCGTTCGCCGCGGAGCTGTTCCGGCGACATGTATTGCACCGTGCCCGGCGTGTGGCCGGTCTCCGTCACTGTTGCGTCCGAATCGCGAGCGGTGTCGATGACGGCGAAGTGCTTCGCGATACCGAAGTCGAGCAGCTTGACGACGCCGTCACGAGTGATGAAGACGTTGCCCGGCTTGATGTCGCGGTGGACGGTGCCCTGGTCGTGCACCGCGCTCAATCCCACGGCGATTTGTTGCGCCAACCGCAGGACGAGCGCCGGGTCGCACGCACCGCGATCGCGCAGCTCCTTTGCGGTCTGCCCCTCGAGCAGCTCCATGACGATATACGGAGTGCCGCGGAAGGACGCGATTTCCAGAACCTGACAGATGTTCGGATGATTCAGCGCGGAAGCGGTCTCGGCCTCGCGCTGGAACCGAAGGTACGGGACCAGATCGTCGCCGGGAAATGACGCGAGCGTCTTGACGGCAACTTGCCTGTGCTTCCGGCGGTCGAGCGCGCGATACACAATCCCCATTCCGCCTTTGGCAACCACGCCAAGGACCTGATATCGGGACGGCAGCGCGACCTGCTCGAAGACAGACCGCCGCATTCGTCGTCCGGGCTTTCGGGGAGCGAAGGACCGGGCCACCTCGGATGAGCATACACGACGGCCCCAACCCCTGCCACCGATCGCTGCTCCGTCAGCAGGTGCACTAGCCGGGCGGCGGCACGCACGCGTTCTTCTTGTTCAAGCCGTTGCGCGTTCGCGACACCCTCGCATACACGAACAGCCGCGCCAGGTTGATGCTCCCGAGAGGACGATGCTGCTCGAGGGCGTGCCACGGCGAGAACGTCAGTCGCTCTCCAAGTCTGAGTCGCTTCCTGACGAACCACTTGTTCCGATAGCACTCATCCCTTGGTATCCGGATCGTTGCGACCCGAAGGTACGGAGACTTCCACGTGGACCAGGGCACCGTGGCGTTGTCGATCGGCATGCTCGCGGCGTCGGTCCGACGCTGAATGCAGAAAGCGAACTCGGCGCCCCGCGTCCTGAGATACGCCGTGAGGACGCGGCGCAGAAAGTTGCGGTGCGGGCCGATGGCGTTGAACGTGAGCATGAATACCAGTGTCTTCAGCGTGAACCCAAGGCCCGCAAGGAGTCCCGGCCTCTGCTTCGGGCGCGCGCAGAATTTGACCGCGTGCGACTCGTCCGTCGCGTCCGCAGGGCCGACGCGGTAAGGCGTCTGGCTGAAATAGGTCAAGAAGAGCGGATTCATCGTCACCGTGAAGCTGCGAAATAACGCCACGGCCTGCCGCCACCTGAATCGCGGCGGCCGGAAGAAGGTTCCGAGCACGTGCAAGAACACGGCAGAGATTTTCGAACCGCCTGCGATGATCGCGGTGACGGTCTCGAAGAACTCCGCCGCATCGCGTCCGAAGAACTCGGAGTGAGTGACCAGGAGGAAGTCCTGCGTCAATATTCCTTCGGGCATGAGGTTCGCCGGCTTGTCAAACAGATCCGGCCGTTGTACTCGCTGCCAGCGATCGTTCGGCGCCTCTGACGCACTCTCCGGCAACTCCAGCTTGATGGCCATTCCGCGCGCGTCGCGTTCGAGGTCGTGCCGGATCTTGAACGCATTCGAGAACCGGATTAACGCGCGGTACTCCGCTCCCGGCTTGAAGACGCCGTACTGGAGATCCAGGGGCACGTCTTCTGCCACCTTGAACAGCGCTTCGACGCACCCGTGATGCTTCGGGTGCGCATCACGTCGAACCTTTCCGGGTGGGAATTCAGATCTGACGTGATATGCGAGCGTCGCCGACAGCGCCTGGAACGTCGCCTGATCCCGCCGATTGTCGGATGGATCGGTCATTGCGAGCACCCCTGGTCATGCGTGCGCGTCGTGAGAAAGTTCGCCACCACCTGCGCGCCAGGCGCGTTCCGCTGCCATGCCTTTGTGAGACGCTCGGTATCGGCGCGACCGAGATTCCAGGAGAGCGGCACCGTGTCGTCCTCGAGCGCGAAGCGCACCATCGTCAGCGGTCGATTGGGGTCCCATGTCCCGGCAAATGCCGTCATGTCCTCGGAGATTCGCGACGCTTCCATACGCCGCGCGTTCAGGACTGCCTCCAGCGGGCCCACCAAATCGAGCATCCAGGCCTTGTCGGCTGCCGGGGGCTCCTTCGCACGAGTGGGAACCGAGAGGATGTCCACCACGAGAACGCACGTGCTTCCCAGATCGGGACGCACGGCAGTCAGCCACTCGCGCGCTGCCGTCCAGCCGGAGTTCTCGGTGATACCGGAGTCGATCAAGTGATACCCCTCGACGCGATCGCCGTGCGATGCGTGATCGGGTCTCGCCGGCGGCGAGATGAACGGAAACGTTGCCGACAGCCTCGCGGCAGTGACGAGCGAGATGTCGTGCTCGAGGCTCTCGCCGATGACCGGCCCGCTTTGCGTCCGGTAGGTGGCGAACAGCTTGTGCTCGCCGGTTTCCACCTCGGTCACGCCGAACGCCGTCGCCGGGCGCCAGCCGTTCTCGACATCGCGTCTCCATTGAGACAGGCGCGGCTCGTCGCCGCTCAATCGCCGCTTCCAGGCCTGCTCCATCGCCCATCCGCGATCGATGAACTTCGGAACGAGCACAGGGGCGATCGTGCGTATCAATTCTGGATAGACGAAGCCCCAACCACCCTCGCCGGAGCTCGGCCCGCTGGCGTTGTTCGTGATCGTCTGAAGGTCGCCGCGGAGTCCGTCCTTTGTGTACGCGTCGGCGAAGTACAGCGAGCCGAGCGAACTGCCGGATGCCGTACTCAAGAGCCGGAGCGAGTCGGCGAACTGTCTGCCGGTCGGCTTCGCGCCTGCCAGGCCGGTGAGCACCTTCGCCGTCCAGGCGGACGACACGAGACCGAGGCCGTCGCTCACGACGACCACGACCTTGTCTGTCTGCGGGTGCTGGACGCTCGCCGCCTTCAACGCCGCGCGGGGCGACGCTCCAACGTCCGCAATTCCTCCGATCGGGAAGTAGTGATCCGTGTTCGCGTTGTTCGCGACCAGCACCAGCACGAACAGAATGAGCAGCGGTGTCGAGAGGCGATAGCGATCGAGGAAGAAGGCCAGTGCGGACGCTACCCAGCCGGCCACGATGAGGAGGAGCAACAGATACGCGAGCGACGGCACACGCCCGGCGAGCGACCATGACCACCACGGGCTCAGAAGGATCGCGCCAGCCGCGTACACGAGCAGCGTCACCGCAGCCAGGGCCAGGGCACACGCGTGGCCGGGAAGGATGCGCTGCGCGTCATAGTCGATGTACCCCTTGCCAAGCGACGGCGGGATGCGCGCGGCAAGGGCTTCGCCGAGTGCGGTAAGCCGCGGCCAGGACGTCGAGACCGGACGCCGCCACGGGCGCTTGATGCCGAGCCGGTCGGCAATGGTGCTCGGTGGGAACATCAGCTCGGGCCGCGCGTCGGGATTGAGTCCCTGCAGCCACGTCGCCAGGCGGACGAGCGAGAGACCGAGCGCCACACCAAGGAGCGCCGGACCAGTAAGTCGCAGCAGTTCCCACCAGTACGGAACCGTGTTCGACGACTTCGCGATCTGCCACGTTCTATCGACGGCGTTCCAGTGCAGGCAGGCGGCGATGGAGGGCAGCGCCAGGAGTTGGAAGATCAGCACGTCGCGCCACTGCGCCGGGGCCTGCCAGCGTGGACGCGGTTGACCGATGCGCCGGCCATACATCAGCGTCAGCCGTGTCGTGATCATCACGACCGACGCGGCCAACGACGCCATCGCCGCCACCATCGTCACGCCGTACCAGTGATCTGCCAGGAAGAAGCTGAGGGCAATCATCCGCGCTCTGCCGTTTGCCGCGAAGCCAATCGCGACGAGCAGCGCCGCGAGCACGATTTGGAAGCGTAGCGCCATCGCGAGCGATAGCATCCCCAACGCCCGCTCCAGGCGCGGGACGAGCGCCGTGATGATCGGCACCCGCACGGGCGGAGGCACCGGAATGCGCGTGGCCGGTGCGATTGCTCGCGCTGGGGGCCCTGGGTTCGACACGCGCGGTGGCAGCTTCGTCAGGTAGCGAAGCGCACGGAGGCCGGGGAGGAAGAAGTAGTCGCCGCCTTTGACCGTGACGAATTCACTCAGGCCGGTCATCCGCTCGCGTACGCCGTTGGACTGGAGCGTGATCAACGTGTCTCGCCGCCTGCGGGCGCCGATAATCGGATCGTTCTCGTGGCGCAATCCGCTGAAGACGAGACCGCGGACCCAGTTCTGCTGGACGAACTCGAACTGGCGTTCGATGTCGCTGTTCAGGGCAATGAACATCAGGCCGCGTGGTGCCTCTTTCTCTTCGTCGTCCTTCAGCGGATCACCGTAAGTCCTCCCGCGGCGGAGCAGCCGGCGACGCTGGGTGGCTTCCAGGGAACTGGTGAAGTCATCGCCCAGCGAGCCGCGCGGATTCGCGCGCCGCACGTGCGCACCGATCGGGCAGCGGAACCCATGCGGATCGTCGGCGTACGTGAAGTCGTTGGCGCGGTCTGGCGAGACGTCGGCGGCCAGCGGCATTCCAGCGTGCGTTCTTCCTACCATTCGCGACGCGATCGCGTCGGCGCCGAGCGTCATGCCAGGCAGCGCTGCGGCGGCCTGCACATAGTGCCGGAACCGTCGCACGTGCTGATGCAGTTGCCGCGCGACCAGAAACGTTCCGTTGCGCCCGAAGTCGCCCGTCATCGCGCCCGGCGCGGTCCGGGGCAACAGGCGATCGGGGTCGTCGCAGGCGTCTACTGGAACCCCCGGCGCGACCGTGCCATCCTGCTTGCGGTAGCCGAGCACGAATTCGCCCGGCTTGAGCTCGTCGTCCTCTTTGTGTCGGCCGGAGTCGGCCGATTGCCAGGTGCCATTGATACGCGGCTGCGACACGCCGTCCACGAATCCGAAGTGCTCCGCGGGCAGCTTCTCGAGTCGGTTTTTTGCTCCGCGCTCGAGGCATTTCGTCTCGTGCTCACGGATGAAGGCTCCGTTGATCTCGGCGACGATGATGCCCGCGACGTTTCTGTTATGCGCGGATGCCTGCGTACACTCGAATGCCTGCTCGTAGGAAAGCCGCGCCTTCGCGAGAGCATCTTTCGAATCGGCGTAGAGGAGCAGGAGCAGATCGACCTGCTTCAGTTCGCCGCCCCAGTTCCAGCAGGACGGGCTGTTCGTACCGACGTCGCCGAGCGCCCGCGACCGGTAGTCGTGTCCGCGCGGCGCGATCCCTTCCTGAAACGGGATCGGAAAGAGATGCGCGGCGGATTCGGGCAAGCCCAACTTCGTGAGACCCTGAAAGGTGAACGCGACATTGATCGCGGTGTCACCGCGGTCCTCCTTGGACTTCCGCCGGGCATCCGTGATCCTGGGCAGCAAACCGGCGAGCCAGTTCTTCGCCAGTGTCGCGTCCGTGATCCGAAGCAGCACGTGTGACGAGTGCGGAAGGTGCGCGTATCCGCTCAGGACCATTCCCTGAACATCGGCGACCTGAAGCCGATCCGGCGGCTCGGCGATGCGTTCGAGCCCGGTCTTGATGCTGCCGAACCGCGCCAGCCAGAGACGCGCTTCCTCCGGCGTCAGATCTTCTTGCAGCAGTCCCCTGCGGATGGCGTCGTTGTTCTGGATGTTGAGGACGGTGACGTCCGGCTCGCCCTTGTACCAGCAGTTCCACGGCGTCATGCCGTTGCGCGCGTAGGCCTTGAACGTTGGTCCGTCCATCGGCCAGCGGAACCCCACGCAACTTGACCAGATGGCCGCCACGCCGTCGGCCAGCATCTCGATGAAGTCGTCCAGATACGCCTCCCAGGTCCCGTCGTAGTTGCTCAGGAACATGAGCGCGTCGCCGATCGCCTTGTTGTCCCGGTCAACGATCGGGACGAGGGTCCAGTGAGCGAAATGGATCGTCGGCAATCCGCTCAGACGTCCCGGCGTGATGTCGGTGTAGAGAGTGCGATAGAACAGCTCCAGCGTATGCAGGACGAGATGCGCCGCCCCGCGGCGCAACCGCCCCGGCCGCAGCAGGGTGAACGTGCACATGTGATTGAGGGTGCCGCGATCCTCGATCTCCTTCAGCGACGCCAGCCGGTTCGCGTCGAGGACGATCGGCCGGCTGTCGTTGCCGTGGAGCCACCGGATGAAGATCCAGAAGGCAATGCCTGCGCTGAGGATGGCGGCGATCATGCCTGCGACGCCTCCGAGCAGCCAGCCGATACCCAGTAACGGCCCGATCACCAGCAAACCGAATCCGAGGAGCTTTCCCCAGTGGAAGAGCCGCGAGCTCCACAGGCTGATCGGATCCGCTACCCATCCCCTGGTCGTGTAGTACAGCTGATCACCGGCGGGCGCCGGGACGTTCAGCTCCGTACGGAGCTGATCGACGATCTCCTCCGGCGAGTCCTGCGCGCCCCCGGAGGACACGATGGCGTCCAGCTTCTTGTCCAATGCGTGACGCAACAACTGGCCCGAGCGGATGTGGAATCGCCGCATGCCCGGCACGCCGATGTGGCACAGGTCAGGGTAATGACGGTGCTTCAGCAGGAACGCCGTGAACGACGCCGCCTTGAGGAAGCCAATGCACGGCTCGAAGACGTGTCGCAGTGGGCCGTCCTGCGCGTCGTCGAGCGTGACGAGCCGGTCGATGAACTCCTCAATCGGCCCGTCGATGCAGCACTGCATCACCACGTAGGGCATCGTGGTCGGACCACCCTCGAATGGTTCGCCGTCGAAGACGACGATGCTCGCGAAGTGGAGAGTGGGGAGGTTGGCCCGCGTGACTTTCAGCGGCAGTCCTCGATGGCCCGGGGGCGGAAGGGCCTTGCGAACGTCGTCCAGACTCTGCGTCGTGACCGGGGCGACGATCGAGAACACGTGGTGGGGCGGTGTGGGCTTTACCCTGCTGACCATAGTGGCGCCTTTGGCGGAGCACACGCCCGCCGGAACGAGCCTTCATAAGAGAACGCCCAACTCGACGACACCGTACGCGTCGGGACGGAAATGACAGTGATAGTGCTGGTGGCGCCGGTCGGAGCCGCGCGTATTGTAGAAAAGAAACCGCCCAAAATATCCAGATTCAGCCCGTTCCGTTTTCTTTCCCCCGACGTTTCTTTAGGCAGTCGCCAGCAACAACGGAATCAATCGGTTCTCACTACCTCATTGCTGGTCGGTCATACAGCGTGGTACCCAACTGGTGCGACAGATAAGGACATTTTGCGTGGAGCTAGGGCGCTCGCTTCGGCACCGCTGTCTTATCTCGTTGACAGGGACGCTGTGTCTCATGGCGTTCCTTGCAGGTTGGGCGGAAGGGCAAACGCCGACGACTGGCGCCATCACGTTCCTGCGGGTCGAGGCAAAGCAGGTATCGCCCCCCGAAGGTCCGGGCCTGCACTGGGTCGTGGGTCTCGGGGGAGCATCGGTTCGGGTGGACGATGCGGAGCTGCAACGCTCGATCGAGAGCTGGGTTTCAGATCCAGCGCGCAAGCGGCATCCCTGGATTCTTGACCGGCGGACGTCGTGGGGCGTGCTGGAAGAGTTGTTCGCGAGTCTGCGTGACTATCGATTCGAGCGGCAAGATCCTTTCCGAATCGCCCCGAGCCGTGAAGAGACCCGGCAGAATGCCCTGGTCCAATTCGGGTACGAACGTCTCCCACTTCCGTCGAGCGTCTCGGACATCACGATTGAAATCTGCACCGAGCAGGCGACGCAGATCTGCATCGATCGCGTCAGACAGGGCGCCGCGATCGCCGCCCTCGACGCGCAGGTGACCCAACTGGATCTGGGCCGTTCTGCCGACAAGGTGACGGCGCGTGCGGTGGTTCTGAACACGGAGCTCGAGCCCCCGGTGGATCGGGTGCGGATGACGATGGCGTTCACCGCCGTTGCGGACGAAGTGCTGAGACTGGCCGAGTCCGAAGGCGTTCGTGTCGGCGCCCGCCCGGTGGACGCGAACCTGTTCGCCGTCCAGAACCGGATCGCGCAAGTCTTCCAGCCGACTCTGTCGGGCGTCAGCGGCGATCGGCCGAGTCCGCTCGGAACGCTCGACTGGCTGGCACCGCGTGGCGAAGGACACTTGCGCATCTTCGTGCGAAATGCGCGTCTGCTGAAGGAAGTTCGCCTCGAGGTTCCGCTGATCAGAGTCGACACCGCGCACGGCTCGGCGTCGATGATTGCGGAGCGGCAACAGCGCGCGCTGAAAGTCAAGGCTGACACCGAGCAACAAGCGGTCAGGCGTCTCGACGCGGCATTCGAGGTTCTGCGGCAGACCGTGCCGACCAACACGAGCCTCGAACAGGTGCTCGACGCGGTTCAGAGGGACGAGAAGCTGCGGCCACCGATAGACATGGTGTTCAAGGGACCAACGCTGGAGATCATTGCCCGGGACGGACAGGCCCGCTTCGGGTTCGAAACAACGCTCGAAGGTGGCTGGTCCGCGGAGGACAGGTTGTTCGGCAAGGGGACGTTCAACGGCGACAACCTGCTTCGCCTCGAACGTCCGCAGCGTGTCGAGAATGAGTCTGTTTCGTTCTCGGGACTGAACGAGACTCAGCGACTGACCGCGTCCTTTCAGTTGGAGACCCGGTCTGGTCGCCCTCGTGGCGGCTCACTCGTTCGCGGGCTGTACGTCAACGCCCTGCTCGCCCACGATCGGGATCAGTTGTTCGGGAACGCATCGCCGTCCCGGCTCAGCCTGGCGTCAGGCCACGTCTCGCCATCGTACGAGATCGTGCTGACTGCGCCAACCCGCGATCAGATGGACATGTTGAAGTCCACGCTCGTGGCATTGCGCGCCTCCGTCGGAATGTCGATCGCGTCCGGGCATGTGCGGACGGAAGAGGGTGCGTTCGTTTCTCCAGCGCCAGAACAAGGGAGTTACATCGGCGTGACGGCGACGCAGACGCTGCAGATCACGCAAACGATTCGGCCACCGACCAGCGGCGGTCTAGGCGAAGTTCGGCTGCTCCTGGAAGCGAAGGCCCTCTATGCGCCGGCCGGTCTGGACTCCAACTTCGGTCGTGCGGAAAGTCTCATCGACATCAGTGCTTTACTCGGGCTCGCGCAGTCGCGCGACTATATCGTCCGCTACCGCACGAGGGTCGCAGGCGCCTCGCCCGGTACGCCGTTGTTCGAGCTTCCACGGCTGGGCGGCGAGTGGCATCGCGGCATCGAAGATGGCGAGTTCGTCGGATATCGGGTCGGCTCCGCCCAGCTTTCTGCCGGGCCGTCGCTCGAACATCTCGTCACCTGGTTCGGCAAGCCGCGGCCCACGGGCGTACGCCTCGGACCGTTTCCGCTGGCCGATGTTTATGTCACCGGGTTTCTGGACAGGGGCGCCGCGTTTGCGCGTGCGCCTCTGGGCACGCTCCTGTGGCCAACGGCGACGACCGGATACGGTTTCGCGGTGGAGCTCCAGAATCTGCCCGTCTCCGGCCGGCGTGCGCGGCTCACGATCGGATACGGGCGGTCACCGGATTCCACCCGTCATCGCCACGGCACTGTGGCGACGACGCTGTCACTCGATTTCAACTGATCGGATTTCAACCAAGAGGACACTCACAATGGCACTGCAGCTGACCGCTCGCGGGCAAACGCTGAAGTTTCAGCCCAATGGAGATCTGATCGTCGTCGAGGGGGAGCAGGACCGACAGGCCGGCACCTGGCTGGCAGAGATAGCCGCCGGCGGCATCAGAGTCAATCGATTCACCTATACCATCGACGGCGTCGACCAACCGCCGTGTCCCGCCAAGTATTCGTTCACCGGCGGCAATCAGCTCCGCGTCGTACTCGCCGGCCCTGATGGAGATTCCGAGCCGGCCGATCTGGTGGGCTTCATCGAGGTCGACGATCAGCACGACATCGTCTATCACCTCACCGACGATGCCGGCGCAGTCCTCGGCACGGACGTGGTTCTGTACGGCGATCTGGAGATCGAGCGCAACACCAACGCCCTGGTGATCAAGCTCATTGAAGGCGGAGAGGCCAAGATCGTCGGCGACCGCGGCATCAAGAGTCTCGAGGCGGCGCAGAACCGGATCGCGGAGCTGGCTGCCGACGATCTGCTGCGGTTCAAGGCCACGACATCCAATGTGCTTGCAGACGGGAATCTGCTCGACATTCCGTCAAAGCTGGAGTTCGCCGGAAGCTGGGACATTCAAAACGGCCAGCTCGTCTTCCTGAGCAAGATTGTCGGCGATCTGTCGCGCCCCGACGTGTCGATTGGCTTTGGCGGCAAGCTGGGCGCAGTCACCGCGGGATTCGTCTACCACGCCGACGCCGAGGGAAATCAGGAAGCGGCGTTCACGATCCGTGGCCAGCACGTGTGGCGCGCCGGTGACAGGGAGAGTGCGTTCAACTGGGACGTGTCGCTCGGGTTCTCCGACAAGAAGTTCTCCGCCGATGTCGACTTCGATCTGAACTCCGTCAACCGTGACGGACGAAGGCTCAGTGTCGCAGGCAACATGACGTTGAAACAGGCGGACGGCAACACGCTGAACCTCTCGCTCAATCTGACGGCGGAGTACGAGTGGAAGGACAACTCGCTGGTGTTCAAGGCGGTCGTGAGCAACGAGGCCGGCAACTTCAACTACGACCTGATGCTCGAAGGCACGATCAAGCCCGCGGGTGGTGGACAGCTGGCGTTTTCAATCCGCTATACCAACGCGGAGGGCTCGGAAGGGTTGACGATCGGTCTGGACTTCGTCGGTGACCGCGACAACGCGATCCAGGCGCTCTCGTTCCATCTGCAGATTTCGCCGGACCGGGTGGAGCTGAAGATCGAGGCACATATTTCGTTCCGTCAACGCTTCGTGGCCGGGGTCGGGCGTGTGATGGAAGAGGGAGACGAGGTGGCGTCGTGACCTCCCCGATGCACGCGCACGAAGACATCGAGTCTTCGTGCCTATTCTCGAGTCGACACCAGCGTGGCGCGGCAGCCACGACGCTCTTCTATAAAAGCCACACCGTTTCGTCTGGGGTCGCGCCGGCCGGTCTGCGCCCTCCGTACTTCATCGCCTTCGCGCTGGAACGCAAGTTGCCAGTCACGCGGCATGAGGAAGTCCTTCGTACTCGCGCTCTTTGCCGTCACACTCGCGTGTTCAGGGAAAGAGCCGCAGAGTGGGCCGTCGCCGACTTCTCCTTCGTCGCCGTCTCCCACGCCCACGCCCACCCCCAGTCCCACTCCCACGCCCACGCCCACTCCCACTCCCACTCCCACTCCGTCTCGCGTGGTCTTGAGCGGCACGGTGTCCGCCGCAGCGAACGGACTCCCCGTCCGGCGCGTGTATGTACACGTCGTCGAGGGGGTCAATACCGGACGGTTCACGTACTCCACTGACGCCGGCCGCTACGAGCTGACGGACCTCGAGCCCGGCGCGTTCACGGTGCAGTTCGAGGGCGGGGAGTACGTCGATGCGCGGCGTGCCGACGAGTTTCGAGTTAACACAACACTCAACGTCCAACTCGAGAAGAAGGGGTTCGTGCTGTCGGGCGTGATCAAGACGCAGTGGGGCGAGCCGATCGGGGACGTCGGCGTCAATGCGATCCATGACGGCCGGATCATGGGTGGCGCTGGTGGCGAATCTGCCGGAGTCCCCGGCGGGTATCGCATCCCGACGCTGCCGGCGATGGATTACATCGTGCGAGCGCTCAAGTGGGGTTACGTCACCCAGGAGCGGCCGGTGACGATGACTGGCGACACCACTCTCGACTTCGTGCTCGATCGCATTCGTGTCTCGATGTTCGGCGCCGTCGGGGAAGCCGCACCGTGTGCGGGCGCGATCCCGGACGCCCGAGTGGAGATCGTCAGCGGTCCCGATGCAGGCGTCAGCGCCTTGTCAACGGCAACCGGCTACCAGCTGAAAAACGGCGCGCGCGCGATCAACTGGGGCAAGTTCACGCTTCGCGCGTCCAAGACCGGCTACGTGCCGGCCGAGCTGTCGATCGAAGTGTTTCCGCCGGTGTGGAACTGCTGGTTGCTGCCAGCGCTTCCGCCGAGTCCGTCATGTCCGCCCGGGGTACAGTGGTCCGTGTACGACGTGCGCCAGGATCTCGTCCTGCAGCGAACGAACAGCTGCTGACGCGTGCCACGTTGGCGGTGAGCCCATGGTTCACCCCCGAACGCGGATCGTGCGCGACAGGCGCGCGAGATCCGCGTAATGCCGTACGCTCGCAAATGTCGTGATGTAGGGCAGCGCCGCTCGCATGCCGGCGACAGTCGGCTCGTACCCTGGTGTGTCGAGCAGAGGATTCAGCCAGACGACGGCCGCCGAGCGCCGAGCGATCGTCTGCATGGCATCGCGAAGCAGCGCCGGGTCGCCGACGTCGAGCCCGTCGCTCACCACAACGATAACGGTGTCTCGAGCCGCGCCGCGCTGGCCAAAGCGGTGAAGGAATTCGTGCAGGCTCGCACCGATGTTGGTGCCGCCGCCCCAGGAATATTCCATCCGCGCGAGCCGAAGTCGCGCTCCCGCCGCGGCCCGGCGCACCTCGTCCGTCACCCGCCGAAGGGAAGTCGAGAAGGTAAACGCGTCGACGCGCAGCGTGACGCTCGCAATCGCAACAGCCGTCTGAAGTCCCGCCGCGGAGTACATCTCCATCGAGCGGCTGCCATCGATCAACAGCACGAGCCGCGGCGTGCGTCTCGGGCGGCTGCGCCAGCGTGCGACGAGCGGCTCGCCGCCGGTTTGCAGACTTGCCCTCAGCGTGCGGCGTAAGTCGAATCGTCGTCCGCGCCTCGCCGGCCGCCATCGTCGCGACAGCCCGAGATGCAGGCGATGCACGAGCGCGCGCGCGGCCTCTTGCCATGCGGCGTCCACAGGCGTCAGCTCTGGTCCGGCGTCAACACGTTCTGCCTGGAGCGGGCTGTAGCTGACGCGCGCGAGGCGCGCTGCAGCGGTCTCGGATGCCGCAGTCATCCGCGACGGAGATACCTCACTCTGAGCGTCAGGTCCCCCTTCGTCGATCCTGCCGCCTCCGGACCGTTTCGATTCCGGCGGCTGAGCGTCTTCGGCCGGCTCCGACTCGAGATCCCGCCGTACGGGCGGAACTCCGATCTGCTCGTGGCCTTCGGGCCGGGGAAAGAAGAACTCGGTGAACACGCGATCGAAGATCGTCGTCTCGTCTCGTGTGCGACTGAAGATCGGGCGAAGGGCGTTACGAACCGCCTTCTCGCTGGCCAGGGGCACGACCTCGAGCGCTCGCGCGCCATCGTGACTTTCGCCGGCGCCGATCCGGAATCCATGTTCGCGTCGGAGGACGTCGCAGAACGCGATCAGATTGCCGGGAAGGTTCCCAAAGCGATACATCTAACGAGGCCCTGCCTTAGACGAGCGAACATGCAGGGCCTCGTTAGTCGCAGTGTCTCTGTGCCCCGCTTCGCGGGGCGAGCCGTCTTGACCGGAGAAGAGTTGACTCATTTGTCATGATTCCAGCCGGCAAGACGGCTAACGACGCCGCGTCGACACTGTTCCGATCCCGAAATCGGTGTCGAGGCTGTAGCCACCAGGCTGGCTCGGTGCGGGCGCACCGCTTAGAGCCTGATCGAGATCGGCGCGATGCGCATCGATGATTCCACGATCCTCGTGCACTTTCAGCACGCACCCGAGCGTCTGCTCGAGCGCCCGCGCGTCGAGGTGATCGCGATGGAGGCTCATGAGCGCCATCGCCCAATCGAGGCTCTCGGCGACGCCTGGCGCTTTCTGCAGCGCCAGGCCGCGAAGCACCTGCATCATGCGTGCGATCTGGTGCGCGAGGCGATCGGACAATCCCGGCACTCTCGCTCGCAGAATCTCGATTTCCTGCGCAACTGTCGGATAGGCCAGCCAGAGATACAAGCAGCGCCGCCGCAGGGCGTCTGACAGCTCGCGCGTTCTGTTGCTCGTCACAATCACGTAAGGCTTGTGGCGCGCGCGAAGCGTGCCGAGCTCGGGAATCGTGACCTGCCACTCAGCCAGGACCTCGAGCAGGAACGCTTCGAATGCCTCGTCGGCGCGATCCACTTCGTCGATCAACAGAACCGGAGACCGGTCCTGCGTGATCGCCTCGAGCAGGGGGCGCCTGAGCAGAAACGCCTCGCTGAACAGGTGGGCTTCGCGTTCCTCGGTGCTGGAACGATCGGTCTCGCTCAGCCTGGCGTACAGCATCTGCCGCGGGTAATTCCATTCGTAGAGCGCCGCCATCGCATCGAGTCCTTCGTAGCACTGGAGGCGGATCAGCCGGGTGTCGAGTGCATCGGCAAGGACCTTGGCGCTCTCGGTCTTGCCGACGCCGGCGGGCCCTTCGACGAGGAGCGGCTTCTCGAGCGCGAGCATGATCTGCAACGCGGTTGCGAAGGGCTCGTCGACGATGAACCCACGCTCGCGGAATCCTGTCTGGATGGTCGCTGCGTCGATCATGTGGCCCGCGTCAGGAACCGCTGCGGATCGGTGATGAATTGCGCGCGGCACTTCGCGCAGCAGAAGTAGTAGACGCTGCCCTCGACTTGCGCCGTGTGTCGCGCGGTTGCGGTGTCGACCGCCATCCCGCACACCGGATCGACGGCGCGTGCAGGTGACGATCTCGCAGCCTCGGGCCCGGGCGCCGCATTTGTTGGCTGCTCGATTGGCGCGCCGCTTGGGCGCATCTTGACGATCTCAGCGAGAATCGACAGGGCGACTTCGGGCGCGGTCCTCGCGCCCAGAGCGAGACCAGCGGGATTCTGGATCGCCGCGACGTTGGGCACACCGCGGTCTTCGAGGAGGCCGCGCACCGTCGCTCCCCGCTTGCGCGATGCCACCAACCCGACGTACGGCACGTGACGCCGCAGGATCGTGTCGAGCGCCTCTTCGTCGTAATGCCCTTGTGACGCGACGATGGCGGCGATGTCGCCACCATTTTCCGGCAGAACCGATTCGATCGCGTCGAGCGCGAGCACAGTGATGCCCACGGTGTCGGCCGCCTGTTCCACATCGCGCCGCTCGTGCCCCTCGACCACGCGCACCACGTCGTAGTTCATGTCGCGTGCGAGCCGAGCCAGCGATTCGGCCACCGGAGTAGCGCCGACGACGATCAATCGTCGCGCCGGAACGAACGGCTCTACGTAGACGTCGATAGCCCCTTCCGATACACACGTCATCGGGACGACGACGTGCTCCGCGGAGGCGGGTGAAGACTCGGACGCGTCCGGTCGAATCGACACCAGCCGGCTGCAACGGGTCGACAGCGCTTCGAGAGCCTGCCGCCTGATGATCTCGCGCGAGCAGGCGCCACCGACGAACCCCTCCATGCGGCCATCGGCGAACACGAGCGCGCGATCGCCCAGATGCGCCGAGACCGGCGCGCGCCGCGATACGACGGTGGCAAGTGCAAACGACTGGCCCTCGCGCCGCAGTGCCGCAATCTGCTCGAAGAGGTCCATCATGTGCGCTTCGCGTGTCATTCAGAATGCAGAATGCAGAACGCAGACACAGTCCCGTGCATCATGCATTGTCTGCATTCTGCATTCCGAATCCTGCATTCTGCATTGCAGTTCTCGATCGCGTCAGGTCGACAGTTGATTGCGGATGTTGGCGAACGCCTGCTCGATCAGCTTCTTTGCCTGAGCGTCGAGCACGCGGCCGCCGACAGCCGCAACCGGCCCGCGAGCGACGGCCTGGCCGCTCCACTTCAAGAGCGTGGTGCCGTCGCCGGCATCGATGACGTCGGCGCCGGCGGTCATGTCGACGGCGCTGCCGAAGCCGCCGCCTGACACTTTCATGTCGATGCGTTGATTCGCGGGAGATGGCGCGAGTTCGACCTTCATCTTGAACTTGCCACGGACCGGCCCGACCGCCACCTGGACGACGGCGTCGACGTGGGTCGCGTCCAGCACCGTCACGTCGACGACCTCGGGAAAGCTGCGTGCCACTTTTTCCGGATCCTGGACGAACTTCCACACCGTCGCGGCGTTCGCCGCGATCTTTTCCTCGCCGTTGTACTGCAGATTCATGACGACCGTTTCCGGGCTTCGGCCGCGCGTATCGCCCGCCACACCTTGTCCCGCGTCACCGGCATGTCGAGGTGACGGACGCCCAGAGGAGAGAGCGCATCGATCACGGCATTGACGAATGCGGCGGGGCTGCCCACGTTCGGGCTCTCGCCGACGCCTTTGGCTCCAATCGGATGGTGCGGGCTTGGCGTGGTGGTCTTGGCCGTGTCCCAATGCGGCGTTTCGAGCGACGTCGGCAGCAGGTAGTCGGTGAAGTTGGTGTTCAGATTGTTGCCGTCGCTGTCGTACTGGATCTCCTGCATGAAGGCGATCGCGAAGCCTTCCGTCAGCCCGCCGTGGATCTGTCCCTCGACGACCAGCGGATTGATGATCGTACCGCAGTCGTCGACAGCGAGGAATTTGCGGACCTTCACTTCTCCGGTGTCGCGATCGATGTCGACGACGGCGATGTAGGTGCCGTAGGGGAACGTCATGTTCGGCGGATCGTAGTAGTAGGTCGCCTCGAGTCCCGGCTCGTTCTGCGCCATGTTGGTGTACGCCGCGAAGGCGACGTCCTTCATGGTGACGCTCTTGGCTGGCACGCCTTTGACCTGGAACTTGTAGTCCTTCCACTCGACATCCGCTTCGCCCGCTTCGAGCAGATGCGCCGCGATCTTTTTCGCTTTCTCGCGCACGCGCCGCGCCGCCATCGCAACCGCCGCACCGGCGACCGGCGTGCTGCGGCTTGCGTACGTACCGAGGCCGTAGGGCGCGGTGTCGGTGTCGCCCTCTTCGACCATGATGTTCTGCGGATCGAGCCCGAGCTCCTCGGCCACGATCTGTGCCCACGTCGTTTCGTGCCCCTGGCCCTGTGACTTCGTCCCCGCACGGACGAAGCCGGAGCCGGTCGGATGAATGCGGATCTCGGCGCTGTCGAACATCTTGAGGCCGAGGATGTCGAAATGCTTCGAGGGGCCTGCCCCGACGACTTCAGTGAAAGTCGACACGCCGATGCCCATCAGCTCGCCCTTGGCGCGCTTCTTGGCCTGCTCTTCGAGCAAAGCCTTGTAGCCGATCTTCTCGAGCGCCGTGTCGAGCGTCTTGTGATAGTCGCCGCTGTCGTAGGTGAAGCCCAGACGCGACGAGTACGGGAACTGATCTTTCTTGACGAAGTTCTTGCGCCGCAGCTCCACGGCATCCACGCCGAGTTCGTCGGCGAGGATGTCCATCGCGCGCTCGATGGCGAAGCTCGCTTCAGTGACTCGGAACGAACACCGATACGCGATGCCGCCAGGCGCCTTGTTGGTGAAGTACGCATCGACCTCGGCGTGTGCGTGAGGGAAGTCGTAGCTGCCGCTGACGACGCCGAACATTCCGGCGGGGTATTTCGATGGATCAGCGGCGGCATCGAAGGCGCCGTGATCGGCTGCGGTCGAGACTTGCAGCGCGGTGACACGACCATCGGCGTTGGCGCCGATCTCCACATCCATGTGGTAGTCGCGCGCGAAGCCGGTGCTCGTCAGGTTCTCGGTCCGCGTCTCGATCCATTTCACGGGGCGTCCCAGTTTCAATGCGCCGACGACGGCACAGACGTAACCGGGATAGACCGGGACCTTGTTGCCGAACCCGCCGCCGATGTCGGGCGAGACGACGTGGATCTTGTCCTCGGAGATCCCGGTGACCAGCGTCAGCGCGGTGCGGTACACGTGCGGTGCCTGCGAGGTCACGTAGAACTGCAGCCGTCCCATCGCGTCGAACTGTGCGACGCACCCGCACGGTTCGAGCGGCGCCGGGTGGCAGCGCTGGAACCAGATCCGCTGCTTGATTCGCTTCGGGCTCGCGGCGAGCGCGCGTGTGGTCGCGTCCCTGTCGCCCACTTCCCAGTGGTAGATGTGGTTGGTTTTCGCTTCGCGATCCGACCGCAGGATCACCTTATCGGTCTTCGCGGTGAAGGGATCGGCGACGACGGGGAGCGGCGCGTACTCCACCTGCACCGCCTCGGCGCCATCGGCCGCGGCGCCCCGCGTCTCGGCGAAGACGGCCGCGACTTCCTGATACTGGAACAGCACCTTGCCGATCGCGAGCACCATCTGCTTGTCGAGTCCGTGGAACGTCGGCAGCCATCCAAGACCGGCGGCCTCGAGATCCGTACCGGTGATCACGGCTTTGACACCAGGGACTTTCATCGCGTCGCTGATATCGATCGATGTGATCTCGGCGTGTGGATACGGGCTTCGCACCAGCGCGAGGTACAGCATGCCCGGCAGCGAAATGTCGTCGATGTAGTGCCCTTTGCCCTGGAGGAAGCGCGGGTCTTCTTTGCGCTTCATCGGCACGCCCAGGGGGCCAGCAGGTTTGGAATCGGTGCTCATGGCTGCTCCTTGCGTGCCGCTTACTTGACGGCGCCAGCCGGTTGCTGGCGAAGGGCGTCGGCCGCCTGCTGCACGGCCTTCACGATGTTCTGATAGCCGGTGCAGCGGCACAGATTGCCGGAGAGGCCTTCGCGAATCTCGGCTTCGTCCGGATTCGGATGACGCTTCAACAGCGCAACTGCCGTGAGCATCATGCCGGGCGTGCAGTACCCGCACTGCAGGCCATGTTGATCCCAGAAGGCCTGCTGCATCGGATGCAACGTGCCGCCGTTGGCGAGGCCTTCGACGGTGAGGATCTCGTGCCCGTCGGCCTGCGCCGCGAACATCGTGCACGATTTCACGGCGCGCCCGCCGTCCATGACCACGACACAGCAGCCGCAGCTCGACGTGTCGCACCCGACGTGCGTGCCGGTCAATCCGCAGTGCTCGCGCAGGAAGTACGCGAGCAGCGTGCGGGGCTCGACGTCGCGCTCGTACGCCGTGCCGTTCACGGTGACTTTGACTCTCATACCTGCACCCCCAGACGCGAGAGTGCCTGACGCAAACCCCGCGCGGCCAGCACACCAGCGAGATTCTTCTTGTACTCGACGCTGCCTCGGAGATCCGCCTGAGGCGAGCTGTGGCGCGATGCGGCGTCACCGGCAGCGCGTATCAGATCGGCGTTCGGCTTGTGTCCAACCAGCAACCGCTCGGCCTCTTCGACCCGCACGGCGCACGGACCGGCCGCTGATAGTGCGACGCCCGCTTCACGCACTGTGCCGTTGGCGTTGAGCGACAGCTGCACGGCAGCTGCGGCGGTCGCGAAGTCGCCGACCTTGCGCTCGACTTTCTGGTACGACCCTGCGGTGCGATCGTCAGGGACGGGGAAGTGCACGGCGAGCGCCATCTCACCTTCGCCAACCGCGGTCGTGAAGCTGTCGACGAGAAACTCGTCGATCGGCACCGTGCGCGTACCCGTCTTGCCGCGTACGACGACCGTCGCCCGCGCGGCGAGCGCGGCGGTCGTCCAGTCGCCGGCCGGATCGTTGTGACAGAGACTGCCGACGACCGTGGCCATCTGTCGGACGACGGGGTCGGCCACAACGTGCGACACGTCGCGAACCAGGCTCCAGCGTCGATCGGTGATCCACTGCGCCTGCTCGATGTCGCTGTCGCGGGCAATCGCGCCAATCTCCAGTACGCCGTCGTTCACGCGGAGCCGGTTCAAATCGCCCGCTGCGTTGATGTCGACGAGCACTGCAGGACGTGCGAGGCGGAACCTCATCGCCGGGATGAGACTCTGACCGCCGGCCAGCACGCGAGCATCGGCTCCGTGCTGTTGCAAGTGCGCAAACGCTTCGTCTGCGGAATGGGCCCGGAGGTAATCGAAGGCAGCAGGGATCATGCGCCAACCTCCTGCATCTTGCCCGGTCATTCAGAGGCACCGCTCTGCTGAGGCGCTGCTCCGATACCAAACAAGAGGGTTCGAGCGAACGGAAGGAGCGAACGAAAGGAAAGTGTACTACACGCGACCTGCGAACAATTGTCAGTACACTGACTGAACGGTGACCTTTCGATGGTGAGCGCAGTCGTACTTGCGGCGGGAGCCTCGACGCGGATGGGCTCGCAGAAGCTCTTGCTGCCGCTCGGCGGCGAGCCGATCGTGCGGCGAACCGTGCGGGAAGTGTGCGCAGCCGGTTTTGACGACGTGCTGGTGGTCGTGGGACACGAACACGAGAAGGTCGTCGCGGCGCTCGACGGCCTTTCGATTCGTCACGTCGTCAACGACGAGTATCGAACCGGTATGGGCAGCTCGTTCCGATCGGCCGTGGAGCAATTGGAAGGCAGCGAGGCCGCAATGTTCGCGCTGGGCGATCAGCCGTTTGTGACCGCGCTGGAGTATCTCTCGGTTCTCACCACCTACCGCCAGCGGACGCCCGGAATCGTGAGCGCCCGCTTTGGAGAGGTCACCGCGCCGCCTCACCTGTTCAGCCGCGCGTTCTTCCCCGAGCTCGCTCGGCTGACGCATGGTGCACGATCGGTGCTGCAACGCCACGGCGACCAGACAATCGTGCTCCACTTTCCATCGGACCTGCTTCAGGACATCGACACGCCCGAGGACTACGAGCGAGCCACTCAGCGAGTGTCGTCAGGGCGATGAAGGCTCCGCATCGAGCCGGTCAGGAATCCTCCCTCGAAGCGGCGTCGAATCGCGAGGATCTCTCCAAGAATCGACACCGCCACTTCCTGCGGCGTCTCGGCACCGACTGAAAGCCCGACCGGGCTGTGCACTCGCGCGAGCGTGCCGGGATCGGGCACGTATCCCTGTGCGGCGAGACGCGCCAGCAGCTTCTCATAGCGCACACGAGGTCCGAGCACGCCGATATAGGCGGCATCCGATTCGAGGCCGACACGGAAGCTCTCCTGATCGCGCTCGACGTGATGGTTCATGACGAGAACGAAATCGCCGGCACCGACCTTCACGTGATCGGCGAATTCACCAGGCTGCGCGCAGATGCGTGTGGCGTCGGGAAAGCGATCCGGGGTGAGGAACGTCTCGCGCGGGTCGACGATGGTGACGGCGAAACCCAACTCGTGCGCGAGCTGCACGAGCGGCACCGCATCGGGACCAGCGCCAAAGATCACCAGGCGTGGCGGCGGCGCGGCCACTTCGAAGAACAATTCCGCAGCGCCGATCCATTCGGCGGCCGATTCGGGAGACGGATGGCGAAGGCGAAGAATGGCACGCGCAGCCGCCTCCCGCTCGATCATCGGATCGGACAACGCGCCGGCAGTGGCGCCGGAGTCTTGCACGATCATCCGTCCTGATACGCCGCTGAGCGGCGTGACGAGCACAGCCGCCTCTCCGTGCTCGAGGATTCTCAGCCACGTGTTCGTGATTGCCTCATCTTCGAGACGTTCGATGCGGATGTCGACCGCTCCCATGCAGCCGATCCCGAGTCCCCAGAGTGAGTCGTCAGCCAGGTCATAACTGACGAGGGCGGGCTGGCCGGTCTCGATGACCTGCATGGCAGCTTCGGCGACTGCAGGTTCGAGGCAGCCGCCCGACAGCGCACACTCGTACGTCCCATCCGGACGAACGAACATGCGCGTGCCCTCACGGCGGTATGCGCTGCCCGTGACGCGCACGATAGTCGCCATCGCCGCCGGCCTGCCGGCCGCACGCGCCTGATGAATGGCTTCGAGGAGCCGCTCGGTCTCGCGCCGGTCCATCCACTACCGCCCGATCGATGAGGCTGATCCGCCACGACGGCGGTTCCCGACGAGGAGAATACCGCACGCCATCCCGTGCCCTCTGGTTCCGTCGGAGCAGGGCGCGGAGGCAGCCACGCCATGTCGCGCCCGTCATTCAATGGCCACGCCCTTTCGTGGGTCATGCCAAAGCCCATCTTCTGCCGGGATCGATCCGGCGTTGCGCCGTCGCTTCTGGCGCAGGATCTTTGCGTGATCGTGGACTCGCACTCGATGCTGTCTTCACCCAGGCGACGAATTTGCTCACCAAGCACGTCAGACGTCCCTCCTCCGGAGGGCAGCGGTCACGGAGTCTGTCTCGTGAGAAACCCCACAGTCATCGTCCTTGGAGGTTACGAGACAGGCCTGGGTGTCGCACGAGCGCTCGGTCGACACGGCATTGGCGTGCACGTCCTCGATCACCAACAGCGTCACGCGGCGAAATCCCGCTTTGCGACGTTCTCGATCTGTCCGAATCCGGATGACGAGCCCGACCGGTTTGCTGAGGCGTTGGTCGAGATCGCACAAAGGGAGCAGGAACAACCAGTCCTGATGATCACCGCTGACGAGTTCCTGCTGCCGGTGGCTCATCGTCGGGACACGCTGGCTCGATACGTTCGCCTGAACATGTCCGATACCGGGCTTCTCGAGTCCATTGCCGACAAGTATCGACAAGGATGTCTCGCCGCCGACTGCGGCGTGCCAACCCCGGTGACTGAAAAAGTCTGTGGCCTGGAAGATGTCGAACGCGTCGTGGACACTGTACCGGTTCCAGCATTCGTCAAAGGGCGCCGTGCCACCGAGTGGCGCCGCGTGTTCGGCGGCGTCGTCAAAGGAGTCGTCACTGAGACGAAAGCCGAACTGCGCGCAGCGTTGTTGAAGATGATTCCGCGCGGTGTCGCGCTCGTCGTACAAGAGATCGTTCCCGGTGATGCGACGCAACATTTCAAGGTGTCGGCCTACACCTCGGTCTCAGGCGATGTGCGCGCCGCGGTCGTGCTGCGCAAACTGCGGCAGCATCCACACGGATTCGGGTTCGGATGCGTCGTGGAAACGGTCGAGCACCCCGTCCTGCTCGCCCTCGGCGCCGATTTCCTCCGCAAAATGGGATACCGGGGCGTTGGATCAGGCGAGTACAAATTCGACTCGCGAGACGGCCGGTTCAAGCTGATCGAGATGAACACACGGTATTGGCAACAAATCGCATTGGCTGAGCGTTGCGGCGTGAACTTTCCGCTCCTCGAGTACAACGACCTTCGCGGCGTCGCGAACGAACCGATTACCGCCTACCGCACCGGCGTGAAGTGGGTCAACATCCACAGCGACCTGGAGACGTTCCGCGATTTGAGAAGAGTCGGCCAGCTCACTCTGTCGCAATGGCTCACGAGTCTCACCGGAGAAAAGTGCTGGTCGGACTTCAGTCTCGATGACCCCCGGCCGGGGCTGTGGGCTATGGCGCAACAAGTCAGGCGCGTGCGCGCACGTCTCAGGCGGATGATCACCGCATCCTGACGGAAATCCCTTCCGGGATCGGATTCCCGGGCCGCGGCGATGATGATCATCGAGTCGTATCGACTGACAGGCGTGGGCGATGGTCGCACCCCTGATCTTTGACTACAGCAGGGCACGGGGCGACAATTCCCCAGCCGTGCGACGCTTTCTCGCCATCTCGTTCGCGGTAATCCAGCTCACGTCGTGCCGCTCTGCTGGGGAGCAGCGGCAGGCCCTTGTGCAACCGGGCGCGCCCGGCGAGGCGACGCGCACCATCACCGCGGCGCGAGCCGCCGACACGTCGGGGATCCAGGCGACGCCCACCGACGTGCGGTTCATGCAGGGCATGATCGCGCATCACGCACAAGCGCTGGAGATGACGGGGCTCCTCGCGTCGCGGACGAATCGCGACGAGATGCGCCTGCTGGCCCGGCGGATCGAGCTGTCGCAGTCGGACGAGATCGGAATGATGCAGCGGTGGCTCACGACTCGCGGCGCGCCAGTGCCGGACGTGCACGCGCACCACGATCACGGCGGTGCGCTGATGCCCGGCATGCTGACGGCGGAAGAGATGGGCCGCCTCGGAGCCGCGAGCGGGCGAGCGTTCGATCGGCTGTTCCTGGAGGCGATGATCAAGCATCATGACGGCGCGCTGACGATGGTCAGTGATCTGTTCGCCACCAGAGGCGCGGGCCAGGAACCCGAGATATACGCGTTTGCTTCCGACGTCGACGCCGATCAACGCATCGAGATCGATCGCATGAGCGCCATGCTCCTGGAGATCCTCAAATGAAACTGCCTGCCGGACGTTGGGCTGGTCTCGTCGCGCTCGCGGTGTGTGCCTCGGTTTCCGGCCACGCGCAAGCACCTGCCTCGGCTTCGACGCCGGCCGATCCGCGCGTTGGGCTGAAGCCGGGGTTCCGCGACGCTGGTGAAGCTGCACGCAACATGCAGCTCGTCGCCACGCTGCCGAAACCCGAAGGGTTCTTCGACCCGAAGGCACCAGCGGGTCCTGTCACGCCGCCCGAGCAGCCCGCCGCACCCGAGGGTGCCGCAGCGGTGGAACGCGACAACAACGACACGCCACCACCCGATCTGAACGCGCCACCGGGCGCGCCCGGGGCTCAGCCGAATCGCAACCCACCGATCCTCTTTGCCAACTCCGATCTCGCGTTCAGCGGCGATCTGATGTTCGTGGGGAACTTCAACGGATTCACGGTGTACGACATCGAGAACGGAGCCAAACCAAAGCTGCTCTCGTCGGTGGTCTGTCCCGGCGGTCAAGGCGACGTGTCCGTGTATCGCAACCTCCTGATCGTCTCTGTCGAGCAGACCCGAGGGCGCGTCGACTGCGGGACCGGCGGCGTCGCGGAGACTGTGAGCTCCGAGCGGTTCCGCGGCATCCGCATCTTCGACATCAGCGATCTTCGCAAACCCCGACAGGTGGCGGCCCTGCAGACGTGCCGCGGGTCGCACACACACACGCTCGTCACCGATGCGCGCGATCGCGACAACATCTACGTGTACGTCTCGGGCACGGGCGTCGTGAGGTCTGCCGACGAGCTCGCGGGCTGTTCGGGGAAGGATCCGAAGGAGGATCCCAACACCTCACTCTTCAGCATCGATGTCATCCAGATCCCGGTGAAGGCGCCTGAGCGTGCCCGCATCGTCAATCAACCTCGCATCTTTTCCGATCCCGCGACGGGTGCGCTCGCGGGTTTGTGGCAGGGTGGCAATCATGGCCCGGGCACGCAGGCCTCGCGCATCACACGACAGTGCCACGACATCACCGTGTTTCCAGACATCGGCCTCGCGGCTGGCGCATGCGGGGGCAACGGGCTGCTGCTCGACATCTCCGATCCGGTTCACCCGGTTCGACTCGACGCCGTCACAGACAAGAGCTTTGCCTACTGGCACTCGGCGACGTTCAGCGCCGACGGCGCTCACGTCGTCTTCACCGACGAATGGGGCGGCGGCACGCGTCCGCGCTGTCGCGCCGAGGATCCGTTGACGTGGGGCGCGGACGCGGTCTTCGACGTGGTGGATCGCAAGCTGCGCTTCGACGGCTACTACAAGATGCCCGCGCCGCAGAGCGAGCTCGAGAACTGCGTTGCGCACAACGGATCGATCATCCCCGTGCCCGGTCGCGACATCATGGTGCAGGCGTGGTATCAGGGCGGTGTGTCGGTGTTCGACTTCAGCGACACGACCCACCCGGTGGAGATCGCGTTCTTCGATCGCGGCCCGCTCGATGCGAAGGATCTGATACTCGGTGGCTACTGGTCGGCGTATTGGTACAACGGCCACATCTACGCGTCCGAGATTTCTCGCGGGATCGATGTGTTCTCGCTGACCCCGAGCGGGTTCCTGTCGAAGAACGAGATCGATGCGGCGCGGCTGGCGAGTACGAACGATCTCAACGCACAGCTGCAGCGTCGAGTCACGTGGCCGCGCAGTTCCGTCGTGTCGCTTGCCTACGTCGATCAGCTCACGCGCAGTCGCGCCATGCAACCTGAGCGTGCCGATGCGATCCGGACCACGCTCGAACGCGTCGATAGGATTCGGTCGGCGCGGCAGCGAGGAGCTGCGGCGGTCGTGACGCAGCTCGACGCGCTGGCCGCACAACTCGAGAGCGACGCGCGCGCTGCGGGTGGCCGTGATGCGGCTCGTCTGCGGGCGCTTGCGGCAACGCTCAAAGATCGCGCTGCTGGATTGCGCTGACGGTGTATTCTTCGCCGCATGGTCTCTCGCCGCTCCCCCGTTCTCGTGATTCTCGGTGCGCTCCTGGCTTCTACCTCTCTGGCCGCTCAGTGGTTCGACTATCCAAGCGCCGGAGTTCCCCGGAAGGCTGATGGCAGTGTGGACATGTCGGGTCCTGCGCCACGGATGGCCGACGGCAAGCCCGATTTCTCCGGAATCTGGATGACGGCAGAACCCAATCGACGAACGTCAGGCTTGTCGAGTCCACGCAATCAAGTAAGTGCCAGGGAAGTGCAGCCTCAGGACGACAGGCCCGGTAATCCGACGGCGATCACGGCCTCGCGTCAGATGGCGAACATCGGCATCGATCTCCCGGAAGGGTTGCCCTATCAGCCTTGGCTTGTCCCCATCGTCAAGGAGCGCACGGCCAACGACGCAATCGACGATCCCCACATCCGGTGCCTGCCGGACAACTTTCTTCGCGCCTACGGGCTGCCGCATTTGCTGAAGTTCGTCCATGCGCCAGGTCTCCTGGTGGTGCTCAACGAAATGAACGCGGGATACCGGCAGGTCTTCACGGACGCGCGTCCGTTGCCGAAGGATCCCAACCCCTCGTGGCAGGGATACTCATCCGCGAAGTGGGTCGGCGACACCTTGGTCGTCGACACCATTGGAATCCGTGACGATACGTGGATTGACTGGAATGGAAGCGTGCTGACCGAGGCGGCCAAGGTGCGAGAGGAAATCCAGCGCGCGACCTTCGGATACCTCGACATCCGGGTCACCGTCGATGATCCCAAGGCTTACACGAAGCCGTGGTCGGTCACATTGCGCCAGCGCATCATCGTTGGCACAGAGCTGGTCGACGAAATCTGTCTGGAAAACCAGAAGTTCCTCACGCACTCGAAATGATCGCGTCGGCGGCGTGCCTTCAGGCGAGCCAACTATGCAGCGCGGATGTACTGCGCTCGCTCGAATGAATCGCGGTCGGTCGTTGCGTGAAGACTCAATGCGCCCCGGGCTTCGTCCGCCTACGAGAGCTTCTCGAACAGTGAATGCAGGACGATGGCCGCGCATCCCGCGTCCTCGAGCCGCTTGATCGTATCGAGGAGCGTGTCGGAGAGCGTGTGTCGCGGTAGTCATGCCCCCCGAGGTGCGTCTCGTCAGAACGCGTCATATCGCTCGGCGACGACCAGGAGCGCCGCAATCACGGTGTTGGCGACAAAGCCCAGCCGCGCTTCGGGCCACTCCGCTGCGCAGAGCAGCGCCGACATACCAAGGACCGCGGGGAACATCATCGGCGTCACATTGAGCCGCAGCGCCAGAACCGCGGCGAGCGCGACGAAGCTGAACGACAGCGCGAGCCACGCGAGGCCGATCGCGCGCGCGCCAGTGGCTCCAATGTCGAGCGCGCCGAAGACCGTCGTGCGGTATGGCACCTCCGGAAACGACGCTTTCCCGTAGGCGACCAGGAAGCCCGGAAGGTGCGCGACACCATGCACCAGTAAGAGGACCGCGAGAAGGTATCTCATGAGCGCCCCCTCGATGGCGGCCACGTCGGACGTGCCCGCTCCGCCTTCGGATGGAGCAAGCCACATGCCTGTAAGGGCGTGCCTCGTCCCGGCCCGAAGGTTGCTGGATCGCTCGATGGGTGGCCGAAAACCGCGAGGCGAAGTCGAAGTTCTTCGCGTCGCTGCGAAAAGGTTCGCACGACGAACGCTGGTCACCGATCGTGGGGTGCATCGTGAAACCACGAACTGCTTCAGCTTCCGCCCTGTTCCCGTTGATCGTGATCGCAGCGGGCGTATTCGCCATCGTTGCAGCCGCCGCCCAGCGGCCGCCACGGGAAGCGCAGCCTCCGCTGACGATCGACTCGCTCGGCGCCACTGATTCGTACGAGTTCTACTGCGCCCCGTGCCATGGCAAGACCGGCAAAGGAGACGGACCTGTCGGTGCGGCGCTCCGCGTCCGGCCGGCCGACCTGACGACGCTCGCCGAGCGCAATGGCGGTGTGTTCCCGCGCGAGCGAGTCGCCGCGTACATCACGGGGGTCGGCCGTCCCGTCGCCGCGCACGGCACCAGCGATATGCCGGTGTGGGGGCCCGCGTTCCGGTCACTTGACGCGACCGACACGCGCGCGCAAGTGCGGGTGTCCGCGATCGTCGACCATCTCGAGTCGCTGCAGGCTGCCGAAAACGGCGCCGCGCTCTATCGCGCCCACTGCGCCGGTTGTCACGGCCCGTCGGGTCGCGGCGGTCCTGCGGTTAATACGCGCAAGGCACCGCCCGACCTTACGAAGTACGCGATGCGGAACGGAGGCGTGTTTCCCAGCGAACGCCTCGCGCAAATCATCGACGGCCGCCACGTGCCGTCGCACCTCGATCGCGACATGCCGGTGTGGGGAGCGACGTTCAAGCGCACGACGAAGGACGCGAGCGACGCGGCGGTGAAGGCTCGCATCGACGCACTCGTGCGGTTCCTGCAGTCAATCCAGGAGCGGCCAGCAGAGTAGAAGCGGCGCTGGTCGCCGCCGGCGTGTGATGCCCGATCGCGAGGCCCCGGACTTCAGCCGAGCCAGCTATGCAGCGTGCGTATGTACTGCGCACGCTCGAATGAACCGCGGTCCGCTATCCCACGAAGACTCAGTGCGCCACGGACATCGTCCAAGCGGTCGACGTGGTGCCAGGCCATCCACTGTTCGAGGCCTCGCCGCATCGACCCGAGGTGTTGCGGCCCATGGCGAAGGAGTGCAGAGACGATCTGTACGGCATCGGCTCCCGCCAGCACCGCCTTGATTCCGTCATCGGGCATCGCGACCCCACCCGTGATCGCGAGGGATGGGCGAATCCGACCGTGCAGGACGGCCACCCAACGCAGTCGAGTCAGCAGTTCAGCACTCGTGGACAACTCCGCTTTGGGTTTGAGCGACATGGTGCGGATATCGATGTCGGGTTGATAGAAGCGGTTGAACAAAACGAGTCCGTCCGCGCCCGCTTTCTCGAGCTGGTGAGCGAGGTTCGCGGGCGCCGTCCAGAACGGCGACAGCTTGACGGCGATCGGAAGCTTCAATCGCCGCTTCAGCTCTTTGACGGCGTGCACGAGCCGATCTTCGATCGCCGAGGACGACACCGACAGGTCTGTCGGCACTTCATACATGTTGAGCTCAATCGCATCGGCGCCCGCCTGCTCGATCACCCGCGCGAACTTCAGCCAGTCTTCCGGCGTTCGGCCGTTGAGCGATCCGATCACGGGAATGCGTACGGCCTGCTTCGCCCGAACGATGTGCGCCGCATATTCATCGGGTCCCAGGGGATATTCCTCAGGACCTGGGAAAGTGGACAGAAGCTCGGCGGAGTCGCGCTCGAAGACGTTGATGTGGGCAACGTGCCCGGCGTACGCGTACGAGATCTGCTCTTCGAACAGCGAATGCAGGACGACGGCCGAGCATCCCGCGTCCTCGAGCCGTTTGATCGTATCGACAGCGTAACCAAATGGAGATGCGCCGGCCATGAACGGGTGCTCGAGACTCATCCCGAGATACGAAGTGCGTGTATCCATGGTCGACTCCCCTGAAAACCTGTCCGTCAAGCGTCCTCGGTCGTCTACGCCGCCTTCGGTCGTCGATAAAGTACGTATGTGAACCGCCCTCGTAACCACGCTTCACCGGCGACGTCATCGTGCCGGCTGTCGATCGATTCGTGGAGCACATGCGCAAAGTCTCCACCGAGCCGTGCCATCTCCTGGTTCAATCGAGCGTGGGCGGCGGCCATCAACTCCGCGTAACAGCCGTCCCAGATCTCGTCCCGGTGGGCCAATGTGCCCGGCACGCGCCCGCTCACGGCTTCCAGGGTGTGCTCACTGACCGGTTCGGCGTCGAGCGGAGGAAGATCACGATGCCAGAACACCGTCTTCGCTTCGCTCAGTGATGACGTCATGGTGATCTCCCGCGTCGGCGTCCAGCACGTCGGCAGCTGACGTGCGGCAAGTCTCACGATTCAACGGTTGCAAGTACGCAGCCACGCGTCCGCGAGCGGGCTCAGTGGAAGCGAGCGAATTGTTCCATCTTGCCTCGATGACACCCTCGGCTGGTGCGCGCCGAGGGGGCTATTTCGCTGTCATGGGAAATAGTCCGCTTCACTAGTCAATTCGCAGTATGGTCTGCGGCAGGCCCGCTTTCGTAGACTCCACGCTGCTGTGCCCCACATTCAATTGCCCGAAGGGCTTCCCGGCATTACCAGCGGCTTCGCATTCCGCCCGGAGACGGCGAAGCCGATGCGCGAGCTGGCCGAAATACTGCTTCGCGGACCAAACACGCTGACGAGCGCTGAACGCGAGATGATCGCGGCTTTTGTCTCGTCACTGAATGACTGCCATTTCTGCCAGGCGAGCCACAGCGCCGCAGCCGCTCATCATCTTGGCGGCAACTACACCCTCGTCGACGCAGTGAAGTGCGACTATCCCAATGCTCCTGTGTCAGACAAGCTGAAGGCGCTGCTGGCCATTGCCGCGAAGGTGCAGCAGAGCGGCAAGGACGTGACCGGCAGCGATGTGGAGTGCGCGCGTGCGGGCGGGGCCAGCGATCGGGAGATCCACGACACCGTGCTCATCGCGGCTGCGTTCTGCATGTTCAACCGCTATGTCGATGGGCTGGCGACGATGACGCCGAATGATCCCGTCATCTACGACGTGATGGGGCAGCGCATGGCACATGAGGGTTATGTCCGCCCCACCGCGTAATGCACCCATCTACCTCCCCGCCGTTGAGGAGCACCATCAGCCCGGTCCGTACAAATCGCTCATCGATGAGGCCAGGCGCAACGACGCCGAGTACTCGAAAATCTGGGATCTCTTCGCGTTCAAGAACGAGTTCACGGTTCATCTCGCGCGATTCTCGCAAGGCGTGATTCGGACGCCGGCGACGATCAGCGCCGGCATGCGCGAGCTGATTGCGGCGTATACCTCGTATCAGAACGAGTGCGCCTTCTGCACGAAGGCACATGCCGCCGCCGCCAGTGAGCTGCTCGGCGACGAGCGGCTCGTATGGTCGACGCTTCGTGACGTCGAGACGTCGACCTTCGACGAGAAGCACAAGGCACTGCTTCGCTTGGTGGGCAAAATGACGAAGCAACTGCCCTCCGTGCGCGCCGCAGACATCGAGGAACTTCGTCGCGTCGGGTGGGACGACGAAGCCATCTACTACGCGATCACCACCTGCGCCCTCTTCAACTTCTACAACCGCTGGATCACGGCGACCGGCGTGCCGGAAATGTCCGGGCAGGCGCATCGCGAGCAGGGCAAGCGTCTCGCCGCACACGGATACGGCCGCGAATAAGCACACCGATGCCACACATCACACTGCCTCCAGGTCTTCCGGGCATTCGCGGTCCGATGACGTATCGCCCCGAAACCGCCAAGCCGCTCAACGAACTGGTCGACGTGTTGCTGCGGGGACCGCACACCCTCACCGCCGGCGAGCGCGAGCTGATCGCGACCTATGTGTCCGCGCAGAACGACTGCCAGTACTGTCAGACCATACATGGTGCAATCGCCGCACGTCACCTGAAGGACGAACCGCTCGTGGTCGCTGTCAAGCGCGACTTCGAGCATGCGGACGTCTCCGCGAAGACGAAAGCGCTGTTGGCCATCGCCGGTCAGGTCGCCAGGGGTGGCAAGCACGTCACTGCCAGCCATATCGCGCGCGCCCGCGCCGACGGTGCCACCGATCTCGAGATCCACGACACCGTGCTCATCGCCGCAGCGTTCTGCATGTTCAACCGCTACGTCGATGGTCTGGCGACCTGGGCGCCGGACGATCCGGATTTCTATCGAGCGCGTGCAGCGATCGTCGCTGAACATGGCTATGCCGCGTCGACGCTGACGCCGACGTCTGCCCCGGAGCCGACGAAGTGAGAGGACTCATGATCAAGTGCGTTGCCCGAACCGCGCTGTTGTCTCTGCTGGCGGTCGCTCCCGTCGCGGCCCAGGATCCCACTGGCGCGATTGAAGGCATCGTCATGGACACATCCTCGGCGGTCGTTCCCGCCGCTCGGGTCGTCGTGAAGAACCTCGCTACCGGGTTTACGAGAGACGTGACGACCGGCGCCGACGGCTTCTACCGCGCCCGCGCCCTGCCGGTCGGCAGATACAGCCTGACCGTGAATGCGCCGCGATTCGCGACCTTCGTTCAGCAGCCGATCGAGGTGAACGTCAACGAGGCGATCAGGGTCGACGTGCCGCTCTCAGTAGCCGCCGTCGCTGAGTCGGTCACGGTGCAGGCTCGGGTGCAGCTGGTGGAATCGACGAGCACTGCCTTGGGCAACGTGGTCACCGGTCGCGAGATTCTCGACCTGCCGCTGAACGGCCGCAACTTCACTCAACTCGGTTTGCTGCAGACCGGTGTCGCGCCGCTGACGGCCGGTGTCGCGACCGCAGGCGGCAGCCTTCGTCAGGGGCAGGCCTACGCCGTCAACGGCATGCGTCCCGAGCAGAACGTGTACCTGGTCGATGGCGCGCAGAACATCAACCGCATGGATGGTGGGTACGCGCTGGTCCTTCCGGTCGACGCCATCGCGGAGTTCCGCATACTCACGCACACGGCGCCACCTGAATTCGGCGGTACCGGAGGCGCGACGACGAGCGTCGTGACCCGATCGGGCAGCAACCAACTGCACGGCAGCGTTCCAGCGACTGAATCCGATCACCCAAGCGGGGCAATTCGGCAATGCCGGCCGCAACGTGGTGCGCGGTCCCGGCTACGTGAATCTCGACGTCTCGCTCGTGCGCCACGTGGCCCTCTCGTCGACCGTTCGCCTTGAGCTGAGAGCCGAATCGTTCAACGTGACGAACCACACGAATTTCGGACTGCCGGTCGCCGACTTGAATTCGCCAAACTTCGGCCGGATTCTGTCCGCCGGTGCGCCGCGCCTCATGCAGTTTGCCGCCAAGCTGGCGTTCTGAAAGGCGTGGTCACGACAAACGAGGACGATCGACGTTATGAAGGCTGGCGGGTGGCGACCGCATCGAGCGCATGCGTGTTCGTCAGCTTTGCCTCGCTGCTCGTGTACACGTTCGGTGTCTTCCTGAAGCCCCTTGCGGAGGAATTCTCCTGGTCCCGCGAGGCGGTGTCGGCGGCGTTCGGCATTGCCGCGATGACCGTGGCGCTGGTGTCGCCGTTGATCGGATTCCTGCTCGACCGGATCGCCCCGACTCGCATTATCGTGCCGTGCATGACGGTGTTCGGCCTCGCGTTCGCGTCGCTGGCTGCGCTGACCTCTCACCTGTGGCATCTGTACGCCGTGTTCCTGGTGTTTGGCATCGTCGCCAACGGAACCGCCCAGATGGCGTACACGCGCGCGGTCTCGAGCTGGTTCGTTCGCAGGCGCGGAACCGCACTCGCGATCGTTTTGTCCGGCGGGGCGGTCGGTGCGATGGTCCTGCCGCCGATTGCCGGACTCTTGGTCGAGCACGTCGGGTGGAGGACAGCGGCACTCGTCCTAGGCGCGATGGTGGTGATCGTTGGTGTGCCGTCGGCAGCATTGTTCGTTCGGGAGCGACCGCCGAACCCGAACAGCCAGGGTTGTTCTCCTGTGATCTCCGATGGCGCACGCGTCGCGGAGGGGTTGCAGTCGCGGGTGTTCTGGATCCTCGTCGCCGTGCTGTTCGTCAGCTCGATCGCGCAGAACGCGGCGATCACACATATGCCGGCGCTGCTGACCGACCGCGGTGTGCCGGCTAGCCGCGCGGCGCTCGCCGTGTCGGTGATGGGCGGCGCGAGTCTGCTGGGCCGTCTAATCACCGGGTGGCTGATCGATCGGTTCTTCGCGCCGCGCGTGTCGATCGTGCTGTTGTCGACGGCGGCGATCGGTGCGTTCGCGCTCGCAACCGCACATTCATTCGCAGCCGGCGCGCTGGCGTCCCTGTTGATCGGCTTTGGGATGGGCGCCGAGGCCGACGTGACGCCGTACCTGCTCTCGCGCTACTTCGGTCTCCGCAGCTTTGCCATGCTCTACGGCTTCACATGGACGGCATATGCAATGGCGGGAGCGATTGGTCCGATTCTGATGGGCAGAGTATTCGACGCGACCGGATCGTACGAAGAACTGCTGGTCATCCTGGCCGCCGGCACGCTTGTCGTCGCACTGCTGATGCTCTTGATGCCCCGATACGAACACGCCCCCAAGAGGGTGATCGCCAGCCCTGCGTAAATCGGCCACCGAAGGGCTCACCGCGTGCCGCGGTAGAACCATTTCTTCTGCAGTTCGGTCGCGACCACGTAGAGCGCCGCGATGATCGCGATCGTCGCGAGCAGCACGGGCGGCAAGGGAACGAACCCGAAGACGCCCGCAAATGGTGCGTAGGGGATCGCGAACGCGATCGGGATGAGCGCCATCGTCGAGATCAGCAGCAGCCGCCCCGGCCGACTTCGGAAGAAGGGTCGCCGGGTCCGCATCACGAGGGCAACCACGAGCTCGGTCAGCAGCGACTCGACGAACCACGTGGTGCGAAACACTTCCGGCGAGGCGCGGAAGATCCGCAGCAGGGCGCCGAACGTGAGGAAGTCGAAGAGGGAGCTCAACGCCCCGAACTCCATCATGTACCGGCCGATGAATGCGATGTCCCAGCGCCGCGGGCGATCCACGAGTTCACGATCGACCGTGTCATCTGCGATGCCGATCGCCGGGATGTCGGACAGGAAGTTGTTGAGGAGAATCTGTCCGGCGGTGAGCGGCAGGAAGGGCAGGAACACCGATGCCGCGGCCATGCTGACCATGTTCCCGAGGTTGGCACTGGTCGTGACCAGCACGTACTTGAGCGTGTTGGCGAATGTCTTCCGGCCTTCTTCGATGCCTCGTCGAATCACGTCGAGTCCACGCTCGAGCAGCACGAAGTCGGCGGCCTCCCTCGCCACGTCGACCGCCTGCTCGACCGACAGGCTGGTATCGGCGGCGTGCATGGCGGGCGCGTCGTTGACACCGTCGCCGAGGAAGCCGACGACGTGCCCCATTTTCTTGAGCGAGAGAATGATCCGTTCCTTCTGATTCGGATCGACCTCGACGAACAGATCGGTGTGTTCGGCGTTCGACCAGAGCGCTTCGTCGTGCAGGTCGTCTAGTTGACGGCCCGTCAGAATCCGGTCAGTACGAAGTCCGACCAGCGCTGCCACGTGCTGGGCGACCAGTTGGCTGTCGCCGGTGATCAGCTTGACCGACACGCCGAGCGATCCCAGTGTCTCGATGGCTTCGTGGACCCCTTCTTTCGGCCGATCGAGGAACGTGAGGAACCCCGCGAACGTCATGTCACGCTCGTCGCTCCTGTCGTACGCCGGCTTTTCCTCCACCGGTCGGATCGCCACTGCAAGCACGCGAATGCCTTGACGCGTCCACTCCTCGTAACGATGTTCGAGGTTCGCGCGGGTCGCCTCGGTCAGGGCGGCGCCGCTGCTGGTGGTCGCACAGATTTCCAACACATGATGAAAGGCACCCTTCATCACGAGCTGCACACCATCTGGCCCGTGCATCACGATCGTGACGCGCTTCCGAACGAAGTCGAACGGAATCTCTCCGAGCTTTCGTGCGCGTGCGAGATCAGGTGTGCAGGCGTTTGCGATCGCCTCATCGAGAGGACTGCTGATGCCGGTTTCGAGGGCGGCATTCCATCCGGCCAGGGCGAGCACCGCGGGAGAGGGCCCGCCGCAGGCGTCGTACGCTCCCTCCAGTCGGACGACGCCCTCGGTGAGCGTGCCGGTCTTGTCGGTGCACAGCACGTCCATGCTGCCCAGGTTCTCGATCGCGTTGAGGCGCCGGACCAGCACGCCGCGGTGCGACATCATCTGCGCTCCGCGCGCGAGGTTGATGCTGAGAATCGCTGGCAGCAGCTCGGGGCTCAGGCCCACGGCCAGCGCCACGGCGAAGAGCAGCGTCTCGACCGGCTCACGGCCGCGAAGTGCGTGTGCCAGGAACACCAGGAACACCATGACGAGCATCGCGCTGGTCAGCAGGTAGCCGAAGTGTCGAATGCCTCGATCGAACTCGGTCTCGGGCGGCCGAAGCGTCAGTCGATGCGCGATGGCGCCGAACGCCGTCGCCGGTCCGGTTGCGACGACGAGACACCGTGCAGTGCCGCTCCGCACGTTGGTGCCGAGAAACACGCAATTGGTGCGCTCAACGAGTTCGGCGGTCGCCGACACCACGCCGGCGTTCTTCTGAACAGGGAAACTCTCGCCGGTCAACACGGCTTCGCTGACGAAGAAATCAGCCGCGTCCAGGATGATGGCGTCGGCGGGCACGAGGCTTCCCGCAGACAGGAGCACGACGTCACCCGGAACGAGCTCCTCGGTTGGAACGTGGGCGGTTCGCCGGTCGCGAACCACGGTGCTGCGGACGCGCAGACGCGCACGCAACGCCAGCGCTGCCGCCTGTGCGCTGTATTCGCGCGTATAACCGACGGCGACCGTCGCGATGACGATCATCATGACGATTCCCGCATCGAGCCATTCGCCGGTGACAGCCGAAGCTGCCGCTGCGAACACGAGCAGCAAGAGCAGCGGGCTTGCCAGCTGACGTCCCAAGACGTCGAGGCGGGACAACGGCCGGCGCTCGCGTACGGCGTTGTCGCCGTAACGTTGCCGGCGCTGAACGACTTCCGTAGATGTCAAACCCGTGCCATCTGTCTCCAGGCGCCTCGCGACCTCGGCTGGATGCAGCGACCAGTAAGGAGAACCCGCCGTTGTTGGTGGTGCCGCTGGACGTCGACGCGGCGCAATGGCGCGTTGCGAGCACCAATACCCCGGGACCATTGGAAGCCAGAAGCTCAGTCCTCGGAACAGCAACGTCGCGGACAACGCAGCCGCAAGATCGACGCCCATCGTCCGCAGCATGATCACGGACGTCGCTTCGAACGTCCCGAGCCCGCCCGGCACGACCCCCATCGTGCGGAACAGGCTGGCGATCATGAAGCTGGCGAAGACGCCAGCAGGCGAGCTGCGTTCGCCGAGCGCAGCGATCAGTGTCCACACCGTTGCGGCGTCCAGGACGATGATTGTCAGTTGCAATCCGATTGTGTCGGCGAGCAGGCGAGGGTTGCGAACGAGCTGACGATCGGCGGCTGCGAAGAAGCTGCAGGCGGCTCGGACGCCGGGTCGATGCTGGATTCGTGTCGGCACTCGTTCGGGACGCCGCCCGGCCAGCGTCAGCGCGGTCGCGCTGACGCCGATCGACAAGGTCAGAAAGAGTGCCGACACACCGAGCACCACAACGTTGCTCTCTCCCCGCCTGGCGATAATGGCGATCGCGCCGACAAGGGCGATCACGTAGGCGAGATGGTAGGACGTGAGGTTGATGAGGACCGAAGCATTCACGACTGGCGCGGGCAGTGTGCGTTGTTCCAGTGCTTTGGCAATCAGGATGCTGCTGCTCAGCCCGGCAGAAGGCAGCGCCTGATCGGCGAACAGCTTCGCCAGACCGAGCTCGAACGCTGCCCAGCGGGAGAGCGTGCGGCCGGTCCGTTCCGCGACCCGACGCCAGATGGCGCCCTGAGTCGCATACGTGCCGGCCTGCAACGCGACGGCGGCCGCGAGCCACCATGGTTCAGCGCGTTGTGCGAGCCGAACGAACGCTTGATCTTCAGAGAAGTGAATGACGCTGGCGATCACAGCGGAGAGCAGCCCGGCCCCGAGTACCCAGGTGAACCAGTTCAGACGCGGGGAAAGAGCCGGTTGACTCTCAGCGACTGCCGCTGCCACGACGTTGCCTGCGCCTTCTCGCAACATGACCGTTGAGGTCCGCTTCTTCAAACGCGACCGACGCGCCGACGACTCGATCGTGCGCGGCTGCCAGCCCTCATCGAGCAAGATGCGCGCCTGTCTCCTGCCACTCAAGCAATCGGGCGTGCGATGAGGGCCTGATCATAGGCCTCAGCGCTGAGCGGCTCCATGGCTTCGAGCGCGCGTCACGTCGTCACGCTGTTCCCCCATATCGAGCGGAGGCGTGATGCCGGCCGTGGTGCGTGAGTGGACGACGGCCGGAGGAATGGCCAGCACGAGGGCACGGGACAGGCAGAGCACGCGATAGGTCACCGATCCCATGCGTGGGCCGAAGGCGCCGGATGAGTGCAGGCCCATGACGATCAGTTGTGCGCCACGCGCTGCGGCGAGATTGGCAATTTGCTCGGACGCGTCGCCGATCGAGACGATGACCTCCGCTTTCGGGGCCATTCCAGCGACGAGCGCCGAGAGTGTGTCGTGAGCCTGCGCGCGGCGAACATCCTCTGCGCTTCGCAACGCGTCGCGAACGCTGGCGGGCACGAACACCGGCTCCACGACGTGTGCGACGATCAGCGCGGTCGACAGCGCCTCGGAGATGCCGTACGCGAGCGCGATCTGTTGCCGCGACACCGGCGTCAGGTCGACCGGCGCCAGCACCCGGTGCACGTGCCGTCCAATCTCCGACAACGAAGCCGCCGGCGGCGGCTCGCCGGATGTGATCAGTACCGGCACGGGGGCCTCACGCAGCACGCGCTCGGTGGTCGAACCAAGGAACATCTTTCGAATCCCGCTCCGTCCATGCGAGCTGATGACGATGAGATCGGTGTGCAGGTCGCGCGCCGCACGAAGTATTTCCACGGCGGGCTTGCCGGTAGCGACACGGTAGTCGACCGTTGCGGCAGTGGGTCCACGGTGAGCGAACACGTCGCCGCAATACTTGCGCAGTTCGGAGAGCGTCTCACTGGCGAGAGGCGGCGTGAATCCGGCGGCTCCTATCGCTGCCGCCAGTATCGGATCGTCGACTGACAGTACGGTAAGGTGCGCGCCGAAATGATCCGCGACCGCGGCTGCGTACCAGAGCGCGGAGCGCGACGCGTCTGAAAAGTCGATCGGACACAAGACAGATGGTGGGTTCATGTCGTTCACCTTCGCTCACGTGCGCATCGTCAGCACTGGACACGCAGCCTGCCGTACGACCTGTTGCGCCGTCGAGCCGAAAAAGAAGAGGTCGACCGCGCCTCGGCCATGGACGCCGATGACGATTGCGTCGCTTGCCTCCTCCTCAGCCACTCGCAGAATCTCGCGATACGGTGTGCCCACGCACTGAACCGTCTCGACCTGGCAGAACTCTCTGACGCGCGGCGGAATGGTCCTCGCCAGGTGTGCCCTCCCTTCCTCTTCAGCGGCAGCCAGGTAGTCCGTGATCGTGTAGTCTCCGGCCGCAACCTCGTGGCCGTCGATCGCCGCAGCCGGCAGCGGCTCGATCACATGCAGCACCGTCAGGGTCGAGTTGGACTCCTGCGCGAGAGACATAGCGTAGTCGAGCGCGCGCATGGAGCAGTCCGAGAAGTCGAGCGCGCACAGGATCCTCTTGAAGGTCGCAGGAGGGGGCGAGGCGACGTCGGCGGCGCGCGGCGGTACCGTCAGCACTGGACTGCCAGCTTTCCGGAGTACCTTCTCGGTGACCGAGCCGAGCATGAGACGCTCGAAGCCTGAGCGTCCATGAGTGCCCATCACAATCAGATCGCTAGTCCCTGCGGCTGCCGTGGACACAATCTCCCCGGCCGCATCGCCTTCGCCGAGCGCAAACTCCAGTGGGACACCCGTGCCATCCGCCGTGGTCGGAAAGCGCTTCAAAGCCTCGAGCACTTCGTTCTGATTTTGGCCGCTGACGAGAGTCGGCGGCATCATCGGTGCGACGGTCGCGTACGCCGAAATCGGAACCGGCGCGCAGACATGCAGCAGGGTCAACGTCGACTCATACCACTTCGCGATCGCGACCGCGTGATCGAGCGCGCGTCGCGAGCAGTCGGAGAAGTCGACGGGACAGAGAATTCGTCGGATGTCGATCATGGCTCTCTCCTGTCACAGACTCACTGAGCACGGTCCATGCCATTCGGATGTGGATCGCTCCAGTGCGCGCCAATAGAGAGGGTGGTAGTGCGAGATTGTTCGGAAGGCCGCGATGTGGGGCTGCGCTGTCGCTCCTCATGTGCTGGCGCTCGCCAGCGGGGTCGTCAGCGCGAGCAGGGTGGGCATCGGCCTCGGGGAAAGTTCCCCATAACCGCGAGTTCTTCCGCGTCGAGCTCTGTAATGCCACGCTGGGACTATCTGCTCACGCCGAGCGATGCACCGTCCACGTGATGCGCCCGGGGATCGCCAGGCGGCTTGGTCGATTCATCGGTCAGCACTCCCTCTCGCAGCGAGACCGCAGATGAACCTTCGATACCAACGGACTCTGTCCATGACCGGCGAGCGGAGTGCCACCGTTTCGGTCGTCGGCGACGTCGCATCGACGATCGTGCTCGTTCCGGGCATGGACGGCACTGGCAAGCTGTTCTACAGACACGTGCCCCTCTCGCGCAGGAGTACCGCGTCATCACGTACGCGTTGTCGGACGCGGCTCCCACGATGCAGGTCCTCATCGAAGACTGGCGGCGAGAGTGCACGGGGTGACGCGGATTACGCCGACGATCGTTGTTCGAGGCCACGCCTTCGATGTCGCTCGTCGCGTGGCCGGCACGCATACGCGAGTGCGCCCGCACCCGCGAGAAGCCCCACGTCGATAGCGACACCAAGCCACAACAGTCCGGCCACGCCGTACACGATCGCCGCGCCGACCAGTGTGGTGCGCCAGGCCACTGCGTGGAGACTCTCGAGCATCACCGTGAAACCGATCACCGTCGCCAAGGTAGGACACGGCAGGAGACCGGTCGGCGCCGCCAGCAGGTAAATCGTCCAGTGCGTTGCCTCCAGGAAGTGCGGATACACCCAACCGAATGCGATGAGCAACGCGCCCGCCCATACAGACGTCACCGACGCGAGACGGACGGGTCCCGAGGGCAGGCGCCGCACAGTCATCAGGAGTACGAGCGACAGCGCGCCGAAGATCACGCTGTTGACCGGGTTGCCGGCGATCCACGCCAGCGCGCAGACCGAGAGCACAGGCAGCACGAGGAGGGATGCGGTGATGCGATTCGGCACACGTTGACCGGTGACGATCGTCAGGATGAGTCCCGCGACCAATACGTGCCACACGATCGCCAGGGTGCGCCAATCGTTGGCTGTTGCTGTCAGGCGCTCGAGAATGGCGTCGGCAGACGGCATGCGGACGTCCTATCGCTGGAGCGCGGAGGCGCTCAGAGTCCCACGCCTCGCCGCACGTGCCTTCGTGATGTAGAAGATGACCGGGGTGATGATCAACACGTGCACCGTCGAGGTGATCATGCCGCCGACGATCGGTGCGGCGATCGGTTTCATCACGTCGGCGCCAACACCGGTGCTCCACAGGATCGGCACCAGGCTGGCCATCACGACGCTCACCGTCATCAGTTTCGGCCTCAGGCGCAGGACGGATCCACTGATCGTCGCTTCGAGCAGGTCGCGGTCGGTCAATGAGCCGCCCCGGGCCAGCCGTCTGTCGAGCGCCTCATGGAGATAGACGACCATCACGACGCCTGTTTGCACGGCGACTCCATAGAGCGCGATGTATCCAATCCACACCGCAACCGAGAAGTTGTACCCGAGCAGCCATTGCAAAATGACGCCGCCGGTCATTGCATACACCACCGACAGCATGACGATCGTCGCCTCTGACGCCGAGTGGAACGTCATGTACAACAGCATGAAGATGATGAACAGCACAACGGGAACCAGGATTCGAAGCCGCGCGCGCGCGCGAATCTGGAACTCGTACTGGCCCGTCCACTGGAGCGTGTACCCGGCAGGCAGCTTCACCTCGCGCTCGACGGCGACGCGGGCGTTCGACACGTAGCCACCGATGTCGCGGGTGGCGGTGTCGACATAGACGTAGCCGGCAAGTTGTGCGTCTTCGTCGCGAATCATGGCTGGCCCGGGCGCGAGCGAGATGCGTGCAAGCTGCCCGAGCGGCACTGACGCGCCCGCCGGAGTCTTCACCAGCACTCGCTCGAGCGATGGAAGATCGCGGCGGAAATCGACAGCGTATCTGACGTTCACCGGATACCGTTCGCGCCCCTCGATCGTCTGCGTGATGTTCTCGCCGCCGAGCGCAGACTGAATCACGTCCTGCACCTCTTCGATGCGGAGGCCGTAGCGCGCGATCGCATCACGATCGATGTCGATGTCGGTGAAGTAACCCTGCGCGACGCGCTCCGCATAGACGCTGCGGGTACCAGGCACGCGTTGCAGCGTCCGCTCGATCTCGCGGCCGATCTCCTGAATCGTGAGCAGATCCGGTCCCAGGACCTTGATGCCAACCGGCGTCTTGATTCCGGTCGACAGCATGTCGAGGCGGTTGCGAATCGGTTGGGTCCAGACGTTTGGAACGCCGGCGAACTGGAGCTGCGCATCCATTTCCGCCTGCAACGCGTCAAACGTGAGACCCGCTCGCCACTGATCGCGCGGCTTGAGCAGGATGGTGGTGTTCACCATGCCCATCGGTGAGTTGTCGGTCGGCGTCGTCCCCCGGCCGACGGTGCCAAACACGCGCTCCACTTCGGGAACGGTGCGCAGCAGCTGGTCCTGCACCTGCAGCAATCGCGTCGCTTCGGTCACCGACAGCCCGGGAGGTGCGGTCGGCATGTAGAGCATCGAACCCTCATAGAGGGGCGGCATGAACTCGGTGCCAAGTGCGTAGACGAGCGGGATCGTGGCCGGTATCACGGCGAAGTTCACGATCAGCGCGGTCCACTTCCATCGCAATGTGAAACGCAGCGTCGGCTCGTACAACCACGCAAAGAATCGTGAGACCGGATTGGCGTGCTCTGGTCTGAGCATGCGCCCTCTGATGAACAATGTCATCAACACTGGCACCATGGTGATCGAGAGGAATGAGGCAAAGACCATCGCCGAGGTCTTGGTGAACGCCAGCGGCCGGAACATACGGCCCTCCTGCGCCTCCAGCAGGAATACCGGCACGAACGAAATGATGATGATCGCCAGCGAGAAGAAGATCGGGCGGGCGACTTGTCGCGCTGCAGCGACGATTGCGCGCGGCTGATCGTCATAGCTGACGGGCTGCTCCGGATCGGACACCTTGCGGTACGCGTTTTCCACCATCACGATTGCCGCATCGACGAGCACGCCGATCGCGAGCGCGATGCCACCAAGCGACATGATGTTGGAGGAGACGTCCAGGTAATACATCGGGATGAACGCGGCAGCGACCGCGACCGGCAGCGCGAGAATCGGTACCAGCGCCGATCGTACGTGGAACAGAAAGATCACGATCACGAGAGACACGATGACCGCTTCTTCGACGAGGGTCCGTCGCAGCGTGCCGATGGACTGACGGATCAGCGTCGAGCGGTCGTAGGTCGGAACGATTCGCACGCCCTGCGGTAGCGACGGCTGCACGTCGCGCAGCTTCGTTCTTACGCGGTCGATCACCTTCAGCGCGTTTTCGCCGAAGCGCATGACGACGATGCCGCCGACGACTTCGCCGCGCCCGTCCAGCTCCGCGACACCGCGGCGCAAGTCGGGTCCAAGGCGCACATCGGCCACATCCGCGACTCGAATGGGGGTGCCGCGACGATCGACGCCCAGCGATACCTTCTGAATGTCGCCCACAGATTTCAGATAACCGCGGCCGCGCACCATGTATTCGCGGCCGGAGAATTCCAGCAGTCGACCTTCGACATCGTTGTTGCTGGCGCGGATGGCGTCGACGACGTGTTTGACCGACAGGTCGTAGCTGGCGAGCCGCACCGGATCGAGGTTTACCTGATACTGCTTCACGAAGCCGCCGATGCTGGCGATCTCGGCAACACCCTCGACCGAGGCGAGCGAGTAACGCAGGAACCAATCCTGGATGCTGCGGAGTTCGGGCAGCGTGCGGCGCCCAGTGTCGTCGACGACCGCGTACTGGAACACCCAGCCAACGCCGGTGGCATCCGGGCCGATGGTCGGGTTGGTCCCGTCCGGCAAGCGGCCGCGGATGCCTTGCAGATACTCGACGACGCGACTGCGTGCCCAGTAGATGTCGGTGCCATCCTCGAAGATCACGTACACGTACGAGACGCCGAAGTCGGTGAACCCTCGCACAGTCCTGACCCGAGGCGCAGAGATCAGCGCGCTGACGATCGGGTAGGTGACCTGGTCTTCGATCAAGTCCGGGCTGCGGCCCATCCACTCAGTCGAGACGATGACCTGGACATCGGAGATGTCGGGGACGGCGTCGAGCGGCGTCGCAGTGGCGGCCCAGATCCCCCATGCGGTGAGCACCAGAGTGCCGACGAACACGAGGAAACGATTCCGGGCGCACCATTCAATGAGGTGGCCAATCATCACTGCACCATGAGGGCGAACTGCCGCATCGCGATCGTCCGCCCCTCCTTGGCGAGAGTCACCGTGACGTCCCAACGGCCGGGCGTCATGACTTCGCCGGACCCGCGATAGACGCCGTCGCTCACGGACAGGAGCGCGGCTTCGGTCTTCAACGCTGGCATGTTCATCGACGGCATGGCGGCCATGAACAGGACGACTCGCACATTCACTCCCGCAACTGGTGCGCCGCTCGCGTCTTTGGCGGTCACGAAGAACGTGACCGTGCCGGGCTTTGGCGGATCGGGCTCATATCGGAACGTCACGTCGATCGCGGGAGCAGCGGCAGGTCCCACCCGTTCGTCGAATGTCGGAGGCTCGTAGCCGTGAAGAGCGCTTCGGAGCTGGCTTTCCGAGTCGAGGAAGAACGTGGCGCTGTCGGCGACCAGTTCGCCTTCTGTCAGGCCAGACAGGATCTCGGTGCTCTCTGCGGTGCGTCGTCCCACGCGCACATCACGGGGCGCGTATCGCCCGCTGCCATCAGCGACGAACACGAAACGGCGCGTGCCGGTGTCGACCACGGCATCAGGCGGTACGACCAGCGCATCAGCGGCAGGTCCGCTCAACACGATGCTGGCGACCATGTTCGGTTTGAGGAGACCGTCGCGATTCGGCAACGTGATCCGCGTGCGTACCGTGCGCGTGTCGGGCGTGACAATCGGTGAGATGTAGCTGACGCGTCCCGTAAACGATCGCTCCGGATACGCTTGCACCGAGACGGTGGCGGCTGCCCCCGTGCGCACGGCCGCAAGATCGCGCTCGTAGATGTCGGCCTCGACCCATAGGGTCGACAGGTCGGCCACCTTGTAGAGCGTCTGGCCGGCCATGACCCGCATGCCTCGCACGGCCATCTTCTCGACGATCACGCCGTTGGCCGGGGCACGGAACGTGATCGTTTCCGACGTTCGACCGCTGGCGCGCAGCTGATCGATGTCGCCGGGGCTCATGTCGAGGCGCACCAACCGATCACGTGCGGCGGCAACGAGCCGATCTTCGAGTCCGTGCACCGACGAGGCGTCGGAGCCAGCGTGCGTCTGCCCCTTGAGCGCGAGGAGGTATTCGTTCTGCGTGGAAATCACGTCCGGGCTGTAAAGCGTGAACAAGGGCTCGCCCTGATGGATCGGGCGACCGGTATAGTCGGCGTAGAGCTCGCGGATCCAGCCGTCTACCCGCGTGTTGATTTCGACCTGTCGCGTTTCGTCGAACGTGACCGTGCCGGCTGCACGAACCTCCGGCGACAACATCGTCCGCCGTGCCGCCACGATCCGTACGCCGATCAATTGCTGGCGGCGCGTGTCGAGCGTCACGTCGGCACGGACCGAGTCGGTGAATCCGCCAGCCGACGTTGGTGTGCCCCCCGCATGGTCGTGCGATGTTGGGGACGGGGTGCGCATGCGCCACGCAACGACTGTTGCCAGCATGGCGGCGACGGCGACGACCACGATGAGAGCAATAGTGCGTCTACGCATGGCTAGTTCTCCGGCACATCGCCGAGTGCCATCTCGAGATCGCCAACTGCCTTCGCCAGTCCTGCTCGCACGGACACCACTTCCATTCGAGTCGAAAGGAGGACGCGCTCTGTATCGAGCAGATCGCCGAACTCCGCGCGATCCGACGCATACGAAGCGCGCGCGACATCGAACGCGTGTTCGATGTGGGGAACCACAGCGGATTCGAGCAGTTGAAGGCGATCGCGAGCCGCCTCCACCTGCGCATAGGCTTCGTGAACGGCTCGTCGCACTTGAGCGGCCGCCGCCTCACGTCGCGCGCGTACGGCGATGACACGTTTCTCCTGGGCATCGATGCTGGTGTTCAAACGTCCACGCGACCACGGTGCGTTGGGCCAGGTGATTCCGGCTCGCGCCGTCCAGGCACCTGCGCCACCCGGCTGCAGCATGTAGCCGCCGCCGATGACGAAGTCGGGATGGCGCTCGCCCTGGAGTCGCGCGAGCTCGGCCTCTTCACGCGCGAGTTCGGCGGATGCCATCGCGAGCTCTGGATTGCGATCGAGCGCGATCCCTTCCGCATCAGCGAGAGCGGGCACAGGGGATTCCATTGGTGCCAGCTCCGGAACGTGCGCATCAGGCGCACGTCCGAGCAGTACGTTCAGCCTTGTTTCAGCGACACGAGCGCGCTCGCGCCATTCGATCGCATCGGCATGCAGACGCGAGAGCTCGACGATCGACTTGACGGTATCGTGCTGCCCTGAATGGCCGGCGGCGTATCGCAGCGTTGCGGCTTCGGCCATGTCGTCGACGAGCGGCGTCTGCTGCCGATACAGATCGGCCGTCGCGCGCGCCAACAGAAGCTCCGCGTACGTCTGTTTGACCTCGTTCAACAGCCCATTGGCTCGAACCGCGATCTGTTGTTGCGAGATGCCCGCGTCTCGGGTGGCCACCAGCTCACGTGCCGCTCGCTTGCCTCGCCCTGGCAGCGTCTGCTCGCCCGTGAACATGTACATATCCGTGCGAGCCGGATTGAACGTCGTCACCGGCCAGCCCCAGATTTGCGTTTCGAAGGTCGGAGGTTCGAGGAACCGCGCCTCGGGAACAGCTGCGCGCGCGCTGTCGTACTGACGCTGCAAGGCTACGAGCTCAGGATTGCCACGCCGCGCTTCGCGGAGCGCGTCGCGCAATGTGAGCGTCCCGGCGTCCTGAGCGGCCGCGTGGGCAGCCGTTCCGAGGACGACGAGGAGCGAGAGAACGCCGAAGCAGGCACGCATGGAACACTCCCTCCAGAGCGGTGTTTGCACCTCGGTGAGCGCGCAGGTAACCGCGGCGAGGGACCCGTGTCCCTCGCCGCACACCCGGCTCACTCACCCGACGTTGGCGAGTTGACGATGGAGTGCCGCTGCGCCGGTGGCTTCCTTGGCAGCGTCACGTGCGAGCTTCACGAGACGATCGCAATGAGCGGCCGGGTCGCCACCGCCTTTACGGACGGCGGCTCTGTAGGCTCGCGCCATCGCGACATGGGACTCGGCGTCCGCGGTGTTCTTCTTCGCGAGCGTCGTGAAGTACTCCTCGAGGGCATGATGATCAGCGGGCGTGCGCGCCATCATCGCGAGCTGATGCACGTCGGCCTTCGTGGGTTCGGGCGCACCCTTGCCAGCGTGGAACGCTGCAGCCTCCTTCGGCGTGGTGGCGTTCGCACCGGCGGCGAGTTGCTCGTGATACCTGGCCATCTCGCGGGCTGCTGTCGCTTCCTCGGTTGCGAGATCAGCGAGCCTCGCACAATGGGGCGCGATGTTCGTGACGACACTTCGATTGGGATTGGCGCCATACGCAGCAGCCATATCCTTATGACGCGCAGCGTCCGCTGCATATTCGTCGGCGAGCGCCGTGAAGTGACGGGCCAACGTCGCATTCGCTTCGGGTGTGCCGGCGGCGACAAGCTTTTGCACTTCCAGCTTGTTCACCACCGCTGTCGGCGTTTGCGCGGCAACGAACGACACCGACCACAGCAGTGCAATGGCGGTGAGAACGATACGAGTGAAGGGTTTCATGACGACCACCTTTCGATCAGACCTGTATCAGTGAATGGACGCCGTGCGCGCACGGACGTGGTCGAATCGAAAGGTGGAATTAGAGGCGTAGCACGACCGGCTGCACCCGTCGCCCATCGACGGCCTGGCTGCCCCGTGACAAGGAGGACACCCGCTCGCGGGTGAGGGGCGTGATCGTCAGATCGACGACGAGTGCTGCGGAGAGGTCAACGGTCACCGGCCGTTCCTCACGAACGAAGGGTGTGTCCGCGACCTGCGCTGGGCACGACTGGCCTTCGCCCGTGATGACCGGTTCGGTCATGGCCGCGCTGCAGTTGTCCATCGTCCGTGGCGAATGACACCGGGTGATGCAGATCGCATTTGCAACCGGTCCGCCGGTGAGCGCCAGGACGATAAGGAGAACCGTGATGCGAGCCATTGCCGTTGCGGTTGACAACGCAACTACGATGCCAGCGAGGCGTGGGCGTTCCACGCCCTTTGAAGGGGGGGTTGCTCGTGAGGTTGGTGAATTCTCTCGATGGAGCACGGAAAAATCCCGCGCCGCTTTCGACGATGGTGACGTCGTGCCGCAGGTGCGCGATGTCGATGCTCGCGACTCAGGTCGACGAATTCTTCGCACCGGCTGCGAGGTACTCCGCAGGACTGATGCTGCCGTCTCTCTCCGACAACACGATAACCGCGGCCTTGCAGGCACCTCGCTTGCTGACGGAAGAGATATGCCTCGGTGGACACGACTGTGCGCGGAATTCATCACAGCGGCAGCCGTCATGGCGATCGCGCCTCCAGCAATCCAGACACAACCGCTTTCGATCGTGCGCGTCGAGCAGTGGCGCGATGATCGCTCACTGATGTCGAGGTTCGACGATCGTCAAATCGAGATTCTGGAGAAACTGAATCGCGCGGATCGCCACCATCTGAACGGACTGCCCACACTGGGATCCCCGAGGTATGGGATGGCGATCCACGCGCGTATGCCGTCGTCCCCCGGAAATATCCGGCAAGTGCCGCGTTTGCAAAGGTTCTCGTCGTCTACCTTCCGGGCCAGCTGTTTGCCGCGTACGAGTCGGGATGGCTCGTGCGATGGGGTCCGGTCGGTTCCGGCGGCCGGACGACACCGACGCCCGGCGGGCTCTTCACATTGAACTGGAAATCAACTGGTCATCGCAGCACCGTGGATCCCGACTGGTTCATGCGGTGGTACTTCAACTTCGACAACCAGCGTGGTCTCGCGCTGCACGAGTACGCCCTGCTGGGGGCACCACTCAGTCATGGGTGCCTTCGGCTCCTTCCACAGGACGCAGCATGGCTGTTCCAGTGGGGCGACCAATGGGTACTCGATGCAGAGGGCGAGCGGGTTGTAAGACCCGGTACGCCCGTGGTCGTGGTGGGCGGTTACGACTTCGACGCGCCCCCACCCTGGCGATCACTGGAGTGGCTGTCGCGGATCGTCGAACTCCCTGTTCCCCCAGAACTCACCAGGGCGGGAGCGTCATGAACAGGAACTCCTTCAGGTACCCGTCTCGCGAGGCAGACAGTTCCGCACCCGTGCCTTCGAAGCAGATCCGACCCTCGTGAAGCACCATGAAGTCGGTCTGCGAGCGGCTCCCATCCGGCAGGCCCAGGATGCGTGGAGTGCCGTTCTCGAGTACGGCGGAATGCGTCGCCACGTAGAACGCATCGCGGATCTGATGCGTGACGACAATGGAGGTGGTCTGGTGTAAGTCGCGCAGCTTCACGATTTCGTCGTCGATCGCCGTGGCGGTGATCGGATCGAGTCCAGAGGTTGGATCGTCGAAGAGGAGCAGTGTCGGGCTGGACGCCATCGCTCGCGCGATCGCCACGCGGCGCCGCTGTCCGCCCGACAGTTCCGAGGGCAACCGATCGACGTACTCGAGCAGGCCGACGAAGCCCAGGACTTCCTCGACGCGCCGGCGTGCGTCGTCTTCGGGCATGTCGGTTTCCTCGAACAGACGATAGCCCACGTTTTCCGCGACAGTCAGCGAGTCGAAGAGCGCGCTCTCCTGGAAAAGCATGCCGATGTCAGCGCGAATCCGAAGCAGATCGCGCTCGTTCATCGTATCGATCCGCTGACCATCGACGAGAATCGCGCCGGAATCAGGTCGCAGCAGCCCCAGAATGAGTTTGAGGATCACTGACTTCCCGCTGCCGCTGGCGCCGAGCAGGATCTTCATCCTCCCTTTGGGAAGGGTGAAGCTCAGATCCCGGAGCACGACGTGATCGTCGAACGCCAACGACACGCGGTCGAAGACGACGCCGTGCGTCACGGCGGTATGTGAGTCGGGCGGGTTGCGCGTCATGTGAGATCGGCGTTCAGCATGCTGATCACGCGATGGTGGGTCGTGTCATCACGGGATCTCAATATGAGATTCGCCGAGTCGGAGGCCCGGGTTGCGGCCGGCCGACGCGGACGCGCACATCCACCGCGCAGGCACCGTGCTCGAACACCTTCAACGGGTTCAGCTCGATATCCTGAATCTCCGGGCAGATCTCGAGCAGCGCGGAGACCCGTAGGAGCGCGTCGACCACTGCGTGTTCGTCCACCGGTGGGTGGCCGCGATATCCGCGCAGCAGCGCGACGCTCTTGAGGCCCGCGACCATATCAGTTGCGTCGGTGTCGGTAAGCGGGTGGAGGCGGAACGTCGAGTCGTGCAGGAGATCGACGAGCACGCCGCCCATCGCACAGGCGACGACCGGTCCGAAGATCGGATCCGCCGTCGCGCCGATCAACAGCTCGACTCCGCCCGGAACCATGTGTTGCACGACCGTAGCCGTCATCGCATCTCCAACCCGTGATGTGAGTGTGGCATATGCCTGGCGGAGATCGTGTTCGTTCGCGATGTCGAGGATCACGCCGCCGACGTCCGTCTTGTGCACGATTTCCGGCCCCGCTGCCTTGAGCGCCACCGGATACCCGATATCGTGGGCTGCGACGACGGCCTCCTCGACGCGCGTGGTGACACGCGTGGCGGCGACGGCGATTCCGATGCCGTCGACGAGGGTCTGCGTCTCCGAGGGCGTGAGCCACCCATCGCCTCTAGTCATCGCGCGATCGGTCACGAGACGCAGCGCATCGCGCTGAATGCGCTCGAGCGATCGACGGTCTCCAATCGGACGACGCCGCCACGTGCCGTATTCCGTTGCGTGCGCAAGCGCGATGACCGCCGCTTCGGGAAACCGGTAGGAGGGAACGGGAGCGAGCTCCGGAGGTGCGCCTCGCGCCCCCATGAACGAGGCGAGCACGGGCTTGCCCGCACCTGCGGCGCCCGCGGCGATCGCATGCGCGGCTGCGTCAGGGTCGGTAACCAGGGGCGGAATGAAGATGACGAGAAGACTGTCGACCTGCGGGTCGGCCAGGAGCCGCGCGGTCGCCTCACGATACTGCTCAGGCGTCGCTGATGCGAGCATGTCGACTGGATTCCCGACGCTGGCTGCGGGCGGCAGCATGCGGCGGAGCTCCGCGACGGTCGCATCGCTCAGCGCCGTCAACTGCAATCCGTGCGCTTCGCAGGCGTCAGCCGCCATGATCGCGGGGCCTCCTGCGTTGGACAGCACCGCGACGCGCGGCCCTGCGGGGATGGGCTGATGCGCCAGCAGCCCCGCGACGTCGAAGAGCTCCTCGACCGTGGCCGCACGGATGATGCCGGCTTGCTGAAACAGCGCATCCACGACGGTGTCACGGGTTGCGAGCGCTCCCGTGTGCGACGTCGCCGCTTTCGCGCCGGAACGGGACCGGCCCGATTTTACGGCGACGATCGGTTTTTTCCGGGCGATCCGACGCGCGATCTGGCCGAAGCGGCGCGGATTGCCGAAGCTCTCGAGGTACAGCAGGATGACGTCGGTCCGCGGATCGTCGGCCCAGTACTGCAGCAGGTCGTTGCTCGACACGTCCGCCTTGTTGCCGACCGACACGAACGTGGAGAGTCCCAGGTTCAGCTGCTGGACGTGCTCGAGGATGGCGAGGCCGAGCGCTCCGCTTTGGGTGGAGAACGCGACACCGCCTTCGACCGGACCAGCGGGGGCGAAGGTGGCATTCAAGCGGACAGATGGATCGGTGTTGATGATCCCCATGCAGTTCGGCCCGATCATCCGGATCCCCGCCGCCCGGACCTTGTCGAGGATGTCCCGTTCCAAGGCGCGGCCGGCCGCTCCGGTCTCGCCGAACCCCGCACTGATGATGACGATGGCCTTGACGCCTTTCGCGATGCAGTCGTCGACGGCAGCGGCCACCGCGGCACAGGGCACGCAGATCACTGCCAGGTCGATTTCGCCTGGGACAGCCGTCACCGTGGGAAACGCCGCGACTCCCTGTATCGAGGCTGCCGACGGGTGCGCGACGAACAGGCGTCCTGCGAACCCTCCAGCAATGATGTTGTGCAGGATCTCCGCTCCGATCTTGCCGCGCTCGCGGTTGGCTCCGATCACGACGACGCTCTGTGGTTCGAAGAAACTTCTCATCGAGGCGGTGGCGGCCGCCTGCGATCGCTCGGCTGCGCGCGTTTCGTACCGAGCGGTCGGTTCGAGCGACAGCACGACGTGAATGACGCCGCCCTGGAGGCGCCGCTCGACCTCGAATCCGGAATCGAGGAAGACCCGCATCATCTGCCGGTTGTCCAGCAGCACGTACGCGTCGAAGATCTGGATGCGGTGATCGCGGGCGATGCCGGCGAGCGTGTCCAGCATGCGCGTGCCGATGCCACGGCCTTGAAGCGCGTCGGCGATGGTAAATGCGACCTCGGCTCGTGCCGGCGTTTCGAGGTCCCTGAAGTACGCCGCGACGCCGACCAGCCTGTTGCCGGCTTCGGCGACCAGCACGAACTCGTCCTCGTGATCGGCCCGCAGCAGTCGAGAGACTTCGTCGTCGCTCCCTGAAGGGATCGCGAAGAACCGGTACCGGAGGCTTTCAGGCGAGAGTCGATCGTACAGCCCGTGCAATCCCTGTTCGTCGCCTGGGCGAACCGGCCGCAGACGAAGCGTCGATCCGTCTCGCAGCACGACGTCGGACTCGTACTGCACTGGGTAGGCAATCATGGAGCTGGTTGGTGGAGTCATGACTCGAGGCTTCAGGGCAAGGCGGGTGCCACGCCTGGATCGTGTGCGCGGAACGGGTCCATCGTGACGACGCTCCTGTGAGAGCTGCGAAATCTTCCCCAAGATGGGGAAGTTTTCGAGGACTCCGGTCGCGTGAACGAGCCACCAATCGTCGGTTCAGCGTGTTCGAGTTGGTGTGAAGGTTGCGGTGGTGAGCGGCGGAGGCGTCGTCATGCGACCACTCGTCATTCTCGTTACCACAGCCACCGCCCTGACGTTGGCGGGATGTGCGACCCGGATTGTGAGCTCCCATGTCGAGCTCGGCGCTGACTTCGCGCAGTATCGCACCTACGCGTGGGGTCCGGCCGATGCCTTGCCCACAGGCGATGCGCGCCTGGACAATAACGGGATCTTCAACGACTACGTTCAGGGCGCGATCGAGAAGGAGTTGGCCGCACGACGCCTCGAGCTCACGTCGGGCGAGCCGGATCTTCTGATTCATTGGCACACGAACGTCGCCCGTCGGCGCGACGTCGACACTGCTCCGCGCGACTACGACCAGTACGGGGCCTGCAAGGGGATTACTTGTCATCCCACGATCACGGAGTACGAAGTGGACACGCTCATGATCGACGTCATCGATGCGCGCTCACAGAAGCTGATCTGGAGGGCCTGGGCGCGCGACAACATCTCTGGCGTGATCGACGACCAGGCGCGGCTGCGGCAGGTGGTGGTCGAGGCTGTGGCCGAGATGATGAAACGGTTTCCACCCCGTGGGATTGCGCCAGTAGGGTGACCCATGTCCCGGGAGTCGATGCACGTCGACCCGATCGGCGCGACTGAGACCGCTCGTCACTACATCCGCGACGTGGTGTATGGGGCGAACGACGGTCTGATCACGACCTTCGCCGTGGTCGGCGGCGTCACCCGCGGCGCGTTGTCGCCCGTGGCGGTGATCGTGATTGGCGCTGCGAATCTCGGGCCGACGGCGTTTCGATGGGCGTCGGGAACCTGCTGGCGATACGAGCCGACGAGCGAGCGCGTGAAGCGGCCGCGCTGCCGCAACTCGAAGCCTATCCGTGGAAGCACGGTGCTCGCGACCACGTTTGCATTCGTGGTCGCAGGCACAGTCCGCTGCTGCGGTACGTCGTTCCTGGAATCGAGGGCCGACTGGTCTGGCCGTCGGGGCTCACGTTCGTGGCACTCTTCATGTTGGGCGCATCGCGTGCGCTGGTCACCGTCGATCAGTGGTGGAGATCTGCCCACACCGTGGGCCGGTGTCTGGGGGCGCATCAACGTCATCGGGTTCATGGTATGGGCGCGGTGCTGGCGATGGCGCGATCAGAACGGCGCGATGCCGCACCAGCGGCGATTCGGTTTGGGAAAACTTCGATCGCCGCCCGTGATTTTTAGCGGTCGGCAGGACCACTCGGTCTGACGAGCGCTTGTACCTTTCACGGGAACGATGTTCGTCAGGGCACGAGAGTTGCTCCGTCACTTCTCAGACCGTGCGGAGCACGGCCTCCTCTCCACAGGAGGTGACTCATGTTCGGCAAGAAAGAACTCGCTCCCATCCGGGAGAGCATCGATCCGTTTGCTGTGCTGCGGAAGATGACCGCGGAGCTGGAGCGAACCTTCGAAGATCCATTCTGGCCGGCGTTCCAATGGCCGGTTCTGCGTGGCTTCACGCTACCCGAGACCGTGGCGTGGTCGCCGAAAGTCGATGTGTTCGAGAAAGACAACCGGCTGGTGACCCGGGTCGATCTGCCTGGTGTCCAGAAGGAAGACGTCAAGGTCGAAGTGACCGACGGACATCTGGCCCTGTCGGGTGAACGCAAGAAGGAAAAGGAGGAGAAGAAGGACAACGTGTATCGCACGGAACGCGAACGCGGATTCTTCTATCGCGCTGTCCCTCTGCCTGAGGGAGTCAAGCTCGAAGATGTGAAGGCGACGTTCGCGGATGGAGTGCTGGAAGTGAGTGTGCCGCTGCCGGCTCGGCCCGAAGCAAAGGTACGAAAGGTGGAGATTCTGGAGCCGGCGAAAGCGGAAAAGCCGGCGGCATAGACCCCCGGTGCGGCAGATTCGATTGGGGGAGAGTGCCGTGAAGCGTGCTTTCTCCCAGTCACCGCCGTCCTGATCGGGAACAGAAGGACGCTAGGCCATTCCGCTGGCGACTCGATGGAGGCGCGCTCGAGCAGCAGCAGATCACTCAGCTGGTGCAGGCCGGTACGCGCGATCGCCTCGACCGGCTCGCGCACTACGGCCAGCCCGATGCCATTGCGTCCGGATTTGCAGTTCCATCACGAGCGCGTTTCGACCGGCCACTCGATTCGGCTGACGAGCACACATGTCGATTCGGCGATGCCAGGACACTTCGCCACGAACTCGCCAGCGACTCGACCGTTTCCCCGCGGTCCTTTTCGTGGTCGCCGCCCGATGGCTGCTGACGATCGAGGATCGTAGCCAACGCCGTTCCCATGACGTCGACGACCTCGCACCTGCTCGCCATTCCAGCCGTACTCATCGTCGACGCCATGCATGCACACGCATTCCGGGCCGCGGAAAATTCAGTGAGGTTGTGAATTTTCCGCGGTGCCCCCGGAGCGCTAGGCGCGCCCGCCGCGCTCTACGCCGGTCTCATGATGGCACCTTCATTGCCTGATCTAAGGACATGACATCACAAACGAGAGCCGAACCGCGACAAGTGCATCCCGCCCCGACGCTGTTCTGGATCCTTCATCGCGACGCGAACGCGATCACCTGTCAGCTCAACGCTCGTGATGATCGGTCGTACGGAATCTGCATCATGCCCCACTGGCACCCATCATCAGCGGTGATCGAACGGTTCGAGTCGGCGACTCTGGCGCTGCTGCGCCATGCGGCCCTCGCCAAACGGTTGCGCAACAAGGGCTGGATCGTCATCGATCGCGTGGTCCGCCGCGGACTGCACGCCACGGCACAATCCGGGTGCGGAACTTGCTCTGTCACGCAGTGGCCGATCTGACCAGGAGGATAGCGAGATGCGCCGCGCACTGCTGCACGCGATTCCGATGATGGTCCTTGCCGCGACCGTTGTGACGTCCACGGCCGTCGCGGGGGAGCCTGAGCTCGAGGGCACTTATCTGGCGAGGGGCGTCAATGCTGATGGAAGCGGGTACGATGCCCTCGTCGAGATCGTTCGATACGGCGACAGCTTCATCGTCGCGACGATGATCCCGGATACATCGGGAGATGAGATGCAGGTCACACTGGCGTCGATCGGCATCGGCATCCTCAATGGCGGGGTGCTGGCGGTCAGCGATTACGGACCCGATGGTGCGCGTGTAGCGTCGTATCGCATCGAAGACCGCGGTCGTCGCCTGGCCGGTCGTTGGACCTGGGTTGACGGCGACGGCAAGGTGTACGAGGAAACGCTGACCAAGCTGCCGGACGCACCGGAACCGTCCAAGAACGGTCGGCCTCAGACGCACCTCCCTCGAGTCGCCCCCAGTTCATGAGCGTGTCTTCCCCCATCATCAACGGGGGAGATTCCTGATGTATAACTGGGGTCGTATCCTATCGATGATATGGGCACATTCGGTGCCGATGCGCTCGGCCTCGTGTCCGCAATTACGGACGCGTCTGATGATTCGATTGTCGTCGTTGGACTCGACGGCACCATTGCCACATGGAGTCCTGGAGCGGCGCGCGTCTACGGATACGAGGCACACGAGGTCCTGAATCGGTCCGCGCTCCTGCTCCTGCCCGAAGGCCATCGCGGCGAGCTGACCGCGATCCTGCACGAGATCCAGAGCGAGGGACGGCTGGCGGAACCTCGATTCGTCGGCCGGACCAAGAGCGGAAAGATCGTCGAGTTGTCGCTGGTCGTCACTCCTGTACGCGATCCAGTCGGGAATGTCTTTGGCGCCGCCTTTGTCGCGCGAGACGTCACGAAGGTCGCCCACGACCAACGCCAGCGACGGACGATGGAGCTGCGCTGGCGCTCGATTATCGAGTCGGCCGTCGATGGCATCGTGGTCATCGATTCCCAGGGACACATCGAAGCGTTCAATCCTGCCGCCGAACGACTGTTCGGATACGCGGAACACGAGGTTGTCGGCCGCAACGTCTCGATGCTGATGCCGCCACCGTATCGTGATCACCACGACCGCTATCTCGACCGCTACATTCAGGAAGGCGAGGCCCGCATCATCGGCATCGGACGGGACGTGCAGGGCATGCGGCAGGATGGCACCGTCTTCCCGCTGCATCTCTCGGTCGGAGAAATGTCGATTGACGGGCAGCGGAAGTTCACCGGGATCCTCCATGACTTGTCAGCACGAGTACAGCTGGAGGAGCAGCTGCGCTCGAGCGAGGCACGATGGCGGGCGGTCATCGACTCGGCGGTTGATGGGATCATCGTCATCGACGGGCGCGGCCGGATCGAGGCATTCAATCCAGCGGCGGAACGGCTGTTCGGATACGCCGAGAGGGAAGCCGTCGGGCAGAATGTGTCCATCTTGATGCCGGTACCGTACCGAGACGAGCATGACGGCTATCTCGAGCGGTATCTGCGTGAAGGCCAGGCGCGGATCATCGGGGCCGGCCGGGAAGTCCGCGGGCGACGTCGTGATGGCAGCACATTCCCATTGCATTTGTCGGTCGGTGAGATGTCCGTTGTCGGCCAGCGGAAGTTCACCGGCATCCTCCATGATCTGAGTGCGCGCGTCCGTATGGAGGAACAGCTGCGCGAGCAGGAAGCGCTTGCTCGTCTGGGTGAGATGGCCGCCGTGCTGGCCCACGAGATCAGGAACCCGCTCGCAGGCATTCGAGGCGCGATGCAGATCATGGCGTCGCGGGTTGATTCACGAAGCGGCGAGGCCGGAGTCATCAAGGAAATCATTGCGCGCGTCGACACCCTCACCAACCTGATGCAGGATCTGCTGCTCTTCGCTCGTCCGCCTCAACCGAAGCCGCAGCTCGTCGACCTTACGCCACTGGTGACCACCACGATCGACTTGTTACGGGAAGATCCAGCGGTAAGAGGTCTGGATGTGCGCGTCGAAGGATCGGCACCCTGGGTGTTGGCGGACGCCGAGCTGCTCAAGATCGTGTTTCAGAATTTGCTGATCAACGGGGCCCATGCGATGGGAGGACGCGGTGAGCTGCGGGTCATTGTCGAGGCCGTATCCGCGGCATCGTCGGTGACGTTCGCCGACTCGGGGCCCGGCATTCCGATCGACATACGTGACAAGATCTTCGCGCCGTTCTTCACGACCAAGGTACGGGGTACCGGTCTTGGGCTTCCGACGGCAAAGCGATTGGTCGAGGCGCAGCGCGGAACGATCTCGATTGACTGTCCGTCATCGGGCGGCACTTCCGTTACGGTTGTGCTGCCGCTGCAATAGTCGATCGAGCACCCGCCGTTGTGCCGGGATCGTCGTTCCCTTCTTCGATGTGGTACGCCTTGATCAGGTACTCGCGGAGCATGCGCTGCGCGGTGAAGAACGCTCCGTTCAGCGAGATCGCATAGCGCATGATGTCGATGAATCGATCGCGAGGTCCGTAAAACGTAGGCAGCACTGTGTGCTCCAGGGCGGTGTACAAAGCTGCGGCAGCGGCAGCGTTGTCGGCAGGCTGCTCTGGCGAGCGCGTGCCGTCCTCGCCGATCGCCCATCCCGTGACGCCTTCGATGTGGCCCTCCACCCACCATCCGTCGACGACGCTGAGACTTGGGACGCCGTTCAGGGCCGCTTTCATGCCGCTCGTGCCTGATGCTTCGAGCGGGGGCTGCGGCGTGTTCAGCCACACATCGCAGCCTGCGGTCACGACGGCGGCGTCGCCCATGTTGTAGTCCTCGAGGTAGGCGAGGGGGACGCGGTCGCGCAGGGCCTCGCGCGCCCGAAAGACATGCTCAATCACGCGCTTGCCCTCTTCGTCGCGCGGGTGGGCCTTCCCTCCGAAGACGAACTGCACGCCGTGCGCGATCGCCGCAATGCGGCGCAGGCGATCGAGATCGGAGATCACGAGATCGGCTCGCTTGTACGCCGTTGCCCGCCGCGCAAAGCCGATCGTCAGCACAGACGGGTCGAAGCGCGGGCCCTGCGACGCGTTCACGAGCTGAATCAGACGCTGCTTGGCTGCGACATGTGCATCCCACACATCAGGCCTCGGCAGGCTGATCGCGTACCGAAGCGCGAAGTTGTCTCGACGCCAGCCCGGGATATCACGATCGAACAGGGTCGCAAACGGCGGTGAGACCCAGGTCGTCGCGTGCACACCGTTGGTGATCGCGTCCACGTGATACCCGCCGTACATCTGGCGCGACACCTGCGCGTGTCGCATGGCGACGCCGTTGATGTAGTGGCTGAAGTTCAACGCCAGATACGTCAGATTGAGCGCGCCGTTGTAGCAACAGCGGTGCATGAGCTGTGACATGGGCGATGGACCGAGGGTCCGCTCGGCCAGCTCCGGAGCGAACTGATCGAGCGCCGCCGGCACCGGTGTGTGGGTGGTGAACACGCACATCCGACGCACGGCCGCGACATCCTCGTCAGTGACCGTCATCCGGCGTTGCGCGCGCAGATGCTCCGCCAGGAGCTCCATGATCAGCAGCGCCGAATGGCCCTCGTTGAGGTGAAAGCTCTGGATCGCGGTCCATCCGAGCGCGCGCAGCATCCGCACGCCCCCGATCCCGAGCACGATCTCCTGTGCGAGGCGGTAGGCCTCGCTGCCTCCATACATGCCATGTGAGAGCGCGCGGTCGTCCGGGGTGTTGTCGTCGACGTCTGTGTCCAGAAAGACGACTGGCACCGCGGCCACTGATCCTCGAACAACGTATCGCCATGCTCGTACGACAACGGATCGCCCGTTGATCGCCACAGTGATGCGCTCGGCCAGCGGCTCGAGCACGCCTTCGACGTTCCAACGCACCGCCTCCTCGCGCTGGCGCCCCGCCTCATCGAGCCGCTGGTGAAAGTAGCCGTCGCGGTGGAGCAGGGTGACGGCGACGAAGGGGAGTCCGAGATCGGCGGCTGCGCGCACCATGTCCCCCGCGAGTACCCCGAGGCCACCGGCATAGGTCGGCACCTGGGCGTCGACAGCGATCTCCATCGAGAAGTAGGCAATCATTGGCGCCATCGCTCGCGTCAGATTCGAAACGTGCGCTCGTGCCGTTGTTCTTTGGCGACGAGCGCCACCAGTTCGCTCTGTTGCGCCGTCAGATACTCAAGTACGTCATCGAGCGTCAGGATGCCGACCAATTCGCCGGCCGCGTCGACGATCGGCAGGCGTCGAATCCCGTGTTCATGCATCTTCTTCAGCGCGTCGTCGACCGTGTCGCTCTCCCGTGCGGTCACGAGATCCCACTGCATGAGATCGCTTACAAGCAGATGGACGAGGTGCTCCGGATCGCCCGCGAGGCCGCTGACGACAATGTCCCGGTCGGTGACGATGCCGATTGGTAAGTGCCGGCCGTTCCGGTTGTCGACGACGACCAGGGCGCCGACGTGGGACGTCCGCATCCGCCGGGCGGCATCGACGATCATTTCGGTTTTGGGTGCAACCACGACGTTGCGATTGCAGATGTCCTTGACGGTCATGGCCGACTCCTGTGGCATTCGCCTGGTTACTCCCAGGAGCGTCCGCAAGTGAGGTGCCAGCTGCGCGCCTGGCACTGAGGCCCGAATGGACGATCGCACCCGGCCGGTGCGGAATATTCGGCGGAGATTAGGGCAGATTTCAGTCGCTCGAACCACTGGCTGCGGCCGCATCGGCCATCGTCGATCGAATCGCCCGTTCGCCGTCAGCGGTCGCGCAGTCGTCCCTCGACCATCACATCGCAGCGTCGAAACGGAGCGCGCCACCGCTGCGGTCGTCGTGATGGCTGATGAGGCGCGCCAATTGACCCATCACCGCGTCTCTCACGCTGACATGACGCTGGTCAGAGTTGCGCTGGTCATCAGGCCCACCTGATCGACGTGCCAGAGCAACGATTGAGCCACGCTCGTTATCGAGTCGACGCCACGCCGTTCGGCCGGTCGCCACGGCCGAAAGAGTTCCCGCACGAGCGAAATAGTTCGCAGGGCCGGACATGCCAGACGATGACGCCGTGACTTCTAACGGCTTCTGCGCAGGCACACTGATTGCTGTCGAACGCTTCAGAGGTCACGACATGTCGCTGACGAAATGTCTGTTCGCATACGCCCACCCCGAGCACACTGATGACCACGTTCTCAGCTCGCGGGTGTCCGCCGAATTCCGGGAGATGCCGGGGCTGCGTATCACCCTGGCCCAGGCCTCGCGGCTGTTCAGCATGGACCCGGGCCCGTGCGAACGCGTCCTTCATCGCCTCGTCGATATCGGAGAACTCTCGACCGACGGCCGGATGTTCACCCGCGCCGACACCGGTCGGCGGTATGCGTGAAGGGACCATGGCACACAGCTTTACGTCGCATCTCGAATGGACGGGCGCGGGGAAGGGGCCGACACGCGATCCGATCTCCTTCAGCCGGGATCTACGCGTGTCGATCGGGGCGACCACGCTCGAGATGTCGTCGGCGCCCAGTTTTCGCGGTGACGCAGTGCGCGCGAATCCCGAGCAGCTGTTCGTCGCGTCACTCTCGGCCTGTCAGGCGCTGACCTACCTGTTCGCTGCCGCGAGGAATGGCATCGCCGTTGTCGGCTACAGCGACGAGGCTGAGGGTTGGCTCGAGCCGACCGGGCGGACGATGCACATGTCGCGCGTGACGCTGCGGCCGCACATCGTGTTGCGGGACGGCGCCGACGCCGCCAGGGCGCGGGAGCTCGTCGACACCGCGCACGCGCAGTGCTTCATCGGCCGTTCGGTGACGACGCACGTCGTGATCGAGCCGAAAGTCGAGTTCGCATCGACGACCACGATGGTCGCCTGACGACGCGGCGCAAGGCTGGTCCCCGCAGCGCCGCACTCGGGGGCGACGGGTCCTGGTTGGAGACTCGGTCGATGCCTGTCAATCACGCGAGTTCAGCACGTGATTCGAATGTGGCGATGAATCCAACCCTGCCGGCATTCGCCTTGTCGAGAGATGCGCTCCTCACGGGCCTGGAGTCGGCGTCCTCAGGGCTCTCGCACGCGGAGGCCTCACGGAGGCTCGGCCAGGCTGGCTTCAACGAGCTTCCCCCGGCGACCCCGGTATCGTCTCTGCACATCCTGATCGGCCAGCTGCGAAGCGTGGTCGTGCTGTTGCTCTTCGTCGGCGCGGTCGCCGCGATCTGGCTCGGAGAGCGCAGCGAGGCGGCGGCGATTGCCGCGGTGCTCGTGATCAACACGTCGATCGGTTTCGCGACCGAACTCCGCGCACGCCGAGCGATGACGGCACTGCTGGGACTCGACGTCACACGAGCGACCGTTCTGCGCGACAGCCATCTCCACGTGGTCGATGCCCGGCTGCTCGTGCCAGGCGATGTCCTCGAGCTTCACGCCGGGCAGCGCGTGCCCGCTGACGGTCGGGTGTTCGATGACGCCGATCTCATGGTCGACGAGGCCATCCTCACCGGTGAATCGATGCCGGTCGCGAAGCACAGTGCCGTTCTGCGAGAAACGACGCTGCTCGCCGATCGGACCAACATGGTTCACAAGGGAACGACAGTCGTGGCCGGGCTGGCACGCGTGCTGGTCACCGCGACCGGTCGTTCGACTGAGCTCGGACGAATGGGCTCTCTTGTCAACCAAGTCGAACCGGTTCCGACCCCGATGGAACGGAAGCTCGATGCGCTCGGGCGTCGTCTCGTGTGGCTGACGTTGGGGGTGACGGTTCTGGTGTCGGTGCTGGGTGTCGTCAACGGAGTGGCCCCGGGCCTGGTGCTCGAGACGGCGATCGCGCTCGCGGTCGCTGCCGTCCCGGAAGGGCTGCCTGCAGTAGCGACGATCGCGTTGGCGATTGGAATGTGGCGGATGGCGCGTCGCCACGCACTGGTCCGCCGGTTGCCGGTCGTCGAATCCCTGGGTTCGACCACGGTGATCTGTACCGACAAGACGCGCACGCTGACATCGGGCAACATGACGGTTGTGCGAGTGTGGTCGCGCGGCGAGGAATTCCACGTCCGGGAACACGCGCGGTTCCAAATCACGCCGGCGTTGGTCGAAGCGCTCCACGTGGCGGCGCTCGCAAGTCGCCCTCAGGCCGACGTTGGTGGAGAACGCGAAGGCGGCGGTCAGGATCCCGTTGACCGCGCCTTGCTGCAGGCCGCCGCCCGGTATGGAAGCGAGCCCGGGCAACCGGTGCATGCGTCCGCCGCTGGTCTGCTTCCGTTTTCCAGCCGCCGAAAGCTCATGGCCTCGTTCTTTGCGTCCAACGGACAGCTGATCGCCTACGCCAAGGGTGCGCCTCGGCAGATTCTCGAGCGCTGCACCGACGACGGCAGTGGCGGGACGCTCGATGACGAGGAACGGCGCCGTCTGATGAAGGTCAACGATCGCTTTGCGGGCAACGGTCTGCGCGTCCTCGCGCTGGCCGCCGGCGCAGTGGCGAGCACACGGGAACCGGATCTACGCGGTTTGACGTTCATCGGCTTCGTCGGCCTCACCGATCCGCCGGCGGGCGGGGTCCGTGAGACGCTCGCACGACTGCGACGGGCACATCTGCGAACTGTCATGTTGACGGGCGACCAACGTCTCACCGCGGAAGCGGTCGGCCGCGAGCTGGATCTCCTGAACGACGGAGCACATGTGCTGACGGGGCACGAGCTGGATGCGATGACGCCGGCCGAGCTCGCCGCAGGCGTGCACGATGTCAGTGTCTACAGCCGCATCACTCCCGAGCACAAGCTCGCCATCGTGTCCGCCCTGCAGTCGCACGGCGAAATCGTGGCCATGCTTGGAGACGGCGTCAACGACGCGCCCGCGTTGAAGAGGGCGGATGTCGGCGTCGCGATGGGTGGCCGCGGCTCGGACGTCGCGAAGGAAGCCGCCGCCATCGTGCTTCAAGACGATCGGTTCGAGACGATCGCGGCCGCGGTGGAGGAGGGGCGCGTCGTCTTCGACAACATTCGCAAGTGTGTCTTTTATCTCTTCAGCTGCAATCTCGCTGAAGTCATGGTGGTCTTCCTTGCCGGATTGGCTGGATGGCCGGTGCCGCTGCTCCCGCTGCAGCTGCTGTGGCTGAACATCGTGACCGATACGTTCCCGGCGCTGGCATTGGCGCTGGAGCCTGGTGATGCCGATGTCATGCAACGGCCGCCACGCGACCCGCACGATGCCATCCTGTCCAGGGGCTTTCTCAAGAGTGTCGGCTGGTTCGGGATGCTCATCACCGGATCGGTGCTCGTCGCATTCGCGCTGTCACTCCGTCACGGAATGGAACAGGCGAGAGCGGCGGCATTCATGACGCTCGCCCTGGCGCAGATCTTTCACCTTGGCAACGCGAGAAGTGCGAAAGCCGTGATGGCCTGGCCGCAAGCCGCCGCAAATCCGTACGCGCTCACCGCGGTCGCGATCTCGATCGGTCTGCAGCTGGCTGCCTTCTACGTCGATCCGCTCCCAGCGATTCTGAATGTCACTCCGTTCGAACGCGACCAGTGGATCATCGTCATCGTTGCAGCGGCCACTCCTGCAGTGATCGGACAAGTGCTGAAGACCTTGCGACCCGAAACCGGCGTCCGGTCCCGCCCGTCCGTCGCCCATCGCCACGTGGGATGAGCGTGCTCCGCGTGATCGATCAGCGGACGGGACCAGAACAGCCCTGGCAGCAGCTTCCTCCGCGTCCTGTTGGTGTAGTCCGCATAGTCGGGCAGCTCTTCGACCAGCAAGCGATCTTCGAGATCGTGCGCGCTACCAGCAGTGCCGCTCCTATCTCTGCCGGGACAAAGGCCCAGTACGAGTTCATGACCAACGGGAAGGCAAGCAGCAACGTAAGCATGCCCAAATAGCCGGGATGACGCACGAGCCAGTACGCGCCAGTGTCGCAGACCTGATCTCCACGTTCAGTCTGAATTCTCACCGTGCTCGAAAAGAAGGCATTCTGACGCTTCGCGATTGCAAAGAGCAGCTGCCCCAAGAGCATGAGAGCCGTGCCGGCAACGGTGACGCTGAGCGGTACGCTGCCACTCCAGCCGAACCGACCCGAGTCCAATCCGGCCGTGAGAAATGCCACCGTTGACGAGAAAGAACGCCCCAAGCAACCGCTTATCCCAGTCCCGTCCAGCCTGCGCCGCGCGGGCGCGATCGATAGTGATGGTGGAACCTGCCGGGACCAGGAAGTGACTCAAGGTCACGCCCACCAGGTCGAGCACCACGTACGGCACGCCTTGCCAGTACCGGACTTTCCAAGCACCAATGAAGACGAGCCCTGAGTACACCAGGACGCCAGCGTAACTGGCGACGATCGCTCTTGTGTTCCCCAAGGGTCGGCCCACTCCATCCAGCTCCGTCCGCATGTCCATCTCCACACCGCGTCGAACAGGCGAGCGGAGCCGCTGCCGTCAGCCTCTGGAAAATCTCGCGGAGGTGCGAACGACTTCACGAAAAGAGATGCCCCAATGGATCCCGGGCTGCGCCTGGCGGCAACAGCTTCGTCCTGTTCCGGGCACGTTGATTGCGTTCGGTGGGATCATCAACCTTCGATGGAGGGGTCCCATGACCATGCGATCTGCAGTCGGTGCCTCACTGCTCGCACTCACGATTGTTGCGGTCGAGCCTCGAGATGAATTTGTCGCGGTGTCGGCTCGACACCAACAGCCGACCGCCGATAGCCCCGCGGCGCCAGCGCAGGGGATGCCGGGCAGGATGATGAAGACGCCCGAGGAGATGATGGCGGAGATGAAGGCCGCCGACGCGAAGCTCGATGCGCTTGTCGCCAGCATGAACACGGCAACAGGAGACGATCGGATCGCCGCGGTGACGGCAGTCGTCAACGAGCTGGTCCGGCAGCACAAAAGTATGCACGCCCGCATGGGCGAGATGCAGCAGATGATGGGCGGCCGCGCGATGTCGAAGGGTCGCTAACCGGAGGTGCTGTCATGAGGAGCCTTGAAGGAACATCGAGCGTCTTGGACGCGATCTTTGCCAGACGCTCCATACGATCGTTTACGTCAGACAAGATGCAGGCGTCCACTGTCCGAGCTTTGCTCGACGCGGCGGTTCAGGCGCCTCCCGCACTCTTTAGACAACATCTCGCGTTTGTCGTCGTTCAGGATGCAGCGATGCTCCACCGCTTGTCCGATCTTACGAAAGCATTGTGGCGCCGCGAGTTCGCGACGAACCGTCACTTGTATCTCGACGTCCACACAGAGACGCTCCGGCAGTTTTGTGATCCGCGTTCTGATGTGTTCCATGGCGCCACCACGCTCATTGTGATCTGCGACCGTCGTGGGGATGCATATGGCGCAGCGGATTGCTGGCTAGGCTAGCTGCGCAGAATCTCATGGTGGCGGCGGGTGCGCAGGGATTGGGCAGTTGCTGCCTAGGTGCCGCCGCACCTGCACTGAACTCGGCCGAGATGAGGCAGCACCTCGGGATACCGCCGGTCGTGACCGCCGTGGCTCCGGTTGTCATCGGTATTCCGCTGGCGAACGATGGCGCCGACGAACCGCACGAGCCAGACGTCCTCACCTGGACGTAGGTGGTCGCGTTGGCAGGGTCAGCGTCACCACGGTGCCACCCTTGTCGGGGCAGACAAGGGTCAGGCGGCCCCCGTGAAGTTCTGCCGTGCGTCGTGCGACGGGGAGGCCAAGCCCGCCACCGCGCGCTTTCGTCGTGAAGAACGGCTCGATGACGCGATGCCGGATGTCGGCGGGAATCCCAGGACCGTTGTCAGTGATCTCCACAACGGCCGAGTCGCCCGTCACGATCGTCTGCACCTCCACGCGCCCTTCTCCCCCAATGGCCTGCGCCGCATTGAGCAGCAGATTCAGCAGCGTGGCTCTGATCAACTCGCCGTCCGCGGTCAGTGAGATCGTCTGGCCGTGAACGACGATTTCGAGATCGGTGGTTGCCGGGTCACGCCGCACCATCACGATCGCCTCGTCGACGAGCCCTCGCAGATCGATCGTGTCGAGACGCAGCGGCCTCGGACGAGCGAACAACATCAGATCGTTGATGAGCTCGCTGAGCGAATCGATGCGAGCGACCACCTCGCGCAGGACGCCCACCTCGGGATCTGCCGTACCGCGCCGGGCCATGAGAATCTGCATCGCGCCCCTGATGCCGGCCAGGGGGTTGCGGACTTCATGCGCGACCACCGCGGCCATCTCGCCCAGTTGCGCGAGAGCCGCCTGCCGGACGAGCGTCTCCTCGGCCACCTTGCGCGCGGTGATGTCGGCACGGATGGCGATGTATTGATAGGGCTGACCGCGGTCGTCGATGAACGGGACGATGGTCGTATCCACCCAGTAGAAACGACCGTCCTTCGCGCGGTTCCGCAGCTCGCCGTGCCAGACCCGACCGCTCTCGATCGTCTGCCACAGCCCGCGAAAGAACTCCTTCGAGTGATAGCCGGAGTTGATGATCCGGTGATCCTGACCGATCAGCTCGTCTCTCGCGTACCCGGAGATTTCGGAGAACTTGTCGTTGACATACGTGATCCGGCCGCGCACGTCCGTGATCGCAACGATAGCGGCGTGATCGAGCGCCCGTTTGAGGTCTGCGAGCTGTCGGGTTTCGTCGAAAGGCATTACGGCTCAATGGATATACTGAAGAGATGGGTGCAGCCACGCTGTTGATCGTCGACGACGAATCGTTGCTCCGTTGGTCGTTGAAGGAGCGGCTCGAGCGCGAGGGGTACGACGTGCTCGAGGCCGAGAACGCCGCCGCCGCGATGCGCAGCGCCGAAGGCGTCGACCTGGTGCTCCTCGATTTCAAGTTGCCGGATGGTGACGGGTTGACCGTGCTGCAGCACATCAAGGAGCGCTCGCCGGACACGCTCGTGATTCTCATGACCGCGTTCTCGACGATCGAGAACGCCGTCGAGGCAATGAAGCGAGGGGCGTATCACTACGTCAACAAGCCATTCAATCTCGACGAAGTCGTGCTGCTCGTCGAGAAGGCGCTTGAGACCAGCCGTCTTCGTCGTGAGGTGAGGACGCTTCGGAGCACACAGGGTCGCGATTACGGGTTCGACGCAATCATCGGCAGCTCTCCGGCCATGCAGCAGATCAAATCGCTGTTGGCGCGTGTCGCCACCAGCCCCGCGTCGACGGTGCTCCTCACAGGCGAAACCGGGACCGGTAAGGATCTCGCGGCCAAGGCGGTTCACTACAACAGTAATCGCGCAAGCCGATCGTTCGTCAACATCACCTGTTCTGCACTTCCGGAACAGTTGCTCGAGAGCGAGCTGTTCGGACACGAGCGCGGCGCGTTCACCGACGCCAGACAGCAGAAGCGCGGCCTGTTCGAAACCGCTGACGGCGGAACCATCTTCCTCGACGAGATCGGGGAAATGACGCCGAGCCTGCAATCCAAGCTGTTGCGCTTCCTCGAAGAGAAGGCGTTCAAACGAGTCGGTGGTCTCGCGGACGTGCGCGTCGATGTTCGCGTGGTCGCCGCCACCAACCGTGATCTCGAGGAAGAGGTGAAGGCGGGCAAGTTCCGGGAGGATCTGTTCTACCGCCTTCAAGTGATGCCGATCCTGCTCCCGCCGCTGCGCGAGCGGCGTGGCGATATTCCGCTCCTCGCCAGCTACTACATCGACCGGTTCAATCGAGAATTCCGCAAACGTGTGCGGGGACTGTCCAGGGCCGCGGCTGCGCTGCTCGAACAGTACCAATGGCCGGGTAACGTTCGCGAGCTTCGCAATGCCATCGAGCGAGCGATGCTGCTGATCGATCGCGAGTGGCTCGAGCCTGCTGACTTCACGACGCTGACCCGCAGCGTGGAGCCGACGCAATTCCGGCTGCCGCCCGAGGGCGTCAAGTTGGAGGACGTCGAGCGCCAGCTTCTCACCCAGGCGCTCGAGCGTGCCATGGGCAACCAGAGTCACGCCGCCCAGCTCCTCGGCATCAACCGGGACCAGGTGCGATACCGCATGGAGAAATTCGGCCTGAACGTCTAGCACGTCAGCTCACCAGCAGGTGTCTGCCGACTAGGCGACCTTGGCCGCGCCGCCGTGTGCCTCCCGTGGCTCCGCCGCCTCGCGAACCGTCAGCACCGGACATCCGGCGGTCCGAACGACGTGCTCGGCGACACTGCCCAGGAACAGATGCGCGACGCCGCGACGGCCGTGTGTGCCCATCACGATCAGATCGATGCCGTGATCGCGGGCGTATTTCACGATCTCGATCGCCGTGAGGCCCTCGACAACGGCCCGCGTTCCAGCGAAGCGGGTGTGCTGGCGCGAGTTGAGACGATCGTGCAACTGGTCCCAGGCGTCGTCCAGTGCGCGCTCGCGCAGGTCCGGGGGCGGTGGGGCGTAGGTCTCAGGCACAAACGGGATTGCGGTGCAGGGATCCCTGAACACATGCAGCAGGTGCAGCGACGCATCAAGCTTCGTCGCCAGTGTCTTCGCGTACGCGAGCGCTGCATCCGCGGCTTCACTGAAATCGGTCGGGACGAGAATCCGGGTGACGTGCGGAGCCATGATCGGCCTCCTGTTTAGGGGCGTGGTTGCGAGCGCCGCTATGACTCTGAGCACGTGGCATGCCAGATGTTCATCTCGATTCCCGAAGGTCGTGAACGGTCTGATCAGACTGGAGGCGAAGAATTCCCCAACAACACGAATTCTCCCGAGGGGACTTGCATGTGTGGTACGGGCTCGAATCCTGGCATGGAGCCCGTGAATTAATTCGAGGAGAGGGAAATTTCACCGACTCGGAGGCTCACGCAACGAGGCCGGGCGTCGATAGCCGAGGAAATCGACGTCTCCGAGCCGGCATGGCGGTTGCCATCGAACAGAGTCAGAACGCGAAGCCACGAGTCGCACTTGGAGACTCGGGATGACTTCCACTTCTGTGCAACGGTGATGTCATGATCCGCAGCACGCATTCGATTGCCGTCCTCGTGTTGGTGCTGGTCGCGTCCGTTCTCGTCGGCGCGCAGAAAGCGCAGACCGTCCCGTCGTTGGCCGACGAATCGCTCAGCGGAAAGGATTCATTCGCTAGGTACTGCGCCGCGTGCCATGGCGTCGGTGGACGCGGAGACGGTCCGTTGGCCGGAGCCCTCAAGGGCAGGCCCGCCGATCTGACGATGTTGGCGCGGCGCAACCGCGGCGTGTTCCCGCGCGATCGCGTGAGGGCCGAGTTGTCAGGCGTGGGCCGAACGATCGCCGCGCACGGCCCCACCGAGATGCCACTCTGGGCGTCCCTGTTCCGCGCGTTCGAAGCCGACGCGCGCGTGCGTGTGCGGATCGAGAATCTCGTCGACTATCTCGAGATGCTTCAAACCAGCGGTCCTTCTACCGATGCCGTGGCCGAGTGCGGTTCGCGGGGCGATGGGGTTCGATCAAGGTCGAACCCGGTCTCGTAGCGCCGAGCGTGGCGGTGGTTATTCGTGCCGCAACGCCGCGAGCGGATCGACGCTCGCCGCGCGCCGCGAGGGGATGAACGCGGCCAGGAGTCCCACCAGGCTGACGAACCCGACAATGATGACGAGCTGCAGCGGATCCACGCTCGGACGGTAGATGTCGATATTTGCAACACCGGTCGAGACGTGCGAGAACGTGCGCATCGCCAGAATCACCATGAGCGCGAATATCAACCCGACCACGGCGCCAGCGCCAAGGACACCGGCCGTGTCGCGCGCCACGTCGCGCACGACGTCGCCACTCTGCGCGCCGAGCGCCATGCGGATCCCGATCTCACGAGCCCGCCGCGACACCGCGAACGCGATCACCGCGTAGAGGCCGACACCGGCAAGGACCAGGCCGAGCACGCCGAGCGCACCCAGTGACAACGCCACCGCGTACGGCGCCGCCAGCGACTGCTCGACCCGCTGCGCCATCGTCATTGCGGAAAAGACGGGCAGCGACGGATCGATCGCCAGCAGCTGACGCTGCAGCTCACGCACGAGTGCCGACGCATCCCCGGACGTACGGGCGGCCACCGTGCGGTTGCCGTTCACGTTGGCTGGTGGGGCGGCCTGATCGACGGGAAGGAAGAACACCTGCGGGTGGGGATCCGTGAGGTCGCTCCCGCGATCGCTCGAGCCCGTGTCGCGCACCACGCCGACGACCTGAATCCAAGCTGTCTGCGGGTCGATGCGGAACCGCTGACCGATGGCGTTGACGTCGCCGAAGGATTGCCTCGCCATCGATTCGGTGATCACGGCGACGGGCGGACTGCCTCGACGATCGCGCGCGTCGATGGCACGGCCGAACAGGAGAGGAATCTTCATCACGTCGAAGAAACCGGGCCCGGCCGACATGCTGCTGACCTTGATCATGTGTTCGCTCGAGCCCCTGTCGGCGGTCACGATCGCGAGAGTATTGCTCTCCATGGGCGGGCCTATCGTCAGGGTCACCGCGTCGACCCCCGGCAGCGCGGCGACGCGCCGCTGCAATTCTTCATACACGCCAGCCGCGCGATCTGGCGTATAGCCCGAGTAGCGCGCGTCGGTCTCGAGCCACGCGACGCCATCCACACCGAAGCCCATACGCTGCGCGCGGGCGGCCACGCCTACCTGAAAAAATGCGCCGGTGGCCGCGAGCAGCACGACGGAAACGGTCACCTGAAACACCACGAGGCCGTTTCGCAGCGTGAACCACCGATGGCCCGACGAGCCGGTCTGGCCGTCCTCGCGGATGACCGACAGCAGATCGAGGCGGGTCGCGTTGAGCGCCGGCGCGAGGCCAAAGAGCACGCCGGTGAGGATCGACAGCGCAACGGCAAAACCCAGCACTCTCACGTCGATGCCGAAGTCGACAACGACGGGCAGATCGAGGGTGCGCAGCCATCGCAGCAACCACCACGCGAACGTGCACCCGGCGGCACCGCCGGCCAACGACAACACGAGACTCTCGGTCAGCAGGTGGCGCACGACCTGCCAGCGGGTCGCGCCGATGGCCAGCCGGATCGACACTTCCTTCGCGCGTGTGGCGGCGCGCACGAGGAGCAGCGTCGCCAGGTTGCTGCATGCAACGGCGAGCACGAGTCCGACGACTGCGAGCAGCAGAGACGCGAGCGTCGAGACCAGCGTGTCCATCTGCGGATGGATTCGCACGTCATTCGACGCGAACACGCTGATGCCCTTGCCCGGATCATCGTTGGGATATTCCGCCGCGAGGCGCCGGCCGAGCACGTCCATCGCTGCCTGCGCCTGCGCCACCGTGACGCTGTCGCGCAGCCGCGCCTTCACGAGGAACGGCGATTCGAGGGTGCGCCGAATACTGACAATCGGACCCATCGCTGATTCGATCGGCAGCCAGAAGTCGGTAATCAGGCCGACGTTGATGGTGCCGCGGTAACCCTCGGGTCCAACGCCGACAATTGTGGCGTCCACGCCGTCGCCCACGATGCCCTGCACGTAGACGGTGCGGCCGATGATGCCGGGATCCGCACCAAAGCGCGTTGTCCACATCCGATGACCGATGACAGCAACCACCGGCGCACCCTGATGGTCTTCGTCAGTGGTGAACCAGCGGCCCAGCGATGGCTGGATGCCGAGGACCGCCGGATACGATGCCGAGGCGTACTCGACCACGCCGCTGCGGATCGGGCCGCGGCCCTCGCGATAGTTCCGAGGGATGGGAATGGTCGTCGTCATCAGCTGCGAGAACACAGTGGTGGCGGTCGTCATGTCCAGATACGCGGGGTACGTGTTCATGCCGGGCACGCCCTCCTTCGTGTTCTGGTAGATGTCGACCAACCGATAGGGATTCGCGAACGGCGGCGGACGGAAGAGCGCGGCGTTCACTACGCTGAAGATCGCGGTGTTGGCGCCGATTCCGAGACCAAGGAGCAGTACGGCGGGCACGCTGAACCGCCAGTCGCGCAGAAGCCGCCGCGTCGCGTGCCGCGTGTCGCGGACGAGTGCGTCCCAGGTGGCAGTGCCGCGGGCGTCGCGGCTTTGCTCTTTCAGCGACTCGACGTTCCCGAACTGCCGGCGTGCTCGCAGTCGGGCCTCCTGCAGATCGACGCCTTGCGCGATCCAATACTCGACCTGCCGTTCGATGTGCAGACGCAACTCCTCGGCGAGGTCGTCTTCGCGCCTGTTCCTGAACAGGACCGACACGATTCGCGCACGCAGGATGTGGACGAGGCGCATCACTATGTCCTCGCCAGCACGAGATTGACGCCAGCGGACAGCCGATCCCACTTGGACTTCTCGACGTCGACCTGCTTCTTTCCGGCCCTGGTCAGTGAGTAGAAGCGAGCCTTCCGGTTGGCCTCGGACGAGCCCCATTGGGCGGTAATCCATCCTTGATGCTCGAGGCGGTGGAGCGCGGGGTAGAGCGACCCCTGTTGCACCTTCAGCAAATCATCGGAAATCTGCTGGATGCGTTGGGCGATCGCCCACCCGTGCATCGGCTCGGTCGCAATTGTCCGCAGGATCAGCAGGTCGAGCGTGCCCTGAATGAGATCGGTCTGGTCGCTCACTGGTCGTCTCCCACTTGTAGATTGCCAAGGGGAGAGACGGGAAGCGGGGCTGAAAAGTTCCTCCAGACGTAGCGTCCGGCTTCAGCCGGACCTCGTTCAGTCGTGTCTCAACGCGACGATCGGATCCATTCCCGCGGCCCGACCGGCGGGGACCGCGCACGCCATGAGCGCGATCAGGAGCAGGAGCGCAGACACTGACGCATAGGTCACCGGATCGGTGGCGGTGATTTGAAAGAGGCTGGCCTCGAGCACCCGCGAGAAGACGATTGCGCCCGCGAGCCCGAGCGCGACGCCGGCGGCGATCAGGGTTGTCGCGCGCCTCACCACCATGAACAGCACATCGGACCGGCGAGCGCCGAACGCCATGCGCACGCCGAATTCGCGCGTTCGTTCGGTGACGGAATGCGCGATCACGCCGTAAATGCCGACAGCCGCGAGCACGGCAGCGATGATGCCGAAGACTCCAAGCAACAGCATCGAGAGCTGGAGACTTCGAACCTGCCCGTCCAGCGTCTGCTCGACGGTTCCGGGGTTCGCGATCGGCGTCGTGCGATCCACCTCGGCGACGGCACGTTTGATCTCAGGCACGAGTGCCATCGGTTCCCCAGGCGTTCGGACGACGAAATACATGCCGATGCGCGCGTACACCGTCGGTCCAGTCGCCCGCGACGTCTGCTGCACGTGCGGCACATATACAGTTGGTGCGTGTCGCGTCTGAAAGGGGCCGTCCAGCGTGTCAGCGACGATGCCGACGATTTGTCGAGGCCGCTCGTCAGGGATGAAATCGAAGCGGATGTACTTGCCGACAGGATCCTCGCCCGGAAAGAACTGTCGCGCCATCGTCTCGTTGATGATGACGACGAACGGTGCGGCCGCTGTGTCTCGATCGTCGAGGTCCCGGCCCGCCCGAAGCGGGATCCTCATCGCGTCGAAGAAGCCGCGCGTGATGGCCCTGTGCTCCACGGTCGGGAGCACCGGCGTACCGGCGATCGACATCGCTGATGGCGGATCGGCTCGTCCCTCGATTCGGAACGGGACCTCTGACGAGCCGCCCGCAAGTGCGGGCAGGTTCGTAGCCGCGACCGACTGCACGCCGGGGACCGCCCGCAGACGATCGAGCACGCGTTCGACGGTTTCCGCCGGAACCGGGCTGACCTCGAAGAGTCCTGAACCTCGATACATCCCGATCTGTTTGTACGATTCCCGCGCCGGCAGTCGGAAGTCGAATGTCAGCAGATTGGTCGGGTCGGCTCCGAGATCGTTTCCAATCGCGCGCGCGAAGCTGTGGAGCAGCAGCCCGGCGCCGATCAGCAGGAGCAGCGCGAGCGCCATCTGACCCACGACCAGGATGTGGCGCATGCGCCGGTGGAGCAGGCCGACAGTTGCGCCACGACCCGATTCTTTCAATTCGCCGGTGAACTGCGTGCTCGACGCATGCAGTGCGGGCACGATGGCAAACGCGATTGCGGTGGCGAACGCGATCAGCGCCGTGAAACTCAACACGCGAAGATCGATGGACACGTACGGGAGACGCGGGAAATCAGGAGGCGCCAATCGAACGAAGAGACGCAACCCTCCCCACGCCAGCAGCATTCCCATTCCCGCGCCGAGCAGCGCGAGTGGGAGTGTCTCGGTGACCAATTGTCGGAGGATGCGCCACCGGCTTGCGCCGATGGCCTGGCGTAACGCGACTTCGGTTCGACGGGCGGCAGTTCGTGCCAGCAGTAGCCCCGCCACGTTGGCGCACGCGATCAGCAACACCACGGCGACCGCCCCTTGCAGCATCAGCAGGGTGGAGCCGTAGTCGCCCAAAGGCTGCCCGGCGTTCCCGATCCTCCGCGTCGCCGAGCGTTGAAGCGACTCGACCCGTGCGCCGAATCCTCGATGGTGAACCGGATCGCTCTTGGCAAGCTGCACCCCGAGCGCGTCGAGCTCTGCCTGCGCCTCCTCGATCGACGTCGAAGGCTTCAGCCTCGCGATGACGGTGTTGCCGCCGACGCGGCTCTCGACCTGCGCCCGCGTCAGACACAACGGCAGGAAGAACTCGACCCGGTCGCCGAAGAAATCGAACGCTTCCGGCATGACCCCGATGATGGTCGTCGGGAGTCGATCGAGCACCATCGTCTTTCCGACGATGGCTTGGTCGCGTGCGAATCGGCGCTGCCAGGTGCGATAACTCAGGATGACCACCGGCGCGACCTGGTCCGCCTGGTCCTCGGCGTCGGTGAACGTGCGGCCGATCATCGGTTGAACACCCAGCGTTCGGAACATCGAGGGTGAGACCGTTTGTCCGAGCACGCGTTCCGGCGGCACGCCGTCCTCGGCAAAGCCGAGGCTCTTGATGCCGCACGCGATCCCGTTGTGCGCGGCCACTGACTCGAATGAGCGGGTGTTGTCTCGGAACGCGACGTATCGGGTGATGCTGTGCGTGCCGAGACGATCGGGCTTGGTGGTGTCGGGAATGTTCCAGATCGTGACGAGTCGGTCGGGCCGCGGCAGTGAGAGCGGCAGCAGCAGTGCGGCATCGATCAGGCTGAAGACGAGCGTGTTGGCGCCGACCCCGAGCGCCAGCGACACGGCAGCGACCGCCGTGAATCCCGGGGAGCGACGGAGCGCTCGCAGTCCGCAGGTCAGATCGGCGCGAAGTTCGTCGACGAGACGCAGACCGCGCGCCTCGCGCACTTCTTCCTTGTAGCGTTCGATGGCGCCGAATTCCAGGAGGGCCTGACGGAGCGCGTCCGCCGGGTCGAGGCCGCTCCGCGCCAGGTCGCTCGCACGCGCTTCGAGGTGGCCGCGGATCTCTTCGGCGATCTCGTCCTCGACACGATTCCTCCGCATCAGTCCGGCGGCGAGCGATCGTGCTTTCGCCCAGAGCATCGCTACGCCTCCTGGGTTCGAAGCGCTCGCGACATCGCCAGCGCGAGGCGCTCCCAGCGCTCGGTCTCGGTCTTGAGCCGTCGACGGCCGGCCGGCGTCAGGCGGTAGTACTTGGCGCGCCGGTTGTTGTCGGACGTGCCCCATTCGCTCGCGAGGAGGCCTTGATGCTCCAGGCGGGCGAGCGCCGGATAGAGCGCGCCCTGTTCCACGAGGAGCGCGCCTTCCGTGATCTGTTGAATGCGGAGCAGGACGCCGTATCCGTGTTCGGGCGCCAGCGAGACCGACTTCAGGATGAGTACGTCGAGCGTGCCCGGAAGCAGCGCAGCCTCTTCTCCCATGTCACTCCTAATCGGTTTAGGAAGGCTACGTCTACTTCTCCTAAGTTGTCAAGGAGAGCGGTGACGCGTCAGCGCCACCCGAGCTCGGGCGCGACGAACTTGAGGATGCTCTCGATGACGTGGGCGTTGTACTCCACTCCCAGCTGGTTGGGCACCGTCAGGAGCAACGTGTCGGCGGCGGCAATGGCTTCGTCTTCGGCGAGTTGTTTGACCAGCACGTCGGGCTCGGCGGCGTACGAGCGGCCGAAAATGGCGCGAGTGTTCGCATCGATGTAGCCGATGTGATCCTGGTCGCGAGCGTCGCGTCCGAAATAAAGGCGGTCGCGGTCGTCGACGAGCGCGAAGATGCTCCGACTGACCGAGACGCGCGGCTCACGCGTATGCCCGGCCTCCTTCCAAGCCGCCCGGTAGGCTTCGATCTGTTTGCGCTGCTGAATGTGCAGCGGCTCGCCGGTTTCGTCGTCCTTGAGGGTGGAGCTCTGAAGGTGCATTCCCAGCTTTGCGGCCCATTGAGATGTCGAGTTCGAACTCGAGCCCCACCAGATCCGATCGCGTAGTCCTTCGGAATGTGGCTCGAGCCGCAGCAGGCCGGGCGGATTCGGGAACATCGGCCGCGGGTTGGGCTGAGCAAACCCTCGGCCCTCGATCACTTCGAGGAAGACCTCCGCGTGACGACGCGCCATGTCGGCGTTGGTCTCGCTCTCAGCGGGCGAGTAGCCGAAATAGCGCCAGCCGTCGATCACCTGTTCGGGTGATCCCCGGCTGATCCCCAGTTGGATCCGGCCGCCCGCGATGGTGTCCGCCGCTCCCGCGTCTTCGGCCATGTACATCGGGTTCTCGTAGCGCATGTCGACAACGGCCGTACCGATCTCGATCTTCTTCGTGCGTGCGCCGACGGCCGCGAGGAGCGGGAACGGTGAGCCGAGCTGACGGGCGAAGTGGTGCACGCGGAAGTAGGCGCCGTCGGCGCCCAGCTCTTCCGCAGCCACGGCCAGATCGATCGATTGCAGCAGCGAGTCCGCCGCCGTGCGCACGTGCGAGTGGGGAGTCGCCGACCAGTGACCGAACGACAGGAACCCGATCTTCTTCAACGGCCCATCCTTTCCCTCCAACCGAAGACTCGCATCGTCGATGAAGGCGTAGTCCACTATGATCGCATCAGACGGTCGTCGGGAACGAGAGCCGGGCCGTCGCGCGGATGCACATGACGTCGTACGTCGTCGTCAAGAGCGACATCGAGAGCGCCTGGGCGTTTCTTTCGGATGAGAGGAACGCTCCGCGCTGGGACCGCAGCGTTGCGCGCGCGGACCTCGTGTCGTCGCCACCGCTTCGGGTGGGCTCGATCGTGCGGACGACAGCGCCGTCGGGGATGACGCAGGAATTTCGCGTCGACGAGATCGCCGCGCCCTCTTTTCTCCGATTCAGCCTCGTGCGCTCCCGGTTGTTCCGTTCGGCGCAGCTGTCCTTCACGCTGGCGCCTGTCGAACAGGGCGTGCGCATCACCCACGAGGTCGAAGTCAGGCTTCGATTCCAGTGGGCGATTCTTTTTCCCGTTCTCGTCCTCGTCAACAAGTCTGCACTCGCTGCGGACCTGGACTCGCTGAGACGCGCGATCGACGAAGGCTACGATCTCACGGTGAGGAACGGTCGTAAGGCCGCGTCTTAGTGGGCCGTATCACACGACTAGTCGTCTTCGGCGATCAGAACGACCGGCGCGCCGCCGGTCGAGATCTCCAGCGCGTGGGCAACGGTTGTTTGCCCACCAGGAGACTCCAACGCCTTCTGCAATGATTCCATCGAGTCGAAGTACAACTCGGCGACTCGTTGATAAGGAGCCTTCCCTGCCGGCGAGCCGACCACTTTCGCGGCAACGAATTTCTTCAGCCCGGGAATCTTCGCCGTCACCATCGGGGCGTGCTCCGACTGGTACCGCCGCTCGAATGCAGCCGCGTCGGAAGGAGGCGGGTAGAGGACGATCAGCTTTGGCATGACGCCATCCTACCCTCTCTTTGCCGAGCTGTTTCCTTTCAGTGATGAGAGGGCAACTAGTGTGCCGGATCGACGGGTCGATCGTGTGCACATGCGGATATCCGCTTTCTACTTCTTCAAGAGCGGGTGCACGTACCCTGCCGGTAACACGTGATCGGGATCCGGTCGCACCGACACGTAGTCGACGTGATCGGCGACGTCGGTGAAGCCATGATAGACCCCGGCCGGGATGATGACGATGTCGCCCGGGCCCACTTTACGCGACTGCGCCGCCTGACGGAACGTGCCCTGGTTGCTCGGACCGACCGCCACTTTCACGATCTCGCCGTCCGTGGGAAGCGGCTTCGCGTTGTCCACGGTTCCACCTGTCAGCAGCGTTCCGGAGCCCGAGATGACGTAGTAGACCTCGGTGACGTGCTCGTGATTGATCGCACCCACCGGCGCGCCCGGCGTCGTCTTGCCGCGATGCAGGACGCCGACGCTGACGTTGTATTTGCCCATATCGACGACTTTCATCTGCCGATCACCGCCGCCAGTGGGGGCGTTCAGCACGGCTTGCACGTCGGCAGCGGTGATGTCGGTCGCGATCTTGGGTGGCAATGCGCTCTGCGTCGAGGTGCCGGCTTGCGAGAGCGCCAGCACGAGGCACACGGTAACGGGTATGTAGTGTCCGGCTTTGGCCGGTCCGAGTATGGCGCGATTCATCAGAGGTTCTCCTCGATCACTGCTTCACGAATTTCTGCAGGCAGCCGCCGGACGGGCTCTCGTTGCACCCGGCGGTCAGGCCGCCGAAGATATTGCCCGCTTCGTCGGCCGCCAGCCCCTCCGGGCGCGTATTGGGAATGAACGCGCGCAGCGAGCCGTCCTTGGCGCTCCCGATCCGGATGCCGTTCTGCCCGGTCGGATTGCGAACCGCATTGCCGCCACCCTCGGGCGCGTCGGGCGGACCGCCGATCGGATACGTGGACTCGGAGTCCGACACGATCAGCGTGTCGTCCTTCAGGATCCAAATCCCGCTCGGCCGTCCGAACTGCTTCCACTCGGCCACGAACTTCATGTCCTTGTCGAAGACCTGCACCCGATTGTTCGATCGATCGGCGACGAAGAGACGGCCCTGCGAATCGAACGCGAGACCATGCGGACCCATGAACTCGCCGGGCTTCGACCCGTGGCGTCCGAACGCTTTGATGAACTTGCCGTCGCGCGTGAACCAGACGAGACGATCGCCGTCCTGCTGCATCTTCGTCGGGCGCGGCCAGTGGCCGTCGGCGATCAGGATGTTTCCATCCGGCGTCTCATGGCAGGCCGCCGGTTGGAGGAAGGTATCGGTGCCAGCGGTACCGACACCCGCTTTGCCCAGCGTCAGCAGCAGTTTCCCTTCCGGGCTGATCTTGAAGACCTGATTCCCGCGGACGCCGGCATCCGGTGAGTCGTTGAAGGGCCCGCTGTCGGCCGCCCAGAAGTTGCCGTCGCGATCGCGGCAGAGACCGTGAGACGAGGAGAACGTGACGTCGAATCGTTGCGTGATTTCTCCGGACGCATCGATGTGCAGCATTGCCGGCACCGAGCGGTGCTGCAGCCACACGCCGCCGGTCCCGTCGGGTACGATTCCGATCGCCGCTCCGGGCTTGATGGTGCCCAGGTGCGGCCAGTTCGAGAGCATGCGATAGGGATTCGGCGGGATCGCGTTCGACGGCAACTGGTCTGAGAGTCCTCTGAATACGAATCGCTGCGCGCGCGCGCCCGGCGCCACCTCGCCGGTGTAGAGGTTGCCCTTGGAATCGATCGCGAGATGATGCAGTCCCTGAAAGTCGCCAGGCTTCTCGCTACGCTGCCCGAACTGATAGAGGAGCTTCAGGCTCTTTCGATCGAGCACCGCGATGTGCGAGTTGCCGTAGTCAGCGACGTAGAGGAATTGCTGTTGCGCATCGGGTGAGAACGCGAGCCCCGCTGCCGATTGCGGTGAGGGGCCGGATCGATTGATGAACGCCTGCGTCACGAACGATCCGTCGGGCCTGAAGACCTGTACTCTGCGGTTCGGACGGTCGGCAACATAGACCAGCCCGTCGTTCGAAACCTTGACCGCGTGCACGGGGCCGCCAAACTGCGGCGATCCGTCGCCCTCGAGATCGAGAGCGGGCGCGGCCCCTCGGCCGCCGCCGGCGTTCGCGCCGCCGCTCGCGCCTCCGCCGGCGCTTCCTCCTCGCGGCGCGGGCGGCACGTCGATCGGCACGTTGCTGAATGCGCCCCACTGGCGTTTGAACGCGCCGGTATCGGCATCGAAGACGATTACGCGGCGGTTGCCGTAGCCATCGGCGACGAAGGCTTCATTGGTCTTGGGCCACACGAAGACGTCCGCCGACTGGTGCACGGTCTTGGTGTCGGCGTTGCCCTTGCTGACGCTCCTGCCACCGATCTGCAGCAGGAACTTTCCCTTGTTGTCGAACTTGAGGAGCATGTCGTCGTCGAGGTTCCGAAGCGACGGTGCGACCGGTGCGCTCCCGCCAATCCAGACGTGGTCCTTGTAATCGACGGCGATGCCGTGTTCGCTGTCCGGCCAGTCGTAGCCGTTGCCAGGTCCGCCCCAGGCATTCACGAACTTCCCGGATGCGTCGAACTCCATCACCGGCGGCGCCGCGTTCTTCCGTGTGGCCTCGGGAATCGTGTTCGGCCGGTGCAGCATCCACACGTGATCGCGGCGATCGACGGCCACTGATGCCACGTGACCCACGACCCAGTTGTTCGGGAGCCTGGGCCATGTGGGATCAACCTCGAAGACGGGGACCTTTCTCGCTTGCGCGTGGGTACCATCGTTCGAAGCCGCTGCGACCGCCGCTGCCACCACCGCGGCGCCCGCAATCACGGCGCCCAGACGCCGCCACTCACTTCGCATAGTTGTCATCCCAGCGGATGTTCAGCCAGAAGATGTCGGGCGTGACCTCGCTGAAGCCGTGATAGAGGTTCGACGGGTGAAAGAACACGTCGCCCGGTTTGGTCGCGACCGCCACGCCGGTGTTCGGCACGCGCGCGCCATCCTTCACCTGATACCCGGTGTTCACCGTCGCGCCGCCCGCGAGCACGTACCACGTGTCGATCGTCTGCTCGTGGAGCTCGACCGACGGCGTGCCGTTCCATCGCAGGTTCACGTTGTAGCGTCCGCCCTCGATCAACCGGGTGTTCGCAGACTTCTTCAACCGCATGCCCGCCATAATCTGATCGAGCTGCTCCTTCGAGAAGAACAGCTCGCCGCTGCCGCCGTAGCTGTAGGGCAGTACCTGCTGGCTTCCTGGCGGCACCGCGGGACCGCGGGCCGCGGGAGGAGCCGCGGTTGCGCCGGCGGAGCCGCCGCGCGCGGCGCGCGCTTCCACTGATCCCTCCCGCGGCGCACTGCCCGCGCGCGCACCGCCTGTCCGGCCGAGGAGGCCGTTGAGCGTCCCCGCTCCCATCGGCGCATCGGTCGGCCAGTCCGTATCCCATCGCACGTTGAGCCAGGTGATGTTGTTGTCGACACCGCTCACGCCGTGCGGCAGTCCCGAGGGGATGTAGACGACGTCGCCGGCTTTGATCTTCCGGCTCTGGCCGCCGTTGATCTTGCCGTTATCGAGCACGCCCCCGGTCGTCAGCGTGCCGCCACCTTCGAGGACGACCCACAGGTCGGCAGTAATGGGATGGACCAACCCGGTTTCGGCCGCCGTAATGCGCCGGATGTTCACGTTGTACTTGCCGCCCTCGATCATGCGCAGCGTCTGGAGCTTCTTGGCGTCCATGTCCTTCAGGTATTGCGCAAGCTTGTCCTTCGGAATGGCGATCGAATGGTCCTTGGGCGCCTGTTCCAGGATGACGGTCCGACCTTCGCCGCCTGGTCCGCGGCCTCCGCCGGCGGCCGGTGCTGGTGCGCCGCTCTGCGCGAGTCCGATCGCGCCGCCAGCCACGATGAATGCCGCCCAGATCGCCATGTTCCGCATGACTGCTCCTTTGTTCCGGATTGATAGCGTCGCGCATTATGCGCGGGCGTCGGGCGGCTGCGGCCTCTGCATTTGTCATCAATTGTCATTGTGACCGGGACGTGTTCGAGCGGTTCCCGTATAATCCCGCTCGTTCGCGGGGAGAGGGTCTGTGACCACGACGTCATCCCGTTTCCGATCGCGCGGTCGTCCCTGCGTAGCATCTGCCAACCAGGCTGCGTATCCGGTTGCGATTGCGGTGCTGCTGGCCTCGCTGTGCACTGGTGCCTGTACGTCGGGCGCAGCCGCCGCCAAGCCGCAACAGCTCACGTTGTGGTCCGGGATCGCGGCAGGCTTCACCAACGACCTGATCAAGCGCTTCAACAGCGCACTCCCACAGACCCACATCGGTCTGCAGTCGACATCGGGCGGCGTCGTCGTCGTGTCGGCGGTGGACAGCGGGCAAGGACAGCTGGGGCTCGCGCAGTCCGATGTCGTGTACATCGCGTACCGCCGCGGCATCGAGCGCAACTTGTATCCGCACAAGAACCTGCGCGCGATCGCGGTGCTATGGGTCAACACCTTCTACGTGCTGGTCCGGCGTGACAGCCCCTTCCGTTCGATCGAGGGTCTGAAAGGAAAACGCGTCGGCATCATCCGGCCCGGGACGTCGGGTGAGTTCTCGACGCGGATCATGCTCGGTGCGCACGGGATGAGCTACGCCGACGTGCAACCGATCTTCGAGCCCACGGACACTCTCGTGCCGAAACTCGGGTCGGGCGAGATCGACGCAGTGTTCAGCGCGAACCCGTTGATGCTGGAAGCCGCGCGCGTGCTCAGCGAGACCATCCCGCTTCGTCTCCTGCCGATCAGCCACACCGTGACCAACCAGCTGCGAGGGAGTTATCCGTTCCTCAGGCCGGTCACTATCGCTGCCAACCAGCTTCGAGGGCAGGACCAGCCCGTCGAGACGCTCGGTGCGGAATGGCTGCTGGTCTGCCGCAACGATCTCCCGGAAGATCTCGTGTACGAGCTGACGCGCGCGTTCTTCGCGCAGCTGCCGGCGCTCGCTCGCGATCATGGCGAAGCCGCGCTCATCGATCCCGAGCAGGCACCTGCCACGCCGATCCCGCTGCACGCCGGGGCCGCCCGCTACTACCGCGAGCGCGAGATCCTGCGATGATCGAGTCCGCCTCCGCCAAGGCTGCGGCGGACAAGCCCACCTCCGCCAAGGCTACGGTGGGCAGGCCGGTCCCCGTGTCTGTTTCCTTCGGGTGGATACGGCGGAGTCTGACGTTCGGCGAGCGGCGCGCGAGCGACGGCGCCGTCCGTCTCCCGACCGTGATGACGTTCGTTGTCGTGATGTTCGGGGCGACCGTGGCGCTCGTGTGGTTCGGCTACGTGGCCACGCGCGAGTGGCGGAGCGGCACCAACCTGCTGCTCGAGCGCCGTGCCAACGAGGCGCTGGCGCTCGTGCGCGCGGCGCTCAGTGCTGACATGAAAGGGGCCTGGGCCACGGCCATCGTCCCGTTCAACAGCACCAGCCTCGACGAAGACCCGCCCTACGGCATGTTCCAGGTCGTTGCGCGAACGTTTGCACGCTTTCCATATCCGGAGTCCTTCGTGGAAGGACACCGGGCGTGTCGAAGGAACCACGTACGCATTCAATCGCGCCGATCGCCCGCCATCATGGGAGACACGCTCATCGTCCGACGACCCGTTCCCGGTGGTACTGGTCCGCGATCCGTCTGCGCTCGCAGGACTCGTTGCGGCGGTCCGAAAGGAGGCGACTGCAGCCTCGCCGTTCATCATGCTGGAGCGGTCGATCAACGGGACGCCGTATCAGATTGTGGCGCACGCGCTGTTCGCGTCGAGCCCGTCCCACTCGCTCCTTGGATTCATGGCCTTCACGGTGAACGAGCAGTGGCTGCAGACGCAGTACTTCGACCCGTTGGTGGAGCAGGTCGCGAAGATCGGCGGAGGACGGGGCGGCCTCTCGATCACGGTGTCCGACGACGAAGGCAGGGTCGTGACCAGGGCGGCGCCGGTGGGGCCCGATGGCGCCGGCGATCTGCACACGCGATTCCCGCTCCTCTTCATCGATCCGGCGCTCGTCAGATCGATCTCGTCGCGCCCGACGAGAGTGCGCGAGTGGACCGTGCACGTCCGGTCGCTGCCTGACCAGGCGCTGTCTGCGACACTGCAGGGCGCGCGCCGGATGTTCTTCCTGATTTCGATCGCGGCCGGCGCGAGTCTCGTCGCGCTGGTCCTCACCGTCCGCGCCGATCGCGCGAGCGCGGCGCTGGCGTCGATGAAGTCCGATTTCGTCGCCGCGGTGACGCACGAACTGAAAACGCCGGTGGCATCGATCCGGCTCGTGGGCGACACGCTTGCCAACGGCCGTTATACCTCGCCCAAAACGGTGCAGGAGTACGCCGGCCTGCTGTCGATCGAAGCGTCGCGTCTCGGTGCGTCGATCGACAACCTCCTGACCTACGCGCGCTACAGCAGTTCCGCGGCGGCATCATCGACCGAGCTCGCCGACGTCGAGCCGGCTGATCTCGTCGAAGACGCGCTGCAGGGATTGCGGCCGATGCTGGCCAACCTGGAGTTCGATCTGGTCATCGATGTGCCGTCCGATCTCCCGCAGATCCGCGTCGATCGCCCGGCGATGATTCAAGCGCTCGATAACATCGTCGACAACGCGATCAAGTACTCGACGACCGAGCGGCAACTCACGGTGAAGGGAACAGCGACTGCGAAGAGCGTCACGCTGACGGTGCGGGATCGGGGGACCGGAATCGCCCGCAAGGATCTCTCGCGTGTCTTCGAACGCTTCTATCGTGGCGGCAACGTCACGGTCAGCGGCAGCGGTCTCGGCCTCCCGATCGCCAAACGCATCGTCGAGAGCCATGGCGGGCGCATCGACGTACGCAGCACGGTCGGATCTGGAACCGAAGTCGACGTGACGCTGCCGATCGGCCGTCGCCGAAGCGCATGAACGTGCAGAACGAGGTCTACAAGATGGCCAAGCGCGTCCTGATCATCGAAGACGACAAAGCGATCGCGCGGCTGCTCCGGGACAACCTCGAGTTCGAGGGGTTTGTCGTCGAAACGTGCGACAGCGGCCACGACGCGCTGACGTCGGTCAAGAGGTTCACGCCGGATCTGCTCCTGCTCGATCTGATGCTCCCGCACGGCGCTGACGGCTTCGACATCTGCCGGGCGCTTCACGAGAGCCCGACGCGCGTCCCGGTGATCATCCTGTCGGCCCGCGCGCAGAAGGAAGACCGTATCCGCGGACTGACGCTCGGCGCCGACGACTACGTGACCAAGCCTTTTGCGCTCGACGAATTGCTGGCGCGCGTGCACGCGGTCCTGCGCCGCACCAAGCCGCCGATCGAGCAGCTGCGGCTCGGCAGCACAATCATCGACTTCAAACGGCTGAAGGCGTATTGCGGCACGAAGCGGGTGGAGCTGACCAATCGGGAATTCGAGATCCTGCATTGCCTCGCCGAACGCGCCGGCCACGTGGTGACGCGCGACGAGCTGCTGCATCTGGTCTGGGGCTATTCGGACGCGCCGCTCACGCGCACCGTGGACAACTTCATCTTCCGGCTTCGCCACAAGCTGGAGCCGGATCCGCGCCATCCCACCTACATCCGCAAGGCGTACGGCGACGGATACCGGTTGATCACGGAATAGTCCGGCGAGTCTCAGGGCAAGACCCGCCGTCCGTCTAGCGCGTGCCGGTGCCGGGCGGCGGCGCGATCCCGAGAATCCTTGCCGGGTTGATCTTGAGCATGAGGTCGAGCTCGTGCTCGGTGAAGCCGTTCGCTCGCAGAACCTTCGCGCAGTTCGCGAGCGCATCGGGCTGCCAGTTCGAATTGACCTGACCGGTATCGCTCGAGATGAACGAGTGCTCCACGCCGGCGGCGCGAATGCCCTCCACATACAGCTTCACGACCTCGGGCCGCGCGCCGGGGTTGCCGAACTGCGACGTGAACTCCGCATAGATCTCGGGGCCGATCGCGACGGTCTCCTTGATCTCCGCCGGCGTCATGTCCACGATGTCGAGCAACGGGTGCGTGATGATGATGTGCTTCACGCCCACGCGCACGGCTTCCTTGACGAGCAGCTTCACCTCCGGCCCGGAATTGTGTCCCGTCGCGAGAATCAGATCGCCGTTGCTGTCGCGCGTTTTTGTTCTGGCGATGATCTGCAGCGCCTCTTTGACTTCCGGCAACAGCTCGCCGCCATCCGGACACGGCTTTGGATAGTTGATCCAGAACGGCAGCCCCTTGCATTCGGCCACCGCCACATACGCGGGCGGCCGGCGCGGCAGCTTGTGAATGCTGTTCTCGGAATCCCAGCTCGGCATCCAGACGATGCGTCCCCAACCGCCTTTCATCTCGGCCATGTGGGTGATCGCCCACGGGTTGACCTTGGTGCCGGTCGTGAGGTTCGACCCCATCCCACCGAAGATCTCCATATCGGGATGAAGTTTGCGCATGTAGTAGGCCAGCCCCGCAGTCTGGTCGAGGTGGCCTTTGATGATGAACCCGCGCATGCCGGATGCCTTCGCCCGGGTGTAGAGATCGAGCGCGTCGATCGAGCGCGCAGCCTGACCGTAGCTCGGCCCGAAGCTGTCGGGATCCTGATGCGCGTGCATGTCGATCGCGCCCTTCAAGGCGGGATCGTTCGGCGCGGGATCGTTGAGCGAATAGCTCGCCCGTCCACGTCCGGCCGGACCGCCGCCTTGTCCACGAGTGCCTTCGCCTGCTTCGCCGCGCTGCTGCGCTGCGCTGTGTTGGCTCATGGCGAGTGCCACGGTAAGGGCAACGGCGCACGCGCACACGACTGATGTTCGTCTCATCGCGATCCCCCTGTTGCTGTCTTCAATCCTGCGTCGAGCGCGGGCTTCGGCCCCCGCGGCCGGCCCGCCGCGCAGGCTGGAAGCCTGCGCGCTACGGATAGCGTTCCCCTAGAACTCAATCTGAGCGCTGAACTTCACGAGACGCCCGTCGAGTACCTGCGTCGGTTGTCCCCAGCGCGCGTTGTAAGTGCCGAAGATCGTGACCGGCGTGTTCGTGTTGAACACGTTGTAGGCATCCACGTTTCCCTGGAGACGCCGCGAACCGAACCGGAAGATCTTCGTGGCGCGAAGATCGAGCTGGTTGATGCGCGGACCGTAGAGCGAGTACGGCTTGGCGAGTGGAATAGTCACTGTGGTGCCTCCAGACAGCGCGCGTCCGAGCGACGACTGGATCTGTGCGGACGTGTACGCGAGGTTGGCCGAATAGTTTGCGCCGGGATTGCTCTGCACGACGGCCGCCACCTGCACGTCGAAGGGGAGCGTGTAGGAGCCATTGAGCTTGATCCGGCTTTGATACGGCACCTTGACGTCGCAGTTGAACAACTGCTGCGGTGAGTCGACCACATAACAACTGTTGGTGCTGGCCGACGCCGTGCCGCCAGCCGTGGTGCCGAGTTGCACCGCGTTCCCGAGGTTCCACCCGCCGCCGACCGTGGCGCGTGCCTTCAGCCTCAGCTGAACGTTCACATCGACGCCGTTGTAGATCTCCTTGTGCGTGCCGTAGTTCTTGGCGCGCGTCACGAGATTGTCGATCTGTCCAACCTTGTCGGTGTTGAGGTCATAGAGTCCGCACAGCTGCTGACCGCTGATCGTCAGGCGCGAGTCGGTTGGGACGGTGACGCAGTATGGGCTGAAGTCGGCGGACGTCACGCGCTGGTTGTCGATCACCATGAAGTTGCCGTACCAGGTACGGTAGTAGCCGGCGTTTACGACGAGGTACGGCAGGAGTTCACGGTCGACGCTGACCGAGGTCTGCCAGTTGTAGGGACGCTTGCCCCAGCCGGTCACCCAGTTGGGATCCGGCCGGTAGCTGGGAACGTTCGTGCCGAAGTTCTGGTTCAGCATCGCGCCGCACTCGCCGTTCGCGGTCTTGAGCGTCAGGTCGCAGTCCGGCAGGAAGTTCCCGTTCGTGTCGCCCCATGTCCGCGCCGTGCTGGCGAGTGAGTTGCCCGGCCCGAACGGATCGAACAGGTTTGCGATGCCGGTCGTGGCCGACGCCACGTAACGGTTGATGCCGAACTTGATCGCCGTCTTCGCATCGCCTCTGGGGTCCCACACGACGCCGACCCTCGGGCTGAGGTCCTTCCAGTTCGGCACGTTCTCGATGGCCGGGAACGACTGCGGCGGTACCAGCGCCCCGGCGGGCACCGACGAGGCGGCCACGGATTCGCGGAGCCAGTCGTACCGCAGGCCCGCGCTGACAGTGATGCGGTTCAACCGCCACTGATCCTGTACGAACAAGGCGAGGTCGGGGCTGAGTTGATCGACCTGCAGGTTCGGCGACACGAACTCGGTGAGACTGGTCGGTCTTTGATTGAGGAACGTATAGGTCACCGGCAGCCCATTGACCTGCGCCGGGGCGCGGACGTTGTACGCGCGTTGTCCGCCGCCCAGGCCGTACATCCAGAACACGCCCGTCTTGATGGTGTGCTGGCTGGTGACGAACGAGACGTTGAAGCGTCCGTTCGACTGGTGCGACAGGCTCAGGCCGCGGCCGACGCCGACGCCGTTATACGTGAACCCCAGTCCGCTGTCGTTGATCGAGACGTTGTCGACGAGCTGACCTCCGCATCCCTCGTAGTCGCTCAGGAACAGGTCCTCGCCGAAGCCCTGGAAGTTGAACTTGCTCACCGTTATTCCGGCGTCGAAAAGCAGGTTCGTCGATTGGGGACGGCTCCATGTCCCCTGTGTCACCTGGTGCGTCTGGCAGTAGCCCTGATTCGCTTCGTTCTTGATCGTTCCGGTCTCGAGCTGTCCCGTGAGCTGGTCCTGGAAGTTCCGCTGTTTGTCGTACGAGAAGGTGAACTTGTCCTTGGTCGACGCCTGGAATGTCACGCGTGCACCGGCCCCCTTGTCGTTCTCCACCGGCTCGATGGGGCGGGACAGGTCCGGCGTGTAGAGGAAGTCCTTCGTGTCGGCGTCGGCGTACAAGTTCGCGACGTGCGTGGTCGTGCCCCAATGTCGCCCGGAGGCGAAGAACCACAACCGATTCTTCACGAGCGGCCCGCCGATGGCGCCATTGATGTCGTACACCTTCTTCACGCTGTTGACGGACGTGAGCCCCTGGGCCTGGAGGTTGTCATCGAGGTTGTCGCTCTGCAGACTCGAGCCGGTGCCAGCCAGGAACACAGAGCCCGAAAACGCATTGGAGCCGCTCTTGGGGATACTGTTGACCTGAGCCCCGCCCAGCGAGTACTCGGCCGATCCCATCGTGCCCAGGTCGACCACCACTTCGTCGACCGCGAGCGGGTTGATGTAGTAGCCGCGGCCCGTTCCCTCCAACGATGCCGTGAAGACCGGAGCCGGGCTGGTCGGCGTCGACGGTGTCGTCGCGCTCGGCTGACCCACGCCTGGTGTCAGCGCGTTGTAGCGCATGCCGTCCTGCAGGAGCCGCGAGTCGAACGTCTTGCCGCCGTGGACGGAGATGCGGACCGAGCGCTCGCCCTTGCTGCCGCCCACGTCCTGCGCGTTCGGCGGCTCGACGACGGCGGGAATCAGCGCGGCGATCCCGAGCACGCTCTTCGCCGTCGGCACGGTATCGAGCACTTCTCGTGACACTGTGCGCTGCTGCGTCGCGGTCTGCACGTCAACGAGCGGCGTCGAGCCCGAGACCGTGATCGTCTCCTGCAGGTTGCTGACCTTGAGCTCGACGTCGACTTGCGCGGTGAAGTTCGTGCGCAGTTCGAGGCCGTCGCGTTTGAGCGTGGAGAAGCCGCTCAGCGCGAACGTGACGGCGTACATGCCGGGGCGCAATTCCGGCAGCCGGTACTGTCCGCGTTCGTCGGTGATGGTCGAGCGGACCTTCTCGATCAGCGCCGGGCTCGCCGCCTCGACGGTGACGCCGGGCAGCACAGCACCCGAGGAGTCACGGACCACACCGGCGATGGTCGCCGTGCTGGCGCCTTGCGCCAGAACGGAAGCTGGGATCAGGCTGAGAACGGCGATGAGGCATGCGCGACGGCCGAAAGAAGCCAAGACCACTGGTCCCTCCTTGTAAAGCCCAGTCACTGGGTGAAGGAGGCGCGCGCCGTGGACAGTTATCCGCGAGCACGGCCGCGCGGATTATGAGAAGCGCGCGGACCGCGAAGCAAAGCATCAATTGTCATCAATTGTCGACGGGCGCTCGCCGCAGCGTTGGTGACCAGCAGAACCGGCGATCGCGATCGCAAAGAACTTGACAATGTCAAGTCTGCGAGCGTGGACCAACCGTGAACAGCGCTCTGTCAGCGGTATGCGTTGCGACCGAGTTCCTTACTTCGGCGCCACGCAGCTGAAATTGGCGGCGTCGTCGATGCTCCCTTGCCCTTTGTAGCGCGCGACCTGTGGATACGGACACAGCGGCCGCGTTCGGACGGTCTGTCCGTTGGTCACCTTGCTGGCGATCACCTGGTCTGGCGCTCTGTTCTTCTCGACCCAGTCGATCACGGCGGTCACGGCGTCGTTGCGATCGGGTCCGATTCCGCCAGCGCAGTGCGTCATGCCCGGAACCATGAACAGCCGCGCGAACTCGGCGGCCTTCTTGTCCTTGGCGACGATCGACTCGTAGTACTTCACACCCATCATCGGTTGAAGGATCTGGTCGGCCCACCCATACGTCATGATCAACTTGCCGCCGCGTTTCTGGAACTTCGACAGGTCCGCGTCCTTCGCGTCGGCGAGCTTGCTCCAGCGCGCGACCAGTGCGGGATCCTTGTCGTAGTTGAACGTCATGGTGTCGTACTCCGGCTTCGGCGGCTCGAACACGAGGTACTTCATGATGCCTTCGGCAAGATTGAAGTCCGCCGGCTTGGCGTTCGGCTGGGCGGGGATGATCGATCCCGACCAGGCGCTGTTGACGGCGCCGCCCTGTCCTGGCACCGGTTGTTCGCTTCCAACCATGTAGCCGGGGAAGAACGGCTTTCCGTTGCTCACGGGGCCGCCGTAGATCTTCTTGAGCGTCGACGCCTGCGCGGCGGTGAGGCAGTCGGGCGTGTCCGCACCTTCGCTGCACGCGGGAACGTCGCGAGTGGGATCGAAACTGCACTTCCGCGGGTCGTCGATGAGCCCGTCCTTGAGGCCGTCGACCGCGTCGCATTTCGTCATCACCTTGTCCGCGACCAGCGCCATCTTGGCAGCGGGTACCGGCGCTTCCGTCATCGCCTTCTGATTCCACATCGCGCCGATCATGAACCCGGTCTGATCGACCCACGGCGCGTTGGCGACGATGCCGTCGAAGTCGGCGGGGTAGCGCTGCGCCTCCAGAAGACCCTGTCTGCCGCCGTTCGAGCACGAATTCCAGTAGGCAAAGGTGACCGGCTTCGCGTAGTAGTCCTTGGCGACCTGCTTGGCGAGGTCCGCGGTGACGTGCACCGCGCGGTAGGCGTAGTCGATCGCTTTCTGCGGATTGCTGAGAACGAACGAGCCGCTGGGTTCCTTACGGGCGTCATGGCCCGTGTTGGTGCGCGCGTGAACGAACCCGTTCGTCAGCGCTGACGTGCGATCGGGATTGTTCGGCGTATCCAGCGCATCGCCGGCGAGGCCGCCGTTGCCGGTCATGTAGAACCGCTGGTTCCACTTGTCAGGCAGGTTGATCTCGAAGGCGACTTCCGGCGTGATCATGCCGGTCACCCGGCAGTGCCGAGGTGTGTCAGCGGTCGCTTCGACCACGCGAGCAGTGATCGACGAGATGCCTTCGCCCTTGAACGACGACAGGCTTTCGCACGGTTTCGACGGCGCGGCGTCGGCGACGGTGTACTTCGCGAGCGAACTGCTCGCATTCGCGAATGCCTGCGCGGCAGCGGGGGAGGCCATGGCGCACAGAAGCCCGAAAGCCATGAGAATGCGCATCGAACGCTCCTTCAGACTGTGAGGACCCGCGTATTGTGCGTCAGATCCGAGCACGCTGCCTACTTCTGTCTTTGTGCCGCTGGTTGATCGAACAGGCGGGACACCTCGAGCATGTGGGCCAGCCCGTAGTTGCCCTCATGACACGCGTACTCGAAGACGCCGGCGCCGTCGGGCCTGGCCTTGAGCTCGAGCGCCGCGGTCCACGGTGCAGTCCACGTCGCGGGATCGATGAAGGTGACCTGGTACTGGATCGTGCCGCCGTCGGCGCGCGTAAACCGCTCGACCAGCTCGAGGTCAGGTGAGGCCCCGCGCGTGGCCGCCTTGAAGTTGCTCGACTCGACGACGAGCGTCGCCCCTTCCCAATGGCCGCGCGCCGCGCCCATGTACATCCGAATCGTGGGTGACAGCACGTGCGGCTGCGCCGATGAGTCGATCGGGATGATGCGCGTGTCGTGAATCAACTCGTAGATGATGGCGACGTAGCCCTGGGTCTGCACGATTCGGAAGTTCGCGTTGTAGACGGCGGGGAACATGGCGTCGGGAAAGCCGCCGCCGTGGACGATGCACCGCACCCCGAGACCGTAGTCCTCGTACGTGTCGCACGGCTCGCCGCGCGCGAGACTGCCGCAGCGCTGTGGCACCAGCGGCCTGGCCTGAGGAGTCCTGGCAGGAAGCCGTCCATTCGGTGGATCGATCACGAGCGACGTGCGGCGCGATGTCGTGTTGTATTCGCGCCAATGCGGGATCGGTGCGTTCGGCCCCTCGACTTTTCCGGAGAGGACATCGACTGGTGCCAGGTCGCGTTCGTCGCGCTGCCGCACATCTTCCAGGCGCTGAGCGTACTCCGCGTCGTTCAGGTACTGTCGCGTCCCGAACTGCGCTGGCCGTTCGAGCGGCACACCGTATTCGCCTTCGCTCGTCCATTCGCCTTGCAAGTCGGGGTCGCCCCAGGCGGTGCGCGCGCTCCACGTGGTCGAGCGGTTCGTCTGCGCACCGGCCGGACGTATCGAGTACATCAAATGGATCGACGCCGCGATCGCCACTACGCCTGCCGTGATCGTCCTGGTGATTCGCACCGTCGTGTTCTCCTGAGCTGACCGCCTAGATCATAATGCGGTCCAGACGGAAGGACCTGAGAGCGATCCATGGAGATCTGTCGAGTGGCGCAGCGCCACACAGGGCCGCCTGAAGGCGGCCCCTACGTGCAACGAGCTGCTGTCGAACGAGCTAACTCGGGTTATGTATTCCCATTGCCTGACGCGTCAGTGAGACTCCGTCTGGATTCGACCAACGCGGCGGCGTGTCTCCGCCCGCAGGAGGCGAAATGTCAGCTCGAACGCTCGGAGTGATTCTGGCCCTAGTCGCCACGGTCGCCGGCGCTGCCGCGCTCAGTGCGCAGACCGAGCATCGCGGCGGTGGTCGCTACAGGACGGATCGGCTCGCCAAGCCGGTGCCGCCGGAGATGCAGAACCTGACCGATCCGGCGCTCAACGGCGCAATCGACATTCACTTCCACGTCGGCCCCGACAGCTATCCGCGTTCGATCGATGCGCTCGACGCGGCGAAGCTCGCCAAGTCACGCGGCATGCGCGGCGCGGTCCTCAAGCATCACTTCAGTCAGACGGCGGGACTCGCGTATCTCGCGCGGAAGGCGGCACCGGGATTCGAAGCGTTCGGCGGCATCGCACTCAACACGCCGGTCGGCGGCCTCAACGTCGAAGCCATCCGCCACATGATCGAGATCGAGGGTGGCTACGGCAAGGTGGTGTGGATGCCGACCCATGACGGAGAGAGCGAAGGCAAGGCCGAGAACCGCCCCTACGTCGTCGTGTCGAAAGCCGGCGCGCTCGTTCCGGAGGCGAAGGCGGTCATTGCATTCGTGAAAGAACATCAACTCACGCTCGAAACCGGCCACTCCACGCCGGCCGAGCAGCTGATGATCGTGCGTGAGGCCAAAGCGCAGGGCGTGCAGCATGTGATCGTCACACACGAGGGCAATATCCCTGGCCCGATGACGACGGCGCAGCTCAAAGAGGCGATCGCGTCGGGCGCATTCGTCGAGATCTGCACTACCGGGATCACGGCAGCGAACGCCAGGACCAAGATCGACCGGATACGCGAGCTCGGACCCGAGCACGTGATCATCTCGAGCGACGTCGGTCTCGTCGGCGCGCCGCTGCATCCCGACAGCCTCGCGTTCTTCGCGAAGCAGCTGCGCGCAGCCGGGCTCACCGAGCGCGAGCTCGATCAGATGTACAAGGACAATCCTGCCACGGCACTCGCTCTTCCACGTCTGCCGCACGGCACGAAGTAGGCCGACATCGGTGCTCACACGGCCCCGGTGCCACTGTCCGTGCGACGGAGCGGCACGCGTGCGCGAATCGTCGTTCCTCCAGGGGAATGCGTGTCCACGGTCAATTGTCCGTCGACCAGTTTCAAACGCTCTTTCATGCTGACGAGACCCAGTCCCCTTCCTTTCAGGGAGTTACTGGGGTCGAAGCCGATCCCCGAATCGCGTACCGTCAGCGTGAGGGCGCTCGCGTCGCTGCGCAGCGATACCGCGATGTCCCGCGTGCGGCTGTGCTTGATCGCGTTCTGGAGGGCCTCCTGCAGCACACGGTATACGCAGACGGACACTGCTTCTCCGAGGCCGGCGACGACGCCGTCCCTCTGAAAGTCGATCGTCACGCCGGAGCGCTCTGACAACTCCCGGCAGACTTCACGTGCCGCCGCCTCGAGGCCGAGCGCGTGCAGCCTCGACGAGTGAAGACGATGAGACAGACTCTGCACATCGCTCGTGAGACGCGTGGCGCTGTCGATTGCCTCTCCGAGCTGCTCCACGAGATCAGGGGCCAGCGTTCGAAGCGGTTTTTTCACGGTCTGCAGAGTCAGCACCAGCAACGCCAATCGCTGATTGATGTCGTCATGGAGTTCGCGCGCGACATGGGACCGTTCCTGCTCCTGGGCTTCGATCAGGCGTTGGCTCAGCGTCGACAGCAGTTCTTCGGCCTCCTTGCGTTCCGTGACGTCGACCGACGAGCCGATGTAACCGGCAAACGCGCCGGTCGCGTCATATCTCGGCACGCCCTGAGCGAATACCCACCGGAAGTCGCCATCTTGCCGGCGGAGCCGGTATTCCGCCCGGAAGGGCTCGCGCCGATCGAACGCGTTCATGTACACCTCCCGGAATCGCTCGAAATCCTCCGGGTGAATCGCGTCCGTCCATCCTTCTCCAAGAGCGGTCTCGTTCGACTGGCCCGTGAAGTTCGTCCACGATTCGTTGGCGAACGTCCCATGGTTGCCGGCGTCCGACATCCAGATGATGACCGGGGCCGTGTTCGCAATGAGACGGAAGCGCTCTTCGCTTTCCCGGACCGCCCGTTCGGCTTCGCGGCGCTCGGTGTCGTCACGAAATCCCACGACGATGCCCACGATCGTCCCGTCCCTTTTCAGTGGCGATGCCGTATGGACAACGGGGAAGAACCGTCCGTCTTTCCGAATGAATGTGTCAGACTGCTCGTGAAGCTCGATTCCTTTCTGCAGAACCTGAAGAACACGGCAGTCGCTGGCTGGAAACGGAGAGCCGTCGGGATGCTTGTAGTGCGCTACATCGTGCATCTTCTTGCCCAGCAGTTCCGCCATCGTCCACCCGAACATGGATTCGGCAGCCGGGTTCACGTACGTGACCAGCCCCTCGAGGTCGAGCGTGTACACGCCTGCGGCGACGTTGCTCATCGCGAGCCGGAAGCGTTCTTCACTCTCACGCACGAGAGTTTGGGTGGCGAGCAGCGCCTGCATCGCCTGCCGGCGTTTCAACGCGTTCCAGAGAATGTCACCGATTGCCCTGAGGCGGTTCACCGTTTCCGGAGTCCACGTCTCGTAACGGCGCACCGTGACGAATGAAATGGCCCCCGCAATCTCACCGCCCACTCTGAGCGGAACCGACGCAATGGAGCCGACGCCCCTCGAGCGAAGGTACTGTGCCGGCTGCTCGGGAACATCGTTCAGGCTCGCGGCAAGGGTCACATCGCCGCGCAGGACCTGACCCAACCACCACGGCTGCGACTGTATCGAGATTCGAGGCGGAGGAGCCTCCACTCCGGGCGAACTCCAGGTGTACGCGACGACCATCTCGTTGCGATCCGGAGACAGCTCGAGAATCGTCACGCGATCCAGTCGCAGGAACTCGCCCACACGGGCGAGACCTTCCACCATGTTGCGGTCGACTGTTTCGTCGGGAAGTCCGATGAACGTGCTGGAGAGATCCTGGAGGAACTTCTCGAACTCGACCTGACGATAGAGCCTGTCCTCGAACTGCTTTCGCTCCGTGATGTCCCGAATACTGACCGCGAACTCGCGCCGGCCTCCGACTTCGAACTGAGCGATGAAGGCCTCGCACGGAAACTCCTCTCCACCAATGCGCACGCCGGCGACGGCGAGCGAGGTGCTGACACCGCGCGAGTGATGGTCCGTCTGACGCACCGTATCGAAGCACGCATCGAGTACTGCTCGAGAACGCGGCGACACGAGCCGCTCGAGTTGGCTGCCGATCACATCCTGCCGCGGCCAGCCGAACATGCGCTCCGCGGCCGCATTGAACATGAGAATCTGCCGGCGGGCATCGACGACCACGATCGCATCGCTCCCAAACTGGACGATGGCGTCGAGGCGCTCCCAGGTTTCGACCGACCGGGTCGGCCCGTTGTCGTTACCGCCGAGGTCTTTCGGCATGGCGGGATCACCGTCCCGCGTCATTCGGAACGGTGAGCCATTCTACGGTGTGTCGCTGACGGGCCTCAAATTGCGGTCGCATGGCTCTTGTGGCTACGAGGGGGGAGCTACGTGGTGTGAGTTATTGGTCCTTGGTGCTTTGTGCTTGGTTCTTGGTCTGGGCGTGGTCCTTGGTCCGTCCCTGGTCCTCGAGTCCTTCGTCCGACGTGTCGATGCAGGTGGTCGATGCATGCACGTTGAGTTCATGCCGATAGATTGGAACTTCAAGGACTCGAGACACCGAGTAGCGCAAGGAGCATCGTGCGCTCTTCTTGACTACCACGTCGTATGCGATTGTCTCCTTGTCTTGGGCGCAGCTCCGCTCCACCGAGCCAATCGTGTCCCAGCCATATCACTAGCACGTCGCCGTTACTGTCCCGAAAATTGACTGTGTACTCGGGCCCTGGAAATGTGTCGAACGGAACTCTGTAGCCGACGTTGTTTTTCAGCAGGAGATCGTGAATGCGACGAATCGCAATCGGGTCTGTCATGTGGCTATTCGCACGAAGTCCAGGTCCGGATGCGATCAGTTCGGAGATCTCGTTCGGCGGCGGTAGTCGCAAGGGGTGCGCCTCCCGCTGAACGCATCCGACTGTGGCAACGATCGCCACAGCGATGGACACCGAGAGTCTAGCGAGCATCGGCGTCGGCCGTGCTGAGCGCGTTATCAAGCCACTCCCATTGTTCTGGCATAGCCCGGCATCGACTGACGCCTTCAGTTGGCAACGGGCGGCGGAATTAGTCATCGGTCAGTTGATCGGCAAATACCTCGAACCCGCTGATTCCATCTTCCGACTCGATCGCGTCAGGTTCGTCGGTGTCGACGATCACGATGCGACGGCGGTGAGCATCCCCATCATTGCTCGCGATGATGCGGCATGCGATGGAGCCAGGGGCGGGGTACACGGAGTCGGCGACAAGATTGTGATCCGTAACCAATGGGACCTTCACAAGGACGGACCAAGAACCAAGCACCAAGGCCAAGAACCAGAGCGCGCTACCGATCCTGAGCCCGCGCTCCACTCAAGATCGCGCGCAGCCCGTAATTCCCCTCGTGGCACGCGTATTCGAAGATCCCTTCGCCGGTGCTCTTCAGGAGCATCATCAAAGTCCAGGGGCGCGACCACACCGTCGGATCGTCGACGGTGATGTAGTACTCCAGCGTGTCGCGTGACACGCGTTTGAACTTCTCGATGACGTGGAGATTGTCTGTGGCGCCGCGGAAGTTGGCGTTCGGAGAGAAGTTGACGGTGTCGACCACGAGCGTGTCGCCTTCCCAGTGCGCGCGCGAGTCGCCGTGGTACTGCGAGATGGCTTTGGAGACGTGCGGGCCCGCCTCGATCGGGAAGATGCGCGCGTCATGGATCATCTCGGTACGGAGAGCGACGACGCCAGGCCCTTGTGTGATCTCGAAGTAGCTCTGATAGCCGGCGCGGATGTTCGGCGTGCCGCCGGTGATGCAGCGGGTGCTCGTCGACAGGTCCTGCACGCGATCGGCAGGGCCTCGTCCTTGTCGGGACGCGGCCAGTGCACGCGCGCGCTCGGCGGCACCAGGTGCCGCCGGCGGAATACGCCCATCGGGCGGATCGATGATGAGCGATGTGCGATTGTCGAAGACGCGCTCCGACAACCACGCTTGACCGTAGTTGCCGACCTGCGTGTCCGCCGAGTTGAACTTCGTCTTGCCGTCGAGTGTCGCCAGGATCAGCTCGTCGGCAAAGAACGCGTCGCCGCCATCCATCATCGCCTGTGCGCGCTTCTTGATGTCCGCCAGCTCCGCGTCCGTCATCGTCGCGCGTCCGCCGAAGTGCGCGGGGCGCTCCAGCGGCGTCATGCTGTTGTTGGCCCAGACGCCTTGCAGATCGGGATGTCCATCCGGCGTTCGCGGCACCGACCACGTCGATGAGGTTTTTGTGGACTGCGCCGTGAGCATCACCGTGGTCGTCAGCGCAACAGCGATCGTCAGGTACATCACGCGCATCTGCTTCCTTCCTGCTTCCTGCTTCCTGATTCCTGCTTCCTTCTGCTCAGCACAGTGTCGCCGAAGTTGCTGCGACCTGCGCATACCTTTTTCGAGGTACTCTGCGGCGTCTTCGTCGAGTTCGCATTGACGACGCGCGATCCAATCGGCAAGATTCTGCTCGTTATAGTCGTCTCGGGTAGGAGTCGGAAACAATTGCAGACAATTGAGGAGGTTCGGGTGCGCCTGTTGCTGAAGACGATCGTAACGTGCGGTCTCTTGGTGTTCGTCTTCGTGTCGGCCGTTGGCGCGCAGAGCGCGGAGCCGGGACGTCAAGTGTTCGCGAGCCGCTGCGCGGCTTGTCATGGAACAGAAGGTGGGGGCGGCGAGCTCGGCCCGTCGATCGTGACGCGGATTCCGTTGCGAAGCGATGCCGAGCTCGAGGCGGTCGTTCGTGAGGGCCTCCCAGGTTCGGGCATGCCCGCGTTTGCAAACGTGTCGGCGGCGGAACGCGCCGACCTCATCGCCTTTCTCCGGACGCTCCGGCCACGCACGAGTACAGGGCCCGCACGAGTGAATGTGACGATGGCCGACGGCAAATCGATCGCCGGTGTGGTGCTCAACCAAAGCGATGGTGAGCTGCAGCTGCTTGGCGACGACCGTGCGCTGCACCTGCTGCGTGAGACGACCGCCGGCTCCGCCCCGGCTCCGGCGGAGCTCCAGCGCGGCAGCCGTTATCGTCAGGTCACATCGCAGACCGGCTGGGCAACGTACCACGGTCAGCCGAGCGGCAACCGCTACAGCGCGTTGACGCAGATCACCGCGGCCAACGTCGGCCGTCTCGCGCCGCGATGGGTGTTCACGCTGCCCAACGCGGCGCAGCTCCAGGTGACGCCGCTCGTCGTCGACGGCGTGATGTACATCACAGCCGCGAACGATCTCTACGCGCTCGATGCGGGGAGTGGCCGACAGATCTGGAACTATCGTCGAACGCGCACGCGGGGATTGGCAGGAGTCGCCGCTCGAGGGGTCAATCGTGGTGTAGCAGTTGGTGGCGATCGTGTCTTCATGACGACCGATCACGCACATCTCATCGCGCTCAATCGTGCCAGCGGCGCGCTCCTGTGGGAAACCGAGATGGCCGACTGGCACCAGAACTACAACGGCACCGGCGCCCCGCTGGTCGTCGATAACCTCGTGATCTCGGGGATCGCGGGCGGAGACGAGGGCGTACGCGGATTCGTCGCGGCGTACGACCAGGCGACAGGGAAGGAGGTCTGGCGGTTCTGGGCCGTTCCCGCTCGCGGCGAGCCCGGGTCCGAGACGTGGAAGGGCAGCGCGATCGATCATCCTGGCGCAGCGACCTGGATGACCGGGAGCTACGACACCGAGCTCGGCACGCTCTATTGGGCGATCGGAAACCCCGGGCCCGACATGATCGGCGACGAGCGCGCGGGCGACAACCTGTATTCCGATTCGGTGGTCGCGCTCGACGTGAAGACCGGGCGCCGCAAGTGGCACTTCCAATTCACGCCTCACGACGTACACGACTACGACGCGCAGCAGCCGATGGTGCTCGTCGATGCGCCGTGGAAGGGCACGCCGCGCAAGCTGCTGCTCCAGGCCAATCGCAACGGGTACTTCTATGTTCTCGATCGGGTCACCGGCGAATACCTCTCGGGCACGCAGTACGTGAAGAACATCACCTGGGCGTCGGGACTGACGAAGGAGGGACGACCGATTGTCGTGCCGAACATGGAGCCCACGCGAGAAGGAAAGCGTGTCTGTCCGTCGCTCGAAGGGGCGTCGAACTGGTACTCGGCGGCGTTCAGCCCGCGCAGCGGTCTGTTTTACGTGCAGACCAACGACAAGTGCGGGATCTTCACGCGCGTCGACCAGACTTGGGAGTCGGGTAAGGGCTTCATGGGTGGGACGTTCGCGGCCGCGCCCGAGCCTGCGCGTCGCGTGCTGCGCGCAATCGACATCCAGACCGGCAAGGTGACGTGGGAGCTTCCTCAGTTCGGCGCAGTCGACTCGTGGGGTGGCGTGCTGGCAACGGCCGGCGACGTGGTCTTTTTCGGCGACGACAGCGGCGCGTTCGCGGCGGCCGATGCCCGTTCTGGAAAACGGCTATGGAGTTTTCAGACCAGCCAGGTCTGGAAGTCGTCGCCGATGACGTACGTATTCGACAACCGCCAGCTCGTAGCCGTTGCGTCGGGTCCGAGCATTCTGGCATTCGGGCTGCCGCAGGGGTCAGGCCGGGGCCAGGCCGGGGCCAGGCCTGGGCCAGGCCTTGGGTCAGGCCGGGGGCAGGTCGGGGACAGGTCGGGGACGGGTCAGGGACAGTCCCCGAAAGGAGTCAGGTGATGATGAGAGCACGTCAGGTGGCGGTGAGCGGACTCATGGCGGTTGCGGCAGCGGCGTCGCTATGGGCGCAGGCGTCGGCGCCAGCCAAGACCGCTTCGGCAACGAACGGGCACCCCACGAATGGCGGGCTCGCGCCCGATCGTGTGGCGCGCATCGACACGATGTTGCAATCGTACGTTGACCGCGAGCTCATCACCGGTGCCGTCGCGCTCGTGCTTCGCGACGGGAGCCCGGTGTATCAGAAAGCGGTCGGATGGGCCGACAAGGATGCTCGTCGTCAGATGCGAATGGACACGATGTTCCGCATCGCGTCGCAGACCAAGGCGATCACGAGCGTTGCGGCGTTGAGGCTGGTCGAGGAGGGCAAGCTGAGTCTGAGCGACCAGGTCGGCAAATACATCCCGTCGTTCTCCAAAACGACCGTTGCTGTGCGCAATGAGTCGGGAACGTCGATTGTTCCGGCCAAGCGGCCGATCACCATTCGCGATCTCCTGACGCACACGGCCGGCATCTCCTACGGCGTGGAGCCGCAGATCGCAAATCAATACGGTGCCAAGGGGCTGGGACCGTCGGCTGGCGCCGGGTGGTATTTCGCCGACAAACGCGAGCCGATCTGCGATGTGATGGAACGGCTCGGGACGCTGCCGTTCATCGCGCAGCCGGGCGACGCGTGGGTCTATGGCTACAACACCGATGTGCTCGGGTGCGTGATCGAGCGCGTCAGTGGCCAGCATCTCGATGAAGTGATCGCCACCCGCGTGACAAAGCCGCTCGGGATGACCGACACGCAGTTCTTCCTGCCTGTCGCGCAGCGGGATCGTCTCGCGGCCGTGTATGCCAACGGTGAAAACGGACGCGCCGTTCGAGCGCCGGATGGCCCGCTGGGGCAAGGCTCGTACGTCGATGGACCTCGCCAGACGTTTGCCGGTGGTGCGGGGCTGGTGTCGACGGCTCGCGACTATGGTCGCTTCCTGGAGATGATCCGCGGTGACGGTGCCCTCGAGGGAGTCCGCATACTGTCGCCGCACACCGTGGCGCTCATGCGCACGAATCAGGTCGGAGCCCTGCATTCGACCAACGGGCTGGGATTCGGCCTCGGCTTCGAGACCACCGATCGATACGGCGCCAACGGCATGGACGATGTCGGGTCGTATGGGTGGGGCGGCGCCTACGGTACGGTCTACCGGGTCAATCCGCAGGCACGGCTGGTCATCGTACTGATGATCCAACTGCTGCCCAACACGACCGACATCCGCGAAAAATTTCCGACCATGGTGTATCAGGCGCTGATGGAGACGCCGCGGCTCGATTAGTCCTTGGGCCTTGGTGCTTGGTCCTTGGTCACAACCACGCACCAAGCACAAAGGACCAAGGACCTAAGGAGCGTTCTGCGGAGTATGCACGTGGATGATCACGTACTGCAGCGGCGTCCCGGGATCACCGTACGCGGTATGCCACGTGTACGGAGAAATCGACACTAAGTCGCCCACTTTCACCTTCAGCTCGCGGCCGCCGACGATGGGGCCGCCCCGATGTTCGCCGGCCGCTACGAGATAGTCGTTCTTCGGATCGACTTTGCCCTCGACGACCACGGTGCCGGAGCCACCGGTCACGAGATAGAGCTGCGTGTTCTCGGTGTGCATCTCGCCGATCGTCGGCGGCTTGTCGGCGCCTGGCCTGGTCGTCGCCGTCAACCGATATTCGGGAGCCCATTCGATGTGGCTCTTGGCGGCGTTCTGCTGCTCGCGTGTCCACATCGTGGCCTTGCCGGGCGTCATCTTCGTTTCGGGCGTTCCCGTCACGAGGAAGAGATTCGTGGCGGCCGGCGGTCCGAGGCCCCGTCCCGGCGTCGGAGCGGGGGCGCCCTGTGCCGCCGGGCCTTGTGCCTGCGCGCCGGGCGCGAGCGTCATCGATCCGGCGCCGGCCGCGACGACCGTGACGGTGACCAATATCAATCGCTTCATCGGGAACTCCTGGATGCTGTTGTTGCTCTTCGACTGTCGTGCGGCGAGAGTGTAATGAGCCGTCGGAACAGGTCGCACTACCCAAGGTGAGGTAGACGGTCGGCGCGAGGTATAAATCTAGCCGTGAATCTCTCATCTCCGATCCGGGTCGTCTCGTCGATGGCGACTCGACGACTGCTTGCAGAATTGACAGCACGGTTCGAGGCCACTTCGTCCCAGCAAGTCTCGCTCGAATCCATCGGCGGCGTCGATGCGGCAAAGCGGGTGAAGGCAGGCGAGACGTTCGATCTGGTCGTGCTGGCGAAGGACGCCATCGAAGATCTGACAGCCGCCTCCAGAATCGTTGCCGGCAGCCGAGTCGACGTAGCCGTATCCGCTATTGCAATCGCGGTCCCGGCTGGCATAGCGCATCCCGATATCAGCTCCGCGGAAGGGGTCAAACGCGCGGTGCTCTCGGCTCGGTCGATCGGGTATTCCACGGGCCCGAGCGGTGTGTATCTCGCAAAGCTGTTCAAGACCTGGGACAGCGGGGATCGATTGCAGAATCGGATCACGGTGGCGCCGGCTGGCGTACCGGTTGGCAGTCTCGTCGCGCGAGGCGAGATCGAGCTGGGTTTTCAACAATTGAGCGAGTTGATCGGCGTCGACGGGATCGAGGTCGTGGGGCTGTTGCCACCGGAGATCCAGGCGATCACCACGTTCTCCGGCGGCATCGCGCAGATGTCGACCCAGCCCGACGCCGCCCGCGCGCTGCTCTCGTTCATGGCCGGCCCGGAGCTCATCCCAATCAAGCGGAAATACGGAATGGACGCGGCAGCGCCGTCTTTGTAACGGTCGTCCGCCTGCCGATCGTTCTCCACCAATCCAATATTCGTACGATCTTTGCAGAGCATGCTCCGTCGTATCACTCAATGAGATAGAGCAAACATGAACTTACGACTTACATTTCTTTCTTTGTTCGCCGTGATTTCAGGTTCCGCCCATGCGGCAGATTTGCCCGCCGACATAACCGGAGAGATCCGAAAAACGTTTCCGAAGGCGGCGATACTGCTGTCGACACCGTGCCGGATTGGTGAGGACAGATTGGAGTCCTACGGTCTGATTGCAAATTCAAACAACCGAGAAGAAAGGCCGCTCCGTGCATTTCTCGCATTCAAAACAGACAGCAAGTGGAAGGTGAATGAAGTCAATCGGAGAATTGAAAACAGCAAAGGACGTGACGACAATTTTCTTGTGGACTTCTGGACGTCAAAGGGGTTCGCAAAGGACTATCAACTTCGCTGCACGACTCCTGGCACAGACGTGGACATCAACACCAAGGCGAACGGCGAGTATTCGAGGGGATTTACGAAGAGAGCCGCGAGCACCCGTCATCTCTGCTTCCAAGCGAGTCTGCAATACAACAGCTGGGTGTGCGTGACTTTCGATAAAGCCGTCGACAAGGCGCGCATATCTTTTGTGCAGCTCAACGCCGATTGAAGTCTCGCGGGCGGTCGCCGTCGCCCAATCAGGCGTCGCTTGGATCTACGCGTTGGAACGATTCAGTTTGAGGCGGTCGGCAAGCGTCAGGTAACGCGGATGCTGCCGCAGCAGTTTGAAACGCGGTTCGACCGCGACCAGCGGCACCATCGGGTCGCGATCGACGCACGCGTCATCGAGTGCGGCGAATGCGGCGTCCAGATCACCAAGGCCAGTGTGCGTCATCGCGCGGTGGAACGGAGAGACGTACCGCGATGACCCTCGGAGGCGTTGCAGCAGGGCGGTGGCGCCTTCACGGTCGCCGGTCACCGCCCGGGCGTGCGCGAGCCAGGCGAGTGTGATTGGATCGTCAGGCGCAACCGCGAGTGCAGTGTCGAGCGCCGCGAGTGCCTGCGTGGGGACGCCTGACTGGAGGAGCAACGCGCCCATCAGCCGATGGGCCGAGACACGCTCGGGGTCGACGTCAATGGTGTAGCGGCATTTGTCGGCGGCGCGATCGTAGTCGCCAGCGAGGTACTGCACGTGCGCCGCGGTCAGCGTTGAAATCAGGCACAAGGGGTCGAGCTCGCATGCCCGCTCGACTTCGCGAACAGCATCCTCCGGCCGCTCGAGGACGACCAGCAACGCGCCGTAGGATCGATGCACGTTCTCGAAGCTTGGATTCAGCATCACCGCGCGAGCGTACGCATCTTCGGCGGATCGCCAGTCCCAGTGCAGCATCCGGTGCACATCACCGATCGCGAGGTGTGCTTCCGACAGATCGGGATCGAGCTCCAGCGCACGGGCGGCCGCGTCGCGTGCGAGCGCCAGCTGGTGTCGCGGCACACCCTCGTAGCACTCGGCCTGCGCAATCCGTGCCCGGGCGAGCGCAGCATGTCCGGCCCCGAACCCTGGTGCTTCTTCGACGACGCGCGTGAATGCGGCCAGGGTATCGTCGAGCCCTTCTGATCCCCGGGTGTTCCAGTGGTATCGGCCCTTGAGATACGCCTGGTACGCCGAGGGTGCGAGCGTCTGCGTCGGTGATGGTGAAGGCGCCGGCGCAATCTCGAGCGCGAGGGCGCGGGCGACGCGCGACGCGACGTCGGTCTGAATCGAGAGCCGGCCGGCCGCCAGCGTGCAGCAGTCAGACAGGTCGCGCTCGTACGAGTCGGACCAGATTTGCGTTTCGCTCGCCGCCTCGATGAGCCGTGCGGTAATCCGGATCCGATCGGCCTCCTCGCGTACGCTGCCTTCGAGCAGATAGTTCGCCTGCAGTGCCTCGCCGATGACCCGTGCACGCTGGGTCGTGCCCTTGAAGGTCATCGACGACCATCGGGCGATGACGGCGATGCGCCCACGACACAGTGCGCCGAGCTGTGCGATCAGCTCCTCGGTGAGGCCGTCGCTGAAGTATTCGTGCGCCGAGTCGCCGCTCAGATTCGTGAACGGAAGGACGAGCAGGCGGGGCTGAGACTGCGTCCGCAATGCCGCATCATCGCGCTCGCGCTCGACTCCATCGAGCTTCGCGATGAATCTATAGCCGCGACGAGGCAACGTCTCAACGAAGCGGGGGTGCTCGGCGTCGTCGCCGAGTGCCGCGCGCAGGCGCTTGACGGCCGCGTTCAGCGCGTGTTCGAAGTCGACGAACGTGCCGTCCGGCCAGAGCCGGCGCTGAAGCTCGTCACGCGTGACGACGTCGCCCGGTCGTTCGAGCATCATTCGCAGGATCTCGAACGGCTGATCCTGCAGACGAATCCGTTGCGTGCCGGTCCGCAGCTCACGCGAACGCACATCCAGTTCGAAACTCGCGAAACGGAACGATGAGGTGTCGGCCGAGAGTTGCATGATCGGGACTGCGCGTGCGGGCGTCGTTACCGTCCTACCCGGGACGACGATGCAGCCAGTATATCGCTGGGCGGTCCCGAACCGCTCACACAGTCGTCGTCTCGTCGTCGCATGTTCGTGAGGTCGATGCGATTTTCGTTTCGCCGTGGAGCGCAGTCTCGCCGTAGCCTCCGCGGAGGCGGAAGCCTGCGCGTCGATTTGCCCGCGGGGGCTGAAGCCCCCGCCTACACCGAATCGCAAACCGCATTCGTGCTGGTCGTGTCGCTCGGGGGCCGGAGTGTCAGAGACGAAAGTCGCGGGCGGCAAGACCTCGCTGAAGTATCTGACGCGGCGTAGCTCCCAGCATTCGACGGAACGTGCGCGTGAAATGCGCGGAGTCTGAGAACCCGGCCGCGTGAGCCGCGTCGGTGACGGATCGTTTCCGAGCGAGTACACCGGCGGCCTGCTGGAGTCGCAACCACAAAATGTACGGGCGGAGCGGAATGCCGACCGACGTGGTGAAGAGATGCATGAACCGCGACGGCGACAGGCCGACGCTGGCAGCGACCGACTGCAGCGACACCGGGTCGGCATCCGCCAGTCTCCCCGGAAGCGTTCGAAGCACCCGCTTGATGCGGCGATCCAGCCGTAGAGGCTGAGGATGGCGAAGGAGCGTGCCGCGGACCCACGGCTCGACGCGCTCAGCGGTCAGGGAATCGGCGTCGCCCAACACGGCCCGCCAGCGCGCAATCGTTCCTGCAGGGATGACCGCCACTTCCGATACGCCGCTGTTTGCGGTCAGCGCGCCAGCGAGATCGCTCTCTGCGTCGACGAAGCCGATCAGCACGTCGGTATCCCTGGCGTCGATCTCGTGGCGCGCGTCGGGCCGCACCAGAACCGCGCGGCACGTCGTCCATCGTCCGTTCCGGCTCGTGCGAAAGCGGATCGTGCGCCGTAGCGCCATCACCAGCTGCACCGAGTGATGGCGATGCAAATCGGACCACGAGCCAGGACCCCACACGAACAACGCAGCCGGCCACGTGAAGGCTGAGTCGCCCGCGTCGCTCGTGGCCGGGATCAGCATGCGCCGCATTCTCGCATGTGTGTGTGGCAGCCCCGCGTCATGCGCAGCCAGTTCGTTCAAGACGAACCCCGACCGCACCCGCTAGATCTGATTGCAGGAGGATCTGATGGCACCGCTGGTTGTCATGATGGTGGTGTGGATCGCGTCGCGCTCGCTCGGCGTCGCTGGTGTCTGGACGAGTGCGGATTCCTGGGCAGGGTCGCTTCGCTTCGCGCTGTTCATCATGTTTCTCTTCACCGCCGTCACGCACTTTCACCCCCGCACCAGGAACGACTTGATTCGCATGGTTCCATCTTCGTTGCCGGCCCCAGGACTGTTGGTCTCAATCACGGGAGTGTTCGAAGTGCTGGGCGCGATCGGTCTGCTCGTGCCGCAGCTCTCAGTGGCAGCAGCCTACGGCCTGATCGGACTGCTGGCCGCGATGTTTCCCGCGAACATTCACGCCGCTCGCGCGGGACTCGATGTCGCAGGCCGCGCGGCAACGCCGTTGGCGTGGCGGCTGCCGCTGCAGTTGTTCTGGATGGGCGCGCTCTGGTGGGTGGCGGCTACACCCGCGTGATCGGAAAACGTCACGTGCCGGGTCGCACGCGTCCATCCCCGGCGAAGTCAGGCCGCACCATTCTCTGAACTGACGAGTGGATCAGGTCGACGCTCGAGCGAAAACCCCTGGCTCAGCCTGTTCAGCAAGGCAAGAGTCGACGGTGTGGCGCCGAGCATGCGACGAAAGGTGCGTGTCAGGTGAGCGCCGTCGGAGAACCCTGCTCGATGCGCCGCGCTCGTAACGGTGGCGCCATACATCAAGTCGCACGCGGCCCGCTGGAGCCGGAGCCACAGAATGTACGGTCGTACGGGGACGCCGACCGATTCGGTGAACGCATGCATGAAACGGGACGGCGAGAGGCACGCGATGCCGGCCAGCGTCTTCAATGACAAATCGTCCGGAACCTCCTGTGGCTTCTGCAGGTGGCTCAGCACTCGCCGCACACCAGGATGCATCGGGATGTCACGTCTTCGTTGCCCGTCGAGTCCGGTCAGCCAGCGCTCAGCGCGCGCTTCGTTCGGCCTGGGCCCGAGCACGGCGCGCCACCGGGCAACCTGCTGTGGGGTGACGCTGGCAACGTCACCGTCGATGCGGTCACACAGGGCAGCCCCCAACTCGCTCTCGGCGCTGATGAACGCGATCAGCAGGGTCGCGCCCCGCGCGTCGACCTCATGAGTGGCATCGGGCCGCACCCACACCGCGCCACATCTCGTCCACGCTTTCGCCTTTCCGCCCCGTACCAGCAGCGAACCCTGTAACGCCAACAGCAGTTGGACACAGTGATGCCGGTGCGCCTCGGCTTTGAAGCCTGGGCCCCAGACGATCATCGCAGGGGGCCAGGGCGCGATGTCCTGGCGCGCACGGATCGGCATACGCGAATTCTCGCATCGTGTGGCACAGGGCGGCAAAGTCAGCCAGTTCGTTCAAGACGCGAGCGTATGTCTCTCCGTACGATGAAGCCGTTCTCAACAGCGGAACAGCCGCGGAACCATGGTTCTTCTGCCCACACGTTCGACCTCTCTCGTTCGCCGCGCGCTCGTCCTCGCAGCCGTAGTCAGCCTGTGGGCTCCCAGCGTGCTGCACGGTCAGACGATCACGCTGGCGGAAGCGGTCAGCACCGCGCAACGGCACGATCGATCCATTCACATCGCCGAACTCGAACGCGACAAGGCGCAGCGTGAGGTCGGTGTGGCCGAAACGCGCCGCTTGCCAACGTTCTCCATCACCGCGCTGGGCTCGCAGCCGCTCACGCAGTTGGGACTGACCCTCGAGCGTGGAAGCCTCGGAGTGTACCCGCTGGACGGCCCGATTCCGGGGCAGACCACGACGCTGCAGAGCCCCCTGCGCTTCGGATTCATCGGCTACGCCAGCGTCGCGCAGCCGCTGACGCAGCAGTACAAGATCGGGCTGGGGATCGAACTCGCCAAGGTCGGCGTCGAGGCAACGGCCGAACACATCCGCGCGAAGCGACAAGGCGTGGTCAATGAAGTACGCCGTCTCTACTACGGCATCGCGCAGGCGGAAAGCGGCAGGACGGCGCTGCGAGCCACCGTCGATTTCCTCGAGCAGCTCGATCGCGAGACCGGCCAACAGGTCGCGCAACGGGTGGCGCTCGAAGCCGACCTGCTGAATGTCAAAGTCCAACTGCTCCAGGCGGAATACGAACTGCTCAAGATGGACGATCCCATCCAGACGCAGAAGGAACAACTGAATCGCCTGATGGGCCGGCCGATCGATTCGCCCCTCGAGATCGACGTCTCGAGCATCGGTGCCGGCGAACCGGTGTCGCTGACTGATGCGTACGCCGAAGCTCTGTCGTCACGACCGGAGATCCGGTTGGCAAGAGTGCAGCAGCGGAAGACGCAACTCGAACGTCGACTTGCCAGTGCCGAACGAATTCCGGACGTCAGCCTCTCGTTGCTCGGGCTGCGAACGGTGAACTACAGCAGCGTGTTTCCGAACAGCGTCAGCAGCGTCGGCCTTCAGGTCAACTGGGATGTGTTCGATTGGGGGAGAAAAGGCCAGGAGGTGCACACCAAGCAGGACGCCGAAGCGCAGGCTGTGCTGGAGCTCACGGACACCGAAGCGCGTGTGATGTCCGATGTCGCGCATCAGTATCGGCGCATCGTCGAAGCGCGCAAGGGGGTGGAGCTCGCGCAGGCCTTCCAGTCGTTCAACACCGAGGCTCTTCGTGTGGCGCGCAATCGATACGTGCAGCGCGAGGCCGTTCTGAGCGAGGTCGTCAAACTCCAATCGAGCCTTGCGGAAGCCGACCATCGCTACACACAGGCCTTGATGGATCTGGCATCGGCACAGGCCGACTTCGAAAGGGCCATGGGCAGGGACCGATGACCACCCGAGATGTCGTGCCGGTCCTGGTCTTTCTCGCGACGGTCCAGATGTGTGGATGCGAGAGTCGTGCGGGATCGGCGACTGATGCCCGTACTCCAGCGGCAGTTCGACTCGTGACCGTCGAGGCCTCGACCGGTGGCGACTCGACGACCTACTCCGCCGTCATTACGCCGAATACGCAAGTCGATCTTGCGTTCCGGGTGTCGGGATATGTCGTCGATGTCCGGAAGACGAAAGGCGCTGACGGGCGGAGCCGTGCGGTGGAACCCGGTGCGGAGGTGACGAGGGGGCTCGTGCTCGCTCGCATCCGGGCGGTCGACTATCAGGCTGTCGTCGACAAGGCGCAGGGGGCGCGTGACGAATCGGGTGCGGGTATCAGTGCAGGCCAGGCCGGGCTCGCTGAGGCGCAGGCTGCGCTCACGCAGGCGGAATTCGACTTCGAACGCATCGCGACGCTCTGGCAACAGGAAAGCGTCACCAAGCCGGCGTACGACGCGAGCAGAGCGAGATTGGAGGTGGCGCGAGCCAAGGTCGACGCGGCGACGGCTGCGGTCGCCTCCGCACGACAGCGAGCGACTTCGGCCGCGGCGCAACTGCAGGAGGCTCGAATCGCCTTGAGCGATACCGAGCTTCGAGCGCCATTCGACGCGATTCTTCTCGAGCGCCGCGTCGATGTCGGAACGCTCGTCTCGCCGGGCATGCCGGCCATGACCATCGCGGACCTGCGGCTGGTCAGAGCACGTTTCAGTGTGCCGGATACGGCGCTTCACACGTTTCGTGTGGGGCAGGCCCTGTCGCTCACCATCGACGCATTCGCGAACGAGCGCTTCGAGGGCAAGGTGCTGTCGGTCGCGCCGGCAGCCGATCCCAAGTCGCGATCGTTCGAGATTACCGTCGCCATCGACAACCCCAGCCTGACGCTGCGATCGGGAATGATTGCCTCGATTCGCGTTGTCGATGATGCGCTGGATCATCGGCAACTGGCACGCATACCGATCGACGCCCTCGTTCACGATCCCGTTCGCGATCACTACCTGGTGTATGTGCTGGAACAGAAATCCGGAGGCAGTACGGCGATTAAAGGCGTTCAGGTGCATCCAGGACCGCTCGTCGGTAATCAGGTCTCGATCCTCGACGGCCTCACGGCGGGTCAGCGGATCGTGGCGTCGGGAGCGAATCTGCTCCGCCCCGGTGATGTCGTGAAGGAAATCCCGTGAGCGTCGCCCGCTTCTTCGTCGAGACCCGTCACGTCGCGTGGGTCCTCCTCGTCGGGGTGATTGCGTGGGGAATCTGGGCATACGCCGCGATGTCCAAACGCAAGGATCCAGACATACCCGTTCGTCAGGTTGCTGTGGTCACGCCGTGGCCCGGCCAGAGTGCGGAGCGAGTCGAACAACTCGTCACGCGCAAGATCGAGGAACGCGTCGCTCAGAACATCCGCGTGTCCGAAATCACATCGACGACCCGGCCCGGACTGTCGGTCGTGTACGGCGAGGTCGATGAGAACGCGCGTATCGACACCGGCAAGGAATTCGACGACATCAAGGTCAAGCTCGACGCACTGACCGATCTGCCCGAGGGCGCCGGACCGATTCAATACATCAAGGAATTTGGCGAGACCTCTGCGCTGATGCTGGCGGTGGCCAGTCCTCCTGCGACCGGCCCGAGGCTTCGTCTGCTGGCATCGCAGATTTCTGCGGCCCTCGTCGCGGCACCATCCACGGCAGACATCGTGCTGTGCAGTTCCGGTTCACCGGATCCGTCATTCGTGCAGGAAGCAGCGACGCTGTTGGGCGATGCCCTGGTGCGGCGCGGTCTGGGAACCGATGCCCGGACGGTTGACGGTGGCAGCTTCGTGGTCATCAGGCTGGCAACGGGCGAGGACGTCGGCGCTCTGGCGCGTTCCGTTCGTCAGGTGTGGGAAGAACTGCCGCAGCGGGCCGATATCCATCCCGATGTGTGGGATCCGATCGTCCTCACGCCCGGCGTCTCGCTTGCCGATGTGCTGGAGCGCGAAGCCGGTCCGAAATACTCGTATCGGGAGCTCGATGACTTCACCGATCGCATCGAGAAGGCAATCAAGATCGCGCCTGAAGCGTCGCGTGTCACCAGGGTCGGCGTGATCGAAGAACAAATCGAGGCGCGCTATTCGCAGAACCGGCTGGCCGCCTTCGGCATCATCCCCGCAGCCATCAGGGGCGTCCTGCAGAACCGCAACACAACGGTGCCCGCCGGGACCGTGAACGCCGAAGGACGCGAGCTGGCGCTCGAGCAGAGCGGGGAATTCCGGACCCTTGCCGACATCGACCGAGTCGTCTTCACGCAGGCGGCGAACGGGACGCCGGTCTATCTCCGCGACATTGGAAGCGTCCATCGCGGGTATCAACATCCGGCGCAGCTGCTGTCGTACTACACGTGGCGCGATGAGCGTGGGCACTGGCTGAGAGGCCGCGCGATCACGCTCTCGACGGAGATGAGGAAAGGGGAGCAGATCGACCGCTTCGGGACGGCCGTCCGCTCGCGGGTGGAGGAGATACGTCGATCGCTCCCATCCGATCTCGTCATCGGCACGACGTCCGATCAGCAGCGCCAGGTGCGCGAGAAACTGGACCTGTTCAATCGCAGCCTCTGGGAAGCCGTCCTGCTCGTGGTCCTCGTCTCGCTGGTCGGATTCTGGGAATGGCGTTCCGCGCTCCTGATGGCGCTCTCGATTCCCATCACACTGGCGATGACCTTCGGGCTGATGCAGCTCCTTGGCCTCGACATTCAACAGATGTCGATTGCCTCGCTCATCATCGCCCTCGGGCTGCTGGTGGACGATCCCGTCGTCGCCGGCGATGCGATCACGCGGGAGCTCGCTCGTGGACAACCGCGATCGGTTGCGGCGTGGCTCGGTCCCGAAAAACTCTCGACAGCCATCATGTACGCCACGATGACCAACATCGCCGCGTACCTGCCGTTCCTTCTGCTGACCGGTGATGTCGGGAGGTACATCTACAGCCTGCCGATGACGATCGCCTGCTCGCTCGTGGCGTCCCGCGTCGTGTCGATGTCGTTCCTTCCGCTGTTGGCCTACTACATCCTGAAGCCGGAGAGCGATCCGGCCGTCGATCGGCCGCGCGAGACTCGTTTCGGCAGGGTGTACGAACGCGCCGTGACGTTCGCGATCGATCATCGCTGGAAGGTTCTTGCGGCTTCCTCGTTGGCCCTGGCGACGGGTGCGTTCTTCGTCACGCACCTGCACCGCCAGTTCTTCCCTCGCGACAACTTCTACATCGCGTACGTCGACATCCGTCTGCCCGAAGATGCGCCGATCGCTCAGACGGCGCGCGTCGCGCGCGACGCCGATCGGGTCGTCAGGCAAGTGGCGGACGAGCACGATCGGACCCATGGAACCGCTGCGTCGCTCGCGTCAATCACGTCGTTCATCGGTGCCGGCGGACCGCGGTTCTGGTTCTCGGTCCGGCCAGAGGCGCCGGCCCCGAACTACGCGCAGCTGTTGCTGCAGTTCAGTCGAAGCGAGGACACCAATCGGCTGATCGGTCCGCTTCAGGATGCCCTGTCGTCGCGCATCGCCGGCGCCAGAATCGACGTGCGCACGGTTGAGACCGGCCCGCCAACGATCATCCCGATCTCGATGCGGATCGTGGGCGACGACCCTCGCGTGCTCCGCCAGGAGGCGGAGAAGCTGCGGGCCCTCTTGAAGACGTCGCCGTACGCGATCAACGTGCGCGACGACTGGGGTAACGACGCGATCCGCACCCGGCTCGAGATCGATCAGGACCGCGCCGGCCTCGCCGGGGTGTCGAGCCACGATATCGCGGTCTCGATGTACTCAGGGGTTGCCGGCGAACCCATTGGGTACCTGCGCGAGGGGCGCAAGAACATCCCGATCGTCCAGTTGATGGATTACGGTCAGCGGCAGACCGTCACCGACCTGAGTCAGTTGTATGTGTACTCGAGTCAGACGCCGGTCAGGTTCACGCTCGGTCAGATTTCACGTCTCACGTACAGCCCCGAAACAGCGGTGATTCATCGCGTCAACCAGTATCGAGCGATCAACGTCGCCGCCCTCCCCGCGCCTGGTCGGCTGGCTGATGAGGTGACCGGGCCGCTGATGGATCGGATCCGGGCGTTCGAACGACAGTTGCCTGCGGGCTATCGCTTCGAAATCGTCGGGGAACTGAACGAGCAGATCAAAGGGCAACAGCGTTCGCTCACCGTGGTGATCGCGTCGGTGATCGCGATCTATCTGGCGCTGGTGTTTCAGTTCAGGAATGCCTTCAAGCCGTTCATCGTGTTCGCCGGCATTCCCTTTGGCGCCGTCGGCGCCTTTGGCAGTCTCTGGCTGACCGGGATGCCGATGGGATTTCTGGCGATCCTCGGCATCACGAGCCTCATCGGCGTGATCGTGAGCCATGTGATCGTGCTGTTCGACTTCATCGAGGAGCAGCACGCGCTCGGCGCGCCACTGCGCGACGCCTTGATCGATGCCGGGATCCGGCGCATCCGGCCGGTGCTCATAACGGTGGGAGCGACAGTGCTGGCGCTGTTTCCGCTGGCACTGCACGGCGGTCCGCTGTGGGAGGCCCTGTGCTATGCGCAGATTGGCGGGCTCACGGTTGCGACGGCCGTCACGCTCCTGCTGGTGCCTGTCTTTTACGCTGTGTTCGTTTTCGATCTCGAGGTCGTCGCGTGGAATCGGCGGGGACGCGACTGACGGATCAATACTCAAACAGAGGGAGCGACGAGATGCGAGTGATGGTGTTGATAAAGGCGGACAAGAACTACGAAGCGGGTGCACTGCCGGATGAGAAGCTGCTGACGGAGATGGGCGCATTCAACGAAGAGCTCGCGAAAGCGGGGATCATGCTCGGCGGCGAGGGGCTGCAGCCAAGCTCCAGGAGTGCGCGTGTCCGCTTCTCTGGGAACAAGCGGACGGTGATCGACGGACCGTTCGCCGAGACCAAGGAGCTCGTCGCCGGCTTCTGGTTATGGAAGGTCGAATCGATGGATGAGGCGATCGCGTGGGTCAAGCGTTGTCCCAATCCGATGGGCGTGGAAACGGAGATCGAGATCCGGCCTGTCTTCGAGCTCGAGGACTTCGGCGCCGCTGCAACCCCCGAGGTCAGGGCTCAGGAAGATCGCGTGCGCGCGCAGGTGGCCGCAAGTCGACAGGAACGGTAAGCGCCTGAGCACTGACGTCTGGAGGACCTCATGCGTCGACCTGTTGCACTCGTCACCGGCGCATCGGGCGGCATTGGACTCGCGCTCTGTCGTGAGCTCGCGGGGGGCGGTCACGATCTGGTGCTCGTCGCACGCTCGGTGGAGAAGCTCGATCAGGTCGCGCGCGAACTGCGCACGCAATTCCACGTCGACGTCGACTGCTGCCCGCACGATCTCTCGCACCGCGGCAGCATCGACACGCTATGGCGCGAGGTCACCGCGCACGACCCGGGCATCGATGTCCTGGTGAACAACGCCGGCGCCGGTCTTCACGGTGCGTTCAGCGGACAGGACGTCAATGCGATCGAACGCCTCATCACGCTCAATGTCACGGCAGTGACCATGCTCACGAGGCTGGCGCTGCCGCACATGTTGGCGCAGCGCCGCGGGCGGATTCTCAACGTCGCCTCGCTCGCCGCGTATCAACCCGGCGGTCCGCGCGAAGCGGTGTATTACGCGACGAAGGCATTCGTCCTCTCGTTCACCAAGGCGCTCTCCAGTGAACTGCACGCGACCGGGGTTACGGCGACGGCACTCTGTCCAGGGCCGACGAGGACGTCATTCGATGCGTCCGCGGGTGCGAGCGAGACGGCGCTCTATAGCTGGATGCCGGCGATGTCTGCGGCTTCGGTTGCCCGAGCGGGATACCGCGGCATGATGCGAGGCTCTCGAGTCGTAATCCCTGGAGTGCTCTCGAAGCTGATGGCGTTCACCGGAGAATTGCCGCCGCGCCGAATCGCGCTCGAGGTCAATCGGCTTCTGCTGAAAGAGAGGTGAGCGCGCTGATGCCGAGATCACCGGGCAGTGCCTGACGTCAGCCGTCGGCGAACGAGACCGCTGAACTCGTCGACGTCGGTGAAGAAGGCATCCCCGAGAAAGCCGATCGTCGCCATCGCCCGCTCGGCGGCATCGTGGTGCCCCGCGCCGCAGGCATCGCGGACGACGATCGGGAAGTAGCCGAGATCCGCGCCGTGTCGAACCGAGAGATCGATCCCGATTTCGGTCGCGACCCCCGCAATCGCAAACGCATTCACGCCGCAGTCGCGAAGCGCGATATTCAGCGGCGTGCCCTCGAACGCCGACATCGCGATCTTGTCGAAGATCGCCTCCGAGGGTTGCGGTGTCATCTCAGGGACCAGCTGGAAACTCGGGGAGTCGCGCAGGAACCACGGCTTCACGTCCTCGGCGCGTTCAACGCGCTGCCAGGCCATGGCCATGCGCCATTGGAAGGCGCCCATCAGTTCCTTGGGTAAGGAGAGATGGCGAGTGAAGCACACGCGAATGCCGGTCTCTCGTGCCACGCGGAGCACGTCGACGACTTTGGCGATGATCTCGGCACGGTTCGCGATCTGATGCAGGATGCCGACCTGCATGTCATAGACGACGAGCGCCATACGGCGCGGATCGCAAACGTCTTCGAGCGTGCGAGGGATATCGAGTCCGAACGCGTGGTGCATCGCTGTCCTCCGGCAGAATCAGGATGGATGATCCAACGCTATTCTGCCGCAGTGACAGCGTGATGTCGTCGCGGTCGAGTCTTACCTGGGCCCAGCGGCGACAGGCTGTCCCGCCGACCCGCGGACGAGGGCGAAGATGATGATCAACGCGCCCGCGATGGTGCTGGTGACGAGAATCGGCGTCTCGTGGTTGATGCCAAGACCCCAGGGCGAGAAGAACACCCAGAACCCGGCCGCCACCTGGAACCATGCCGGCAGGTGGTTTCTTGCGCTGGCTGCGAGCGACGTCGCCGCGATGGCGATGACGATGATTCCCATCAGGATGCTGTTGGCCATGGCGCGGCCGGTCGAATGCAGCACCCAAGGGGCGCACAGCAGCCAGACCCCGAGGACGAGGTTGACCCAACTGACGCTCTTCATATGAGCCCCCTTTTCGGCGGGAGACCGCTTCGGAGCGTCTCCCTATCCAATGAGCTGCATTGGTCGTTCCACCGAAAGGGGCCCGTCAGGGCGTGGCCCCGGGACGAAAGACTCGACTATTAGGAAGCTTCTACCGAGTCGCCGTCGCAGTCTTCCACCGCGCTTGCCACTTCGCCTTCAGCGCGGCGCGATTCACCTCCAGCCCGCGAAGGAAGACCTTGTTGATCTTTCGGGAGTTCGCGATGTTGACGAGCGGGTTCGCATCGAGGACCACGAAGTCGCCGTACTTACCGGCAGCCACCATTCCCGTGTTGAAGTGGCCGGCGACGGCCGAGTCGCGCGTGGCCGCGACGATTGCCTCAGACGGCGTCAGCCCCATGTGCACCCAGTTCTCGAACTCGAGCTGCTGGCTCCAGCCGATGAAGAACCGCGTCTGTCCGGTGTCGCCGCCGAGGACGATCTTCATCCCGGCCGCGCGGAGTTTCAGCTGGTTGTTCTTCCCGCTCTCGCGCAGAGTGCGGCGCGCACGCTCCGTCGATTCAGGCGTCATTCGCGCCAGCTGCTCACCGACCTGGGCCTGGATCTGCTGCGGAGAGATCGTGTCGCGGAGCAGTGGATCGTCCCAGTCTTCGCGGCTGGACGCCGCGGTGCCCGCCTGCGGGTTGAACCACATGTTCGGCCGGTCCTTCTTCGCGATCCGCTCCTTGACCATGGCGAGGAACTCTTCATCGGGTACCTCGCCGTTGCGGACCGGCGGATGCAGCCATCCTTCGACGCCGGCCTTCATCATCAGCTTGGCGTCCGCCAGCGTGATGTTGTGCGCGGCGACCGGAATGTTCGCCTTGTGGGCCTCCTCGATGATCGCGAGATAGACGGGCGGCGGCAGCTTCTTCGAGCGTCCGTTGCGATCGTCGACCCAGATCTTGATGAATTCCGGCTTCATCTTCACGTAGTCGCGCATCGCCTCGCGTGCTTCCTCGACCGTCGTTACCGGATAGGGCACGTCGGTTCGCGATGGGTGACCGTTGGCGCCCGAGCCGGGCCACGCGATACCAGGCCCCGCGGTCTTGAACAGCGCGGCGCCCGGCACGATCTCGTTGCGCATCTTCAGCGGCACGTCGCCCCACATCGTGCGGCCGCCGTGCAGGTCCGATCGATCGACCAGGTCGCCGATGCCAACCGTGGCGCTGATGCCGTAGTAGGCCAGGCGCTCGAGGTGATCGATCAGGTTCTCACGGGTGAAGTACTCCTTCGCCATCGTGCCATCCCAGTCGTGCTGGTAGCCGATGTGGCCGTGCATGTCGACTTTCGTCGGCATCACGAACTTGCCGGTCAGATCGACGTGCGCGGCACCGGCAGGGACCTGGATCTGTCCCTTCAGTCCCACCCGTGTGAACGTGTCGTTCTCGACCAGGAACGCGGAGTTTGGGATCGGTGCGGTTCCGTCGCCGGTGATGAGCAGCGCTCCTTCGTAGACCGTGACACGGCCGCCGCGTCCCTGACCTTCGACGATCGTCGAGCGCGAAGTCCAGACCAGGCACGCGGCGATGAGCATCACGGAGATCGTTTTCAGTCGATCCATTGGAGTGTCTCCAGTAATTCAAAATGCAAAATGCAAAATTCAAAATGAAAAACGTTCGAGTTCTCCCCCCGGCGAGTTCTCTTTTTGCATTTCGCCTTTTGCATTTTGCATTTTTCATTTCGCATTTCGCATTACGAGTCGCGCTTTTCAGCGACCACTAAAAATCCAAACGAACGCTGCCCTGAAGCTGACGCGCCGTCTGCACTGAGGTCGGCGTCAGCCACGCCGACCCGTAGGTGTTGTTCGAGTTGAGCACCACGTCGGAGTTGAACGCGTTGAATACATCGAGCCCGAAGTTCAACCGGCGGCTGCCGATCTGCACCAGCCTGCTGAAGCGGAGATCGAGCAGATTGATCCGATCGCGATACATCTGCCCGGGATCCAGGAGATTGATCGTCACGTTGGCGGTGCCGCCGGCGAGCGGGCGGCCAAGCGTCTGTGCGACGACAGCCGACGACACGACGTAGTTCGCCGAAATCTGCGAACCGGGATTGCTGTGAAACACCGCGCTCGACAGGATGCGCACTTTGGGAATCGTATAACCGGCGAGGACGCTGGCCGCCATCTGGAAGGGCAGTGCCATGTGGCAGTTCCGCTGGCTCGGGTTGTCGATGGTCAGCTCGCAGTTGTCGGTGACCTGCCGGCCGGTGCTGGTGGCGACGCGCAAGGTCACGCCGCGAACCTCTCCACGGGCGTTGGCATCGAACGCGTGGAAGTAGCGCGTGTACTTCCCGAAGTCGCTCGCCGGTACTTCGAAGTTGGAAGTTGCGCCGAACTTCGTGTTCGTGATGTCCCAGAGGTCGCCGATCGCGTAGCCGCCGCCGTTCGGCAGGCGCGAATCGGCGGGTGCCGTGATGGAATACGGCTCGAAGTCGGCGTTGGAGATCAACTGGTTGTCGACGACCGTCGTATTCCCCCACCAACGCCGGTTATACGCGAAATCGACGAGGAAGTGTGCGCGCAACGCGTGCTGGATCGACGCACCGAACCCCCAGTCGTACGGGCGTCGGAACCACATGCCATCGCGACCGGTGAGGCGCGGATCGGTCGTGCTCGAGAGGAACTCGCCGAAGTTCTGCGTCGCCCACGGACCGCATTCGCCGTTGCTCGCCTTGTTCGTCAGATCGCAATCGGGCACGAAGTCGCCGTCGCGATCCTGCCACGTTCTCGTCGTCGACGGCGCGGTTCGCGCGCCGCCGCCGCCGATCATCGCGACCGGTGCCGTGGATGCATAGATGCCGTCGGCGTTCACGGCCGCGAGGTAGCGTCCGAGGCTCACCTTCACGGACGTCTTGCCGTCGCCGCGGAGATCGTAGGCGGCGCCAATTCTCGGGCTCAGGTCGAGGAACCCTTTCACGACGTCGGTCTTCGGAAAGATGATCGTCTCCGGCACGAACGACTGCGCGTAGAGCGGCTGTTCGGGCGCGTAGCTGTGCGTGTAGTCGAGGCGCAGCGCACCATGCAACGTCAGGCGACCGAAGGTCGAGCTGTCCTGTGCATACACGGCCTGCTGTGGGACGACCAGCGCGTAGCGCCAGTTGTTGAAGCCCATCGTCAGGCGGTTGGGGACGCCGTTGTTGAAACGGAACTGGAACAGCCCGTCTTTCTGCGTCGACATCTCGCGCACCTGATAGAAGCGTTCGCCATCGAGGCCGAACTTGAGGTGATGCGCGCCGCTGATATACGACGCCGAGCCGACCCAGCGAATCAGGCCGCCGCGATTGCGGCTGAACGTGGTCGCGCGGTAGGTCAGTCCGGGGATGAGGCCCCCTTGCTCGTTGATCTGCGTGAGCGCGCGTCCCTCCGGCGTTGGCGGTTCACCATAGAGGCTGTTCGGGTAGCCGAAGCCAGCCTCGAGCAGCAGCTTGTTGGTCATGGGTGCGGTCCAGTTGATCTGCTGCACCCGCCAGTACTGCCGCTTGCCGGGAATGTAGCCGGGCGACGACGCTTCAGGCGAGATCGTCGAGCTGTTGGTGTCGGTCGGCCCGCACCGCTCGCATTTGCGCTGCTCGTCCCAGAACAGATTGAGCTTGTGACGAGAGGCGATCTGCCACGTCAACCGCAGGGCGCCGTTGGCGTACCAATTCCTGTTGGTGCCGCGCTGGTTGTAATCAGGATCGTACGTCCAGGCGTTCGGGTTGCCGGCGTTCTTGTTCACCCAGATGTTGGTGACGTACGAATCGTCGGTCTGATGCCGGGCGTTGGCGAAGAACCACAGGCGATCCCGCATGATCGGTCCGCCAAAACCGATGTTGAGCTGAGACGTATGAATCATCTCGTTGGGCGCGCGCAGCACTCCTGATGCGACCAGCGCCTTGGTGTTGTCGCTCGACATCGCGCCGTTCGCGCCGTCCGCGTAGAACGTGCCGCTGAACGTGTTGCCGCCGGTGCGCGGGACGATGTTGACGATCGGCGATCCCACTTCGACTTCGCCCATGTTGCCGAAGCTCGAGATCACGAGCTCGGTCGCTTGAATCACGTCCGGCCGGTACTGCGAGGTTCCCGAGGTGCCCGAACCCACGCCCACGCCATCGACTTGAAGGCGGCCGGTCTCCGGGCCGGTCGTGCCCTGCGCGCCGTACGCCGACAGCCCTGTGTTCATCGCCGGCACGAGCAGCGACGCCATGTCGGTCGGTGTCCGCGGAATCGGCATGTCGGTCACGACAGTGTTGTCGACCACCTGGGACTGGCGCGAGTTCTGGACGTCGACCGTCGGGCTCTCGCCGCTGACGACGATCGTCTCGCCGAGTGTACCGATCTGCAGTTCCACGTTCAGGGTCGACGTCATGGAGCCGGAGAGGATGATGCCGTCACGTCGAATGGTGTTGAAGCCTGCCAGCGTGAATGTGACCGAGTAGGTTCCGGCCTCGAGCTCGATGATGCGGTACGAGCCGCGTCCGTCGGTCACGGCCGACCGTGCGCGCTCGATCAAGACGGGGCTCGACGCCTCCACCGTTACGCCCGGCAGCACGGCGCCGGAGGAGTCGGTGACGACGCCGGTGATGGAGGGGCGAATCGACTGCGCCGAGGCCCGTACCGGCACGAGCGCCACGCACAGTACGAGGACCAGGAGCCTCGCGCATCCCAACCGCCGGGCGACTACGCTCACCATCTCTAGCCTCCCTGACCTGCACGGCGGGTTCGAAGACCCGCCGCTACGAATTCGAGTTGACCGACGGATTCGAGTTGACGACGCGTTACTGGAGCAGTCCGCTGGCGTTCCGTTTCGGCACCTGGCCCACGGGGATCGTCGCGACGACGGTCTTGGCCTTGGTGTCGACGACCACGGTGGCGTTCTTGCCCGCCACCGCGACGTAGAGGTTCTGCGAGCCGGGGGGTATGGTCAGCCACTCGGGGTGGAGACCGACGTCGACGGTTTTCAGGAATGTGAAGTCGGGCAGCGAGTACGCCGCAACGTAGTCGTACCACTTGCTCGTGGCCCACAGCATCTTCCCGTCGTTGGTCATCGCGAACCCGTGCGATGGCGATCCCTGGAGGCCGTCAGTTTCCTTCGCTCGCCCTGGGATGTCGGGCATCGTGATGCGCTTCACTTCCTTGCGCGTTGCAAAATCCACGACGGCGAAGCCATGAAAGTTGGAGAGCTGCACGAGGATCTGATCGGTCGAGCCATCGGGTTTGGTGGTGAAAATCATCGGCCTGATGCCGCTCGTCTCCTTCAGCGTCCAGGCGACGGTGTCGGTGGTGGTGTCGATCACGCTGATCGTGCTGGTCGCAATCGAGCCCGAGACCGCGTACTTGCCGTCGGGCGTCACGTAGACGTTGTGAACGGCGCCGTCGACTGGAATCGTCCTCACGTTGCTGACCGACTTGGTATCGATCACGTCGACCGCCCCAGGTGCGCGGGCGATGCCCGCGTAGACCTTGCGTCCGTCCGGTGTGACGCTGAGATTGTTGGGATGGCCACTCAGCTTCACGCGTGCCACGATCGCGAGCGTCCGCGCCTCGACGACATCGACGGTGGAGAGCGCCTCGTCAGTGATGTAGATGCGTGCGCCGTCGGGCGCGAGCGTCACGCCGTGCGGTACTTCGATGTCGTTGATGACGCCCACGACCTTGTTGGTCCTGGCGTCGATGACGTGAATGTTGTCGCCCGCGGCGTTGGTCTGCACGACGCGCAGTTTCGTCGCCCCGGCGGCGCCGAGCCACGAGGGCTCTGCGAGAAGACAGGCGATCGCGATCGCTGCGGCCACGAGGTGTCTGCTGTTCATCGCCACTCTCCAGGTCGTTACTTCGCGCCCTTCACCCAGGCCGCCAGCGTCAGCCACTCGGGGTCGTTCTGCGACGTCCAGTGCTTGCCGCCGGCGTGAAAGGGATCGCCGCCGGCTTCGGCCGCGAGCGGATGCATCAACATGCGGCTGGCCGTCGGATCGTTCGGCACGATCACGCGCTTCCACGCCTCGAAGTTCTTCTGCGACTGCTCCTCGTTCCAGGACGCCGCGCCCGGCGACAGCGATTGCAGCCGGGGATTGCCGTTCTCGTGGCAGACGATGCAGCGCGCATTGCCGGGTCGTTTCTTGAGGAAGATCGGCTGCACGCGATCGCGGAAGAACGCGAAGTCGAGCGTCGTCGCTGATGCCGACGATGCACTTGCGGGCACCGATGACGCCCGCCGTACCCAGCCGGCGAGCGCCTGCCATTCGGCGTTGTCTTGCGAGCTCCAGAATTTGCCCCCCGTGTGCGTCGCATCTCCACCGGCCGCAGTCGCGAGCGGGTGAATCAGCAGCGGGCTCCTGGCGGGGTCGCCCGGGACAATCAATTTGACGACCACGGCGAAGTTGTCGCGCGATTGCGCCTCGGTCCATCCGCTGGAGCCCTCGGCGAGCGGCTGCAGCCGCATCCGCGTCGCGATCTTCGTGTGACACGTGACGCACGAGGCGCCGCTGCCTTCGTCAGGCCGCCGATCCTTGAGGAAGATCGGCTCGACGGTCGAGCGGTAATACCCGAAATCCGGAGGCGCGGCATCTGCCGGCTGGGCTGGAGCCGGCTGCTGTCCGAGCAGCAGCGGCACGACGAGAACCAACAACCGCATAGGACGACCTTCTGATCAGAGTCGAGGGGTTCACGGGCGCAAACGGTGACCCGCTCGCGCTGGGCTTGGCAGGCGCTACTCTACCCAGACCCCCAGGGGCGCGCATCCCCGAAACCAGTGAAATGCGCGGTGCGCTCAGACCGCGGACTGCAGGATGCCCCGGCGCAGCGCGACGTCGATGGCGGCTGTGCGGTCGGGGACTTCGAGCTTGGCGAGAATGTGCTTCACGTGCGATTGCACGGTTTCTTCGCTGACGCCGAGCGAGGCGGCGATCTCGCGATTGCGCAGCCCCTTTCGTACGAGCTCGAGCACCTCGATCTCGCGCGGCGTGAGTGCCGGCCGGCTCGCGCGCTCGGCCAGGCGGGCTTTTACGTCGGGGCTGATTTCGGGCTGACGGCCTGCGTGCACCTCGCGGATGATGCGCAGCAGATCGTCGAAGGCGGCGTCCTTGAGCAGATACATCGCCGCGCCCGCCGCCAGCGCGCGGTGAATGTCCTCATCGGCCCGCGACATCGTCAGTACGACGATGCGCGCGCCCGCCTGCAGACGGCGAATCGCGCGGATCGCATCGACGCCGCTCATCGCGCCCAGTCGCAGATCCATCAGCGTGACATCGGGGCGCTGTCGCTCGAACACCGCGACCGCCTCCTCACCGGTCGCGGCACAGCCAACCACTTTCATGTCCGGCTGCTGATCGATGACGAGCGTCAGGCCGTCACGGACGATGCGATGGTCGTCGACGCAGAGCACGCGAATCATCGGCGACAGTGTCCTCTTTCCATGCCTGGGCTGAAGCCCGCGCTCTACGAGTGTGTTGGACGCCCTGCTTTCACTAGACCACCTGGCCGGCGGGAACGACGGCTTCAACCTGTGCGCCGCGTCCATCGTGACTGGTGATGTGCAGCGTCCCGCCAACCGATGCCGCGCGCTCCTTCATGCCGACGAGCCCATAGTGGCCTTCGGCCTCACGCAGGATGCGCGGGTCGAACCCGCGCCCATCATCGCAGACGCGCAATGTCACGGCGGCCGCGTCGTAACAGAGCTCGACGCGGACGCCATGCGGTTCGGCGTGGCGCACCGCATTGACGACCGCTTCCTGCGCGATGCGCAGCAGCTGCTGGTCGACGTTCGCGGCGATCCCGTGCGGCACGCCGTGCACGGCGAGCTCGAACTTGATCGGCGTCCCGACCGTCACCCGCTCTCCGAAGTCCCGGAGGGCGCCGGTGAGATCGCGATCGAAAAGCCGTGGCGAGCGGAGATCCTGGATCGACTGACGCGCCTCGTGAATGTACTCCTGCACATCTTTCCGCATCTGCAGGAAATGCTGCTGCAGCCAGGGCGCCGATGATTCGACGGCTTTGGTGATCGCTTCGCAGCGAAGCGCGACGCCGTATAAACCCTGCAGCAGCGTGTCGTGAATCTCGCGGCTGAGACGGGCGCGCTCGCCGATCAGCAGCGCGAACTGACTCCGCACCCGTCGCACATGCAGCCGCCAGACGCCGCCGATGATCGCCGCGCTGCCCAGGATACCGGCCGCCAGAAACCAGCTGGTTTGATAGAAGGCCGGCTGGATGGCGAACGCCCACACACCGGCAGCCTCGCTCCACGTGCCGTCGTCGTTGCTCGCCATCGCGTGGAACTCGTACTCGCGGGGCGGCAGGTTCGTGTAGAAGGCCTGACGACGGGAGCCGGCATCGATCCAGTCCTGATCGAATCCGGCCAGTTTGTAGCGGAAGTGGGTTCGACGCGGCGACGTGAGATCGAGCACCGCATAGTCGATCTGCAGCCGAGTGGTTCGCGCAGGCAGCGTGAGCCGGGGCACGACCGGAATGCGCCGATCATCGGCGACGACGCCTTCGATGCGGACGCGTACGGGTGGAGCAGGCCCGGTCGGCAAGGTGTGCGGATCGATGACCGTGACACCGCGTCCGGCGAGAAACCACAACCGCCCGTCTTTCGTCCGAACCGCGGCGCGATTGCCGAACCACCGTGGCGTCCCTGCGAAGCCGTCGAACTTGTCGAACACGCGATAGCGCGGTCGATAGCTCGCGTTGGCCAACGCCCGCTCGAGCTCGGCCTTCGCGATCCGGATGATGCCCGCACCTTCGGTCCCGAGCCAGAACGTTCCTGCGTCGTCTTCGACGACGGCGGTCAGCGATTCGGTCGGAAAACCATTGGCCGCGTTCAGCGTCACGAAACGGCCATCGGCGAAGCGGCTGAGCCCTTCGGTGCCGCCAAGCCAGATCGTTCCGTCATCATCCTCGTAGATGAGGCGGTAGCTGCCGGCATCGAGGCCGTGTTCGCGACCGTAGGTCGTGATCGTCCCGTCGCGAACGAGGGTGGCCACACGCCCGTTGGCAAACGCAAGCCACATCCTGCGCGTGCGATCGGTTTCGGCGGCGACCAGGCGACTTCGTCCGAGGTCCGGTGGCAGCGCCACCGGTGTCAGACGCGCGCCGTCCCAGCGAACGAGACCCTGATCTGCATCGGACAACCACAATCGACCCTGCGTGTCGGACGTGATCGCCGTGATTCGTTGCGGCGGTGTGCCCCCTGGCAGATGCACCACTGCTCGCGTGCCGCGGTCGAACCGGAAGAGCGTGGAGCCGACGGCCGCCCAGAGTCCGCCATCAGGAGAGGCGTGCATGGCCGACACGACGCCGGGGAGCGTCTCGGCCGGCCGTCGCAGATGAAGGAGCCCGTGCGCGAACTTGATGACTGCATCGGCGGCGCCGACCCATACGGTGCCGTCCGTCGTGACCTCGACTCCGCTCACGAGGCCGACATCGGTGACCGGCGTGATCCGGTGCGGGGTGAGACGATTCAACCCATCGAGCGTGCCCGCCCAGATGTTGCCCTCCGAGTCCTGCAGGAGCGAGGTCACACCGTCGTCGGAGAACCCGACGAGCGCCGTCGTCTTCTCAACGACCGGAACGACTCTGAGCGAACCTAACGCGGGCGCTCCGGGTGAACGTAACGCGGGTGCTCCGACTGAACGTAGAGCGGGGGCTTCAGCCCCCGCGTTGATCGAGATGCTGTTGCGGTCCTCGAAGCGGACGCGCCACAACCCTTGTCTTGCCGCACCGACCCAGAGATTGCCCGACGAATCGACGAGCAATCTGTTGCCGCGCCCCTGCTGACCGTACTGCGTCGCGGTGCGGCGCTCGTCAGCTCTACGGAAGCCGATGAAGGGATCGGTGACCCACATCGTTCCCCGTGCGTCTTCTGCAATGCCGCGCACGATCTCCTCGACGCCAACGCGCTCGAAGGCGTTGTCGTCGTGCGGCTGGCTGCGTCGGAAGAGACCGCTGTCGGTGCCGACGAGGAAGCGTCCAGCGCGATCGACATAGATGGCGTTCACGGCGCCCGCGGGCAGGCCGCGTCCCGAACGCTGCCATCGATCGTCGGTGAACGCGAACAGGCCGGCGGTGGTGCCCGCCCACACCGTCTGCGCCGAATCAGCGACGAGGACAGTCACGGCCGCACCGTCGGGAAGGCCGTCGCTCGCTCCGTAGTTCCGCAGTTGACCGTCGCGCAGACGGCTCACGCCGCCGGTATTGCCGAGACCGAACCAGATGCTGCCATCACGAGTCGCGCAAATCGCGCGCACTGGCGACTTGGGTAACAGCGTCGGGCCGAGCGGCTCCCATGGAATGAAGCGCGCCCCATCGAAGCGAACAGGTCCCTCGTCTGTTCCGAGCCACAGATACCCTTCCTTGTCCTGTGCGATCGCCCAGACGACGCTGGAGGGCAGGCCGTCTTTCAGACCCCAGGTTGTCAGCGTGTAGTCGACGAGGACGTCGTTCAGATCGATCGCCGCCGCGATCGAAGCCATCGGGCCGCCGGTGAGGGCCAGAGTGAGCAGGAAAACCGGGAGGTTCGCCTTCATGCGCTGTGGGCGGGATGATGCCACCTGCATGTCCTCGCGTCGCTCGTGTTCCCGATTGAAGGGCGTCGTGCCCTTCGTGGCGGATAGAGTCTAGTGCAGGAAGGCCCGCGCGAGGACGGACATCGCTGACGCGATGGTCTGGTGAGCGGCGCTTTGATGCCAGGACGATCGCAGCGCCACCCGTTTGCGTCAGCGTCAGAAGAGATGCGCCTGGGGGATCGGCCACCACCGCAGCTGCACTTTGCCGACGATGTAACGCTTCGGGACGGGACCCCAGGTGCGGCTGTCGGAGCTGTTGTTGCGGTGATCGCCCATCACGAAGTAGTAGGCGCGCGGCACGGTGGTTGGCCCGAAGTCGTCATGGCTGCGGAACTCGGGCAGCACGAAGTCGTCGTGCAGCTGGACGTCGTTCACGAACACCTTGCCATCGACGATGTGCACGACGTCGCCAGGCTCGGCGATCACCCGCTTCACGAATGACTTGTCAGGGTCCTCGGGGTAGTAGAGCATGACGACGTCGCCGCGCTGCGGCGCATGGAGGAGGTAGATCAACTTGTTGACGACCAGCCGATCCTGATCGGCGAGCGTCGGCGCCATGCTCCACCCTTCCACCCGCGCGACCTGGAACACGAACGTGACGATGACCGTTGCGTACAGCGCCGCCGACGTGAGCGCCTTGGCCCACGCCATAATTTCCTCCCACCACGGTGCCGTCGACGTATGGCCGTTCATCAACACCGTGGGCACCTCGGGAGCGGCGAGTCCCACGTCCTCGTCGGCGACCTCGGCAGGAAGCTCGAGGATCGGTGCGTCGTAGGGCTCGGAGGGATTGAGGTCCTCAGTCACAACACTGTCTCCTGACCGTCGCACGGACGGATGATCTTCTTCGATCATAGGGCATTCCGGGATGGCCTACCTCCCCGGGTGATCCGCCATATCTAGCGCGCATTTCACATCGATGCAGCGGGATCTTGGTCCTTGGTGCTGAGTGCTTGGTTCTTGGTCCGTCCTTTGGGTCCAAGGACCAAGCACGAAGGACCAAGGACCAAGGACCAAGCATCTAGCCCCACGCGAGCATGCCGCGACGGGCCCAGTACTCGTGAGGCGGCTCAGCGATCTCCGGCACGTCGCCGATGTTTGGTGCGAGGTCGACGGCGCGCAGGTTGCTCGTCAGCTGTTCAACGGTCGCCGCGCCTGACAACACGACATCGGCCCAGGAATTCGACAGCGCCGCAGCGATCGCGACGACGTCGGACGATGTGTGATGGATGCGGGCGTATCGCGTGAGCGGCGAGACTTCGTCGGAGGGATTCCGCCCGGTCAAGCGGCCATTGGCCACGGCTTCCTTGATGATGACACCCAATCCGAAGGACCTGGCGTCGGCCAGCGCAGCGCCGGCCGATGGTTCGAGCAGGTTCCATGTCGCTTGAACAACCTGGAACAGGTGTCCGCGTCTCGCGTTCACACCCAACGCGCGGCGAATCACGTCGGCTTGTCCAGGTCCGGTGACTGTCAACCCGATCGCGAGCCCTTCGGAACGCAGCCGGCCGAGCTCGTCGAGCACCCGCACATCATCGAGGACACCGCTCTCGATGGTGGCCGAGTGGATTTGATACAACCGAAGTCGTTGACCGAGAAACGTCCTGCTCTCGGCGATCTGCCGGCGCAGCGTGTCGACCGACAGGTCCTTCACTTCGTGGACCGGAGCGTCGAGTCGCCACGAGCCCACGTACGAGTAGCCCCACTTGGAGCCGATCGTCGGCGCATCCGGACGTCGCGCGCGCAGCCAGGTTCCGAGAAACGACTCGGCGAGTCCGTACGAACGCGCGGCGTCGACGTATCGAACGCCTGCGGCGTATGCCGCGTCGAGCATCGCATGACAACGTTGCTCCATCACGGCGACCGTGCGCTCGCGGGGGTAGTCCTGATCTCGTCCGAGATTGATATAGGCCGGCCGTCCGAGTGCGGCCAGGCCCAACCCGATGCGGCTGACGACCAGACCGGTTGAGCCGAGCAGCCGGGTGTCCAGTTCGCTCACCGTGCTCCATTCTGTCGTCGTTGACAGCGTGTCATCGAACGGTTACCAGGAGGCCTGCATCACGAGCACAATCCAGCCCGCGCGCGACGTCACGCGCAACCGTTGCATGCCCAGATGACGGTAGGCCTGCTCGACATCCCGTTCAACGGCCGCAGGAATCCCCGAGAGCACCAGTTGTCCGTGATGTTCAAGGCGGCGTACGAGCGACGACGACATCTCGATCAGCGGGGCGGCGAGTACATTCGCGAGCACGAGCGGCCACACGCCGGTCACCGTTTCAGGTCCGCCGTGCGCCAACTGCAGGCGGTCGTCGAGTGCGTTGATGCGGGCGTTCTCGGCGGCGGCTCGCAGCGCGTCGTCATCGATATCGATGCCCAGCGCGCGCGGGACGCCCATCGTCAGCGCTCCAAGCGCCAGCACTCCCGATCCCGTTCCGACGTCGAGCACGGCATGCGGAACCACGATCTGCAGTGTGTCCTGCACCGCCTCGATGCAGAGCGCCGTCGTCGGGTGCAGACCCGTGCCGAACGCCGCGGCGTCGATCAATCTGAGAGTGCCGGGCTCCGCCTCCTCGTCAGCCGGCACGATCCGAAGGCATCCGATGCGGGTCGGATGTGGTCTCAGAACCCACACCGAGCCGCCGTCACGGGGCTGGGCGGGGGAGACCGACACATCATCGATACCGAGTACGCGCGCGATGTCTTGGGGCGCGATCGTGTCGGGCATCACGGCGGCGAGGCCCCCGTGTAGAAACTCGACGTCCAGCGCGCCGAGCTCGACGAGCCGATCGAACGCATCAGCCCCGACGCTGCGGATGTCTATCCGGTACGGCACGCTCCAGCGTACCTGTCGCGCGTCGTGTTTTACTGAAGATTCGAACCCCGGCACGTCACGGGTAGCGGTAAACTCTTACGGACCAGGGCGGGCGCTGCGGTGTAAACCCGCCGACGGAGAGCACAAATGAGACGTCTCATTCTTGGAGCGGTGACGGCGCTGGCTGGCACTGCGATCTTCACGACGATCGGCGTGTCGGGGCAGGGCCGTGTCGATTCGCCCGGTGTCATCACGACGGATGGCGGCGTGCCCGCGCTGGGAAGCTTCAAGGTGCCGAAAACGCCGTGGGGCGAACCCGACCTTCAGGGCACCTACAACGCCAACGACCTGCAGGGCATCCAGATGCAGCGCGCGCAGACGGGTGGCACGCGCTACCGGCTCAACGACCAGGAGTACCAGCAGCGCGTCGCGCAGCGCGATGAGAACGTGAAGAACGACAACAGCGACGAGTTCACGCTCGAGCGCGCCGAAGAGTTCGAGGCGAGGTTCGGCACCGTCGGTGGCGCCGTGTCGCCACCGCCGCACTGGCTCGAGCGCGCGAAGACCGTCAGCCGCGTGTCCTCCTATGTCATCGATCCGCCCGATGGGCGCATCCCGGCGCTGACGCCAGCCGCACAGGCCGCGGCGCAGCAGCGGCAGCAGGCGCAGGCCGCTCGTCGCCGGCAGTTGAACGGCATCGAGGCAGAGTGGACGACCGATCGCAGCAACTACGACCGCTGCATCAGCACCGGTGTGCTGCAGTCGATCACGCCGAAGATCTACAACTCGGGCAGCCGCATCGTGCAGGGGCCTGGCTGGCTGGCGTTTCAGAACGAGATGATCCACGAGACGCGCGTCATCCCGACCGATGGCCGTAAGCAAGTGGGCGCAGGCGTCAGCAACTGGATGGGAACGTCGGTGGGCCACTGGGAAGGCGATGTGCTCGTCGTCGAGACGCGCAACATCAAGCCCGAGTCGGTGGTCAACGGTCAGCCGTTGTCGGACGAAGGCGTGCTGACGGAATACTTCTCGCTCGCTGACGCCAACACGCTCGACTACCGCATGACGGTGAACGACCCCAAGGTCTACGCCGCGAAATGGACGCTGCGGCTGCCGATTCCTCGAGACACGAACTACGGCTACTACGAGTATGGCTGCCACGAGGGGAATTACGCGATGGCCAACCTGCTCTCCGGTTCGCGCGCGGAAGAGAAGCGGCGCGCGGAAGCGGTAGCGCGTGGCGAAAAGATCCCCGAGTACGTCGAGCCGCAGCGCGGTCGTGGTGCTGGGCGCGGCGGCGCTGGCGCTGGCGCGGGCGCAGGCGCGCCCGCTGGCCGTGGCGCTGGTCGCGGTGAGAACTAGCGTCCGTAGAACTAGCGTACGTAGTGTCCGGCTTTAGCCGGACCTCCCGGACTTCCCTCGTGCCGGCGCGCTCGCGCGCCGGCACCGTTGCCACCATCGATCCTCAACGTCCCTCGTCCGAGGGCAGTTCGAACCAGAACGTGCTGCCGACCGGCACACCCGCATCCACCCCGATCGTCCCGCTCTGTGCTTCGATAGCGAGCTTGCAGAACGCAAGACCCAGTCCGACCGACTGGTAACTCCGTTCGTGTCGATTCTCGAGGGTCCCGAACTTCTCGAAGATCCTTGCTCTCGCCTCGAGCGGCACGCCGCGGCCTTGGTCGTGCACCGCGACTCGCACACGGCCGTCTCGTCTGCTGATCGAGATGCGCATTCGGCTGCCGGCAGGTGTGTGCGTGATGCCATTGCTCACCAGATTCTCCAGCACCCGACGAACCAGCGTCCGGTCGCATTGCACGCACACCGATCCCGCACTTTCGATCTCGATCGGCCGATCGACGTCAATCGGCCTCAGCGCAGACCGCACCTCGTGGGCGATCTGCGTCAGATCACATGCCGCTCGCTCGATCGGCATCCGGCCTTCCTCGAGGCGGCTCACGTCCAGCAGCTCGTTCGCCATGCGGGTGAGTACCTGGACCAGTTCGACTGACGCGTCCAGATCGCGACGGCTGTCTTCGCCGAGCGATGCCACCGGACCTTTCAACAGATTGAGGTTGATGTGCAAGGCCGTCAGCGGCGACCGCAGGTCGTGCACGATCATGTGGACGAGATCGTCGCGCAACTGCTCGAGCGCGCGAAGACGCGTGTAGCTGTCGGCCAGCGCCTTCTGCGCACGGGTGAGCGCAACATGCGTCCGCACGCGTGCGAGCACCTCCTCGAATTGAAACGGCTTGGTCACGTAATCGACGCCGCCGAAGTCGAAGGCCCGGACCTTGGCGGCCGCGTCGGTCAACGCTGTGAGGAAGATCACGGGTATGTGGGTCGCGCGTTCTGTCGCCTTGAGCCGCCGGCACACCTCGAAGCCGTCCATCTCGGGCATCGTGATGTCCAACAGGATCACATCCGGTGGATCGTGCTCCACGGCTTGAAGCGCCTGACGCCCGCTCGTGACCGCGCGCACGTCATATCCGTGTTCGCCGAGCAAAGCCGATAGCAGGCGGAGGTTTTCGACCGTGTCGTCTACCACGAGCACGCTGGTACCGGGTGCCGCGGCCTGACTCATTCCACCCGGCCTCCGATGGAGCGAGCGACAGGCGATGATGGCGATCGCCGCGCGTCACACCTCATCGTGCGATCCCGGCTGCAAAGCCGACACGAGCAGGTCGTACTGAAAGTCCCTGGCCAGGGCTCGAATCTCGGCGGACGCACCTTCCGAGTGCTGGCGTGCCTGTTCGGCGAGAGATTCGAGGCGCGTGGCGCGCCCCTCGATCGCTGCCTTGCGCAATTGCTCGATCAACCCTGGAGGGAGGCCGCGCAATCTCACCGAAAGCGTCGAGCGCCTGTCCACGTCGAGACGCGCGTCCACCGTCGGCTGCGACGGTGACGGCTCATAGAGGAATCGGACGCCCAATCGATCGCCGATCGTTGCGAGCAGTTCGCCCTCCGTGTACGGCTTCCGCACGAAGGCATCCGCGCCGGCTTCAAGCGCTTCGCTCTCGCTGTCAGCAAGGCCGCTCGCGGTGACAGCGACGATCACGGCCCTCGATCCACGCGCACGCAGCTGCCGGATGGCGTCCAATCCACCTATGCCTGGCATCCGCAAATCCATGAGCACCAGATCGGGATGCCACTCGTCGTGCACCGCGATCGACTCTTCGCCGCTCGGGGCCGCGCGCGTGACGAACCCCAATCGGGACAGCAATTCATCGAGCAGATCGCGATTGGTCGGCACATCGTCGACAATCAGCACTTTCCGCGCAGGTTGATGCGGGGCCAGTCTGGTTGGAACCCCGTGCCCAGCACGTCCTGGTACGCGCTCGACGGCTGTGGTGTCCGCTTCGAACGAGAACGTGAAGACGCTTCCTTGCCCCGGTGTGCTCTCGACCACGAGATCGCCATTCATCAGGCGAGCGAAATTCCGGCTGATGGCCAGGCCCAGTCCCGTGCCGCCGATGCGCATCCTCGAGTCCGCCTGTTCGAACGCGTCGAAGATCTTCGTGAGGTGGATCGGCTCGATTCCCCGCCCCGTGTCTTCGACTCTGATCGCGACCGCGTGCCGGTCGTGGGCCAGCAGGCGAGCCGACGTCCGAACCGCGATTCGACCGTGGGCGGTGAACTTGACGGCGTTGCTCAGCAGGTTGATGACGACCTGACGAACCTTGCCGGCATCGCCCACGAGCGCGCGAGGCACCTGCTCATCGTGTTCGAACGTGAGCGCGAGCCCCTTTTTCCCGGTCAGATCCCGGAACATCCACTGCACGTCGTTCAACAGACTGCGCACGTCGAATGGCTCGATCGCGAGCCTCGCGCGGCCGGCCTCGATCTTCGACATCTCGAGCACGTCGTTGATGAGCGTCAGCAGATGGTTTCCGCTGGAGTGGATGATGTCGATCTTCTGCCTCTGAGCGTCGTTCAAGTTCAGATCGCGCCCGAGCAGCTGGGCATAGCCGAGGATCGCGTTCATCGGCGTACGGATCTCATGGGACATGTTGGCCAGGAACGCGCTCTTCGCCTGATTCGCGCTCTCGGCCGCATCCTTGGCGGCGCGCAGCTCCGTGGTGCGGCTCGTCACGAGCGCTTCGAGATGCTCCTGATGCTCGCGCAATACGCGAACCAGTTGCTCGCGTTCGCGCTCCGCGTCGACCAGGTCGGTGACATCGCGGTTGACGCCGACCATGCGCACCGCGTGGCCGTCGGCGTTGCGGATCGTCTGCGCGATACCGCGAATCGTGCGGATGCTGCCATCGGCCCGGCGTATCCGGAAGTCCGATCGGTACTCCCGCTCGCCACGTAACGCGCCCTCGATGTCGGCGTTCGCGCGCGCCACGTCGTCCGGCACGAGAAGCCGGGACCACGCGTCGTAGGCGCCGGAGAAGTCTTCCCTGTTCACGCCGTACAGCCGGTAGTTCGAGTCGTCCCAGACCAGACGGTCCTGGGCGACGTCCCAGTCCCAGATGCCGAGCCCCGCCCCATCGATTGCGAGCTGCAACCGGTCTTCGCTGATGCGCAGGCGGCTCTCGCTTTCTTCGAGCTCGCGCTCGCGACGCTTTCGGGTCTCGACTTCGCCGACCAGATCATCGAACGATGTCTTGAGCCGCGACGCCATGTCGTTGAACGATTTCGCCAGGCCACCCAGCTCCTCGAGTCTGCTGTCCGGTGCGCGGGCGCCGAGGTCGCCGCGGGCCATGTTCTGCGTCGCCCGCGCGATCCGCCGGAGCGGTGCGGTCACCATCGACGCGAGCCACGCCGCCAGCATGAGCGAGAGCACCAGCGCCAGCGCGAACACCATGGCGGTGCGGCTTCCGCCCATCCGCACACCCGCCAGATAGAACGTCTCGGGCATCGCTGCGATCAGAATCCAGTGATGCTTCTCGCCGCGATCACGATAGGGAACCGCATAGGCCAGCCACGAGTCGCGCGCGGGCGGGTTCGCCGTCACGTGGTCGAACGTGAACTCCATTGCGTCCGACAAGCTGGACGGAGTGGTGTGCGCAGCGAGACCCGCCGCGGCGCTTTGCACGACCGGGTCGCCGTCGGGAGCCGACGAGGCGATTGTCGCGCCGGTGCTGTCGAGGATGACGATGCGCCCGTCCGCGGCCACCGACTCGCTGCGCACCAGCGCGTTCATCGCCGACCGGCGCTCGACGTCAGATGCCCCGCTCGAGCCTGCGAGGTAGTCGTCCAGCCGCAGGCCGATGTTCGCCAGCGTTTCCTGGTGAAGCTTGGTCGCAAGCCGTCCCGCGTCATCATCCGCGTTCACGAGCGCGACGATCCCGGTGGCCCCGACCATCACCAGCATCAACGCGATGAAAGGCGTGAAGACGAAGATCCGGATCGGCAGGCCCTCTGCCATCGCACCTGCGTCCCCCGACGATCGGCCGCGGCCCGACTCCCAGGCCCATTCGCGACTCCCGCTCGCGCGCTCTCGCACGTGCCCCGGGATCTCCGCCCAGAACCATCCAAACCGTCGGGCAAGCGGCAGGGCGACCAGAAACGCTCCCGGTGCGATGACCCAGGTGACGGCCAACGTGAAGAACAGCGCCGACGAGATATTCCGGTAGGAGATCGCGGACGAGAATTGACCCGAGCAGATGAATCCCCACATCACCGGGTCGAACGTCATGATCAACACGACGAACAGGCCGTAGCGTCCCCAGGTGCGCGCACGGCGGAAGTCCGGATTCCGGCCGATGAGCTGATAGGCCATCCAGACGAACGCGGTCCAGAAGAAATAGCCCTCGGCCCAGCTCAGAACGAAGTCCGGCGGAACGCCTTCGATGAGGTCGGACAGCATATACGCCGGCGGGACGACCATCAGCGCGGGATAGCCGAAGAGGACGATCGCCAGCAGAACGACGAGGTCTTTCAACGACTCGAACGTCTGTGCTCCTGGTACGAGCACGATGAACGAACCGAGGTAGCCGGTGGCGATGATGAGGACGAATGTCAGCGGCAGACTCAGGAACGCCCGTGAATCCCAGGTCTGACGCTCGCGGCCGAATCCCCACTGCTCACCGATGCGGAACGTGAACCCGCCAAAAGCGCAGATCGCGAGCAGGAGGCCGACGAGATAACTGAACCGGCCCCACACCTCGAGCAGCGGAAGCGGTGTGCTGTCGACGATCGCTTCGAGCCAGGCAATCGCGTGGGTCATGAACGCACTTGAAGCCGGCGGCGCTGCGATGCCTTACGCCGGGCCATACGTCGAATGGTATTCGATGAGGATGGGAACGCAAGCACCGACGAGATCGCTCGAGCTCCGTCGCACCTCCAACCGGTGCCGAGCTCAGGTCTTGTTGTTCGCCGCGCGGGCTCGGCTGTGTTGTTCGAGCAGCGTCGTCACGGCTGACTCGAGCTGATTGAGGTCGAATGGCTTGCGCAGGAGCACGGTGTGTTCACCGAGTTCGCTCACGCTATCCAAAACTGACTCATCGGGCAGGCCGGTGATGATGATGATGGCTGTTCCGGACACTGCAGTGCGCGTCGCGAGCATCGCCTGCACGCCGGTCATCCACGGCATCCCGATATCGGCGACGACGAGGTCGAAGGGACCCTTGTCGGTCAGGTTGTAGAGAAGCTCAGCGCCGTTGGCAGCTCGAGTGACATCGGCGCCCAAGCGCGAGAGTGCGCTGGCGACAGCACGGAGCAGGTGGAGATCATCATCCGCAACCAAGATGCGTGTGCCGGAGAGCATCACTGTTACCGCGGCAGGAAAGGCGACCGGGTGAATTCAAGCCATTCTGTCGCACCGAATCGATCCGCATCAAGCCCCATCCTGAACGAGCGAGATCACATCTCCTGCGCGGACCCTCCCCGGTTCAACCACCGATGCGTAGAAGCCGCTCAACCCCCATCGCGGCGATCCGCGATCGCCGGCCTGCACGCGCGCGTCGTACATCGCCGCCTGGATGCCGCAGCCGTAGACATCGAGCGTCGCGCACGGTACGCGGATCTGCGCCAACTCGATCGCGGCGGTTCCGACCCGCAAGCGCATTCCAAGACGCAGCGCGGATCGATCGAGCTCGCGAGTCGTGATGTTCTCGCCCAGGGCGCCGGCGAACAGCGGAAAGCCTTGCGCGACGAGCTCGCCGATCCCTTCGACGGTGACGAGCAGAATCGCCTTGCGTCGGCCGCCGTGGAAGGGATACCGCCACGCATCACCGGCGATGCCGTTCTCCGTCATCTCGCCCGACGCGATCGCGCGCTTCGGCACGCCACCCTGCGAGACGTTGACCTGCAGCACCCTGCCTGTCATGCACGCGCGTCCTGCTGAATGAGTCCGACGATGTTGCCTTCCGTGTCGACGAAATACGCGACGGTTCCCACCGTCGGGATATGGAACTTCGGCGCAGCGATACGGCCGCCGTTGGCCTCGATGGCGCGAATGGTCTCGTCGATGTCGGCCACCGAGATCGTGCATTCGAAGCCAACCATCTTCTGTCCGGGGACGAGCTCGCGGCGTTCCTGCAACCCACCGACAGCCTTCCGATCGTTGTCTGTGTCGATCAGATAAAAGCCGGGCGGCCCCCATGGCTCGAAGCTCCAACTGAACACCGATTCGTAAAACTTCCGGGCGCGAGGAACCTGGTCGGCGTTGATTGCGAAGAAAGAGAGGTTGTTTGGCATGGGCCGACTCTACGAGAGAACGATCGGCGGCGTCTTGCGCTAGATTGACGATGAATGTCGCCAAACCGTCAATCAGCAGGTGTGCAGCGGCGCCGGCTCACCGCCGAGCAGGAGCCGTTTCTGGTCGCGCGTGCGTTGAGCACCACGTACAGCAACGGATACGTGATTCATCCGCACACGCACGCATCGCATCAACTGCTGTTTGCGTCGAGCGGCGCGATGACGGTCACCGGCGACCGCACGTCGTGGATGATTCCGCCCGGGCGCGCGGTGGTGATCCCCGCGGGCATTCCGCATTCGATCCGGATGTGGGGCGAAGTGGCGATGCGATCGCTGTACTTCCCCGTCAGCGCGCCGGCGCCGGCCTTCGAGGCGAGCCCGTGCCGCGTGATCTCCGTGAGTCCCCTCCTGCGCGAGTTGATCTTGCGTGTCGCGGAGATGGCCGCGCTCGATTCCCGCGTCGCAGTCGAGGCCCGGTTGATGGGCGTTCTGATGGACGAACTCGACGCGGCGCAGATCGAGCCGCTCCTGCTGCCGCTCCCCGCGGATGCGCGAGCGCGGACGGTTGCCGATGACGTGATGAAGAATCCAGCAGATGGCGCGACTGCTGAATCGCTGGCCCGTCGATGTGGGTTGAGTACGCGGACGCTCGAACGTCTGTTCCGCGCCGAGACCGGCATGCGATTCGGACTGTGGCGACAGAAGGTGAGGCTGCTCGAATCGGTGCGCGTGCTCGTTGGGGGCGGGTCGGTGACCGATGCGGCGCTCGAATCTGGTTACTCGAGCGTCAGCGCTTACATCGCAGCGTTCAAGCAGACCTTCGGCTGCACACCTGGTGCGATGGTGATGGATGCGGGGCAATGGGGTCGGGAGTCATTTCACGATTCGTAATGACTCCCGACCCCATGTGCCATTTGGTGACTTACTTCGATGGCTTCTCAGTACCGGCTGCCGGCTTTTGCGTGCTCGCGGCCGGCGGCGTGATGCCAGCGTAGACCGCGTTCCGAATCGGCTTGAGCGTTTTCAGATACGCGAAGATGGCTTTGAGATCGTCGTCGGTCATGTTCTGGTAGACGTCGGACGGCATCGGCGGCATTACCGGCGTTCCATTGGGTTTCTTGCCGGTGCGCATCGTCGCGATGAAGCTCGCCTCGGTGTACCGGGTTCCGAGCCCGGTCGCAGCATCCGGCGTCAGGTTGGCGGCGATGCTCGAGCCCCACGGTCCGGTCCATGCCGTGAGATCGGGCGACGCGTGCACTTCATCCTTGGTCGGCGTCGGCAGCGAGGTCGTCGCCGGCCGTCCCGACAGCGCGCGGTCGAGATCGGGCGTCATCCCTTTGATCTTCGGCGAGTGACAGTCGTGGCACCCGGTGATGCGTACCAGGTAGCGGCCCCGTTCCACGACGGCGTTGTTCTGGGGCTGCTGTGCGCCCGACCCTTGCGCAGAAGCGACGAAGATCACCACGGCACCGACGACAGTTGCCGCGCATGGTACGAGGTATCGACGCGTTGGAATCTGCTGATTCATGTGAAAGTCTCCACTGCGCGTTCTACGTTGTGGCGCCACTGGGACGCACCTTGGCCAGCAGAATATACGCTATCTTGCGGAGTCGCGTTTCATCGCTCAGATCCCCCCACCGGGTTCGCCTTACACTCGAACATTGCCACGAAGGGACGGTCATGAAAGCAGCTGGGCTGACCAAGGCGGGTGAAACGTTTCTGGCCGCGCGCGACCTCCTGCTCCGGCATCGACTGGATCATGAGGCTGCGGTGCGGGAGTTCCGCTGGCCGGCGTTCGACGAATTCAACTGGGCACTCGACTACTTCGATTCGATCGCGGCCGGCAACGAGACACCGGCGCTGCACATCGTCGATGAGAACGGGACGGCCCGCGTCCGGTCGTTCGCCGAGATGTCTTTGCGCTCGAACCAGCTCGCGAATTTTCTGCGCGAGCGCGGCGTGCGCCGTGGGGACTGCCTGCTGCTCATGCTCGGCAACGAGGTCGCGCTGTGGGAAACGCTGCTCGCGGCGATGAAGCTCGGTGCCGTCGTCAGTCCGGCCAGCAGCCTGCTGACGCCGGCCGATCTGCAGGACCGTGTGAGTCGCGGCAACGTCTGCCATGTGATCACGAGCTCCGCGCTGGCGCCGAAGTTCGATGGTGTAAAGGGCGCGTTCACCAGGATCGCAGTCGGTCGAAACATTCCGGGCTGGACGTGGTACGGCGTCAGCGAATCAGCATCCGACGTGTTCGAGCCCGACGGCGCAACGCGCGCGACCGATCCGCTGCTCCTGTATTTCACGTCGGGGACGACCGCCACGCCGAAGATGGTCCTTCATACGCATCAGAGCTATCCAGTGGGACATCTGTCGACGCTGTTCTTCACCGGGCTGCAGCCTGGCGATCGCCACTGGAACATCAGCTCACCGGGATGGGCGAAGCACGCGTGGAGCAGCTTCTTCACGCCGTGGAACGCCGAAGCCACGGTGTTCATGTACGACTACGATCGGTTTCAGGCGAAGCAGGTGCTGGACGTGCTCGTCCGCCATCGGGTGACAACGATCTGCGCGCCGCCGACGGTATGGCGCATGCTCGTGCAGGAACCGCTCGGCGACTATCGCGTCTCGATCCGCGAGGCGATGAGCGCAGGCGAGCCGCTGAATCCGGAAGTGATCGAGCAGGTCCAGCGAGCGTGGAGCGTCACCATTCGCGACGGCTACGGTCAGACGGAGACGACCGCGCTCGTCGGCAATCCTCCCGGGCAGGCGCTCAAGCCCGGTTCGATGGGGCGACCGCTCGTGGGCTGTCCGATCGTGCTTCTGGATCATGACGACAAACCGGGTGACGAAGGCGAGGTCTGCATCGAACTGACCGGAAGTCCGGTGAATCTGACGGCCGGCTATCACGGGGACGAGGAGCGTACGGCTGGAGCGATGCGCGGCGGCTACTACCGCACCGGCGACGTCGCGGTGCGCGACGCCGACGGGTACTTGACGTTCATCGGGCGCGCTGACGATGTGTTCAAGGCGTCGGACTATCGCATCAGCCCATTCGAGCTCGAGAGCGTGTTGATCGAGCACCCAGCCATTGTCGAAGCGGCGGTGATACCCAGCCCTGATCCGATGCGTCACACCGTGCCCAAGGCAGTGGTCACCGTCGCCGCCGGCTACGAGCCGTCGCGCGAGCTTGCCCGCGAGATCTTCAGCTTCGCGCGCAACGCGCTCGCGCCGTACAAGCGGATCCGTCGTCTCGAGTTTGCGCAGCTGCCCAAAACCGTCTCCGGTAAGATCCGCCGCGTGGAGCTGCGTGGCATCGAGGACGAGCGTCGTGCCCGTGGCGAGCGTGGTCCGCTCGAGTTCTTCGAGGACGACTTCTAGACCAGCGCGCATTTCACGATGTAGCACCAAGGCCCACGGACGAGGGACCGCTGAGCCCAAGAGCCGGCCCGGCTCTGTCGATCGAGCCGGCGGCCGTTCGACGTATCAGTAGAGAATCGAAGGAGGCCTCATGAACAAGTTGCTTTGGGTCCTGCAAGCGCTGCTCGCAGTCGCGTTCCTCGCGCACGGCCTGCTCCTGCTGATGCCGCCCCCTGACATCGCGGCGCAGTTGGCGGCGGCGCTGCCGAGAGCGTTCTGGGTCTTTCTGGGTGTGGCAGAAATCCTGGCCGCGGTAGGGCTGACGCTCCCCGGTCTGACACGGATTCTGCCCGGGCTGGTAGCGTGGGCAGCGGTCGGGATCATGGTGGTGATGGTCTCCGCCACGATCTGGCACGTCGCGCGTGGTGAGTTCAGCTCCGCGGCCATCACCGTAGTGTTGCTCGCGATGGCGACGTATGTGGCGTACATGCGGCACCGTGTTGCGCCGATTCAGCCACGTCGCGAGGTTCCGGCGATCAGATAGTCGTTCGCCTCGTGACGAGAAGGGCGCGTCACTGCGCGATGAGAAGCCAGTACTGACGGAGCGTCCATCGGACTCCGTCAAACCTCGCGGCGGAATTCTTGACGGTGTCGCGCAAGGCGAGTGGAACGCGTGCCAGCACGTCGAGCAGCCGGAGGCCTCGCGATGTTCGGCCTCGGCGCCCTTGTGTACTACTGGCTCAGCGCAAAGGAATCAGCAGCGGACGCGGTGAAATGAATGGCGAAGGAGACTATCCGCGGTATCCTCTCGGTGAGGAGTGTGTTGATGACGCGCGTGAGACTTCTGACAGCGATCGTCGTGGTGGGCCTGGCCGTTGCCGGTGTCACGGCGCAGCAGCGCGGTGGCGGACGGGGACCTGGGATTCCGCCGACTGGCGCGATCGAGAAGATCAAAGACAACCTGTACAAGATAGGCGGCGCCGGCGGAAATACGACAGTGTTCATCACCGCCGAGGGTGTCGTCCTCGTCGACACCAAGCTGGCGAACAATGGTGAAGCCATCCTGAAGCAGGTGCAGACCGTCACCGACAAGCCGGTGTCGATGATCATCAACACACACACGCACCCCGATCACAACGGCAGCAACGACTATTTCAAGGCCGCAAGACCGACAGTCCAAGTCGTCGCGCATGCGAACACCAGTAAATGGGTAGCCGCCAATCCACGGTCCAATCCCGCGATGACGCCCGACCGCACGTTCACCGACAAGACGACGGTGGGGAAGGGCAAGGACCGGATCGACCTCTATTACTTTGGCGCCGGTCACACCAACGGCGACGCGTTCGTGGTGTTCCCGTCAGTGCGGGCGATGTGCATTGGCGACCTCATGGCGTGGAACATGGCGCCGCTCATTGATCCCGCAACCGGCGGCAGCGTGATTGCGCTGCCCGATACGCTCGAGAAGGCGGAGAAGGGGATCAAGAACGTCGATCTGGTGATCGAGGGTCACGGAAACGTGAATACGTGGCAGGGCTTCCACGCCTATACGGAGTTCAATCGCGCGCTGCTGACAGTGGCGAAGGCGGCGCTGGAGAAGAAAGAGACGCCGGAACAGGCGCTGGCCGAGCTCGGGAAGAACCCGAAGTTCGCCGTGTTCCTGAAAGAAGAGCTGTTGAAGGATCTCGAGTACGGCGGCACGCCGAAATCGCGAGCGCTGATCAATCTGAACGTCGCGTATCAGGAGCTGAAAGGCGAGCCGGTGACGACGAATTTCGGTCCGCGAGGTGCGGCTCCGCCACCCGCGCCCGGGCCAGGCCAGGGGCCAGGCGCCGGGCCTGCCCCCGCGCCACCTCCGCCCGGGAAGTAGATCCACTCGCGTTCGAGACTGAATGATGACTGGCAGCATCGCGTTGCTGTTTGCCACCCTGATCGGTGTGTTCATCACTCCCGACGGCATCGTCGTCGGAACCGACACGGCGATCAGCGATCTCTCCGGTCAGGTCGCGAGCCAGCAGAAGTACTGCGTGACCGGGCCTCACTCGGTCGCAACGATGCAGGGGACGTACTTGCTGCGGGATGCGGTCACGAAGGCGACGACCGAGCTCTACGATCGCTTCCGCGTTCTGTGCGCCGAGATGGACGCCACACCATCGCCCGGGCCGCTGCGGGAACAGGCCGAACACATTGCCAACATGCTGAAAGCCGATCTGGTGGCCTTCCTCGAGCGGGTGCCAGCCGACGAAGTTGTTCGAACGTACTCGCCAAGCCGGGTAATCGCCAGGATCGCCGTGACCGGATACAGCGAGAAAGGTCCGGAAAGCGTGGTCGTTGGACTCGGCATCGCCACCGACCGAGCCACGAATCGCTGGGAAGCGCAGGTGCAGCACATTTCGCGCCTGACCTTCACCGAGTGCGGCGTGAGATTCCACGGTCAGGAGTCGGTGGTCGTCGCGCTGAGGACCGATACCGGCGTCCGCATTCCTCCCGCCGAACTGCGCCAACCGGATGTGGCCAAGCTCAAGGCGCTGCTGAAGGGCGGCTGCTCCGACGTGTCGATCCGAACGGCGCAGGCGATGTTCATCCAGGCCGTGCGGCTCACGATGTCTTTGGGCGCCGGGTTCGGCATACCCAAAGGAGCGGTCGGTCTGCCCATCGACGTCGCCGTGATCCGACGCGACGGCCCCGTGGACGTCACACACATCGAGTCCTGGTAGACACGCTTCGACTGTTCCGTCCCATAGCCACCGAGAAAAAGGTGGCTAGTTGGGGCTCGGCGGTTCCACATGATCGACGACGTAGTAATCGATCAGTCCTCGCGAGGGCTCGAGACGCAGCCCTAGCTGCTCAAGAACAGTGAACAGCGACGGACCGTTCGGATCGGGTTGCGGCTCGTCGGAATCAGGCCGTGGAGGCGCTCCGGTGCTCCAAGGCGGGACGTCGATGTCGAACCGTCCGGAGACGCCGGTGCGATCGACGACCGTCCGATCGAGAAAGACGCTCAGGCCCGAGGCGAGATCGCTCGCTTCAGCGTTGCGCAGTCGGAAACCGTTCGCAGGACCGCCCCCCTGAGGGCCGCACGGCCCGACGCCCTCGGCTTCCTCGACCGTCCTCGGCCCGCAGTTCCTCGCGCTGGATGTAAGCCTGTGTCCTTTCGGGCCGACGACTAGCGCGTAGATCGGGCTGTCGCGTCTCTCCACGTGAATCGCGAGTTTGAAGCGCTCGACCAACAGTGACTGCAGCATCTCCCGCAGCTTCGGTGAGTGCGCCCTGATCGTGGCCTCGATACTCGACCCCTGGGCCGGCAGCGCGTGGACGTCGGCTCTCGCCTGGATCGTGTATCGCAGGTTCAGCAGCTGTGAGTCGCCCTCGAGCTGTTTCCACGGCACGTCGTACGCTCGTGAAATCACAAACCGTAACGGCACCGCGGTGCCGCGAACGAGCCCGCCCGGAAGGAACGCGACCCAGCCCGGGTGCTCCTCTGGCGCTGCGAACTTGACCGATGCGACTTCGAACCTTGCGCGCGCCGGCTGCGCCTCCACGCTCGCAAACGTGATCGCGATGAGCGCCACTGCGATCGCTACGATCGCAAGCACCGCGGGGCGTCGCGTTTCGTGGCTTCCGGTCCCCAGGAGGCGATGGATCCGATCGCGCAGCGATCCGCCTGCGGCGCCCATCGCCATGCCGGGAGTCTGCAGCTTCGCCATCGTGACCAGCGCTCTCGCATAGGCGCTGCGATCGCCGCACACGCTCACGGCCTGATCGTCGCAGCACAGCTCGCGCTCGATCCGGAGTCGATTCGACACCCACCAGACTGCCGGGTGATAGAAGAGCAGTGTCTCGGCAGTGATCTGGATGACGTTGACCAGGTAGTCGTGCCGGCGGATATGCGCCAGTTCGTGAGCCAGCACCGCATCGAGCTGCGTCGGAGTCAGCCCCATCAGGGTTGCAGGCGGCAGCAGGATGAGTGGTCGCAGCCACCCGATTGCACTCGCTCCGTCCGCGCGGATCGAGATCGCGACTGTCACGTCGCGACGGATGCCCATTCGCGTCGCCAGCGTCGAGACGCGCTCACGCAAGACATCGTCGGCACGCTGGGCGCTTCGCCGGAGCGCGCGGACTTCAAGACCGCCGGCAACGAGTCGAAGCGACAGCAGTACGACCCCGAGCGACCAGATCGGAAGGATCCACGGCTGAATCGTCGTCAGGCTCGGCGCGGAGCTGCGCCATAGGGTGACCGCGGAGACTGCACCGTCTTCAGGGCTCGCGAGGATCGAAGACGGAACCAGCGTGACCATCGCGACGTCATCGCGGTCGACCCTGTTGTAACGCCACGCCATCGTGACGATCGGCGCGGCCACGAGCACAACCAGCGACGCTGCGCTCAGCGCATAGCGAACCTGGGCTGAGCGCCGTCCGAGGGTGCGCAGGGCCACGAGCAAAGCCAACGCGACGAGCGCCCCCTGCCACACGAAGTCGACGAGCGCAGTGGTGAACGCAAGGCTGAAGATGTTCATACGTCGCCTTTCTCGAAACGGTCGAGCAACGCTTCGAGCTCGTCGAGATCCTTCTGCGACGGCTTCTTCGTCGACATCGCGTGCATGACGAGCGATTTCACGGAGCCGCCGTAGGCACGGTCGATGAAGTCGCGAAGCAGATGCTTCTGCGTCTGCTCCTGTTTGCGGCGAGGCTTGTACAGCTGTGGCCGGACGCTGTCGTCACGCTCGAGCAGACCCTTGTCGGTCATGATCTGCATCAGCTTCAGGACCGTCGTGTAGCCAGAGGGCTTCGTCGTCTCGAGTGCCGCCTGCACGGCGCGGACCGATTGCGGACCGCGTTCCCACAGCACGCGCAGGATGGCCAGCTCGGATTTCGTGGGTCGCGGTGTGCCGCCCATTCCCGCCATCATTGACGAATTATTTCGTCAGTGTCAACGAAAAATTTCGTCAACCGCTCGCGGGCGGCCCGGGATCTCGAGCCGAACCGCGATAGCATTCGGTGCTGCGGGAGGGCGGTGGACCTACACGCGTATCTATCCGAGAGTGAGCTGCGACATGAGGAGCATATGGCTTGCGATCGCTGTGTCGGCTGTCGGCGCTGCCCAAACGGCAGACATCCCCGCCTTCGAGGTCGCCACCATCAAACCCAGCGATGGGTCGAGTCCGATGGCGCTGCAACGGGTTGGCAACCGCATCGTCACCAGCAACACGCCCTTGAGCTGGCTGATCAAGTGGTCATTCGATCTCGATGACGACAGGCTCATTGGCAGCCCGAAGGGTGCCGATTCCGCGCGATTCGACGTGACTGGACAGGCTCCGGACGGTGTGCCGGCACCTGGCCGGCTCCAGGCGATGATGCGAACCTTGCTGGCCGACCGCTTTCACCTCGCTGTTCACCGTGAGACGAGACGCCTGACGGCCTATGCGCTCGTCAGAGATGGCGCGCCGAAGTTCAAGCTGTCGTCAGCTGCTGATCGCCCGGCTCCCAACCCGTTCAGCATGAGTGCGGCCGGCAAGCTCACCGGAAGGCAGGTCACAACGGCGATGCTGGCGAAGGTACTTGCGAGTCAACTCACGCGATCCGTCGAGGATATGACGGGTCTCGACGGCGTGTTCGACCTCACGTTGGAGTGGGCCACGGATTCAGCAGACACGGCGGCCGATCCCAGCCGACCATCGCTGTTCACCGCGATCCGCGAGCAACTCGGACTACGACTCGAACCCCGTCAACGCGATGTCGATGTCGTCGTCGTCGATCACGTCGACCTGGTTCCGACTGCGAACTGAACGCCCGCGACAGCTCGTGTGCCAGTGCGGTCGCGTTTCAACGTGTGTCGTAGAGACGACGTCGAAGCAGCTCGTAGAGGACAACGCCGGCAGCGGTCGCTACGTTCAGCGATCGTTTCTGCCCGAGCATCGGAATGCGGATCACCGTCTCCACCTGCGACGTGAGGTCCCCCGAGATCCCCTCCCGTTCGTGGCCGAAGACGAGGCACACCGGCCACGACGGCGTCCACTCGAACAAGTTCACGGCATCGGGTGACGTCTCCACCGCGACGATGTGATAGCCGCCTGCTGACTGCTCACGCAGGGCAGTCGCCGCATCAGCCCGGTATTCCCAGGGCACCGCGTCTTCGGCTCCGAGCGCGGTCTTCTTGATCGCGCGCCGCTGCCGCCCTCCTTGATCGGGCCGCGGTGTGATGCCGCACAGCACGACCCGGGCGACGCCGCAGGCGTCGGCGGTGCGAAAGATCGATCCGGTGTTGTACAGGCTCCGGATGTTGTCGAGGACAACGACGACGCGCTGTGATTCCACTGCTCCGATCATCGGCGGAAAATGGGGTCGGGAGTCATTTCGAATCACGAAATGACT